>CAVTDM010000037.1:0-56726 GCA_963733415.1 uncultured Gammaproteobacteria bacterium | reverse complement strand
CGTTTTCCTCGGGTTCGCCGCCAGGTCCGTCCCGCGCCCCGTTATTCCGGCCCCCTCTGGCGCAATGCGCGGGGTTCTCGGGCCGACCCTCATGCGCAGGCCTTCCTGAAGCGTGCAACGCAGTGCTCGAGCCGCTTGGCCGGCGTCTTCTGTATCTTCGCGAGCAATTGGCAGGACACCGCATCGAGGCCAAATCGCCGCTCCCGCTCGAGATAGAGCGTGAGATGCGCCGTCATCTCGGCGTCGGCCTGGGCGCGGTGATAGCGCCCGGTGACCGGCAGCTTGGCAAACTCGACGAGGGTGCCCAGCTTGTGGTTGGGCGCCTCGGGCAGAAGGCGCCGGGCAACCAGCATGGAGCAGATAAAGTCTTGGCGCCGGGCACGTCCAATCCTCGCCAGCTCCGCGTCCCAGAACTTGCTGTCGAAGGACGCGTTGTGGGCCACCAGCGGATAGTCGCCGACAAAGTCCGCGACCTCGGCCATCACCTGGTGTGCCGGGGGCGCCTCCCGGACCATTGCGTTCGTGATTCCGGTAAAGCTCGTGATGAACGTGGGTATCCTGACACCGGTGTTCATGAGGCTCTGGTACTGACCGACGATCTGTCCGTCGCGCACCAGGATCGCGCCAATCTCGGTAGCGCGATCTCCGCAATCCGGTGACAGCCCGGTCGTCTCGAAATCGATCACGGCGATGGCTTCCAACGCGTCCCTCCAGGATAGCCTTGAACCACTGTTTGCTTCGCTTGGACGGCGCGCCGTCCGGTCATGGGATGCCCAGCAGCTTGTGGGTCTGGAGACTCAACCGCCAGCGGGGATTGGCCAGGCAGTAGGCGACGGCGCGGGCGGTGTTGGCCGCGAGGTCAGGGCCGTCCATCGGCTGTAGGAAGAAGTGCCGGAAATCGAGGCCGGTGAAGCGCTCGGGGGGCGCGTCCTCCTGGGGATAGATGAGTTTGAGCTCATTGCCTGCCCGCAATTGCAGGTCCGCGGTGGACTTGGGGCTGACGCAGATCCAGTCGATCCCGGGCGGGGCCGGGCAGGTGCCGTTGGTCTCGACGGCGATTTCGAAGTGACGGGCATGCAGGGCGGTGATCAGGGGTGTGTCCAGTTGCAGCAAGGGCTCGCCGCCGGTGCAGACGACATAGGGGCTTACGCCTGGACCGGTGGCACCGGTCCAGGCGGCGCGGATGCGGTCGGCGAGTTGGTCCGCATCCGTAGAGTCGCCGCCACCCGGGCCGTCGGTCCCGCGAAAGTCGGTATCGCAGAAAGTGCAGGTCGCCTTGGCCCGGTCCTGCTCGCGCCCCGACCACAGGTTACAGCCCGAAAAGCGGCAGAAGACGGCCGGGCGCCCGGTCTGGGCGCCCTCGCCCTGGAGACTGTAGAAGACCTCCTTGACGCTGTAGCTCATGCGGGCAGGGCCGGCCCCAACTCGCCCCAGCACAGGCTGACCCCGCAGCCGGGGGTCGCGAACAGGTCGATGCGGTCGAGTTGGGGGAGATCGCCCGCGCACTCCGCGCGCATCCAGAGCGCCAGGTTGGCGGGGTCGGTATCGCTCAAACCAGGCAGTTCGTCGAGCCGATGGTGATCAAGCCGGGCGTAGACAGGCTTGAAGAGGGCCTTGATGTCGCCGTAGTCGACCGTCCAGCCGAGCACCTGGTCGAGGGGCGCGGTGAGGTGCAGGCGCAGCAAATAGCTGTGCCCGTGCAGGCGGCGGCGCGGGTCACCCGCGGGGGCGGCGGCCAGCCGCAGGGCGCCCTCGAAGCGCTGTTCCTTCCAGATCCGGTAGTGGGTGCCGTCGTAGTGACAGCCCGCGGTGGCGGTCTCGTAAACGGTGACCCAGGAGAGGGGCGGCAGGGCGGGTTTGAGGCGCTGCCAGAGCCAGTGGGCGAGCAACTCGCTGGTGGGGTTCTCCAGACCCGGGATATCGTTCAGGCAACTGTAGTTGAGCCGCGCTTCGAGCGGCGCCCAAATGGCACCCAGACGGTCAAAGTCGAGTCCCATGTCGTGGCCGGCGAGGTCCTGATCCGCGTGCAGGATGACCTCGAAGCCGTGGCCGTGCATGCGTCCGCATTGATGGCCCTCGGGGACATTGGGCAGCCGGTGGGCGGCCTCGAAGCGGAAGCGGCGCCACAGGTGCACATGTTCGGCACCGTCCAGGTCCGCCCCTTGGTCCTGGGTGCTCTGGACGCCCACACTCGCAATCCCGGGTACCGTCAGGCAGTTTCGGACCCAGCGGGCGAGATTCTCATCCGTTGGGACCGGCAGGAGTGTGTTCAGGTCCTGGTAGTCGAGGGCGTCGACACAGGCGTCGAGTTCGGCCGACAGGGCATCCGTCTCATCGCCGGGGAAGGGCGCCCAGCCTGGCGGCAGGGCGGCCCGTACCTTGGCCAGGAAGCTGTGCCCGTGCAGTCGGCGGGCGCGATGTCCCGCCGGGAGGATAGCGACCCGCCGGGCGGCCTCGAAGGGCGCCGTGGCGAGATGGAAGCGTTGTTCAGTCACTTCAGGCATCTCCAAAGTGGACCAAGAGCGGGTCCGGGAGCCCCGCCGCCGCGAACCCCTTGGCCCGCAGCTGGCAGGAGTCGCATTGGCCGCAGGGGCGGCCGTCCGGGCCCGGGTCGTAGCAACTGCTGGTGAGGCCGTAGTCCAGGCCCAGCGCGAGGCCCCGTTGGATGATCTGGGCCTTGGTCAGGTCGATCAGCGGCGTGTGGATCCGAAGACGCTGGCGGCCCTCCACCCCGGCGGCCGTGGCCAGGTTGGCCATCTGCTCGTAGGCGGCGATGTAGTCGGGCCGACAGTCGGGGTAGCCGGAGTAGTCGAGCGCATTGACCCCGATGTAGATATCGCTCGCCCCCAACACCTCCGCCCAGGCGAGTGCGAAGGACAGGAAGACGGTGTTGCGCGCCGGGACATAGGTGATGGGGATGCCCTCGCCAATGGCTGCCGGGCTGCGGCCCTTGGGCACGGCGATGTTAGCAGTCAGCGCGGAGCCGCCGAAGCGGCGCAGGTCGATGTCGGCGATCACGTGCTCGGCCACACCCACCGCCTCGGCCACCCGCTTGGCCGAGTCAAGCTCCACGCCGTGTCGCTGACCGTAGCGGAAGGATAGGGCATAGGGGGTGAAGCCCTCGGCTTTGGCGATGGCGAGCACGGTAGTGGAGTCCAGGCCGCCGCTCAGCAGGACCACTGCGTTCTTCATGGGATGGTCTCGGATCCCGGGATCGGGTTGGGTGACGAAGCCCGGGATGGTCACATTCCACCGGGGTAAGGTACAAGTCACCTCCCGGTGTGTCGCCGCCAATCTTGGTTGGGGCAGGGCACTGGCGGAGGCGTCGCGGATTTGCACGAAACGCGTACCAGGGCCATCGCGGCCTGCCTTGTCACTCGGTTCCGGCCGCGCTGTCCGTCGTCAGGGCGCAGCCACTGCTTCAGGTACTTTGCCCTTCATGCGCTTGAATTGGGCCGCCAGGGCACTGTCCATGGTGACGGCGTGCAAGGCGAACCAGGCGGGGAGTTGCTCCATCACATAGGCGCGGGCCAGGGCGATCCGCCCCCCGCTGAGCCGTAGTTGGAAGGCTTTCAGTTCGCCCAGGACCCGCGTGTGCTCGGCCAGATGCTCCTCGATGGCCGGGAAACCGGTCTGGCGCATCAGCACCTCCTCGTTGGCGAAGTGGGCGTGGGTGTGATTCACCAGGTCCGTGTAGAGGTAGGCGAAGGCGGCGTCCGTGGATTCCGCCATGCGGTTGACCAGGTCCACGAACTCCCGGTGGGAGCGGTCCATGGCCGGGACACCGAGCAGGAAGCGTGACTCGAAGTCATCGATGACGGACATCATGTCTCTCCGCTCAGTGATTGAAGTGTTCCGAGTCTGCCCCTTAGCAGCCCGCCTCGTGAAGGGCGGGGAGCAGGTCCGCCAGGGCGTCCTGCGAAACGGTTGCCGGGCTTGTTCCCTTGAGCGCGAGAAGGTCCGGGATGTCCGCGGGGATGATCTCGATCCCCTGGCGCTCACAGAAGCGCCGCTCCTTGTCCGTCGGTTCCGGGATCAGGGCCCATCCCGGAGGTGAACCGGCACTGTAGATCATATCCGACATAACCATGCGTTCGGTATCCCTTAAGAACCGCAGGCCTAAGAAGGCGTACTGCCTGCCCTGGCGATAGCTCTTGAGGAAGGAGGGTATGGCAAAACCACCCATCAATTCGGTGATGTAGTCCACATAGTCGGCATCGGAGGCAATGTAGGTGGCATCCGGGCGAGGGCTGCCCATGGGTTTGAAGAGCACGGGCAGGCTCGGGTCCACGGCGTCCTGGGCCACCTCGTGATAGGTCTCTCCATCGTAGTGGTCAAGGCGGAAGCGGTAGTCGGTCCCGCCGATGCGGGCGATGCCGCGGACCAGGGTGTGGGGGACCCCGGCGTAGGAGTCCTGGAGTTGGGTATCCCGGTTGACGTCGATGACATAGGGCGGCAACAGGGTCTGGAGCCAGTCGTGAACAGGGGCGCGGGTCCAGGTACGCTCCCCGTATGTCGTGTCCAGAAACCGGTGAACGGCCTTGCGCCCCCGCTTCAGTTCCACGTCCATGGCCGCACGGGGGAATTCCCACATGAGACGGGCAGACATCGGGCGGCCATTGTTCAGGGCGATGATCAGGCTGTCACTCTCCGCCGGGATGGGTTCCTGGCTGAGCGGTGTCCACCACACCGGCCAGGGCGCCGGGGCCCAGATAGGGGACGATGTCACCGGTACCGATGCCGTGCGCGAGCGCGGTCAGTTGGTCTGTCAGCATGGTCAGTTGCTCGTTGCGGTCGTTGGTTCAATGCCGCAGCAAGACTGGTGCCAGCTCCGGTGACGGTGCCGGTTCGTCCAACAACGCGCGCTCGTCCGCGGAACGCGCGAATGAACCCCAATGAATACAGAAGGTTGTCTTTCGACTGGCCATTCCCGGCGCCGATCGTTGCGGTGAGGGACGCTGAGACCCGAATGCGTTGACTTATTCTCGCGTTTTCAGCGGATTATTTCCCAAATCCGGGTTTCTGCGGGTCGTGGGGTTTGCGACGCCGGTGTCACGTTCACCACGGACCGACCGGTAGGCCGGAATCGCCGCCAACCGAGTGACGCCGCTTTGTAGGGTGCGGTGAGGAACGAACCGCACCGCAGGCGGATAGGGCGGTTCGCAAACTCAGCGCGCCTTCCATGGAGCCTCGGGGCCGGAAGGGTGATTACGGGCAGGCCTTGGTCATCCGAGGGATGACATCCGATTCTCAGTGCGTCACATGCACCGGGATCTTGCCGATCCGCGCCTGCCACTCGGCGGGGCCGGTCTGGTGGACGGACGTGCCACGGCTGTCCACGGCCACGGTAACCGGCATGTCCTGGACCTCGAATTCGCGGATCGCCTCCATCCCCAGGTCCTCAAAGGCGACGACCCGGGAGGATTTGATGGCCTTGGCCACCAGATAGGCCGCCCCGCCCACGGCCATCAGATACACGGCACCGTGGCGGCGGATGGACTCAATGGCGGCCGGGCCGCGTTCGGCCTTGCCGATCATGCCGATGAGGCCCGTTTGGCTCAGCATTTGTTCGGTGAACTTGTCCATGCGGGTGGCGGTGGTGGGGCCGGCGGGACCCACGACCTCGTCCCTCACCGGGTCCACGGGGCCCACGTAGTAGATGAAGCGGCCCTTGAGATCGACCCCCTCTGGAAGACCCTGGCCGCTGTCCAGGAGATCGACCATGCGCTTGTGGGCGGCGTCCCGGCCGGTCAGCAGCCGGCCAGAGAGCAGGAGGCGCTCGCCGGGTTGCCAGGCGGCGATCTCGTCCCGGGTGACGCGATCCAGATCGACCCGGCGGGCCCCGGCCGCCGGGTCCAACGTGATCTGGGGCCAGTCGTCCAGGCTGGGGGTGTCAGCGCAACCGGGCCCGAGCCGTCCAGGGTGAACTCCAGATGACGGGTGGCGGCGCAGTTGGGGATCAGACCGACGGGGAGCGACGCGGCGTGGGTCGGGTAGGTCAGGATCTTCACGTCCAGCACGGTGGTGAGCCCCCCCAGTCCCTGGGCACCGATTCCGAGTGCATTGACCTTCTCGTAAATCTCCAGGCGCAGCGCTTCGATGGGGTCGGCTGGACCCCGGGCCTTCAGCTCATGGATGTCGATGTGCCCGAGGAGGGCCTCCTTGGCCAGCAACATGGCCTTCTCGGCGGAGCCCCCGATGCCGATGCCGAGCATCCCCGGCGGGCACCAGCCGGCCCCCATGGTGGGGACCGTCTTGAGCACCCAGTCCACCAGGCTGTCGCTGGGATTCAGGATCGTGAACCTGGACTTGTTCTCCGAGCCCCCGCCCTTAGCCGCCAGGCGCACCTCCACCCGGTCCCCCGGCACCAGTTCCACATGGACCACCGCCGGGGTGTTGTCCCCCGTGTTCTTCCGCGCACCGATGGGGGGCGAGACGATGGAGGCGCGCAGCACGTTGTCCGGATGCAGGTAGGCCCGGCGCACCCCCGCGTCCACCAACTCCTGGATGCTCAGGGAGGTCTCCCAGCGGACGTCCATACCAACCTTGAGGAAGACCACCACCGAGCCGGTGTCCTGGCAGATGGGTCTGTGCCCCTCGGCGCACATCCGGGAGTTGACCAGGATCTGGGCCATGGCGTCCTTGGCGGCCGGGGACTGCTCCGCCGCGTAGGCGGCGGTCAGGGACTGGATGTAGTCCCGTGGGTGGTAGTACGAGATGAACTGCAGGGCGTCACTGATGCTCTGGACGAAATCGGCCTCGCGGATGGTGGTCATGGACTCGGGTAGCTTTCTGATTGAGTATTACCGAATCTTAGCCGAGTTTGTTGGTCCTGGCGCCTCGGTCGGGCGGGACCTCCACCTTACCCACGGCTGTCATCAGTAACCCTGAGCATGAGTCCCTGGCGCTGGCGGCACCGGCGTCAAGGGATGGCGGAGACGATCCTTGAATCTATTCCAATCGATCTTTGGCGGGGGAGAGTCGCGCGGGCGTTACCCCGAGTCACTCGTCGAGGAGGCCATTGAGCGGGCGGTGGCCGTCACCGACACCCGGCTACGGGTCCTGCCGGGTTATCGCAAGGCATTGCGTCAGTCTGCGATCCACGCAATCGACCATGTGATCGCGTTGGTGGATGGCATCCCCGCGCACCTGACGGCAGGGTACCGCGAGTACAGCGACGACCCGCGGCTCGCGGCGGTATTCACCTCCGCGAAGGATATGTTCGACATGTTTAGCCGGAATGCCGCGCTCACGGAGTTTCTCGCCTCGACGGAGGGGGTCGGTACCGAGCGTGTCACGGCGTTGTTGCTGGCCGAGCGGGTAGAGAAGCAGGTATTCGGAGTTGACATCGTGGGCGACACGCTGCGGCACGACGTGCGTCAGGTCTCCGTGAGTTTTTCCGGTCATCGCCTGCTCGATCCCAAGGCCTCCGAGGCAGAGACGCGTCGGCAACTCAAACGCCGGGCCTTCGACCATCTGCTTTCCCTGGCGTTGCGGCGGGTCGCGGAGGTTAGGGTAGAGCGCGCCGATCTGACGCGTCAGCGCGACCTGCTGCGGCGCAAGCTGGATGCGCTGGAGCGCGGGAGCTGGACCTTCGACGCGTCACCGGGCGAACCGATCAACACGGGCGATTTGCTCCTGGAACTGGACGCCGTCGAGAAACAACTCGGGGTCGTGGGGACCGATGCCGGGGTCCTGAACGCCCATCTGGAGATCGTCGCTGGCGTCCTTGGCGAGGCCGAGCACCATCTCTGGGCGGAAGAGACCACTCTCTACCTCGACGCGATGAATATTCAGCGCGAGGCCGAAGACCCATCCGGCCGCCGGATTGCCCTGCACGAACTGTGCAATAGCCGGGGTGCGCGCGCCATCATGTTACCCCTCGCCCTGGCGCCCGCTGAGCTGCCGATTCGCGAGGATTTTGTCGCTGCGGCGGAGCGCCATCTGTACTGAGGACGGGGCTGTCGACCGTGACAACAGCGCGATTGCATCAGGAGAGTGGTGGGTCGCCGGATCGCCGTCCCCGTCAGGCGCGGCCCTCGCCACCCGCGACCGGCTCGGTATCCTGCGGCGGCGGGGTCAGGTAGCGCTCGATTGCTACCCGGTGGCGGAGTAGTAATCGGGTGGGACCCCCGCGACGGTGCGCAGGCTGCCGTCCAGGTTGAGGTCGCCGCCCTGGGGTCGGGCCCCGCGAACAACGCGAATGAATCGCTCAGCGAATGAAGTTGATCTCCTGACCGAGCATTTCCGGGGAGACCAGGGTGACACCCCGGGCGGTGACGTAGTAGCCGGCGCGGCGGTCGGCCTCCGCGTCGAAGCCGATGACGCTGCCCTCCTCGATCTTGCAGAAGCGGTCGATGACGGCGTTGCGGACGCGGCAGTGACGGCCGATCTGGACGTCCGGGAGTATCACCGAGTCCTGCACCGAGGCGTAGGAGTTGACCCGGACGTTGGAAAACAGCAAGGAGTGCCGTACCACGGACCCGGAGATGACACAGCCCCCGGAGACCATGGAGTCCACCGCCATGCCGCGCCGGTCGTCGTCGTCGAAGACGAACTTGGCGGGTGGGAGCTGTTCCTGGTAGGTCCAGATGGGCCAATTTTCGTCGTAGAGATTGAGCGGCGGGGTCACGCCGATCAGTTCCAGGTTGGCTTCCCAGAAGGCATCCAGGGTGCCGACGTCCCGCCAGTAGGCCTGCTCGCCGCTGCGTGGGTCCCGAAAGCGGTGGGCGACGACCCGGTAGCGGGCGATCACCCCGGGGATGATGTCCTTGCCGAAGTCGTGGGTGGACTCCCGGGTGTCTGCGTCCTTGATCAGTTGCTCGAAGAGAAACGCCCGGTTGAAGACGTAGATCCCCATTGACGCCAGGCATTGATCCGGGTTGTCCGGGAGGGTGGCGGGGTCTTTGGGCTTCTCCTGGAAGCCCGTGACCCGGCCGTCCGCGTCCACCGTCATGACACCGAACTCCCCGGCGCGGTCTCGCTCGACCTCGATGCAGCCCACCGTCATGTCAGCGCCGGTTTCCACGTGCTGGGCGATCATGGCCCCGTAGTCCATCTTGTAGACGTGGTCACCGGCCAGGATCAGGACATAGTCCGGATTGTGGTTGCGGATGATGTCCAGGTTCTGGAAGACCGCATCGGCGGTTCCTGCGTACCAGGCGGTCTCCACCACGCGCTGCTGGGCGGGCCAGAGCTCCACGAACTCCCCGAACTCCCCGCGCAGGAAGCCCCAGCCCTTTTGGATGTGCAGGATCAGGGAGTGGGCCTTGTACTGGGTCAGCACCCCGATGCGGCGGATGCCGGAGTTGATGCAGTTCGACAGGGGAAAATCGACGATGCGGAACTTGCCGCCGAAGGGGACCGCCGGCTTGGAGCGCCAGGCGGTCAGGTGCTTGAGTCGCGAGCCCCGCCCCCCGGCCAGGATCAGGGCCAGGGTGTTGCGGGTCAGGCGGCTGACGAACCGGGGGTTCGATGCCGTCATAAGTCCTCCTGGTAGGGGTCGTGGGCCAGGCCGCGGGTCTCTCGGCTGGCAGGCTTATGGTACCATCCGACGGGATCCAGGCACCCGAATTGCCGATCACCAGCGCGCCGTCCCGAGCATTCCTGACCCGTCCGACGCCGGCCGCCGGGGACCGCTTTCCGGGCGTCCAGAACGAGCATCACCACCGGCGTCGGGGCAGGGCGGCTCGCCGTACATCCCCCGCTGCACCTCACAGGCTCCTCGCGGAGGACAAGACCCCTATGGCCGCCCCCACCAGCCCGATCCCAACCAACCCGATCCCCACCAGTCCCGTCCCCAAGAGCACGGGTCCCAAACTTCCCGAGCCCCTGGCCCGAATCGTCGAGGCCCGTCATCATGACCCCTTCGAGGTCCTGGGTCGGCATCTGACCGGCAGCCGGGTGACGGTGCGCGCCTACCTGCCCCAAGCGGAGCAGGTGCGTATCCTGGACGCGGACGCGACCATGACCCGCACCGAGGGCACCGACCTCTTCACCTGGGAGGGCGAGGCGGCGAAGGTCCCGGAGCGCTATCGCCTGGCCTGGGAGGACAAGGTCGGCAATCAGGGCAGCGGTTATGACCCCTACTGCTTCCCGCCCCAGTTGCGGGACTTCGACCTGCACCTGTTCGCCGAGGGCAAGCACTGGGACGCCTTCCGCTTCCTGGGCTCCCATCTGGTGAAGGTGGACGGGGTGAGCGGGGTCCAGTTCGCCGTCTGGGCCCCGAATGCCGATCGGGTCAGCGTGGTGGGGGACTTCAATCGCTGGGACGGCCGCGCCCACCCCATGCGGGTGCGCGGCGGTACCGGGGTCTGGGAACTCTTCATCCCCGGCGTCGGCGCGGGGGGCTATTACAAGTACGAACTGCGCGACAAGGCCGGCAACGTCCATGTCAAGATCGACCCCTACGCCAATGCCTTCCAGGAGCGCCCCGAGACCGCCGGCCTGATCACCGCCCCCAGCACCTATCAATGGGGCGATGCGGACTGGATCGCGGCGCGGGCCAAATCGGACTGGCAGCGCCGACCCTTCTCCACCTACGAGGTCCACCTGGGCTCCTGGCAGCGGGACGCGGACGGCGGTTTCCTGAACTACCGGGAATTGGCGGTTCAGCTCGCCGCCTACGCGAAGGAACTGGGCTTCACCCATGTGGAGCTCCTGCCCATCACCGAGCACCCCCTGGACGCCTCCTGGGGCTACCAGTGCACCGGCTACTTCGCCCCCACCAGTCGCCACGGCAGCCCGGAGGACTTCCGCTTCTTCGTCGATCACCTGCACCAGGAGGGCATCGGCGTCCTGCTGGACTGGGTCCCCGCCCACTTCCCCAAGGACGCCTATGCCCTGGCCCGCTTCGACGGCTCCGCCCTGTATGAGCACGCGGACCCGCGCCTGGGCGAGCACAAGGACTGGGGCACCCTGATCTTCAACTTCGGCCGCAACGAGGTGAAGAACTTCCTGCTCTCCAGTGCCCTCTATTGGCTCGCCGAGTTCCACATCGACGGGCTGCGGGTGGATGCGGTGGCCTCCATGCTCTATCTGGATTATTCCCGCAAGGCCGGCGAATGGGTGCCGAACAAGTATGGCGGCAATGAGAACCTGGAGGCGGTGGACTTCATCCGCCAGCTGAACATGGTCACCCATGAACAGCACCCGGGCACCCTGATGATCGCCGAGGAGTCCACCGCCTGGCCGGCGGTCTCCCGCCCCACCTATCTGGGCGGCCTGGGCTTCAGCATGAAATGGAACATGGGCTGGATGCACGACACCCTCTCCTACATGGAGAAGGACCCCATCTATCGCCACTATCACCACGACCTGCTGACCTTCGGCCTGCTCTACGCCTTCACCGAAAACTTCGTCCTGCCCTTCTCCCACGACGAGGTGGTGCATGGCAAGAAGTCCATGCTGGACAAGATGCCGGGAGACGCCTGGCAGCGCTTCGCCAGTCTGCGTCTGCTCTATACCTTCATGTTCAGCTACCCTGGCAAGAAGCTCCTGTTCCAGGGCTGCGAATTCGGCCAGGGTAAGGAATGGAACTTCGCCGAGGCCCTGGATTGGGAACTGCTGGAGCGTCCCCAGCACCAGGGCATCAAGAAAATCCTCTCGGACCTCAATCAGATCTACCGGGATGAACCGGCCCTGCACGAGGTGGACTTTGAGGGTGCCGGGTTCGAGTGGATCGACTGCCACGACTCCTCCCAATCGGTCCTGAGCTACATCCGCAAGGACAAGTCCGGGGAGCGCCTGGTGGCGGCCGTCTTCAACTTCACCCCGGTGCCGCGGACCAACTACCGCATCGGCGTCCCTGCCCCCGGCTTCTGGCGTGAGGCGATCAACTCGGATGCCGAGTATTACGGCGGCAGTAACGTGGGCAACCAGGGCGGGGTGCGCTCCGAGGCGGTGGTCCTGGATGGGTCGGCCCCATTCCATCCCGATTGCGGTACCGCCCCTGGGTGGTCTGATCCTGGTCCATGAGCCTGCCCCGGAGGATGAGGGTCTGGTCACCGGGCCTGTAACCGCGGCGACGACCTCGCCGCCCGGTGCCCAGGACCCCGCTCTAGTGTCCGCGGACCCGCCGGCCACCGGGCGTTCCGGCTGAGCCGCAACCGGGCGGGCGCCCCCAGCGCCCGCCGGGTCGGTTCGGTGAGCCAGAGCCCCTCCACCATGCAGATCTGGGTCGACGCCGACGCCTGTCCCAAGGTGATCAAGGACATCCTGTTCCGCGCCGCGGAGCGGGTGGGCATCCCCCTGACCCTGGTGGCCAATCAGTCCGTCCCCACGCCTCCGTCCCGGCTCATCCGGTCCATTCGCGTTGCCCCCGGCTTCGACGTGGCAGACAACGAGATCGTCCGACTCGTCGCCCCCGGAGACCTGGTGATCACCGCCGACATCCCCCTGGCCGCCGAGGTCATCGCCAAGGGCGGCCACGCCATCAACCCCCGCGGCGAGCGCTACAGCCCCGGACAACATCCGGGAGCGCCTGACCATGCGCGACTTCATGGACACCCTGCGCGGCAGCGGTATCGACACCGGCGGCCCGCCCCCCTTAGGCCCACGGGACCGCCAGTCCTTCGCCAATGCCCTGGACACCTGGCTTGCCCAGTCCCGGGAGCGCTGAGCACCAACTCGGCGCCGCAGGCTCAGACCCCCGTCGCCCGCCCACGGAGATCATCGGCGTGACCCCAACCACCGGCCCGGGGCCAACCCTGGTGAAGACCGGCTTCGTGCTGGCCGGCGAAATCACGTAACCGACGCGGACCTGAAGATCGACTACGGTCCCAGGTGGTCCGAGTCGGTACGACTCCGAGGTGGCTTCGATGGCCAGGGCTGGCCCTGGGCCATCCCGCGACATCAACCAGGGGTGGATCGGGACCGCAGGAGCTCGTGCGCCGCGTGCCAGGGCCGGCGGATGCGCCCCTGAAAGGGACCCGTGGCCCGCCCCTGGTCCGGGTCCTCGGCATCGACGACGAACCCCAGGTCCGTCAGCCGGACCGCCCCCGCGCCGCCGTCCCCAACCGGCTCCCTGGCAGGCTCCAACACCGTCGCCGCGACGCCGGGATGCGCCAAGAACATGCCGCCGGCGGCCGCACCGGTGCGATTGGGCCCGGACCATCGGCGTCGCGCCGACGTCGGTCTCTATCGACACCTTTGGCACTGCCAATGTCAGCGAGCACCGGATCGAGTCCGCGAGCCTTCCCTGCCCTCGGGATCTGCGCTGCTCGATTGGGCATCAGTCGCACACGGCCGCCTACGGTCACTTCGACGCGACGAGCCGGGTGGGAGCGCAGCCAGACCCTGCGCGCCGCCGCTGGGATTGGCTGGAAATCCGCCGGCAGGTCAAGGTCAAGATGACGGGGCCTTCGGTGCTGCCCGCGGCCATATCGTGCCAATCGGGAAACCTGATGCACCGTATCGCGGCCTGCCGCTCCCACGGGCGGGGCCAGGGCGACCGCCCGCGGCGAGGCGGTCAGCCAGAGTCCAGGGGTGATCGCCAGGGGGTCCTGGAGGGCCTGCAAATCCGCGCGGCCTGCACCTGCATCTCACCCAGACGCGGGCGGAACGCGACCCTGGCCTGGCGCAGGGTCGACTCCAGCTGGCCCTCGAAGACCTCACCCAGGACGGACGAGACGATCGATCCCCAGGTCCGTGACCTCGCAGCCGTCGAGGAAGCGGGGCGGCATCACGCGGAAGCGTCAGGCAGAGGCTAGAGCATCGGCGGCCATATGGCAGCGAACTGCAGCTCGACGTTCAGGCTGACATCGCGCGGGAGGTGCAGGTCGTTGCGGCCTGGCCCGCGGTCGGCGATGGTGGAGGCTCCGGCGCGGACTGGCACGACCGCTTGCGGAGGGTCTCCGAGCGACCGGTCTTCAACCCGCGGATGAGTTTCACGGCCGGTGGCGGACAGCTCACCGCTGCACGTCGCCAAGTACCGCCAGATACCGGGACCTCATCCCGCGCGAACGCCTGGTCGCGGGCGGACCCAGGCGGCGCACAGTCGGTACAGCAGGCGCACCAGGGAACGGGTCGGTTCGCAGTGCTCGATCATGAGAAACAGGCCGCCGGGACGCAGCACCCGGCGGGCCGCCTGGAGGGCCAGGTCCCGCACCCAAGCCTGAGTTCGTACATCGCACGGGAGCAGGTAACAGCGTCGAAGTACCCGGCGGGGAAGGGCATGTACACCGCATCGCCCACGCCGTCGGCCAACGGACCGAGCGGATGGCCCGTCCGCCCGGACCAGCACCATAGAACGCCCGCCGCGGGCGACCCACCAACGGCCTCATGGTCTGGATACGTCATTTCCTGAATCAATGCGGCCGACAGGTCGTCTGAAGCGATGCAAGTGCTCCCCCGGCTCATACCGGCCCAGCTGGCCGGCATCTTGCTCAAGCCCTGAAGGGGCGACGCAGCCTCCGGCCACTCGAGAATCGCTTTGGCTCGTGGCCCTGCGCTTAGGGTCCCAGCGCGGCATGACCTTGGAGAATCGACGCGCAGTGACGCCGCTCTCCCAGGGTGCCGAAACCGTACCCGAGGGTGGAGGGTTACACGGACGACCAGTACGTCGATCATGGGGGCTCCCCCAGCTGCACCGCGGTCCCGTAAGCGAACTCGGCGATAGGGTGTTCGGGCGGGCAGTCTTGGAGTTGCCCCGGCCGTTCGCGGCGCTGCCGCAGATGGTCCGCGGACTGTCGTCCGCGCTGCTGCGCAAGCCGCCGGTACCGACCAAACTCATTCTCAGCGGGCCAGGATTGCATCGCACGGCGGGCCCGCGCGTCGCTTTCACCCCACTGACGGAGACCGGCACCATGAGCAAGAAGGCCCTCTGCATCGGTATCAATGACTATCCGGGGACGCAAAATGACCTGTCGGGTTGTGTGAATGACGCCAACGACTGGGCGGCGGAGCTGACCCGGCGCGGGTTTGCCGTGACGCAGTTGTTGGACGGTCAGGCCACCCGGGCGGCCATGAGCAGCGCCTTCCGCGCCCTCGTGGGCGGTGCGTCCGAGGGTGACACCCTGGTGATTACCTATTCCGGTCACGGCACCTGGGTTCCGGACAGCTCGGGCGACGAGCCGGACGGTCGGGATGAGGCCCTCTGCCCCTATGATATCGGCACCGCGGGTCCGCTCCTGGACGATGAGATCGCCGCCGTGTTCGGGTCCCGTGCCTCGGGGGTGCGCATCCTGCTGCTTTCTGATAGTTGTCACTCCGGCTCCGTGATCCGCGGTCGGGAGGACGATCTGGACCTTGGCGGGCCCCGCGCCCGCTTCATGCCGCTGGACTCCTGGATGCCCCGGGAGCAACTGCCCTGGGGAAGTCATGCGATACCGCGGGTGGTGAGCGGCCTGCGCCGCAGCGGCGGCGACCTGCTGCTGGCCGGGTGCAGGGACACGGAGTTCTCCTATGACACCAGCTTCCAGGGCCGCCCCAATGGGGCCTTCACCTATTACGGCCTCAAGACCCTGCGGGAGCGCAAACCGGCCAATTACGACGCCTGGTTCAACGCGATCCGCGAGTACCTGCCGAGCAGCCGACTGAGTCAGACCCCGCAGATCCTGGGCAGCGCCACGTCCCGGCGATTTGGCGTATTTGGTTGACGAGACTGCACGGACCTGCGCTCCACGCCGGAGGCGCTAGGGGCGCGGGACTCAGCCCCCGGCCCCGCGGATCAGGGTGAGGGCCATGGCGATGGCCGCGCGCAGGCTCCCTAAATCCGCCCGGTCCGTGCCGGCCAGGTCAAGTGCGGTGCCATGGTCCACGGAGGTGCGAATGATGGGCAGCCCCAGGGTGATGTTGACGGCCTGCCCAAAGCCCAGGTGTTTGAGCACCGGCAGGCCCTGGTCGTGGTACATGGCGAGCACCGCGTCCGTGCCGGCCAGGCGCTCCGGCACGAAGACGGTATCCGCCGGCAGGGGGCCCACCAGGTCCCAACCGCACTCGCGCAGTGCATCGAGCACCGGCGTTATGACCTCGATCTCCTCGCGCCCCAGGTGGCCGCCCTCCCCAGCATGGGGGTTGAGCCCGCACACCAGGATGCGGGGCGCGGTGATCCCGAAGCGCTGGACCAGCGCGGTGTGCAGGGTCGTGATGACCTGGCCAAGGAGCGGGGCCGTGATGGCGGCAGCCACCTGGCTCAGGGGCAGATGGGTGGTGACCAGGGCCACCCGCAGACCGGGGGTGGCCAGCAGCATGACGGGCTCGGCGCGGCAGCGTTCAGCCAGGAACTCGGTATGCCCGGTGAAGGGCAGGCCGGCGTCGTTGATGATGCCCTTGTGGACCGGACCCGTGACCAGGGCCTCGAAGGTGCCGGCGAGGCAGCCGTCGCAGGCGACCTTCAGGGTCTCCAGGACATAGGCGCCATTGGCGGGATTCAGGCGCCCGGGCTGGACCGGGGCGCCCAGGGGCACCGGGTGGACCCAGAGGGTGCCGGGCGGGTTCGCCGCCCGCGGGGCCTCGGGGCTGAACTCCAGGCACTGCAGGGGCAGCCCCAGGGCCTGGGCGCGGGCCGCGAGCAGGTCCAGGTCGGCGACCACGATCAGCTGACCGGCCTGGGCCTCCTGGGCCAGGCGCACGACGAGATCGGGGCCGATCCCGGCCGGCTCCCCGGGGGTGATGACCAGCCGCGGCGCCGCCACCGGCGAGCCCGCCGCGGTGGTCGGTCGGTTAGCGCCCGGCATCAGCCGCATCGGCGCGTAGCTCCACATAGGCCTCGTCGCGCAGGCGCTTCAACCAGACCTCCGTGGCTTCCTCGGCCTTGCGGCGCTGGATCGCCTCCCGCGCCTTGATCCGCAGCAGTTCTTCCGGGGTGCCCTGATCGCGGCGTTCCTGCACCTGCAGGATGTGCCAGCCGAAGGGGCTCTTGAAGGGCTCGCTGACCTCATTTGGGGCCAGCTTGGTCATGGCTTCTTCGAACTCCGGCACCGTATCGCCGGGGCTGACCCAGCCCAGGTCGCCGCCCTTCAGTGCCGAGCCCGTGTCGTCCGAGTGGGCGCGGGCCAGGGTCCCGAAGTCGTCACCGCCGATGATGCGGGTGCGCAGTTGGTCGAGGCGGGTGCGGGCGTCCTGGTCCGAGACCAGCTCGTTGGTGCGGATCAGGATATGGCGGGCCTTGGTTTGACGGACCTGGCTCGGCACGCCGCCCTTGACCTCCGCCAGGCGGATGATGTTGTAGCCGCTGGGGCTGCGGATTGGGTCCGTGATCTCCCCCGGGGCCATGGTCGCGGCCCGGTCGGCCACCAGGCTCGGCACCGCGGCCATCTCGAACCAGCCCAGGTCTCCCCCTTGCAGGGCGGTGCGCCCATCGGAACTGGCAGCGGCCACCGCGGCGAAGTCGGCACCGCCGCGCAGCTTGGCCACCAGTTGTTTGGCCTTGGCCTCCGCCTGGGCGATCTGGACGGGGGAGGGGCTCTCCGGCAGGGCGATCAGGATGTGCTGGAGACGCACCTGCTCCCGGGGCATGAGTTGCCCCTTCTCCTTCTGCAGGTAGCGTTCTACCTCCTGATCCGTGACCTTGATGCCCCCCATGACCTCCTGGCTCTGGAGGCGACTGGTGAGGATCTGCATGCGGGTGTCCTCGCGGAAATCCTGGTAGCGGATCCCGCCGCTCTCGAGGGTGCCCTTCAACTCCTCGATGGACAGCCCGTTGCGCCCGGCGATGGACTCCAGGGCCTTCGTCAGGGCCGCCTCGTCCACGCTGATGCCGAGCTGCTTGGCCCGCTGCTGCTGGAGCCGCTTGAGGATGAGCCGGTCCATCACCTGTTTGCGCAACTGTTCCGGCGGCGGTACGGGGGTGCCCTGCTGCTGGAGTTGGGGCACCGCCAGGTTGATCTCGCGGGTCAGTTCGCTCTGCACCACCACATCGTCATTCACCACGGCGATGATGGAGTCCAGTTCCTCGGCGCCGCGCGCCGACTGGGTCAGGCTCAGGCCGAGCAGGGCGGCCGCGACCCAGGGCCAGGCCGTCGGTGCGCCGCGCCGCGGGCCGCGGCGATCAGTCCGATTCGTAACCATAGATTCCTCGTTCCAGAAGTTTGTCGATCTTGTTCCCGAGGGAGCCCAGACCGGCAAGCTCCAGTTGCAGCATGATGCTGGTGTTGCCGACGCTGTCGGCGCTGGTCTTGAGGCGACGCCCGAGGATGCGCAGGCGCCAGCAGCAGCGGCCGAATTCGATCCCGGCAAAGGCGTCGACGGTGTCGTTGTCGAGCAATGAATAGAGCCAGCGGCCGACCAGGCCCACCTGGCGGGTCAGGGGCAGGCGAAAGGACAGGTCGGTGTTCTCGTAGCGCTCGCTCTCGGTCTGGCCCAGGTTGTAGCGGTAGGCCAGGTTGACGACGCGATCATCGCCCGGGGCATAGCGCAACTGCAACACGCGCTTCTCCCACTGATCCTCTGCGAGGTTCGGGTCCCATTGGAAGCTGGCCCGGGCGATGAAGCCCGCCGTCGGATTCGTCGCCAGCTCCCCGGCGACCGAGGAGGTGGTGGTCTCGTCCACCGTCACCCCCGTGAGCTGGACCCGCCGCGGGTCAAAGAACAGGACCTGACCCAGGCTGACCCGCAGCCACTCGCGGCCGCTTTGATTCCCCAGGGTGCGGGAGGTCAGACCCAGGGTCAGGCGGTTCTCGTCACCGATGCGGTCATAGCCGGTGAACCGGTTGGGCCGGAACAGGCTGGCAAAGCTGAAGTCCAGTTCGGTGGTATCGAACAGGGGGGTGTCGGACTGGTTGTCGTAAGGGGTCCGCACGTAGTAGAGCCGGGGCTCCAGGGTCTGCAAGGCACCCTGGCCGAACCACTGGGTGTCGCGATCGAACAGGAGACCGGTGTCCAGGTCCAGGCTCGGGATCAGGAAGGACTGCTGGGCCGGTGTCTCTGGTTCCGTTTCCACCAGTTCATAGCCGGTCGCGAAGAGACGCACCCGCGGGATCATAAATCCATAGCTGCGGCGCAAGGGAAACCGCAGCGACGGCAAGAGCACCCCCCGACTTCCGTGGACCTTGGTCGCGTGGTCGAAGTAGTCGTAGCGACCGTCGAAGGCCAGTTCCGCCGGCCCCAAGCGCCGGGGTGTCACCGCCAGCTCAACGTGGGGGAGTTGGGTATAGGGGCGGTCGTTGGGGGGCAGGGTGGGGTCCACGGTCTGGAAGTTCTGCAGCCAGGTGAGCACGCTGTAGCCTTGGCCGGAGTAGCTCAGGCTGCCGCGCTGGCTCAGGTTGCGCTGGCTGGTGACGTCCAGGCGGTTGCCAAAATCGGCGAGGAATTGGGCGTCGGAGACAGAGCTGACGTCAATGGCGGTGGCCCAGTGGCCGCCGAAGGTGCCGGTCTGGGTCACCCGCAGCCCCCCGCGGGCGCCGGCCTTCGGGTCCGCGTCGTCATGGGGGAGGATTTCACCCTCGATTTCAGCGCGCTGGTTACTCGTCAGGCCGCGCACCTGGGCGCCCAGCATCAGCCCGCGAGTGCTCATGAAGCGCGGGTAAAAGGTGGCGTCCAGGTTGGGGGCGATGTTCCAGTAGTAGGGGAGGGTCAGATCCAGACCGGTGTCGTTGGAGGACCCGATGGTCGGGATCAGCAACCCGCTGCGCCGCCGGTCATCGATGGGAAAGCGCAGGTAGGGGGTGTAGAAGACCGGGACCTCACCGAAGCGCAACTGGGCGCCCCGGGCCGTGCCCAGGCCGTCCGGGTGGTTGAGCTCCAGGTCCCGGGCGCGGATCGTCCAGTCGTAGTTCCCCGGCGGACAGGTGGTGTAGGTCACGTCGTGATAGCGGGTCAGCTCCCCGGGCAGAAGTTCCGCTGTGCCGGCCGTACCGCGCAGATTGGCGCTGCCGGAGAGGCGGTAACGCACGCCCTGCATGGCGCCGTGCCGTGTCTGCAGGTTGTAATCGACCGTGTCGGCCTGGAGGCGCGCGCCGGGATAGTCCAGGTAGACGTTGCCGGTGGCATTTACGGCGCCAGTCTTGCGGTCATAGCTGGACCGGTCCGCCTCCAGGTGCTGGGTGCCCTGGGTGATCGCGACACCGCCCTCCAGGTTGATGACCTCGCTCCCCCGGTCGTAGTCGGCGCGATCCGCGGCGATGTCCACCGGGATATTCGGGTCCAGGGGCGGGGACAGACCTTGGCCGCCCCGGGCAACGCCCCGTCGGGGGCCGCACTGCTCCCAGGTCAGTCCGGCATGCAGGCGCAACTCGTCGGCGTGCCCAGTCGGCGGGCGGAGGGGCCCCAGGGCGGCATCCACCCGCGTGGAGGAGGCGCCGGGGCTGCTCGGGCCGGTTGGCGGCAGTACCAAGGGGGAGGTGCCCGGAGCGTCCTGGTGCACCGCATCCACCACCAGGGGGATCGGCAGATCTGCCGGTGGGGGAGCCAGGGGCAACCTGGGCGGCGGTGGCGGTTCCACCGGGGCCACGGGTATGGTCAGGCGCTCCGGGATGGGGTCGGCTTGGGGGGCGGGGCTTGCGGGCGTCGGGGCTTGGGCGGCGGCGGGGAGCGGCGCGTCCGTGGCGCCGACGGAGGAGGGCGCCACGTCGGGGGTTGCGGGCGCCGCTGGGCCTTGTCCCGGGTCTGCCGGTGGTACCGGGCTCTGCGTGGTCTCAGGGCTCGGCAGGTCCCCCCCGACCGGCGGCGTTCCGGGGGCGTGCACCGCCGGTTCCGGGGACACTGGACCTGGGGCCGTTTGGTCGGCGCTGGCCGGCTCAGGCGCGGACACCCCCGGCGGGTCCGCCGCGGTTGCGGGCGGGACGGCAAGGAGCAGGCTGAGCGCGAGGACGAGAGGACGCACGATGGTGAAGCTAATGAGCCGATCGGGTGCCTGCCGGGAGCCGATGCAACCCGGGACTGGCGGTCAGTCCGCACACGAACGGGGGCCCTGTTCCGCGGGGGTTGGGATTTCCCCGCAACCATGTCACATTCCGCGGGGGCCAGCAATCCGGGGCTATTGTCCCCCGACGGGCCAGCGACTACTACCAGCAGGGGATCCGCGTGAGCGAACGGCACGATTTGTTGAGGCGTTGGGTCGCCTCGGTACTGGGGACTGACGACTTTTTGTTGGCCCCGGCCTCCTCAGACGCCAGCTTTCGGCGCTATTGGCGCGCGCTTCATCAGGGGGAGACCCTGATCTTGATGGACGCCCCACCGGCTCAGGAGGACTGCGGACGGTTCGCGGACCTGGCGCGACGCTTCAGTGCCATCGGGCTCCACACCCCGGTGGTCCACGCGGAGGACCGGGCCAACGGTTTTCTGGCCCTCTCGGACCTGGGCGACCGCCTGTACCTGGCGGAACTGGATGACCGGAGCGCGGACCGGCTCTACGGAGATGCCTTGGCCGCCCTGGCAGTCATCCAGGCCTGCGGGCCCCTGGAGGGACTGCCGGTCTACGACGGCCCCTTTCTGCACCGGGAGCTCGAGATCTTTCGGGAGTGGTTCCTGGGCCGTCATCTGGGGCTCGCGCTCAGGCCGGATGAGCAGGCTGGCTGGGAGCGGGCCTGCGCGGTCCTGGTCGCCAACGCCCTGGAACAACCCCGGGTCTGCGTCCATCGGGATTACCACTCCCGCAACCTGATGATCACGGCGCCCCCGAGCCCGGGGATTCTGGACTTTCAGGACGCCGTGGTCGGCCCCGCCACCTACGATCTGGTCTCCCTGCTCAAGGACTGTTATATCGCCTGGCCGGCGGAGCGGGTCCAGGACTGGGCCCTGGGCTATCTGCAACTGGCCATCCAGTCCGGCGTCTTGCCGGAGTCGGACCCGGTTCAGTTCATGGCCTGGTTCGACCTCATGGGTGTCCAGCGGCATCTGAAGGCCTGCGGCATCTTCGCCCGCCTCAATCACCGGGACGGCAAGCCCCATTACCTGCAGGATATCCCGCGCACCCTGGGCTATGTTCGGGACGTCGCTGCCCGGTACCCGGAGCTCAGGGACCTGGACCGGCTGCTTGGGGAGCGCGTGGTGCCGGCCCTCTAGCGTTGGTTCCGCACCTCAGGCCCCTTATGATTTCTTTGTGCATGTCAATGACCGGACCTGTGCCATGAACGACACGTTGAACAGAATCAAGGCAGAGGCGGAACGTCGCCGGATCTCCGATGCCATGGGCAGGTCTTCCGCATTGGAGCTGGCACAACGGAGGAATGAGGCGGCGCTGCCGCTGTTAAAGGCGTTTGCTGACGTCCAGGACACCTTCGTCCGGATCGATGTGCTCAAACGCATCTGGCCGGACGACTATCAGCGTCGTCCCGACCGGGCCCGCGGACTGATCATCGGGGTGCTCGGCGGCCGTTACCCCTGTGGGCTGAGTTTGCACATCCCCGGCGGCCAGGCCTCCTACGAGGTCGAGGCGACCTGGGACGGCAAGATCATCTATGTCAGTTCACGCGAGGCCAACGCTTCTCGCCCGCAGTGTTGGAAGTTCGATACACCGGCGCCGTGGCTCGACGACTTTTATCTGACGATGGGCATGTTGCTGGAGATCTGACCCGAGTCGACCTGCGCTCCTTGACCCTCGCGCTTCAGTCAAGACTCCCCGCCAACGTGCTGGAACCCGGATCGATGTCGGCACGGCGGTTGATGCACGTCAACGAAATCGCATACGCCCTCGCGAATGATCAGCATGCATTTATACTTTTTTGCAAAGTTTGCGCGGTTGTCCATACGACGCCTCGTACCGCGCTACGGGACCAGCCGGCGGGCCTTAGGGTTTGTACTTATCCGTTTAACCTCGCCGCTTCCAGGGTTTGAGCGAGAGGAGCGCACGGTGGCGTCGTTGACCTACAAGCTTAGGGAGACGGACATGATTAAAACGAATCGCGTTTTGACCTGCGGAACCTTAATCCTGCTCACAGCCGGTAGTGCCGCTGTCGGGGCAAATGGACTGACATCGCTCGAGGCGTTGGGCAAGTCCATCTTCTTCGACCAGAACCTGTCGATAAACAGCAATCAGTCGTGTGCGAGCTGCCATGATCCGGCAGTGGGCTGGACGGGGCCGACCGGCGAAATCAACTCGGCCGGGTCGGTCTATGAGGGCTCCGTTCCAGGCCGCTTCGGGGACCGCAAGCCGCCGAGCGCCGCCTATGCGACCCTCAGCCCCATCTTTCACCAGGACAAGAGCGGGCTGTTCGTGGGGGGGAATTTCTGGGACGGGCGTGCCACGGGGGAGAAGCTCGGCAACCCGGCCGCGGACCAGGCCCAGGGGCCCTTCCTGAACCCCGTCGAGCAGGCGCTTCCGGATTCCGCCTGTGTAGTGTACAGGGTGTGCACGGGAGGCTACCCTGTGACGTTCGAGGCAGTGTGGGGTCTTGGTGCCTGTGCAATCGGTTGGCCTGCGGATATTGACGCGGTTTGCGCGACGGAAGGGGCTACCGTGCCGCTGACCGGCGCTGACCGGGGGAAGTCCAACGCGGCATACGACAACATCGCCCTGTCCATCGCCGCCTACGAGGGCTCTCCCGAGGTCAATGCCTTCAGTTCGAAGTATGACCGGACCTTTGGCGGAAAGGCCAAGCTGAGCAAGGTCGAGCAGCGCGGCCTGGCACTTTTCAAGGGCAAGGGGAAATGCGCCCGTTGCCATACCGCAAAAGGAAAAGCGCTGCTGTTCACGGACTTTACCTTCGATAACCTGGGGGTCCCGCAGAACCCGGATAACCCGGCCGGCGTTGCCCCCGCTTTTGTCGACCCGGGCCTTGGTGGTTTTCTCAAGAGTGCCGGGTACGACGAAGATGTCTACGAAGAGGAACTGGGCAAACACAAGGTCCCGACGCTGCGCAATGTCGGAAAGGGTTCCTGCGAGGCGGAACCGGATAACTCAGAGTGCATCGTCAAGGCCTACGGACACAACGGGTACTTCAAGTCCCTCGCAGGCATTGTCCACTTCTACAACACCCGTGACGTCAAGCCGCAGTGTCCGGGTGCTTTCACGGAGGCTGAGGCACTTCTTGCGAATTGCTGGCCGGCCCCGGAAGTGGATGAGAACGTAAACACCGACGAACTGGGGGATCTCGGATTGAGCCCCGGGGAGGAGGCGGCCATCGTCGCATTTCTTATGGCACTCTCGGACTTTTGACCCCAGGGCAGGGGGCTTAGCATCGGGACCCCGGGCGCCATCGCAGGCGCTCCCTGCTCTCAATCGCTGACGCGGCCGCGGAGGACCGGAACCCGCGGCCGCTTTTTTTCGGACCTCAGTTACGCGGACAAGCAGACCGACCCTGGATCCCGGTTCCAGGCGGCCTTCTTCCGTGCGCAACTGGCTCGGAAGGGCCGGTGGGACGAGCCGCGGCGTCGAGGGGCACCCTTCCTGTCCTTGCGGGTGTCCACATGGCCCCGCTAGAATGCCTGATTACGCAGCAGTACAGATGTTTTCAGCATGATCACTGGCGCTCAGATCCATGTCGCCCGGGGCCTGCTCGGGCTCGATCAGCGCCATTTGGCGTATGGGGCGGGGCTGTCGCGACCGACTGTGCAACGCACGGAGGCAAGTGAGGGTGCCCCGCGCGGGAGCCTGGATTCCCTGGTCATGCGGATGGAGGCCCTGAAGCGGGCCGGGTTGGAATCTGATCGGGGCGGGGGCCGCGAGCCCCGGCGGCGGGTCTGCGGCACGGCTGAAGGCCCCGGCCCCGCTGCCGCCTGCCGCGTCCCTGGGACAGACGCCGTGACCATGGATATGGCACTAACCCTGGCCGGCCTCGCCGTCGCCTTGGCATTGACCTCCGCGGTGACCTCCCTGCTCGCCGGGCGGGTGCCCGCGGCGCTGCGGCTCGTGGCGACGCCCCTGCTCGGGCTGGCCGGGCTGGCGGCCCTGACGGCGGGGGTCTCGGCACTGCTGGCCGGCGGCGTCGCCAGCACCACCCTGCCGCTGGGGCTACCCTGGCTGCCCTGGCATATCCGCCTCGACGCCCTGTCCGGTTTCTTCCTGCTGCTGATTGGGGTCGTGACCTGCGCGGTCGGGCTCTACGGACCGGCCTATGTGCGGGGATTCGAGCACGGCCGGGATTCGCTCACCGCCCTAGGGGGCTTCAGCGGTCTCTTCCTGACCGGCATGCTGTTGGTCGTCCTGGCCGACGACGCCTTCCTGTTCATGGTCGCCTGGGAACTGATGTCCCTGTCGTCCTATTTCCTGGTGGCCTACCACCATGAGCACGCTGCCAACCGCCGTGCTGCCTTCCTGTACCTGCTGATGGCCCATGTGGGCGGGCTCATGATCCTGCTTGGCTACGGGGTGCTGGCGGCCTTTGGCGGCGGCTTTTCCTTCGCGGAATTGCGTGCCGCGGAGTTGCCGCCGATCTGGGCCGGGGTCGCCTTTACCCTGGCCTTCCTCGGCTTTGGCATGAAGGCGGGCCTGGTGCCGCTGCATGCCTGGCTGCCGGAGGCCCACCCGGTGGCGCCATCGCATATCTCGGCCCTGATGTCCGGGGTCATGCTGAAAGTCGCGGTCTACGGTTTCATTCGGGTCGTCTTCGACCTGATCGGTACCTTCCCGTGGCAGTGGGGGGTGGCGGTGCTGGTGATCGGCAGCCTCTCGGCCCTGTTCGGGGTCCTGGCGGCCCTAATGCAGACCGATCTGAAGCGCCTGCTCGCCTACTCTTCGGTGGAGAACCTCGGCATCATCTTCATCGGTCTGGGCCTGAGCCTGCTGTTCCTGAGCGCCGGCTTTACTGAACTGGGTGCCCTGGCCCTGGTTGCGGCCCTTTATCATTCTTTGAACCACGCGCTCTTCAAGGGCCTGCTGTTCCTGGGTGCCGGCACCATCCTCCACAATACCCATGAGCGGGACCTCGACCAGATGGGCGGACTGCTGCGGCGCATGCCCTGGACCGGGCTCTTCTTCCTGGTGGGGGTGCTGTCGATCTCGGCGCTGCCGCCCTTCAACGGCTTCGTCTCCGAGTGGTTGACCTTCCAGGCGGCACTCCAGGCCTGGCATCTGGAGAGCGGGGTGCTCCGCAGCCTGGTCCCCATCGCCTCGGCGGTCCTGGCCCTGACCGGGGCCCTGGTCGCGGCGACCTTCGTCAAGGTCTACGGTGTCGCCTTCCTGGGTCAGGCCCGCTCTCGCCATGTGCGCCGCGCCCGGCGGGGGCCCTGGGGTATGCGGGCCGGCCAGGGGTTGCTGGCCGTCCTGTGCCTGCTGCTCGGGGTCTTCCCGACCTGGGTGATCGGGTTGATCGACGGCGTGCCGCTCCAGATCCTGGGTGGCGGCTTACCCCAGGCCGGGGCCCAGGGCTGGCTGTGGCTGACCCCCGTGTCTCCGGAGACCGCGAGCTACAGCGCACCTCTGATCGTGCTGCTGCTCATCGCGATCGGGGTCACGGCCTTCTGGGCGCTTGAACCGCTTGTGGACCCGGGGGGCGCCCGTGCGTTGGGTGCGCCGCGGGGACGCCTGGGACTGCGGTTTTGCCCCGCCCTCGCCGCGGATGCAGTACACCGCCACCGCCTTTGCCCAACCGATCCGGCGGGTCTTCGGGCTCCTGTTCAAGATCGACGAGGCGGTCACGCCTCAGGAGGATGGCCTGCCGCGCCATCGCCTGACGATCCGTGACCGCACCTGGGGACTGCTCTATCTGCCCGTCGCCCGCGGGGTAGAGTCGGCGGCAAAACGGGTGGTCCGGCTGCAATCGGGCAGTGTTCGGGTCTATCTCGGCTGGACACTCGCGACCCTGGTGGGGCTCCTATGGATCATTACCTGACCCTGCCCGGCTGGGGGCTCGCGGTCTTCCAGTCCTTGCTCTACCTCGCCCTGGCGCCGCTCCTGGTGGGTTGGGTACGCAAGGTCAAGGCGCGTTTGCAGAACCGGCGCGGCGCGCCCCTGCTGCAAGCCTATCGGGACCTCTACAAGCTCCTGATCAAGGAGGCCCGGGTCGCCCACACCGCCTCGCCGCTCTTTCGGGCCGCGCCCTATATCGTCTTCACGGCCACCTGGATGGCGGCGGCCACCGTGCCCCTGCTGGCGGTAGACCTGCCCACCGCGGCCATCGCGGACATCATCGTGTTGGTGGGGCTCCTGGCCCTGGCGCGCGTGTTCCTGGCCCTGGCGGGCATGGACGTGGGCACGGCCTTCGGCGGCATGGGGGCCTCCAGGGAGATGATGATCGGCGCCCTGGCGGAGCCGGCCATGCTGATGGCCGTCTTTACCCTGACCATGACCGCCCACTCGACCAATCTGTCGAGCGTCATCGACCACCACCTGGCCGACGGTTTCGTGTTGCGGCCCTCCTTTCTGTTCGCCCTGGGCGGTCTGCTGTTGGTGGCGATCGCCGAGACCGGCCGGATCCCGGTGGACAACCCCACCACCCACCTGGAACTCACCATGGTCCACGAGGCCATGCTGCTCGAATACTCGGGCCGGCACCTGGCCCTGATGGAGTGGGCGGCCCAGGTCAAGCTACTGCTCTACGGGACCCTGATCGTCAATGTCTTCCTGCCCTGGGGGATCGGGCAGGGGTTTGCGCCGGCGGCCCTGGGGTTGGGTCTGTTCGACGGTGCTGGCGAAGCTGATGGTGCTGGGGGCGGTGCTGGCGATCAGCGAGACGGTACTGGCCAAGATGCGGCTGTTCCGGGTCCCGGGCTTCTTGAATCTGGCCCTGCTGCTCTCCCTGCTGGGGCTGCTGAGCCATGTGATCCTGGAGGTCGGGGCATGAGCCTGACCCTGCTGCCGCTCCTCCAGCAGTTGGTGCTGGTGCTGGCGGCCATCGTGTTGTTCCTGTCCTTCGTGCTGCTGGCCCAGGTCCGGCTGATCTCCGCCATCCATGCCTTTGCCTGGCAGGGCGCCCTGGTCGCGGCGGTGACCACGGTGGTGGCGGTGACCGGGCAGATTCATCACCTGTACTTTTCCGCCGCGCTCACGCTGGGGCTCAAGGCCCTCTTGATCCCCTGGATGCTCCACCGGCTGACCCGCCAACTGGAGCTGGAGCGACACACCGAGTCCCTGCAACGCCCGGCCCTGGTGACCATGGCCGCCGTGGCCCTGGTGATCTTCAGCTACTGGCTGGTGCTGCCCATGATTCAGGAGGAGCTGACCTTCACCCGTAACATCATTGCCATCAGTCTGGCGGTGGTGCTGATCGGGCTCCTGATGATGGTCTTCCGCACCCAGGCGGTGGCGCAGGTGCTGGGCTTCATGTCCATGGAAAACGGATTGTTTCTGGCGGCGGTCTCGGCGACCGGTGGCATGCCCCTGGTGGTGGAGTTGGGGGTGGCCTTCGACGTGCTCGTGGCCATGGTCCTGTTTGGTGTCTTCTTCCTGCAGCTGCGGGAGAGTATCGATTCGCTGGACGTGGACCGCCTCAATCGCTTGCGGGAGACCGGGGCCGAGACGGAAGGGGTCAATCAGTGAGCGCACTCGCCCTGGTCCTGCTCACCCCACTGCTCGGCGCCCTGATACTGGGGGTGCTGCGGCGGCCGGCCATCGCCAGCTGGTTCAACCTGGGCGTCTCGGCGGTCTCCCTGGGGGCCGCGCTCTGGCTCGCCTGGGAGGTGGCCGGGGTTGATGCGGCAGGCGCGGACGCGGCGATCGGCGGCCTCGTCGGGGGCCTCGCCAGTCTGTCCTTCCGGGTTGATGCCTTCAATGTCTACCTGGTGGTGTTGACCGCCTTCGTGGGGCTCACCACCAGCATCTTCTCCCGCCCCTATATGCGCCATGTCTGCGATTCCGGCCGGATTGGCCCGCGCCGGCTGCGCACTTACCACTCCATGTACCAGCTTTTCATGTTCACCATGCTGCTGGCGCTCACCACCGATAACCTCGGTGTCATGTGGGTGGCCGTGGAGGGGGCGACCCTGGCGACCGTGTTGCTGGTGTCCCTGTACCGCACCCCGGAGGCGGTGGAAGCCGCCTGGAAGTATTTTATTCTGTGCGGCGTGGGCATCGCGCTGGCCCTGTTCGGTACCGTGCTGACCTATTTTGCCGCCCAACAGGTGATCGCGGACCCCGCCGCCGGGCTGACCTGGAGTACCCTCTATGCCCAGGCCGGTGGGCTGGAGCCCGCAGTGATGCGGCTCGCCTTCGTCTTCCTGCTCGTGGGTTACGGCACCAAGGTGGGCCTGGTGCCCATGCACCAGTGGCTGCCCGACGCCCACTCCGAGGGTCCGACACCCATGTCCGCGGTGCTCTCTGGGCTCCTGCTCAACGTGGCCCTGTACGCGGTGGTGCGGGTCAAGATGCTGGTGGACGGGTCCCTGGCCGCGACCGCGAACCCCCACTTGGCGGGGGCCCTGCTGATGGGCTTCGGGTTGGTGTCCTTTCTGGTGGCCGGGCTCTTTCTGCACCGCCAGCGGGACATCAAGCGCATGTTCAGCTATTCGTCCATCGAGCACATGGGGCTCATGACCTTCGCCTTCGGTCTGGGCGGGCCCCTGGCTACCTTCGGCGCCCTGCTGCACATGCTGGTGCATTCACTCACCAAGTCGGCGATCTTCATCACCGTGGGTCATGCCGCCCATATCGCCGGCACCCAGTCAATCGAACATATCCGGGGCCTGATCCGCACTCAGCCGGCGGTGGGCTGGTCGCTGCTGATCGGGGTGGCGGCCATCGCCGGCTTTCCGCCCTTTGGGGTCTTCATGAGCGAGTTCCTGCTGCTGACCGCCACCATCAAGGCGGCCCCCTGGTTCGCCGTGGCCCTGCTCTCCGGGCTTGCGGTCGCCTTCGCCGGGCTCTTTCGGCACCTGCACCCCATGGTCTACGGGAACCCCCCGGAGGGGCAGCAGCCGGTGCCGGCCAACATGATCCCGGTGGCGGTCCACCTGGGGCTCGTCTTGTGGCTCGGCCTGGCCATCCCGGTCTTTCTGGCCGCCTGGCTGGACCGGGCGACCCAGTTGATCACGGGGACGCATCTGCTATGACGCGGGAAAACAGAATCGAATCGCAAAGGCGCAAAGGAAACGCAAAGGACGCGAAGGTCATTGATTCGGCTGGGTGGCAGAGCCATACGCCGCGTAAACCGGCGGTGATCCCACCCGCGTATACACAAATCCGTGCGTTGTGGTCTTTTCCCCCTTCGTGCCTTTGCGGTTCCAGTTTTCGGAGTCTGCAATGAGCCGCGCGGACTGGCTATCGGAGTTTCTGGCCCGGCTGGAGGACGAGCATCTGCTGGCCTATGGGGGCGACGCCCGGGTCCTGGCCCCGGCCCATCGGGTGATGCTGGACCCGGAAGACTGGGGTGGGGCGGCCAAGGTGGCCCAGGGGATGGGGTTGCGCCACGCCGGGGTCTGGGCCGACCCGCCGGATGCACCGGCAGGATCGAAGGAGGCGGTGATCACCGTGTGCGCCTGCCTGGAGCATCAGGGGGCGTATCTGGTGCTGGAGACCCAGGTCCTCCTGGTGCGGCCTGTGCTGCCCTCTCAGACGCCCTGTTACCCGGGTCTCGATCGGCTGGAGCGGCACTGCCACGATCTGACGGGGGTGGTCTTCCGCGGACATCCGGACGCCCGACGCTGGACCCGCCACCAGGCCTGGGGCGCCGATGACTTTCCCTTGCGCGCGGACTTTCCGGTGGCCGGCCGCTCACCTCGCCGCGCCCCGGCGGACGCCGATTATCCCTTCGGTACCATCCAGGGCAGCGGCGTCTACGAGATCCCGGTGGGGCCGGTCCATGCGGGCATCATCGAGCCCGGCCACTTCCGCTTCCACGCCATGGGGGAAGAGGTGTTGCGCCTGGAGCAGCACCTGGGCTATGTCCACAAGGGCATCGAGAAGATTGCCGTCGGCCGGGACCCCACCGGGCTCGCGCGGCTCGCGGGGCGGGTCTCCGGGGACTCCACGGTGGCCCACACCTGGGCCGCCTGCCAGGCCATGGAGCGCGCCAGCGGCTGCCAGGTCCCGCGCCGGGCCCTGTGGCTGCGGGCCCTGATGGCGGAGCGCGAGCGCATCGCCAACCACCTGGGCGACATCGGCGCCATCTGCAATGACGTGGGTTTCTCCTTTGCCCTGGTCCAGTGCGGGCGTCTGCGCGAGCGTTGCCAGCGGCGCAGTCAGGCCCTCTTCGGCCATCGCTTCATGATGGATGCGGTCATTCCCGGCGGGGTCGCGCGGGACCTCACCGCCGCGGACATCCAGACCCTGCGCGGGGACCATGGGGCCCTGCGCAAGGCGATCGTGCCGCTCTTCGATGTCATCGACGATCTCCCCTCCCTGGACGACCGCCTGATTACGACCGGCCGCCTGAGTGCCGGCGACGCCCGTGCCCTGGGCTGTACGGGCTACGTAGGCAAAGCGAGCGGCCTGGGCTTTGACCTGCGTCGGGACAGCCCCTACGCCCCTTACGATACCCTGGAGATCTCGGCCTGCCAGCAGCGCGACGGCGACGTGGCCGCCCGGGTGCGGGTGCGCATGGCGGAGGTCCATGGCAGCCTGGCCCTGATGGACCGGCTGCTGCTGAGCCTGCCGGAGGGTGCCATCGCTACGCCCTTGCCGCCGGCGCTTCCCGGGGCGATTGGCCTGGGCTTGATCGAGGGCTGGCGGGGCGAGACCCTGAGCTTCGTGCGCTTCGGGGCGGACGGACGCATCGCCCGCTTCTTTCCGCGGGACCCTAGCTGGTTCACCTGGCCGGCCCTTGAGCGACTGATCATGGGCAATATCGTCCCCGACTTTCCGGTCTGCAACAAATCGGTCAATGGGTCCTATTCGGGGCAGGACCTGTGATCCGTGGCGGAGCAGTCAGCGGTCAGCCATCAGCCGTTAGCTATTTCAGGACAACGGCGTGGGCACGGTCTTTTGCGACGGGCGCTCACCCAGGGGGTGATCCATCAGGCGACGATATCCCCATGAAACTCAGAGCTGACGGCTGACGGCTGACGGCTGACTGCTATTGCTGGGCAGCTGCCAGCTTCGCGCCCGCAAATCGAAATAATCCCCAGGGTTGATCAGCATGTTTCGCATTCTCAAACAATCCCTTGGTACTGGCGTCATTACTGAGCCGGCCCCTGAACCGGATGACGCGGAACTGGAACGGCTGGGTATCGAGATCCGACGGCGCCTTGATGGCCGGCTCGGGCGAAGCCTGGCAATACGCCAGGTCGACGCGGGTTCCTGCAATGGCTGTGAGTTGGAAATCCACGCACTCAATAACCCCTTTTACGACCTGGAGCGGTTCGGTCTTCACTTTGTCGCCTCACCGCGCCATGCCGATGCCCTACTCGTCACCGGGCCGGTGTCCCGCCACATGGAGACGGCCCTGCGCCGCACCTGGCGCGCCACTCCGGTGCCGAAGCTGGTCATTGCCGCCGGCACCTGCGCCTGCGACGGGGGCGAGTTTGGCGTCTCCTACGCGAGCCGCGGGCCGGTGGAGCGCGTCATCCCGGTGGACGTTAAGATCCCGGGCTGTCCGCCGGCGCCCCTCGACCTGCTACGGGGACTGCTGGCGGCGCTTCAGTCCACGGCCGCGCCGGCCGAGGGCGCTGGGACCGCTCCCCGACGCTAGCCGCCGGGTCAGTCAGCAGACGTCTGGGTGTCCCGCCCGAGGTCCTTCCGACCGGGATGTCCAGTCACCGCTCCATGGCTACATGCCCTTCTGAAAAACATGTTAAGTCGAAGTGTTGCAGCGCGCGATCCGCTTAGCTGGATGGTCTGCGGCTGGGGCCCCGCTTCTCGGAAGTCATAAGTTGGGTGTCAGCGCTTTTTACAATTGAGTGAAACGATCAGGTGGCGGGCTTGCGCCGTTCTCGGATAATATCATATAAAACAGTTTGATATGTTTTTTGGCATGTGGTTTGCGTACTCCGCGTCTGTCAGCGTCGAGCGCTGGCCCACAGCCTGTCTGAAGTGAATAACGAGCCGGTGAACATCACGTGGCTAATATGACGTGCGGTTAGACCCGCCAGGAGAACCCTATGAAAACGCAACATTACTTCCACCTCGGGCTCGCGGTCCTAGCGCTTGGAGCGACGTTTCATGCTGCGGCGTCCTCGATTACAGTGCAAAGTGGCGGCATAGGTCTCAATTCCACCGATACGTCCACAACGGGGACGTCCGCTGCACCGTGGTTGATCAATGAAACCATGACCGCCGGCGGGACCCTGATGTTTCAGTCTGAGGACGGCGAGGGCGCGCTCGGTGGCGACAACCCCACGGGCTCCGGCCATGCCGAGGGCAAGTGGATCTCCAAGACAGTTCTAAACAACACGGGCGTGGACTGGACTTCGTTCGAACTGGAGTTGCAGGCGATCCTCGGAACCCCGTCCGGTGAAGGCGACGGAATCAGTTTTGCGGACGGCAGCCTGGTGGCAGTGTTGTTCAATTCCTCGGTTTTTACTACCTATACGCGACAAAACATCGACCGGGACTACCTCAACTTCAGTGGTGGCTCTGTCACAGCGGGCAGTTCAGTGACCTTCAATTTCCTGATCTCGGACAACTTAGGTAACGACCCATTCTACCTGCTGCAGACGCCAAACAAGGTTGATTCCGTCCCCGAGCCGGCCAGCCTTGCCTTGCTCGCGCTCGACCTGGCGGGCGTGCGTGTCATGAGACGCCGCAAGTCCGCCTGATCGATCTCTGACGCCACCCCCACGGCGAGCCAAGGACTCGCCGTGGGGGTGGCCATGTATCCGTTCGTGAACAGGGTATTGGGTGTTCAACCGCTTCGTCCCGTTCGGACTCCTTGTAGTCCGCGCAGCAGGTGCCTGACCCAGCCGGGCCCCCCATAGATGAGTCCGGTGTAGACCTGAATGAGGTCTGCCCCCGCCGCGAGTTTGGCCCGCGCGCCCAACGGGTCCATGATCCCTCCCACCCCGATCAGTACCGGGTCAGGCCCCACCGCTTCCCGCACCGTCTTGAGTAACCGGGTGCTGCGCGCAAACAGGGGCCGCCCCGAGAGTCCGCCGCTCAAACCCGTCGTTGGGCTCTTCAGCCCCTCGAAGCGGATCGTCGTATTGGTCAGGATAAGCCCGGCACAACCCGCCTCCAGGGCCGCTCGGGCGCAGTCGATCGCGTCCCCGTCGGCCAAATCCGGGGCCAGCTTCACGAGGAGGGGGCGAGGTTGTGGCAGCCGTTGATTCGGTCCTTGGATAGCGTCGACGATGCGCCGCACCTCGTCCACGGTCTGGAGGTCCCGCAGGCCCGGGGTGTTCGGGCTCGAAATATTCACCACCACATAGTCTGCCAGGGCACCCAGGCGTTCGAAGCTCGCCTGATAGTCCGCCGCCGCCTGCTCCGCCGGGGTCACCTTGGACTTGCCCAGATTGACGCCCAAGGGCACCTGCAATACGCCGCGCGCGCGCAGCCGCTCCAACCGCACCTGCATGGCCGCGGCGCCGCCGTTATTGAAACCCATGCGATTGACGAGGGCCCGGTCCGCGGGCAGCCGGAACAGCCGTGGCCGTGGATTACCGGGTTGGGGCAGGGCGGTGACGGTACCCACCTCGATGAAGCCAAAGCCCAGGCGCTGCCAGGCGGGCACCGCCTCGCCCTCCTTATCCAGCCCCGCGGCCAGGCCGATGGGATTGGGGAAATCGAGCCCCAGGACCCGCCGTTTGAGGTCTGGCCGCCGTGCCGGGTCCGCGTCGGGCAACCGCCCGCTAAAGATCGCAGACCAGCGCCCGAGGGCCGCCAAGGTGAGCCGATGGCTCAGTTCCGGGTCGAGCCGGAAGGCCAGGGGGCGTAACAGGGCCCAGGCCCCGATTGCGTCGGTATCGTTCAATTCAGATCCTGAAACACACGGGTTGAGTGCCCGGTTCTACTCGACCAGGGGTGGCTGCCTGGGGAGAAGCTGCCACAGGCAGGACGCCTCGTCAAACCGCGGTCCCCGCCCTTGGCGGGACCGGGGCGTGCCAGGGATCGTTAGATATCAAGGCAATCCCTCCGTTTGCTCCCTGTACAATGGGGTGACCGGAGCCCAGGCACCTGAACGGCATGACGAAAGGTGATTGACGGGCAAGTTTCCAACGGAGCAAACGCTGATGTCCTTGCTATCTGCCCGGGCCGGCTCGCCCTTCGACCTTGCGGACGTGGACGCCTACCGGCGTTGGCGGGACGCGCGGCTGGCCGCCGCCCCGACCCAAGTCGCTGATCTGATCGTGGAGGTCCAGGACCCACGCCGCCTGAGCATGGCTGAGCACGGTGGCCTTCTGGAACGTTGCCGCCGCGCCAATCTGGCAATCTATGCAAGTCGGGTCGGTGATGATCCCGATAAGGCCATCCCCGCCGATCTGGGTGCCCAGTTCGGTCTCCACCGCCTGGACCACAACCGGGGCGCGGACGACGACGCCATCACCTCGCTGAAGGTTCAGACCGACGCCCGCCATCTCGGTTACATCCCCTACACCGACCGTCCAATCGCCTGGCATACGGACGGGTACTACAACACCCCAGAGCGGCAGGTAAATGCCGTCCTGCTTCACTGCGTCCAACCGGCCGCCGCCGGTGGCGCCAATGCGCTCCTGGACCACGAGATCGCCTATTGTCTGGTGCGCGACCGGGACCCGGCGTTCATTCGTGCCCTGATGGACCCCGCGTGTATGACCATCCCGGCCAATCGCGGCGATGGCAGCGACACGACCGACGCGTTGCGCCCGGAGCAGCCCGGTCCCGTTTTCTCCGTCCGTTCGGACGGTCGCCTGCACATGCGCTACACCAACCGCGCCCGCAATATCCAGTGGCGCGACGACCCCCTGACCGCCGCCGCGGTGGACTGTCTGAAAACGGTCCTGCAGAGCACGACCGCGTGGCACTTCGAGGCCCGTCTCGAATCCGGCTGGGGTCTGCTCTGCAACAATGTCCTGCACACCCGTACCAGCTTCACCGACGGGGCCGTGCCGCGCCTCCTTTACCGCGCACGCTATTACGACCGGATCGCGGGGACCTGAGGCGCTCAAACTGGTCAGCCTTAAAGGAGCAGTCAGCGATCAGCCGTCAGTCATTAGCCGTCAGCCGTCAGTCATTTCAGAACAGCGACTTGCGCACAGTTTTTGGCGACGGGCGCTCATTGTGCGGGTGATCTGTCAGGCGACGATATCCCCATGAAACTCAGAGCTGAACGCTGACGGCTGATCGCTGACTGCTCTTTTCAGGTTCAGGCGTCCGTCAGGTTCCGCTTGTCCAGGACGCGCTTGGCCTTGCCGGCGAAGCGTTCGATGCGGCGCGGTTCCACCAAGTCCACTTCCGCACGGATGCCGGCCACCGTTTGGATCTCGCGGCCGATGCGCTCGCGCAGGGCCTGCATCCGGTCCATGCGGTCGGAGAAGAGTTCCGGACGGATCTCAACCTTGACCGTCACCTGGTCCAGGGTGCCGGGACGGGTGACCTCGATCAGGTAATGGGGCGTGGTGCCCTCCACCCGCAGGAGGGCCTCCTCGATCTGGGATGGAAAGACGTTGACCCCGCGGATGATCAGCATGTCGTCGCTGCGCCCGGCCACCCGTCCCATGCGCGTCCCGGTGCGCCCGCAGGGACAGGGTTCCCGGTAAAGGCGGGCGATGTCCCGGGTGCGGTAGCGGATTATGGGCATGGCCTCCCGGGTCAGCGTGGTGATCACCAACTCGCCGGGCTCCCCCTCCGGCACCGGCTCCAGGGTCTCCGGGTCGATGCATTCCACCAGGAAATGATCCTCCTGCAGGTGCATGCCGGTGCGGGCGGCGCACTCACCGCTTACCCCTGGACCGATGACCTCGGAGAGTCCGTAGTTGTTGAAGGCGAGGATGTCGAGTTGCTCCTCGATCTCCCGACGCATGTCCTCGGTCCAGGGTTCCCCGCCGAAATGGCCGAAGCGCAGGGGCAGGGCGCGGGGGTCCATGCCCAGCTCCCGGGCGGCGTCGGCGATGGTCAGGGCATAGCTGGGGGTACAGACCAGAACCTCGGGGCTCAGGTCATGAATGATGTCGAGTTGGCGGCGGGTGTTGCCGGAGGCCGCGGGGATGATCGCCGCGCCCACTCGCTCCACCCCATAGTGCAGCCCGAAGCCCCCGGTGAAGAGCCCGTAGCCGAAGGCAATCTGCACCGTGTGCTCGGGCCGCAGGCCCCCGGCCACCAGGAAGCGGGCGCAGAGCCCGGACCAGGTTTGCAGGTCCTGGGCCGTGTAAGCGACGAAGGTGGGTCGTCCCGTGGTGCCGGACGAACCGTGGATACGCGACAAGTCCTTGCGCGCCACCGCCAGGAAGCCCAGGGGCTGGTGGCGACGCAGGTCATCTTTGGTGGTGAAGGGCAGGCGCCGCAAATCGTGCAGGGAGCGGATACTGCGTCGGCTCAGGTCGTGGAGGGCGAAATAGTCCCGATAGAACGGGACCTGACCGACCCGCTCCACCAGGTCGCGCAGACGCTCCAGTTGCAGGGCAGCAAGCGCCGCCCGGGGCATCGTCTCCGCAGCATCGAAGATGCGGTCGTCAGTGGCAAGACCGGGGGTCCGCATGGGTCTGAGCCCTCAAGGCACGTGGCTGAACAGTTCCTCGGCGTCGACCACGTGCAGGCCGGCATCCTTGAGGACGGCGATGGCCTGGTCCGGGTCCTCGAAGCGGAAGATCAGGATCGCATGGTCGCCGCGCCGAAGGGAGAAGGCGTACATGTATTCGACGTTGAGCCCGGCCTGATCCAGCACCTTCAGGGCCGCGGCCAGGCCTCCGGGGCGGTCGAGCACATCCACCGCCACCACCTCAGTGAGGTTCACCACCCAGCCGGCCTGCTCCAGGAGCTGTTTCGCCCGCTCCCACTCCCGCACGATCAGGCGCAGGATGCCGAATTGGGCGGTGTCGGCCAGTGACAGGGTCATCAGATTGATATCCGCGTTCCCGAGCAACTCCAAGGGGGCGTCCAGGCGCCCGGGGCGGTTCTCAAGGAACAGGGACAACTGTTGTAGTTTCATGATCGATCGTTCCCCCGGTGCTAACCCGGACAATGGATTGTCGTCGGATGGGCAGAGCGAGAGCGATGCCCATCCTCAAGCGTCGCGGCCTCAAGATGGGCATCGCTCTCGCTCTGCCCATCCTGCAGACTCGATTCAGATGTTGCGGTTATCGACCACGCGCTTGGCCTTGCCCTCGCTGCGCTGGATGGTCCGCGGCTCCACCAGGCGCAACTCCACCCGAATGCCGCAGATATGCTCGATGGCCTGGGCCAGGCGCGCGCGGACGTCTTCCAGGGCGCGGATCTTGTCGCTGAAGACCTCTGCCGTGACCTCCACCTCCACGGCCATCTGATCGAGCCCACGCTCCCGGGTGAGGATGATCTGATAGTGGGGCAGGGTCCCCTCCACCTGGAGCAGGGCCGCCTCCACCTGAGACGGAAAGACATTGACCCCGCGGATGATGATCATGTCGTCGCTGCGTCGGCCGATGCGCCGGATGCGCCGCAGCGTCCGCCCGCAGGTGCAGGGCTCCGGGATGATCCGGGTGATGTCCCGGGTGCGGTAGCGGATCATCGGCATGGCCTTCTTGCTGAGGGTCGTCAGCACCAGCTCGCCTTCTTCGCCATCCGGCAGGGGCTCGCCCGAGTCCGGGTCGATGATCTCCGGGTAGAAGTGGTCCTCAAAGACATGCAGGCCATCCTGGGCGGCGCATTCGCTCGCCACCCCGGGACCGATGATCTCGGACAGGCCATAGATGTCGTAGGCCTTGACCCCGGCGTTCGCCTCGATGTGCTCACGCATGGCGTCGGACCAGGGCTCAGCGCCGAAGACACCCACCCGCAGGGACAGGTCCTTGAGGTCTACCCCGACCTCCTTGGCCCGTTCGATGAGGTGCACAAAGTAGCTCGGGGTGCAGCACAGGGCGGAGACGCCGAAGTCCTTCAGGACCATGATCTGCCGCTCCGTATTGCCGCCGGAGACGGGGATCACGGTAGCCCCCAGGGTCTCGGCGCCATAGTGGGCTCCCAGGCCCCCGGTGAAGAGGCCGTAGCCGAAGGCATTCTGGAGGATATCGCCCCGATGCAGGCCGCAGGCCGCGAAGGTGCGGGCCATGACCTCGGACCAGACGTCCACGTCCTCCCGGGTGTAAGCGACCACGATGGGCTTGCCGGTGGTGCCGGACGACGCGTGCAGTCGTACCACGTCCCCCATGGGGCTGGCGAAGAGCCCGAAGGGATAGGTGTCGCGCAGGTCCGTCTTGACGGTGAAGGGAAGCTTGGCGATATCCGCAAGACCGTTGATGGACTCGGGGGTCAGACCCCGCTTCTCCAGGCGCTGGCGGAACAGGGGCACATGCTCATAGGCACGGGCTACCACGGCGCGCAGACGCCGTAGTTGCATCTCCGTCAGCCGCGCCGCGGGCAGAAAATCCGTGGCACTGACGGGGTGAAAGCCCCCCGCCGCGTCGTTCCAAAGCTCAGTCTGCATGGGGGACCCCCTCAGTCATTTCATTCTTGGAAATCTTACCGCGGAGAAGATGGAATCGAACCGCAAAGGCGCGAAGGGGGAAAAGGCGCGAAGGACGCGGATGACGAGGCTGCAACGCCGGCACGGCGTGACCGGTTCTTGGGTGGCCTGACCGCATGAGCCACCTGCCTCGCGGCCAGAGGCCGCTCCCACAGCGCTTCATTTCATTTTGTACATCGATTTCTTTGCGCCCTTTTCTCCCTTTGCGCCTTTGCGGTCCAATCTTCTTACTGCCGGGCCGCCGCGGCGCGGCCCATCGCGAAGGCCTGGTCGTTCAGGGCGTGGAGCTTGGGAATCAGGTTGGCGTGAATGGACGCGAGCCAGTGCTCCTCGGGGATCTCCAGTAACGTGGATAAGGCCCCCAGCAGGGCGACGTTGAGGCTCTTCTTGTTCTTCAGCGCCCCGGGGCCGAGCAGATCCGGGGCGATCAGCACCCCATCCGGGCGCAGCACCGGGCGGTTGACAGGCACCTGGGTCTCCTCCAGCACGACCAGCACGTCCGCCTCCCCCGCCGGGACCATGGGGCTCCACACCTGGGTACCGAAGCGCACGTCGCTGCTCACGGAGCCGCCGCGCTGGCTCATACCGTGCAGCTCGCTCTTTTTCACATCATAGCCGGCGCGAAACGCGGCGTCGGCCAGGATGTCCGAGGCCTTGAGCACCCCCTGACCGCCGAGCCCGGCGATGACGACGTTGTTGACCTTGTTAACCTTTTTCATCGGGCACGCGACCTCAATCGTCACAGACCTGGGAGGGACAGGCCTGCATCCGGTCGGCGGCGGCCTTCTCATAGAAACGGATCTTGGGGGCGGCCAGGACGCAGGGCTGGCGGGCCACCACCAGGGAGGTCTCGGGCTTGGCCAGCAGGTCCTTGAGCAGGGCCTCCAGGGTGCCGTCCTCCGCCTGGAACTCTACCACCTGGACGTTCTGTACCCCCATGGCCCGGGCCAGGTCCTCAAAGTGGATCTTGCCGGTGGGGTCATGGCTCAGGCTGCGCCCGGTGCCCGGGTGCTCCTGCTGCCCGGTCATGGCGGTGGTGCCGTTGTCCAGGATCAACACGACGTGGCCGGTGGCGGGCGGGTTGTAGACCATTTCCGCCAGGCCGGTGATGCCGGAATGGACGAAGGTGGAATCCCCGATGACGCTCACCACACGCCGCGCCTGGTCCTCCGGCAGGACATGCCGCAGTCCCAGTCCGACCCCGATGCTAGCCCCCATGCAGACACAGGTGTCCATGGCGGAGAAGGGCGGCAGGACCCCCAGGGTATAGCAGCCGATATCTCCGGCGACGATACAGTTCATGTCCCGCAGAACCTCGAAGACGCCCCGGTGGGAACACCCCTGGCAGAGCTCCGGCGGTTTGCCCTTGGGGGGCACCGGCTCCGGGGTCTCATCATGGGCGAGGATGCGGCGAACTCGCGGCACCGTGAGTTCCCCAAAGCGGTATTGCTCGGGCTTGCCCTCGGCCGGGATACCCGCGGCGCGCAGGGCGTCCAGCAGCACCGGGTCTCCCTCCTCCAGCACCACCAGACGTTCGCAGCCGTCGGCGAACCGGCGGATGGTTTCCACGGGCAGCGGATAGGTGAGACCGATGGTCAGCAGGCGCGCCTCCGGGGCGGCCTCGCGGGCATGGACGGCGGCGATGCCGGTCGCGATTAAACCCAGTTCGGCGATCGACTCGCCGCCCTGGGGTGGGTAGTTCCCGGAACCTTCAAAGACCTGGTTCGGCCCCTCGGCATCGTTCCAGGCGGCGATCCCGGCGAGTTTCTGCCGCAGGCGATGATGGGCCGGTTTGGCATAGGCCGGGATCATCACCCGGGCCGGGACATCGCGCTGAAACGCGGGCTCGGGCCCAATCGTCACCGCGGGGCGGGGCCGCACGATGGTCTTGGAGTGGCAGACCCGGGTGGTGATGCGCAGGATTACCGGGATGTGCCAGCGCTCCGAAATCTCAAAGGCCAGCAGGGTGAAGTCATACGCCTGCTGGGAGTCCATGGGTTCCAGCATGGGCGCGGCGGCGGCCCGGGCGTAGTGACGGTTGTCCTGCTCGTTCTGACTCGACGCCATGCCCGGGTCATCCGCCGAGACCAGCACCAGCCCACCCACCAGGTCCGTGTACGTGGCGGTGAAGAGCGGGTCTGCCGCCACATTGAGACCCACATGCTTCATGGTGACCAAGGTTCGTGCGCCCCCGAAAGCGGCCCCCAAGCCCACCTCCAGGGCGACCTTCTCATTGGGGGACCACTGGGCACGCCCACCCAGGCGGTCGAAGGTCTCCAGGATTTCGGTCGAGGGGGTACCTGGGTAGCCGGTCCCCAGGCGTACCCCGGCGTGCAGGGCAGCCAAGGCAATGGCCTCGTCGCCACTTAAGAGTTGTGGTGAATCACTCATGGACCTATGGCTCTCGCCGGCAGTTAAACGGTAGCCGGTGATTATCCCCCCGGGTGCTGCGGCGCAGCAAGGTGGTCCTAAGCCACCGGCGCTCCCCGGCGCAAACCCAACCGCTGTGCCAGCCACCACCCTGGCAACATCAGGAGCAGCAGGGCCGGCCCCGCGACCTAAGGCCACTCCCCAGGAATGGAGCGATCTTCATACCGAGCCTCCGATCAGCCGGTGCCGGGGCATTGAGGAGGGGCGGGCGTACGCCTGACCTCAAGGCTTCGGGGCATCCGGCGCCGGGTCGGGTGTAGCCGGAAGTTGCACCGTGATTCCCGCCGCCTTCAGCCGCTCCATGACGGTTGCGGCATTGGCGTTCCCGCGTTCCGCGAGCTTCGCGGTTTCCGTCGCGATCCCTTGAAACTGATCTCTCAGGTCGATCGCGGTCTTCAGCTGCGCCTCTTGAGACTGATGGGCCAGACGCAGTTCCTGGTAGCTGCCCCAGAGGGCCATGGTCCGGGTGGTGACCTCGAGAAAGACAGCAACCGCCAGCAGCAGGACTGGCAGAAGCAGGGGTTCGCTCTTCATGATGGGGATCTTCCAGTCAAGGTCCGATGATCGGGCCGTTCACGGGTTATCGGAGGCCAGGGCGGCTCCGCGGGCGATGGGGTAACCGCGACAGGGGAGTTGGCCCCTCAGCCGCCCCAGGAAACACGAGGCGTCACGGGGGTTCGGCTAGCGTTTTGCGTCAAGGCTTTGGCGCAGCGCCTCCCGTCGCCGGCTGTGCGCCAGCGGAGGATAGGGTGATGCCGTGCAGTTCCAGGATCGTGCGCAGGTCGAGGTCATTGAACTGATTGACCAGTTCAAGGATGAGTTGGGAGAGTTGGGTATTGAGCGGGCTCAACTGGATGCCCTGACTGATGACGTCCTGACGCTCCCGCACCTCGGCAGACAGTTGGGCATTGCTATAAGCCATATACGTGTTGACGGCCGCCAGGACAGCGGACAGCCCCGCAACCAGCGAGATCGCGAGCACCGGGATATTCCTGCCCGCCAAGAAGCCGCTTTGTTCGTCTGCCATAGATTGCCGGGTCCTGCGTGGGGTTGTCTCAATGCGGCCAGTGTAGTGTCCGCCGCCGAGGGCAGCAAGACCGACCGGACCGGGCGGCGACCGCGCGGCGGCAGGAACGACCCGAGCCCCCGCGGGACGGGGCCCCGTCCAGCCCCTGTTTGCCGTCCAAAAAAAACGGCGGCGCCGAGGGCGCCGCCGTTCGCTCTCTTCGGTAAGAGCCCGTCTAGCGTCTGACGCGCCGGGTACCCGCCATGATCAGCGCGCCGAGGCCCATCAGGAGCAGGGGTGCCGGGACTGGCACCTCCGAGACCAACGCGATGTTGTTACCTTTGTAGCTGTAGTCGAAGCGGTATCCGTCAGGCGCTGCGGCAGGATCGAATCGGCCGTCCCCCAATTGTCCATAACTGGCAAATACGTAGGCGCGGTCGGTAAGTTGGCCCGGAGGTGTGAGGAAGGTGATGTTCACCTGCTCCCGAATGTCGAGCAGGCCGCTCACATCAAGCAGGTCGACTGGACCAGCACCGGCAGAAGCAATCTCGACGTTGATGTTCGACCCAGCCAGCAGGGTGAGGGCGTCCAATTCGAAGTTGCCCACAACGTCCGTCGCGTCGATGAGCGCACCGCTGGCAACGCTAATACCGCTAGCCGCCGCGAGATTGGCGCCGTTCTTCACAACGAGGGCGCCGCTGGTGACGTTGACCGCACCCGAGCCTAAGCTCGAACCGTTGTTGACCTGAAGAATCGCGTTCTCGATCGTCGTGCCGCCGGCGTAGTCGTTGGTGCCCGAAAAGATGACAGTGCCCTTGGTGCCGGCGGACCCCACGCTCTTGACGAGTGCGCTGCCATTCCCGCCGATCGAGGCCGCAATGTTAAGGATGCGCGTGGCATCGCCCGGGTTCATGTGCAAGACGCCGTCAAGACGTATTTTGCCGGCGAACGTCTGAGTGGTGTTCTGGCGGAAGTTCAACAGGACGGACCCGGTTTCTGCGACCAGGGTTGAGCCGGTGGCAGTCTGGTGCACTGTGGTCGTCGTGGGTTGGGACGTGACCAGGTTCAGTTGACTGTTGAGTCGAAGCTGATTCCCGTTGAACGTGTACGTACCCGTTCCCGTCGTTGCACCGCTTCGGATGACGAACCCGTTCGAAAAATAGTCGTTCCCGCTGACTGCGGCAGTGCTTGCCGCCGGGACCCCACCGGGGCCGGCGGCCCAGTTTGTCGGAGTCCCGCTAAACGAAAACCGCCCGTTCGCGGTGGTGTCGGCCGTAGACAAATTGATTTCGGCAACGGCAAGCGGTGCGGCTAGCGCCGCCGCGAGAGCGACTGCCGAGATTGCGCCGGGGCGGATCGTACGCCTTAGACCGGTAATTGACTTGAGGAAAACATCTGACATGTTGATCGCTCCTGGGCTGGGGCTGGTCGGTCGCCGGCTACGGATTAAGTGCTTGTGGATAATTGGACTCTGACCGAGATCGTGCTTGGGTATGCAACCGCAAGCGACGCATTTCCTGATTTACCAAGCTAAAAGCGTGCCGACAGAATTATCTATTTATTAATCATTAGTTTGGTTCGTTGGGAGGTCGGCTTCGTCTTTGCGGCGAGGGAAAAGTGTAAAATTCTCTGACAGGGGTCGCGCGGCGCTGTCTTGTTCCCGTGTACCCCGGGGTAAAGGGGCCCTCGTACCCCGAGCAGTCACCAGTCCCGGCAGTCTGTTCTCCCTGACCTGCGTTAGATTATCACCGTGATCACCGTGGTGCGAGCGACGCATCTCCGGGTTGCCGCGCGGCAGGCGCTGCCCTTGCTGCTATGAGCTGGGCGATGAGGCATCATAATACGAATCGTGACGCGTTTGGGGGTCTGGGTCGAGCGGATGCGAACGGAACTGACGTGGCTGCAGCGTCGCGTTGATTTTTTTGCAAGGTGCGGCGTGCCCATCTTCGTGCCGGCACGGACCGGGCGGGTACGCCCGACGCACGCCGCTGGATCTCCGGAACCGCCGCGCGAGGGCTTCGCATCCGCCCCCCGGGGTCCGGCCACCTCCCTAGCTTTTCTCGGTGGATACGAAGTCCGCAGTCGAACGTTGTACCCGGGGCACGGTAACGTGGTTGCCAGTGCAGTCGTTGCGCGTGCACAAGACGTTGCCTTTGCCGCAATCTGCCAGTTGAAGCCGCTTTTGAGGTCCCAGTGTTCGGCTTGCTATTTTGGTGCAAGTCACGTCCGTCCCCATCACAATCTCTTCGGATATCCTACCGGCGGGTTATTCGCAGGAAGAAATCACGAGACGAAAAGTTGACAAAACGGCTGATCCTGCATGTCGGTACCCACCGGACGGGTTCCACGTCCCTGCAGCAATTTCTGGTTGACCACAGGACTGAACTCTCTGCCAGAGGCTACGCCCTGTATCGCGGCCTATATCGTGAGAGGAACCACATCGAGATCTATCTTGCCGCTCTGCGGCAGGAAAGAGATTCGTTCGGCAAGCTTGGCGCATTTGCAGGCGTAGACTTTGGCGAGGCGTTTCGGCGTGATCTTGCCCAACGGATACAGTCCTTCGTGCGGGAACAAGCCGAGCCGTCAATCATTCTATCTACCGAGGGCCTGTCGCTATTACGCTATAGTGATGAATTGGACGCTCTTAAGTCAATTCTCGGGTGCGATAGCGTCCGCACGACGGTCGTCGTCTACCTCAGAAATCCGTCCGATTTCCTCAGGTCTTACACGCAGCAGCTCCTGAAAAAGAGAGGTCGCACTCCTTCGACCGACCCTGGCTCTGCGCTCTATGTTAGGCAGGACTCGTGGCTGGTGGATTTCGACTCGCTATTGCGCGTCTACCGTGACGCGTTCGGCGCTGATGCGGTCCATGTTATCGACTATGACGAATGTCTGCGGCTAGACGGAAATGTGATTCCTGCATTCCTTAGGGTCCTTGGCCTCGGTGACCTCGGGGGGGCAGACCTCGCGCCCTATTTCCTCAACAGAAGTTTCTCTCGATAGGTCTCTGCCGCAGGCTCTTTGGATAATGCCTTGCATTTTTTATGTCCCACGATAAGGATTTCCAATTATATCACTAAAATAGGCCGCTATTGATCGACGACATACATGCATCATGAAGACCGCATTCATCATTGAGCCAAGGTATCGTTATTATGTCGCCTCGGTGGTGGATCGTCTCGTCGAAGGCTCTGATGACGGGGTCTTGTTTTTCGGACTCGAAGACGCGGACGGCCTCAGCACGAGAGTCGAAGAATTCGATATCTTAATTACTATCCATACTCTAAGCGCCAATATTGTCGAGATTTTCAGCGCGGCAAAGGGCCGGCGTCCAACACTCACGATCCAGGACGGTATCATCGAGCATCACCACTGCTGGGAGATACTAAACCGCGAAGTCCAGCGCTACCGTCCGATACTCAGTGACAAGCTCGCGGTATTTGGCGAGCGTAGCCGCGCCATTCTAATGTCCTGGGGTGCCCGTCCAGACCAGATTGTTGTCACCGGGTCGCCCCGCTTCGACGAGTATGCGCAGCCTGACCCTGGCCTCCAGGGTACCTATATTTTATTGACCTGCGCCAATACGCCGTTTCGCAACTCGGTTGAGCAGGAGGCGTTTCTCCTGGCATTTGACAGCTTGATCCGAATTTGTACCGCTAGGCGACTGACCTATCGCTTGCGCCTGCCGCCTCTGGTACGACGCGGGATCCGGGCGTCACAGCTCGATATTGAGCCATTACGGCGTGCATGCAAATCCCACCCTGAGTCTCGACCCCTGATCGCTGATCTTGCCGAGGCGGCAGCGGTTGTGACTACTCCCTCGACCGTCGCACTGGAGTCCATGGCGATGTCAAAGCCGACAGCGTTAGTACATCCCCGGCACCTGACTGTATACCTGTCTTCGCCATGGAACATTCGAACGGCTGACGACGCCGAGGTGGTCTTATCTGAAATTCTCGCGCCCCCGGCCGAAAAGATGCGATATCAATCCTTGATTTTTCAGGAAAATGTAGCAACGGGGTCTGACGCAACTGCCAACGTTTGTGAGTTAATTCGCCGGATGGCTGCGTCAAACTCCAGCCCGCGGTCGCCCGCTGCTTGAAGCGAATGGGCTCGTCTGGCGCGCTCAATAATACCTCCTCATTGACTTTTATTATTATTGGAGACTTGACCGGATGTTTCGGATTTCTCTGATTGGAGACCATTCGAGCTATCATTGCGGCTCCGAGGCTGCATTCAGCATCATCAGGATGGAGATTACCCGTCATGGCAGAATCGTGAGAAAGGGAGAGGATTTCGATCTGCTGGTGGTGAACGGCGAAGGGTCTATGCACCATGACAGCATCAGCTTTATCAACAAAATGAGCGTGATCAAAGCGGCGTTGGAGGCTGGAAAGCGCGTTATGCTGGTGAATTCCGTCTGGCAGGACAATTCCCAGGAGTATGCCGATCTTGTGGGCCAGTGCGAGAGGGTCGTGGTTCGCGAGCGGTTTTCGCAACAGGCCCTCGCGGCTCAAGGAGTCAGCTCGGAGATCGCTTTAGATGCATCGTATTCTGCGAACGTCGACCCTGCTGCGGAGGCCGTCGACTTTGCCGGCCGAGTGGTGTTTACAGACTTCTTTTCCCGTGAGTTTGATGCTTTTGTAAAGCTCAACAGCAAGTGGGCCCAACGGTTTGACTACATCGATATGCAGCGTATGTCATGGTCTTCCCTGGTTCGCTCGCTGCAAAGCGCCTCGTTACTGGTGACGGGCAGGCATCATGCAGTCTATGCCTCCTGCAAAGCGCGGACGCCGTTTCTCGCGCTCAGGGGAAATACCCATAAAATTGAAGGTCTAATGGCGACGGCCGCGTCAGAGATACCAGTGTTCTCCTGCTTCAAAGACGTAAAAAGGGCCATAGAGAAGAGTGCGTCGTCTTCATTTGACTACCAGCGCCTGTTTGACTGGATGGATGGTCAGGCAGCCTGGACTCTGAAGAACTAATCCCCCCTGGACAGCGAGTACCGGCGTGCAAGAGCGGGCCATGAGTTAGCAGAGGCTATAGCGTGTGCTGGGCAGCGCCCAAATCGGGTGGGTTGAAGTCCCGTTGGCGCCCGATAAGGAGCGCGCTTAACCGGCCCGCTTTCAACCTGGCGAACAAGATGACGCCGAGCTGTGGATGGGCATCGCTCTCGCTCTACCCATCGCCCTGATTCGGTTAAGGTGATTTCCAGAGAGGGCCCTGCCGAAACGCTTTGGGGCGGGACGCCCCGACTCCCTCGGGCCTCATCCTCAGGCCGGGGAGATCTCCAGCAGGACTTCGTCCGGATTCACCGCATCACCCTTGACGACGAAGACCGCAGTCACGGTCCCGGCGAGAGGGGCCTGGATCTCGGTCTCCATCTTCATGGCCTCTGTGACCAGCACCGGCTGGCCGGCCACGACGCTGTCCCCCTCCTTGACCAACACATCGACGATGTTGCCGGGCATGGAGGTGGCCACATGGCCAGGGGCGCTGGGTTTGGGCCGCCGGCCGGCGATGGCCTTTTTGACCGCCCCCTCCGCCCCGCCGGTCAGGACGATCTCGTCCAGGGTCTCCACCACCACCTCTTCGGCGACGCCGTCGATGGCCAGATAGAAGTGCCGTTCGGCCTGACCCTTATGGCCAGCACCGGTCACCTTGACGTGATAGGTCTCTCCATGGACCGCGATGTTGAACTCGGTGGGTGCACTGCCCGCGCCCTTGGCGCTGGGCGCGGGCTCCAAGGGCTCCGGATGGAGGGTCCCGGCGGCCCGGTGCTCCAGGAAGGAGCGGCCGATCTCCGGGAACATGGCGAAGGTCAGGACGTCCTCGTCGGACTGGGCCAGAGTTGCCGATGTCATGGGTCAGGCGCTCCATCTCGGGCTTGAGCAGGTCCGCGGGCCGGCATTCCACCACGTCTTCACTGCCGATGGCCTGCTCCTGGAGGGTTGGGTTGACCGCGCCCGGGGCGCGGCCGTAACGCCCTTGCAGGTAGAGCTTCACCTCATTGGTGATGGTCTGGTAGCGCTTGTCGGTCAGGACATTGATCACCGCCTGGGTGCCGACGATCTGAGAGGTGGGCGTGACCAGGGGCGGGTAGCCCAGGTCCTTGCGGACCCGCGGGATCTCCTCAAGCACGGCGCCCATGCGGTCCAGTGCGTTCTGTTCCTTCAACTGGTTGGCCAGGTTGGAGATCATGCCGCCGGGTACCTGGTTGACCTGGACCCGGGTGTCCACGCCGGTGAATTCGCTCTCAAACTGGTGGTAGCGCTTGCGCACCTGATAGAAATAGACACCGATCTCCTGAATCGCCTCCAGGTCCAGGCCGGTGTCGTACTGGGTGCCGCGCAGGGCCGCCACCAGACTCTCGGTGGGCGGGTGGGAGGTGCCGCCGGCCATGGAAGAGATGGCCGTGTCGATGGTGTCGCAGCCATTCTCGATCGCCTTCAGGTGGCACATGTCCGCCAGGCCGGAGGTGGCATGGGAGTGCAGGTGCAGGGGCAGACTAACCGTGTCCTTCAGGGCCTTGACCAGGTCGGCGGTGACGAAGGGCGTCAGGAGTCCAGCCATGTCCTTAAGGGCAATGGAGTCACAGCCCATCTGCTCCAGTTCCTTACCCATCTGCACAAAGCCGGCGATGGTGTGAACCGGGCTCTGGGTGTAACAGATGGTCCCCTGGGCATGCTTGCCGGCGGTCTTGGTGGCCTCGACCGCGGTTTTCAGGTTCCGCAAGTCATTCAGGGCATCGAAGATGCGGAAGACGTCCATACCATTGGCCGCCGCGCGGGCGACGAAGGCACGCACCACATCATCGGAATAGTGCCGGTACCCCAGCAGGTTCTGCCCGCGCAGGAGCATCTGGAGTCGGGTTTTCGGTAGGGCCTCGCGCAGCTTGCGAAGCCGTACCCAGGGGTCCTCTTTGAGGAAGCGCACGCAGGCGTCGAAGGTGGCGCCGCCCCAGCACTCCAGGGACCAGTAGCCGATGGCGTCCAGTTTGGGACAGATCGGCAGCATGTCCTCGGTACGCATCCGCGTGGCGAAGAGTGACTGATGGGCATCGCGCAGGACGACGTCGGTGATATTGATCTTGGGCATGTTGTCGATCTCTCGGTCAAGCAATTTGAACCGCGAAGAGGGGATTTGAACCGCAAAGGCACACAGGAAGAAGAGGGCGCAAAGGATGGTTATTTAAGCGGTAATCGTCGGCCGACCTGGTCACAAACCGCATTGTTTTTTTCTTCGTGTCCTTCTCTTCCTTTGCGCCTTTGCGGTTCGATTGATTCGCCTAAAGCCCCGCGTGGGCGGCGATGGCGGCGGCCAGGGCGGCGGCGATGTCCTCCTTGCGGCGTTTATCCGAGTATTCCAGCAGTTCCGGATGGGCATCCAGGAAGCCGGTGTTGAAGTGCCCGGAGCGGAACTCGGGGTCGTTCAGGATCTCCTGGTAGAAGGGAATTGTGGTCTTGATGCCAAAGACCCCGATGTCTCGCAAGGTCCGGCTGCCGCGGTTGAGTACATCTTCCCAGGAGAGGGCCCAGACGATCACCTTAGCGAGCATGGAGTCGTAATGGGGCGGCACGGTGTAGCCGGTATAGATACAGGTATCGGTGCGTACGCCGGGGCCGCCGGGGGCGTAATAGCGGGAGATGCGCCCGAAGCTCGGCAGGAAGTTGTTCTTGGGGTCCTCCGCATTGATGCGAAACTGCATGGCGAAGCCGCGACGGGCGATCTCATGTTGTTTGAATCGCAGGGGCAGACCGGCAGCGATGCGGATCTGCTCCTCCACCAGGTCCACCCCGGTGATGGTCTCGGTGATGGTGTGCTCCACCTGGATGCGGGTGTTCATCTCCATGAAGTAGAAGCGACCGTCCGTGTCCTGCAGAAACTCCACGGTCCCGGCATTGGTATAGCCGACCGAGCGCGCCGCCAGCACCGCCAGGCCGCCCACGTACTGGCGCTCCGCTTCGTCGAGTTGAGGGGAGGGAGCGATCTCGATCAGTTTCTGGTTGCGCCGCTGGATGGAGCAATCCCGCTCGAAGAGGTGCACACAGTTGCCGTGGTGGTCCCCTAAGACCTGGACCTCGATGTGGCGTGGGTTGACCACGCACTTTTCCAGGAAGACCTCGGCCCGCCCGAAGGCCTTGGTGGCCTCCGAGATCACCCGCTCGAAGTTGTTACGCAGGGCCTTGGCGTCATCGCACCGGCGAATTCCTCGCCCGCCGCCGCCGGAGGTGGCCTTGAGCATGACCGGATAGCCGATCTGATCGGCCACCCGCAGGGCCTCATCCAGGTTCTCCAGATTGCCGGCGCTGCCCGGGGTCACGGGCACTCCGGCCTGCTGCATGGCGATGCGCGCCTGGGTCTTGTCCCCCATGCGGCTGATCACCTCCGCCGTGGGACCGATGAAGGTGATGCCGCGGCGTACGCAGGCCAGCGCCAGTTCGGGGTTCTCCGACAGGAAGCCGTAGCCCGGGTGGATGGCATCGCACCCGGTGGAGAGGGCCAGATTGACGATGTTGTGGACGTTCAGGTAACCGGCCAGGGGGTCGCTGCCCAGGCTGTAGGCCTCGTCCGCCTTCTTGACGTGGAGCGAGTGGCGGTCCGCCTCTGAGTAGATGGCCGCCGAGCGGATTCCCATCTCGGCGCAGGCGCGGATGACGCGCACCGCAATCTCGCCGCGGTTGGCGATCAGAATCTTTCGCAGCATTGAAGGGTCTCTGGGGCAATTGGCGCGGCCCGTGGGGCCGGGCGCACGGTGCCGAGGGGTTTTGTTGCTATGCAGCAATATACCGAAGCGCGGCGAATCTGCAACCCTTTGGGATACGGGTCGGGGCCACCCGATCACTATACTAGTCTCAGGCAATCAACCGAGGCGGAGGCAGGCGATGGCAACCAATCACTACACGCAGATCTTGTTGGCAGTGGACTTCGAGCCGAACGGCGAGCCCGTCATCGCGCGTGCCCAGCAATTGTGCACCCTCTGCGGGGCGCACCTGACCCTGTTGCATGTGGTGGAGAATGTGAGCGCGGCCCAGGAGTACTTGCCACTGGGGTTTGGCGGGGAACTACCCATCCCGGACGATGTGGGGCTGGAGCAGGAACTGCTGGATCTGGCGCGTCAACAGTTGGACGTCTTGGGCGAGCGCTTGGGGGTGGCGGCGGCGGATCGGCTGGTTCGGGTCGGCAGCCCCGGCCATACGATCGATGCGGTCGCCGCCGAACTTGGGGCGGACCTGGTCGTGGTCGGCAGCCGCGGGCAACACGGGTTGCTGGGTTTGTTCGGCTCCACCGCCAAGGCGGTGCTGCGCAGCGTCGACTGCGATGTGCTGTGCGTCAAACTGGATGAGGCGGCTGAAGCCTGAACCCGGACGGCCCCTTGTCCGATGGGTCGACGCGGGGATCAATGGGGATGATTTGACCCCTGCGGCGACCAGGATATGCCCCCGAGTTCACGTCTCTCGCCAGGTCCTTCGCCGCCAGATTTCCCCCAGGGGGCCGGGCCTATGACCCTGGAAAGAGCAGTCAGTCGTCAGTGATCAGCCGTCAGCCATATGTGCATCAGCACCTTACGAGCCGTCCTGGATCCGTAGGCGCTACCCCACAGGTGGGCGCGGGGTGGCTTAAACCTCTAGAAACCTAAAGCTGAATGCTGACAGCTGATCGCTGACTGCTCTTTTTCCGGATGACCCGTCAAGCCCGGAGCCGCAGTCAGGTGTAGAAGTAACGGACCACATGGAAAAACACCGGGGCTGCGAAGCAGAGTGAATCGATCCGGTCCAGCACCCCGCCGTGGCCCTCGATGAGGGTCCCGAAGTCTTTCACGCCTCGGTCGCGCTTGATCGCCGACATCACCAGGCCACCGGCGAAGCCCACAAGGCAGACCAGGAGCGCAATGGCGCCTGCCGCCCAGGGGCTGAAGGGCGTCACCCACCACAGCGCTGTCCCCACCAGGCTGGCGCTGGCGATGCCGCCGAGGGTGCCCTCCCAGGTCTTGTTGGGGCTCAACTTTGGCACGATCCGGTGTTTCCCCAGGGTCTTGCCGAAGACGTACTGGAGCACGTCGCTCAACTGGACCACGACGATGAGATATAGCAAGAGCTTGGCCCCTTCGCCCTGATAGCCGGGAATCTCCAGCATCAACAGTGCCGGGGCGTGGCTGACGCAGTAGACCGCGATCATCAGGCCCCACTGGATCTTGGCAGTGCGGGCCAGGAAGTCCTGCGTGTCCCCGGCCAGCGCGGTGCGCACCGGGATGAAGAGGAAGGCATAGACGGGGAGGAAGATGGCGAAGAGCCCGTACCACTGGATACCCACCAGCAGGTATTGGATCGGCGCGAAGACGAAGAAGGCCCAGAACAGGGTCCGGTGGTCGCCCCGGCGGGTGGGGGTGAGGGTGATGAACTCCCGCAGGGCGATAAATGAGGTGAGGGCGAACAAGAGCACGGACCCCAGACCGCCGGTGGCGAGTGCGGCGACGAACACCGCCGTCATCACCCACCAGGAGCGAATACGGGCGTTGAGGTTGGCGACCACCAGTCGGGTCTGGTCGTCGCGTACCCGTTGGTCCAGGGCCCAGCCGACCAGGCTGCTGAGGGCCAGCAGGCCGCCGATGCCGCCCAGCAATAAGAGCAGTTCCGGGTCTGTCAGCAGGTTCATGGGCGTCCACCCAAGTCGATCAGGGCCGCACGGGCGCGTTGCAGGAAGGTGTGCCGATCCTCGCCCGGGGCCACGGACAGGGGTGCCCCAAACGTCGCGCTGCCCATCAGCGGCACCGGCAGGACCTCCCCTTTGGGCAAGATGCGGCTCAGGTCCTGGAGGTAAACCGGTACCAATTCCACGTCGGGGCGCTGGCGGGCGACGAAGAAGAGTCCGGGCTTCAACTCGCCAATGGTGGAGCCGTCGCCCCGGGTGCCCTCGGGAAAGAGGATCAGCGAGTCGCCTGCCGCGAGCGACTCGTCGATCCGGCGCAAGGCCTCCCGGCTGCCACAACCGCCGGACCGCTCCACCAGCAGGGCGTTCAGCACCTCCAAGGCCAGCCAACGGCGCAGCCCTGGCCGGTCCCAGTAGTCCGCCGCGGCCACCGGGCGGGTGCGGGCGCGGATCGGGGCGGGCAGTGAGGCCCAGATCACCAGGGTATCCAGGTGACTGGTGTGATTGGCGAAATAGACCCGTTGGGCAGTGGTCGGCGCGCAGCACACCCAGCGCGCTCGCACCCCGGTGATCAGTCGGGTGAGGGAGGCCAGCAACCCGGCGGCCAGCGCTGCCGGGTTCATCGCGCCTCCAGGGCGGCCAGGATGGCCCCGGTGCGGCGCACGGCGGTGACCACGGCGCCGAGGACGATCAGTGCCAGGACCAGGAACAGCACGATCCCGTCGAGCCCCCAAGGGATGGCCAGCGCGGCAGCGATGAGTCCGCTGGTCATCGCCGCCATCCGATGGGGCTTGGCCATGGGGCCCTGGAAACTCTGAGGCAGGCCCAGGGTGCCGCCCAGGGCGCGGATATAGGCGGTGAGCAGGGCCAGGAGCGCCGCGGTCCAGGCCAGTTCCGGCCCCCAGGCGAGCCCGCAGGCATAGCCTGCCGGTACGATCAGGAGCGGATCGGCAATGCGGTCCGGGATCTCATTGTAGACGTCTCCCGAGCGGGAGCCCAGGCCCCCCTCCACCGCCACCATGCCGTCGAGCAGGTTGCACAGGAGCCGCAGTTGGATGCAGGCGGCCGCGGCCAGATAAAGACCAGCCCGCAACCCGGGCGCGGTGAGCGGTGCCGCGAGCATGGCGATGGCCCCCAGGACCGCAAAGACCAGACTCGCGAGCGAGATGTGGTTGGGCGCCACCCGCCGGGCGACGAGCCAGTGGGCCAGGCCGCGAGCCCAGGCGGTGTCGCGGGTCTTGAGCGGACGGCGGGTGGGAGGCGTGGACGGCATGGGGTCAGGGTGCTGGTAGTTGACGGACTGAGTGCCAAGCATAACCGCATTGGATGGCACTCATGCGCGACTCCCGACAAAGCGTCCTGAGCGCTTGCCCGGGCAGCCATGGGTGTTGGAGGTGACCGGGTGGGGTGATTCCAACCTCCAGCTTGAACCGTCCCCAAGGTTCCGATCGAAAAAGACCGGCATTGCTGTCAGCAAGCGGCCCACGTAGCATCGGTCGCAGGCCCGTCGGTTGGGTTTTGCCGCAGCCAATCGCTCGCCCTCGCTGGGGCTGGAAAAAGCGCTCATCACAGCGCGCCTCAACGACGCGGAGCTTGTGCGACTGATTGCCCAGGGATGCGCCGGGCTTGACCGGCAGGCATGGCGATGGATTCCGACGGTTTCGCATTGTTGGATGCGCTTGAGGCGGATCGGCGCTGGGTTTGCGGCCGACTGCGCTTTTGGGTCCTGTGAACAGAGGGTGGATCGATGACGCACGACATCACGCTGATCGCCACGGTCGCCGTTAGTTTCGGACTCGCCTTTGGTTTCGGGTTCCTGGCGCAGCGGATGCAGTTGCCGCCTCTGGTCGGCTATCTGGTCGCCGGCGTGGTGGTCGGGCCTTTCACCTCGGGCTACGTTGCCGATGGCTCCCTCGCCGGTCAGTTGGCGGAGATCGGCGTCATGCTCATGATGTTCGGCGTCGGTCTGCACTTCTCGGTCGCCGATCTGCTGGCCGTGCGGCGGCTGGCGATCCCCGGCGCGGTCGGGCAGATCGTCATAGCAACCGCCATCGGGATCGGTCTCACCCACGCCTGGGGCTGGACCCTGGGGGCCGGCCTGGTGCTCGGGTCTCAGCCTGTCGGTGGCCAGCACCGTGGTCCTGCTCAAGGCCCTGGAGGATCGCAACGCACTCACCACGGCCAATGGCCGGATCGCCGTCGGCTGGCTGATCGTCGAAGACCTGGCGATGGTGCTGGCCCTGGTTCTGCTGCCCGCCCTGGTCGAGGTCATGGGCGGCGCCCCTGCTCCGGGTGCCCATGCCGCGTCCGATCAGAATCTGCTGGCGACCCTCGCCATCACCCTGGCAAAGGTCTCGGCCTTCGTTGCTGCCGCCCTGGTCATCGGGCCGCGGGTGCTGCCCTGGCTGCTGCGGGAGGTGGCGCGCACCGGCTCCCGCGAGTTGTTCACCCTCGCCGTCCTGGCGATGGCCCTCGGGATCGCCTTCGCCGCCGCAACCCTGTTCGGTGTGTCGTTCGCCCTGGGTGCTTTCTTCGCTGGCATGGTGCTGAACGAGTCCGAACTCAGCCACAAGGCTGCAACCAATTCGCTGCCGTTGCAGGACGCCTTCGGGGTGCTGTTCTTCGTCTCGGTCGGGATGCTCTTTGATCCCTCGATCCTGGTCCGAGAGCCGGCCATGGTCGCCGCGGTCCTGGGGCTGATACTGGTTGGTAAGTCCTTGGTGGCGCTCGCCATCGTACTGCTGCTCGGATACCCACTGAGTACCGCCCTCACGGTCGCCGCCGCCCTGGCTCAGATCGGCGAGTTCTCCTTCATCCTGGGTGGGCTGGGGCTCGGCTACGGACTGCTGGACGCCGCGGGGTTCAACCTGATCCTGGCCGGCGCCCTGTTCTCGATCACCCTGAACCCGCTGGTTTTCGCCGGCGCGGACTGGCTGAGCGCCTGGGTCAGGACCAGGCCGCGTCTGGCCAGGCACCTCGAGGACGGACGGGCGGCGGCCCTGGCGCGCCTGCAGGCCGAACTGGACGCGGCCCGCGAGCAGGCCGAACAGCGCGCCGACGCCCACAAGACCTTCACCCCGGAGGAGCTGGCCGCCCGGTTCCCGCTGTTTGCCGGCCTGACGCCCACGCAGCGCGAGGTCCTGGTGCTGCACTTCCAGCCCCGTACCGCGGAACCAGGGGAGCGCCTCATCCGGGCCGGCGACGCGGCCGACGCCCTTTACCTGATCTCCTCGGGCGAGGTTGAGATCACCCGCGACGGGCGGCGCATCAACACCCGGGGACCCGGCGAGTTCTTCGGTGAGATGGCCCTGCTCAGCGGCGAGCGCCGTTCGGCCGACGTCACCGCGCTGGACTACAGCCGGTTTGCGATGCTGAGCGGGCGC
>CAVTDM010000036.1:0-23023 GCA_963733415.1 uncultured Gammaproteobacteria bacterium | reverse complement strand
CACTGATCGCCCCGGAGGGTGAGATCGAGCGGGAGGCCCGGGCCCGCGGCAGCAATCTGTATCTGCCGGAGGGGGTCATCAACATGCTGCCCCCGGCGGTGACCGAGCGCCTGGGGCTGGGGCTGCAGCCGGTCTCACCCGCCCTGTCCTTCGCCCTGCGCTGCGACGCCCAGGGGGAACTGGTCAAGGTGGAGGTCCATCGCACCTGGATCCGCGCCCAGCGACTCAGCTACGAAGAGGTGGACGGCCGCCTGGACGCCCAGCCCTTCGCCGCCCTGCGCGCCCTGACCGACCGCTACCGCGCCCGCCGGGTCGCCGCCGGGGCCACCAGCCTGGACCTCCCGGAGGTGAGCGTGCGGGTCCAGGACGGCCGGGTGAGGATCCGACCCCTGCCCCGGCTCGCCAGCCGGGAACTGGTGGCGGATGCCATGCTGATGGCGGGGGAGGGCGCCGGGCGTCTCTGTCAGACGCAGCCATCCCGATCGCCTTTGTAACCCAACCCCCGCCGGAGGCCGGCGATCCGCCCCGAGACCTGGCCGCGATGTACGCCCGGCGGCGGGCCTTCAAGCCCTCCCGACTGGTGGTGACCCGGACCTGCACGCCGGCCCGGGCCGCCATCTATACCCGGGCCACCAGCCCGCAACGGCGCTACTCGGACCTCCTCGTCCACCAGCGAGACTCGCGCCTGGCTGCGCGGACAAACCCACCCTGACCCAGGAACAGGTCGTTGGTCTTCGGTGACCGATAGGCGCTCAGGATCTCGTAACGGGCCTCGGTGTCTCCCAGGTGTGCCTTGATATCGTAAAGTATATCAAGCACTTGTGGGTCCATTGCCACCGCGTCGCCGGTGCGGAAGTCCCGCAGGAAGTAGTTGAGTTGCTGCAGCGCGCTGCGCTTGTAACGGTCACCGACCCGGTAGACCACTCAGATCTTTCTCATCCGTGTGCATGTGATGGAGCGACAGGGCACGAGGCTGTTCTGCTGGCCGCTTGGCCAGCACGGGTGCCGCCATGGCGGACAAGGAAACGCCTAGGAAATAACGTCTGTTCATGTTCCCCCCGGACAATGTGACGTTGTGATAGTGCGGCCTGATCATAGGTGGACAGGATCGGGAAAAGCAATAGAAAATAATCCGCGGCTGCATCCACGCGTTGGCTTTTGCACCGCACTAAAAAACAAATATAACCCTACGAAAAGAATCTGGAAATAATAGGGATCTCAGATGGATTCTGATTCAGGCTGCGGTGTGTTCGCGAGGTCCGGTCTCGCGGTTTTGGCAAATCGATGCTAAAGGTCTGGCAATGACTTCAGCGGTTGAAATCATTGCTCGGGTGCCTCTCTGGGAAGGGTTCTTGCGGCTCTGGCGTTATCGGCTTGCCTTACCGATCCGGCGGGGTGGCGGGTCCGGACGCCCGCGCGTTCGTCGAGCGGGAATGCATCCAGGGCCTGCGCGCCGCGGTGGTTTTGCCCTTTGACCCGGTGTCCGGCCGGCTCGTGCTGGTCGAGCAAGTCCGGCGAAAACCCTGCCATCGGTCCCTGGCGGATTGATCTGGGAACCGCCCGGGGGGATCATCGCGCCGGGCGAAACCGCGGAGGCGGCGGCCCGACGGGAAGCCCTGGAAGAGGCCGGCTGTCGGCTCGGGTCCATGGCCTGGATCGGCACCTGCCTGTCCCGGGTATAGCGACGAGGTCGTCGAACTGTTCTGCGGGGAGACGCGGGCGACTGGCCTGCCGGCAATCGGGGGGGACCCGCTGGAGGACGAATGGACGCGGATCGGGGTGTTGGACCTGGAGTCGGTGATCCGCGAACTGGGTCGCGGTCCCTTCACTGCGGTTCTGCTACCCTTATGCTGACGGTCCAGTGGCTGGCGTTTAACCGGGACCGGATGCTGACACTTTGGGGGTGTCAGTCAGCGGATCTGATCGAGGACCAGGCACTGGCCCCGCGTCGAACGGCTCCGGGTGGCCGTGACGCGACTTCGAGACTTGGGGGGGGGGAACCGGATGGGAGAGTCCTGCAAGCACTGGTGCTCGCGGCATCAGCGCTCGCCGCGACCGGCGCCTGGGCGGACGTCTTCAAGTACGTCGACGCCAAGGGGAATATCTACTTCACTGACGCACCACTCACGGGCTCCAAGTTCCGCCTGGAGTGGAAGCGGGAGTCCGCGCGGCTGGTGGACGAGAATCGCAAGCGTCTGGCCAAACTCAAGCCCGCGCTCGAGTCCCGTCGTCCATCAGACCTCAGCGCCGGCAACAAGGACAGCAGCGCTGCCGATTCCGCCCGCGCGCAGGCGGCGGACACAAACCTGGCCGCCCGGCGGATGCGATTTGAACGGGTGATCAATGCCTATGCGCAGGTCTATGGCCTGACTCCAGACCTGTTACACGCCGTGATCCGCACCGAGTCCGCCTACAATCACCAGGCCGTGTCCCATGCCGGGGCCCAGGGACTGATGCAGTTGATGCCCGGCACGGCCGCGCGCTATGGGGTCAAGGACAGCTTCAATCCGGTGGAGAACATCCGGGGTGGCGCGGCCTACCTGCGCGACCTGCTCGATCTCTTCGACCAGGACCTCAAGCTGGCCTTGGCCGGATACAACGCGGGGGAAAACGCGGTGATCCGCAACGGCTACCAGATCGCCCTACAACGAGACCCAGAACTATGGAAGCCGCCGTTGAAGTGAAAGCGCCGGGGAGTCAACCGATAGAGGCGGAAATTGAGCTGCTCGAAGTACATCCGGCTGCCGGGGAAGTAGCGGAACCAGCGGCCATGGATGGTCCCGTCCGCCGGGTCCACCGCTGCACAGTCGGCCGGGCAGGAAAGCCGCAACGACTGTTGGATGTCCCCATCCGCGGCCGCGGCGACCGACAGGCCGCAGCGGGGGTCGGCGAGCAGATTCTTCGTATGCTGGGCCAGATGGCTCAGGAGCAGCAAGGCGCGACCGGCGTGGTCCAGGCAGTAGGGCACCGCGGAGCCGAAGGGGTAGCCAGGCTCCGAGCGCGAACTGGGTCGAGATCACCCCCTGGAAACGCCCGGCCCAGAGCTGGCGGGCAGGTTCGAAGCCGTCGTCGGTGGTCTTGTTCATGCCGCGCCAGCGCCGCGCGCGGCCTCGATGGCCTCCAGCACCCCGTCCCAGAAGCGGATGCGGGCGCACAGCGCCTCCTCGGCGGCGGTCTCGGCCTCCTCCAGGCGCGCGGGCATCGCGCCGCACAGGGCGGTCGAGCAACTGCATGGACAGCGGGCCGTGGAAGTCCTCGTCCAGGTGGATGTGGCGGTTCAGGTAATAGTGGAAGGCCGGGGCCTGCTCGGGTCCCATGGCCATGCCCTTGAGAAACTCGCGGAACATGCCGGGGATCAGGCGCTCCCGGCCCACCGCCAGGGCGGCGGCGACCACGTGGGGCTTGTCCTCGTGGATGAAGCAGAAGGTGGTCTCGGTGAAATAGCGGGCGGGCAGCGGCACCAGATCGGAATAGAGCGCCTGGTCGAGGCCCTGCTCCGCGACCAGGGCGAGGAAGCGACGGGGCAGATCGCCATCCGCGCCGATCTCGTTCATGGCCTCGCAGTAGAACTCGAAATGGCTCGCGTGGCCGGACGCCGCCGGCGCCGTCCGGGGCGCGTGTCGGACTCCTCCTCCAGCACCAACTGGTTGATGAAGTAGCGCAGGGCTGGGTCGCCGGTGGGGCATCCAGGGCACCTGGATCGGGGCGACATGTCGTTGCAGGTACTTGATCAGGGACATGAAGTCCCAGACCGAGAAGACAGTGGTGCGCCATGAAGACCCGCAGGTCCTGCGAGGTCGCGGATGGCCGCGTAAATCGGGTGGGCGTTGAGCTGCTCCTGCAGGGGGCGCAGATGCTCCAGATTCAGTGCGGCCATGGTCGGGCTCCTCGTCGACAGGTCGGTTCGCCGATGCTCGGCGCGACACTATACGGCCTGTCAGGGCGGAAAACACCGCCCCATGGGGTCCCGTCCTAGCGCAGATCGAAGCGGATCGGCACCCGCATGGGCCAACTGGCGCGGCCGATCGCGGTCGGGATGGGTTTGAAGCGGCCCAGCCGGTACAGCGCGTCCAGACGGCGGCCTGGTCCAGGTCGCGGGTCGCCGGAGCTCTTGGCGATCCGGACCTCGGCGATGCGCCGTCGGCCGTGACGACGAAGGCGACCGTCGCGAGTCCCGGTCTTGCGGCGCTGGCGCGCCTGCTCCGGAAAGCGTTGCAGGCGGCCGATGGCGCGCTGGAGTTCGGCGAGATAGGCGCGCTCGGCGGCGGCCCGGTCGGCGGTCAGTTGCCCCGGTCGCCGGTGTCCCGCGCGGCCCCGCCCGGTGCGCGGGTCCCGGACCCGTCGCCGTTAGTGTCGCGCCGTGCCCCGGACTCTTATGACCGCGCCGGCGGGGCGCGGTCCGGGGCCGGGCGTCGCGCGGGGGGCTGGGGGCGGTCTTGGGCGTCTAGCGGGCTGGGTGCCGCGCGCGGTGGCGGGGTAGCGGTCTGGGCGCGGCGGCAACGGTGAAGACTCCGGTTTGATCGCGGGCTTGGCGTCGGCTGCGGGCTTGGCGGCGCGGGCGTCGGCCGGGGCGTCCGGCTGGGGTCTGGGCTTGGGACCGGCCTGATATCCGGTTGAACCGGTCTGGGTGCCGGGTTTGAGGGCCTGCCCGGGGCCGGTAACTGTGCGCATGGGCGTGCGCGGTGCGCGCGGTCGGTGTGCTACGGTTCACCGTCGCCGGTGTCCTGGGGGCGGTGTCCGATACCGGGTGGCGGTTGGCTCTCGACGACCGCGACACCCGGCGTCGGAATCGGCGCAGGCGCCGGCGCAGGCGCAGGCTCGGTTCGGCGGTCGACACGCCGGCGTCCCCGCGGTGCCAACGTCGCCGGTGGTGAGCCGGTCGTGCCGCAGGTCCCGCGTCAACTGCAAAGAGGGCCAGGTCCACTCGATGGCGTCGCTGGGCGGCGGCGGTGGGGGCGGCGGTTCCGCGTCGACCCCAGCACTGGCCGTAGACAGCCCGTGGACGACAGGACGGAGCAGAGCAGGCCGAGTGCGAGGCAGTGTCGGCAGGTGCGGGCGCGGGTCAAGGCCGGCGGGTCAGGATGGACAGCCGCTCCAGCCCCGGGCCTTGAGCCGGTCCACCACGGCGATGAAGGCGGCGAAGCGGGTCTGGGCGTCCACCCGCAGCACGATCGGGGTGGAGGCGTGAGGTCGGCGAGCCGGGCCGCCAACGCGGCGAGAGCCGGCTCGCCGATCCCCAGTGCCTGGGCCTGGAAATAGACCTGGCCGTCCGCGTCGATGGCGATCTCCCGAGGGGCCTGGGGTTCGGCCGTACCCGGGCTGGCGGCGGTCGGCAGCCGGATCTGCAGGCGCCCCTCGACGATGAAGGTGGCCGTGGTCAGCACGATGGTCAGGAGCACCAGCATGATGTCGATAAAGGGGATGACGTTGATATAGTCGAACCGTGTTCATCCATGGTGCGACTCCCAGGTCGAGCAGCAGTTCCTTGGCCCCCCCGCCGCAGCAGGAGATTGTAGAGCACCACCGCCGGGATGGCGACCAGCAGCCCGGGGGCGGTGGCCTTCAAGGTCAGGGCGAGCCCGGTCATGATCTTGGCCGAATCCACCATCCCCTCCTGGCCCATGTTGTAGAAGATCAGCATGATGCCGAGAACGGTGCCCAGCAGGCCGACATAGGGGGCGTTGCTGCCGATGGTGGCGATCACGGTGAGGTGGCGGGTGAGGTCGAGTCTCCAGGTCCTCCGCGTGCTCGAAAGGCCGCAGATCGACCCGCGCCAGGTAGAGATAGCGTTCGATGACGAAGGCGATGGTCAGGAAGCTCATGAAACCGAGCACGCCGATGATGCCCAGGTCCAGATTGGCCTTCAGAAACTCCAAGGGGACGACTCCTAACTGATGATTCCGGGATGAGTACCGCCTATCCGCTGGCCCTCCTGGTCGGACTTCCTGAGCGCACTGCACTGCGTGGGCATGTGCGGCGGCATCGTCGGGGCCCTGAGTCTTTCCCTGCCGGCGCCGGCCCGCGACCGGCCCGCGCGGTTCGCCGCCTTCCTGCTCGCCTACAACCTGGGGCGCATCCTCTCCTATGCCGGCGCCGGTGCCCTGTTCGGCGTGGCTGGGCGCGACCCTGCTGGCCGCCGGCAGCCGTGCCTGGCCCTACGACGGGCTGCGCTCCTGGCCGCCCTGGTGGTCGTGGGGATCGGGCTCTCCATCGGCGGCTGGCTCCCGCGCCTCACCGCCCTCGAGCGGCTCGGCACCCCGCTGTGGCGGCGCCTCGAACCCCTGGGACGGCGCCTGTTACCGGTGCGAACCCTGACCCGGGCGGCCCTCTTCGGTGCCGTCTGGGGTTGGCTGCCCTGCGGTCTGGTCTACGGCATGCTGATCAGCGCGCCGGCCCAGGGCGGGGCCGGGCCGGGGCCCTCTACATGGCCCTCTTCGGTGCTCGGGACCCTGCCGGTCCTACTCGCCACCGGGCTGCTCGCCGGGCGGCTCTACCGGTCTGGGCCAGGACCGGCGCTTTCAGGCCGCGGCCGGCGCCCTGGTCATCATCCTTGGTCTGTTGACGCTCCATTTCCAAGGATACAATGCCGGCAACTGAGGTTCACCCTTGGAGAACGCGATGATCGGCTCCTCACCCGCCTTTGAACGGATGCGCAACACCGCCCGGCTGGTGGCAGGCACCGATGTGGGCGTGTTGCTGCTCGGCGAGCCGGGCAGCGGACGCGAGACCCTGGCCCGGGAGATCCATGCCCAGGGCCCCCGTGCCGGCGGCCCCTTCGTGGTGTTCAACTGCACCGGTGCCCCGGACGGGGCCTTGCTGGAGTGCCTGGGCGACGGTCAGTCCTGCCCGGGGCACCAGCGCTGGCACCCTCTATCTGGATGAGGTGGGTGAGTTGTCGCGGGAGGCGCAGGCGCGGTTGTTCCACGCGATCGACGCCGGAGACCATGGGGCCGGCGGGGCAACCCGGGTGATCGCCGCCTCCGCCCTGGATCTCGGCGCCGCCGTGGCGCGCGGCAGCTTCCGTCGGGACCTCTATCTGCGGCTCTGCGTGGTTCCCATCGAGGTTCCGCCCCTGCGTGAGCGAGTCCTGGATATCCCCGCCCTGACCGCCCACTTCCTCGCCGCGGCGGCCGCCCGGCATGGCCTACCCGCCTGCCACCTCAAGGCTGGTGCCGAGCGGCTGTTCCGCCGCCATCACTGGCCGGGGAACCTGCGTGAACTGGCCAACCTCTGCGAACGGCTGGTCATCCTCTTTCCCGGGCGGGCAGGTGGCCCCCGAGCACCTGCCACGGGACCTGATCTCCGGGGAATTGACCGCCCCGGCGGGGCCTGGTTTTCAGCTACCGCCCCAGGGCATCGACCTCCACGGGCTGGAAGGGGACCTGATCCGCCAGGCCCTGGCCCTGGCCGGGGGCAACAAGAGCCGGGCCGCCCGCCTGCTTGGTCTCAGTCGCGACACCTTCCTCTACCGTATCCAGAAGCACCTGATCCCGGGTTGACGGGTGTGCCTATTGGAGCGGGATGAAGGTGACCACCGGGTTGCCGAGGGTCAGTAAGGCCGCCCCCTGGCCTTGCGGCGTGCTGTAGTTGACGTGGACCCGCCGCAGGGCCGGGAAGCCCAGGAAGACCCCCAGGGCCGCGGAGTTGAGTGAGCCGGGAAAGGTGCAGCCGAACCGGTAGCTGGCCCCCATGCCGGCCGCCTTGCCCCGCGGGTCCGTGTCCACCCGGGCGGTCTCCAGCGCACAGGCCGCCTGGGGGTTGAAGCGCACCAGGGCGTCCCCCCGCCGCAGGTTTTCCGCCGCGAGCTTGAGGTCCCGTCCGCTGGGCGGGGTCAGCGGGCGCCCCGGTGAAGCCCACCAGGGTCAGGGCGGGGGCCGTCAACTCCACCTGGACGGTGCCGGCCTCGACCCGGATGCTGAGATTTGCGGTGCCGTCGGGGGGTAACGCCCCCTGGGACAGCGCCCGTTGGAACAGTAGGGGTAGGGTAAGACCCAGGACCCAGAACAGTTGGCGGAAACCTGGGCCGGGTGGCGCTGTTGGATGGAGCATCACTCTGGCTGGACCTGACTGGATGCGGACCCGGCGCCGGCCGCACCCAGGTTGGCCGCGGCCCACAACCGGGCGCGCAGGCCAGTCTCCGAGCTGACGCCGGTGGTGGCATAGGCGATCTGCCCGTCCGCGTCCAGGACGAAGCTGGCCGGCACCCCCCGCACCCCCCAGCGGTCGGCGAGGGCGCCGTCCTCGTCTGTTACGACCGGGAATCCCAGATCGGCCTGGGCCATAAAGCGCCGGACCTCGGTCGCGTCCCCCGACTGCATGGCCACGGTCAGCACCTGATGGTCCTTGGCGATGGCGTCAATGCGAGCCGTTCACCAGCTTGCAGGCCGGGCACCAGGTCGCCCAGAAGTGCACCAGGACCGGGGTGCCCCGCAGGCTCGTCAGGTCCATGGCCTGGCCGTTCAGGGTCAGACCGCTCAGGGGTGGGGCGGCGCCACTCGCCAGTGGCCGCGCCTGCCACCATTGGACGCCCAGGAAGACCGCGAGGATCAGGGCCAGGTCGAGGGCCCAGCGGGAGAGGCGCCGGCGGCGTGGCGGCAGGGTTTCGGGTGCGGGTGCGGTCATGCGGGTCGGTGGCGGGCCTGGGTCAATTCCTTGGGTGATGCGCCGCACTCGGGTGCGACGCTCCTGGTTCTGGCCTAGGGCCGGATGTAGACATAGCCCTGGGACTGGAGCTCCGCGATCTTGGTGACCCCGCCCGCGGGGACCTCCACGAAGCCCGGCAACAGGTCGTCCAGGGTGAGCTTGAAGCCCTTGAGGGTGTTGCCGCACATGTCGAGTTCCACCCCTTCCTCCTGGAGCTTGGCGAGTCCGTCGCGGACCTTTTCCGTGGCCTCGACCTGGGTGAAGGCATTGATCGCCGGACCGTGGGCAACCAGGACGATGTGGACGTTCTCCGGTCCGCCGACGCCGTCGATATGGTTCTGGATGTTGTTGAGCACGAAGGCGACCTTGTCCGCCTCCGAGACGTGATAGACCACGTTGAGCTTCTCGGCGGCGTGGGCGGCTGGGAGTACGACGGCGAGGGTCAGCAGGGTTGCGGCGAGGGTCTTTTTCATCGTCAATGCTCCGGTTGGTGGGGCAGGTCATCTCAGATCGAGCGGTCAGGTTAAAGCTGTCAGCTATCAGCCCGACGCCTGGAGTTATCCTGTTGGCCTTTGCGGTTCGCACTGGCTCCCTGAGGTTCATAACTCCTCGGACGCAAAGTCCGCCAGGCGCGAGCGCTCCCCGCGCAGCAGGGTGACGTGTCCGCCGTGGGGCCAGTGCTTGAAACGGTCCACCACATAGGTCAGGCCGGAGGTCGTCTCGGTCAGATAGGGGGTGTCGATCTGACCGATATTGCCCAGCAGACCATCTTGGTCCCCGGCCCGGCGCGCGTGATCAGGGTCTTCATCTGCTTGGCGGTGAGGTTCTGGGCCTCGTCCAGGATGATGTACTTATTGAGGAAGGTCCGCCCGCGCATGAAGTTCAGGGACTGGATGCGGATGCGGCTCTTGAGCAGGTCATGGGTGGCGGCGCGGCCCCAGTCGCCGCCCTCGGGGCGCGCCAGGACCTCCAGGTTGTCCATCAGGGCACCCATCCAGGGGGTCATCTTCTCCTCCTCGGTCCCGGGCAGGAAGCCGATGTCCTCGCCTACGGGCACCGTGACCCGGGTCATGATGATCTCTTTGTAGAGATTGCGGTCCAGCACCTGGGTCAGGCCCGCGGCCAGGGCCAGCAGGGTCTTACCGGTACCGGCGGTGCCCAGCAGGGTAACGAAGTCCAGCTCCGGGTCCATGAGCAGGTTCAGGGCAAAGTTCTGCTCACGATTGCGGGCATTGATCCCCCACACGTTGTGGCGGGGAACCCGGTAGTCCTCCACCAGTTCGATCACCGCCTCGGTCACCGCCGTTCTATTGCGGACTATGGCCTCGAAGCCACTGTCGTCGCCGCTGTAGATGCACTGGCTGGCGATACCACTCGGTGACGTCCGGGCCGCTGATCCGGTAGTAGGTGCGGCCCTCCGCCTTCCAGGAATCCATGGACTTGACATGGTGCTCCCAGAAGTCTGGCGGGAGCTGCTCGACCCCGGTGTAGAGGAGATTGACATCGTCCAGCACCTGGTCGTTGGCATAGTCCTCCGCGGGAATGCCGAGCACCGGCGGCCTTGATCCGCAGATTGATATCCTTGGAGACGATGATGACCTGGCGGTCGGTCCGCAGGTCCCGCAAGGCGCGGGCGGTGCCCAGGATATTGTTGTCCGCTCCCGAGCCCGGCAGGGCCTCCGGGAGCTTCAGGTCCAGGGGTTGAGTCTGGAAATAGAGACGCCCCGCGGCGGGGACGATGAGCCGCCCCCGTTGACGGCAATGGGGCCGATGGGCAGGCCTGCATCGATCTCATCTTTATCGGCGTTGCACAGGAGCTGATCCAGAAAGCGGGTCGCCTGTCGGACGTTACGGGCGACCTCGGACATGCCTTTCTTACCGTGGTCCAGTTCCTCCAGGACCACCATGGGCAGGAAGATGTCGTGCTCCTTGAAGCGGAAGATGCAGGTGGGGTCGTGCATCAGCACATTGGTGTCGAGGACGAAGAGGCAGGTCTTGTCGTTTTCGCGCTTGATCATCGGGTTACGGGAGTACGTGTAGCCGTCAACAGGCTGCTGCGCTTGGAAAGAAGTGCGGGCCCCTGGGGTGGCGCTGGTCGCACTCCCGGATTGGGCAGAACTGTTGTCGGATCTGCTCGGCCGGTTCGGGTCCCGGGTCAGGTCAGGGCGCGGGCCGCGGCAAGGACCTCGTCCACATGCCCCTTCACCTTGACGCCGCGCCATTCCTGGCGCAGGACGCCGGCGGCGTCGATCAGGAAGGTGCTGCGCTCGACGCCCAGACTCTCCTTGCCGTACATCTTCTTGAGCTTGATCACATCGAAGGCCTGGCACAGGGCCTCGTCGGTGTCGGCGATCAGGTCGAAGGGGAAGCCCTGCTTGGCCTTGAAGTTTTCCTGGGCCTTGAGACCGTCCCGGGAGGCGCCGAGGATCACGGTGTTGGCCGCCGTGAAGGCGTCGGCGGCGTCCCGGAAGTCCTGGCCCTTCCTGGGTGCAGCCGGGGGTGCTGGCCTTGGGGTAGAAATAGAGGACTAGCCGTCTCCCGCGGTAATCGGAGAGCTTGATAGTGCGGTCACCGGTGGCCTTGAGGTCCAGGTCCGGAACGGGTGCGCCGAGGGTGAGGGCCATGGAGAGGTACCTCCGGGTGTTGTTGAGCGATCGAGGGGATCGTGTCGTTCCTCAACGAACAGGCATTCCAGGACGCGGAATCGTCGGTCGGGCTAGCGAAGCGTATCCCGACGTTTGGAGCCAGCATTCGGCCGCGATCGTCGGGTCAAGGCGCGGCGGGCCTGGGCACTGGCCGGAAAGTTCGCACCACACGCCTGACGCGACCTGCGCATTAACCCTTCAGGGGCTCCAGCACCGCGTCCAGGTTGAGCCCGTCGCAATAGTCCATGAACTCTTCGCGCAGCCCGGCGATGTGCATATCCGACGGGATACCGACGGTCATGTGTACCGCAAACATGGGGGTACCGGTGTGGGCGGCGGCGTAGGTGCTGGTCGCCATGTCCTCGATGTTGATATCGCGGTCGGCGAAGAAGCCCGCCAGGTTATTGACGATTCCTGGGTGGTCCATGGAGACCACGTCCACCGCGTAGGGCAGCAGGTTGCGGCCGGTGGCGCGCTCCCCGGTGCGCTTGGTGATGATGGTCATATTGAGCTGGCGTTGCAGCTCGGGGATGGTGTTCTCGATCTTGGCCAGGGTGTTCCACTTGCCTTCGACCAGGAGCATGGCGGCGAACTCACCGCCGAGCACCGTCATGCGGCTGTCTTCGATGTTGCAGCCGTGCTCCAGGATGGCCTTGGAGAGCAGGTTGACGATGCCGGGGTGGTCCTCGCCCAGGGCGGAGATCACGAGGTAGGTCTTCTGGGTTGCCATGGCCTTCACAGTCGCAAGGTCGGGTTCTAAGGATAGACAGCGAGTGTAGCATGGGGGTCCGCGCGTCCGTACAGGGACGGACGCGGTCGGTGCAATCCAAACCGAGAGGGTTGCTCGCACCGTGTAGGATGGACAAAGCCCGCTAGGGTGGTTGAGAGGCTGCGATGTCGTTTGGCGGGCGTGCCCATCCGAACGCCACGGTGGCTGGCGCTGTTCGGGATGGGGATCGCTCTCGCTCTGCGCATCCTACGCACTGGGGCCGGCCCCTGCAGTGGATACCAGGTCTCGTCCCGGGCGGCCGGTAGCAGCTCCCGGCGCAGGTTGCGCAGGGCCTCGGCCCCGCCCTTGCCGGCGGTCAGGGCCGTAGGGGGTCCTCCTGCTCCAGCAGGTCCCCCAGTTCCGCGTCGATCTGATCCGGGTCCTCACCGGCCTCCATGCGGCGGATCGCCTCCGCCATGCTGCCACTGACCTTGAGCCCGCTGGCATCGAAGAGCCGGCGCATCAGCTGCGCCGCCTGCTTGGGGTCCGAGTCGTCCAGGTGCTCCATCTCCCCGGCCATGGACGCGAAGGCCTGCATCATCCGCTCCTCGTCGACCCCGGCCGGCAGCCCGGCTCCCGCCTGCATGTCCGTCTCGCCCCGGCCCTTGCTGATGGCGAAGAGGCTGGGCTGGCGACTGAACTCGGGCGGCCGCAGCGCGGGCAGGCCGGCCGGGTCTCGGTGTCCACGCGCCGGGAGAAGAAGTTGAAGATGGTGTGGCAGTCGGGGCAGTAACACTCGTAGACGGGCATGGGCAGGGCTCCGGTTCTTGGTCTGGCGGCGATTCTAGTGGATGGGGCGCGGCTGCGGGATGGCTCGTCAGCCCTTGATCGCCGTCCACGCCCGGCCCTGGTTACCGCTACAATCCTGGCCCCGGCGCCTGTCCCTGACCCGATGGACCCGATGGCCCGATGAACGATTCGCGGACACCCCCTGTCACCCGCTCAAGCGCCGCCGTCTGGGCCGCGGTGCTGGGTCTATCTGGCCTTCGTGGTCTACGGCAGCCTGGTGCCCTTTGAACTGCGTCCCCTGGCCTGGGACCGAGGCGCTGATCGCAGTTCCAGCAGGTCCCCGATCTGGACCTGGGGGTCGTCAGCCGGGCGGACTGGATCGCCAACATCGTCCTGTACGTCCCCCTGCCTTCCTCGGGTGCGTCGCCCTCCTTGGGACGGGGCAGACGCGCTGGTGGACACCCTTCGGTCCTGGCCCTGGTGGCGGCCTGCTGTCTGGCCCTGGCAGTCGGTATCGAGTTCACCCAACAGTGGTTCGCCCCGCGGACCGTCTCCCGGAATGATCTCATCGCCGAGTCCATCGGCACCCTGATCGGCGTCCTGTGCCGGGTCTTCGGGCGGCGCCGGGTCGCCTGGGCCTGCGGTACGCCATCGCGGCGGGCGGGCGGGCCTCGGTTTGGGTGCGCTCCTGACCTTCGGGCTCGGCTACCTCCTGCTGTCCTTCTTTCCCTTCGACTTCGTCATCTCCCTGGGATGAGTTGGATGGAAGCTCCGGGAGGGCAATCAGGGCTGGCTGCTGGCGCCGGGCTGTGGCGGCCCGATTCGCTGCGGCGCCGGCCTGGCCATCGATGCCCTGGCCCTGGCCCCGGTGGGGCTCTTCGCCATCCTGCTGTGGCCGCGACTGCGACTGGGCGACACTTCTCCTCGGTGCCCTGGCGGGTCTGGTGCTGGAACCGCTGCAGCTCCTGTTGGCCTCCGGCACCAGCCAGGGGCTGTCGGTGCTGACCCGGGGTCTGGGGCTGGTCCTGGGGGCCCTGGCGGGTCAATCACCTGGCGCGCCTGGGGCCGCAAGCGGTGGCGCGGCTGGTGGTGCTGGCCGCCCCCTTCCTGATCCTGCCCTATCTGGCGGGCATGCTGTTGGTCTCGGGTTGGTTCGGCGCCCCGCCGTGTCCCCCGCCGCGGCCTTGGCCCGCCTGTCGGAGGTGCGCTGGCTGCCGCTCTACTACCAGTACTACACCACCGAGGCGATGGCGCTGGCGAGCGCCCTGGCCCAGTTCGCTCTGTACGCCCCCTTCGGTCTGCTGGCCTGGGCCTGGGCGGCCCGCGCCGCGAATCGGCGCTGGACGCGGGGCCTGGATCGCGGCGGGATAGTGCTCCCGCTGAGCCTCCTGATCGAGGCCGGCAAGTTGTTCTTCCCTCCCGCCCATCCGGACCCGACCAACAGCTGTTCGCCCTGGCCGCGGCCCTCCTCGCCTATGGGCTCGCCACCTGGTTCGAGCGGGTCCTGGCCGGCGGGCCCGCCGGGCCTGCGCCGCGCGGCCGGAAGCGAGCCCCTGGGATGCCGCGCCCGGGCTCGCGGTCGGGCGCGCCGCGCCGCACCGATCGCCGGTGGGGGCCGCGACCGGGGTCGACGGCTGGCCGCCCTCGATCGCCTCGGAACCGGTCCGTTCCGCCGCCGGTGCGGCGCCAGCCGCGGCCCACTCGCCGGCCCCCGCCGGCCCGCGCCCAGTCCTGTTCCCAGGTCATCCCCCAGGCCTGTCTGCAGACGCATCTGCCCCGGCACTTGTCTGGCCGGCGCCCAGGCCCTTGGGGGTTATCCTCGCCGTCCTGGCCGGTCTGCCCTGGCTGGCCGGGGTCCTGACCTTCCCGGTCGCCTGGCCGATCCTGGCGACCGCCCTGCTGCTCTACGGACTCTTGCTCTGGTTCTATCCGCTGGCCTGGCTCCTGGTGGTGCCGGCCCTGCTGCCGACCCTGGACTTGAGCCCACTCACCGGCCGGCTGGCCCTGAATGCCTTCGATCTGGTGGTGCTGACCACCCTGGCGGTGGGCTACCTCCGGGTCTGGGGGGTGCACCGCAAGCCCTGGCCGAACCGGCTCTTCCCCTTGGCCCTGGCCCTGCTGTGGTTCTCCTGGGCGTATCGCCATGGCCCGCGGGCTCTGGCCCCTGCTGGGGTGCCGACTGGCCGCTGGCCGACGAGTTCCCACGCCCCGGTCGAGGCCTGGATGGTCGGCAAGGGCCTGCTCTGGGCCCTGCTGCTGGTGCCGCTGTTGAGACGGGTGCCGTCGCGCCTGCTCGAGCAGGCGCGGGGGCTGGTGATGCAGGGGCTGCTCCTGGGCCTGGCCCTGGTGGCCCTGGCGGTCCTGGTGGAGCGCCACGTCACCGTCGGCATTGCCGACTTTGCGAACGAATTCCGGGTGACCGGGACCTTCGCCAGCATGCACACCGGCGGGGCCTATATCGAGGCCTACCTGGCCTTCGTCTTCCCCTTCCTTGCGGTCACCGTACTGACCACGGGTCGGTGGCTGTCCGCGGGTGATTGGCGTCCTGCTCGCTGCCCTGGTGAGTTACGCCATGATGGTGACCTTTTCGCGCGGCGGCTGGGCCGGCCTGCTGGTGGGCCTGGCGGTGGTGATACTGGGTCTGCTTCTTGCGCGGCGAGGCCGCCGCCCCGGCACGGGGACCTGGATCGCCGCGGGGGTCCTGGTGGCGGCGGTGGGCGCGGTTTCGGTGCCGGTACTCACCGGCGCCTTCGCCACCGAGCGGCTGGCCGGCAGCGTGAAAGACCTGCAGACGCGCCTCGCCCATTGGGAACGGGCCCTGTCCCTGATGGGCCCGGGTTCGGGGTCCGTCCTGGTGGGCGAGGGCTTCGGACAGTACCCCCTGGCCTACCTGCTGCTCGCCCAGACCGGGCGGCCGCCCGGCACCTTCGCGATCATCGGGGGCTGGTGAGAACCCCTATCTGCGCCTGGCGCTGGCGGCGAGACGATCTTCCTGGACCAGTGGGTCGGAATCGAACCGGGACAGCGCTACTGGCTCTCCGCCCGGGTGCGCCAGCCCGCCGGGGCGGCCGACCTGCAGGTCCCCCTCTGCGAGAAGGCCCTGCTCTACTCCTTCCAGTGCCGATGGACCGGCCTGAACGCGAAGCCCCCGGCTGGCAGACCGTCACCGCGGAGTTGGACTCCGGCGAGCTCGGCGGGGGCGGCCACTGGCCCCACCCGCCGGTCAAGCTCGGCCTGCACACAACACCGGGGTCCACGGGGGCCGTCGACGTGGACGACCTGAGCCTCAAGACCGCGGACGGGCAGGAACTGCTGGCCAACGGGGACTTCAGCCAGGGGGCCCAGCGCTGGCTCTTCGTCACCGATCAGGACCTGGCCTGGCACATCCATGAGCTGTGGGTGGAACTCTATTTTGCACAGGGGCCCCTGGGTATCCTGGCCCTGGTGCTGCTCCTGACGGCAGCGGGCATGGCCCTGTGGCCGGCCTTCCGGGCGGTCGAGCCCCTGGCCGTCGGGCTGATGGCGGGGCTGCTCGGAATCCTGGCGGTCGGGTTGCTCGGGAGCGTGCTGGATACGGCGCGGCTGGCGATGCTTCTCTACCTGGGGGCGCTGGTGCCGGCGGGATCTTTCAGGCACACACTCTCCCCTCGTCGCGGCCAGACGGACGGACGGTACCGGGGCGGCTCGCCCGCTACGCCACTATGACCTACCAACCCTAGATGACGACCAAGCAATGACATGATCCCTGAAGGCCACCGCCCAACAGAACATCGACGACGTCATGCCGCTCGACCTGAGCGCGCGGGCACTGATCGCGGAGGCCTTGCTGGAAAGCCTGGACAGCGGTGCCGGTCAGTGGCGGCAAGAGTTTGCGCGCCGCCGTGCGGAGAACGACTGCGGTGCGGTCAGGCTAATCCTTGGGCAACAAGTGCTCGCTGGCCTAAAGGCAAAATACGGGCAATGATGGTGCCATGTCATCCCTGCCGTGCTGGCGGAGGCCGCCACCGAGGCAGAATACTCGGCGAGAGCTGTGCCGTGGCCAGGCGTAACTTTTGTTTGTCGCCGAGCCTTCCGGTATCCGCACTCTTCTGGTACCCATCTGCTACTGGTCATTTCAACTTAGAGCAATGGGAATGAAGCACACGATCCTGACGATGCTCGCGCTGGGCTTCGCTACCTCCGGTGCCCTGGCGGACTGTCCCAGGGCAAGGCTACGCCATGTGGTTAGACAACGCTAGAAACCGGACAGATCGTAAGCTTAGTACCCTACATTAGCGCTCGCCGCATGAATGCGACCGCTCCAGATGGGGAAAACTGGTTGGAAGACCAGTGTGCCTCGGCAGGTAACCTCTACAAAGTCGGCAACGGTACGCCGGTCGATCCAAGGGTTAAGGTTGGTACCGTGGTCGATTAACGCAACGGATGGCAACAACAACGATACGGTGACCTATGACTATGGCACCGGCGGCACCTATACGTGGGCCGTGTTTACCGAAAAGGAGAACTAGCCCTACCGGTACTTTGCCTGGCAGGAAAACACCAACAACGGTGCCGTGATTGCTACAGGGGCTGACCCTCGGCGGGGCTGCTCCGGAATCCCTTTGTCCGTGAGCCCGGTAGGAGGCGGTGAGGCGTCGTTCGCGGAACTGACTCGTTCGCGATTGATGCGGTTCGTACCTCACCGCATCCTACGATATTCGGTCCGAGGCGGACGCTTTGGCTGGCCCGGATGTGCACGGCGATCACCAAAGGGGTGCCGTTGGCGGAACCGACTCGTTCTAGATTGATGCGGTTCGTACCTCACCGCATCCTACAGTCCGACCCCGGACGCTTCGGATTGTCCGGATGTGCTCGGCGATCACCAAAGGGGTGCCGCGGAGCCTGGTAGGATGCGGTGACGAAGGAACCGCATCGTTCGCGAACCAACTCGTTCGCGATTGATGCGGTTCGTAACTCACCGCATCCGACAGTCCGACCCGGACGCTTCGGATGGTCCGGATGTGCTCGGCGATCACCAAAGCGGCGCCGCGGAGTCAACGATGAGAACCGTACTACCGCTGACCTCGCGGTCCATTGTCCGTATTCGCCTCGCCTTGGCCTTGGGCCTGACACCCTCGGGCCCTGACACCCAACCGGGCTTACGCCACGGAAGGGCCAAGGGTCGATTGGCGCGCTGAGGGTGCCCCCTATCTCGCCTGGGTCGCTGCCGTCCACGCCCAAGGCACGGCCGGGTCGGGCGCTGACGGAATCCCCCGGTGGCAGGCGCCGCCAGCCGGGCCAGAGGCCCCGCCGCCAGGCCGCGCCCGGGTCGGCGGGCGTGTTCCAGTCCGTGCAGCAGGCGGCGGATGCCCTGACCCCGGGCGCGACCCTGGAGATCGGTCCGGGCGTCTACACCACACCGCTGGTCGTCCGGGTGCCGGGCGTCTCGATCATCGGCCATGGCCACGTGGTCTTCGAGGGGGGCGTCGGCCCAAGGCAAGGCGACGCTGGTCATCGCCGCGGACAACACCCAGGTGCGGAACATCGAATGCCGTCAATCGCGGTCCCCGACGGCAACGGTGCCTGCATCCGCCTCGAGGGTCAGAACCTGACCGTCGACCATTGCTATTTCCATGACTCCCAGCAAGGCATCCTGACCGGCCCGCGGCCGGGGCTGGTGCAGATCAGCCGGAGTCGGTTCGAGCGGCTCGGCCACGGCGGCCAGGCCCACGGCATCTATATCGGCGGCGGCCACCTTGGCGATCGCCGATAGCCTCTTCCTGGCCTCGCAGGGGGAAGGGCATGAGATCAAGTCCAGGGCGGCGCAGACCACCATCGAGCGCAGCGTCATCGCGTCGCAGGATGGCGTCGACAGCCGCCTGATTGACGCCCCCAACGGCGGCGAACTGCCCGTGACGGACAGTCTGCTGGCCCAGGGACCCAACACGTCCAATGGCGACGCGATCGGTTTTGGCCTGGAGGTCGGGCCCGGCTTCCACCCGGTGGATCGGGTGGTGCTGCGCAACAACCTGATCCTGCTCGAGCGGGCGGGCCCCAACCGTCTGCTGCACCTGCGCGGTGACAAGGTTCCCACCGATGTCAGCGGAAACGTCATCGTGTCTCGGGACCAGACGGCCGATGACGGGACCAACCAGGTGTTCAGGGACCGTCAGGCGGCGGGACTGCCGGCCTATCCCGCGCTCCCGCTGGACCGCCGGTAGGATGCGGTGACGAAGGAACCGCATCGTTCGCGATCGATGCGGTTCGTCCGTCACCGCATCCTCCGGCCCTGAAGCCCGACCGACAGCTCAACGCAGACCTGCGCCTAAACAAACCCCTTCAGGATCGCCTGGGTCTCCTCCCGCGGGCATCCGCGGCCCCAGGGTGGTGACCAGGCGGGCGGAGGCGGCGGAGGCCAGGTCCCCGGCGCGCTGGTGGTCCCAGCCCTGGGTGAGTCCGTACAGGAAGGCCCCGGCGAACATGTCGCCGGCGCCCACGGTGTCGATGGCCTCGACCGGGTTGCCGGCGATCTCGATCAGCGCCTGGCCGTCCCAGACCAGGGCGCCCTGGGGGCCGCGGGTGATGGCGAACTCCCGGCTGATGGTCTTGAGGTACGCCACGGCGCCGTTCAGGTCAGCGGTGCCGGCCATGCCCATGGCCTCGGACTCGTTGGCGAAGATCAGGTCCACGCCGGGGCCGATCATCTCCAGCAGCCCGTCCTTGAAGTAGGTCACCATGTTGGGGTCCGAGAGCGAGATGGCGGTGCGCACCCCGGCCGCGGCGGCGATCTGGCGGGCCTCGCAGGAGGCCGCGCGGGCGGCGGGGGAGGTGACCAGGTAGCCCTCGGTGTAGAACCAGTCCGCGTCCCGCAGGGCCTCCTCCACCAGTTCGTTGACGGAGAGGTTGCCGCTGACGCCCAGGAAGGTGCACATGGTGCGGTCGCCGTCCGGGGTCACCAGCACGACGCAGCGGCCCGTGTGGCCCTGGTCCTTCTCCGTATGGTGGTTGGTGTCGACGCCGCCTTCCAGCAGGTCGCGCATGTAGAAGTGGCCCAGCTCGTCGTCGGCCACCTTGCAGGAGTAGTAGGCACGCCCGCCGAACTGGCTGAGTCCGATGATGGTGTTGGCGGCGGAGCCCCCGGAGCCCCGCTGGTGGTGGTGCGAGCCCAGGTGCAGCATGATCTCGAGCTGCTTGGCCTCGTCCACCAGGGTCATGACCCCCTTGTCGATGCCCAGCGTCTCCAGGTCCGCGAAGTCGACCTCGTACTCCATGTCCACCAGCGCATTGCCGATGCCGTAAACGTGATAGCGCGCCATCTGCTCTCCAGGGTCTGTGCGTCAAGGGGTGGAATTGTAACAGGGCGGGCGGGGGTGGTTAGGGGCCGCGGCTTGCTCCGGCGCTTGGACGATGGGCATCGCTCTCGCTCTGCCCATCCTATAATTGAAGATTCCGATGATCGTATGAAGTTCGATAGCATTTTCCAAATCACCGGGGAAGGGTGAGCGCGCTGTTTTCTCGAGACGCTGTGGGGCCAATCGGCAGGGTAAAGACGGCGCGACTCTTCGCTGGCCGTCATCCCCCGATCATCCCGTCCGAAATGCGGTACCTGGGTTCCCGCATCCGCCAGGCTCAACGAGATTCGCCAAAGAGGTAACCGAGGCCCATGTCGATCGACTCGAACGGTGGGATGCGGGCCTGGGCCGGGGTCTCCGGCGGCCGATAGGCGACGAAGTAGCAAAGGCGGTAGCTGCCACCGTCGAGTGCATAGGCAATGAGCGTGCGGTCCTCCGGCGACAGAATCCAGTAGTAGGGGACGCGGGCCCGCTGCAGCAGAAGCAGGTGATGGACCATGTCTTTGCGCTCATGGCCGGGCGAGAGGATCTCGCACACCCAGTCCGGTGTCAGGGTCATGATACCGCTGGGCCGTTCGGGCACGCGCTCCTTGCGCCAGCCGGCGAGGTCGTGGGAGGGGCACTGGTGTTCGCTATAACGGACGCTGATCTCGCTGACGATCCACCAGCCTCCTAGACCACTGCGACGCCTGAATACCTGGACCTCGTCGGACAGGGCCAGTTGGGCGTGTCCGTGCTCGAAGCGCGCCCTGGGGCGTCGGACGATTTCGCCGTCGATTAGCTCGACGCGCTCGTCTTCCGACAGGGTCAGGTCATCGACTGTTTGTCGTCTCAAGGCTTTCATCGTCGGCCCCTCGCGTCGGCGGTATGACCTTGTGATGTTATGCGATTTCATTCAGAGGACCGACCACCGCACCGGTCTGTTCTCCCCTCGTCCGCGTCGCCCAAGACTCTTATATCTCGGGAAACCGCTACCGCGGTTTGCCGAGGCAGGCTCATGGTTTGAGTCACCCCTTGGCGTATGCTTCCGGCCTTGCCATGTCATGGGGGACCCGTCCGATGCCTGACTCAGGCCAGTTGCCCAGATCCGGACCAGGCGGTCGTCCGCCTTAAGGACCAGCTGCTCAAACGCTATCGCCCCCGGATCAGCGGCGAACTGGTGCGCCCGGCGACCCCGGCGCGCTGGCGCGACCTGCCGCCGGACCTGGCTCCCGGGCTGGGAGAGGCCCTGGTCGCTCGCGGCCTCTCCGGACTCTATGCCCACCAGCGGGAGGCATTTGACCTGGCCCGGTCGGGGCGCCACCTGGTGGTCGCCACGCCCACCGCCTCCGGCAAGACCCTCTGCTACAACCTGCCGGTCCTGGACGCGGTGCTGCGGGGCGGCCAGAAGGCCCTGTATCTCTTTCCGACCAAGGCGTTGGCCCAGGACCAGGTGGCGGAACTGACCGAGATCGGCCGGGCGCTCAAGGAGGCGGGCGGGGAGGGAGTGCGGGCCTACACCTTCGACGGGGATACCCCCGGCGATGCCCGCAAGGCGGTGCGCACCCGGGGCGATATCGTCGTGAGCAATCCGGACATGCTCCATCAGGCGATCCTGCCCCACCATACCAAGTGGGCCCAGTTCTTCGAGGGTCTGGCCTTCGTAGTGGTGGACGAACTGCATTCCTACCGCGGCGTTTTCGGCTCCCACGTGGCCAACGTCCTCCGGCGGCTGCGGCGCGTGTGCCGCTTCTACGGGGTCTCGCCCACCTTCATCTTCACTTCCGCCACCATCGCCAACCCGGCGGAACTGGCCGGGCGCCTGTGCGGCGAGACCGTCGCGGCCATCTCGGAGAGTGGTGCCCCCCAGGGGGAACGGACCCTGCTGCTGTGGAACCCGCCGGTGATCAACCCGGACCTGGGCATCCGCGCCTCCGCCCGCTCCCAAACCACCCGCATCGCCCGTATGGCGGCCAAACTCGGACTCAAGGGCATCGTGTTTGCCCGCTCCCGGTTGATCGTCGAGGTCATCACCAAGTATCTGAAGGATGTGTTCGATAAGGACCCGCGTCAGCCGCCCCGGGTCCTGGCCTACCGGGGCGGCTATCTGCCCAGCGAACGGCGGGTGGCCGAACAGGCCATGCGCGCCGGGCGGGTGGACCTGGTGGTGAGCACCTCCGCCCTGGAACTGGGGGTCGACATCGGCGCCCTGGACGTGGCGGTCCTCAACGGCTACCCGGGCACGGTGGCCGCCACCTGGCAGCGCCTGGGGCGGGCGGGGCGGCGGCTGCGGCCGTCGCTGGGTGTGCTGGTGGCCACCAGCGACCCGCTGGATCAGTACCTGGTGCGGCATCCGGAGTTCTTTTTCGACGCCTCCCCGGAGCACGCCCGGATCCACCCGGATCAGCTCCTGATCCTGCTGGACCATGTGCGCTGCGCGGCCTTTGAGCTGCCCTTCCGTGACGGGGAGTCCTTTGGCGGCGAGGACCTGGCCGAGATGCTCTCCTACCTGCGCGATGAGGGCGTCCTGCAGCGCCAGGGGGACCGGTGGTTTTGGGTGGCGGACAGCTACCCCGCCAATGCCGTCTCCCTGCGCTCGGTGGCCAAGGGTAACTTCGTGGTGATCGACACCACGGGTGGGGCCCGGACCGTGATCGCGGAGGTGGACTGGTCGTCCGCCCCGGGGACCCTCTATGTGGGTGCCATCTACATGATCCAGTCCCAGCCCTATCAGGTCGAACGTCTGGACTGGCCCGGGCGCAAGGCCTTCGTTACCCGCACCCAGGCCGACTATTATACCGACGCCATCGACTACACCCGCTCAAGATCCTGGACCGCTTCGAGGGGCGTGTAAGCGGTGCGGGGGCTGCCGCCCATGGCGAGGTCCACTCCGGCACGGGTCATCGACGTGCACGCCGGCCCAGCAT
>CAVTDM010000035.1:2500-295279 GCA_963733415.1 uncultured Gammaproteobacteria bacterium | reverse complement strand
CCCGTGCTGGCCTAGCCTTGAATCGTCAACTCCTTGTCGGGCTCGGTATCGCGGGGTCGCGCCAGAAGCTCTTGGGTCGTCGGCAATCCCACCCACGCCACTATCAGCCGGGGACGCATGGGGGTGGAATCGACCTCCGCGCCTCCCGGGGGCTTCGGCCCTTGGGATTCTCTGTCTGGCCGTGGGCTGTACCCGATCGCCCCGTCCTTGAGCCCGATATTCGCCAGAAGATCGCCTAGGCTTAGCGTTGAGCCCGCCGGTTGAGACCGACGCGGGACCCTTAACCCTTGGGGCTTCCCGTTCGCCTGGCCTATAGCCGCGGGCTCCTGCGCCTTTGCTCTGCAGGCTGCCGCGCAGTTACCGTCGCCGACGGGGCTGCGGGCCCGCACCTATGGGGTATGTGACCGCTTTCGGCCTGTTGGCCGTGACCGGCATGCGCGTCGGCGAGCTCGTCGCTCTCGACGAAATGTGGTTTGCCCGCTTACCGTGGCAGACCCGGGCCGGCCTTGGGCCGCTCATTTGAAGAACGGCTTGTCGGGCAACTGGATATGGCGCGGCCCGACCTCTTTCATCGTCACATTCCCTTCGCGCCAGCGGGCCTGAAAGAACCATGGGCTCTTGTCCGAGGCCGGGCTGCCGTTCCACTCCAGCCACTGGCGGAAGTTGTTGTAGGTTTCGTACGAGTGCGCCGCACTGCCGAGATTCGGTGCGTCCGTGTCGTACACCTTGTCGTCGAGATCGGGTGTCAAGACGGACATGCCGGTCAGCGTGTCGTCGACCCAATCGGTATTCCACTGGTTGGACCTACCGTTGCCGGGGTTGCTCTTGCTGCCGTCGACCCAGTCAGTGCGTCAGACGATCACGCTTGAGCACCCAGCCACCGGCAACGACGTTGTGGATGCCTGCCGGCTGAATGCTGGCGACCGCGACGATCTTTCCGGCCACCTGATGCATTTGCGCAAAGTTGAGGTACTCGATGGCGCCCAGGCGGTCGCTGCCGTCGCCGAGTGGGCTCGGGGGGTGTGCCATGGCGGCCGCAGGGCGGCGCCCGCTGGTAAGAATCCGGACCGTGCCCCAGATCACCCAGACCGTGAGGTCGTCGGAAACGCCGCCGAGCGACGCCCGGATCGTCAGCTTTCCGCTCGTGCCGGTCGAGAGCTTGCGCCGATTCGGCTTGCCCGGCAGCAGGGCACGGTGGTGCAGTTGGCCGGAGTACTCGCGTCACTGCCGTTCGGCCCGGATCTGCTAGGGCTGTCGGGGGAGCTGCAACCAGTCAGGCTCATGGCTTCGAGGCTTGGGGCAGGGTGTAACGAAGGCGAATCCAGTCAGCGCCGTTCACGTAGGACGTGCAGCCGCATCGAACCCGGCTATCACGTGGTCAAGGTAGGTCATGATCCGCGCGTACAGGCGTCTCGTCCTCACGTCGGGATCGGAGAATGCGAACCGCGGATTCGCCAATAACCCGGCAATGCGTCGGGGCGAAAACGCTCAGGTGCACGAGCATGTCGCTTTCGAACCGCCGCAGGGCGGCTTCTTCGAAGATCTCCATTTGCGACTGCCGAATGATCAGCATGAGGGTAGACATTCGAACCGTGTGAGGGGGAGCATTCCCTGCACGTGCGCATCGGTCAAGTCCAGTATCTTGCCTCGGCTGCCGTAGTTGCTGCTGGACCCGAAAGGCCGAGTGTCCCGAGCGGGCGGCTATGTGGAGCTCTACAAATCGACAAGCGGCCCGGGGCGATCGTCCACTGTGCGGCCGTGGCGGACGTTGTGAATGCGGTGCAGGTTGCCAAGAACGAGGGACTGCCGGTGTCCGTAGGGTGAAATCGCTCCCTACAAACCTCGCATCCAGGCCGCCCTCAACGGGGCGGCATCCGGCCGTTCGATGGCGGCCCTGACCTGCGCCAGCAGGCGGTCCTTGTCGGCGCCGAGCGTCCCCTTCAGCACCAGCCAGTTCGAGGCGTGATCGGAGCGGAAAAGGGTCCGCTGAAGGTCGAGCCCGGTCAGAAAGCGCTCCATTTCCCGGAACAGCCCGGATTGCGACAGGGCATGCCAGTCCGGCCAGGCATTGCGATAGCGGGCGCCGCCGTCTGTCAGTGTGAGCACCAGCGTAGACAGGTACTCCGGCGCAGTGGCATTAATCAGTCGTGCGGAGTTATCTGCGTGTTGCGCGCTGAGCGACTCGCCGCCCAGGCCATTGAGGATCATCACCGAGCGGCGGATGCCGGCCTGCCCCAGCTTGTCGAGTGCATCGCGGGTCGACTCGAAGCTTTCGCCCTTGTTCACCCGCGCGAGCACCGTATCGTCGCCCGACTCCGCACCGAGGTAAACGAGCTTCAGACCCGCGTCGCAGAGCTCATTCAGCTCGCTGACAGTCTTCTTTCTCAAATTGCGCGCCAGGCAATAACTGGAGACGCGATTCACGGACGGCAAATAGGTGCGGATTGCATCCAGATAGGCCAGCAAGCGGCGTGTCGGTAACGCCAGCGCATCGCCGTCGGCCAAGAAAACGCGTCGCACGCGATCGCCCTCGTGCTCGCCGGTATGGCGGATGCTGTCCAAGTACCTCGTTAACATCCCTCGCGCGGAACCGCTTCTGCGGCGCCGTATACATCTCGCAGAAAATGCATCGATTCCACGAACAGCCGTCGGTGACCGGCAGGATCAGCGAGTTGGCCTCGCTCGGCGGACGATAGACAGGTTCAACGTAGCGGATCGCCGGATCATGGTGCAACGCCGTGCCCTCCCAATAAGCCGTGCCTGGATGTCCTAGCAGCGGGGATTCATCTTCATAAAAGACCGGACGCGTCTGCCTGCATGCGCATCGCCGCCTATCGAGCCTCGGCCAATAGCCGCCTCGCGTCTTCGGGCCCATTGTCGGGTCCGGCCATCTTACAGGGAATAACTCCGGTAGTTGACGCCTTGCCGTGAGCTGCCACAAGGGCTGCGAGGCGGTGGCAGCGGAGATCGTAGCGGCCAAGCTCCCCCGTTGAGGATACCCTGTGTTTACTAATACTGTCCCCTTAGTTAATCGCATCCGCGCACTGGAATATTTCGTGGGCGGCAACTGTTTGTTCGGGGTAGGCAGACTGCACCGCGCGTAGAGGTTCGACTGGCCCGAATGGCGATCCGCCTAGCTCTCTCTCCGCGGTACTCCGGTGCGGTTTCACAAACGAATTAGGAGGTTAGAGTGACAGGCACTCGCGTGTGGACAGGCTCCCTATTGGCGCTTGCGTCGCTGGGATGCGCGATCGCGGTCTATGCGGTCTTTCATGACAACCTCCCGAGCTTAGGGTCGCAGCCTACCGGCCGTTCGGCGCCATTGCAGTCAAACGCGATGTCTCCCGCGGGGGGGCAGCTCGGCGACCAACGTCAAGTCGCCTGGTCCGGCAGCTCTCCCCCGTTGCTTCAGGCTCGCGGGACGCGGACGGATTTCCCCGAATTCGGTAGCACCCAGGATGACCAGGAGACCGATCGGAATCGCGCGGACCTCCTCAGCCTCGACGTGGCGGATCTTCCGCTCTCGGCGGTCATGGATGAGGTCAGACGGCAAGCGCCGATAACGGTCGCACTTGCGGACGAGGTTCGCGGCTCTCGGATCACGATCCGATTCGCGGACCAACCGCTCGAGCAAGGCCTGCGCCGCCTGCTGGACGGACTGGACACCTGGTACCTGTACACCGGTACAACAGGCGGCCCATCCCGACTGACAAGCGTCTGGGTCTTCCCAAAAGGCGCCGGCCGGGAATCGTCACCGCCTCGCCAGGCGATCGAGGACGCCGCAAGGGCGCCACGCAACCAGCCGCCGAGACGTGCAGTTGAGCAACTTCGGGACACGGCGGACGCCGACCCCGCGGTGCGCGCGCAGGCCATCGCCGCGTCGATCGAGCACGCCGGCAGCGACGCAGGCGATCTCGTCGCTTCCGCACTGGTCGATCCCGACGAGCAGGTTCGGATGAGTGCCATCGGGGGGGCCGGGACCGCCGCGGTGGACATGGACCCCGGCATGCTCGAGGTCCTGTTTCGGGAAGACCCCTCGCCCAGGGTTCGGGCCATGGCGCTCAACGCACGCGTCTTCCCTCGCAGAGATGACGCCAGTGCCCCCGCGCAGGACCTGGAGCTGCTCGAGGAGGCGCTTCAAGACCCCTCCCCCGAGGTGTCCGAATTCGCCCGACAGGCACTCGAAACCGCGCGCGACGCGGAGGAGGCCGCCCTGGCCTCGACGACCGACCCAAACCAGTGAACGCAGCAACAGGACTTGGAGACCCGTGCGACCGTCGGGACGACGCGAGCACGCACGGATGCGGATGCGGATGCGGATAGGAGCCGATCAAGGAGTGCGAGACACCGGCCCGTCGCCTTAGATCCATACGAGAATCCAGAGGAGACATGTCAATGAACCTTCAACGCTTCGCACGATCCGCGGCGCTCGGCGCCGCCTTGGGACTGGCCCTGGCAACAACCCCCGCATCGGCCGACATCCGGCTTGCCACGTCCAACGTTACCCCGATTAACGACACGGTCGCCCCCTTTCCCCTGACCCTGGTGATCGGCGGCACTTTCGATACCTCGACCGCCAACCGACTCATTCGGGTCGTCTACAATGCCGAATGCTCGATCGGCGGCGCCGCGACCAACTGGCTGAACACCAACGTCTTGATCGATGGGGTGGCAGCGACGCCCTCCAACAGCGATAACGCACTCTGCTCCGGCAACGGCACCGCCAGCGAGAACGACGGCGGGGTCAGCGCGGTCACCCAGGTGTTCGTTCGGGTGCCCAATGCCGGTGCTCACACAATCAGAGTCGTCGTTCAGCCCCTACCCGGCGTCCCATGGCGCATCGACGACCAGTCGCTTGTCATCGACGAGAGCTAAGCGCTGCCCGCAGAACGCTCGGGCACCCCGTGGTCATGGCGCTCGACCCAGGTGCAGGGAGGCACCTGGTCCACACCGCCGACTCAGCACCGCCGTCGTGCGGTGCGGGTCGCAGGCGCGGCGGTTAGCGGGTCCTCCGGCCAGAGGTGCTTGGGATAGCGCTCGCGGAGCTTCCTGCGGACCTCCGGGTAGCCACGGACCCAGAACCCTGCCAGGTACCGGGTGACCTGGACGGCCCGGCCCGCGGGCGAAAGGATTCGCTGCAAGACCCCAGCAGGCCGGTTGATGCGGCCAGTCGACGCCCCCATCCCACTGACTTAAAGCGGGTGGACGTGCGCAATCCCCTGAGAGGAATGGCGAACCCCACTCGACTGCCGCCAGGACGCCAATTTCTTGCGGACGGGTCGTCGGCCGACACCGAAAGTATTGGCGTCACAACAGTTCCGTTGTCGACCAACCACTATCGAAAGGCGCAACCGTCATGCCCTCAAACACAGTGCGGCTTCACCGCGTACTTCGTGCGCCCCCTGAGAGGGTCTATCGCGCGTTCCTGGATGCCGACGCCATGGTCAAGTGGCTGCCGCCGAATGGCTTCACCGGGAAGGTGCACCACTTGGACGCCAAGGTCGGCGGCACCTACAGCATGTCGTTCACGAGCCTCGCGACAGGCGACAGCCACTCCTTCGGCGGGGAGTACCTCGAGCTGGTCCCAAACGAGCGCATCCGTCACACGGACAGGTTCGACGACCCCAACTTGCCCGGCACGATGCAGGTCACCGTGTCGTTCGCGAAGGTGTCCTGCGGGACCGAGCTGAGCATCGTGCAGGAAGGAATTCCCGACGCCATTCCACTCGAAGCGTGCTATCTCGGGTGGCAAGAGTCGCTCGCCCTGCTTGCCATGCTCGTAGAGGCCGAGATTCCGGGGTAACAGGCGGGTTCTAACCCCTTGCTAAAGCCGACCCGCACCGGAAGGCGGCTTGACTCGAACGTTTACGCAAACGTCAGGCCGATCGGGAATCCATTGCGGCCGGGCGCAAACAAGGCATTGGTGGCTACTCCGGGTCGGCGGCGACCCATCGGCTAGCACACGAACCGCTCCTGACCGCCAAGGGCGGCACCCGGCCAGCTCCGGAGACCCGTCACCGCAGCGCCGCAGTGAGCGTTACGCTGAGAGGAATCCCCCGCCCCGGTCGTCCGCACGGACGTTGGCTTTCCCAGACCATTACCAGTCATGGATCGGCGTCGCAGCCCGGGCGCGCGAGCGGCCGGGGACTCAAACAGGTGCGCCCGCAACATGACGCAAAGTAAACCCGGGTTCGGGTGTATCGCCGTCCGGGGACGCCTGCGCTCGTCACACTGCCGAACCGGGTCGACACCCTGGTGCAGATCCATATAATTCATATGGCATAAGTCGCTTCCGACTGTCCAGGAATCGCATCTTGGGGCCGAAGCCGGCTCGATCGTATTATCCGGACTGTCCCCCCGGCGGCGGTGCGAGCGGGACTCATCGACCAGGAGCAGCGATGACCGACCAGCCGCGCGACCTCGTCTTTTTGAGCTACTCCCGCAAAGACCCGCAGATCTATACCGAGGTCCGCCAGCGGCTGATCGACCAGGGGCTCGGCGACAGCCTCTGGGACGACACCGAGATCCGTCTAGGCGAACGTTGGGACCCGAAGATCCAGGAGGGGATGGACCGGGCCGCGGTCGCCGTCCTGATCCTGTCGGACGGCTATTTCGGGCGGCGCAAGGGCGGCGGCGAGTACATCCTGGAGCAAGAGCTTCCCTACCTCATCGAACACTGGCAGGCCGGCGAGCTCGACCTGCTGCCCATCTACTGGCGCCCTTCGCCCCACTTCGCGCCGGATCGGCGCGACCCGATCAAGCCGTTCGTGTATCGCTGGGAGCGGTACCGAGCGTCGTTTCGATATGCACAGCATCCAGGCGCTCGCCCGCAACGGCTGTCTGGCCGATGCCGCCGAGCCCACTCGGCGCGACGCACTACTCGCCCTGGCGGCCGAGGCCGAGAGACGACTCGGCGTCCGAGTCGCCGCCGGTTCGCCGCCGCCCAGCCCGACCCAGGTCCAGGGGTCGCCAGCAATTGACCGTCGAGCTCTCCGTCGATGACAACGGGTTGCGCCGCATCTTTAAGGCCGGCGGTCAGACCATCCCGCTGGAGCCGCCGTCCGTCCCGCGGGCCGAGCTGGACGCCCTGCGCGCCGAGGCGGACCGCAGCCTCCCGGACGCGGCCGTGCAGGCCCGTATCGGCCGTGGCCTCTACCGGCTCCTGCTCGGCGGCCGGAACGAGGAGGACCTGTTCCCCCGGCTCGCCGCCGCGGTCTGGGACCTGCCGCCCGGCGCCACCGCCCGCACCCTCGCCGTCGCCGTCGAGGTCTGCTGCGGCCCGGAACCCTGCGACCCGTGGCCGCTGCGCCTGCCCTGGCACCTGACCGCCGTCGACGGCGAGCGATTGGCCGACTGCTGCGGCTGGTCCTTCGAGTCCACCCCGCAAGGTCTGCGCCCCCGATCCGCGCCCGTGCTGAGCCCGGAACCGCCGGTGCTGCTGCTGGTCGACGAGCGCATCCCCAACGGCGCCCCCGGCGCCACCCACCACGGGACCGAGCTGACCCAGCTACTAGAGCGCAGCCACGGCTTCGCGGTGGACCTGCTGACGTTGCACGCGACCCGGCGCAACTCGCCGCCGCCGCACGCCGTACCCCGGAGCCGGAGATCCTCTACGCCTACGCCCGCGCCGACCTGGACCTGGACGCCCTCGCCGTGGCGCTCGGCCAGTCGGTGCCGCTGATCGTGTTGAACCTCATCGGCGAGCCGGTGCCGGCCCCGCCGCTGGCCCTGGTCCGCGACCGCAAGGTCATCGTCTGCGCCCACGCATCGAACGAGTCCGACCGGGCCCGGGCCGCCGGCACCCGGTGGCTTCAGACCTTCCTCGCGGACAGCACCGGCCGTCGGCCACCAACGCATCGCCGTCGGCGCCTTCGGCCCCAGGGTGCGGCTCTGGTCCGGCTGCGCCGGCCTGGAGACCCGCATCGCCGCCGCCCGCGGCCGGTTGTTCCGCCGGCCCCTGATCAAGCTCCTGCTCGACCGCGTCGCCGCCCGCCGCGAGGTGAGCGACGAGGTGGCCGCGGCACTCTCCCAGGGCCGCGGCGTGCTCGGACTGGTCGCCGCCGGGACCGCCGCCGACCACCCGGACCTGCTCCCCAAACAGGTCTGGCACCACTACCAGAGCTATCCGCGAGGCCGGCAGCCGCGATGCCATCCGCCGCTTCGATCTGCCCACCGGCCCCATCGCCGATGCCGATGAGCTCCTGGTCCTGTTCGCCCAGCGCCTCGGCCGCGGCAGCGACGACTGGGAGGACGGGCTCGATCAAGCGGCCGGCGAGCTTGCGCCCGGCGAGCACCTGATCGTCAGCCTCGAATGGCGGCTCGCCCCCTGCCCCAAGGACCGGGACGCGACCCGCTGGCGCGAGGAATGGCTCGCCGCCTGGCTGGATCTCGGCACCCGCGACCTGGCCGCCTACGCGCGGACCGGGGTGCTCCTCGTTCACAGCCTGATCGTCGAGGCAGCGGACCCCGCCGCCGCCGCGGCCTGGACCGAGGGTGCTCAGGCACTCTGGCGGAGCGCAGCGCCCGCGCCTGCCGCCCGCCGGCCGGCGCTTCGATCACCTGCGCCTTGAAGCCGCTCTCGGTCGTCCCCGTAGAGGACGTGGAGTCTTTCCTGGAGCATCACTACCGCCTGCGCGAGCTGCCACCCGGATCTTGACCCCTATGCCGTGGCCGAGCTGGGTCTGCGCCGAGACCGGCGGCGTCTTCGCCGCCACGGTGGACCTGGTCGAGCGCCTGCACGACACCGGATTTCCAGGCCGCCTACGATGCCCTTCGGAGCCCACTGCCATGACCGACTTCGAGGTCCTGACCGGACTGCCTGACGACTACGACTGGGCGGACCCACGACGCGACCGGCTCCGCGCCGCCGCCTGGCCGCTGCCCAGCCTCCCAAGGACCTCACCGACCACGCCGAGGGCGCCCGTGCCTACCGGCCCGACCCGAACCTGACGCTCGCCGTCAACGCGGCCATCCAGCTACGCGCGCCGCTCCTGGTCACCGGCGACCCGGGCACCGGCAAGACCCAGCTCGCGTATTTCCTGGGGCTCTATTTCGGCATCCGGGTCTTCCCCTATACGGTCCGCTCCACCAGCACGGCGCGGGACCTGCGCTACGACTTCGACGCCGTCGCCTACCTGCGCGAAGCCTACCTGGCCCAGGCCCGGCCCACGAACGGCGCCGCGCCGCGCCCCCAATCGACCCGATCCCCAAGACCCCGCCGGCCGCCGATCCGAGCCTAGACCCACGCATGCGCCACATCGAGCGCGGCCCGCTGTGGCTCGCCTTCGAGCACCCGGAGACCTGCCTGGTCCTGATCGACGAGATCGACAAGGCCCCGCGCGACTTCCCCAACGACCTGCTCCAGGAGCTGGACAAGCAGGAGTTTCCCCACCCCTTCAGCCCGGAGCACCCCATCCGCGCCGCCCGTGACCGGCTACCCTTGGTGCTGGTCACCAGCAACAACGAGCGGCGCCTGCCCGATGCGTTCCTGCGCCGCTGCATCGTCCACCATATCGCCATGACCCCTGACCTGATGGAGCGCGCGGTCGCTGCCCACGGTGCCGCCTTCCCGGCGTTGGGCCCGCAGGCTCGCGCGATGGCCATCGCCCGTTTCCAGGAGCTGCGCCGCCTGGACCGACTGTCGCGCAAGCCCGGCATCGCCGAGCTCCTGGCCTGGTTGGTCACCCTGGCCCGCGCCCGCCCGGACCTGCGCGCGGCGGACATGAAGACCCTGGCACTTGCGGACCTACCCCATCTGCACTGCCTGGTCAAAGACCAGGACGACATCGAGATCCTGCGGGAGCAGGGGCGGCGGTGAGCGTCCCCGGGCTGCCGCCCGAGCTGGCCGAGCTGCTCGAACGTCTCAGGCGGCGTGGCCTCCCGGTCACGCCCCTGGAGATCGGGCGCCTGCAACACCTGCTGGCGGTTCGAGGGCGCCCTGGATGACAGCGGAGACGCCGGCCGGCTCCCGACGCTGCTCGCCGCCGTCCTGTGCAAGGACGAGCAGGGTCGCACCCTGCTCCACCGCGAATACCGCTCCTGGGCCGCCGAGCGCGAGGGCGCCGGGCCCGAGCCCACCGCCGCCGAGCCCCCGCCGCCGGGTCCGCGCCCGGGACCGGGCCGGACTGGCCGGGCGGCGGCGGACCTAGGCGCATCGGGTCTCGGACCGGACGGGACCGCGCCCGCCCGACAGCCCTGGCACCGCCGACTCCGCCACGCCCTTTGGACCCGGCGTTGGTGGCTCGCCGGCACCGCTGCCCTGCTGGTCCTCGCGGGACTCGCCTGGTGGTGGATTGCCACCCACCTGCCCGACCCCACGCCGCGGACCCAAACCGCACCGGTCGGTCCGCCCCAGGCGCCACCGACCGGCTCGCTTTGCCCCCAGGACCTACCCACGGACCCGGTCCGAGAAGTCTGGGCCTGGGTCCCCGTGGCCGATGACCGCCCCTGGGTCGCACTCGGCGGGGGCCTGCTGACGCTGGCACTGGTCGGCATCGCCGCCCGGCGGCTCCGCACCGCACCGCGCCGTTGGCTCCCCGCGCTCGATCCGGGTCCCGGCGGCGACTCGGCCCCTCGGCGCGGCCTGCCTCCGCTCCCGGTGCGGGGCGACCTGCTCCTGACCCCCGCCGCCCGTCGGGAGCTGGTCTGGTCCATCGATCGCTATGTCAGCGAGGACCCGGACCGCGCCCTGGACCCGGAGGCCACGGTCGCCGCCACCGCCCAGGCCGCGGGCGAGCCGCGCCTGGTCCAGCACCGCCGCACCTTCCCGCGCCAGGTCTGGCTCTGGTGCGACCGCAAGACCGCGAGGCCCGAGACCCTGGAGCGGCTGCTCCTGGAGGTCCGCCGGGCCCTGGAGCAGGCCAATCTGCCGGTACGCATCGCCCGCTTCTACGGGTTGCCGGGGAGCCTCACCTGGGAGGACAGCCGCGAGCCCTTTGCCCCCGGATGCCACGAGGCGGCCGGGGCCCAGGCCGTCGTCGCCGTGCTGACCGACGGTGCCGCCCTGATCCAGGCCTGGGAGAGCCTCGGCGAGCGCCCCCGGCTGGAGCCACTGCTGCGGGAGCTGCGGGCCTGGCCCCGGCTCCTGCTGGTGGATCTTGGGGAGGGCGAGCTGACCCGGCTCGCCCCGGACTGGCGGCTGCCGGTGCGCGGCCCGGATGCGCTCGCCGCCTGGCTGGCCGGGCGTGCGGCAGAGCCCACGGCGCCGCCTCAGGCCCCGCCGGACCCGGCCCAGCTCGACCTCTGGGCCGCCGCCTGCCTGCTCGGCGCGGGCCGGCCCGACCGGATCGAGGCCCATGCCGAGGCCGAGCTGCTGCGCCGGGCCATGGGGCTCAAGCTACGACCCTTCGACTACAGACACCTGGTCGCCCGGCTCGAGCAGTGCACCGCGGAACCCGGTCTCGCCGCCGGCCTGGTCGCCCGGCTCGCCCGTAGTCAGGCGTTGGACGACCGCGGACTGCCGCAGGGCGACGGCTTTCTCACGCGGGCGCTCGGGTTCTGGGAGCAGCGGCTCGCCGACGGCCTGGAGCGGCTCCCCGCGGACGACGCCGCGAGCCGGGCGCGCATCGAGATCGCGCGGGTCGAGCTTCCTGCTTTGGCGGGACCCGGGGGGCGCGGCCCAGGCACTGGCCCGGATCGGCGGCCAGCGCAACCGGGCGCTGATCCGCGGCGCACTCGAAGGCCGGGAGCCGGGCGGTGGCCAGGGCCCCACCTGGACCTGGCAGAGGCTCCCGGTTGCGGTCCGCTACCGGCTGCGCGCCCTGGGTCTGGGCGATCGCACCCCGGACCACCAGTTTCGGCTGCGCGCGGGGTTGCGCCATCACTTTGCGCTCGCCGCGCTGGCGGGACTCGCGTTGGCCGGCGCCGGCTGGGGCCTGGAGCGGCTGCTCATGCCGCACCACGGCGCCGCCGTTTTTTCGGACCCCCGCTTCCTTGCGCGGATCCTCGAGGTCGACCAAGCCGGCCGCACCTGGCTCGGCAGCCCCTGGCGGCTCAGTCCCTTGGCGATCTTGGGTCCGCTCGACACCCCCTACACCTGGGAATGGCAGCCCGCCCCAAATCCCCAGCCGCTCGGGGAGCGGGCAATGCTCCTGACGAGCGGCACCCGCGCCTTCCCGATCCGCGCCTGCACGCCTGGCTGGCCGCGGCGCAGCCTGGCCATCGTCGCCGCAGACCGGGACGATCCGGGGGCGCGCAAGCTCGCCATCCGCCTGCTCGACCGCAGCGCCGCGGACCGGGTGCTGATCGCCCCGGACTGGCAGGGGCGAATCGCCGACCTGACCCAGGGGATCGGCCTCCCGGACGACCAGCTCACGTCTTCCTGCCCCCCTCGACACCAACCGCCGATCTCTTCCCCTCCCCCTCGCGGGGGAGGGCCGGGAACGCAGCCCCCGCGACTCACCCAGCCAACCGCCAATCCTCCGCCCCCTCGCCCCTCGCGGGGGAGGGCCGGGAGAGGGGGCCGACCCCGCCGCCGACCCGCTCGCCAAGCTGGCCCGGCGCTTCCAGGCACTCGCCGAAGTCCGCGGCGACTTCGCCACCCTGGCCGCGGCCATCGACTTCCCCGGCGCCCGCCCGGTCGGGGAGGTCTGGCCGGACGCGGCGGTCCGCGTCCTGGCCGGCCAGCCCCAGGTCTCGGGCGGCCCCGAGGTCGAGACTGACGGCTTCGGCGTGACCTGGATCGGGATCTGCGGCGGGACCTTCCTCATGGGCTCGCCGGAGTCCGAGGATGCCCATGTGGACGACTACGCCCGGGCAATGGGCCGATGCCTTCGCGGCACCCTGGATGAGCAACGCGAGTCTGTCCGCACGCTGGCTGGCGGCGGAGCGCCCCAGGCATCCGGTGCTGGTGGACGACTTCTGGATGGCGCGTACCGAGCTGACCAAGGTCAGCAGCGCGCCGCGGGCGGTCGCGCCGATGTCCAGGCCGAACTGCCGCTCGCAGACCTCGACTGGCAGGAAGCCGTCGATGCCTGTCGGCCGTGCTCGGCGCCGCGACTGCCAAGCGAGGCGCAATGGGAATACGCCGCCCGGGCCGGCACGGCCGACCCGCTGGTCCTTCGGAGAGGACCCCGCACGGCTCGGCGACTACGCCTGGTTCCGCGATAACTCGGAGAACGAACGCGCACGCGGTCGGCGAGAAGGTCCCCAACGGGCTCTGTCTCGCCGACATGCACGGGAATGTCGCCGAGTGGATCGCCGACTGCTACGAGCCCGCAGGCCTATGGCTCCCGCGGTCCGCTGACGATCGACCCCGTGGTCGACCAGCCCGGCTGCCAGACGCGGGTGGTGCGCGGCGGCTCCTTCTACTTCCCGCCCGTGTTCCTGCGCTCCGCGTTCCGGGATTTCGCCTGGCCCGATGTCCGGGACTTCGACCTTGGCCTTCGGTGTGTCCGTTCCCGCGCCCGCCAGCCTTGATTTTTTGTCTTTTTGTCCCTTTGTCATCGCCGGCCGCCGCCGCCGAAAGCGACAAACTGACAAAGAGACAAAACGGAAACCGCTCCGCGGGTTCAGGGAAACAACAGCAGGCCGCGGTAAGAGGCGAGACAGCGCTCAAGAGCCGCCTTGCCCTGGTACGCGGCGACCCGCACCCCGGCGGCGAAGCGTCGCCGCAGCTTCCGCCCTGGTGCGATTCCGGGCCGAGCGATACGAAAGCCCAGAAAGGTGGCTGGCTCTCGGGCCGGGCGGACCTGGCCGCCGCGGGGCTTCAAGGCAAGTCCCCGCTCGGTCGCAAGCCACTCGGCGATGGCGCCGCGCGCCTCGGCCAGGCGCACCGGATCCTCGGCGAAGAGCACGAAGTCGTCCATGTAACGCAGGTAGCCCGGGATGTCGAGCTTGCGCTCGATGAAGTGATCCAGCCCGTCGAGGTAGCAGTTGCCGCACCACTGACTCAGGTAAGAGCCCAGTGCCAGTCCCCGCCGTCCGACCGGGGGAGGCCCGAGGACCTCCCGCGCCGCCTGGGTCCGGTAGACCCGTGCACCGCCGTCAAGCAGCTGGGTGAGCACCAGCCGCGTATCCGGGTCCGCGAGCCGGCGAAACAGCAGGGTCTCCAGGCGTCCCAGGTCCACCGACGGGAAGTACCGTGCAATATCGAGCTGACAGCGCCACGGATGGCGACGCAGCAGACCCAGGTACGCGAGTGCCGCCTGGTGCATCCCGGCACCGGGGCCGCGGGTGAAGCATTGGGGCAGATAGCCACGTTCGTACGTCGGTCCGATGGCGTCGAGCAGGGCGCGGTGCAGGATGCGGTCGGCCACCGCGGGGGCGGCGATGAGCCGCAGCTTGGGGTCGCGGACGATCCGCAGGGTCGGGGTCGAGGGATGCCAACTGCCGGCATGCAGGGCCCGGCTTAACGCGAAGATGTGCCGATCCGCGTCCAGCTCGAAGGCCGCGACGCTGGGGCCGGCGCGCTTGCCGCGTCGCACGGCCCGCCATGCATGCCAGAGGGTCTCCGGCTCGCACAGGCGCCGGAAGCTACCGGCCGGCACGGACCTCATGTGTCGGCCCTTGGCGGCGCCCAGCGGTGAGCGGATAAGGCCGCCCGCCCGGACGGTCGGCGGGGCCTACTGGAACGGACGGGCGGGGATGCGGGGCAAGGCCCCCGCGGGACCTGCAGGACATCGCGCTGCGATGGCTTGTTGGCGGGCGCGGGAACGGACACACCGAAGGCCCAGGTTGTCGTTCCGGTCATCGGGCCTGTCGTCGTCCCGGTCCGCGGAGCGCAGGTTGTCGGGCGGGTTGTCGAAGGAGCCGTAGCGGTGCGCGCCGATCGCCAGCAGGTCCAGACCGGCCCTAGCTCGCGAGTCGGCGCCGCGTCTTCGCCCAACAGGTCGAGGCAGCGCCGATACAGCGGTACCCCGACCCCGATCGCCTTTAGGTCCCGCAAACCCCAACGGGTCGCCGGCCGCGGACCCAGGGCATGATCCGCTGCCTCCCTCAGCCGATCTTGGCGGCGCGCCCGCGCGGCTCGCTGGGGGTCATCGAGGGGGAGGGCCTCCGAGTCGACTACCCAGCGTCCGCCGTCCTTGCGCGCCTGAAGCCGCCCCTCTTGGATCATGTAGCGGATCTGGCGCCGGGTCTTGCCGAGCTGCTCGGCGGCCTGGGACAGGCTGAGCTTCATGGGTGACGATCAGGCCATTGACTATTCAACGAGATCGGTCGTTCCGTCGGTTTGTAATTTTTCTGGTCACAACCGCGATCAATATTTGCCGCTTTGGCGTACAACCGATTAGATAATGTAATTTAAAATATCAAAAAGACAAGATGTCAAGGCTGGCGGGCGCGGGAACGGACACACCGAAGGCCCAGGTCGTCGCGCCGGACATCGGGCCTGACGAAGTCCCGGAACGCGGAGCGCAGGAAGTCGGGCGGGTCGACGAAGGAGCCGCCGCGCACCACCCGCGAGTCGCCCGCGCCTGGACCCGCGGGATCTTTGACGGTCGTCCCAGACCCCTCCGGATAGGCCCCGAAGCGGTCCCAGCACCACTCCCAGGCCAGCCCAGACATGTCGTGAAGACCCCAAGGGTTTGCTGTCTTGCTGCCCACGGGATGGAGCGACCGACCGGAGTTGCCGCTATACCAGGCATGGGCTTCGGCCCCTTCGGGATCGTCGCCCCAGAACCATTGGGACTCGGTCCCGGCCCGGCAAGCGCACTCCCACTCGGCCTCGGTGGGCAGCCGGTAGCCGTCGGCCTCTCGGTCCCAGTGCCACTCGCCCTGTTCGCCGCTGCGGTAGCAGGGCGTCAACCCCTCGCGCTGCGAGAGTGCGTTGCAGAACCCGAGCGACTGCGGCCAGTCCACATGCGTCGCCGGCAGGTCGTCGTCGTCCCCCATCTGGGACCATTCCGTTGGCGTATTGGGCAGGACGACTCGCCACTGCCCCCGGGTGACGGGCACCCGGCCCATGAGGAAAGGCGACAGGTGCACCCGATGGGCCGGTTGCTCCTGCTTCAACCACTCCCGAGCCTGCTGCATCTGGTCCTCCGGCTTGCCACCCGATACCTGGGCCCAGTCCCGCGCGAAGGCCATGACCTGCGCCTCGGTGGCCGCTGGAGAGCCCATCTGGAAGGTCCCGCCGGGGATCGGGATCAGCTCGAGCAGGGGCCGAACGCGGGTCGTTTCGGGCGGCGGGGCCTGGTCCAGTCCCGGTTCGGACCCTGACTCCGCTGCCCGCTCGCCCGGGGTCTCTTCCTCCCACAGGATCGGCTCGGCACGCCAGACGAGGAGCAGACCGAGCCCGGCCACGGCGGCCCAGCAGACGAGTGCGGCGGGCAGTGACAGGGCGAGGGTGGACCGGAAGACCGCTATCCCGAGCGCGAGGCCGAGCGCCCACAACAGCAGGATCTCCACGCGTGTCCCGGGAATCCGGTCCCAGAGCGCGCGAGCGCGGCGTTGAAATGCGGCGGCAATCATCAGTCCGTGCAGCCATCTGGGGGACCGGCCGACGGCAGCGCTTGGCCCTCCGAGTTCGGCTGAGCGTAGAGCCGCGGTCCGACGCCGGAACCCTGGGCAGACGCACGCACCGTCGACGGGCAGAAACCCGACATACGGGGGGACGCAGTGGGTAGAGCAGTCGCGTCGTGCGGGGCCATTGGCAAAAAAGCTCTGTGGGACTCGGGGCTTCGCTCCGTGCGCCCTGGGTTGGAGGTCCTGCGAGATTACCCGAGTGCGCTCGGCCCTGTCAGCCCTCGATCGCCGGGGCCTGGGCCTGACCGCTCGCGGCCCTGGGGTTCAGCGCCGCGGTCGCGTGGTCCGGGTCACCGGCGTAGCGGTCAGCGGGTCCTCCGGCCAGGGGTGCTTGGGATAGCGCCCGCGGAGCTCCTTACGGACCTCCGGGTAGCCGCGGACCCAGAACCCGGCCAGGTCCCGGGTGACCTGGACGGGCCGACCCGCGGGCGAAAGGAGGTGCAGCATCACGGGGACCCGGCCGCGGCAGACGCTCGGGGTCTCCCGGGCGCCGAACATCTCCTGGAGCGGCACTGCCAGGACCGGCTCCGGCGCCGCCCCGGATCCCGGGGCGTAGTCCAGCCGGCGGCGGTTGCCGGCCGGGGTGGTCAGGGTCTCCGGGGCCAGGTCGTCCAAGCGGGCGCGCTGGCTGCGGTCCAGCAGTCCGGCCAGGATCTCTTTGAGCGGCAGTGCACGCACCTCCGCCAGGCTCCGCAGGCCGCCGAGCCAGGGCCCCAGCCAGTCGTTCAGGTCCCGAAGCAGGCGTGCATCCGTGAGATCCGGCCAGTCGCCGCCGGGGTCCTGGGCGCACAGGAGGGCGACGCGGGCCTGGAGCTGGCGGGCCGGTCCTTCCCAGGTCAGGGCGCCCTCGGGCTGCGCGGCCACCTGGGCGAGCAGCAGCTCCTGGGTGCGGACGGGGTCGCCCATGGGGAGTGCCTGGGAGTCCAGGACCAGGGCGCCCAGTCGGGTCTCGCGGCGCGCCGTCACCGATTCCCGCTCCGGGTCCCAGGCGAGCCGATCCCCGGTGGCGATGCGCCCGGCCAGGACCGAGCGCAAAGCGGTCTCCGAAACGGGGAGCGCGAGCTGGATACGGGCGTCACGGCCTCGGGCGTCCAGCTCGGCGGCCACCAGGTAGGGATGGACGATCAGTGCATCGTCGGGCGGCAGGTCGGCCCCGGTCCCGACGGACAGCAGATAGCGTCCGTCGCGATTGCCCCGGCGCTGGGCGATGCGGTCCGGGTAGGCGATGGCGAGCAGCGCGCCGGGCTCCAGGCCGTCAGCGCGGCCCGGCTCCTTGGAGGAAGGCGACTCTCGGCCCCGGTCGCCGGGGACCAGCTTACGACTCAGCCGGTCCGCCGCCGCCAGCCGGGCGCGGCCGACCCCTGGACTCTGTCGCCCGGCCCGAAACGCCTCCAGGGCCGCGAGCCGCAGGCCCAGGTCCGCCGGACGAGGCGCCCCGGGGGTGGCGGTCCAGCCGTCCCGCTCCGAGAGCAAGGCCGCCAGGTCCGCGGCCGTGCGTCGCTCCGCCGGGGTTTGGGCCTGGGCCAGCATGCGCCCCAGGCGCGGGTGCAGGGGCAGCTCCGCCATGCGCCGCCCGATGGGGGTGACGGCCCCGCCCGGGTCCAGGGCACCCAGGTCCTGGAGCAGCACGACCGCCTGGGACCAATTGGGCGCGGGCGGGGGGTCCAACCAGCGGAGTGTCCCGGGGTCGCGCACCCCCCAGAGGGCCAGGTCGAGGACCAGGGGGGCCAGATCCGCGTCCAGGATCTCGGGCCGCCGGTGAGGGGCGCGGCCCACCTCCTGGGCGCGGGTCCAGAGCCGATGGCAGACCCCGGGGGCGGTGCGCCCGGCGCGTCCGGCGCGCTGGTCGGCAGAGGCCAGCGGGATCGGCTCGGTGACCAGCCGGGTGAGTCCCGAGCCCGGATCCAGGCGCGGCTTGCGGGCGAGACCGCAGTCGATCACGGTCGTCACCCCCTCGATGGTGACGCTGGTCTCCGCGATGTCCGTGGCCAGGACGACCCGGCGGCGGCTCCCGGGGGCCGGCACCAGCGCGCGTTGCTGGTCCTCGACCGAGAGGGTGCCGTGCAGGGGGAGCAGGTCCAGGTCGGACCCCAGGTCCGGCTCCAGCCGGCGGCGTACCCGCTCGATCTCCCCCACCCCGGGCAGGAAGGCGAGCAGGTCCCCGGGGCGCTCGGCGAGCGCGCGTCGGATGGCCGACTCCATGGCGTCCAAGGGGTCCCGGGGGGCGATCTCCGCATAGCGGACCTCGACCGGATAGCTCCGCCCCTCGGCCCGCACCACGGGGGCATCGCCCAGGAGCCCGGCGACGGATTCCGCGTCGAGCGTGGCGGACATGACCAGGATGCGCAGATCCGGCCGCAGGACCGCGCAGGCGTCCAGGGCCAGGGCCAGGCCCAGGTCCGCCTGAAGGCTGCGCTCGTGGAACTCGTCGAAGATCAGGAGCCCGACGCCTTCCAGTCCCGGATCGGACTGGATGCGGCGGGTGAGGATGCCCTCGGTCAGGACCTGGATGCGGGTGCGGGGACCGATGCGCCGCTCGAAGCGCACCTGGTAGCCGACCGTCTCGCCCAGGGTCTCGCCGAGCAGGGCCGCCATGCGGGCGGCGGCCATGCGCGCCGCTGGGCGGCGCGGCTCCAGCATGAGTACGGTCTGGCCCGCGAGCCAGTCGGCGTCGCGCAGCAGGAGGGGGATGCGGGTGGTCTTGCCGGAGCCCGGCGGGGCCACCAGGACGGCATGGCCCCGGGCCAGGGCGGCCCGGAGTGGATGCAGGGCACCGTCGACCGGCAGGGGTGGCCCCAGCCCGGCGGGCAGGTCCCCGGCTGACGTGGCAGGGATGGGGGCGAGGCTCAGGGCTCGCGTTACGCCTCGGCCGGGGCCTCGGCAGCCGGGGCCTTGGGCGTCAGCACCTTGACGAGCGCCTCGCCCACCAGGACCCGAACCTTGTCCTCGCCGTGGAGCCACTTCTTGTCCTTTCCCTGGACCGCATAGCGGCCGGACTTCTTCTGGAAAACGGTGTAGTCGTCGGTCGTCTTGACTTGTTGCATGGGCTCTCTCGGATTGCGTTGTGTACTGTGAACGGATTCGGCTATTTGGACTGATCGTCGCGCTCGATCTGGACCCGGAAGTCCGCCAGCAGGGCGGCCATGGCCCCCAGGGCGGCGAGGACCGGGGCCATCAGGGTCAGAAGCCCGGCGATACCGACACCGGCGCTGAGCGGGATCTCCACCAGGGCCTCGCCGCTCGGACGGCGGACCACCAGACGGCGGACATTGCCCTCCTGGATCAGGGCCTTGACTTTCTCGACCAGGTCCGCGCCGCGGACCGTGATCTCCTCGGTAAGGGTACGGGGCTCGTGCTCGGACATGGGGGAGGCACCTCCGGGTTGCTGGGGGCGAGACTCTACCCGGTTTGGGCCGAGTCCGTCACCCCTGCTTGGGCGCGGGACCCTTTTTCGGCAGGCCCGGATCCAGGTCCCCGTCCACATAGAGCCAGCGCCCGGCCAAGCGCTGGAAGCGGCTGCGCTCGTGCAGCCGGGAAGCCCGTCCCCCTACCTTATAGCGGGCTACAAACTCCACGATTCCGCGCTGATCGTCCGGCCCGCCTGCCTCCGTCGCCAGGATCTTGAGTCCGATCCAGCGCACCGCTTCGTCCGGCTCCAGGCTTGCCGGCCGGGTGTCGGGGTGCCAGGTCTCCCGGAGCCAACGCGCATCCCCGCGCGTGTAGGCGGTGTAGCGGGAGCGCATGAGCTGCTCCGCGGTCCGCGGGGCTGCGGCGCCCTCGATGAATTGTCCGCAGCACGCCGGATAGCTCCCGCCGGAGCCGCAGGGACAGGGTGCAGGATCGGTCATCGACTGCCTCTCGCCGGACCCGGTCGGCCGCGGATCGACGTCCCCGGCCTAGGGACGGGGCGGACCGCGGGTATCCCCGGGGCCCCAGCGAGCGCCGGGCCCGCGTCCCATACCCCGGTCCGGGGGCATAGCCCGGATATATCCCGGGCTCGACCCTCGGCCATCGAACGCATCCCGCGGCGGTTGACGTCCGCCGATGGACCGCTGGGGTGGAGGTATTCGCCTGGACGTCTCCGGGACTGCGGCCCTCTCGAAGCTGGGCCCACGTGGATAGTCTCGCATCGAGGGCGGCAATGGCATCGGGGCGCCTTGCCCGCGCCGATGAGCCGGTTGCGAGGGCGGTCCGCCCGGGACCCGGGGGCCACGGACGGGGGGAACGCCAGGCCGGCGAATCGCCGGACCCTGCTCGGTCGGGTAGGCGGAGGACCTGGGTGGCCTCGGATACGCCCTGGGCCCTCGATACCGATCGGAGGGCCTGCTGTCCGGCATCGCTCTCGGGATTGGCGCTGGGGGCGGTGGACGGCCGATCGGGGCGCGATAGTCGTGGTCTCTGTAGCCCTTGCTTCGATACCACCTGTGGTACTCGGGACGGTAGCGCTGGTAATGGCCAACCAAGGCCCCGTACCCGCTGTAGGAGCGCGGTACCTGGTAGACACGATCGCCACGGTAGTAATAAGGCAATCCCCAGCCATCGTAGTACACAACATAGCCCCCGTAATAGGGGGGCGAGTAATAGTCAACACCGACACCGGAAAAGCCATCGTCCTCCGGCAGCCAGACGGCGCAGCCAGTCATTCCGAGCGTCAACAGCACTGCAAGAGCGCGCGCGATTCCCGCGTTCGCGATAGATCCGATCATGGACGGTGTCCGCGGCCTGTTGGAAATCTTCGAGCCCAGGATCTAACGAGTCGGAGGCTCACACTGAAGAGTATCGTTCGCGGATCGGAAGATTCATAGATCCCGCCCAACGGCCGGCTCCGTTTCACTCGGGCCGAGCAATACCGTAGCGTTTCATCTTCTGCCACAGGGTCTTGCGGCTGATCCCGAGGGCCGCCGCCGTGGCGATCATGGCATAGCCGTTAGCCGCGAGGACGGACAGGATGGCCGCCCGCTCGCCGGACCGGGCATGGGCCTTGAGGCCGTTGGCGAGGTCCAGCCCAACCTGGGTGTCGGGGCCGAGCTCCAGGGCAAGCGTCTCACCCTGCCCCATGATGCAGGCCCGCTCCAGTGCGTGATGAAGCTCCCGCACATTGCCGGGCCAGGAGTGATCGGAGCAGCAGGTCCCGGTCGGCGGCGCTCAGGTCCCGCCGCTCGTCCGGGAAGCGCCGGGAGTGAGCGGCGAGAAAGCGCTCCGCGAGCCATAGCACGTCCTCCGGCCGTTCCCGCAGCGGCGGTATCCTGAGCTCCAGGACCTTGATCCGATAATACAGATCCTCCCGGAAGCGACCCTCGCGCACCAGGGCGCTCAAGTCCTGGTGGGTCGCGCAGACCACGCGGGCCGGGACCTCGACGGTCTCGCTGCCGCCGACCCGGGTCAGAGTGCGGGATTGCAGGACCCGCAGCAGCCGCGGCTGCAACGCGAGCGGCATATCGCCGATCTCGTCCAGGAACAGGATGCCCTCCCCCGCCCGCTCGAAGACCCCGGCACGGCGGCGGTCCGCACCCGTGAAGGCGCCCTTCTCGTGGCCGAAGAGCTCGGCCTCGATCAGGGACTCGGGGAGCGCGGCGCAGTTGACCGCGATCAGAGGGGCCGCCGGGCATTGGAGGGCGTGCAGACGCTGGGCGACCAGCTCCTTGCCGACCCCGGATTCCCCGGCGATGAGGAGCGGCGTGGCCGGATGGCGGGCGATGCGGGCGAGCTGCTCCTCCAACCGGCGCATGGCCGGGGAGATGCCCAGGGGCTCCCAGAGACCGGTCGAGGCCGACCCCGATCGGGTGCTCGGCCCGTCGGCCGATGCCGCCCCGATCTCCTGGGTCTGTGCCGCCTCCCGAACCAGGGTGCGGAGCTTCTCCACCAGCGCCGCCGGGTCCAGGGGCTTGGTCAGGTAGTCCGCGGCCCCGAGCTTGAGTAGCCGGACCGCGTCCTCGATGCTCCCGCAGCCGGTAATGAAGACGCAGGGCGGTGCCGGCCGCGCCTCCCGTCCGATGCGATCGAACAGGGCCATGCCGGAGATGTCCGGCAGGTTGATATCGATGACGGCGATCTGGGGCCCACTCCCGGTCAGGTCGGCCAATGCGGCGAGCCCGGTGCGGTGCCAGCGCACCTGGAACCCCTCCAGGTCCAGCCGCTCCGCCAGGGCCTCGCCCATGATCGGGTCGTCCTCCACCAGGCAGATCCGCGGCCGTCGGTCAGTCATGGTCGGGGCCCTCTCCCATGGGCAGGCGCACGCGCAGGCGCGTCATCCCGTCCCCGGCCTGGGCCTCGATGGTCCCGCCGAGCTGGGCGCAGATCTGGTAGCACACCCAAAGCCCAAGCCCCTGGCGATCCGGACGACGGGACGGATAGGGCTCGAACAGCCGGTCGAGCCGATCGGGCGGCATGGGCTCCCCGCTGTTCGCCACCGAGATCGAGAGCGACTTGGGCCCCGGTGCGACCTGCACCGCCACCTGCCCGCCCGGCTCCACCGCCTTGAGTGCATTGAGCATGAGATTCAGCAGAAGCTGGCGCACCAGGTTGGCCGGGAGCGGCAGGGGCCCCGCGAGGCCGTTGTCCCAGACCAGGGTGGCCTCGGGATTTCCGGACTTGGGTTGGGCCAGGGTGCGCACGTCCTCGAGATCCTGGGGTGTGAGCGGTCGGCTGTCCAGGCGGGCCTCGACCAGGAGCGCGGAGACCGCGTGTTGGATCTGTTGCAGCCCCCGGTCCAGCAAGCCCAGGAGCTGCCCGGTGCGCGGGTCAGGCGGCTGACGCCGCCGGAAGGTGTCGATCGCCATGAGCATGCCGCCCAACGGGTTATTGATCTCGTGGGCGACCCCGGCCGCGACCCGGCCCACCGCGGCCAGCCGCTCGGATTTCAGCATGTGCTGCTCCAGGTCTTGCTTCTCCGCCAGCGCGGCGACCATCTCCTGGAAGCGCTGACCGAGCTGCCCGATCTCGCTGTCGCCCTGGGGCACCGGGCATTGCACGGAGCGCAGGTCCCCCTCCCCCGCGCGCCGCATGCACTCGGCCAGGGTCGCGAGCGGTGCGGCCATGCGTCGTCCCCAAAGCCAGCCCAGGGGCAACAGCACGGCCAGGACGCCGAAGGTCACCAGGAATCCGCCTTGCAGGACCTCGTAGAAGCGGCTGAGAAAAGGGGCGTCCGAGAGCAGGGCGATCAGCTCGCCCATGCCGGTCCCGTCGCTGGAAAGGGGCAGACGTAGCAGTCGGCGCGGCCGGTCTTGGCCGGCGTCCGCTGGCCATCCGATGCCGCCCGCCAGAGGTTCCAGTCGGGCATGAGCGGGAAGATCGACGGACCGCCCTGCATCCGTCGGAACGAGCCAAGGCAGTGCCTCCGTCAGGGGCTGGTCCACACGGTAGCGGGCCGGTCGATTGCTCGCGAAGACCCGCCCGGACTCGTCCACCAGGACCCAGGTCGCATCCGATGCCTCCCGCTCGGGGCCCCGTAGAAGCGAGTAGGCCAGCCAGACATCGTCGTGGCGCAGGGCCTGCACCAGGACATCCGACATGGCATGGCCCAGCCGCAGGGCATTGCGTCCCTGGTCATCCCGCAGGTTCTTCAGCGTCTGGAGCCCCAAAGCCAGGGCCATCAGGAAAGCCGTGGCGACGGCCGCGATGCTGAGACTCAGGGGCAAGACGCCGCCGGTAGCTTGCGGGAAACCAGGTCACGAGCGACCCGTCCCGCCCAGGACCCCGGCCATATGGGCGATGTCCTGGAAGAGCGCCGGACCCTCGGCCGCGAATCCGTCCAGGTTCAGCTCCCCCAGCAGCTGGCGGCCTACGCCGTCCCCTTCTTGGGCCAGCAGGACCCGGCGCACGGACTCCACATCGCCCGCAGGCAGACCCGGGGCCCCCACCAGGGGCGGGAAACCGAACAGGGGCGAGCGCAGGACGACCCGGGTGCGACCGGTCAGGGCCGGCTCCCGCAGCACCAGGGTGTCCCACACATAGCCGTCCACCGCCGCCCCGTCTGCCAGACCCTCGGCCACCGCCTCCACGCAATGGCGATGGCCCCAGGCGAAGAAGGTCCGCCGGAAGTAGCGGTCGGGGTCCTGGCCCATTTGGGTCAATCGATAGCGCGGGAAGAGATAACCGGAGTTCGAGTCCGGATCGGACCAAGCGAAGATCCCGCCCTTGAGGTCTTCCAATGACCCAAAGGAAGAGTCGGCGGCCACGACGATGTAAGAACGATAGAGCGGCTGCCCCTGGAAGCGCGGCACCGCAATCAGCGAGAGCTCCGACTGGTGCTGCACATACGGGTACCCACAGATCCACGCGACATCCAGACCGCCGCGCAGCAGGAGATCCAGGATCTCCCGATAGCGCGCGCGCTGTACGAAGGTTACGGGACGGCCCAGATGAGCCGAAAGCCAGACGCCCCACTCGCGCAGGAAGGCGATGCGGTCGTCCAGGATGACAGGGGTGAGACCGAAGCGCAGTGGAGACGTCGATGCCCGCACACCACAGCCAAGTCCAACCGCAGCGGCAAAAGCAAACCGCGTGAAGGCGCGGCGGTTCATTGATTCATTTCCGCATTAGCCCAGCGGCAACCCGATGGGATGGGCCGATCACACATCGAATCTGGCCGGCGCATGCGACCTACAGATCAGATTTAATAATGGTACCTGCACTGTACGATGACCAACTCCCCATCGATGTATGTGTACACTAGGCGATGCTCTTCGTCGATACGGCGCGACCAGAAGCCGGTAAGGTCGTGCTTCAGAGGCTCGGGCTTCCCGATCCCGGAAAAAGGCTCGCGATCAATGTCCTGAATCAATAGATTGATGCGCTTAAGTATCTTGCGGTCGGCCTGCTGCCAGTAGAGGTAGTCCAACCAAGCCTGATCGCGAAAACAGATCATTCGTCGATCAGGTCATGCCGAGCCAAGTCGCGTCGTTCGCCGAGCTCCAATACCGCGCGCCGTAGGTCGGCCGCATTGGCGGGAGAACGCAGCAAGTAAGCGGTCTCCTGCCAGGCATCGAAATCTTCCTGGGAGATCAGGACTGCGTTACGGCCGTTGGAGCGTGTGATGACGATCGGCTCATGATCGTCAACCACCCGATCCATGGTCTCGCCGAGCCGCTTGCGGGCCTCGGTAAAGGCGATTGCATCCATTGTGGGACTCGCGGTCTGAACAGGTCGGGCCAGTCTAACAACGCGCTGGCCGGAAAGGGAAGGAAGGCCCTGCTATCGAACCCCTTCGAATTGCAGACCGGCCCCAGCCTCTCGTTACCATTCTGTAACACACGACAGGTCGTCGCGTTACCCAAAGTAAACAGAACAATCTTAGGCCATTGATCTGCAGCCAAAACTCCGCGGCACGTCGTTTGCTGATTCGCCGGAACCACAAGCGAGGAGGAGGCAACAAATGACAGATCTCAGTCGACGTAAGTTTCTCAAGGCAGGCGGCGCAGCCGCGGCGGCCAGCGCCGCCTTGATGGGCACCGGCTTCGCCGCCGCCCAAGAGCCGCAATTCCCAGGTGCCACCACGCTCCCCTACCCGCGCGAGCCGATCGGCAAGGCCGGCGCGCTCAAAGACAACGTCCCGGTGCCCTTCAACTACCCCGACAACGAGTCCTTCTGCCAGATCATCAAGACCGGCCGCAAGGTCCCCGGCGGCGCGGGTCCGGACGGCGACATCGTCGCCTTCAGCACCCAGTGCACCCACAACGGCTGCCCACTGAGCTACGACAAGGTGGCGCGCACCTTCAAGTGCGGCTGTCACTTCAGCATCTTCGACCCCGAGATGGGCGGCCAGATGGTGGACGGCCAGTCTACAGAGAACCTGCCGCGCATCCTGCTGGAGCACGATACGAAAGACGACACCCTCTACGCCGTCGCGGTCGAGGGTCTCATCTACGGCCGCCAATGCAACCTGCTGTGACCCGCCGGAGCAAACCAAATGACCCAATACCGAGATCGTATCCCGCTGCCGCCGCCGGATGCCCAGCGCACCAACATGACCTGCCATTTCTGCATCGTCGGCTGCGGCTACCACGTCTACAAATGGCCGGAGAACCGGGAAGGCGGACGCGCCCCGGAACGAAAACGCCCTGGGGCTCGACTTCCGCCGCAGGTCCCCCCGCTCACCGTCATCATGACCCCGCCCATGCACAACGTGGTCACGGACCGGGACGGCAGCCGCCACCACATCATGATCCTCCCGGACAAGGAATGCGCGGTGAACCAGGGACTGTCCTCCACCCGCGGCGGGCAGATGGCGAGCATCATGTATTCCGGCGAGGGCACCTCCCGTCAGCGGCTCCAATATCCCATGCTGTTTACCGGCGACGACTGGGTGGAGACCAATTGGGACCATGCCCTCAAGGTCTATGCCGGGGTGACCAAACATATCCTCGACACCAGCGGTCCGGATCAGATCGCCTTCAACGCATTCGACCACGGGGGCGCCGGCGGCGGATTCGAGAACACCTGGGGCAGCGGCAAGCTGATGTTCAGCGCCATCCAGACCCCCCTGGTACGCATCCATAACCGCCCGGCCTACAACTCCGAGTGCCATGCCACCCGGGACATGGGAGTGGGCGAGCTCAACAACAGCTACGAGGACTCCGAGGTCGCCGACACCCTGTTCTATATCGGCGCCAACGGCTACGAGACCCAGACCAACTATTTCCTCGCACATGCCCTACCCAATATGACGGGCAAGAGCGTCGAGAAGAAGAAGCAGTGGTTCCCGGGCGAGACCGCCGAAAAGGCGAAGATCATCTACGTCGACCCGCGCCGCAGCCTGACCCTCTCCGTGACCAAGCACATCGCCGGTCCCGAGAACGTCCTGCATCTGGCCATCGCCCCCGGCACCGACACCGCACTCTTTAACGGCCTGCTCACCTACGTGGTCGACAAGGGCTGGCACGACAAAGAATTCATCGACGCCCACACCACCGGGTTCGATGAGGCGCTCAAGGCCAACCGGATCGGGCTCAAGGAGTGCAGCCGCATCACCGGTGTACCGGTCGCCGACATCGAGAAGGCGGCGGAATGGGCCTACGCCCCCAAGGAGTCCGGCCACCGCAAGCGCACCATGCACGGCTACGAGAAGGGCATCATCTGGGGCAACGACAACTACCGCATCCAGTCCGCCCTGGTCGACCTGGTCCTTGCCACCCACAACGTCGGCCGGCGCGGCACCGGCGTGGTCCGCATGGGCGGACACCAGGAGGGCTATGCCCGTCCGCCCTATCCCGGCGGGCGCCCGGCCAAGTACGTGGACGAGGAGATCATCAACGGCAACGGCAAGATGCTCACCGTCTGGGCCTGCAACTCCTTCCAGTCCACGCTCAATGCGGAGGAGTATCGGGAGGCGGTCTACCGCCGCGCGGCCATCGTCCGCGACGTCATCAGCAAGGCCCGCGGGGCGAGCGCCGACGAGCTGACGGACCTGATCGTGGACGCGATCGAGAATCGCGGCGGGCTCTTCGTGGTGAACATCGACCTCTACCACACCAAGTTCTCCGATGCCGCCCATCTCCTGATGCCGGCCGCCCACCCGGGGGAGATGAACCTCACCGCCATGAACGGCGAGCGGCGCATGCGGCTCTCCGAGCGCTTCATGGACCCGCCGGGCGAGGCCAAGCCGGATTGTCTCATCGCCGCGGACATCGCCAACACCCTGAAGGCGATGTACGAGAAGGAAGGCAATGCCAAGATGGCCAAGCGCTTTGCGGGCTTCGACTGGAAGACCGAGGAAGACGCCTTCAACGACGGATTCCGCAAGCCGGAAGGGATCGACAGCCAGGGCGGCCCCACCGGAAATCTCGCCACCTACGCGCTTCTGCGCACCATGGGCACCAACGGCGTCCAATTGCCCATCAAGGAAGTGAAGGACGGCAAGCTCGTCGGCACCGAGATGATCTATGCCGACTACAAGTTCGACACCAAGGACGGCAAGGCCCATTTCCTGCCCGCCCCCTGGAACGGACTGCCCGGCACCGTGGAGGCCCAGAAGAAGAAGCACCGCTTCTGGGTCAACAACGGCCGCACCAACCACATCTGGCAGACCGCCTACCACGACCGCTTCCTGCCCTTCCGGCGCGACCGTTTCCCCATGGCGCCCCTGGAGATGAACCCGGACGACGCCAAGTCGCTCGGCATCCAGTCGGGGGACATCGTCGAGCTGCACAACGACTTCGGATCGGCCTTCGCCATGGCCTACCTGGAGCCGGACATCGCGAAGGGCCAGACCTTCATGATGTTCGGCTACGACAACGGCGTCGTGGGCGACGTGGTCACCTCCTGGACCGACCGCAACCTGATCCCCTACTACAAGGGCACCTGGGCGGACATCCGCAAGGTCGGGACCATGAAGGACTACAAGCGGACGGTCTCGTTCAAGCGGCGGCGGTTCCTGACCGCCTGATCGGTCCGGGGAAGGACCCCGGGTAAGTCCCGGGGTGCCTCGTGCACCGCCCGGTCGCTCCCCGCAACGGGAGCCCGGATTTCGCGGCCAGGGATGGTCGCCCTGCCCCAGGGAAGCCCCCTCGTGCCCGTATTGAAAGACCCTTTCGATCGTCCAATCGAGTATCTGCGCCTCTCCGTCACGGACCGCTGCGACCTGCGCTGCGGCTACTGCCTGCCCAAGGGCTTCAAGGGGTTCGAGGAGCCCGAGCACTGGCTCGACTTCGACGAGATCGCGCGCGTGGTAAGCGCATTCGTGCGCCTCGGCGTGCGCCATGTGCGCCTGACCGGCGGCGAGCCGCTGGTGCGACGCGACCTGCCGGTGCTCGGCCGCCCGGTTGGCCGCCCTGCCCGGACTCGACGACCTGTCGCTGTCCAGCAATTGCACCCGCATGGAGGACCTGGCGGAGCCGCTCTATCGCGGCCGGGGTGCGGCGTCTGAACGTGAGTCTGGACAGCCTTCGGCCAGACGTTTTCCAGAAGATCACCGGGGGGCGTCTGGACCAGGTGCTACGCGGTATCGAGGCCGCCCGGCGACGTCGGCTTTGCGCCGATACGCGTCAACACCGTGGTCGATGGCCGGGATCAACGACGAGGAGATCGAATCGATCCTGGCGTTCTGCGCCGAGCGCGGTTTCACCCTGCGCTGATCGAGACCATGCCGATGGGCAGCACCGGCCGGTGCCGCCCTCCAGCCACTACGTCGACCTGCAACGAATCAAAGAGCGCCTGGAGCGCCGCCTCACGCTGATCCCGGACATCCTGCCGGGCGGCGGCCCCGCACGCTATTACCGCGTCGGCACCAGCGACACGCGCATCGGCTTCATCACCCCGATCTCCCAGCATTTCTGCGAGACCTGCAACCGTGTCCGACTCGCCGTGGACGGTACTCTCCACCTATGTCTGGGCCAGGAGAACAGCTACCCCCTGCGACCGCTCCTGCGCGCGGGGATCGGCGGCGACGACCTGGTCGAGCATCTGCGCCGCGCCGTCTTGCTCAAACCGGAGCGTCACGAGTTCAATGAGCGACCGGAGAAGGTCGATCCGCTTCATGGCGCAGACCGGGGGTTGAGGTCGCGATGACCGCTTACAGATTGCCGCAGATGCATTCGGTTTCCCTGGAAATGCGAGGGTGTACGGCTGGCGCGGCTTATTTGTCTCGCCACGATTCGATTCGTCAACCGGCCGCATGGCTTAACGGGGTATTGCGATGGGCGCTCACTTTTCAGAGCATGATTTGTTACCGCTTAAGATGGCGATCCTGACCGTTTCGGACAGTCGTGGCGAGGATAGGGATACGTCCGGCAAACTCTTGCGGGAATGCGCCGAAGCGGCCGGACATGAGATCGTGGCCAAAGAAATCGTGCGCGACGATGTCTACCAACTGCGCGCCGTTTTTTCCCGCTGGATCGCCGATCCGCAGGTGAACGTCGTCTTAAGCACCGGCGGGACCGGGATCACCGGGCGCGATAGCATGCCGGAGGCCGTACTGCCGCTGTTGGACAAGACGATCGACGGCTTCGGCGAGTTGTTTCGGCAGGTCTCGTTCAAGGAGATCGGCACCTCGACCGTCCAGTCGCGGGCGTCCGCGGGATTGGCCAACGGCACCTTCGTCTTCTGTCTCCCCGGCTCGACCGGGGCCTGCCGCACGGCTTGGGACGAGATCCTGTTGTCCCAATCGGAAAGCTGCTGGCCGAGACCGGCCGGCGCGGCTTGGCCGTCTCGGTCGTCAAGCAGAGCCACCCCGACGTCACCCTCGACCCACCCGGCAAGGATTCCTGGCTTCATCGCCAGGCGGGCGCTCGGGAAGTGCTGCTGACCACACCCTACCGCTGGATGATCGCCGCCGAGTTGCGCGGCCAGCTCGAGCCGGCGTTGGAGCAGCATCTCGCTCGCCTCGCGGACTGCGATCTGGTCCTGGTCGAAGGCTATCGCCACGCCGACCTGCCCAAGCTCGAAGTGCACCGTGTCGAAACCGGCCAGCCCTGGCTCTATCCCGAAGACCGCCGCATCCTGGCCGTGGTCGGCGACGTCCCGATCGAAGGATTGCCCCGCTTCGGCCTCGACGCGGCCGAAGCCATCGCTCACGGTCTATGACATGTTCAAGGCGGCGGATCGCGGCATGGTCATCGAACAGGTGCGGGTGATCGAAAAGCAGGGCGGCAAGTCCGGACACTGGAAGGCCAGCGCGTGACGGCGGGAATGCCCATGTTTCCGTCTCGCGCGAGCGCGTTGCCGGCTCGGTTCACGGAGGGACAGACCCATGGATGACAACAGCCTGCTGCGCTACTCCCGCCACATCCTGCTCGACGAGATCGGCATCGCCGGCCAGGAGCGCCTGGCTGGCGCGCACGCCCTGGTCGTCGGCGCCGGCGGTCTGGGCTCGCCGGCCCTCCTCTCCCTGGCTTCGGCCGGGGTCCGGCGGATCACCGTGGCCGACCCCGACCGGGTCGACCTCACCAACCTGCAGCGCCAGATTGCCCACGACCCTGTCGGACGTGGCGGCGGCGTTCAAACCGGGATCCGAACCCGGGGACCCCAAGCCCGCTCGGTTGCGCCGCCTCCTCGAGCCGCTTGTCTACACTTGACCATAGGCGACGTGCCGAGACTTAGGCACGCGCCGCGACAACGACGCTACCGAGGCGCGGACGACCAATACGGCGATCGCAGCGAGATGGACCCGGGATGGCGGCTATGGTCGGACGCCTCGGCGCGACGGCCCGAACCGAACCGAACCGAACCGAACCGAAGGAGGTTGTCATGGCGAAGAGCTTTAGAGAAGTCCTTGAAGCACTGGTCAACGAGCGAATCGCCGACGGAGAGGACCCCGCGGCCCTCTTCGAGGAGCTGCACCGAGAGGCGAATCAGGTATTCGGGCACTTCAGCCTCGAGTACGAGTTCGGAATGATGCTCAAGGAAAACCAGCAAGACTGAGCCTCGGCAGCGTCGGCGCAATCCCCGCCGACGCTGCGCGAAGACCTGCGCCCCCGCTTTCGGACCCACGCGCGCTCGCAAGAAATCCTCTCCCGTCACGGGATCGTCACAATAATATCCGCTATTGCGTATATTATACGTCCGGTTGCCGACCGCTGCACCCGCGCGGTAGGTGCTGTCCCGAGGCACTCGCCGATACACGCTTATTAGACGCCGTCGCCAATTCTATTGACATTCTCAACTGGCATTGGCCGCCGCCTACGAAGCGGATCGGGATCAAGCTCGCGTACGAATCGATCGGCAGCGGCGAGGGCATCGAGCGTTTCCTCGCCGGCCAGATCGACCTCGGCGCCACGGACGCCCCGCTCAGCCCCGAACGGGCAGCCGGCGCGCGTCAGATACCGGTGACCGCTGGCGCCATCGCCCTGGCGTATAACCTCCCCGGGGTCGCGGGTCCGCTCAATCTGCCCCGAGACGTTTATCCGGATATCTTCCTCGGTCGGATCAGCCGCTGGGACGACCCGCGCATCGTCGCCGCGAACCCGGGCCTCGCTCTGCCGGCCAAGCGGATTTCGCTCGTCGCGCGCCAGGACAGCAGCGGCACCACCTTCGCCTTCACCAATCACTTGGCCGCCATCGCCCCGAGCTGGGCCGCGGGGCCGGGCGTCGGCAAGTCCGTCGATTGGCCTGGCGGGACCATGCTGGCGCGCGGCAACGAGGGGGTGGCCCAACGCGTGAAGCTCACCGACGGCTCGATCGGCTATGTCGAGTACGGGCTCGCCGATCGTCTGCATCTGCCCATGGCGTGGCTGGAAAACCGGGCCGGCGGCTTCGTCGCGCCCAGCGCGGAGACAGGCTCGCGTGGGCTCGCAGGAGGCTCGGACGCGCTCCCCGACGACCTCGCGGCGCCGATTCCCGACCCGCAGGGCGCGCGCTCCTACCCGATCGTGACCTACACCTGGGCGCTGGTGCGCGACCGCTACGACGACCCGGAGAAGACCGCCGCGGTTCGCCGCTTCCTGGTCTGGGCGCTCGCGGAAGGGCAGAGCGATGCGGAGGCGCTGCGCTACATCCCCTTGCCGGCGAACGTCGTGCGCGCGGCGCTGGCGCGAGGCCGAGTCGCTCGGGCGCTGAGCCGCAGGCGGGAGCCCTGACCGCTGGGAGCGGGGGATTCGCACGGCAGGGCCTTCGGTCGCCCGCGCGAAAACATATACAATAGCGCATATATCGAACATGGCTCGGCATCCCCGCAGGGACCGCCGGGCAGGAGTGAAGCCAATGAACGACCGGCCCTACAACGTCCTGTTCCTATGCACCGGGAACTCCGCCCGGAGTATCTTCGGAGAGAGTATCGTCAATCGGTTAGGCTCCAAACGATGCGTCGGCTACAGCGCCGGCAGCCACCCCAAGGGTAGCGTCCATCCGCTGGCCCTGGAGGTGCTGAGACGCCAGGGCTACCCGACCGAGGGGCTCCGCAGCAAGGACTGGTCGGAATTCGCTTCGGCAGATGCGCCACGGATGGACTTCGTCTTCACGGTATGCGACCGCGCGGCGGCGGAGACCTGCCCCGTCTGGCCCGGCCAGCCGATGACCGCCCATTGGGGCATCCCCGATCCGGCCGCGGTCGAGGGCGACGAGGCGGCGCGGATGCTCGCCTTCCGCCAGGCGTTCCGAGAGCTGGAGCACCGCATCGAAATCTTTCTCAGCCTGCCGCTGGCCTCGCTGGACCGGCTGAAGCTTCAGCAACGGCTCGACGCCATCGGACAGACGGGCCTGCCGGCCGCCGCGGACAGCGCCGGCTAGCCGGGCGATGGCCCATCCGCGAGCGCCTGAACGAAGAGCGACGGTCGAGACCTGGCTGTCCCGGCCCGACGCACGACCAGGACGCCCGCACACGAGACCGACCCATGTCCGACGGACCCAACCCATTCGATCCCAGCCCTTCTTCGAGGCCCTGGCCGACCCGATCCGCCGCCGCCTCCTCGCCATGCTGCTGGAGGTCGGACGAGCGCTGCGTCTGCGACCTGCACGGGGCGCTCGACGCCCCCCAGCCCAAGGTCTCCCGGCACCTGGGCGGTGCTGCGCGAGGCGGGGCTGGTGCTCGCCCGCCGCGACGGGGTCTGGATGCGCTACCGCATCCATCCGCAGCTCCCGGCCTGGGCGCTGCGGGTGCTGTTCCACATGAAGGACGGCATGGGCGCCGAGCCGACCGCCCCGCCGGCCGTCCGCCTGCGACCCCCGCGCGGCCTGAGCGCCGCCGCCAACCCATCGCATTCGGAGCTGACCCATGACCGCATCTCAAGACCGTGCTGGTGCTCTGCACCGGCAACTCCTGCCGCTCGCAGATGGCGGAGGTCATCCTCAACCACGATCTGGCCGGGCGCGTCCGCGCCCTGTCCGCCGGTACCCGACCGCAGCCGAAGGTGGCGGACGGGGCCATCGAGGCCCTGCGGCTGGCCGGCCTGCCGACCGATGGGCTCTACCCGAAGGACATCGACGCGGTGCTCGACGAGTCGATCGACCTGGTGGTGACGGTCTGCGACAACGCCAAGGAGAGCTGCCCGATCTTTCCGCGGCCCGGTGCCGCGCATCCATCTGCCCTTCCACGACCCGCACGGCGAGCCGCTGGAGTCCTTCCTCGCGGTGCGCGACGACATCCGCGCCCGGCTGGTGCCCGCCGTGGCCGAGGCGCTGGGCCTCGGCCCCGGCAGAGCGCGGGGTAAGCCATGTCCGCTCAATGCGAAATCACCGCCAAGCAGGCCGCCGGTGCGCCGATGAACCTCTTCGAGCGCTGGCTGACCCTGTGGGTCGCCCTCTGCATCCTGGCCGGGATCGGGCTCGGCCAGTTCTTCCCCGCCCCCTTCCAGTTCCTGGGCCGGCTGGAGGTCGCCCAGGTCAATCTGCCGGTCGGGGTGCTGATCTGGGTGATGATCATCCCGATGCTGATGAAGATCGACTTCGGCGCCCTGGGCCAGGTCCGGTCCCATTGGAAGGGCATCGGCGTGACCCTCTTCATCAACTGGGCGGTCAAGCCCTTCTCCATGGCGCTGCTGGCCTGGATCTTCATCCGCGGGCTCTTCGCCCCCTGGCTGCCGGCGGAGCAGCTCGACAGCTATGTGGCCGGGCTCATCCTGCTGGCCGCCGCGCCCTGTACCGCCATGGTCTTCGTCTGGAGCCGGCTGACCGGCGGCGACCCCTATTTCACCCTGTCCCAGGTGGCGCTCAACGACGCCATCATGATCGTCGCCTTCGCGCCGATCGTCGCGCTGCTGCTCGGGCTCTCGGCCATCGTGGTGCCCTGGGACACGCTGCTGACCTCGGTGGTGCTCTATATCCTGATCCCGGTCGGCATCGCCCAGGTCTGGCGCTATCTCCTGCTCAAACAGGGCGAGGCCCGCTTCGACGCCACCCTGGCGACCCTGGGCCACGCCTCCATCGTCGCCCTGCTCCTGACCCTGGTGCTGCTGTTCGCCTTCCAGGGCGAGCAGATCCTCGAACAGCCCCTGATCATCGCCATGCTGGCGGTGCCGATCCTGATCCAGGTCTTCTTCAACTCATCCCTGGCCTATTGGCTGAACCGCACCGTCGGCGAGAAACACAGCGTCGCCTGTCCCTCGGCCCTGATCGGCGCCATCCAACTTCTTCGAGCTGGCGGTGGCGGCGGCGATCTCGCTGTTCGGCTTCCAGTCCGGTGCGGCGCTGGCGACCGTGGTCGGGGTCCTGATCGAGGTCCCGGTGATGCTGCTGGTGGTCCGGGTCGTCAATGCCACCAAGGGCTGGTACGAGGCCGGCATCCCCCAATCCCAACGGTGAATCCCATGAAAAAACTCGAGATCTTCGATCCTGCCATGTGTTGCTCCACCGGCGTCTGCGGCGTCGAGGTCGATCCGGTGCTGGTGCAGTTCAATGCCGATCTGCTGTGGCTCGCCGAACAGGGCATCACAGTCACCCGCTACAACCTGTCCCAGCAGCCACAGGCATTCACCGCCAATCCGGCGGTGCTCAAGGAGCTGGAGGCCGGGATGGAGCGTCTGCCGCTGACCCTGATCGACGGGCGCATCGTCGCCACCGGCGCCTATCTGTCGCGGGCCCAGTTGATCCAGAAGCTGGAGCTGCCAACGAGCGCCGCCCCGGCGACAAGACCTCAGCTCAACGTTCAGGTCAATTCCGGCTGCTGCAAGCCAGGGAGCGGGTGCTGCTGATGGCCATCCCGGACACCCGCACCCGGCACCTGTTCTTCACCGGCAAGGGCGGCGTCGGCAAGACCTCGCTCGCCTGCGCCACTGGGCTGGCGCTCGCCGAGGCCGGGCGCCGGGTGCTGATCGTCAGCACCGATCCGGCCTCCAATCTCGATGAGGTGCTCGGGGTGGCGCTCGCTCAGACCCCGACGGCCATCCCGGGTGCGCCGGGGCTCTTTGCGCTCAACATCGACCCCGAGGCCGCCGCCCACGCCTACCGGGAGCGCATGGTCGCCCCCTATCGCGGGCTCCTGCCCGCCGCCGCCATTGTCAGCATGGAGGAGCAGTTCTCCGGCGCCTGCACCATGGAGATCGCCGCCTTCGACGAGTTCTCCAAGCTGCTCGGCGCGCCGGAGGCCACCGCGGCCTTCGATCACGTCATCTTCGACACCGCCCCGACCGGCCACACCCTGCGCCTGCTGACGCTGCCCTCGGCCTGGAGCGAGTTCATCGACTCCACCACCGGCGGCGCCTCCTGTCTCGGCCCGCTGGCCGGGCTGGAACAACAGAAGGCGCTCTATGCCGCGACGGTGGCGCAACTCGCCGACCCGGCGCGCACCACCGTGATCCTGGTCAGCCGGCCGGAGACGGCGGCGCTGCGCGAGGCCGAGCGCACCCGCGAGGAACTGGCGGCGCTGGGCGTGCGCAACCTGCAACTGGCGCTCAATGGCGTCTTGGCCGTCGCCGAGACCGACGACGCGATCGCCAGCGCCATGATGCGCGCGCGGCGCCGCGGCGCTGGCCGGGATGCCGGCCGGGCTCGCCGCACTGCCGGCGACCGTCACCCCGCTGCTGGCGCTGGGAACTTCTGGGCTCGACGCCCTGCGCCAGATGGCGAATCCGGCGCTGGTCCAGTCGGCCAGCGATGCGCTGGACGCCGACTGCGCCCTGCCGGAGAAGCTCGCGCTGCTGGTGGACGAACTGGCCCGGGCCGGACGCGGCGTCATCCTGACCATGGGCAAGGGCGGCGTCGGCAAGACCACGCTGGCGGCGGCCATCGCCGTCGCGCTCGCCCGGCGCGGCCATCCGGTGCACCTGTCCACCACGGACCCGGCCGCCCATGTGGCCGAGGCCGTCGGCGAGTCGATTGCCAACCTGACCGTCAGCCGCATCGACCCGGCGGCCGAGGTCGCCGCCTACCAGGCCGAGGTGCTGGCCAAGGCCGCCGCCAACCTGGACCCGAACGGGCGGGCCATGCTGGAAGAGGACCTGCGCTCGCCCTGCACCGAGGAGATCGCCGTGTTCCGCGCCTTCGCCCGCGCGGTGGACGGCGGCCAGGAGGGCTTCGTGGTGCTCGACACCGCGCCCACCGGCCACACCATCCTGCTGCTGGATGCCGCAGAGGCCTACCATCGGGAGGTCTCGCGCACCCAGGGCGACATGCCCGAGTCGGTGCGCCAATTGCTGCCGCGGCTGCGCGATCCGGAACTTCACCCGGGTGCTGGTCGTCACCCTGCGCGGAGGCGACGCCGGTCCACGAGGCCGAGCGGCTGCAACAGGACCTGCGTCGCGCCGGTATCGAGCCCTTCGCCTGGGTCATCAACCAGAGCCTCCTGGCCAGCGGCACCCGCCATCCGCTGCTGCGCCAGCGCGGCGCCGCCGAGATCCCCTTCATCCGCCGCGTCGTCGATCAGTCCAGTCGGCGTTGTGCGCTGGTCCCGTGGCTGCCCACGGCGCCGGTGGGGCTTGTCGGACTCTCGCAGTTGACGCGGTGATCCCGTGACCTGCCTGATGACCGCCTGGAGCCAACACGAGCGCGAGTTGCGCGCCTGGCTTATCCGCCGACTGGGTGATGCCCACGCGGCCGACGACCTCCTGCAAGACCTGTTCATCAAGGCCCTGAGCCGTAACCAACAGTTTTGCGAGATGGCCAATGCCCGCGCCTGGCTGTTCGCGGTCGCACGCAACACGCTGATCGATCATTTGCGGTCGCGGCAGGACCATGTGGAGCTGCCCGACGATCTGCAGGCGCACCAAGAGGCACCAGCGCCCGTGGAGTCGCTGGCCGCCTGCCTGCCGCGGGCGTTGGCGGAGTTGTCGGCGCAGGACGGCGAGGCACTCACCCTCTGCGATCTGGAAGGGATGACCCAGGAAGCCTACGCCCGACTCAAGGGCCTGAGCCTGGCCGCCGCCAAGTCGCGGGTGCAACGGGCGCGCAAGCGTCTGCGCGAGCACCTGGCCACGGCCTGCCAGGTCCGCCGGGACGAGACCGGCCGGCTGTGCTGTTTCGTACCGCGCTCGTCCCTCACCGTCTCGCCTTGAGGCCCGGTGCCGCGGTCCGGTGCGGAGCGCGCCCCGCATTTGTTTGCCATTGCTTGTACTGGAGTTCCCGATGACCAAATCCCTGCATCCTGTGCGCCTGCGACTGCACCTGTGCTGCCTGATCCTGGGCGCGCTCCTGCTACCCGGCACCCTGTTGGCCGCCCCCGCCTTTCTGGTGGATGCGCAGTGGCTGTCCGAGCATATCGACGACAAAGGTCTGATCGTGCTCGAGGTCCGCTATCACCCCCATCGCTATTTCACCGTCGGCCACCTCCCCGGCGCCGTGCAGGTCCAGCGCTTCAAGGACCTGGGCGACAACGCGGGGCGGCCCATCATGCGCTTTCCCTCCCGCGAGGCATTTCAGCGGACCTTACGAGGCTGGGGCGTCAACGACGATTCCACACTGGTCCTCTACGACGACTCCCGCACCGCCCTGGCGGCACGCCTGTATTACCTGTTGGACCTGTACGGCTTCGACATGAGCCGGGTCAAGATCCTCGATGGCGGCACCACCGAGTGGAGTGCCTTCAACGAGTGTGACCGAGGTCCATGACCTGCACATCTGGGCCATCAGCACCACCGAGACGGCGCTCAGCGTCCATCTGGTCATGCCGGCCGGGCATCCCGGCGACGCCTTTCTCGCGCAGACCGCCGTAGCGCTCCATGCGCAGTTCGACATCGACCACCCCACGGTGCAGATCGAGCTCGGCCGGTCGGAGGGCGGCTGCGCCCATCCGACGACCTGCCCGGGACTGTCCTGATCGATCCGTCGGCGATGACCGGGAGATGCCTGGTTACGGCGGTGTTAAGAAGCGACAGCGAACGGACGTGCGGGCCGCCGCGTACCGATCATCAAGTTCGCTGATCAAGCCCAGCCGGCTGGCCAAAGAACGGCTGCGCCCATCAGCTAGCCTGCCGGGGCCGCCCCGCAACGCACCCGCGGTTGGCCGGGGTGCATCCTTTTGCCGCCGCCTTCGTCTCCCTCCATGTCCGTCGTGGGCAATCCGCCCAAAACCTGTTTCCTTCAGAATGTCTCACCCATGATTGAAGCCAAAGATTTCTATGAACACGGCCTGGCCCTGCATGGCCACAAGTGCCCGGCGATGCCGATGGGCCTGCGCGTTGGCGCGGCGGCACTCAACGCCCTGGGAGTGGAGCGGGCGGCGGATGGTCAGTTCCTCGCCCTGGTGGAGCTCGGCGAGGACCACTGCGCCACCTGCTTCGCCGATGGGGTTCAGATGATCACCGGCTGCACCTTCGGCAAAGGCAACATCAAGAAGCTTCACTACGGCAAATGGGGCGTGACCCTGGTCGAGGTGGCCACCGGGCGGGCGGTGCGGGTGACACCGACGGCTGCGGCGATGCTCGCCAACAAACAGACCGCCTTCTTCAAGGACTACCGTGAGAAGGGCATACCGGCGTCCAAGGTGCCGCTTGACGTCGTCCAACCCCTGGTCGATCGGGTCATGAGCGCCCCGGCCGAGCAACTGCTCTCGGTCGGCCCGGTCTTTGATCACCCCATCGCGCAGCATCGCCATTCGTTCGACGGGCTGGTCTGCGACGCCTGCGGCGAGATGGTGGTCGAGGGCTATGCCCGCCTGGCGGGCGAGCAACGGGTCTGCATCCCCTGCCACGAGCAACTCACCGGGCTGCGTGAACCGCGGGCCACCTCATGACCGTGCTCGTCATCGCCGCGGTGCTGACCTTTGCCCTGACCACGCTCTTCAGCATGGCCGGGGTGGGCGCGGCCCTGATCCTGATCCCGGTCTTCCTGGCCTTCGGGATCGAGCTGCACACCGCCATGGCCACCGCCCTGCTGCTCAACGCGGTGGGGATGTCGGTCGCCTCCATCACCTTCGTGCGCAAGGGGCTGGTGGAATGGCGGCTGGTCCTGCCGATGCTGGTGCTGGCGGTGGGGCTGTCGCCGGTCGGGGTCTGGGCCGCCCACGGGATGGATCGCAGCCTGCTGTTGTGGCTGTTCGTGGGCTTTCTGGTCTTCGCCGCGGCGATGATGGTCTTGTACCAGCCTAAACCGCGCGCGACCCGCGCATCCCTGGCGGCGACGCTGGCGCTGGGCCTGCCGGTGGGCGGCGTGGCCGGCTTCATCGGCGGCCTGCTCGGGGTGGGTGGCGGCAACATCATCGTCCCCGCCCTGGTGGCGTCTGGCCTGGAACCGAAGCGCGCCTCGGCCAGCGCCTCATTCGTCGTGATCTTCGCCTCGATCAGCGGCTTTCTGGCGCATGTCCAGGTCGCCCGGATCGACACAGCCCTGCTCGTGGTGACTGCACTGGCGACCGTTGGCGGGGCCGCGCTGGGGGCTTGGCTCGCCACCGAGCGCCTGTCGGCCACCCAGTTGAAGCGCGCCATTGCCCTGGTCCTGATCGCTGTCGCCGTCAAGACGGCGTGGGATCTGCTATGACCGGCCCCGACCCCGACGCGGACGACAGCCCTGGTGTAGGTCGGGCTTCAGCCCGATCGGGGGTAGGGTTGCCGGAGGGGCCGGGTCGGACTGAAGTCCGACCTACAGCAAGCCCGCAACCCATGCGTTGAATCAATGTCAAGTTATCCAGAACGATTCAGATCTGAATCAGGAGCCTTCGTATGAACGATGATCGTCAAACCCTCCTCAAGGCACTCGAATTCCATGGCCACCGCTGCTGGGCGAGTGTGGCCGGTGTCCGGGTGGGGCTCGCCGCCCTGCGGGTACTCGACGTCAAGCGCTCCGGCGGGCGCCAACTCCACGGCTTTGTCGAGATCGGCGAGGACCACGGCGGCATGTGCTTCGGCGACGGGGTCCAATACGGCACCGGCTGCACCCTGGGCAAGGGCAATCTGGAGAAGACCCCCTACGGCAAGCTCGCGGTGACCCTGATCGAGCGGGCGAGCAACCGGGCGATCCGCGTGAGCTACCAGCCGACCCTACAGAAGCAGATCGGCGCCTCCGCCTTCATGACCAAGCGCGGTCAGGGCATCGAGCCGGATGACATCCCCGAGGCCGAGCAGTTGGAACTGGTGGACCTGATCTGGAATGCCCCGGAAGCGGACATCCTGACCCTGGGCGAGGTCTTCCAGTTCGAGCGCGACTGGCTGCCGGAGGTCATGGGCTTCGTGCCCTGCAACGCCTGTGGCGAGTTGACCGCGAAGGCCTATCTGCGCGTGGTGGGTGACAAACACGTCTGCATCCCGTGCTCCGGGTACGAGCGCTGATCGCCGACCGAGACCCAAGACCCTCGCCATGACTCCAGAAACAGCCCCCACCACCGACACCCGCGCCCTAACCCCCTGGCTCTGGGGCCTGCCCCTGGCCGCTGCCCTGTGGGTGGCGGTCTATTGGCATCTCTCCGACCTCGCCGACCTGCTGGTGTCGGCCGCGGGATTGTCGCGCGACACCCACTGGGGCGAGGCCGCGCACTTCTTCCTCTACGACACCCCCAAGGTCCTGCTGCTGCTGACCGGCATCGTCTTCCTAATGGGCGTGATCCAGACCTTCTTCGCCCCGGAGCACACCCGTGCCCTGCTGGCGGGGCGGCGATTGGGGATCGGCAACGCCATGGCGGCGAGCTTAGGGATCGTCACCCCCTTCTGCTCCTGCTCGGCGGTGCCGCTCTTCATCGGCTTTCTCTCGGCGGGTGTGCCCTTGGGGGTGACCTTCTCCTTTCTGATCGCCGCGCCGATGATCAACGAGATTGCGCTCGCCCTGCTGTTGGGCCTGTTCGGCTGGAAAGTGGCCGCGCTCTATCTGGGGATGGGGCTTCTCATCGCGATCGTGGCCGGGCTCATCATTGGCGAGCTCAAGATGGAGCGTTACCTGGAGGATTGGGTGCGTGCCATCCATCAGGGCGACACAGTAGCCCCCAGCGGCACGGACTACACCTGGGTCGAGCGCTTCGAGGCCGGCTGGCGCCATGTGCGCGAGATCGTCGGCAAGGTCTGGCCCTATGTCCTGGTGGGTATCGGGCTTGGCGCGGCCATCCACGGCTTCGTGCCTGAAGACTTCATGGCCAGCTTCATGGGTCGGGATGTCTGGTGGGCGGTCCCGGCGGCGGTGGTGCTCGGGGTGCCCATGTACACCAATGCCGCCGGCATCCTGCCGATCGTCGAGGCCCTGATTGGCAAGGGCGCCGCGCTTGGAACCACGCTCGCCTTCATGATGAGCGTCATCGCGCTGTCGGCGCCGGAGATGCTGATCCTACGCAAGGTGCTCAAGTGGCCCCTGATCGCCACCTTCGTCGGGGTGGTAGCGACCGGCATCCTGCTGGTGGGTTATGTCTTCAATCTGGTGCTCTGATGACCGATGCCGCGGATGACACCTGATGACTTGGCGACCGACCAGACCCTGCCGTTGCCGCCGGTGGCGTGACACGCCTTGCCCATTGGGGCCGCTTGCTCGGACAATACCTCTTACTGCGTAAGATGCGAGTCCTCGACAATGTCGACCGTTACCGTTTCGGATAAGGGCCAAGTGGTCATTCCTGCCGCGATCCGGCATCGGCTCGGGATCACACCGGGCACCCGGCTCGATTTCGAGTTGGAAGGCGACAGCATCCGCGTCAGGCCATTGCGGGCAATCAAGCGGACCCAGGCCGCAGACGGGTACGGAATGCTGACCTGCGATCAGCCGGGCGAACGGCGCCTCGCCGACTTCGATGTCGCCACCGCGATGCGTGACGCCCCGTCAGATGTTGGCGATGATCGCCCTTGATACCAACATCCTGGCCCGGTTCTACGTCGCCGATCCGGGTGATCCCGAAGCGCTCAAGCAGCGGCCCATCGCTTACGCGATCGTCACCCAAGGCCCGAGCCTCTTCGTCCCGCTGACCGTGATCCTTGAATTGGAATGGGTGCTGCGTGCCTTCTACCGCTTCGACGCCGCGGCGATCATACGCGTCATGGAGCACCTGTTGGGACTGGCGAACGTGAATGTGGAAGAGACTGGACGAGTCGCCACCGCACTGAATCTGCTCGGCCAGGGGATGGACTTTGCCGACGCACTGCATCTGGCCGGCAGCGGGCACTGCGCGGCGCTCTATACCTTCGATGACCGCCGGTTCGCCCGGCGCGCGCAGCGGCTCGGTACAGTCCCGACAGTTGAAGTACCATCAGGCACGCCGGGGCCTGTCCAATCCTGACGGCTTGCCTGGCATAGCTAAAGAGCGACGGGGCATGAGTTTGGAGGACGAGCACATGATCCCATGGCGACAAGACCACTGACCGGGGCGCATCAGGAATCACGACGGAATCGCTCAGTAAGAACCAACAAGCCCTACTGGACTGGCTCTGCAACCACTGGCTGGACTCTGGGCCCGGCGGCGCCTTCGTGGAGGGGTTCGACGGCACCGGCAAGAGCACCGTTGCCCGCGAGACGGTTCGCCGCGCCGAGGCTGGCGGCTGGCGCGCGGCCCTCCTGCGCCCATCCGAGTCCCGCGCCACCGCCGCGGACGATCTGATCCTGGAGATTGCCCAAGAACTCGCCTTCAAGGGCGAGAAAGGATTGGTCCAGGCCCTTGATCAGGGACAGGACCTCTGGGAGGCACTGGCCCGGGTCCTCTCCGGTACCCGCACCCTGCTCGTGATCGACGAGGCCCAAGTCGCCATGCTGGACGAGGGCGGGCGGCTGCCGACCGAGGTCTATTCATTCGTCCGCCAGGTCGCCGGTCGAGTCCAGCAGGGTCGATTGTTGCTGGTCTCGGACCGCGCCTTTCCCGACGGCTTGGCGTCCGGCCGCCACACGATTCGGCGGCTCGACGGACTCACCGACCAGGAGGCGGTCGCCTACCTGACGGGCCGGCTGACCGCGGACGGCATCCCGGATGCGGTTCCGCCCGAGCGGCGGCTGGAGGTCGTGCGTGCCCTGGGCAACAACCTGGACGCCATCCAGATCCTGGGCGTGGCCCTGCGCGACGAGGACTCGCTCGACGAACTGATCGGCCTGGAACCGGATCTCTGGTCCATCGACGACCGCCAGTTCGACCCCAAACTGCTCAAGGACCTGGAACGCAAGCTCCTGGCGCGGATCCTGTCGCGTCTGGAACCCGACACCCGGCGCGTCCTCGGCCGTTACAGCGTCCACCGCAAGCCCATCAAGGCCAAGGCGTTCAAGACCGCCCAGGTGGGTATACCGGACCTGATCCAGCGCCGCGCGGTGCTGGTGCACAGCTTCCTGGTGCAGCACCACACCGGCTGGGATGCACCGCGGCCACTGGTGCGGGAGATCGTACTCGCCCAGTTGCAGGCACAGCCCCAGGAACGCCGCGGCTATCACTCACTGGCAGCGGACCATTACACCCGTCACTTCGAGGCGCGTGAGGTCAAGGAGCAGAGCGGACTCGGCGGCTATTTCGTCGAGGCCCGCTATCACCTGACGCGGGCCGGGCGGGACGATGAACTCGGGCGAATCGCCGCCCATTTCCAGGACCACCTGAGTCGGACCATTGAGTCCGTAACCCCGGTGCCGGTGGATCGCGAAGAACTCGACGAGCGCATCGCCCTGCTGCTCGGGCTCTATCGCGACAACCAGGGGCCGGCTGGCATCGAGTACCACCTGGCCCGCTGCCTGGCCCAGCGCGACGGACCGGACGACTGGCGGGAGGCCCTGCGCCATGCCCGGCGCGCCTGCGGACCGCGGGCACCTGCTGCCACCTGGGTACTGAGGTTCCGGCTCGAGGCGCGCAAGTCCGAGATCCAGTCGCTGCAACGCACGATCCGGGAGGGCATCGGGTACGTGGCACCGGAGCAGAATCGGTTTGCCCTTTACCAGTCCGGTGCCGAGCTTCTTGCCCAGGCCGGCGAAGCGGACGAGGCGATCGACCTCCTGCGCGATGGCATCGAGCTCATCCCGGCTGACAAGGGCCTCTTCTCCCTTTACCAAAGCGCCGCCGAGATGCTCACCCAAGCCGGCGATACGGGCGAGGCCATCGAACTCCTGCGCGACGGCATTGAGCGCATCCCCGCGGACCAGAGCCTCTCCGCCCTCTACCAAAGCGCCGCCGAGATGCTCGCCCAAACCGGGCAAACGGACGAGGCGATCAAACTCCTGCACAGAGGCATCGACTGCATCGAGCCCCAGCACAGCCTATCAACCCTGTACCAGGCGGCAAGCGAGATACTGGCCAGGCAGGGAGACTACCCAGGGGCGCTCGATCTGCTCAAGGACGGGCTCCAGCGAATTCCACCGGGAAAATGGAGCCGCGAGCGGGTCGGGGAGTCCGCGCTCTATCTCTCTCTGGTACTGCGCAACGCCTCAAGGATCGAGGAACTCGTTTCGGCACAGGGCCTATTGGCTGGCGAAGAGCACCAGTGCCTCCTGGGCCACATGTTCATTCAGGAGATTGCAGGGCTGTGGCGCGACGCAGCAGAACGCGCGGGTGCCGCCCGTGAACGCGTGCCGCGCTATCTGCACCTAGCCCTGCACGAGGCCTTCGCCTGGCTCTGCGCCGGTGAGCCCGGGCGGGCCGCCGAGGCCATGGACCGATTCCCGGGCGATCTGAGACAAGACACACGGACATCGGGAACCTGGCTGACCGCCTTCATCGCGCTGGCGCAAGGGGATGACACGGTCGCCCGCGAGTCATTGGCCGCGTATCTCGACCAGCCGCTGGAGGCCACCACCGGCCCGGATCGCGAGACCCTGCTGCGACTCTGGGACCGGGACGCCGAGCGTCACGGTCCAGTGCCGGCCTTTATCCATCCCACCTTGCCGCCCAGCCTCACCGGCCGCCCGGTCCGCTTGACCAGGCTACTGTCCGACGGACCCGTCCTGGACCGATACCCAATGACACCAAGCCCCGCGCACGAGCCCCAGCCTTGCATCCTCGCCATCGCGACCGAATGGTGGTCGCGCAACGGCGGGCTCTCCACCTTCAACCGGGACCTCTGCAAGGCACTCGCCGCGGCCGGTCGGCGGGTGGTCTGCCTGGTTCCCCGGTGCGACGCCGACGAGCAACAGGATGCGCAAACCGCCCACGTCGATCTGATCGCCGCACGGCCGCGGCCCGGACTCGACGCGATGCACTGGCTCTTGGGCCGCCCGGAGTTGCCGGACGGACTCAACCCCGTCTGGGTCATCGGCCATGACCGCATCACCGGGCCCGGGGCCCAGATGCAGCATGAGCAATTCTTCCCGGCCGAGCGGCGCATCCAGATCATCCACACCGCCCCCGGCGAGAGCGAATGGCACAAGGACCACGCGGAAGGACCGGGGGCCACGGTCACCGCCGATGAGCGCGAGCGGCTGCAACTGGACCTGGCACGGGGCGCCGATCTGGTGGTCGCCGTGGGACCGCGCCTGACCAGGGCCTTCGCGAACCTGCTGGCCGGGCTGCAATGCGCACCGCCGCTGCATCGCCTGGACCCCGGTCTGGGTAGCCTGGAATCCCGGAACGGGGTCGTCGAGCCCCAATGCCTGCTGCTCGGACGCGCCGAGGATGACCGCCTCAAAGGGCTGGACATCGCCGCACGGGCACTGGGCAGACCCAGCATCGGGACCAAGCCGCCCCGGCTGGTGGTGCGCGGGGCCGCGCCCGGGACCGGCGACCGGTTGCGTCGCGAACTGCTTGCGGTGGCCGGACGCGACGGGCTCGACATCAAGCCGCACGAATACAGTGCCCAGGTTGAGCGATTGCAAGAAGACCTGCGCCGCGCCTCGGTCCTGCTGATGCCATCGCGCTCCGAGGGCTTCGGGCTGGTGGCCATGGAGGCGATCGCCGCCGGGGTGCCCATCCTGGTCAGCGACCGCAGCGGCATCGCCGAGTTGCTGATCGAGCGGCTCGGCGCCGAACGTGCAGGGCAGTTCGTGGTACCGACGGATCGGGGCGAGGATGTGGATGCGGATGCCTGGGCTCAACAAATCCGTTTCGTTCTGCTCGACCAGGACGCCGCCGACCGGCGGGCACAGCAGCTCTACGCGGACCTGGCCCCCTCTCTCACCTGGGCGGGCGCGGTACAGGGACTCCTGGGCGCCATGGGCCGGGTAGAAACCGAAGAGGAAGCGGCAGCGCCAAACTGATAGAACAATAAGATCGGCAACGGGGGGGTGATAGCGAGATGGCCCCGGTCAATGCGCGCACCGTCACCGGGTTCGTCGCCGAACTGCGAAAGGTCGCCAAGCTGCTGGACCCAGCGCCTGCGCGCCCAGTGTCTCGAACGCTTCGAGGCGACCCGCCAGGCCGCGGAGCTGCGGCTGCGTCCCCGCCTGATGATCACCCTGCCGGTGGTGCTGGGTTTCACCCCGCTGGCCTTCGCCCTGAAGCGCGGCGGCGAACTGTTGCGCCCGATGGCCGCAGGCGCCATCGGCGGCCTGCTGGCAGCGATCCTGATGGCGCTCTATCTGGCGCCGGTGCTCTATAAGCTGATCGGGACGCGGGACTCGCGGGTGGACGCGTTGGGAGTTGCCGGTAGGCCGGTCGGAGAAGAGCCGGCACGGCCACCCTGCCCGACAGCCCGATCAAGAGTTGGAATCGGCTGGTCATCGAGGCCCATGCTGCGGCGCTCTGCGGGCAAGCCGCCCCTGAGCGAGCATTGCCCGCGGCCGTGCTCCGCCTGCATCGACAGGCGTGCGTTGTCGCGGATGACTATGGCCCTCTGCTGGCTTATCGCCGGGTCAGTCCGTACTGAACGGGTGCCTATCGAAGCGAGTCTGGCCAGGGGCACCTTCAAGCGCCGATCCGATCAGCCGAATTCATTGCAACGGATGCCCCCAGAAGATCGACAAGTCGACTCATTGAACGATAGATTCCGCTCGAAGAATCTTCTCATCAATCTTCTCGTCGCCGCGATCCGGGAGCGCGCCAAGCCTTGAGGACGAAACAGCAGCTCGCGCAGGAGCGCCTCGCCAGCGTGCTCGGGCGTCGGGCCGCCGTGCGGGCGGCGGATCTGGCCGGGGAGCTGGAGATCAGCGTCCCGACGCTGCACCGGCTGCTGGCCGCGAGCCCCCTGCCCATCCTGGTCGCGGGCAAGGCGCGTCGCACTCGCTATGCCTTGCGCCGGTCCGTGCAGGGCGACCCGGGCGAGTACCCGCTCTATGCCGTCGATCGATCCGGCCGCGCGACTCAGATCGCGAGCCTATCCGCCGTTGCCCCGTTCGGGATCCTGGATGGCGCTCACGGGAACGGACTGGCCGTTGATCGAGGAGGCGCGCGAGGGGTGGTGGGATGGCCTGCCCTATCCGCTCTATGACATGCGCCCGCAGGGTTACCTCGGCCGCCAGCTCGCGCGGGCGATCCAGCGGGAGCTGGCGGTGCCGGACAATCCCACTCTCTGGAACGACGACGACATCCTCTTTGCGCTGAGCCGGATAGGGACCGATACCGTCGGCAATCTCATCCTGGGCGACACCGCCTGCGAGCGCTGGCAGCGGGAGCGACTGTCCTCCCCCGAGCCCTTGCACGAAGCCGACACGCCCGCCGCCTACGCGATCCTGGCCGAGCAGGCGCTGGCGGCGGGGGTGGCGGGATCGAGCGCGGCGGGCGAGTTTCCCAAGTTCCCGGCCCGGCGCGACCTCGCCGGCCGACCGACGCCCCATGTGCTGGTCAAGTTCTCGGGCGCGGACGACTCGCCCGCCGTCCGCCGCTGGTCCGACCTGCTGGTCTGCGAGCATCTGGCCCTCGAGTGCGCAAGCGCCTTGCCCAGCGTCGCTAGCGCCCACAGCCGTGTCCTCGCGCACGCCGGGCGGACCTTTATCGAGGTCGAGCGCTTCGATCGCCATGGCGCCTTCGGCCGCAGCCCGCTCATCAGCCTGGAGACGGTCAACGCGGCGCTGCTGGGCCTGGACGCCCACGACTGGACCCGCCTGGCCGATGGTCTGGTCGCGGCGGGTCTTCTGGAGACGGAGGATGCCGCGCGGATCGACCACCTCTGGTGGTACGGCCGGCTGATCGCCAATACCGACATGCACCTGGGGAATCTCAGCTTCCAGCCCGTCGCCGGGCGCCTGCGCCTGGCGCCCACCTACGACATGCTGCCGATGCGCCATGCACCGCTGGCCGGCGGTGAGCTGCCCAGACCCGCGTGGACGCCACCACTGCCCCTGCCCCGTGCGCGTGAGACCTGGCTCACCGCCTGTCAGGCGGCCTTGACCTTCTGGGAGCGGATGGCCGCGGACACGCGAATCAGCGCCGGGTTTCGCGAGATCGGAAGCCGCCATGGCCAGGCGTTGCACGACCTGGCCGATCGGGCATGACAGCGAGAGCCTGTCTGCGCTCTGCTGGGATTGCCCTGTGACGGTCGGTCACGTAGGCAACCATCTGGGCGTTGACGAGCCTTGCCACTGACTGCGACCACCCAGCGCGCTCTGGGTCGTAACGTCGAACGGGTGGTGCGCGCGCTCAAGCGGTCCATCCTCGCCGTCACCGAGGGATTCCAGGAGCCGCGCCGGGTCATGATCGCCTTCGATACTCCATCGAGGCTGCCTGCAAGCGGCGATGCGATCGGCGAGATTCACCGCCGACGGTCCTTGATCCACTTCAGCCATAAGTAACGAGTGAAGAACAAGTTAAACACGAAAACATTCGTTGTCGTTGTCGTTGTCGTAATCGGGGAAGCGATGCAATTTGGTTCATGATCAACGCGATGTCTACCGAGTTTCGATCCGGTAGGCGGCTTGGGCGTACGAAACCGCCAAGCGTTTACCCACTCAAAAGCCATAGCGATCAATGACTGAAAAGCCGGCGCGGGATCCACCACAGGAAGAACAGCATCCCGAACAGCTCAACCAGCGACTGCACGACGATGACCACGGCGGCAAGCTCCCACCCCGCCGGCAAGGCCAGTGCAAAGGGTAGCACGACGAATGAATTGCGCGTGCCGAGGCTGAAGGCCAGCGTGCGCCCCTGATCAAGCGGCAGCCGAAAGACGTGCGCCAGGCCCCGAGCGATCAAGCCGGCGAGCAGCAAGAACGTCATAAACAGCGGCACGACCACCGGCAGCAGCGCCAGGGCGCCGGTCACCGCGCCCACCTGCGCCCCGGCGATGAGGAAGACCACCACCGCCAGCAACGGCACCGGCCACCACGCCAGCCGTTCGCCCCAGAGGCCACGTCCCGGCCTGGCCTCGATCCAGCGCTCGGACAGTGCCGCCAGCAGCAGGGGCGCAAGCACCAGCGCCACGGCGGGCCAGATGAGCCCCGGCCGCAGGGCCGCTGAGAGCTCGGCGCTCGCCATCCACCACAGATACACCGGCAGCAATACCAGTTGCAGCAGCAGATTCAGCGGCGTCACCGCGATGGCGCGCGGCACGTTGCCGCCGCCCAGTTGACTGAAGGTAATGAACCAGTCGGTGCAGGGTACCAGCAGCACCAGCAGCACCCCCAGGCGCAGCGCGGGCTCCGCCGGCAAGGCCTGCGCCAGGGCCCAGGCCAACACTGGCAGCAGCACGAAGTTGCCGATGACGACGGCCGTGATGAAGCGATGATCGCGGAAGGCATCCCGCAGATGCAGCAGCGGCACCTGTACGAAGGTGGCGTACAGCAAGGCGCCAAGCACCGGCCACAGCAACGCCTCGAAGACCGGTCCGACTTGCGGATCCAGGGCACCCAGGACCAACCCGGCCAGGATAGCGGCGAGGTAAATCCAGACCTGTCGACGTTCCAGAGTGAGGCGGCTGATGGTCATCGGTGAGGCTGGGGGAGCGGCGGCCTGTTTTCCTGTGCGCGGGGAGGTCAGAACTGTACGGCAGTTTCCGGCAACGGACAGCACTCTCGCGCACGGCAGGACTCCAGCGCGGCACCCCGGTGTTCGACAGCGGGGCGCCGCTGCGGGTGCCGGTATCGACGCACTGTCTGGGACGGCTGTTGGGTGCCTTAGGCAAATCCCTGGATGCCGGGCCCCCGCTGGTGCCGGAGGCGTTTCGCAACCTGATCGTGCCACCCGCCGGCTCGCCGAGACGCTGCCTTCAGCGGGCATCCTGGAGACCGGGATCAAGGTCATCGATATGCTCTGCCCCATCATCCGCGGCGGCAAGACCGGGCTCTTCGGCGGCGCCGGCGTGGGCAAGACGGTGCTCATCATGGAATTCATGCAGGCGGTGGCCCCCCTGCACGGCGGGGTGTCGGTGTTCGCCGGGCTGGGCGAGCGCATCCGCGAGGGCCATGAGCTGTGGCATGAAATGGAGAACCGTATCGTCTCCAGCCGGTTGGGCAACATCACCTCGGTGCAGGCGGTCTATGTGTCCGCCGACGACATGACCGACCCGGCCGTGGGCGCCATCCTGACGCATCTCGACACGCTGGTGATCCTCTCGCGCGTTCAGGCGGCCGACGGCATCTACCCGGCGGTGGACCCGCTGGTCTCGGGCAGCAATTTGATGGAACGGCACTTCCTGGGTGATCGCCACGATCATCGGACATTTTTCGGGACATTTTTTCTGATCGCTGCTATAAGAGTGTCTTTTAATCAGTACTATGCAATCATCTTCCATAGGACATTTTTCCGGACGACATCGCGGATGCCCGAGCTTGCGGACCACAGGCTGATCGTCGAGACCGCGCGCTTCGGCCCGTTCGCCTTCCAGGTGGGCATCGACGCCGCATCAGTGGAGACCCCCTTCCTACGCGTCAGCGACGCCCACCAGCGTTTTCAGGGATCACCGCTGTCCCAGGTGGCCAGCCAATTGGCGCGGGAGGTGGTGGCCACCAGCGTCTTCGGCACTAACAGCATCGAGGGCGGCACCCTCTCCGAGGAAGAGACTCGACTGGCACTCGACCTCGACCCGTCCGGGGTCCGAGACATCGAGCAGCGGCGCGTCCTCAACATCAAGGCCGCCTACGATCTCGCGAGCCGGACCGTCGCGGAGCCGAACTGGCGCCTGAACCTGTCCTTCGTCCTGTCCGTCCATGCGGCGATCACCGACGGCATCCCCCACGCGCGCAACCAGCCCGGCCTGCTGCGGGACAACCCCAAAACGATCATCACCCAGGTGGGCGACCAGGCCCACGGCGGACGCTACAAGCCGCCCCAATTCGGCGGCGACGTGCGCCTGCTGCTGGACGCTCTGCTGCAATGGCACCAGGAGCTGGTCGACCTTCAGGTCCATGTCCTGATCCGCGCGCCCCTGGTCCACTATTACTACGAGCTGATCCACCCCTTCTGGGACGGCAACGGACGCGTCGGGCGCGTCCTGGAGGCCAGCCTGTTGCTACGCGAAGGCTTCCGCTACGCCCCCTTCGCCCAGGCACGCTACTACCTCGACCGGATCGACCGCTATTTCAGTCTGTTCAACGTCTGCCGCAAGGCGCACGACAAGGGCGATCCGCATCCGAACACCGAGTTCGCACTCTTCTTCCTGGAAGGCATGCGGATCAGCCTCAACAGCCTGCAGGACCGGGTCAATCGCCTGGTGCAAATCCTGCTGTTCGAGAACGATCTGAAACGCCGCCACGACGAGAAGCGGATCAATACCCGCCAATACGCCATCGTCGCCCAGGTGCTCGCCGCCGGGGATCCCCTCCCCTTGGCGGAGCTGCGCCGCGCGCCCTGGTATCGCGCGCTCTATCTTCAGCGCACCGACAAGACCAAACAACGCGACCTGCAAGCTTTGCGGGAGCAGGGATTGGTGGTGCTGGACAAGAACAACCGCCTTTGGCCCGGTTTCGCGAAGCCGGACACACAATCCAACCGCTAAGGAAGTCCGATGTCCTGGACAGGGGGTCCACTTAATACGACGACAGTTCGTCCCCTGCGCGGCCCGGCCTGGTAACGTTTACGGACCCTAGTCGACCGTGATCGGAAGACCTTGGTGTAAGGCCCTGGAGGAAACGTAAGAAGACATCGTGATTCTTGTTGCGCAATTGGAATTGGAGAGTGATATGTCGAGCCTCTACGAGCGCGACTACTACGCTTGGGCGAACGAGCAGGCGTCTTTGTTGCGCGCCGGAAAGCTGACTGAAGCGGATGTTGCCAACATCATTGAGGAGATTGAAAGCATGGGTCGCAGCGAACGAAGCGAGCTGATTAATCGGTTAGTCGTTCCGATTCGTTGATACACTGGGGGCGAGCATCGAGGTGATCGCGGCCTGGCGCGGAACCCGCAGTGCCCGCGGGGCACTCCGGCGCGGGTGGTGGAGCGTTACAAGTGACGCCCGTGCAGCCGCTGCAACGGAGTCAAGTGCCTATGAGCGAGCTTCAGCCGCTCGCCGAAGCATTCGCCGGCATCGGCGAGGCCCCGGACCTGGTGCTCGTCCCCGCTACTGGACACCTGGTGGCGGACGGCCATCGCATCGTCAGCCAACAACCGGCCCCCGGGGTGCACCTGGAGGCACATACCGACGCCAACGGCATCCGCGAGGTGCGCGCGAGCCACCGCGAGGCCAGGGTCACTCACGCGGCCGCCATCGGCGGCGTCGACCACCACCAACTGAACGCCCTGATGGCCCGCGGGATCTCACCCGCGGAGGCCGTCGACCGCATCGTTCTGGGTAGGCTTCGCTGAATCGCCCCTTTCATGAGCCACAAATACAACCACGATCATGCCCACCATTGGCGGTGATCACCGCCGAGGCCTGGGGTCGCTTCCAGACACCGCTGATCATCGACGGGATGGCGGTGAGTGCGGTGGCCCTAGTCGACCCGGGGGTCAATCTGCTGGTCGCCTGGATCCTGTCCCGGGGCGAGCGCGACCTCAATGTGCGCGCCGCACTGCTTATCCTCCCGGCGGATCGCTCTATCCGCCCATGTCACCCTGGGTGACCTGGCATTGTGGCCGCAGACCCTGACGGCCCTGCGCCAGGCGGCCTCCGCGCAGGGGATCCACCACCCCACCTTCCAGCCTGAGAGGTTGTAAAGAAATCGATTTTCGGCCCGACGGAGCGACAGCGTAGACCACGGTATGCGCGGCGGCGCGATCCAACTGATCATGGGCCGGATAGCCGCCGTCGACCAACCACTCATCGGGGCTGTGTTCGCACCGCTGCTCGACTTGCTCGATCATGGGGGTGAGTTGCTCCATGTCGGTGCCGACGCTGACCGCCGCCACACCAACGACGACTTGGCTGGCGGTGTCGGTGGCGAATTGGCCGTTGTAGGCCGGTCGGAAGCCTCCGTCGCCCATCTTCATGACGGTGGCTTCGGCATCGGTGGTGGAGGCCCGGGCCTGCGCGCGCGGCTTGCCTTGCTTGGCCTTGATCTCGGCGAGCTCCGGCAGCCGCGCCAGCGCCGCCTCGACGCGCTCCTGGCGCTCGCGCGCGGCCCGCTCGCGCGCCGCCTGTTGGCGCCGGGTGCGCGCCCCGGGGTCTTCTTCGGCCTGCTGCTTGAGGGCGGCGACCTGCGCCCGCGCCTCCTCCAGGCACTGCTCCAGGGTCTCGCCGCGCCGAAACGAGGCGGCGCCGGCACTGGCGCGGATGCGCATGCCGTCCTGCGCGACCCGCTTGAGGGTGACCGCCCCCACGGCCATCAAGGCCGCCACACTGTCGGTCAGCAAGGCGTCGAAGGCCTCGCCATGGGCGCTGCGGAAATCCGACAGGGTGTGGTAGTTGACCGGCACGCCGCCGCAGATCCAGCGGTAGGCGTCGTGCGCCTGGGTCAAGCGCGCCAAGGTCCGCGCCGTGCCCACGCCATCGAGCGTGGCGTACAGCCACAAGGCGAACAGGATCTCGGGGGCGATGGCGGTGCGTCCGCTGCCGCCTTCCACCGCGCGGATGCCGGCGTACATCCGGCGCAAGTCGGCCCGCTCGACCCAGGCCCAGACGACCCGTGCCCGGTGCCCTTCGGGCAGCAGCGAGTCCAGGTCGCTCGGGCGCAGCTCCAGTTGCGCTCGATTGGGCATCCGCACGCGCGCCACGCCGGGGACCGGCTCCTCACGCGGCACGGCGGGCGCCGGTGGTAGGTCCGGGTCGTGGTCGAACAGGCCGGGTTGGAGATCGTCCGCCATCGCGCCCTCGCTGGGGTCTGCCGCTTCGATGGGGCCATTTTACGGCTCCATCGGGGCGGCAGCCAGGGCGCGAGGTTTTTTCACAGCCTCTCAGTACAACCATTTGCCACCCACTGAACGGAGGATGAGTTCGATGTATACCAAGCAGACCAACGTCTCGATTGCGCTCGTCTCGGTCCTCGCAGGGGGCCTGGTGGGACCGGCGAGATCAAGACTGGCGGTGCCCCCGGCGGCGGCCAGGTACTGAACGTCTGGACCAACGTCTTCGAGGAGCTGCCGCGCATCTGACGGGCGCCGACACCGACCCAGCCCCACTCCTGGTCTGCGGTCGGCTGTTCGCGCACGATCCCGAAGGGCCCGACCTCCTCGAGCATGGCCTAAATCCCTTCTTCCGTGTATCGCAGGGGCAGCAGGATGACCATGTCCCCGCCCAAGTTGATTACGACCTCGTCGGGAGATTCTCATGGCAAAGAGCTTTAAAGACGTCCAGGCTGATGGAGCGACAAGAATGGACCCGTCGCAGGACCGCCTCGTCCGGGACGGAGACGCGGTCGCCTTCTATCCCTCCGATGACCGGGGGCTGAGGGCCTCCGGCGAACCGTCGAACCGGACCTGGCAGCACCCAGACGGCGGGTTTGGGTGGGAACAGTTCCGCTGACCGGGCCGGCCCACCGTCATGGAACCGTCACCAAGAGATGCGTGACAGCGGATATCCTCCTTGTCTCGCCGACCACCCCGGCCGGCCGCCGACCGACGAGCCCCTGATGACCGACAAGGCCTACAACGTTCTCTTCCTCTGCACCGGCAACTCCGCCCGCAGCGTCTTCGGCGAGTGCATCGTCAATCGCCTGGGTCGCGGACGCTTCGCCGGCTACAGCGCCGGGAGCCACCCCAAGGGCACCGTACATCCCCTGACCCTGGAGATACTCAGGCGCAACAACTTCCTCACCGACGGCCTGCGCAGCAAGGATTGGGCGGAATTCGCCGTATCGGATGCGCCGGTGATGGACTTCGTCTTCACCGTCTGCGACAACGCCGCCGCCGAGGTCTGCCCAGTCTGGCCGGGCCAGCCCATGACTGCCCACTGGGGCATCCCCGACCCGGCGGCGGTCGAGGGCGATGAGGTCAACCGAATCATGGCCTTCCGTCAGGCATTCCGCGCGCTGGAGAACCGTATCGAGATCTTTCTGAATCTGCCGCTGGCCTCCCTGGACCGACTCAAACTGCAACGTGCGCTCGACGAGATCGGACGCACACCCCTGCCCGAGGCAACCCCCGAGACGACCTAACCGGCGGCGGGCACCGCCCGTTATATGCGCCACTCCCTCTATTCATCTTCTGCTCGGACTCTCGGCCATCGGGGTGCCACGGGGTACCCGCCAGGCCTCGGTGATGCTTTTTGGTTCTGATTTCGGCCGGATCGCTGACGACGCCTGCTGCGTGGGCGCGATCCCGATCTCCGCAGCACCCTGAACCCATCGAGTCACCCATGATCCGCTACCTCCTCCCATCCCTCGTCCTGGCGGCCCTCCTCGCGACGGGCCCCGTCTGTGCGGTGCCGTCCTTTCTGGTCGACGCGGATTGGCTCTCGGAGCACCGGGGGGATCCGGGTCTGGTGATCCTGGACGGCGGTCTATGACGCGGTGGTCTCCCGCCGGGACCCGGCCGTGGTCCTGCTCGATGCGCGCCCCACCGACATGTACACCGGTGAGGAGATCCGCCACTCCACCAAGGGGGGACACATCCCCGGGGCCGTCAAGGTGGTGAGCCTGGACGGCACCGAGGGGCAGACGACGACTTCGCACTCTGAACTGCCACCATCAGGAGACAATGCACATGAGCGTCCGTATCGGGATCAATGGCTTCGGCCGCATGGGGCGACTGGGGCTGCGCGCCGCCCGGGGCGGGGACGGGCTCGAGTTCGTCCGAATCAACGAGATCGCCACGGACGCCGCCGGATCGGCCCATCTGCTGAAGTTCGACTCGGTCCACGGCGATCTGGGGCCGCGACTGCGCCGGCGAGGGCGATGCGATCCGGATCGACGGCCAGGCGATCGCCTACAGCGTAACCCGGCGCTGGCCGACACCGATTGGTCGGACTGCGACATCGTCATCGAGGCGACCGGCAAGCACCACAAGAAGCCCGAGACGCTTCGGGGCTATTTCGATCAGGGGGTCAAGAAGGTCTTGGTGGCGGCCCCGACCGAGGGGGCCCTGAACATCGTCTACGGGGTCAACCACCACCTCTACGACCCGGCCGAGCATCACCTGGTCACCGCCGCCTCCTGCACCACCAACTGTCTGGCCCCGGTGGTCAAGGTCATGCACGAGCGGATCGGCATCCTGCCACGGCTGCATGACCACCATCCACGACATCACCAATACCCAGACCATCGTCGATCTCGGCCACAAGGACCTGCGCCGCGCCCGCGCCTGCGGCCAGTCCCTGATCCCGACCACCACCGGCTCGGCCAAGGCCATCACCAAGATCTTCCCCGAGCTGACCGGCAAGCTGAACGGTCACGCCGTGCGCGTGCCCTTGCTCAATGCCTCCCTCACCGACTTCGTCTTCGAGGCGGCGCGGCCGGTGACGGCCGAGGAGGTCAACGGCTACTTCAAGGAGGCGGCCGAAGGCGAGCTCAAGGGCATCCTGGGTTACGAGGAGCGGCCGCTGGTCTCGGTCGATTATCAAGGACGATCCGCGCTCCGTCGATCGTCGACGCCCTCTCCACCCTGGTGATCGACGAGACCCAGGTGAAGGTCTATGCCTGGTACGACAACGAGTGGGGCTATGTGAACCGGATGATGGATATCGCCCGTCAAGTCGTCGGCGCCGGAGCCTGCTGTAGGGTGAGCGGCCGATGGACAGCCCGCGACCTGGACACCAATACCCGCAACTACCTGACCGTCACCGGCGGCTACTGGGCCTTTACCGTCACGGACGGGGCCATCCGCATGCTGGTGGTGCTCTATTTCCACCTCTCGGGTATTCGCCCTTCGAGATGGCCATGCTGTTCCTCTTCTACGAGGTCTTCGGCATCGTCACCAATCTGGTCGGCGGCTGGCTGGGTCGCGCGCATCGGGCTCAATCTCACCATGCACATCGGCATGGGGCTGCAGGTGGTGGCGCTGGGCATGCTGACGGTGCCGGACGCCTGGTTGACGGTGCGCCTATGTGATGGCCGCGCAGGCGCTGTCCGGCATCGCCAAGGACCTGAACAAGATGTCGCGCCAAGGCGACGCGTCAAGACGCTGGTCCCGGGGGCGGACGGCGAGTCGCGGCTCTTCAAGTATGTGGCCATCCTCACCGGCTCGAAGAATGCGCTCAAGGGCGTCGGCTTCTTCGTCGGTGGCGGCGCTCCTGGACCGATCGGGCTTCCGGGGGGCCCTGGCGGTGCTGGCGGGGATGCTTCTCTGTCGTTCTGATCGTGACCGCCGATCCTGCTGCCCTCGGGCGTGGGCACGCATGAAGGCCAAGGCCAAGTTCAGCCAGGTCTTCTCCAACACCCGCGGCGATCAATTGGCTCTCGGCGGCGCGCTTCTTCCTCTTCGGCGCGCGGGATGTCTGGTTCGTGGTGGGCCTGCCGGTGTTTCTCTACTCGGTGCTCGGCTGGAACCTTCACGCAGGTCGGCAGTTTCCTGGCCGCTCTGGGTGATCGGCTATGGCTTCGTGCAGGCGGCGGCACCCGGCCGCTGCATCGGCCGCGGTCATCAGGCGGCAGGGACACCCAGGCGGCGCACGAGCGCGCCGACTGGGCCTTGCTGCTGGCGATCGTGCCCGCCGGCATCGCCTTGGCCCTGCATCGAGGCTGGCCTGGAGCCCGGGCCTGTGCTGATCATCGGCCTCATTCTGCTTCGGCGTCGTCTTCGCCATCAACTCCGCGGTCCATTCCTATCTGATCCTGGCCTACTCGGACGTCGAGAAGGTCGCCATGAACGTGGGCTTCTATTACATGGCCAATGCCGGCGGGACGGCTGACGGGGACGGTGCTGTCGGGCTGGTCTATCAGACCCAGGGGCTCGACGGGGTGTCTGTGGTGGTCGGCCGGTTTCGTGCTGGCCGCCCTGCTCCTGTCCATCAAGCTGCCTGAGGTGGCCGGCAAGGGGGCTCCGGCTGCGGCAGATCGATCGCCCTGAGGGATTTGCGCTTTCGGCCAGTCAGTCCGAATGAAAGGCGGCCAGTGACGCCGGTGAAAGCGGCCGGTGCCCGGTGGGCGTCCGACCGGGGATGCTGGTGGCCGGGACCTCCGTCGGATCCCTCGAATGTTCAGCCAAAGCCAAGGGAACTGCCAATCTCTCGGTCTGGACTCGCCGCGCCGGCGGAGTGCAGGTCGGGGGGTATTTGGTTCGGACAGCCTGACCCCTGACAGCGCTTGACCCCCGGCGTCACTCCCCCTCCCCCAGTTCCTGGACAAAGCCTTTGGGGGGCGGGGTCCAGCCCCGCTCCGTGCGGTCATGCAGCTGCAGGCGGTCGGAGTTCAGTGCGTCCTGCAGTGAGCCGACGTGTTCGCGGATTCGCGCCTGCAGAGCCAGATTGCGGGCAATGTCCGGGTTCTCGTCCCAGAGGTCGTACATGCTGGCCAGGCCCGCCTCCTCGTGCTGACGGAAGGCCCGGGTCATCCGCTCGACCTTGTAGGGGTGCAGTCCCAGGGCCTTCAGGGCAGCGGCACCCAGGTTCAGCGACCCGTCATAGACCTCGCGCACCACCAGGTCCGCCCCGGCCTGTTGCAGCAGGTACATGTGTCTGACGTCGAAGGCCCGGGCCAGGATCCGGACCTTGGGATAGGTGCGCCGGACCTGCTCAACCATGGTGACGGCGCGATCCTGGTCATCCACGGCGATGATGAAGAGCTGGGCATCGGCGATGCCGGCTGAGCGGAGCAGGTCCGGACGGGCGGCGTCGCCGTAATAACTCTTGATGCCGACCTTGCGCAGGAGTTCGATCTGATCGGCCCGATGGTCCAGGACCACGGTGCGCACCCCCGCCGCCAGCAGGAGCCGGTTGACGATTTGGCCGAAGCGGCCGATGCCGGCGATCACTACGTTGCCCGGCTCATCGATCGCGTCCGGCTCCCGTGGCTCTGGGCCGCTCATCAGCAAGGGCGCGACCAGGCGTTCATACAGAATGAAGAGCGCGGGGGTCAGCAGCATCGACAGGGCGACCACCAGTGACAGGATCCGCGCCAGGTCGGGCGGGATGACGCCGTTCTGCACCGAGAACCCCAGCAGCACGAACCCGAACTCCCCGGCCTGGGCCAGGCTGAGGGCAAACAGCCATTGATCCCCCGCTTCCAGGCGGAACAGCCGCGCCAGTCCCAGCAGCACGGCAATCTTGATCCCCATGACCCCCAGGGTCAGAGCAGCCACCAGGGCGAAGTCGCCAAACAGGATGCCGAAGTCGATCCCGGCCCCGACGGTGATGAAAAAGAGCCCCAGGAGCAGGCCCTTGATGGGTTCGATCTCGGCTTGCAGCTCGTGACGGAATTCGCTGTTGGTCAGCACCACCCCGGCCAGGAAGGCACCCAGGGCCGGCGACAACCCCACCAGGGTCATCAGCAGGGCGATTCCGACCACCAGCAGCAAGGCGGTGGCCGTAAAGACCTCCCGCAGCCGGGACGCGGCGATGAAGCGGAACAGGGGGCGGGAGAGATAATGCCCCCCGAGGACCACGGCGGCCACGGCCCCCAGCACCACCAACGCATAGCCCCAGCCGGGCAGACCGGCCACCAGATCGGTCACCATGGCGGCCATCCCCGGGGCACCGTCCCCGTGCCCGCTCGTGCCAGCCCCGGCCCGTGAGCCGGGGGCACCCGGCGCGGTCAGGAGCGGAATCAGGGCCAGGGCGCCGATCACCGCAATGTCCTGAAACAAGAGGACCGCAAAGCTCGCCCGGCCCCCTTCGGTCCGGGTCAATCCCTTCTCCCCGAGGGTCTGGAGCACGATGGCGGTGGACGACATGGCCAGGACCAGCCCGATGGCGAGACCCTGTCCCCAGTGGCGCCCCAGGACCCAGACCAGGGCGGTGATGGCGAGCGCGGTGAGACCCACTTGCAAGCTGCCGAGCCCCAGCAGGCGGGAGCGCATCTCCCACAGGAGCTTCGGTTCCAGTTCCAGACCCACCAGGAACAGCATCATGACCACGCCAAACTCGGCGACGTGCTGAACCTCTTCGGTTTCCGCACCCACCAGACCCAGCACGGGTCCAATGAGGATGCCCGCAATCAGATAGCCCAGGACCGACCCCAGACCCAACCGGTTCGCCACCGGCACGGAGAGCACCGCGGCGGCGAGGTAGACGAAGGCGTGAAACAGCATACCTTCCATGGGTCAGTCCTTCCGGATCAGGATGTCAAGGTCGTCGTTGAGCCGAGGCCGGGCCTGGGCCGCCGTGAGGTCCAGCCGATCGTCCCGCAGGGCCTCCAACACGCGTATCCAGTTCTCGACATGGACGCTGAGTCGCCCCTCCTCCACGGCGGTGCGGGCGCCGAACAGCGTAAAAGGGGGCAGATAGACCATGCCGCAGAGGCGCGCCATTTGCTCCAGGGGACACAGCAGTGTACGGATGGCAAAGTGGTTGTAGCCGGTCGCCGAGTAGGCCGCCTCCGGGCCCCCGGCAGTCAGGGCGTTGAAGAAAAGCTTGCCGTGCAGGGCGGTACCCGTGGCGCCGTAGGCGAAGCCATGCTCCAGTACCAGGTCCTGCCACTCCTTGAGGATGGCCGGGGTGGAGTACCAGTAGAGGGGATGCATGAAGCAGATCGCGTCGTGGGCCAAGAGCCGCCCCTGCTCCCGGTCCACGTCGATCTCGAACCTGGGGTACTCGGCATAGAGATCCACCAGGGTCACCCCCCGGACCCGGGCGGTGGCCTCGAACAAGGGTCGATTGGCCTCGGATCGCTCCAGGGACGGGTGGGCAAACAGCACCAGGATGCGACGCCCGTCCACCCTCTGACCCCGGTTGACAACTGGCACGTAGGACGGCAAAGGAATCTCCGGCTGGGGTGGCATGCTGGCTTGCAGCTTACCCAAGGGCGGCGCCGGGGCAAAGCGGGCCGGGGTCTCAACGGGGTTGCAATTGGCGGCAGGGGGGCTGATAACACCGGTCCTGTCCGCGGACTGAGACCGAAGCCCCATGACTGACCGACCCACCCAGCGCCACCCCACCGAAATCAAGCTCCACGCCAAGTCCCGCATGCTCACCGTCGGCTTTGACGACGGTTGTGTCTTTGAACTGCCATGCGAGTATCTGCGGGTCTTCTCCCGGGCCGCGGAGGTTCGCCTGGGAGAACCCGTGACGGGCAAGGAAGGCGTCAACATCACCGCCATCGAGCCCCAGGGCCAGTACGCCATTCGGGTGGTGTTCGACGACGGCCACGACACCGGCAGCTACTCCTGGGACACCCTCTACACCCTGGGTCGGGATCAGGAGAAAAACTGGGCGGACTATCTCGCCCGCCTGGAGCGCATCGGCTACCAGCGACAGGAGCCGGACCAGGGAGAGAAGCGGGTCCGACTCCTCTACTTCTCCTGGCTGGCGAAGAAGCTGCGCAAGGAGTCTGAGCAGGTGGTGGTCCCGGCCGCGGTCACCGACGTGGACGGGCTGTTGAAATGGCTGGGTGCCAGAAAGAAGGGAGCGGCGGTCCTTTTCACGCCCGAGCGGGTGCGGGTGACCGTGAATAAGCAGTTCACGGAGGGATTCACCCGGCTCCATGACGGTGACGAGATCGGCCTGGTACCGACCTCCCCCTCGGCCCCGGCGACGCCCGATCTGATCTGAACCCAATGCGATCATCGGCGTCATCCAGGAGGGCAAGGCCGAGCAGGCCCTGGCAGCGATCCGGCGCATGCTGTCGCTCAAGGCCGCGGTGATACGCGACGGGCACCAGTGCGTCATCGATGCCGAGGCCCTGCTCCCGGGCGATATGGTGTCGATCCAGTCCGGCGATCGGGTGCCGGCGGACCTCCGTCTGTTGCGCGTCAAGAACCTGCGGATCGAGGAGGCGTCACTCACGGGCGAATCCATGCCGGTGGAGAAGCAGACCGCACCGGTGGCGGCCACGGCGACGCTGGGGGACCGTACCTGCATGGCCTACTCCGGCACCCTGGTCACCTTCGGTCAGGCGACTGGCGTAGTGGTCGCGACCGGTGATGCCACGGAGCTCGGTCGCATCTCGCGGCTGATCGGGGAGGTCCAGCGTCTGGAGACGCCGCTGCTGCGCAAGATGGCAGTGTTCGGCCGCTGGCTGAGCCTCGCCATCGGGCTGATCGCCGCGGCGGCCTTTGCCCTCGGTACCCTCCTGTGGGGACAGTCGGCAGTGATGATGTTCATGGCAGCGGTGGGGATCGCGGTGGCAGCCATCCCCGAGGGGCTGCCAGCGATCATCACGATCACCCTCGCCATCGGGGTGCAGCGAATGGCGCGGCGCCACGCCATCGTGCGCGTACTGCCGGCCGTGGAGGCGCTGGGGAGTGTCGACCGTCATCTGCTCCGACAAGACGGGGACCCTCACCCGAAACGAGATGACAGCACAATCGGTCACCACGGCCGGGCAGGCCTTCGAGGTGAGCGGGGTTGGCTACGAACCGCACGGGGAGTTCCGCCTGAACGGCCGGCCGGTCGACCCGCAGGCCCTGGGCGACCTGCCGGACCTGCTGCGGGCGGGTCAACGGATAGGAAATTCAACCACCCGAGACCCGATATGGCCTCGAGTCTAGCCGCGCTCAGGACACCGGGCAAGCGGGTTTTGCCGCTGAGTCGGGCGGTCTGGGGGTGGGATGGGACGCCCCGCGAGGCCGGCGGCGGAGGGGCGCGTGCTGCTCGGCCGCGGGGCGCCGTGGATCGGCGCAGCGGGGGTCGTGCGCCGCCGTGCCAGCGGTGTCGGCGAGGCCGCGCGCTCACCAGGAGAGGCGCTGATCGAACTCGAATTCCGGTGCGGGTTGCGCCAGCGCGTCCCAGTCCGGCAGTGGTTCGAGCAGATCATCCCAGGCGGGCGGTCCGCGGGCCGGGGCGACCCGTGGGGGCTCGGCGGGTTCGCCGAGGTGCGTCAGGATGCGGGCCACGGGCTCAGCCGCAGTGACGAAGGCGATCAGGCGCAGCGCGGCGCCGCACTCTGGGCACAGCAGCGGGACGGTGGCGAACAGCCGTGCGAGCAGGATCGCCCAGTGGTAGCGGGCGGTGCGCGCACCCGGTGCGGACGCGGCTGGGGTGGTCGCGTGCGCTGGCGCGTCGGTCGCGGTCGCGTCGCGCCCGGAGGCAGTGACGGCGGCGCGCAGCGGCGCATGGGGCGCCAGTACCCCGTGGTAGCGGTGGCGATGCCGGCGCGGCGGTGGGATCAAAGCCGCGAGCCGGTCGAGCAGTTCCAGCGGGGTGAGCGACAGTGCGGTACGGCCGTCGGGCTGGGGTTTGGGCAGCCGATAGACCACCCGCTCGGGGTTGACCTGGGTCAGCCGTTCCAGGGCGAAGGCCGGGCGGGCACAGTAGCGCAACAGCCGCTCCAGGCCGGCGCGGTCGTCCCCGACAATCCGCACCGCCGCGTCGAGCGAAAAGCCGCCGTGCTCCCAACCGAGCATCTCCTGCGCATCCGCGGCCTCCAACAGCCCGCTGCGGGCGAACCACCGTAGCACCCGGCGGCGCACCTGCGCCGCGATGGCCGCGAGCGCCTCCGGGGTCAGGGCTTGCGCGGGTCGGAACCGGACCTGGCCATCGGGGCCGCCCTCGAACACCCCGTCGATGACACAGCAATGGAAGTGGACGTGGCGGTTCAGTGAGGCGCCAAACCGGTGGACAAAGCTGACCGCCCCGAAGCGCGCGTCCGGCGCCGCTCCGGGACTGGTCTGTTGCAGGTGACGCTCGATCACACGCAAGACGATGTGGAGCACTGCGCTTAGGGCCTCGGGTTCACGCTCCAGGTACCAGCGCAGTCGCTTGGGTACTGCGAGGACCCACTGGCGCACCGGCAACGGCGGGAACACGTGATCGACCAAGTGCGCGGCGGTCTCCGCCATGCGCCGCGTGGTGCAGGATGGACAGAGACCCCGGCCCTTGCAGGAGAAGGCCACCAGGAAGTCATGACCGCAGGCCGCACAGCGGGCGCGGGCAAAGCCGTAGGCGAGGATGCCGCAAGTGAGGTAGTGGCGGAACTCCCGTTCCACCGACCGCGGTACGCCTTGGCCATCGCCATCGCGCGTCAGCGCGAGGTAGGTCTCCAGACGCTGCTGGACGATCCGGTAGAGGACGGTGTGCTCGGGGCGGCGGCGACAGTAGGGCATGGGGCACGCGCCCGGGGCGGCGACGGCCATGGTGAGGTCCGGCGGAGTCCTGACCATCCGCCGGGTGATACAGGAAGGGCACCGACCGTGACCCTTGCCAGAGAAAGCGACCAGGACATCATGGCCGCAGGCCGCGCAGCGACCGCGGGCAGCTCACGGCAGGCCCCCTCGATCCCGGATACCATCGCCAACGCGGCGCTCTACCTCGGCGCCGAAGGACAGATGAAAATCCTTCGTGTTCCTGGCGCCTTTAGGGTTCAATCGCCTGACTTGGGATCCACCTGCGACCGCCATGCTCCAAGAACTCGATCACCTTCCCCACGGCCTGCTGGAGGCCGAGAGCGACGCCCTGCACCGCCTGCTCGGCGGCCCGACCCTGATCCATTTCTCGGGGGGGCGCCTACCGCCGCTCTTCGTCTCGGTGCTGCTGCACGGCAACGAGACGGTCGGCTGGGATGGCCTGCGTAGCCTGCTCAGCGAGCGTATCGCGCGCTTCGGTGAGCCACGCCTGCCGCGGGCCTTGAGTCTGTTCATCGGTAACGTGGCGGCGGCCGCTCAGGGTCTGCGCCACCTGCCGGACCAGCCGGACTACAACCGGGTCTGGCCTGGCGGCGAGCTTCCACACACGCCGGAGCACGACCTGATGTCCGCCGTCGTGGACGCCATGACCCGGCGCGGGGTCTTCGCCAGCATCGACCTGCACAACAATACGGGCTCCAATCCCCATCGGCTGAAGCTGCCCACCGACTGAGCGTGCCACGGACCTGTTCCTGGTCCCCGTAGTCCAGATAGCGCGAGGAATCGATGCCCTTGGTCCACGGATTCCCCTTCGACCCAAACTACCGCTACAGCCTTGACGGGTTGCTTGCGGTGCAGCCCCCGCCTGAACCCGCCGACTTCACAACGTTTTGGCGTGCCCGTTATCAACGCGCCTTGGCGGTCGAGACCAACCCCCGTCTGGGGCCCGCGGACCTCTCCGACCCGCGCTTCCACGTCCATGACCTGCAATACGCGTCGACCGCTGGGTTCACGATTCGCGGCTGGGTCTTGACGCCGCGGTTCCAGCCGCCCCGGCGGGGCTTGGTGGTGGGCCACGGCTACGGCGGATTCGCTCATCCACCCCTCGACCTGCCCCGCGATGACGCGGCCTACCTCATACCCTGTTTCCGCGGTCTCTGCCGCAGTCGCTGCCCGCCGATCCCGGATGACCCCAGCGACCATGTACTGTATGGCATCCACGACCGGGACAGTTACATCCTGGGCGGCTGCGTGGAGGATCTGTGGACCGGGGTCTCTGCCTTGATTGAACTTTTTCCTGGACTTGCGGGGCATATCGGCTACTTGGGTACCAGCCTGGGCGGGGGTCTGGGCGCCATGGCCCTGGCCTGGGACGACCGCATCGGCCGCGGTCATCTCAACGTGCCCAGCTTTGGGCATCAACCCCTACGGCTTGCATTAACCACCGTCGGCAGCGCCGCAGCGCTCCAGCGATTCGGCGGCGCAGAGAGTCCGATCCTTAACACCTTGGCGTACTTCGACTCCGCCGTGGCCGCAAGGCACATTCGCCAACCCATTCACTTGGCCGCCGCCTGCTTCGACCCGGCGGTGGCCCCGCCAGGGCAGTTCGCTGTTCTACAACGCCATCACCGGGGAGAAGCGCCTGTGCGTGCTCGATGCTGGACATTTCGACTCTCTCGACCGCCGGCAGCAGGAACCGCGGTCGATGGGGCAGCTGGGGGCCTTCTTCGCCCCGGTCTGAGACAGGGCGTTGATGATTCGGGCCGATCGCTCCCGATCGCGACCCGCCTGCCTGGCGCCATCAGCGGAAATTGCGGTTCGCGGGGTACCGCGCGACACATGATTTCGCCGGGGAGCCTGAGGTCTGCGATCGCGTCGTGCAGGGATTCTGACCAGCGCGGGCGGTGACTGACCGGACGCGTTTACCGCCCGGAGTCCTAGACCGCGATGTTGCAGGTCTTGCTGATCCCGATCGCGACTTGGCACTAGGGGTCTTCGCGCCTTGTCCAGATTTCAGACTAACCGGCATCAACGCCGGAGCCGCGCTCAATGCATCACTCCCTGGCTGGCTGATCCGGGTGCCCTCCTCCTCCGATGAACGGATGGTTCGCAGCAATCTAGCCCGCGAGGACTCGGTCGTGGACTCCCAGGGAGTCATCCCAAATTCTTCAACTTCCACCACGTGCTTGTTCCCAACAATCACGGCTGCGGATAGGGTCGCGGCCGGATCGGCAACCCCACTGCCATGCCGAACCAGTACCAGGGGCGAGAACGCCAGTGATACCAGTGCGGCCGTGACGGTAACGCGCCGGGCCCATACCCAGGGCTCACGGAAAGGCGGTGTGGCTACGGACAGTCGGAGGTCGGAGTCCCCTGCAACGCCGTTACTCGCCTCAGACGCCCGCTTCCAGGGCTTGAGACCGAGCCAGGCGAGCGTTTGAGCGACCAGCACCAGCAGCGCGAGCCCCCCCAGATTGACCAGCGGGACGCTAATGAGCCCATGCCCCAGCCGATCAAGGAACATCCCCCCGACGACGGAATGTGGTTAACGAAAATGACCAGCAATGCCCACCCGCGAAAGAAATCGAGCAGGAGATTGCGGGCCGGTGCATTCGGGGTGCCGCGGGCGACGTCCCGCACCCGTCCGCCGTCACGATGCGGCTCGGTGCTCAAGTTGGTCGCGCGGGGCGCAGGCGCGAGGGCGTTCGTGATACAACTCCTGGGCGGACCCCGTGGGCAGTGGGCAGTGGGCAGTGGGCAGGCAACCGCCGCATTTTCCCCTACATTGGAACAGGATGCTAACTGTAGTCCCGGCAGTCCTCGGGCCCGACGTTCTGTGCTGGAAATGGGGTCTGATCAAGATGACCGGGGCGGGGGTGGTGGATGGCGTCCTCATGGCCCCAAGCGTCGCGGAAGACGCGGGGCGCCCCCAGGGACCCCGGCACGCGGGTCAGACCATCCAGACACCGGGGTTGGCGGCCCGCCAGCGTCCGGGTTAGTATTTCCTGGAGCGGAGATGGCATTCCTCCCCCAACCGCCGGCCCGGCCGGCTGATGATGCCTACTCACCATGCCCGCGGCGGCAGGGGTAGGCAGTCGCGCGCGATCGCCCCCTTGAGCCCGACGACCTGAACTCAAGGGTGAACATGAATCTCTTCGCTGTCCTTGCCGTCTTCTCCGGGGCTGGCCTCGGCGCCCTGCTGCGCTGGGGCCTCGGCGTGCGGCTCAATTCCGTGTTTCCCACCCTGCCCATCGGCACCCTGACCGCCAACCTGCTGGGCGGCCTCCTGGTGGGGCTCGCCGTGACCTGGCTTGGCCGCCATCCCGGCCTCCCGCCCGAACTGCGGCTGTTCCTAATCACCGGTTTTTTGGGCGGGCTCACCACCTTTTCCACCTTCTCCGCGGAGGTGGTCAATCTGCTCGCGCGGGGCGAGTACCTGTGGGGCCTGGCCGCCGCGGCCACCCACTTGCTCGGCTCGCTGGCCCTGACGGCGGCAGGGATCGCCCTGGCCAACCTGATCCTGGCGAACCTGGCGCCGGCCCAGGTCTGAGGCCACCACGCCCGCGCACCGCGCCACCGGATCATTCCAACCGACCGAGAGGAACCGACCCATGAACGGCTGCTTTCTCAAGTTCTATGTGGCGGAGAACCGCCGCCATCATCACAAGCTGGTCTATGAGTGGCTGCTGGAGGAGGCGAGAAAGTTCGGCCTTCACGGTGGCTCGGCGTTTCGGGCGCTCGCCGGCTTCGGCCGCCACGGCCGGCTGCACGAGGAGCACTTCATCGAACTGGCGGGGGACCTGCCGGTCGAGGTGGGGTTCGTTGTGACTCAGGACGAGGCGGACCGCTTCCTCACCCATATCTCCACTGACGGTCTCAACCTTTTTTATCTGCGGGTACCAGTGGACTTCGGCTTCACGGATGGGGGTAGCCGATGACCGAGGTCTGAACCCAGGCCGCCCTGTGGCTGGGATTGGCGCTGCTGGCCTCGTTGCTGTCGATCTGGCTGCGCGTCGCCACGGCACTCTCCGAGATCGTGGTCGGCACCATTGCCCAACTCCTGATCGGCGCCGCCCTGGGTGGTGCCCTGCTGGCGGGGGATGCCACCTGGATCAAGTTCCTGGCCGGGGCCGGGGCCGGGGCCGGGGCCATCCTACTGACCTTCCTGGCCGGGGCGGAACTGGACCTGGTGGTCTTTCGCCGCCAGTGGAAGCAGGCCACCGCCATCGGTCTGGTGAGCTTCGCCGGGCCCTTCCTGGGCTGTGCCGCCCTGGCCTATTGGGTCCTGGGCTGGAGTGTAAAGGCCGGTTGGCTCGCCGGGATCGCCATGTCCACCACCTCGGTGGCGGTGGTCTATGCGGTGATGCTGGAGTTCGGCCTCAACACGACGGAGTACGGCAAGACGGTCCTGGCGGCCTGCTTCATCACGGACCTCGCCACCGTCATTGCACTGGGGCTGATCTTTGCGCCCTTTACCTACCGCACTCTGGTCTTCCTGGGCGTCGCCTTGCTCGCCGCCCTGGTGTTGCCGCGCCTGATCCCGGCCTTCTTCCGCCGCTACGGCAACCGCCCCTCAGAGTTGGAGGCGAAACTCCTGATGTTCTGCCTGTTCGCCCTGGGTGCCCTGGCCACCTGGGCAGACAGCGAGGCGGTGCTGCCGGCTTACCTGATGGATATGGTACTGGCGGGCACGGTGGGCAAGGACCACACCCTGATCCGGCGCCTGCGCACCCTGACCTTCGGCCTCTTGACGCCCTTTTACTTCATCCGCGCCGGCTCCCTCGTTTCCCTCCCGGCCCTGGCCGCCGCGCCTGCGGCCTTTCTGTTGCTGCTGCTCGGTAAGATGGTCACCAAGGTGCTCGGGGTCTATCCGGTGACCCGCGCCTGGCGCTCGCCCCGGCAGGAGGGCATCTATACGACACTCCTGATGTCCACCGGGCTGACCTTCGGGACCATCTCGGCCCTCTTCGGGCTGTCCCACCAGCTCATCGACCAGGCCCAATACTCGGCCCTGGTCGCCGCGGTGATCGGCAGTGCCGTGGTCCCGACCCTGATCGCCAATGCCTTTTTCCTGCCGCGCCATTTACTCCCGAAACCTGACGAACCCGGAGTGAAGTCATGATCGCAAAGCTACTGGTTGCCTTCGACGGTTCCGACGCGGCCCGCGCCGCGTTCGCTTTCGCCCTGGACATGGCGACCCGCTACGGTGCCCAGTTGCACGTCCTCTCGATCGCCCGGCCGCCGGATATCGGCGAGGACGTGGAAACCGAGGCCATCATAGAGACCGCCCGCCGCCACTATGCGGAGGCCCTCAAGCCCCTGAAGGCCGCGGTCGGAGCGGTCCACACCCATTTCGAGGTCAAGGTGGGACATCCGGCCGAGCAGATCGTGATCTACGCCGAGGGCCACGGCATCGACCACATTGTGGTCGGGCACCGCGGCCACAGCCTGTTCGAACGCTGGCTGATCGGCTCGGTCGCCCGCCGGGTCATTGCCTATGCACCCTGCGCGGTCACGGTGGTACGGCCGCGTGCCTGAGGTCATCCCCAGGGCCGGTCTGGACCTGGCCGCGACCGCTTTTGCCACGCTCGTGGAGGAGGCGGCGGCCATTGCCGGCGTGCCCGCCGGGCCGCTCGCTGCCCTGCGGGAGAAGCTCACCGCCCATGCCTTCAACCCGGTGGTCGCCGGGGAGTTCAAGCGCGTCAAGAGCAGCGTCATCAATGCCCTGCTCGGGGCCGAGCTGCTGCCGACCGGGGTGGTGCCGTTCACCTCGGTGGTCACCGGACTGCAGTTCGGCGAAACACCCGGCGTTACGGTGACCTTCGCGGACGGCAACACCCGCGCGTTGACCCTGACCGACCTGCCCGCCTACGTGACCGAGCGGGGCAACCCCCAGAACGCCAAGGAGGTGCGGCTTCCCATGCTTCGACTCGGCCTCGCAGCGCTTCCTGCTGGACGAGGGCGGGGCGGTCTGGCTCGGCTCCGTGCGGGCACACCTCTCGCGGCTGCTGTCGGAGGGGCGGCTGGCCTGCGAGTTGGAGTGGCGGGCGCTCGCCTCGCCCCTGGAGGTCTTGAACGCGAAGCTCAGGGCCTTCGCTGCCAAGAAGCAGGAGACCTCGGGGCTCGCCCTGTTGACCAGCTCGCTGGTTCGGCACCTGCCGGCGCGTTTCGCCCATCCCCTGATCCTGCGCCAGGCGCATCGACGAGCCGAGGAGCTGACCGAGGTGCAATCCGGGCGGTTGCGCGACGATTTCGAGGAGCGGATCAAGCGCAGCGTCGATCACTTCCGCACCGAAATGCTAGACCAGATCGAAGCCACCAGCGCCGGCATCGAGACCGCGATCGACAAGGGGCGGGGGCTGCGGCTGCAAGGTGAGCACGCGGCGGCAGCGCGCCAGACGGAGCTGACCGCGGCGCTCGAGCGGATCGCGTCGTTGGAAGGGCGTTGCATGGGGATGACGACCGCGGGACTCACCGCCGTCCCGTCGACCGCCTGATCCAGCGGGGACACAGATGCCGCCCATGCCGTGCGCAGGGCGGCGGGTCAGGCGTTAGCGGCGTCGTTGGGCGGCGAGGGCGACGATGCTTGAAATTGCGATACCGGGCGGCGACACCCTCCACCTCGACTACCTGGTGGCGGACTACAACGGCACCCTTGCCTGCGACGGGGTGCTGCTGCCCGGTGTGGCGGAGGCCCTCGGCCGGCTCAACCAGATCGGCAGCCTCACCGAGACCGTGGCGGCGGTGCAGCTGGCCTACAGCGCCAACTGGGGGGCCATGGTCTCGCACCGCAGCGGCGAGACGGTGGACAGCTTCATCGCCGACCTCACGGTGGCCCTGGGCACCGGGCATCTGAAGACCGGCGCACCCTGCCGCGGCGAGCGGGTCGAGAAGTACAACCAGTTGATGCGGATCGAGGAGGCTCTTGGGGCCTCCGCCGTCTATGCCAGACGGGGGGCCTTCGTGCGCGGCGGGTAAGGGACGAAGCCCGCGGCGGCGACGTCGCATTGATGGTCCCGGGGTGTCGACCAGACTGATTCTCTGCCCTCGGTACCCTGGTCGCCAGGAGCACCTCGTTGCTTGCTTTCCTCCCCTACGCGACCGAGCCCGGACGGGAGCCGCCGGGTCACAAATCGGGGCCGATGACAAAGTGCAGCCGGGCCGGCGGCAGGCCCCAGGTACTCGGGCCCTCGTCCTTGGTGAGGGCGAAGGCCAGGTTCAGCCTAATCTGGCCGATCGGGGAGAGCCAGCCCAGGCCCAGGCCGACGCTTTGCTCGTATTCTGTCGGGTAGGCCGGATCAAAGGCGTTACCGAAGTCGGTGAAGATGGACCCGCTCCAGTTGCCCTTGATCTGCCGCTCCAGTTCCAGGCTGCCCACCGCCAGGAGGCGCCCGCCCACGGTCTGATCGTTGAGCGGATCGTTGGGGCCCAGGGCATCGAAGCCCCAGCCGCGGATGGAGGTATCACCGCCGGCATAGAAGCGCCGGCTGGCGGGCAGGTCATCCACGCTGCCGGCCCAGGTCGCTCCCAGGTCAGAACGGACCAGGAGCCGGTACTTATCCGACAGGCGCCTGATCCACTTGAAGTCGATGGTACCGCTCAGATACGAAGTCGGGGAGATCACCCCGGCCACCGACCCGAGGATGGTGTATTTCAGCCGATAGCCCTTGCTGGTGTAGATCGGGTCGTCGGCGACCGTCTTGGCCCAGGAGATATTCGGCACCAGCTCATTGACGGCGTCGGACTCCACGTCATTGATGGTGAAGTCCTCGTAGCGGTAGTCGATACCAACATCACGCCGCCATCCCCCCGGGGTGACGATCGATTGCCCAAAGTGGATCAGGGCCACCCAGCCCGCCCGGGTGGTATTGTCATAATAGGTAACGTCCGGATTGATCCGCAGATAGTCCCGCCGAGGGTCGCGGATCGGTATTCGATAGTCGAAATTGAACCGCGACAGACCCTGGGAAAGACTAAGCAGGGTGCGGAAATTGTCGCCCCGGGAATTCAGATAGCGGCGCCTCCAGTCCATACTGAAGCGTGGACCGATATCGGTGGCGAAGCCCCCGCCTACCCGAAATTTGTTGCCCTTGTTGCGCTCCGCGATCACCTCGATGGGCACCGTGGTGCTCTGACCGGTGGGGTCCAACTGGGGCACGATCTCCACCTTGCTGTAATACTCGGTACCGAGCAACCGGGCTTGCATACTCACCAACCGGTCCGGGTTGTAGACATCCCCCGGTTTGATGCGCACGTAGCGGCGCAGCAGGCTCTCCGCCAGCAAATCCTGCTTGAAGGTCACGGGGCCGAAGTAATAAAGGGGTCCGGTCTCCAGTTCGAGGTTCACCACGGCCCCGTAGGTCACCGGGTCGATCAGGACCTGGTGTTGCACGAGCTGGTAGTCCAGATAGCCCTGGGAGGACGCGGCATAGCGCAGGTCCCCCTTGGCCTTCTCGTATTGGCTATGCAAGAGCACGTCCCCCACCTTCATGGGGAAGGATTTGGGGAAGGCCGGGTTGTCCGCCCCGGGTCCCGCCACCCGATAGTTCACGGCGGTGATCTTGACCGGCGGACCCGGATCGACCCGGTAGTTGGCGACCCAGGTCCCACTCGCGTCCGGGGGCGGCGTCAGGCGGTCCTGGACCTCCACCCGGTAGAGGCCAAAGGGCGTGAGGGCCTCGCGGATTTGATCGGGGGCCTGGCGATGCAGGGCCAGCATCCGGGGCTCGTTCAGGGCCTCGTCCTTGCGCTCCTGATAGATGCCGAGCAAGGCCAGGACGTTGGCCTCCTGCTCCCCCGCCAGCCCCTCGACCTTGACCTCCAGCTTGAGGGCCAGGGCGTTGCCCGATCCCAACAGAAGGCCGATCAACCACAATGGCAGGATCAGCCGCGTCAGGCCCGGCCGACGCGGCAGACACAATGATCGGAACGGTGACTGGCCCGTTCGGCGGGAGGACAGGACCCCAAACTGTTTCAGAAACGCCACACCAGGCTTCCGAATGAGACAGTAGCGCAATGGTAACAGACTGCTCAGCCCGTTTTTTTGGGATCATGGCGGTCCGCGTGTCATCAAGACTGACGTGGCCTGGTAGCGTCTGGCAGTGGTGCCTTCGAGGCGGCATGATGGGCATCGTTCCCGCTCTGCCCATCCACGCACGTTGCCGACCGCATCACGTTTGATCGCACCCTGGCGGTTTGCCACCGCCCTGCCTCACGACTAAGACCACCCCAATGCCCATCAAGTCCCTATCCATGGCCTGGCTGGCCGTCCTGCCCCCCCTCTTCTGGGCTGGGAACTTCGTCCTGGGGCGTGCCCTGCACGCGGACCTCCCGCCCCTGGCCCTTTCATTCTGGCGCTGGGCGCTGGCCTTGCTGATCCTGTTGCCTTTCAGCTATCAAGCCCTGCGCGCCCAGCGGGACCTGCTGCGCAAGCACTGGCCGATTCTGTCGCTGCTGGCCCTGCTCGGGGTGACCAACTACAACACCCTTGCCTACATCGGCCTCCAAGGCACCACGGCAACCAATGGCGTGCTGCTTGCGTCCACCACCCCGGTGCTGATCCTGGGTCTGTCCTGGTTGCTTTTGGGCGTGCGCATTGGGGTCTTGCAGGGGCTGGGGATGCTGCTCTCCCTCCTCGGGGTCCTGGCCATCGTCACCCAGGGCGATCCGTGGCGCCTGGCGGGGCTCAACCTCAACCAGGGGGACCTCTGGATCCTGGTTGCCGGGCTGGACTGGGCCCTCTACTCCGTGCTGCTGCGCTGGCGTCCACCGGAACTCGAACTCCTGGTCTTTCTTACCGCAACCATCGCCCTGGGAACCATCCCGCTGGCGGGACTCTATGCCTGGGACCTGGCCCGCGGACACGGGTTTGCCCTGACCCCGGTCAACCTGGCGGCCCTGGGCTATGTGGCCCTCTTCCCCTCGGTCCTCGCCTACGTGATCTGGAACCGGGCCGTCCAGGTTCTGGGCGCGAATCGCACCGGCCAGTACCTCCATCTGATGCCGGTCCTCGGCGCCCTGTTGGCGATCCTGCTGCTGGACGAGCGCCCCGGCTGGTTCCATGCCCTGGGGTTTGGCCTCATCGCCGGGGGGATATGGCTGGCCAGCGGGTCCCGGGCCGTCACGGAACCGTCAAACCCTGGCGCGGGTCGTGACGCCGCGGGATCACGCGGTCTCCGCCCTCCAGCGCGCGGGGATTGACGCCCTGTCTGAACGACGCTGAAGCGCACCCGCCCAAGGCAAGCGGGTGCAAAAAGTCATCGGAATACCACCTTCTCACCCGTTCACCCGCTCGGGTGCGATCAAAAGTGATGTGGTCGGCAACTTGCTTAGCCCATCTTGCCGCCCCGCACCCTGAGGATGGGCATCGCACTTGCTCTGCCCATCCTTGAAAACCCCACTGTCTGACGCTTCGAGCCTACATCAGTCTTGATCACACCCCACCCGCTCCGTCGGCACGCCGACCGGGCGCCGATTGCGCTATGCTCGCCGACCCCCCATTTCCTGCCAATCTTTTGACCAGAAGTGTCCTCGACATGCTGCGCAGACTGATCCCCGTCATTATCCTGGCCCTTGGTATCGGCGGCTTCCTCGTCCTGAAGGCAACCCGTCCCACGCCGGAGCCGGCGGCAGTGCAGGAGCGGGTATGGCGGGTGGAGACGGTGACCGTGACCCCGGGGCTGCACAGCCCGGTGCTGAGCCTCTTCGGGCGGGTGGAGGCGCCGGACCGGATCAGGGCGGCGGCCCCGGTGGCGGGGCGCCTGCTGGAGGTAAAGGTCCGCGATGGCGAGCTGGTCACTCAGGGACAGCTGCTGGCCCGGCTGGACCCGGCGGACCTGGAGCCCAACCTGGCCCAGGCGCGGGCGGACCTGGCGAAGGAAGAACTGAAGCGAATCCACGACCAGGAGGCCTTGGAGCAAGAGCAGACCGTCCTGGCCCTGGCCGAGGCGGCCGTGGGGCGGGCGCAGAAGGTCCAGTCCCAGAAGCTCGGCACGGCCACCGACGTGGACCTGGCCCAAGAGCAACTGGCCCGGGCGCGCCTGGCCGCGACCCTGAGACGCCAGTCCATCGCCGAGCACCCGGCGCGCCTGGCGTCGCTGAAGGCCAGGCTCGCGGAGGCCGAGCGGGACGCGGCAAGGGCCGAGATCAAGGCACCGTTCGACGCCCGGATCGGCACGGTTGAGGCCGGCGCCGGGGACCAGCTTCAGACCAACCAGACCATCCTCACCCTCTATCCCGTGGACGGGCTCTATGTGCGGGCCAAAATCCCCGGCAACCGGGGAGAGGAATTGCGTGCCGCCCTGGCAGACGGTCAGCGTCTCACCGCCCGGGGGAGCCATGCGGGCCGGCCCTTTGCCGCGGTGCTGGAGCGTCTGGCCGGCGAGGCCGACGCCCGCGGGGTCGATGCGCTACTGAAGCTCGACGGGGGCGCTGACCTGCCCCTTGGCGCCTTCGTGGACTTAGTGCTCCAGCGCCCGGCCGCCCCAGACAGCATCGCCCTGCCCTTCGCCGCCCTGAACGGTGGAAATAGGGTCTTCCTGCTCAACGAGGGGCGGCTCAAGGCGGTGACCGTGGAGCGGGTGGGCGAGGTCAATGAGGAGGGTGTGAGTGAGGTCCTGGTCCGCGCCCCCGGGCTGCGCCCCGGCGTCCGGGTCATGACCACCCATCTGCCCAACGCGGTGGACGGACTCAAGGTGCAGGACCTTGGCGAGCACCAGACCGCCGCCGCCCAGCCCCCCACACGCACGGGGGACGCCGCACCCGCGGCGCGCATCCGATGAGCCGCGGCCTGAGCCTGATCGCCGTCTTCGCCCGGCACAAGCTGGCGGCCAACCTGCTGATGGGGCTGATCTTCGCGGTCGGCGCCATTGCGCTCACGCGGATGAACATCCAATTTTTCCCGACCTTCGCCCTGGACATCATCTCGGTGCGGGTGGTGTGGAGCGGGGCCTCGGCGGAGGACGTGGAAAACGGCATCATCATCCCCTTCGAGGAGCGACTGAAGACAGTCGATGGCCTGAAAAAGATGACCTCGACCTCGACCCAGGGAATCGCGAACCTGTCCCTGGAGTTAAAGGAAGGGACCGATGTCCTGCTCGCCCTGGACCAGGTGCGCCAGCGGGTGGACGAGTTCCGCAACCTGCCTAAGGACGCGGAGACCCCCCAGGTCAGCCGCATCTCCCGCTACGAATCGGTGGCGAGGGTGCTGGTCTCGGGTCCAAACCTGGCCGACGTGCGCCCCTGGGTGCGACAGTTCGAACGCGAACTGCTGGCACGGGGCATCGACCGGGTGGATATCTCCGGGCTGCCGGAGGAGCGCATCGCCATCGAGGTGCCGGGTCGGGCCCTGGAGACCCTGAACCTGTCCCTGGACGGGATCGGCCAGCAGGTGGGTCGGCTGGCCCAGGATTTGCCTTCCGGGGTCGCCGGGGAGGCCGACGGGGCCCGGGAACTGCGCGGCCTGGAGCAGCGCCGGGACCCGCTGGCCTTCGAGGACCTGAGTATCGTCAGCGATGACCGCGGCCTCGTGCGTCTGGGGGACGTGGCGACCATCGTACGGGAGGCCCGCCCCGCGGCCCTGACCATGGCGGAGGTGGAGACCGAACGCGCCCGCTCCCATGGCGAGGTGACCGTCGAATTGTTGATCCAGCGGGCCGAGTCCGGCCACTCCCTGCGCGCCGCCCGGATCTTCGGGGACTGGCTCGATGACACCCGCCCAACCCTGCCGCCGTCGATCCAACTCACGGTCTTCGACGAGGCCTGGCAGCTCATCCGCGACCGCATCGACCTCCTGGTGGACAATGGGCTCCAGGGCTTCACCCTGGTGCTGATCCTGCTGTTTATCTTCCTGCCCGGCCGCGTCGCCCTGTGGGTCGCCATGGGCATCCCGACCGCCTATCTGTTGGCCCTCGCGCTCCTGTGGGCCTTCGGCGGCACCATCAACATGATGAGCCTGTTCGCCCTGCTGCTCACCCTGGGCGTCATCGACGACGATGCCATCGTCATTGGCGAGTACGCGGAGTCGCGGTTTCGCATGGGCATGCCACCGGCGGAGGCCGCCATCGCCGGGGCGCGGCGGATGTTCTGGCCGGTGTTCGCCTCGGCCCTAACCACGGTGGCGGCCTTCCTGCCCCTGATGTTAGTGGGCGGGATCATGGGCAACATCCTGTGGGACATCCCCTTCGTCGCCATCATGGTGCTGATTGCCTCCCTACTGGAGGTCTTTCTGATCATGCCCTCGCACCTGCGTTCGGCCTTCAGCCACCAGGTGCAACAGGTGACGCCGCGCTGGCGCAAGCGCGTGGACGCCGGTTTCGATCATTTCCGGGACCATCTCTATCGGCCGTTGGTGGTCGCGACACTGCGTTGGCGCGGCGCCACGGTGAGCGCGGTCGCGGTGATGATGATCCTGTCCGTGGGCCTGCTGGCAGGGGGGCGCATCGCCTTCGTCTTCTTCCCCACCCCTGAGGCCCAGATCGTCTTCGCCAATGCCACCTTCGTGGCCGGCACCCCGCGCGAGCAGACCCAAGCCTTTTTGCGCGAGTTGGAAGACGGGCTGCGCGCGGCGGAGCGCGAACTTGGCGGCAACCTGGTGGAGGCCGCGGTGGCTCGGCTGGGGGCCACGGTGGCGGTGGACGTGGGTGCCGGGGCCCGGGGCGACCAGCTCGCCTCGCTCCTGGTCCAACTCGTGCCGTCCGAGAACCGCACCGTGCGCAACGAGACCTTCCTCGCCAAGTGGCGGGAGCGGGTTCAGGTGCCGGCTGGGATCGAGAGTCTGGTGGTCTCCTCGCGCCGCTCCGGACCGCCCGGTCGGGATCTCACGGTGCGCCTTACGGGTGATGACGCCCACGCCCTCAAGGCCGCGGCCCTGGAACTGTCCCAGAGCCTGGAGTCGGTCCCGGGGGTGTCAGACATGGTGGACGACATGCCCTTCGGCCGGGAGCAGTTGATCTACCAGGTCTCCCCCGCCGGGCAGGCCCTGGGGGTCACGACCGAACTCTTGGGACGGCAATTGCGCGCCGCCTTCGACGGCTACTTGGCTCAACTGGTGCAGGTGGGCCAGGACGAACTGGAGGTGCGGGTGCTGCTGCCCCGGGGCGAGCGGACCCGGCTGGACGCCCTGGAACAGTTGAACATTCGGGTGCCCAGCGGCGACTTCGTGCCCCTGGCGACCGTCGCGCGGTGGGACAGCCGACGCGGCTTTGAGGCCCTGCGCCACGCGAACGGTCGGTTGGCCGTGGAGGTCTCCGCCGACATCAACCGCGCCCTGAACACCCCGGACAACGTCAACCAAGCCATGAAGGCGGACCTGCTGCCGGGACTGGTGGAACGTTATGGGGTCAGTTACAGCTTCGAGGGGCGCGCCGCCGATCAGCGCGATACCCTGGGGGACATGAAACTCGGCCTGGTGCTGGGGCTGGCACTCATCTACTTCATCCTGGCCGCGGTCTTCTCCTCCTGGGGCTGGCCACTGGTGGTGATGACCGCCATCCCACTCGGGCTGATCGGCGCCATCGTCGGCCACTGGCTACTCGGGATCAACCTGACCCTGCTGTCCATGTTCGGGCTATTCGGGCTGTCGGGAATCGTCGTCAACAACGCCATCATCCTGGTCAGCATGTACCATGAGTTGCGCATCGCCGGCATGGACGTCAACCCCGCCCTGGTGGAGGCCGCCTGCTCGCGCCTGCGCGCCATGCTGCTGACCTCCGCGACCACCGTGGTGGGTCTGGGTCCGCTGATCTTCGAGACCAGCCTCCAGGCCCAATTCCTCATCCCCATGGCCGTGTCGCTCGCCTTCGGCATCACCTTCGCCACCGTGCTGGTGCTGATCTTCACCCCCGCGTTGCTCTCGCTGCATGAGTCGGCGCATGAGCGAATCAGCCAGTGGCTCACGCCAAAGCCGGCGCCAGAGACCCAGACCGGGGGCGCATGAGCCAGAAAAGGCAGCGCACAGGGCCGGGTTGCGGGAAGTCCGCGCGATGATCGGGCAGTCTGGGGCCTCGCCCGATTCGGCGCGGGGAACCGCACCCATGGTGGGGCAGGTGCTAAGAGACGCGGCCACCGCCCTCGCCCGCCTGCCGCAGGCCGCCCCCCGGCTGGAGGCGGAGTTACTCCTGATGATGGCCACTGGCTGGCCACGCGTCCGGCTCACCGCCTGGCCCGAACGCCTGCTGGATGGGGAGGCGCGCGCCCGCTTCCACGCCCTGCTCGCCCGGCGCCTGGCCGGGGAGCCCATCGCCTATATTCGGGGGCACCAGGAGTTCTGGACCCTGGACTTACGGGTCACCCCGGACACCCTGATCCCCCGCCCGGAGACTGAACTGCTGGTCGAGATCGCCCTGGAACTCCCGGACCCCGAGCGGCCGCGGGTCGCCGCCGACCTCGGAACGGGCAGCGGTGCCATTGCCGCCGCGTTAGCCAGCGAAAGGCCCACCTGGGCAGTGATTGCCACGGACCGCTCGGCCACTGCACTGGCGGTGGCCAGGGCCAATTTCCGGGACCTGAAGCTCGGCACCATCCGGGCGTTGCAGGCCGACTGGCTGAGCCCCCTGGCGCCTGGGTCCTTGGACCTGATCCTCTCCAATCCCCCCTATATCGCCACGAAGGATCCACACCTGGTGCAGGGCGACCTGCCCCGGGAGCCGCGCGACGCACTCGCCGCCGGTCTCGACGGGCTCGACGCCATTCGCCTCATCGCCGCCGAGGCCACCCGCTGCCTGCGCCCTGGTGGTTTGCTGGCGGTTGAACACGGTTTCGCGCAGGGAACCGCGGTGCGGGCGCTATTCGCGGACCAGGGTCTGGTCCGCCCGGAGACCCGGCGAGACCTCGCCGGGCATGAGCGCGTCAGCTTGGGATGGAACTAGGGTTCCTTGACCAACCGGTGGAGATTCCTGCGGACCAAGGATTCGCCGGGATCATGGGGCAAAAGGCAAGACCCATGCGCCGCGCAAGACCTGAAAGCCATCCCGCCAACCGCCTGGCGATCCAGAACCTGTTCGTCCGCGAACGTGGTCGCTCCCTGAGTAACGAGTCAAGAACGAGTTAAATACAAACGCAGTCGTTGTCGTTGTCGTTGTCGTTGTCGTTGTCGTTGTCGTTGTCGTAATCGAGTTTATCGTAGCGTTTCGGATTCTCCCGCACCCCAAATTGCATCACTTCTCCGATTACGGCAACGACAATGGCGCTAAATGTATTTCGCCCGGGCCTACCTGGAGGCGACCAACTTTGCAGTGCGCTACAACGCCCTGGTCAACCCGCGGCCCGGCGCGGCCGGTCGGGGGGCGCCGGACTTTTTGGGGTACGCGCCCCCGGCCGATCCCGCCTCCGCAGAGCACTTGAACCTTGGTCGGGCACCGACGATTTTCGGGGGCTCCAACGCGCCAGGGGCGGGGTGTCCATGCCCCACCGGCATGGCCCCGCCGCCTTGATCCAGATGGGTGACTGGTACGGATCGGAGTTATCCGTCACCGCTGCTGCGAGACCCGACGGCGCGTCCCGGGACGGATCAGGACGACGTGGCAGAACAGAACGCGTGTTTGGGCACGAGAGAATTGGTCAACCTATTGACCGGGTTCAGCTAAATGATGATCCCTTGTCTTGATACGCAGCAGAATCAGTGGTCGTCGAAGACGCCTTCAAGAGATTCCGCGTCGAGGAGACGCTCGCCCCAATGCTCCAATTGTGCGGTCGTCGCCTGATCCAGACGCGCCCGCGTCTCCGCCGAGAGCGAACCGAAGCGTTTGGCGAGTTGGCGTGCGAGGGGGTCCGCTTGGCCCGCGACCCGTCCCTCGACCCGTCCTTTCGCCTCGCCCTCCTGCAACCCCTCCTGCAGCCCTTCCTGCCGCCCCCGCTGGATCGCGAGGCGTTCGACACTGGTCACGTAGGCCATCTTGTTCTCTCCTTCAATCACTTGGATCTCTTGCCACAGTTGGCGCTCGAGCCGATCGGGCAGGCGCATCATCCAGTGGATGACGGCGAACAGATCGAGGATCCGCTGCCTGTCCCAACCGTGCCGATAGAGCAAGCGCACCAGCCGGCGCTTGAAGCCGTAACGCGCTTCGGGGTCATGCCGCGTGCGCGCGGTGTAGAGATGCGCGGCGGTGATCAGGGCGAAGGGATTCGGATCGGCCTCCAGCGCCTCCAGTCGCTCGGCAAACGCCAGCAATTTGACCGCCGGAAAGCGAAAGCAATGCGTGCAGCCGAGCTGTTCCAGGTCGAACCCGTCCGGCGTCCACCCGGCGTCCTCGTCCGCCAATACTGCGAAACTGGCGATCGGGCGCCCATAGCGTTGTCGAAAGCGTCGGACGGCGCGGCGGCGCTCATAGACTCTCCGGGTGCGGGGTCGGATCGGCCTAATGCTACACGTGGCGGCATTTTGGGTCTTGTCGCGCGCCTGCTCGGGCCGGGGCTCGGGGCATGGCAAGGCCCTTACGCCTGGAGTTTTTCGGAGTGCTTTACCCTGTCACTGCAGGCGGTGAGGGGGGGCTAGGGTTCGCGCGGACGGCGACCTCGACGCGCTCCTGACGTCTCGCCGTTGCCGCAGACCCACCAGCGCCATGTGGCGCTCGGCGAGACGGGGCGCGCGGCGGTCATGCATTGGCGGGGCCGCCGGCGCCCTTGTCCTGATGCTCAGTTGCATGAGGGCCGCGCCCACGGGCCGGGCTTTCTGGTGGACTGTCGCTGATTCTCCAGAAACTTGGCGCTGGGTGAGCGCGCAAGTCGCTGATATCGTTAAGCGCCTCCTTAACTTAGCGCCATTCGGGCAAGGCTCAATTATCAAAGCGGAAGCTCCCCCTGTTCCCCATCGACGGTGCCGTCTCCCGCGCTTTCGGCGGGTGGCCGCCCTTCTTGAGCGCTCGGCGCTGGCCCGTGGCGGCCTCGATCGCGGCGTAGACGCGCGGGTTGCCGATGGGATGATTCTGTTTGAGCGCGAGGCCCAGGTCGGCGATCGCCCCGTCGTCCAGTGAGCCGGCGAACAATTCGCGGTCGCCGCGCTGACATGCCGCCGCGTCCGGGGCAAGCGCGAGATACGGGGGGTGGGGCGACAGCATGGGGTCGGGTTGGCCCAAGGCGTGGTGTCGGTCGCTGCACCCGCGGTCCGCTCCAGGATCGCGCACCCTGCCTGCCCGCACCGGGTTCAACTCGATGTCGCGCTGACAGACCAGCAGGTCGGTCTCCGCCTCCACCAGGGACGCCTTGTAGCGGCTGTCCCACAGGGTGCGCCGGTCAGTCTGGTTGGTGTACTGGACGTAACGGCGGCCGATGGCGATGACGACCCGCGGTACCGACTCCGCCCGCCCCGGGGTCAACAATAGATGGACGTGATTGGTCGGCATGCAGGGCGCAGCCCTCCCTGGAAAGGGCCTCTCCGAGCCATTGGAGATCGGCGTGGCAATCCTGCTCGTCGAAAAAACAGGGCTGACGATTGTGGCCCCGCGGCACGATGTGCCGGGGAACTCCGTCAAGGTGGACTCGGGCGCGGCAGGGCATGCCTTAGCCGACCAGAAATTGAGCCTCTTTACCCTATGACAGCCTTCAGATAAGCCGACCAGGGTGCGGCGGTCGAACCTCAGCCCTCAGTCAACTCCAGCCGCCGCTCGATGCGCTCGATACGTTCCACCAGCCGGTCCTGCGCGACCTGTTGGAAGGCGAGGGTTTCCTCGCAACCGAGTACGTCCCGTTTGACACGCAGCATGGTTGATTCAAGGCGCACCATGCGGTCTTTCAGATCATGGAATCCGCTGTGCATTTCCGCGCGCATGTCTCTGATGTCTGAGCGAAGTAAACGCAGATGCTCAAGCACGAGGTGGTCGACTTCACCGGTCATGGTGTCCTCCTGGTGGGGTTCGCGCTTAACCTAGACCGCGGCGCCTGGCCGGTCAAGCTCCCCGCTGCCAACATTGCCCTCGTCGCGGGAGTCCCACTGGTCCCTAAGCTCTACTTGGAGACCCAGAGCAGCAAAGGAGCAGCAAAGGGGCCAAGCTCAATTATCAAAGCGGAAGCTCTCCCTGCTCCCCGTCGACGATGCCGTCCGTCTTCTGCCTTTTCGGCGGGCGGCCCCGCTTCTTGAGCGCTCGGCGCTGGCCCGTAGCGGCCTCGATCGCGGCGTAGACGCGCGGGTTGTCGATCGGCTGATTCTGGTTGAGCGCGAGGCGCAGGTCGGTGATCGCCCCGTCGTCCAGGGAGCCGGCGAACAGTTCGCGGTCGACGCGCTGACGTGCCGCCGCGTCGGGGCCGAGCGCGAGATACACCGGGTGCGGAGACGGCATGGGGTCGGGTTGGCCCAAGGCGCGGTGTCGGTCGCGGCACCAGCGGTACGCTCCAGGATCGCGCACCCTGCCTGCCCGCACCGGGTTCAACTCGATGTGGCGCTGAGAGACCAGCAGGTCGGTCTCCGCCTCCACCAGGGACGCCTTGTAGCGGATGTCCCACAGGGTGCCCGCGGGCCGATCAGTCTGGTTGGTGTACTGGAGGTAACGGCGGCCGATGGCGATGACGACCCGCGGTACCGACTCCGCGCGCCCCGGGGTCATCAATCGATGGACGTGATTGGTCATCAGCACGTCGGCATGCAGGGCGCAGCCCTCCCGGGCAAGGGACTCTCCGAGCCATCGGAGATCGGGGTGGCAATCCTACTCGTCGAAGAAACAGGGCTGACGATTGTGGCCCCGCGGCACGATATGCAGGGGAACTCCGTCAACGTGGACGCGGGCGCGGCGGGGCATGCCTTAGCCGACCAGAAATTGAGGCCCCCCTCCACCGGGATCGTCCACCACCGTGCGCCGCGCTGTCGGCCATTCGGAGGGCTTACCAGGGAATGCGGACTCGTCATAGCTGAGATACAATGTGTCTCACATCCACCAATGGAGATCCCGATGACGAGCACGACCATGATCCATGTGCGCGTGGACGAGGATGTCAAGGCCCAGGCAAATGCGACGCTTGCGGCCATGGGCCTGACCATGTCCGATGCCGTGCGCGTGTTCTTGACCCGCGTCGCGGCCGAGCAGCGCTTCCCCTTTGCCCTGGAGGTGCCGAACGCCGAGACCCGCGCGGCGATGATCGAAGCCGACGAGGTCGCGCACACGCGCCGCGCTCGCTTTGCGACGGCCGGCGAGCTGTTCCATGACCTCGAAGAAAACAGCGGCCAGTAAACGCGCCCCGCTGCCGCGCGCGGCGGACTACACAAAGTCTTTCCTGAAGGACTGGGAGCGCCTGTCGCGATCCGGTCGGTACGACATGCACCGGCTCAAGGAAGCGATGCTTCTACTGATCGCCAACGATGGCCCGCTTGGGCAGGGGTGGCTGGATCACCCGTTAGGTGGCGACTGGGACGGACACCGGGAATGCCATATCGGCGGCGACTTCCTGCTGGCCTACACGCTCGAAGATAGCGGGAAGACAGGTCTGGTCGTCTTCGTGCGGGCCGGCACCCACGCGGAGCTGTTCGAGTAGCGATGGCCAAGCCCCGATTCCCGTTCACCGGATGAAGGGCAAAGGGGCTCAATTATCAAAGCGCAAAGGTCCCCCTGCTCCCCGCCGACGGTGCCGTCGGTATCCTGCACTTGCCGCGGGCGGCCCCGCTTTTTAGCTCCCGGCACTGGCCCGTAGCCGCCTCAATCTCGGCGTAGAAGCAAGGGTTGCCGCTGGCTCATTCTGGTTGAGCGCGAGGCGCAGGTCGGCGATCGGCCCGTCGTCCAGGGAGCCGGCGAACAGTTCGCGGGAGGCGCGCTGACGTGCCGTCGCGTCGGGGCCGAGCGCGAGATACCCAGGATCGCGGTCTCTCCGAGCCATTGGAGATCGGCGTGGCAATCCTGCTCGTCGAAGAAACAGCGCTGACGATTGTGGCCCCGCGGCACGATGTGCAGGGGAACTCCGTCAAGGTGGACTCGGGCCCGGCGGAGCATGCCTTAGCCTACCAGAGATTGAGCCCAGCCCTTTTCCGCTTTTCCGGTATTGCCGTCATGGCCGCGCTTGCTGCCGCGCTTGCACTACAGTTAATCTCCAGTCGACTATCGGGGTTCGAAGTGCACTGCATCGACGGGACACTGCGGCTCGCTAGGCGCTATCTTGCCGAGCTCCAAGTGGAGCGGCGGCATCGGCCGGGCAGCGTCATCGAGAACTGCGCGACCCTTCCGAACCACCTCGCCCACGGCCACAGGAGCAGACCATGGACACCCGCAGCGCCCGACTTCGCGTCACTGTCATCGGAGCCCTAATCCTCTTGCTCGCGGTGGCCTCCGCCGCGTCTGCAGCAGCAGAACGATTAGACCTCTCGCTTAAGGGAGACTGGGTGCGTGTCCTGGTTCCGGCGGATACCCCACAGGTCGTACTGGAGCGGCGTGCAGGCCGGGGATGGAAGCCCGCGGCGGTCCGCCATCTCAAATGGACCTCAGGTCAGTCGGCCCCGGGACGGTCTGGTTTGCCCTTCCGTCCGGGCTCGGCGTTCAGGACCTCAGGGCGCTGGGTTACCGCAGTGCGAAGTTCCCTGCCCGGACCCCCACCGGAGCCCATCGCTTTCAGCGCAAGGGCCAAGGGTCTGCCGGGACCTTTGGCCCGGTCTACGCGATGGCTCAGGATGGAGATGCCGCCGCGAGGCTCCCGACCGACGAGAACCAGGCTCCGGTGGCCGAGGAGTCCGACATCTGGAAGATCGTCGGCAATCGGCTTTTCTTCTTCAACCAGTTCCGCGGGCTACAGGTCTTGGACCTGAAGCGACCCGACGACCCCAGTACGCACTGGCACCCTGCGACTCGCAGCCAGCGGCGAGCAGTTCTACTCTTTGGACGCGCAGGGCACCAGGCTGGCCCTGCTGGGACGCTCCGATTCTAGGATCGGCCCGGCGCGGCGGCGCTCTTCGTCCTCCAGGTGACCGACGGCATACCAACCTTGATCGGTGAGGTGCCGCTGGAGGGCGAGGTCTCGGACAGTCGGCTGATCGGCCAGCGGCTCTATTGTCTGACAACCCGCTACTTCAACGAAGCCGGGGCTTGGGCACCCGAGTCCTTGCTCCAGACCATCGACCTGACCGACCCGGGGCACCCGGTCGTGCTGACCAGCCTGCGCTTCGCCAGTCAGGCATCAGCACTGCAAGCGGCGGGTCGCCATCTGCTGGTCAGCAGCATCCAGGGCTGGTGGTGGAGCGGGGGCGAGCAGTCCGAGATCCACTTGGTCGACATCGGCGGTGCGAAAGGCGCGCCGGTCCTCAAGAAGAGCCTGCCCCTCAAGGGGGCGGTGCAAGACAAGTTCAAGATGGCCGTGGTTAACGGGGCGGTGGTCGCCGCCACTCAGGAGTGGACCGAGGGCCGCCGCCGGACCTGGGTGGAGACCTTCCCACTAGCCGGGACCAGAACCGCTCCCTTGGCCCGATTGGAGATCGAGGCGGCCCGGGATGAGCAGCTCTACGCTACCCGTTTCGACGGCAACCGACTCTACCTGGTGACCTTCCGCAACACCGACCCGCTATTCGTCGTGGACCTGGCGGACCCGGGCACACCCAACATCACCGGGGCACTCGAGATCCCGGGCTGGTCTACCTACATCGAGCCCTTGGGTGATCGGCTCCTGGCGGTCGGCGTGGAATCCGGGCGCGTGGCTGTGTCACTCTTCGATGTCGCCGATTCTGCGGCACCGGCACTCCGCGCCCGACTTGCGCTCGGCGCTGAGGGGACCTGGAGTTGGAGCGAGGCCACTTATGACGAGAAGGCGGTCGAGTACTTCCCGGAGGCCAGGACCGTCCTGGTCCCCTTCCAGAATTACACCGCCGACGGACACATCAAGGCGATCCAGGCAATCAGGGTCGGTCGGGATACGCTGACCACCGCGGCTACCATCGAGCATTCCTTCGATCCGCGCCGCGGTGCGGTTCTGGGCGAGTACTTTGTCTCCATCTCCGGCCAAGAACTGCTGGTGGTGAACCCCAAGTCCCAGGAGGGCAACGCCCCGCTGGTTCAGATGTCTCTGGCCTGGACCACTGACCGGGTGGTCCCCCTCGGTGATTACCTGGTGCAGGTCGAAGATGGCAGTTCCGGCTATGCGTCCGGCCCCTGGGTGCGCATCGCGGCAGGCGGCACGGCCTCTCGCCCCGCCATGATCCGCGTCTCGCGGGCCTCGGACCCGGATGATCTGGTTACTGAGATCGAGCTCGAAGCGGGTAGGGTAGTCGGCATGGCCGGCGGCGATGGACGGCTCTATGTGAGTCAGTGGATCGCCGCCGCGGGGGACGAGTCCGCACGTCTGCTCACCCAGGTCTTCGATCTGAACGACGCACCTGACCTCCCTCAACTGGCGTCCGTCGAGCATCCCATGGCAGCAGTGTCCAATTGGGAACTCGACCTCGATCAGGCCGAACTCCTATGGACTGGGGCCAGTACCCTGGCCTGGTACGCGCCGAAGCGCCGGCCATGGAACCGCTGGTGGTGGGGTCCAATCACACTGGATGCGCCAATGTTGAGAGCGGCGAAGGCCGCGCCCACAGTCGTCGCGCCAGCGTCCGAATCGGCTAATGCATCGGCTCTGACTGCGGTCGTCTGTCCTATCCGCGTAGACTCCGACGGCCCTGTCGCCCTTCCCCAGGTGCGCATCGAGACCCAGGGGGAGTTCCGCGTGGCCAGCCGGGCCTTCGGATCCGGCGGATTCCTGTTCTTCAGTTTCGACACCGCGACCCCGACCGTCGAAAGCGACAAGGCAGACCCAGGAACAACCGCGGTCATCGCACCCTGGATGCCGCAACCAGAGACACTGCATTCCTGGCTCCAGGTACTCGACCTGCGCGCCCCGACCTCGGTGGTACGGGACCCCGTATCGATCCCCGGCGAACTCCTGAGCCTGGCCCAGGCCGACGCCCAAGGCGCCGTTCTCATCACCAACACCGAGCGTTCGGCCGCGAACGGCGCCCAGATCAACCGGACACTCCAGGCCAGCGCCTACGACGGGGTCACGGCCTATCTGCTCGACACCCTGGTCACCTCAGCGCCCTTCGGTGCCGCCAGTGCCAGCGACGGAGTCCGGGTCTACCTCGCCAAGGACTCGGCCGACCCCGGCGTCTTGGCCATCGGCTACGACCCCACGAGCGGACGTCTAGCCCAGTCGGCGGCGTGGGACACTCAAACCCCCGACACCTTGCACGCGGTGAAGGGCTATCTGCTCTCCGCTAGTTCGGGATCGCTGGCAGTGGCGCGGCGCGGCGCCGCGGGTACGCTCACCCCGGTTGGTCTCTATGCGATCCCGACCAACCTATGGCTTCGGCTTGCGGCGGCGGTGACTGCCCCAGACCTGGGGATCTGGATCCCAGCGGGCGAGTACGGAGTGGAGTTCTTGCCGTGGGTTGACCTCCGGGTCTCAGCCCGCAGTGTCCCTACTACGGTCGAATTCGCGAGCACGAGGCAGTGAGTGCTTGCGCAGTGACACCATTGAGCCCCAGGCGGTGCCTGGCGGCGGGAGATTCGATCACTTCTTCCCCGCGCGCCGCCGGTCCAGCCGCTCCACGAACTCCCCGATCATGCGCCGGTAGAGGTCTTCACCCAGGACCAGGTCTTCCACGCCGGCATCCAGGCTGGGGTTGTCGTTGACCTCGATGACCACCGGGCCGTCCGCGGTCTCCTTGAGGTCCACGCCGTAGAGCCCGTCGCCGATCAGGTCGGCGGCCCTGAGGGCCATGCGCACCACGGCCGCGGGGGCGTCCTCGATCCCCAAGGTCTCGAAACCACCCTCCGTGTGGCGACCGTCGGACTCATGCTTGACGATCTGCCAGTGGTCGCGGCTCATCAGGTATTTGCAGGCATAGAAGGGCTTGCGCCCGAGGACGCCGATGCGCCAGTCGAAGGGGGTATAGAGATACTCCTGGGCCAGGATCAGGTCCGACTCCCGGAACAGCCGGCCGGCGATGCGGGTCGAGTTCCGCCCGGTCTGCGGCCTTGAAGACCCCCCGGGAGAAGGAACCTTCCGGGATCTTGAGCACCACCGGGTAGCCGATCTGAGCGGCGGCGTCCATCAGGTTCTCGCGGCGCAGGACCAGGGTCTTGGGGCGGGGCACCTTGTGGGCGGCCAGGAGTTCGGCCAGATAGACCTTGTTGGTGCAGCGCAGGATGGAGTCCGGGTCGTCGATGACCACCATGCCCTCGCTGTCGGCCTTCTTGGCGAAGCGGAAGGTGTGGTGACCGATGCGGGTGGTCTCGCGGATGAAGAGGGCGTCGTATTCGGCGAGCTTGCTGTAGTCCTTGCGCTGGATCAGTTCCACGTTGACGCCGAGCGCCTTGCCGGCCCGCACGAAGAGGGTCAGGGCCTTCTTGTCCGAGGGCGGCAGTTCCTCCTCCGGGTCATGGAGCATCGCCAGATCATAGCGGTAGGCGAGCCGCGCCCGACGGCGGTGCCAGCGCCGGGTCAGATAGCCCTCCAGAGCGCGGTGAAGAAGGACGCCTCGCCGTCCGGCGGCACGGCGGTCAGCGGCAGGGCCTTGATGGCGCCGATGCGCCAGGTCCCCTGGAGTCGGAACTCCACCTTGAGGATGGGGCAGCGGAAGGTCTCGAAGATCTGGCGGGCCAGGGGCTCCAGGCTCGGCACGTCGCAGTGGCCGAAGCAGATGGTCAGCTCATAGGCCGTCGGGGTCAGGGCACTGGCCTTGCGGCGGCGCAGCAGGCGCTGGGCCAGGGCATCCAGCTCCTCGGTCTCCAGGCTGTAGATCTCCCGGCTGGAGAGTTCCTGGATGGTCCGCACCGAGGGGATGACCTTGTGACCGCGCGCCTCCGCCAGCAGCGAGCAGTAATAGCCGACCGAGAGGTAGCGGTAGCTGCGGCACAGGTTGATGACGCGCAGGTCCTTCCTGGTGGCCAGTTCGCCGCCCGCCAGGTAGTCGCGGGCGGTGACCACCGGCAGGCGCGGAAAGTCCGGCTTCCAGTCGGCCTCCTGTTCGACCAGCAACAGGTGTTCAGCCATGCATGACACCCTGACCCGGCAGGGCAACCAGGACCACGGCCTGGAGGCCGACCCGGCCGTAGCGGCTCATGCGGCTGAACTCCTCCCGTTGAATGGGCATGTTGATGGAGTCCAGGGTGCTCTCGCCGTTCTTGTAGTCCACGAAGGGGTCGTGGACATAGACAAAATGCTCATCGAAACCGGTAACCACCACCCAGTGGGGAAACTTTTCCTGGTAGATGCGATAGGAGGAGATCAGGACCATGGGCACCGCCCCGGCGTCGAAGCGCTCCGCGAGCTGGTCCAGATTGAGGGTGCGGTAGTGGACGGGGATGGCGAGGCGCTGCACCTCCTCCTGCATGTCCTCGTGGACCAGGCGCATGACCTCTTTTTTCTCCGGGCTGCGCACCGAGTCCACCAGGGGCACGCCCGGGGTCATTGATGAAGACCTCCACCGCGAAGCCGCGCCGCTGGGCCGCCAGGGCGAGTCCGAAGGGCCCGCAACCGCCGTGACCGGAGGTCATGAAGACGGTGGTCGCCTCCCGCCAGATGCGCAGTTCCAGGGTGCGGTCCAGCACCAGGCCAGGGCGCAGGGCGTGCATGGCCATCATCAGGGACGAGGGACCGCAGGTGAAGTCCAGGGTCTGCTCGTAGAAGGGCACCCGCTGGAGCGCCGGCTTGAGGTCCGGGGCCAGGGTCTTCTCATAGCGCAGGGCCTCCATGTGGTCTTCGTAGTAGTCGCAGAGGACCCCGAAGCGCCGGTAACCGGCCCCCTCGAACAGGGCCTGGGAGGCCAGGTTGTCACGGCGGATCTCCAGGCGCAGATAGGCGCGCTCCTGCTGCCAGACCGCGGCCTCCGCCGCGGCCACCAGGGCGCGGCCGACTCCCAGACCCCGGGCCTCCCGGGCCACCGCGATGGAATAGAGCCGGGCCACCGAGGTCCCGCGACTGAAGAGCACCAGCACATAGCCCAGAAGGAACCCGTCCGCGCCCGCGGCCACCAGGGTGTGCGCGTGGCCGCGGGTCAGCATGTAGCGGAACTGGCGGCGGGTCAGGCGGTCTGTAGTGAAGCTCTCGTTCTCCAGGCGCAGCAGGGGGCCCAGGTCGGCCAGGGTTGCCGGGCGGATCCGGGACGCGGTCAGGGTCTGGTCGGTCACGCTGGTGATGGGCAGGTCCTGGAGCGAGACCTGGGCGGTGTTGCTGGGCACTGGCTTGGGTCCGGTTGGCGGGCTAAGCTCGCGGCAATCTACACCAAGGCCGGGATGGCCACGAGCCTTTCCCAACCGTCGCGACACCCCGTCGACCCCGGAGTCCCCATGCCCAACCAGGCCCCCTCCCTCCTCCCGATGCTGCAAGGTTTGATCGGGACCCTCTCAGTCAGCAGCGTGACCCCGGCCTTTGATCACAGCAACCGGCCGGTGGTGGACCTCCTGGCCGATTGGCTCGCCTCCGCCGGCTTCCAGGTCGAGGTCCTGCCCATCCCCGGACATCCGGACAAGGCCAATCTGCTGGGAACCTTGGGTACTGGCCCCGGGGGCCTGGTCCTCTCCGGCCACACGGATACTGTCCCCTTCAACGAGCCCCTGTGGTCCCACGACCCACTCAAGCTCACGGAGGCGGACGGCCGCTATTACGGGCTCGGCACCTCCGATATGAAGTCCTTCCTGGCCCTGGCCATCGAGGCGGCGCGCGGGTTGAGCCATGGGGACCTCAAACACCCCCTGATGATCCTCGCCACGGCGGATGAGGAGTCGGCCATGCACGGGGCACGCGCCCTGGTCGCGGCGGGCCGACCCCTGGGGCGTTATGCGGTCATTGGTGAGCCGACAGGCTTGCGCCCGGTGCGCACCCACAAGGGAGTCATGGGTGAGGCGGTTCGGCTGATCGGGCGCAGCGGGCACGCCAGTGACCCCAGCCTGGGCAACAACGCCCTGGAGGGGATGCATGAGGCCCTGACCGCCATCCTCGCCTGGCGGGACGAACTCCAGCGCGCCCATCATCATCCGGCCTTCAAGGTGCCCTACCCCACCATCAATCCGGGCCACATCCACGGGGGTGACAACCCCAACCGCATCTGCGGAGACTGCGAACTGCACCTGGACCTGCGCGTCCTGCCCGGTCTGGACCCCATTGACCTGCGGGCCGAACTCAGCCGGCGCGTCGCCGCCGTTGCGGAGCGCCGCGGTCTCGCCTGGTCCGTGGAGCCTCTGTTCACCCCCATCCCGCCGGTGGAGACCCCGGCGGAGTCGGCGATCGTACGCGCCGGAGAAACTCTGACCGGCCATGCGGCCGAGGCAGTCAGTTTCGGCACTGAGGCCCCGTTCTTCGACCAACTGGGCATGGAGACGTTGATCCTCGGTCCGGGCGACATCGCCCAGGCCCACCAGCCGGACGAATACCTGGCCCTCGATCGAATCCCGCCCACGCTGGAACTCCTGCGGGGCTTGATCCGGCGCTTCTGTATGGAGTGACAACCTGTATGGAATGAAAGGTGGACTGAAAAGCGGCAACCTGGTCGCACCGTTCGGATCAGCTCGGGCGCTTTCGGGCACTTCTTGCAGCGCTTGCCGTCCTTGAACTTCTCGCAGCACTTCTTCGATTTCTTGCCCATGGCTGGTCATCCTGTGAGGCGAGGGGTGCGGGCGTTAGGCCGCGGTGGCCGGGGCGGCCGCAGCGGCGGCGCTCTTCGCCATCTGTTGGGCGAGCCCCGCCAACTCATTGTCGATCATCAGGAGCCCCTGGCCCTGGTCACCGAAGAGCCGCAGCCGGCCGATGATGTCGTTCACCGTCGCCTCCTCCTCGATCTGCTCGGTCACGAACCAATGCAGAAAGATGTTGGTGGCGTGGTCCTTCTCCGTGAGTGCGTGATCCACCATGTCGTTGATCGCCCGGGTGACCTTGCGCTCGTGCTCCAGGGTGCGCTCGAACATCCGCAGCACCCCGTCCCCCACCCGCTCCGGGGCCGGGACCGCCGTCAGGTCCACGGGCGCGTCCTGGTCGATGAGGTAACGGTACATCTTCATCGCGTGCGCCATCTCCTCGCCATGCTTGGCCTGGAACCAGGCGGCCGTCCCCTTCAGGTTCATGGACTGGGCCTGGGCCGAGAGCCCAAGATAGAAGTAAGCGGAGTAGAACTCCCGGTTGATCTGCGCATTGATGCGGGCTGCCATGTCGTTGGAAATCATCGGGAGGTCTCCTGGTCGAAACAAAGTATGGGGATAAGCGGTGAGGGAAGCTTGCCGGGGCGGCGCCGACCTTGTCCACATAACTGACCGTGGGACGGCGCTTTTCAAGCCCCGGCAATCCACTGGTTTGATCCCTAAGCGACTGGCGCCCCACAGCGGGCCGATGTCGGCCGCCCAACGGCGGCGCCGCCGCTGCCCACCGGTCAGCCAACCGACCACTACCCCTTCAGCGTATCGAACTGGCGCCGGATTGGTCGAGGCACAGTCGCCGGCACAACGCAGTGCCTGTTCGATCAGGCCCCGGGCGAAGACCCAGTCGGCGGGATAGCCGGGGCCGGCCACCGGGAGGAAGACCTCCAGACCCAGGTAGCGGAAGGCGGGGTTGTTCCAGATCGCGGCGGGGATCACCGTGTGAGCGCGTAATAGGGGCGCCACTGCCCTGGACGGGGTCTGAGGGTCCGTGAGGAGCACGCCGCGCAGGTTGCCGCTGGTCCGGTCCAGGCAATCCTGGTGACCAAGGGGCCCGGGGGCGAAGAGGTCGTCGCTTGGATGGGTAGCGGACAGCAGACACTCGAGCAGGGGCCGGTCCCCGGAGATGAAGTCGGCGCAGCGACCCGCCTCGTTCACTCCGGCGTGCAGGTCCAACACCAGATCGTAGCGGCCGCGCACCTGGGGCAGCACCTGGAGATAGAGTTCCTGGTGGTTGGTGCGGTAATAGAAGGCCTGGTCCTGACTCGGGCGGCTCCCGGAAACCCCCTCCGGGATGCGCAGTAGGGCGATGCGGCCGGGGTCCAGGCCCGCCGCCACGGCCTCACCGAAGGCCAGTTCTTCCCGATGGATGCCGATGAGCAGGACGGCGCGCACCAGTTGCCCGGCGCTCAGACCGCCGGAGACGCAGCGGGGACCCCGGGGCTGCAGTGCTGCCGACAGTGATTGACCTCCACCGTGACGTGCCGGAGACCGGGCACGGCGGCCAGCAGCGCGCGGTAATGCTCTACCGGGCGCGGCTCATGGGTCACGAGGGAGACGATGCAGGCATATCCGGCAGGGCCGATCCGCCACAGATGCAGATCCGCGATCTGGTTGTCGGCCTCGGCCTCAATGGCGGTGCGGACCGCGTTGGCAATGGCCCCATGGTCCCCCGCGTCCAGCAGGACCCGGGCGCTGTCCCGGGCCAGACCCAGGGCCCAGTGACCCACCAGAAGGGCACCGACGATACCCATCAGGGGGTCCAGGAAACCCCAGCCCAGGACCATCCCCAAACCCAGGGCGATCAGGGCCAGCACCGAGGTCAGGGCATCGGCGAGCACATGGAGATAAGCCGCCCGCAGGTTATGGTCCTGATGGTGAGCCTTATCATGGTCGTGATGGTGGTGCTCAGCCGTCGGATGATGATGGTCATGGTAATGGTCATGGTCATGGTCATACTCATGGTCATCGTCATGGCCATGGTGATGATGCCCATCGGACCCCAGCAGCCAGGCGGAGAGCAGGTTGACCCCAAGCCCCAGGGCGGCCACCAGCAGGGCGTCCCCATAGCGGATGGGAACCGGATCCAGGAGCCGGCTCAGAGACTCCAACAGCATCCACAGGGCCCCCGCGGCGAGCAACAGGGCACTGGAATAGCCCGCCAGGGAGGACACCTTGCCAGTGCCGAAGGTAAAGCGGCTATCTGTGCCGTGGCGCCGGGCAAAGGCATAGGCGTAAACGGCAACGCCCAGGGCCGCCGCATGGCTGCCCATGTGCCAGCCGTCGGCGAGCAGGGCCATGGAGCCGGTGAGCCACCCGGCGGTCAGCTCCACCAGCATGAAGACCAGGGTCAGGCCCACCACCAGGCGGGTACGGCGCTCGGCCCGATCCTGCTCCGGGGTGCTGAAGTCGTGGGAATGGGCCCAGAGGCCCAGGTCATGGGTGTGCATCAGTCGCTGCCCCGGGGCGGAGCGCCGAGCCACTCGTAGGTCTCGACGGTGGCCTGATCGCACTTACCGCAGCCGCTGCCGCAGGCCGCCCCATTGGCGATCCGCCGGACCCGGCCCTTGCGCTCCAGGGCGGTCAACATGCCGCGCAGGGCGTCCGGGCTGGTCTCGAAGCGATGGGCCAGATCGATGAGCGGAGCCCGGCGGCGCTCGGCCAGGTAGCCGGTGAGTTCGGAGAGGATCATGGCTAGTTCCTGATGCAATTGCCGTATCGATGGGCCTTGATCATAGGTTGACCACGCGACTTCCCGTCGGGTGCGGTCCGTTCCTCACCCCACACTGGACCCGACCCCGGGCGGCTGGCCTCAAACCGCTTCCTGCACCAATTGAACGGGGCGCAGGTCCCGATCCGCCCAGCGGCGCATGGTGTACAGGACGGCGGCGAAGAGGGCAAGCAGGCCGCCGATCCAGGCGGCGGAGCTTGCCGGGTCCCGATAGAAAATCGCCGACTGGTAGAAGACGGTGGCGAAGAGGTAGCCGAGCCCGGTGGTCCAGGCGACGGCGAAGAGGGTCCAGCCCCGGCCGGTCTCCCGGAAGATGGCCGCGGTGGCCGCCACGCAGGGGGCATAGAGCAGAATGAAGAGCAGGTAGGCAAAGGCCCCGGCCGCCCCGTCGAAGCGGGCCGCCATGGCGCCGAAGGTGCCGGTGTCGACCTCCGCCGCCGCCGCTGCCGCCTCCGCGTCAGTCAGATCGCCGACGTCCAAGCCCAGGGGGTCACCCCAGGAACCCAGGGCCTCCCCCAGGTTGGCGGGGATGGTGGCCAGGGCCGCCGTCAGGCCGCCGACAAGACTGAAGGGCTCCGCGTCGGTTGACGCGTCCGCGGCGGTGCCAGCCGCTGTCGCGGCATCCGCGGTGGCGAGTGCCGAGTAGGTGGCGTTGAGGGTCCCCACCACCGCCTCCTTGGCCAGGACCCCGGTAAAGATCCCGACCGTGGCCGGCCAGTTGTCCGCATCGAGCCCCATGGGCGCGAAGGCCGGCGCCATGGAGCGGCCGATCTCCGCGAGCACAGACTTCTCGCTGTCCTCGTTGCCGAAGGTGCCATCGGTGCCGATGCTGTTGAGCACATTGATCACCAGCACCATGGGGACTATGACCCGCCCGGCCCGAATCACGAACCCCGCGGTGCGTTCCCAGGTGCGAATGGCGATGCCCTTGAGGGTGGGCAGATGATAGGGCGGCAGCTCCATCACGAAGGGCGTGCTCTCGCCCTTGAGCAGGGTGTTCTTCATCACGTAACCGGTGAGCACCGCGGCCCCGATGCCGATGAGATAGAGGGCGAAGACGACGTTCTGCCCGCCGACCGGGAAGAAGGCCGCGGCGAACAGCACATAGACCGGCAACCGCGCCCCGCAGGACATGAAGGGGGCCATGAGAACGGTGAGGATGCGGTCCCGCGGGTTCTCCAGGGTGCGGGTGGCCATGATGGCCGGCACGTTACAGCCGAAGCCAACCAGGAGCGGCACGAATGACTTGCCGGGCAGGCCCACGGTGCGCATGAAGCGGTCCACCACGAAGGCAGCCCGGGCCATGTAACCCGAATCCTCCAGGGCGGACATGAAGATATAGAGGAAGGCGATGATCGGGATGAAGGTGGCGACCACCTGAACGCCGCCGCCCAGGCCATTGGCGACCAGCACGATGAGCCATTCCGGGGTCCCGAGCCCCGCCAGGACATGGGCGGTCCCGTCAACGAAGAGGGTCCCCGCCGCCTGGTCAAAGACGTCGATGAAGGCCCCGCCGATGTTGATGGTGAACATGAACAGCAGGTACATCACGGCCAGGAAGATCGGGATACCGAGCGCCCGGTTGAGCATGACCCGATCGATGGAGTCAGAGAGATTGCGGGAGGCCTGGCCGGTCTTCACCACACTGGCCTTGGTGAGCGTGTGGGCAATGCCGTAGCGGGCGTCCGCCAGCAGGATGTCCACGTCGTCCGCCTCGTCTCCCAGCAGGGTCCGGACCTCCTCCCGGGTGACCGCGTCTCCGGCCAGGCGCCAGGCCAGGTCGTCCCCTTCGAGCAGCCGGGCGGCGAGCCAGCGGGGCGCATCCCCGGCAGCCTGGGCGATGGGGTCCAGCCGCGGCCGCAGGGCGGCAATGGCGGACTCGATGGTCTTGTCATAGGTGATCGGGAGGCTCGCGACCGGGCGCGTATCCATGGCGCCCAACAGCACCGCCTTCAGGGCCTCGACGCCCTCCCCGCTGGCTGCCGACACCGGCACCACCGGGCAGCCCAGGCGCCCGGCCAGGCCCGCCGTGTCGATCTTCAGCCCCCGCTCCCGGGCCACGTCCATCATGTTCAGGGCCAGTACCAGGGGCCGGCCGATCTCGATCAACTGGGTGGTGAGATAGAGGTTCCGCTCCAGGTTGCCGGCGTCCAGGATGTTGAGGATCAGGTCCGCCTCCCGGGCGTACACGAAATCCCGGGCGATGCGCTCGTCCAGGGACACATCCTGATCCGTCACGTCCAGGGAATAGGTCCCGGGCAGGTCCACCAGGTTGAACTCGACACCCTGGAAGCGGTAGTGCCCGGTCTTGCGCTCCACCGTGACCCCGGGCCAGTTCCCCACCCGTTGACGGGAGCCGGTCAGGGCATTGAAGAGGGTAGTCTTGCCGCAGTTGGGATTGCCGACGACACCGATGGTAAAGACCTTGTTCGTGCGGGCACCCTCGGGGTTGTTTTCGGCACTGCTCATCACACACGCTCCACTTGTAGGGCCGCCGCCTCATCCCGGCGCAAACTGACGGACGCCCCACGCACCCGCACCTCCACCGGATCGCCCAGGGGCGCGACCCGGACCACCTGGAACTCCACCCCCGGGGTCAGCCCCATGGACAAGAGCTTGCGCCGATAGGCCCGGCCCCCCTCTTCAAAGCCCTGGACCCGGCCCTGATCGCCGGCGCTCATCTCTTTTAATGTGATCGACATGGCTGGACTACTCACAAGGACTCATCACACCGAACCGGCGCGTCGGCCTGGATCATGGTTCAGGGCACGCGGCCCCGTGTAGGATGCGGTGAGGCACGAACCGCATCGATCGCGAAAAATGCGCGAACGATGCGTCTGCATCCTCACCAACTCCAAAAGGCTGGCGGCATCTGGTTCGCCGGGATGATGATCGACAACGGTGCGTCATACCGGCGTGACCATGATCTTGGCGGCCATACCGGCGCCAAGCGCGATACGGCCCTCACCGCGGGCGATCAGCAGGCCGCCGCCCTGGCGCTGGACCACCGAGATCTCGGCGCCTAAATTGAGCCCGAGTTCGGTAAGCCGCAGGGACAGGCCCTTGCCGCCCATCAAGGCGGTGATCCGGACCCGGGCCCCCTCGTCGGCCATCATCAACGGAAAGCCTTTCGAGCTGATCTCCACGGCGACCTCGCCTACTCGCCCGAACTCAGCCGCGAGCCGCCGCGGCATGGCGGCTGGACCGACCAGGGTCAACCGAACCACGGTGCGCACGCGCAGATTGGGCGCATTCACAACGATCAGCGCGAGAACAGTGCAGGGAGTGGCACACGGAGTCTGAGCCTGGAACTCTGTTATTAACGAGAATGATTCGCATCTTAATCCTGAGCACAGGCTAACGCAAATCCTTCTCACCTACGCTACAGTTAGCCACCGCCGGAGTCCCCCCGTGAGAGCGGCCTGTTGCCGCGACGTCGGCACTGAGCGCCCCGGGATGCCCATCGCGGACACAAGGGGATTCGCCGAAACCCTTCGGCACCCTCAGCCCCGGCAACCGATCACTTGGATTTGACCCCTTCTCCACGGAGTCCCGACATGACAAAAGGCAAGCAACCCGCGAGCCAAGCCGATGACTGGCAGGTCTTTCAACTGGACGATCTAGTGGCCCAGGTGGAACCGGGCGGCCTGTCCCTGCGGGAGTTCCTGCGCACCCCGTCCCTAAGCTGCTCCATCTACCACCTGCCCGTGGGCTCCCGCGACATGGCCAGCGCGCACGAGGAAGACGAGCTCTACCTGGTCTTGAGCGGCCGGGCCCGGCTGCGGGTCGGCACCAGCGAGCACGAGGTCAAACCCGGTACCCTGATGTACGTCCACGCCGCCTGTGACCACACCTTTTTCGATATCGAGGAACACCTGACCGTCCTCGCCTTCTTCGGCGCCCCATTGCGCCACCGCTGGTCCGCGCGGGAAAACTGAGGGGGCTGCAGCGGATGTGATCATTCTGAGGGGCTCAGGGCGGGATGGTCAGGCCCTGGCCCCCAGAATCCGGAGAAAGGCCGGTATCCGCCGCCGTCCAGGGAAACCGGCTCGACGCGCGCTGGCTCCGGACCTGAGTCCAGGACTGGTGCTGGATCGGGGAACGATTGCGTCCGGTGCGGTTCGACCCGGGCTGACGGAGGCATGGGCGTTTACCGGGGTCGTGGCGTTACGCAACGGTGCTGTGGCTGAACTCGCGATCAAGGCGGGCGCTGACCTGAATCGGGAGTATGAGGATTTTTTAATTCGTCATACAATAGGCCGATCGCCCCAGTGGGGCCAGGGGTATCCCGTCCACCGCCGGACGGGACAGCGCCACAGACCTGACTGATCGGGACCATCCCATGAACACGCCTCGCTGCTATTCCCGACTCCCCCATCCTGCGACTGCCCTGTGGGGTGCCCTCCTCCCCATCCTGGCCTTGGGACTGGGGCTGATCCGGCCAGCCGGGGCACACTTCCAGGAGCTGATCCCCTCCACCGAGATCATGAGTGCGGGCGACCCGGGTCCGCTCCGCCTCGACCTGACCTTCACACACCCGATGGAACGGGGGCCGGTGATGGCGATGGGTGCGCCGGTCCGTTTCGGGGTCCTGGGTCCCGCCGGACGCGCGGACCTGAGGGACAGCCTTGAGCTGGTCCAGGTGGACGGCAAGTCCGCGTACCGAGCCGAATACCAGGTGAAGCAGCCCGGGGACTATATCTTCTACGTCGAACCAGCTCCCTATTGGGAGCCGGGCGAGGGAGTAATGATCGTCCACTACACCAAGGTGGTGGTGGACGCCTTCGGCGCCGAGGAGGGCTGGGACGCGGCGGTCGGCCTGCCGGTGGAGATCGACCCTCTGGTGCGGCCCTATGGCCTGTGGACCGGCAACCTGTTCCGCGGCGTTGTGAAAAAGAACGGCCAGGCCGTGCCCTTCGCGGAGGTGGAGGTGGAGTGGCGCAACGACGGATCGGTGACGCCCCCGGCGGACCCCTTCATCACCCAGGTCATCAAGACCGACGGCAATGGAGTCTTCAGCTACGCCATGCCCAGGGCCGGTTGGTGGGGCTTCGCGGCCCTGATCGAAGGGGACAAGCCGATGACCAACCCGGAGGGCAAGGAGGTCCCGGTGGAACAAGGCGGGCTGATGTGGGTGCGGGTGCGGGACATGTAGCCGTGGGCGTGGCGCTCAGGGTTCAGCCGACAGCGGGTATGACCAAGACTGATGTGGCCTGGTAGCGTCAAGCAGCGGCAAGATGGGCATCGCTCCCGCTCTGCCCATCCTACGCACTATTGCAGCCTATTGGTTCAGCGAATGATTCAATGACTGGTTCAACCAAAGGCCGCAACGCACCTTGAGATCGGTTCCCGCCGTGCCTCGGAAACGCACCCACGCTGATCGCTGACAACTGATTGCTGATAGCCGATCGCTCCAACGACCATGGCCCATATCCCAGAAGGCGTAGTCTCTGCCCCGGTGCTGATCACGGGCGCCGTCGCGTCCGCCGGTCTGCTGACCAACGCCCTGCGGCAGCTGGACTACGATCACCTGCCGCAGGCGGCGGTGCTGTCCGCGGCCTTTTTCGTATCCTCGCTGATCAGCGTTCCGGTCGGTCCGAGCAGCGTCCACCTGCTGCTTAACGGGCTCATGGGACTCCTGCTCGGATGGACGGCCGTCCCGGCCCTGTTCGTGGCCCTTTTGCTGCAAGCGGCCTTCTTTGGCTTTGGGGGCTTTGCGGTCCTGGGCGTCAATACCCTGAACATAGCCCTGCCGTCCCTGCTCTGCGCCCTGACGCTGCGACCCCTGTTGCAGCGGCGCGGGGCCCGCCCCGTGTTCTGGATCGGCGCCGCGGCGGGCGGCCTCGGGGTCTTGGTCACCGCCGGGCTCCTGGCGCTGAGTTTGGGCCTGAGCGGGCAGGCCTTCATCCCGACCGCCAAGGTGCTGATGTCGGCGTATGTTCCCCTGGCCCTGGTGGAGGCCCTGATCACCGGGACCATTCTGGCCTTTCTGCAACGGGTGGAGCCCGCCCTGCTGCGAGGCACGGAGACGCATAATGCCTGAAGGACCAGCGATGCACCGGCTGGCCTGGGCTCTTCTGGCCTTGAGCGTCAGCACCCCCGCCATGGGCCATAAGCTGCGGGTCTTTGCGTCCGCCGAGGGCAACCAGATCACGGGCTCCGCCTATTTCGCGGGGGGTGCGGGGGCCAGCGGGGCCCAGATCCGGGTGTTGGATGAGCAGGGTCAGACCCTCGCGGAACTGAACCAGGATGGGAATGGCCGCTTCAGCTACAAGGCCCAGGCCGCCGAGACTCTGGTGGTCGTGGCCGAGACCGGCGACGGCCACCGCGCCGAGTGGCGCATACCCGCGGCGGAACTGGCAGGGGCCTTCCCGGACCAGGTATCTGAAAGGACCGAGACGGCTGCGCCCTTGCGCGCTGGAGCAGCGGCACAGCCCAGCCCCCAGGTGGCGGCCCCCGCGCTGACGCAGGGACCTGGGGAGATCGCGCTCGAAGCCGCGATTGAGCGCGCGGTGGCGCGCCAGGTGCGCCCGCTTCGGGAGGAATTGATGGCCGCCCAGGACCAGGCGCGTCTCCGGGACATGCTGGGGGGCATCGGGTATATCCTGGGAATCACCGGATTGGCCCTGTGGTGGCGGAGCCGTCGTCAAGGCCAGGGGGCTTGAGTACCGGAGTTTTCCCGGCGAGCGACGGCGCCACCGGGACGGACTATCTGGCAGATCGGGACCCCCGCCTGCGGATCCTGGGGGCCGGCGTCTTCGCCCTGGTTACCCTTGCCCTCACCCACGTCTGGGCCCTCCTGAGTGCCGCCCTCCTCGCCCTGGGCCTGGCCCGACTCACCGGGCTCTCCAGCTCCTTGCTGCGGAGGCGGCTGCTGGCCCTGGAGGGCTTCATGCTGATCCTGCTCGTCACCCTGCCCTTCACCGTCCCCGGGGAGTCGCTTTTGACACTCGGTCCCCTGAGCGCCAGCCGCGAGGGCTTGGCGCAGGCCCTGGCCATTCTGCTCAAGGCCAACGCCATCGTCATCGCCCTGCTCGCCCTGGTGGGGGGGCTGGAGCCGGTGGCCTTCGGGCACGCCCTGGCGCGTCTGGGGCTGCCCGAGAAGCTGGTTCACCTGCTGCTTTTCACGGTGCGGCAGATCGATCTGCTCCATACAGAGTGCCGGCGAATGGACCAGGCCATGCGGGTGCGCGCCTTCGTCCCGCGCAGTGACCGCCACACCTGGAACAGCTACGGCTGGCTGATCGGGATGCTCCTGGTCCGCAGCCTCGCCCGCTCCCGGCGGGTCCTCGGCGCCATGCGCTGCCGCGGCTTCCACGGCCGGCTCTATCTGCTGGACAACCCGGCCTGGGGCCGCGGAGACACCTGGTCCGCCTTGACCCTGGGGGCTATCCTGGGGCTGCTGCTCCTGGCGGACCGCCTCGGCTGATGGCATCGATTGACCCCCAACGTCGGGTCATCCCAGAAAGAGCAGTCAGCGATCAGCCGTCAGCGTTCAGCTCTGAGTTTCATTGGGATATCGTCGCCTGACGGATCACCCCCAGGGTGCGCGCCCGTCGCCAAAAAACTGTGCGATGGAGGCGAACCCAGACGACGCGAGAACGCGCCTGACCCGACCACCGGACTCAACGCTGAAATGACCGATCCCCTGCTCGAACTGACCGGAGTCCACTGCGGCTACGCCGAACGCCTGGTCCTGCGCGGCGTGGACCTGAGTCTTGGCGCCGGGGAACGGGTGGCCCTGACCGGACCCAACGGGTCCGGCAAGACCACCCTGCTCCAGCTGCTGGTGGGCCTGACGCGCCCCAGCGCCGGCCTGGTCCGCGCCTTCGGCCAACCGCGCCGCGCCGAGGCCGACTTCCAGGAGGTCCGGGCGCGTGTGGGGTTGCTGTTCCAGGACTCGGACGATCAGCTCTTCTGCCCTACGGTGCTGGAGGACGTCACCTTCGGCCCTCTCAATCTGGGCCGCACCCCTGCCCAGGCGCGCGCCGATGCCGCAGGGGCTTTAAATGCCCTGGGGTTAGCCGACTTTGCCGACCGCGTGACCCACCGCCTGTCCGGCGGTGAGAAACGCCTGGTGGCCCTGGCCACCATCCTTTCTATGCACCCCGCCGTGCTCCTGCTGGACGAACCCACCAACGGCCTGGATGAGGCCACGGAGGAGCGCCTCATCAGCCACCTGGCCGGACTCCCGCAGGCGATGCTGATCGTGTCCCACAACCGCCGGGTGTTGGAGCGCCTGGCCAGCCGGGCGGTCGTCCTCGCCGATGGCCGCCTGGCCGAGGGCACCCTGCATCGCCACCCCCACACCCACCAACACGCGCATCTGCACGTCCATTTCCCGGGCGAGACCGCGGACCATGGCGACCCGACCACCGCCCCGATCCACGGCGAACATCATGTTGGGGACGAATGATGGGGGGGACTGACCCACCGACGCGGAGCCGGCGGCGCAAGCCCCGGGTTCTTTCGCCGCCTTTTCTGATCAACGGGCCCTGGCTCTCGGGTTTCGCAACCGCCGCCTGACAATAGACCGGTCAGCCTGGAAAGAGCAGTCAGCAGTCAGCGATCAGCCGTCAGCTATATGTGCATCGGCATCTTACGAGCCGTCTTGGAGCCGCAGGCGCTCACCCCACAGGTGATGCGCCGGGTGGCCAAAACCTCTTGTAACTCAGAGCTAAATGCTGAAAGCTGATCGCTGACTGCTCTTTTTAGGGTCAGCCATATCGCGGGTTGACAACTGGCGGGCGCTTGCCTAACCTTGTTGCGAATCGTTCTTATTCGCGCGGATCACCGAACCCGCGGCCACCCCGCCACGCCAGACCCGGAGACCCCCATGCCGTCCCAGCCCCTGAGCCAGACCGACAGCCCCAACGCCGCCCGGAACCTGACACCCGAGCCCCCGCGGGTTCATAGCAGGGAGTTGCTGCGCGGCACCAACCTGATCTTGATCGAGCACGCGGGTGACCGGTACTACCTGCGAATGACCCGCAACAACAAACTGATCCTGACCAAGTAAGGAGGCGTCCCGCCGCTCCACCAGATCCCTGGGGTCAGTCACCCCAGTATCCATGCCAGCCGGGCCGGGAATCAGCCTCGACCCGCCAGCCGCTTGTCCACCGATCCGCGTTTGATCACCGAGAGGAGACACCCGGTATGTCCACCCTACCCCCCTGCCAGAACCCATCCGACCTCACTCTGCTGGAGCCGGCGACACTCGAAGGACGCCTTCGAGACCTGATCCGGGGCTATGTCCGCCAGCGTTCTGCCGAACTGGCCCAGGCCGTGGTGGAGCACCTGGACGCCCTGTGCCTCCACACGGACTTCCATGATCCCAGCCTCTTCTGCGCCTACCGCCGGCTCGCTTGCCATTGGCGCTGGCTAGCCCAGCAGCACGCCGTTGCGGCCCTCCCGAGCTGACCCGCGCTGCGGCCCGCGACGGTGCAGGCAGGCGTCGGAGCTGCTGACCTCCTCGCATAGTCCTGGGGCGTTGAATGGCGGACACGCCGGGTCTCATTGAGACGGGCATTGCGCTCGATCTGCCCATACTCAACATTGCCACGGTGAACCGTGGAGGTCACAGGACCTTGGTCACCAACCGGATCCCCGGATCCTGCTTGTCGCGCTTCGATGCGGAAGCCCAGTGCCTCCATCAGGGCCAACATGCGGGTGTTGGCGGTGAGGACCTCGCCCTCCATGAGCCTCAGGCCGCGCTGCCGGGCGTTCTGCATCAGGGCCCGCATCAGGCGGGCACCGATGCCGCGGTCGCGCCAGGTGTCGGAGACGACGATGGCGAACTCGCAGGCCTCGCCGCCGGGGCGGGACATGTAGCGGGCCACGCCCACCTCGACATCGCGCCCTTCCTCTTCGACCACGCCGATGAGTGCCATCTCGCGGTCGTAGTCGATCTGGGTGAAGCGCACCAGCATCTCAGGGGTGAGTTCCTTGATCGCCTGCATGAAGCGGAAGTATTTGGTCTGCTCGGACAAGCCCCGCACGAACTCCTGCTCCATCTCGGCGTCCTCCGGGCGGATGGGGCGGATGATGAGGTCCTGACCGTTGGGCAGTTGTACCCGCTCGATCAGGTGACTCGGATAGGGGTGTATGGCCATGTGCCCGTAAGGCGCCATCTGCGGCGGGCGGTAGGCGACCTGGATACGGGCGTCTACGGCGATGACCTCGCGATCGTTGCCGATCAGAGGGTTGATGTCCATGCAGAGGATCTCCGGCAGCTCGCACACCAGCTCGGAGACCCGTTGCAGGATCTTGGTCAGGGCCTCCCGGTTCATGGGCGGCATGTGCTTGAAGGCCCCCATGAGACGCGCCACCCGGGTGTGCTCGATCATGGTCTGGATGATGAAGGCATTGAGCGGCGGCAGCCCCAGGGCGCGGTCCTCCAGGACCTCGACCTCGGTCCCGCCGGAGCCGAAGGTGATGACGGGGCCGAAGATGGGGTCGCGCACCACTCCGATCATCAGCTCCCGAGCGGCGCGTTTGGAGACCATGTGCTCCACCGTGACCCCGTCGATGGCCGCGTCCGGGCGCAGGCGCCTGGCACGCTCCATGATCTCGGCGAAGTCCCGGCGCACGGACTGGGCGTCGGTGATGTTCAGCCGCACCCCGTCCACGTCGGACTTGTGGGCGATGTCCGGTGGAGTTGATCTTTAGCACCACCGGGAAGCCTAAGACCTGGGCCGCCATCAGGGCCTCGTTGGGAGTGCGCGCCAGGACCGCCTGCATGGTGGGGATGTGGAAGGCCGCGAGGATCGCCTTGGCCTCCATGATGCCGAGGGTGCTTGCGCCCCTCGGCCATGACCCCCTCGATGATGAGGCGGGCACCGTCCACGTCCGGCCCCTGCTCGTAGGACATGGGCCCGGGGGACTGCATGAGCAGGCGCTGATTGCGCAGGTGCTTGGCGAGGAAGGAGAAGGCCTCCACTGCGCCTCCGGGGTGTCGAAGTGGGGGACGCGGGCCTCGGCGAACAGGGTCTGGGCCTCCGCCACCCGGGTCGCCCCCATCCAGCAGGCGAGCACCGGCTTTGCGCTCTTCTTGGCGATGTCGATGACCCGCTGGGCTACCGCAGTGGGATCGACCGGTGGCCAGCGGTGCGAGGATGGCCAGGACCCCATCCACCTCCGGGTCCGCCAGGCAGGCCTCCAGGGCGATGCAGTAGCCGCGCCCTGGGGTATCGCCGATGACGTCCACCGGGTTGCCGTGTGACCAGTTGTCCGGCAGGGCCTCCTCCAGGGTGGTCCGGGTTGCCTCGCTCAACTGGGCCAGGTTCATTCCCAACTCCGCGATGCGATCCGCCGCCAGGACCCCGGGGCCACCACCGTTGGTGACGATGGCGATGCGCTCCCCGGTCAGACGCTTACCGGTGCCGAACACGTGGGCAGCGGCGAAGAGCTGGTCGAGGGCATCCACCTGGACCGCACCGGCCCGCTCCATGGCGGCCGAGAAGACGTCCGGCGAGCCGACCAAGGCCCCGGTATGGGAGCGTGCGGCGCGGGACCCCGCCGGCCGGCGCCCGGACTTGACCACGATCACCGGCTTGAGGCGGGCGGCGGCCCGCAGCGCGCTCATGAAGCGGCGGGCGTTTCGCATCCCCTCCACATACAGCAGGATGCAGTGGCTCTGGCTGTCCAGGGCCAGATAAGTCGAGCACGCTGCCGAAGTCCACGTCCGCCCCGGCGCCCAGCGAGACCACGGCGGAGAAGCCCAGGCGCCTGGCGCCGCTCGGACCAGTCCAGCATGGCGGTGCTCACGGCCCCCGACTGGGAGACCAGGGCGACGTTGCCGCGCCTCGGCCTGTCCTGGCCGAAGCTGGCGTTGAGCGCGCTGGGGGGCGCATCACCCCCAGGCAGTTGGGCCCGAGGACGCGGATGCGGTTGCGCCGCGCCGCGTCCACCATGCGCTCCTGTAAGGCCGTGCCCTTGTCCCCGCTGCTCGGCGAAGCCGGCGGTGTAGACCACCGCCACCTTGACCCCGTACTCCCGCACTGGTCGAGGATGTCCGCCACCTTGTCCGCGGGAGTGGCGATCAGGGCCAGGTCGACCTGCTTGTCGATCTCGCCAGGTCCTTGTAGCAGGGCTGCCCGGCCACCTCGGTGTACTTGGGGTTGATCGCGTAGGACTGCGCCCTTGAAGGTCCCGGCCAGGAGGTTGCGATAGACCTGCCGCCGATGGAGCCGGCGCTGTCGCTGGCACCGAAGACGGCGACGGACCTCGGGGTGAAGAGTTGATCGACGTCGGACAAGCGCATGGGGGGTCTGCCCTCCCGGGCATGATTGGGGTTAAGCTTGGGTGCCGCCTGCGGGGCTCGCGCCCGACGGCACACCGGAGCATCATCAACAAGAATCGCCTGGGACACCGGCCGCATCCTCAGCGGTGCCCATCGCGGTCGAACCACGAGGACCCGGCATGAACCTCGCCTTCATCTCCCATGAGGCCTGCAAGGAGCACGAGATGGGCACGCACCACCCGGAGTGTCCGGAGCGCCTCCACGCCATCCAGGACCGCCTGATCGCCTCCGGGCATGGAGATGCTGGTCACCCATTATGACGCCCCGGAGGTCACCTTCGACCAACTCGGCCGGGTCCATGACCGGGACTACATCCAGCAGATGATCGACGCCGCGCCCCAGGCCGCGGACGTGCCTCGCCTGGATCGACGGCGACACCGCCATGTGCCGGGCCACCCTGCCCGCGGCCCTGCGCTCCGCCGGGGCCGCCGTCCTGGGGGTCGACCTGGTCGATGGAGTGGCGAAACACCACGCCGCCTTCTGCTGTGTGCGCCCGCCGGGCCACCACGCCGGGCGCCGCAGCGCCTCGGGCTTCTGCTTCTTCAACAACGTCGCCGTCGGCGCCGCCCACGCCCTGGAGCATCATGGGCTGGAGCGCGTGGCGATCGTCGATTTCGACGTGCACCACGGCAACGGCACCGAGGACATCTTCATCAACGACCCGCGGGTGCTGTTCTGCTCCAGCTTTCAGCATCCCTTCTATCCCGGCAGCGGGGCCGACACGGACGCCCCCAACATCATCAACCTGCCGCTGCCGCGCGCTGACCGGCGGGGCGGAGTTCCGCGCCGCGGCGGAGCGTGCCTGGCTGCCGCGGCTGGACGCCTTCGCGCCCGCAGATGATCCTGATCTCCGCCGGGTTCGATGGCCACGCCGAGGACGACATGGCCCACTTCAACCTGCGTGAACCGGACTATGCCTGGATCACCCGGGAGTTGCATCGTCTGGCGGCGCAGCCATGCCCAGGGCCGGATCGTCTCCTGCCTTGAGGGGGGCTATACCCTGTCGGCCCTGGGCCGGTGCGTGAGCACCCATGTGGACGAGTTGATCGGGCATTGATGACGTCCGCCTGGGCCTGAACCCCGATTGCTGCAATGCAACATTAGGATAGAGAGGGGCGCGGGCGACTGCAACCGGGTTCCCCGGACCAGTTCGCCGAGTGGGCAACCCGCGCCCGTCGGCGTGACCGGACGGCGATCGCCGCGCCGGCCGCCTCGCCCCTGCTGGGCGCGCGGCCGCGGCCGGTTGGGAGATGATCGGGAGCCCTGTTGATTTGTGTGCGTCCGCGCGCATCTGCCAGCTACCGCCAATCGTTAAGCAACACGCCGCCCGGAGGCTCTATGCAGCACACCCCAGCGATCCGAACCAACCTGGCCCTGATCATCGCCCTGTCTCTGTCCGGTGCGGCGAGCGCCGCCGTAAAGACTGAGGCAGTTCAGTACCGAGACGGTGACCAGGTCCTCACCGGCTACCTGAGCTATGACGACGCGCTCACCGGGCCGCGTCCCGGCGTCATGGTGGTGCATGAATGGTGGGGCCTCAACGACTACGCCAAGAAGCGGGCCGAGATGCTCGCGGAACTGGGCTACGTGGCCTTCGCCGCCGACATGTACGGCGATAACAAGGTCACCACCCATGCCCCCGATGCCAAGGGCTGGATGATGCAGATCACGGAGAACCAGGCCGCCTGGCAGCAACGGGCCCTAGCCGGGCTCGAGACCCTAAAGGCCAGCGACAAGGTCAACCCGCAGCGGCTCGCTGCCGTCGGCTATTGCTTCGGCGGGGCCACTGTCATGCAACTGGCCTATGCCGGGGCCGACCTGGATGGGGTCGTCAGCTTCCACGGCTCCCTGCCCCCGGCCAGCGCGGACCAACAGGAGAACATCAAGGCCAGCGTGCTGGTCGCCCACGGGGAAAAGGACCCCATGGTGCCTGCTGAGCGGATTAACGCCTTCCGGCAGGCCTTGGACGCGGCCGGGGCGGATTGGCAGATGGTGACCTACGCCGGGGCCGAGCATGCCTTCACCAACCCGGATGCGGATAAATCAGGAGTTCCGGGACTCAAGTACGACCCCAAGGCCGACGCCCGCTCCTGGGCCCTGATGCAGGACTTCCTCAAAGAGGTCCTGGCCCCCTGAGCCCTTTCGGACCTGGAGGAATTGCTCGTGCTCAGGGTGCAGGCGCGGCCCTGGTCATCTCCATGCGTATCCCCAGGGGACCACGCGGTACCCAAACCTCGACCAGGCCGCGGCCGCGACGCACCCGCACCGCCACCAGCTCCCCGACCTCGCCTTCGGTGGTGCGGTCCCGCAACTCGTTGTAGGCGAACAGCCGCTCGCCGGCATAGGCCTCGATCAAGTCCCCGGCCTGGAGCCCGGCCGCCTCGGCTGCGGAGCCAGGGATCACGGCGGAGACACCAACCCGGTTGTCCTCCCCGGTGAGATACAGGAACCGGTCGTACGCCTGCTCCCCCATCTCCCCCCGCAGGTCTCGGGGCTCGCCGTTGAGGCGCGACATCTCCTCGCGGTACCGGTCCGTGCCGACCCAGCCCTCCCGCACCGCCTGATCGCGCAGGGTCAGCCGATCCAGCTCCAGGCGGCTCTCGCCCCAAATGATGTCGTCCGCCAGCTTGGCGTCCACTCCGGCGGAAACCAGGGCCTGACGCCGGTCGTCCGGGGTCTTGGGAGGCGCCGGCCGGTCAGGCTCCGACTCCCCGGCGGCGCTGATGCGCCCCGCCAGGGTTTGTTCCACGTTGACCACCCGCGCCTGCAAGTCGGCCAGACGTGCCTCCGCATTGCGCCAGGCCGCCAGCACCGAATCGATGCGGGAGTCGACGGCCGCGGGCGCAGGGAGCAGGGGCTGGGAGTCCCCGGGCACCTGGCCTACCGGGAGCGTCACCGCCCGCGCCGCCGGCAGGTCCGGGGTCGGCGATAGAACCTGCTCCGGGGGTTTGACCTCAGCGGTCGGGGCTGCCGGTGGCGGCGGCATCACCGCGGATGCACTCCACTTACCGAAGGCGACGGCCCCAAACAGGGTCCCGACGGCAAAGCCAAGGGCCGGAAAGAGGATGGTTCGAATCGTTGCGGGTTTCATCGCTGTGAACATTGCGCCAGTATTGCGGTCGAGTAGAGGGAGGAGGGTCCTACGGCAGGCCCGACGTTCGGATACGGAAGACAACGGCGGTGGGCGCGGGTTCAACCCCCGGTTGACGCGAGGCGGGCGCGTTGGTTTTCCAGGCCCTGCCCCGATGTTGCTCGCAGCGCTATGATGTGCCGTGTCGAGTACCGCGGCGCCCTATTTTTGAGGATCGAGCAGAACATGAATGCCAAGAACTTGAATATCGTGCTCTGGGTCGCCGTGTCCCTGTGGCTCGTGATGATGATGAACAGCATGACCGGCCCTGGCAAACCAGAGGCCCGGGCTCTGAGCTACAGCCAATTTCTCAGCGAAATCTCCGATGGTTCGGTCCAGGAGGTACGCATCCAGGAACAGACCATCAAGGGTACCCGCACGGACGGCAGCCACTTTGAGACCTTCAACCCCGGCGACCCCGGGCTGGTCGGTGATCTCCTGAAGAACGGCGTCACCATCCGCGCTGAGCCTCCGTCTCAGCCCAGTATCGTCGGCCAGATGCTGGTCGCCTGGCTGCCCTTCCTCCTGCTGATCGGGGTCTGGGTCTGGTTTATGCGACGCAATTCAGGTGGCGGCGGACCCGGCGGGATCTTCAACTTCGGTAAGAGCCGGGCACGGCAGCATGCGGAGGGCGACGTGAAGGTCACCCTGCGCGACGTGGCCGGCGTGGAGGAGGCAAAGGAGGAAGTCGGTGAACTGGTGGACTTCCTGCGCAATCCCCAGAAATTCTCCAGTCTGGGCGGACACATCCCCCGCGGCGTGCTGATGGTGGGCCCCCCCGGCACCGGCAAGACCCTGCTGGCCCGGGCAATCGCCGGCGAGGCCAAGGTGCCGTTCTTCAGCATCTCGGGCTCGGATTTCGTGGAAATGTTCGTCGGTGTCGGGGCCTCGCGGGTCCGGGACCTGTTCGAGCAGGCCAAGAAGAGCGCTCCGTGTATCATCTTTATCGATGAGATCGACGCGGTGGGTCGCCGCCGCGGCGCGGGCCTTGGCGGCGGGCACGATGAGCGTGAGCAGACCCTGAACCAGCTCCTGGTGGAGATGGACGGCTTTGCCGGCAACGAGGGCATCATCGTCATCGCCGCCACCAACCGGGCGGACGTCCTGGACCCGGCCCTGCTGCGCCCCGGTCGCTTTGACCGCCAGGTGGTGGTGGGGCTGCCGGACCTCGCGGGCCGCACGGCGATCCTGGAGGTGCACATGCGCAAGGTGCCCCTGGCCGACGACGTGGTCGCCCGAACCATCGCCCGCGGCACCCCCGGTTTCTCAGGCGCGGACCTGGCCAACCTGGTCAACGAGGCGGCCCTGTTCGCCGCCCGCGCGGGTCTTACGGCCGTCAACATGCAGATGTTCGAGAAGGCCAAGGACAAAATCATGATGGGCGCGGAGCGGCGCAGCATGGTTATGTCCGAGTCGGAAAAGAAGCTCACCGCCTACCACGAGGCCGGCCATGCCATCGTTGGCCGGCTGGTCCCGGAGCATGACCCCGTACATAAGGTCAGCATCATCCCCCGCGGGCGGGCCCTGGGCGTCACCCTGTTCCTGCCGGAGCGGGACCGCTACAGCATGAGCAAGCGCCAATTGGAGAGCCAGATTTCCAGCCTGTTCGGCGGGCGTCTGGCGGAGGAACTGATCTTCGGACCTGAGCACGTCACCACCGGCGCGTCCAATGATATCGAGCGGGCCACTGCCATCGCCCGCAAGATGGTCACCCGCTTCGGCCTGTCCGACAACCTGGGGCCCCTGGCCTATGGCGACGAAGAGGGCGAGATCTTCCTTGGCCACTCGGTGACCCAACAGCGGCAGGTTTCAGGGGATACGGCGCAAGCCATCGATAGCGAGGTCCGGATCATCATCGACCGCAACTACCAGCGGTCCAAAGAACTGATCCTGGAGAACATGGACAAGCTTCATGCCATGGCCGAGGCCCTGCTGCGCTATGAGACCATCGACCGGGACCAGATTGACGACATCATGTCCGGGCGACCGGCGCGGGAGCCGGTGGAAGACACTGGCCCTACCCCCCCTGCCCGCGGCACCGGCGCCCCCTCGGGCGGCAAGCCCCGCTCCGAACCGCCAGTGGTGGGCGGTGCTGTGGGTGGTGTCTAGTTGAGGTCGGGCGGGGGTGCGGCCCCCGCCCAGCGGACAGGACCCGATCGGAGCTGCCTAAGGGGCGGCTCTTTTTGTTGGTACTGGCAGCAGGAGGCGAGTCGCAAACACGACCGACGGCCTAAAGTGCCCAAACCACCAGTTCGTGGGCAGTCAAATCCCGATAGATGGCGTCAAGCTGGGCCCGGCTCCGGGCCTCAATCGTGATGGTCACCGCCAACCACTTGCCACCGCTACTCTCGCGCAGGGCGACGTTGCTCGCCTGGAACCCCGGGGCGTGACGCGCGACGATCTCCACGACCACGGACTGAAAGTCCCCACCCGCCCGTCCCATGGCTTTGATCGGGTAGCGGCAGGGGAAGTCGAACAGGGTCTCTTGGGCGGAGCCCGCCGCCGCTTGGGATTCAGTGCCAGGCTCAGACATGACGGGCACGGACTCCAGCCTTGCAGTCCTGATAGCGGGTGTCCATACGCCGCCACAGGGGTCCAGGCACCCCGGCTACCACGTGGGCGCCGTCCAGTCGGGTAACCGGCCGCAGGACCTCCCGCGTCGCGCGGGTAATCCGGATCTCGTCTGCGGCCATTAACTCATCCAGCGGGATGTGCCGCTCAAAATCAGAACCACTGCAAGACGGTGTCCCTGGTCCGTTGCCAGAGATTGCCCTCGCCCACGGGCTGGAGGGCGACCAGGGGGACCCGGGAGACCTCCTCGCCGCTAAGGGAGATGACGATCTCTCCGACTCGGGCGCCTTGGGCGACGGGGGCGACGAGGCCTTGGGTCTTATCCAGGCGGGCACTCAGGTCACCGTAGCGTCCCCGCGGGATGGTCGCGAAGACGTCCCGGGCCGGACCAACCGGCAATTCCTCCAGATCGCCGCGCCACACCCGCAGGTTCTCGACTGGCTCGCCGCCGGGGTAGAGACGATGGCTTTCGTAGAAACGGAACCCGTAATTCAACAGTTCCAGACTGGCCACCGCCCGCGCCTCCGGGTTCTTGGCACCCAGGATCACCGAAATCAAGCGCATACCCCCCCGGTTGGCGGAGGCGACCAGGCAGTAGCCCGCATTCTCCGTGTAACCGGTCTTGACCCCGTCGACGGTCGAATCCCGCCACAACAGACGGTTGCGGTTCTGCTGCTTGATCCCGTTGTATTCGTACTCCTTGGTCCCGTCCCAGACATAGTACTGAGGAAACTCCCGGATCAGGGCCGCGGTGACCCGAGCGATATCCCGGGCCGTGGTGAAGTGGTTGGTGTCCGGCAGACCGGTGACGTTCACGAAGTGAGAGTTGCTCATACCCAGGCGCGCGGCGTTGGTGTTCATCAGTTCCGCAAAGACCTGCTCGCTGCCCGCCACGTGCTCAGCCAGGGCGACGCTCGCATCGTTGCCGGATTGGATGATCATGCCTTTGAGCAGATCCTCCAGGCCCACGTGCTTGCCCACCTCCACGAACATCTTGGAGCCCCCGGTCCGCCAGGCGTTCTCGCTGATCAGTACCTGGTCCGTCAGGTTTATGTGACCTGCGGCCAGCTCCCGATAGATGGTGTAGCCGGTCATGATCTTGGTCAGACTGGCCGGTTCCAGTCGCTGATCCACGTTGGCTTCCGCCAGCACGGCCCCGGTGTTGAAGTCGATCAGGAGATAGCCCTTGGCCTCAATCTGGGGCGGAGCTGGAACCACGGCCGGGGCGGGGACCGGGTCCGGGGGCGTCGCGCCGGGGACAGCCGGCTTACCCTGCGCCCACAGACCAAAGGGCAACAGGGCAAAGAGGCACAGGAGGAGCAGTGCGGTGGGGGACTTCATGGGGGATAACCGAAGACAGGCGGGTGGCGGGCGGACGGGCCATAATTCTACCCGTCTGCCGGGGAATTGACACCCGTCCGGCCCGGCCGCCGGACCAGGGTCAGTTACTGAGCGACCGGGGCTGCTTCACCCCCAGGCTGGCGAGCTTGACCGAGACCCGCTTGGCGTCGGCGGGGGCCAAGGGACCGACCCGAACCTTGTAAAGACTCCCCGCGCCCGCCGAGGGTTGCTGGACGCGCACCTGGGTGCCCAGTTGCGAACTGAGCCGCTGGCGCAGACGCTCCGCGTTCTTGGGATCACCGAAGGCACCGACCTGGAGATAGACCCCGCCTCCCCCCGCGACCTTGGCCGGCTTGGCCGCCTCCGGGGTTTTGGCTTGCGCCTTGGATTGGGGTTTGTCTTTGGTCGCCGGCGCGATCGGCGCCTGGCTGGCGAGTCTGGCGGGCCGGGAGGCGGACTTGACCACGGCCTCGGGGGCAGGCTTGCGGATGGACACCGGACGGGTCGGCACCGACAGCGCCGCGAAGACCTCTTCGTCAGACCCGGACTCGACCGCCGCGACGGCCGTCGCGACCGCCCGTTCCCGCGTGCTGGCCAGCTGGGGTTGAACCTGACGGGTCGGTCCTGAGCCCCGGCGCGCGATCACCAGGGACTGGGCGATGGCCCCATTGTCCGCTACCGCGTAGGCTGGCGCCGGTTCCAGGCCCGACTCCACCCCACGATAGGTGTCGGGCTCCAAATCTGCCGCCAACGCGCGCTGGGGGCCCGGGTCGCCGTCGGCGGGATCGATGGCCCGCACCTCCACCCGGGCCGAACCCTTCGGGAAGACGCCGATCTTGACCGCCGCCGCGTAGGACAGGTCGATCACCCGGGGCCCATGGAAAGGCCCCCGGTCATTGATCCGCACCACGGCACTGCGTCCGTTCTCCAGGTTGGTGACCCTGGCATAGCTGGGCAGGGGCAGCGTCTTGTGTGCCGCGGTCATGCCGTACATGTCGTAGCGTTCACCGGAACTGGTCTTGCGGCCGTTGAACTTGTTGCCGTACCAGGAGGCCAGACCCCGCTCGACGTGCCCGCGGTTGTCCGATTTCGTGTAATAGCGCTTTCCGTCGACCTCATAGGATGCCATGTTGCCGGATTTCGACCTGGGCTCCGCCCGGGGGATGGCATCGGCAATGGAGTCCGGGTCAAGTTCGCGGTATTCGAACCCGTCGCTGGCCTGGCGGGTCCCCTTGCTGGCACACCCCCCAAGCAGCAGCAGCAAACCGGCCAGGCCCACGGCGAGACTGGCCCGCGCCCAGGCGGGGACGGGGCGAGGCGGCCGGGCCTGACAGAATGCAACTTGGATCGTCATTGGTTGATTCCCCCCTGTTCTCGATCAAGATTCGCTTGTTGACCAGTCCGGGCGCCATCGCCCTGACTCGCCAGCAGCTCCTGGCTGAGTTGGTACACCGCCAGTGCGTACAGATTGCTGTGGTTGTATCGGGTGATCGCGCGGAAATTGGCGAGCCCCAGCCAGGACTCCCCGCGGGTCCCATCCCTTTCGCTATCGAGTTGGATCAGGGTCACGGGAGTGTCGTCTGCCAAAGGTTCGCGCCAGTCCAACCCCGCGGCCCGCAGTTGTCCGGCGGTGATATTGGGGTCTAGGGGCTTGGGCCCGGCCACCGCAAGCCCGGGCGGCAGCCGCTCCGCGTCCAGTTCACCCCGGGTGGCCGCCACCGCGACCGGTGCACCGGCTTGCCAGCCATGGACATGAAGATAATTGGCGACGCTGCCGATCACATCGGCAGTGCTGCCCCACAGGTCCCGCTGTCCGTCCCCGTCGAAATCCACCGCATAGGCGCGGTAGCTACTGGGGATGAACTGCGGTTGCCCCATGGCCCCGGCGTAGGACCCCATGGCCGTCAGGGGATCCAGGCCCTCCTCTCGGGTCAAGGCGAGGAAGGCCGCAAGCTCCCGACGAAAGAAGTCCGCCCGTGGGGGGTAGGCAAAGCCCAGGGTGCTGAGGGCGTCGAGCACGCGGTAATCGCCCACGCGGCGTCCATAGCGGGTCTCCACCCCAACGATCGCGACGATGATCTCTGCGGAAACCCCATAGGTGGCGGCCGCCCGCCCCAGGAGCTCCTGATTGGCCTGCCAGAACTCCAGCCCAGCGCTGACCCGGTCGGGGTTCACGAACAGGCCGCGGTAGCGGGACCAGGGCAGGGCCTCGTAGGGGCGCACCATGGCGTCGATGGCGGCCTGCTGATAGCGGCCCTGCCCCAGTAGGGCGGCCAGGGCCTCTCGGTCCAGGCCCTGGTCAGCAATCTGCTCGGCGATGAAGGCCGCACGGCCGGCCGCGTAGCTGGCCGGCTCAGCGGCGGCGATCGCGGCGATCGGCAGGGCGGTCAGAAGCAGGAGCCAGGGGGGCGCCAGCCAATGAGACGGCCGTGCGATCCTCCTGTACCAGGCCGCCGGCCGCCACCCGCCCGCCGCCCGCTTGGGCGAGTCAATCCCGCGCCGGCCGGGACCCGCGAGGCACCGCGCATCCACCGGTTGGAAGGCCGGTCTGATGCCGGGTGCGACTCCAAGCAGTACGCCAACAACGTTGGAGGCCAGTCCGCCAGCGATGTTGGAGGCCAGCACGCCACCATCGCTGGAGGCGGCTGGTTGGCCGCTGGCCGCTGCTTTCAGGCAAATCGCTGACGGCTGACCGCTCATTTCCGGCAACTGATGCGTGATAATCTGAGGAACAACCTTGAGTGTATCCCCAAACTAGCTCAATACAAAGCTATTATTCATATCTATCGACGATGGGTCCGGATCGCCATCAACATCCCGAATCCAAGCATTAGGGTAACCATGGAGGTACCACCATAACTGATGAGGGGCAGCGGGACCCCCACGACTGGCAGAAGACCGGTCACCATGCCGGTGTTGACGAAGACGTAGACAAAGAAGACCAGAGACAGAGCAGCCGCCAGCAGCCGGCTGAAATTGTCGGGGGCCTGAACCGCAATCATGAGCCCGCGATAGACAATGAAGAGGTAGAGAGCGAGCAGCAGCAGGATACCGGCCAGTCCGAACTCCTCCCCGATCACCGCAAAGATAAAATCCGTGTGGCGTTCCGGCAAAAACTCCAGGTGGGACTGGGTGCCGTTGAGCCAGCCCTTGCCGTGCACCCCCCCGGAGCCGATGGCGATCTGGGATTGGATGATGTGGTAACCGGCCCCCAGGGGATCGGAGGTCGGGTCGAGGAAGGTCAGGACCCGCTGACGCTGGTAATCGCGCAGGTAGTGCCAAAGCAATGGGGCCAGGGCTGCCGCGGCGACGCTGGTCGCCAGGATGACCCGCCAGCCCAGGCCCCCGACGAAGAGCACCGTGATCCCGGCCACCGCCACCAGGATGGCGGTGCCCAGGTCGGGCTGCTCGGCGATCAGTACCACCGGGACCACGACCAGTACTGTCGCCGCCAGCACCCGCATCAGGCTGGGCGGCAAGGGTCGGTCCGCCAGCACCCAGGCAACCGTCATGGGCACCGCCAGCTTCAGCAGCTCAGAGGGCTGGAAGCGCACCAGGCCCAGGTCCAGCCAGCGCTGGGCGCCCTTGCCCACGTCGCCGACCAGGAGCACCGCCACCAGCATCAGCAGGCCCAAGCCGTAGAGCGGGAGGGACCAGCGCCGCAACTGCCAGGGCGGCACCTGGGCCACGGCGAACATCAGCCCGAAGGCCACGGCCAGCCGCACCCCTTGGCGCTCCACGGCGCCCAGGTCCCGATCCGAGGCACTGAACAAGACCAGTAGACCGAAGCTGCAGAGCAGCAGCAGGCCGCCAAGGAGGGGAGCATCCAGGTGGAGGCGGCCCAGGAGATTGGCCCCCTGGGTTTGCGCCAAACGTTGACGGTCGGCTGCGGCGGACTTAATCACCATCGGCGGCCACGGTCTCGGTCGTCAAGACTGACCCGCCCAGGTAGGCGTCCATGACCTTGCGGGCAACCGGGGCCGCCACTGACCCTCCGTGGCCGGCATTCTCGACGATGACCGCCACTGCGATGCGGGCATCCTCTGCCGGGGCGAAGGCCACGAACAGGGCGTGGTCGCGCATCCGCTCATCGAGCCGCGCGGCGTTGTAGGTCTGGTTCTGACCCAGGGTAAAGACCTGGGCGGTGCCGGTCTTGCCGGCGATCTGGTAGTCCCGGGTACGGATGCCCTTGGCGGTCCCGCGGGGGCTTTCCACGACCTGGGTCATGGCGTTGATGACCTGGTCCCAGTGGTGGGGATCACCCGCCGCGAAGCGGTGCTCGATCAGCGGCAACTCCTCCGCCCGGGGCGCCCCCGGCAACTGGGCCGCCCGGGCTACCCGGGGCCGCATAAAATGGCCGCGGTTGGCCATCGTGGCAGTTGCCACGGCCAGTTGCAGGGGCGTGGCCAGAAAGGCGCCCTGACCGATGCCCACAATCAGCGTCTCCCCCGGATACCAGACTTGCTTACGGACCTGTTCCTTCCATTCTTTGGAAGGCACCAGCCCCCCCAATTCGCCGGCCACGTCGATCCCGGTGCGGGCGCCAAAACCGAATTGGTTCAGGAACGGTTTGAGCTTCTCGATGCCGATGTCGTGGGCCAGCCCGTAAAAGTAGACATCGCAGGACTGGACCAGGGCCGCCTCCAGGGCCACATGGCCATGACCTCCCCGACGCCAGCAACGGTACCTGTGGGTCTGACCGGGCAGCCGGTAGTAACCCGGGCAATAGCGTCCCTGGCGGGCGTTGGTGACCCCGGTGGCGAGCCCAGCGAGCCCGACGAAGGGCTTGACCGTGGACCCCGGGGGGTACTGGCCGCGCACCGCCCGATTGAATAGCGGCTTGTCCGGAGAGTACAGCAGGGCATGATAGTCCTGCTGGGCAATGCCCTCCACGAAGGGGTTGGGGTCGAAGCTCGGCTTGCTCACCAGGGCCAGCACCCCGCCGGTGCGCGGATCGATGGCGACCACGGCCCCGCGACGGTCGCCTAAGGCCAGATCGGCAGCCCGTTGCAGGGCGATGTCCAGGAACAGGTGCAGGTCCCGCCCCGCGACCGGGGGTCTGCCCTCCAAGGTACGGAGCACCCGGCCGCGGGCGTTCACCTCCACCTGCTGGTAGCCGGCGTGGCCGTGCAGGAGCGCCTCATGGGCCTTCTCCACTCCCCCCTTGCCGATGAAGTGGGTGCCGGCATAGTCACTGCTGTCGATCTGCTCCAACTCCTGCTGGTTGATCCGCCCCACGTAGCCCAGGACGTGGGCCGTGAGCAGCCCCTGGGGGTAGGTGCGAATCAGCTCGGCCTGCACGTCCACCCCGGGGAAGCGGTGGCTGTCCAGGGCGAAGCGGGCCACCTCCTCCGGGGTCAGATTGAGTCGCAGGGGCACGCCCTGGAAGCGCACCCGCTGACGTTTCAGCCGATCAAAGCGCTCCCGGTCCCGGTCGTCCACGCGGATGATGGCCGCCAGGGCGGCAATGGTGGCGGGCAGATCCGCCACCTTCTCGACGGTCAGCTCAAGGGAAAACGACGGATGGTTGTCGGCCAGGACCACACCCTGGGCGTCATAGATCAGGCCGCGGCTGGGCGGAACCGGCTGGACCTTGACCCGATTGTCCTGAGACAGCACGGAAAAGTGCTCGTGATCGGCGATCTGCAGGCGCGCCAGGCGCGCCACCACCAGCACCACGGCAAGCAATACCAGGACCGCGGCGACCACCGCCCGGGTAGCCACCAGGCGGCGATCCCGCTGGCGGTTCTGCAGGCTGGAGTCGAAGTCCATCATCCGGGGTGGGGCCTTCACAGGGCCCCGGCGCGCCGGCCCAGGTCCCGCAGCACGACGAAGACCCAGGGCCAGAGCAGGGCACTGACGAAGGTGGGCGCCCAGTAGACCAGGGTCGGGGTCGGCTGCCCGGTCGCGCCAAGCAGCCACAGGTGCAAGAGCCGCTCCACCAGCAGCAACAACCAGACGAACAGGGTCTGTTGCCACAGCGGGAAGACTTCGCACCCGCTGGTGGAGTTCCACGACCACGTAGGCCACCACCGAGAGCCCCAGGGCGTGATGCCCAAGGAGTGCGCCAGTGGTGACGTCGAGCACCAGTCCAGTCCCGAAGGCCCAGAAGACCCCGACCCGCTCCGGTAACGTAAGACACCAGAAAATCAGGGTCAGGGCCACCCACTGGGGCCTCAGGTCATCCAGCACGGCAGGCATCGGCAGGATGCTGAGGAACAGGGCGACGAACAGACTCGTCCACAGAACCCAGCCGCCGCGCCGCGCCGTCTCGGTCATGGCGTCGCCCCCCTGGGGGGCGCCTCGCCGTTGGGGATGGGAGGCGAATCGTTCACGCTCCCGGGCAGGGTGTCCTGCCGCTGGTCCGGACTCAAGGTCCATACCAGCAGGACCTCCCGGCTGCGGTCAAGCCGGGCCGTGGGCTCCGCCTTCACGGCGGTGAAGGGATTATCCGGCTCATGCCCGACCGCGGTCACCCGCGCCACCGGATAACCGGGCGGGAAGCGCCCCCCCATCCCCGAGGTGACCAGCAGGTCACCTATCCGGATGTCCGCGTTCTTGGGGATGTGCAAGAGTTCCAATTCCTGGCTCGCCCCGGTCCCGGCCGCGATGGTGCGCAGCCCGTTGCGGTTGACCTGCACCGGCAGGGCGTGGTCGGCGTCGGTAATCAGGAGCACGGTGGCCGAGAAGGGGTTGGTGCGTATGACCTGGCCCATGACCGCGTTGGCATCGAGCACCGGCTGACCGACGAAGACCCCGGAGTTGCTGCCCTTATTGATCAGAACCTGTTGGCGGGAGTCCGCCAGGTCCACGTCCAGGATCTCCGCAATCAGAACCCGGTCCCCGATCTTGAAGGAGGACCCGAGCAGGTCGCGCAGGCGCATGTTCTCCGCCTCCAAGGCGGCGAGTTGCTGGAGGCGGGCGCCAAGGAGCAGCTTCTCCCGTCGCAGGGCAGCATTCTGGCTGCGCAACTGGCGGGCATCCGCCAGTCGGTCCTGGGCCTGACGGGCATAGTGGACCGGTAAATCCGCCAGCAATTGCAGCGGATAGACCAGGACCGCCAGGGCCGAGCGCAAGGCGCCCAGGTGCTGGCCGCGATGGTCCGCCACGAGCAGCCCAAGGGCCAGAAGCGACGCCAATATCACCCGGAAGGTGGGAGACGGACCACGCAGAAACAGCGGTTTGATAGCGGAGACCCTCGCTGGGGCAGTGCAGACGCGGCGGTGACCTCTGATCAGTCCGTGGCGAGGAGCTCCAGGGCCCGGTTGTCGAGCATGTCCAAGGCCTTGCCGCCGCCGCGGGCGACGCAGGTCAGGGGGTCGTCCGCCACCACCACCGGCAGCCCGGTCTCGTCCTCGATCAGGCGATCGAAGTCCCGCAGCAGGGCGCCGCCGCCGGTGAGCACGATGCCGCGCTCCGCCACGTCCGAGCCCAGCTCCGGCGGGGTCTGCTCCAGGGCCGATTTGACCGCCCCGACGATACCCGACAGGGGCTCCTGCAGGGCCTCCAGGATCTCGTTGCTGTTGAGGGTGAAAGCTGCGTGGGATGCCCTCCGCCAGGTTGCGTCCGCGGACCTCGATCTCCAACACCTCGTTGCCGGGGAAGGCGGAGCCGATGGCGTGCTTGATGCGCTCCGCGGTCGCCTCGCCGATCAGGGTGCCGTAGTTGCGGCGCACATAGTTGATGATGGAGTCGTCGAAGGTATCGCCGCCGATGCGCACCGAGTTGGAGTAGACGATCCCGTTCAGCGAGATCACCGCCACCTCCGAGGTGCCGCCGCCGATGTCGATCACCATGGAGCCGCGCGCCTCGTCCACCGGCAGCCCGGCACCGATGGCCGCCGCCATGGGCTCCTCGATCAGGTAGACCTCCCGCGCCCCGGCCCCGGCCGCGGACTCCTTGATGGCGCGCCGCTCCACCTGGGTCGAGCCGCAGGGCACGCAGATCAGCACCCGCGGGCTGGGCCGCACCATGCGCGTCTCATGCACCTTGTGGATGAAGAACTGGAGCATCTTCTCGGTGACCGTGAAGTCCGCGATGACGCCGTCCTTCAGGGGGCGGATGGCGGTGATGTTCTGGGGCGTGCGCCCGAGCATCAGCTTGGCCTCCTCCCCCACCGCCACCACCGTCTTGGGTCCCCCGGCGCGCTCCTGGCGGATCGCCACCACCGAGGGCTCGTTGAGCACGATGCCCTGGCCGCGCACATAGATCAGGGTGTTGGCGGTCCCCAGGTCGATCGACAGATCGGTGGAGAACATCCCACGAAAACGTCTGAAAAACATCAGGTGCTTACCTTAAGAAACAGGGGCGCGGTGCCGCACCGCGCCGATGGGCCGCGGTGCATCGGAGGGGGTCCGCTGGGGGATTCCGTTGGGAGTCCATGGAAAAATAGCCCGTTAATCTAACAACGCGCCCCGCCCGCGGCAAGGCGCGAACGCATGTGATCCCTTAGCGGACGACCCAGCCGCGTTCCGCCCTCCCCCACCCTATGGTATTTTGTCCGCTTTCGGCTCGCGCTTGCAGGTCCAACCGACCGACCGCGCCCCGGCTTTAGAGGACACCACCCCAATGGCACTGGATCGATCGGACGTCGAGAAGATCGCCCACCTGGCGCGGCTCGCGGTCACCCCCGAGGCCTGTGATCGTTACGCCCAGGAACTGTCCAGTATTCTGGACCTGGTCGCCCAGATGGACGCGGTGGACACCACCGGCGTCGACCCCATGGCCCACCCCCTGCACATGACCCAGCGGCTGCGCCCGGACCGGCCAACTGAACCGGACCAGCGCGAGCGCTTTCAGGGGATCGCGCCCGGACCGAGGACGGGCTCTACCTGGTTCCCAAGGTGATCGAGTGATGCACACCAAGACCATCGCCGAACTGGCGGCGGACCTGCGCGCTGGGGCCTACTCCAGCGTCGAGCTGACCCGCCACTACCTGGAGCGCATCGCGCGGCTCAACCCCGACCTCAATGCCTTCATCACCGTCGCCGCGGAGCCGCGCCCTGGCCGCCGCCGCCCGGGCCGACCAGCCCTGGCCGCCGGCGAGCGCCGGCCCACTCACCGGCATCCCCATCGCCCACAAGGACATCTTCTGCACCGCGGGCCTGCGCACCAGTTGCGGCTCGCGGATGCTGGACAACTTCATCGCCCCCTACGACGCCACCGTGGTCGAACGTCTGGCCGCCGCCGGGGCCGTGGTGCTGGGCAAGACCAACATGGACGAGTTCGCCATGGGCTCGTCCAACGAGACGAGCTGGTACGGCCCGGTCAAGAACCCCTGGGACCCGACCCGGGTCCCCGGCGGGTCCTCCGGTGGCTCGGCGGCGGCGGTCGCCGCGCGCCTGTGCGCCGCCGCCACGGGCACCGACACCGGCGGCTCCATCCGCCAGCCGGCGGCCCTGTGCGGCATCACCGGCATCAAGCCCACCTACGGGCGCTGTCTCGCGCTGGGGCATGATCGCCTTCGCCTCCAGCCTGGACCAGGCCGGGCCCATGGCCGCGCGCCGCCGAGGACGCGGCCCTGCTGCTCCAGGCCATGGCGGGCTTCGACCCCCGGGACTCCACCAGCATGGACAGCCCGGTGCCGGACTACGGCGCCGGGCTGAGCGCAGGACCTGAAGGGTCTGCGCATCGGTCTGCCCAAGGAGTACTTCGGCGACGGGCTGGACGCCCGGATCGCCGCCGTCCATTCAGGCCGCGATCCGCGAATACGAACGCCTGGGCGCCAGCGTCCACGAGATCAGCCTGCCCAACAGCCCATTGTCGGTGCCCGTCTACTATGTGGTCGCCCCGGCCGAGTGCTCCTCCAACCTGGCCCGCTTCGACGGCGTGCGCTACGGCCATCGCTGCGAGAACCCCAAGGACCTGGACGACCTCTACAAGCGCAGCCGCGCCGAGGGCTTCGGGGCCGAGGTCCAGCGCCGCATCATGATCGGCACCTATGTGCTGTCCGCCGGCTATTACGACGCCTACTACCTCAAGGCCCAGAAGATTCGGCACCTGATCAGCGACGACTTCACGCCGCGCCTTCGAGCAGGTGGACGTCATCATGGGCCCCACCAGCCCCACCACCGCCTTCCCCCTCGGCGCCAAGACGGACGACCCGGTGGCCATGTATCTCAACGACATCTACACCATCGCCACCAACCTGGCGGGCCTGCCTGGGATGTCCATTCCCGTAGCGCCGGTCGATGGGATGCCGGTGGGCTTGCAGCTCATCGGCAACTACTTCAATGAAGGGCGGCTGCTCAATGTCGCGCATCGGCTGCAGCGTGAGACGGGTTGGCACTTAGCAGTGCCTGCGGGGTTTGCATAGGAAAAATCTGTTTCAATTCGAGCCCCAACCGTGATCAGGGAGAGTTCGATGGCATTGCTGGACCTCTGGAACACATCGCCCCACCAAGTACGCGATAAGCAACTGCAGCAATTAATCGCTTTCGCCGGCCTCGGCAAACTTATAGACGGCAGCGACTGCTCTCATGAACTGCGGGCATTCTTGTCCACTGTCACATCGGATTATTTAGTTGAATATGCGGAACAGTGCTTATCCCAAAGTTTCCCCGACTCGGGCTTGGCGCTTCAGGATGTTGTAAACGAAATTGGCACTCGCATTGGTGCCGTGGTCACCCAGGGACGCTATCGAGGAAAACCAAGAACGCCCGGACACGATGGACTATGGCGATTCCCAAGCAACCACGCGATTATCGTCGAAGTCAAGACTACCGATGCCTATCGTATCGACCTTGATGTTATTGCGGGCTACCGGAAAACCTTAATTGAAGAGGAAACAATAAGCGAATCTCTTTCTTCTATGCTTCTAATTGTTGGTCGGCAAGACACGGGGGATTTAGAGGCTCAAATCCGAGGCTCACGACACGCTTGGGACCTTAGGATTATCAGTGTCGAAGCACTGCTTCGGCTCATGCGCATCAAGGAAGAAGTTGAGGACCCCTTGATCATACAAAGGATTCACGACATCCTGATTCCAAGAGAATTCACCCGGGTCGACGAAATTGCGAACATCCTGTTCTCAGCCGCCCAAGACATCAAGCAAGAGACTGTCAAAGCGGAGCAGGAAAATCACGGTGACGGACAAGGGGAAAACTCGCCAAGACTGACGCCCGTCGCGTTTCACGACGCATGCATCACGCGAATCGCACTTCAACTTAAGTGCCCACTCCTAAAACGCACGCGCTCTCAATATTCAAACCCGGAAAAGACCGTTTTGGTCAACTGCGCAGTATCTAAGGAGCACGAATCGGAGTCGAACCCTAACTATTGGTTCGCGTTCCACCCGCATCAACGCGACGCCTTGGAGCAAGCACACGAGGGCTATGTAGCCTTCGGCTGCGGGGCCAGCGAGCAAACGCTGCTTATACCGTACCCTGAATTCGCCAGCTGGATTGATGGCATGTGGACGACCACCAAGGGCGAGCGAACATATTGGCACGTTTCGATATATCGGGTAGAGGGCAAACTTCTCCTACGACGTAAGAAAGGCGAAGGGAGTATCGACGTGTCCCACTATCTTCTGATGGATCAACATTAGCGCCAGGTGCGGACCCAGGCACCCGAACGGGATGCGAGATAGCAGCCCAGGCTAGCGTCCTGAGGTGATTCGTGCAAACTTGGCTTGCGAGCCGTCCACGGCACAGCAATTCTCTGGTCAAAATCAGTCTCGCTAGTACCGCATCGACGCTCGATCGCTTTTACGCCATCAAATGTGTTAGCGTTTATTCCGTGAATTTGCGGACAATCTTCCCTTCTTCCCCAGGTAACACACCATGCAATGGGAAACCGTGATCGGTCTCGAGATTCATACCCAACTCGCGACCCAGTCCAAGATCTTTTCCGGCGCGCCGACCCGCTTCGGGGCTGAGCCCAATACCCAGGCCTGTGCCGTGGATCTGGGCCTGCCGGGCGTCTTGCCCGTTTTGAATGCCGAGGCCGTCCGCCTCGCCGTGCGCTTTGGTAAGGCCATCGATGCGGAGGTGGCAAACCGCTCGGTCTTTGCCCGCAAGAATTACTTTTACCCGGATCTGCCGAAGGGTTACCAGATCAGCCAGTACGAATTCCCCATCGTGGGCGAGGGGCGGGTCGAGATCGTGCTGGAGGACGGGACCCTGAAGGAGGTCGGGGTCACCCGCGCCCACCTGGAAGAGGACGCTGGTAAGTCGCTCCACGAGGACTTCCACGGCTTAACGGGTATTGATCTCAATCGGGCCGGCACCCCTCTGCTGGAGATCGTCTCGGAGCCGGACATGCGTTCGGCGGCGGAGGCGGTGGCCTACGCCCGGAAGGTCCATCAGATCGTGCGCTGGATCGGGATCAGTGACGGAAATATGCAAGAGGGGTCCTTTCGGGTGGACGCCAACGTGTCCGTCCGTCCCCAGGGCCAGGCGACCTTCGGCACCCGGGCGGAGATCAAGAACATCAACTCTTTTCGCTTCCTGGAGCGCGCCATCCAGTTTGAGGTGGAGCGCCAGATCGATCTCCTGGAGGCCGGGGGCCGGGTGGTCCAGGAGACCCGCCTCTATGACCCGGAGCGGGACGAGACCCGCACCATGCGCACGAAGGAGGAGGCCAACGATTACCGCTACTTCCCGGACCCGGATCTGCTGCCAGTCCAGCTCGATGCCGCCTTCATCGAAACCGCAACGGCAGATTTGCCGGAACTGCCGGACCCCATGCGCGAGCGCTTCCGCGCGGACTACGGGCTCTCCGACTACGACGCCAACCTGCTTACCGCCAGCCGGGAACTGGCGGCCTATTTCGAGGCGGTGGCTCGGGAGACCAATGAACCCAAGCTCGCTGCAAATTGGATCGGCGGTGACCTGACGGCGGCCCTGAACAAGGCTGGCCTGGAGATCGACGGAAGTCCAGTGACTGCGGGACAACTGGCCGGGCTCATCCGACGCATCCAGGACGGCACCCTCTCCGGCAAACTCGCCAAGCAGGTCTTTGAGGCCCTCTGGACCGGCGGCGGCGACGCGGATCAGGTGATCGCAGCCCAGGGTCTCCAACAGATCACGGACAGCGGTGCCATCGAATCCCTGATTGAGGCCATCATCGCCGCGAACCCGGAGCAGCTAGCCCAGTACCGGGCCGGCAAGGAGAAGGTCTTCGGCTTCTTCGTGGGGCAGGTCATGAAGCAAAGCCAGGGAAAAGCCAACCCGCAACAGGTCAATGAGCTGTTGAAACAGAAGCTGCTTGCCTGAACCTAGATCCCGGAACAAACTACCAGCGACCCGCCCGATTAGACCCGCAGACTGGAGAGCCCCGCGTCCAGGTGCAGGACCTGGCCGGTGGTGAGCCGCGCCGCGTCCAAGAGCCAGACGCCGGTTCGTGCCAGGTCCTCCGGTGCCCCGATCATCTTCAGGGGATGCCGATTTGCTGCCGCTGCCCGCTTCTCGGGAGTCGCCAGCAGCCGCTCTGCCAGGGGCGTGGCGGTGACGGTTGGGGCGATGGCGTTGACGCGGATGCGGGGGGCCAGTTCCGCCGCCAGGGCCCGGGTCAAAGCCTCCACCGCTCCTTTCGCCGCCGCGATGGACGCGTGATAGGGCAGACCCACCCCTGCCGCCACGCTGCTGAACAGCAGAACCCCGGCTGTCTCCGCCTGCCGTAAGGACTTGAGCGAGCCCTGGATGGCGCGTACGGCTCCCATGAGGTTCAGATTCAGGTCCTCCCGCCACTCCTCCTCTGTCAGTCGCTCGAAGGGCCGCAGGCGGATGGTGCCCGGGCAATAGGCCAAACCGTCCAGGGCGGCGGGCAGCAGTTCCGCCGGAAAGGGTTCCGTCCCCGCGTCCCACCGGCCGCTGGCGACCAGGGGGTGCTCCGCGGCCCGATCCGGATGGCGTGACAGCTGGGTGACGCGGTGCCCCTGCTTGACCAAGCGGGCAAGCAGGGCCGCGCCGATTCCGGAAGTGCCGCCAACGACGAGGAAATGCTTCGACATGAGGGAATCCTGCGCCTGAGACCCAGCCATTCCGGGTCATAACCTGGACGTGCTGGGAATTTATTCATTTTCAATACCTGTTCAGAGAGCTCAAATTTCCCGCCCTCATTCACCGGTTTTTGCTTGGCCAGAAGACAACCGCGACACTGCCGATCCGCCTCTGCTCACCCTTGACATCAGATGGACAGTCACCAGATCCCACTTGGGCTTGCGCAAGTCCCTTTAATGCCCGTCCCAACCCGCCTAGTCAGGCATCCTGAAGACCCGGAGGCTAGCATGCACGAGCAGATTGAAGTCCTGGAGTCCTACTGCACCGACAGTCGCGTCCACGCGATAATCAACAACCCCAGCAGCGAAGGAATCGACGAGGGCTGAGCCAGACCGTCCGCGGGGGTCTGAGCGCCCCCGCGGGTCAGACGATTCTACGTTTTCACGCTGCGGACGCGATGCCCTCACGATGCCACCACTCACGATGCCATCAATGGAGACCATGAAGTGAAAGTTGCAATCATCGGCGGCACCGGATTCGTGGGCTCGCACCTGGTCGAGCGACTGATTCAAGAGGGTCATACCCCTCGGCTGCTGGTCCGCACCGGGAGCGAGTCAAAGGTTGCACAGCCCGACCGCTGTGAGTTGATCCCCGGGGAGGTGGGTGATCCGCAGGCCCGGCTGAACTGCCTGTCAGGATGCGAGGCGGTGATTTATCTGATCGGCATCCTGCGGGAATTTCCCGACCGCGGCATCACCTTTGAGGCCCTCCAGTACCAGGGCGTCGTGGACACCCTGACCACGGCCCAAGAGCGCGACGTAAGCCGCTTCATTCTGATGAGCGCCAACGGCATCCGTGCCAATGGGACCGCTTACCAGCGCACCAAGTTACGGGCCGAGGAGGCCGTGAAGGCGTCGGGCCTGCGTTGGACCATCTTCCGTCCCTCCGTGATCTTCGGCGACCCGCGTGGGCGCATGGAGTTCTGTGACCAACTCAAGCGGGACATCATCGACAGCCCGCTGCCCGCTCCCCTCTTCTATACCGGCCTGCTGCCGCTGAAGGCGGGTGAATTTCAGCTCGCCCCCGTAAATATTGCGGATGTGACCGCGGCCTTCGCCCAGGCCCTCACCGACCCCGGCACCGAGGGCCAGATCTATAGCCTGTGCGGCCCGACGGCCCTGAGCTGGAAGGCGATCCTGAACACTATCGCGACCGCCGCCGGACGCACCAAGTGGATGCTGCCGGCGCCCGCCCTGGCGGTGAAGGCCGTGGCGACTCTCTTTGATCGCTATTCATGGTTTCCCATCACCCGCGGACAGATCGAGATGCTGCTGGAAGGCAACGTCTGCGCCGACGACGGATTCGCCCGCCTTCACCTGACTCCCAGACCGTTCGGACCGGACGCCTTGACCTACTTGCGGGGGTAAACGGCATCAGCCACCTGGACGCGGGATAGGAGTCTCACACCCGGACCGATTCAGCGGCCCGCCAAGTCTATGTCTCCCTCGCAGCCCCTTCGCGGGTAAAACGCCGCCTGACGCTCGGCAATCGCCTTGCGTTAGTTGTCATCGCAGCGCTGGACGTTCGAATCTTTGCCCCGCGGCGCTGGTCTCGAACGCCATGCCCTCCGCATTGACAGGTTCCACCAGAGCGATGGGCGTCTTGCCCTAGCCCCCCGCAGGGACTTAACTCTCCTGGGCCGCCCGCCCCCGCGCATCGCGCCGGACTACAAAAAAAGGTAGACTGCCGCGTCCCCTGTTTTGTATCCGCCGCAACCCTCGGCTTTCTCATCGCTGGGCCTGCTGACGGACGCATTCCCCAACCTTTCCAGAAACTCGTTAATAAGGCAGAGCATGAGCTACCATTCCATCGTAATGGTCAAACAGGTTCCTGACACAGCCAATATCTCCGGTCAGGTCATGAAGCCGGACGGCACGGTCAATCGCAGTAAGCTCCCCACCATTTTCAACCCTGAAGACAAGGTGGCACTGGAATTGGCATTGCAGCTCCGGGACCGCTACGGCGGCACGGTACGCGTGGTGACCATGGGGCCCCTGAAAGCCTCGGATCTGCTTCGTGACTGTCTCTATATGGGCGCCGACGAAGCCTTTCTCATCAGCGACCGGAAATTCGCCGGGGCCGACACCCTGGCCACCTCCTACGTTCTGGCCGAAGCCCTGCGTAAACTGAGCCCTTACGATATCGTGTTTGCCGGACGGCAGGCAATTGATGGAGACACGGCCCAGGTCGGTCCGCAGACCGCAGAGAAATTGGGCCTGCCGCAGATTACCTATGCGGAAGAGATCATGCAGGCAGAGGGATCTAAAATCACTGTCAAACGCAAGTTGGATAATGGCTTTGAGGTGCTGGAGGGCACGCTCCCGTTGTTGATCACGGTGGTCAAGGACGCCGCCACGCCCCGACCTTTCATGGCCAAGCGGGTCATGGCTTACAAGAATGCCCATACCCTTCTGGAGTTGGAAAAGATGACCGAGGGTAACTCCTTGCTGTATGTCGACCAGCTGCAGGAGGAGTACATCTCCAAGGGGCTATTTATCCCCACCTTAACCGCTGATGATCTGGACATCGATCTCAATCGTTGTGGGCTGGGCGGGTCACCAACCAAGGTCCACAAAATCGATTCAGTGGTCTTAGGTGGGAGCGCGCATGAAACCATACCCGCCACCAAAGAGGGAATGTACGCGCTGATCGACAAGCTGATGGAAGATCACATCTTCGGATAACCCCTATGAAAGAGAATAAACCAAAAGTATGGGTATTCATCGAGCAGCGCGACGGCAAGCCTGCCGATGTGAGCTTTGAACTACTCTCAAAGGGCAGAAAGCTGGCAGAGAGCCTGAATGGCGAATTGACCGCGGTACTCGTCGGCCATGACGTGCAAGCCCTCGCCGCAGAGACGTTTCGCTACGGGGCCGCGGAAGTGCTGGTGGCGGATCACCCGGAGCTGAAACACTACAACACCCTGCCCTACAGCCGCATCATGAGCGAGCTGGTGGACCAGCACCAGCCGCGCATCGTCCTGTTTGGGGGCACCTTCATCGGCCGGGACCTGGCACCCAGGGTCGCATCCCACACCCTGAGCGGTTTGACGGCAGATTGCACCGATTTGCAGATCTCTGACGTGACCTATCTGCGGAAGGATTATTCCCAACTCCTCCTGCAGATACGTCCGGCCTTCGGTGGCAACATCATCGCCACCATCATCTGCCCCGATTCACCGGTGCAGATGGCCACCGTGCGCGAGGGCGTCATGGAGAAGATTCCTTTGGCGCAGCCCGTCGCCGGACGGGTCACGCCAGTCCCCTATTCCTCCGACGCCAGGGACCACCTGGTGCGCATAATCGCCCGGCATCACGAGGAGAACAAGGTCGACCTCAAGGCCGCACCGATCATCGTGTCCGGGGGCTACGGGATGGGCAACTTCCAGAACTTCCAGATCCTTTACGACCTGGCACATGCCATCGGCGGCGAGGTTGCCGGCACCCGTGCCGCGGTGGACGCTGGCTTTATCGACCATGTCCGACAGGTGGGACAGACGGGCGTCACCGTGCGCCCCAAACTCTATATCGCCTGCGGTATCTCTGGGGCGATCCAACACCGGGCCGGCATGCAGGAGTCCAATAAGATCATTGCCATCAATTCCGACCCCGAGGCGCCGATCTTCAGTGTCTGCCATTACGGTATCGTCGGCGATGTAATGGAAGTGATTCCGATGCTCATCGACGCCTACAAACACAAGTTAAAGTAGTCGAGCCATGGCCAACTATTTCACCGACAACACTGATCTTCTGTTTCATTTCGACCGCCTGAAACTGCAGGAGGTGGTCGATATCACCGAGCACGGCTATACGGAGGCCACTCGCTACAACTTCGCGCCAACCGACTACCAGGACGCCTTGGATAATTATCGCAAGGTGTTGGAGATCGTCGGCGATATCACGGCGAACAACGTTGCACCACAGGCTGCCGCCGTTGACGAGGAGGGGAGCCATTTCGCCGACGGTAAGGTCACGTACGCGAAGGGCATTCAGGACGCGCTGCAGCGAATGACCAAGGCAGAATTGATGGGATTCACACTGCCGCGACGCTATGGGGGCCTGAACTTGCCCACCACCATCTACACCATGGCGATCGAAATGGTCTCACGTGCCGAGGCCTCTTTGATGAACCTGTTCGGCCTGCAGGACATCGCCGAAACGATCAACAAATACGGCACCGAGGAGCAACGCCAGGAATTCTTGCCACAATTCGCCAGCGGAGCGGCGACTGGCGCGATGGCGCTAACCGAGCCAGACGCGGGCTCCGACCTGCAGGCCGTCAACATGCTGGCCTACCAGGATGATACCGGGCAATGGCGGCTCAAGGGCGTCAAGCGTTTCATCACCAACGGGAATGCGGAGATCCTGTTGGTCCTGGCCCGCTCGGAGCCGGGCACCAAAGACGGTCGGGGCTTGAGTCTATTCGCCTGCTATGGGAAGGATAACGTCAAGGTCCGGCGCATTGAAAACAAACTGGGGATTCACGGCTCGCCCACCTGCGAATTGCAGTTCAACGATACCCCGGCGCAGCTCATTGGGAAGCGCAAGTTCGGCCTGATCAAGTACGTCATGGACATGATGAACGGCGCCCGCCTAGGCGTTGCCGGCCAGGCGTTGGGTATCTCCCAAGCCGCATACGAGGAGGCACTGCGCTACGCCAAGGCGCGGGAGCAGTTCGGCAAGAGCATCTACCAGATTCCCGTGATCACCAATCTGCTTATGGAGATGCGCGTGACCCTGGAGAGCGATCGCTCCCTCCTCTACGCCGCCTGTCACTGGGTTGACTTGCGAAATAAGCTGGAGGAGAAGGTTGACGCGCTCAAGGCCGAGGGCAAGGATGCTTCCGCGGAGAACGCGAAACTCAAGGAGGCGACCCGCGTCGCTGCGCTGCTCACCCCGATGGCCAAGTACGTGTTGAGCGAGAACGCCAACAAAGTCACTTATGACGCCTTGCAGATTCACGGCGGCACGGGTTACATGAGGGAGTTCAATGTCGAGCGCCTGACCCGGGATGCACGGATTACCAACATCTACGAGGGCACCTCGCAGCTCCAGATCGTTGCGGCCACCGGCGGGGTCATCAGCGACATTCTCGCCGAGCATTTCACGGACCGGGAACAGAAGGAAAGTCCTGGCAATCTCGCCAGCCTGGCAGATGAACTCAAGGCGGTGCGACTCCTATTCCTTGACGCCTTGAAATATGTCACGGACAAGACCGATAAGCACTTCCAAAGCATCGCCGCGAAAGAACTGGTCGAGATCTACAGCTATCTTTACACCGGCTGGTTACTCATGGATGAGGCGGAGGAGGACAGCCGCAAGGTCTTCATCGCGCGTCGGTATATCACCGGCGTGGCCGCTAAGGCGCGAAGGAACTGGGAAGTCATCAAGAACGACCTATACGGCGACCTTCTCCACGCGGACGAAATTCTCATCTAAACCTAGGTTACCGGGAGGCCCGACGATAAGCGGTGCCTCCCGCTGCCGTCTAATCCAAGTCGCACCGTGTGTGCCACTTGGTCGGGTGACGTGCGCTTTGCTGATGCGGTAGCGCAGACCAATCAGTCGGCGGCCAGAATGCGCTGAATGATCACTCCCGCCAAGGTCAATCCAAACAGGGCCGGCAAGTAGCTGATGGTGCCATTGACGGCTCGGGGACGGCCGTAAGGCGTGGGTTCGGGGGAAAGCGGCGGGAGGTAGGGCTCGTCGGACCAGACGACGGTGACGCCGCGCGCGATGCCCGCCTTACGCACACGGGCGCGAACTGCGCGGGCCAAGGGGCAGACGCTGGTATCCATCAGATCGCCGACCCGAATGCGGGTAGGATCCAGTCGCCCGCCGGCACCCATGCTGCTGACGATGGGGATGCTTGTGCCCATCGCAGTTCGGATCAGGGCCACCTTGCTTGCCAGGCTATCGATGGCGTCCGCCACCTGGGTGTACCCGGCAGCCAGTACCTCAGTCATGTCCGCGGGCTCGAGGAAGCGATCGATCAAGGTGAGCCGGCAATCCGGATTGATCTCGCGGATCCGCGCGGCCATGACCGTCGTCTTGGGTTCGCCCACGGTGGACTTGAGTGCAACCAATTGGCGGTTTAGGTTGGACCCCGTCACCTGGTCGCAGTCTACCAGGGTCAGGTCCCCTACTCCGGCCCGGGCCAGGGACTCGGCGACAAAGGAGCCCACTCCGCCCAATCCCGCCACCAGCACCCGCGCCGCCCGCAGGCGCGTGATGCCTTCGTCTCCGACCAGGATGTGGGTGCGTTGATAAAGGGGGGCCATGACGGGCGAGTCCACGACAGGCGGCAGCGTCATAGCGGGTCGAACTCGCGTAATCTAACCGCAAAGTCGCAAGGAACGTAAAGGTCTACGCTGTCTTCTCATGGTGCTTACCGCGCCCCACGCAAGCGTGGGTCGAAGGCGTCGCGGACCACGTCGGCAAACAGGTTGGCGGCCAGCACCAGGGTGAACATGAAGAGGAAGGCGGCCGCCAGGGACCACCACACCACCGGGTCCCGGGCCAGTTCCAGGCGGGCGCTGTTGATCATGTTGCCCCAACTGTTCATGGTTGGGTCCACCCCGATGTTGACGTAGGAAAGGACGGCCTCAGCCAGCACCAGTCCGCTGAAGTCCAGCACCAGGGTGATCATGACGATGTGCAGGACATTGGGGAGGATATGTCGGCCGAGGATGGCGAAGTGGCCGACCCCCAGGGCCGCACCGGCCTGGACATAGTCAGCCTCCCTCAGCTTCAGCGCCTCCCCTCGCAATAGCCGGCATAGACCGGTCCAACTGGTAACGCCCAGGATCAGACACAGAAACAGGAGCCGCAAGTCCGCCCGCTCCACCAGGCTCTCGAACTGGTCCGCGTTGTTGGCCATGTAGACCTGGAGCAGGAGGATGGCGGCGGCGATCAGCAGCACCCCGGGGACGGCGTTCAGGGTGGTGTAGAGGTACTGGATGATGTCGTCGACCCAGCCCCTGAAATACCCGGCCATGATCCCCAGCAGGATGGCCGCGGGGAGCATCACCAGGGTGGTGAGGGTACCGATGACGAGGCCGGTGCGAATCGACTTCAGGGCCTGAAAAAAGACGTCCTGTCCGACCTTGTCGGTACCCAGGATGTGGTACCTGAGCGCCAGCTCCCCGGCAACGAACCGAACCACCAGGAGCACGCCCAAGGTGACCAAAACGGTGCGCCAGGGTAACTCCGTGCGACCCGCCCGGACGTGCGCATAGGAGACCGACAGCGGCGAGCCCCGCTGCCGCCTGGCCATGGTCCAAAGAATCGGCAGCCCGATCAGGCCCCAGATGATCAGGCCCTTGGATAGTCCCCCACAGGGTGACGACCAGGATGTCCCAGCCCTTGAGGTCCGGGTCCTTGCAGATGCAGCCCCGCCGTATTGCAGCCGGGGATAGTCACGGATCACGCTACCGTCCGGCTGAGTGATCGCCTCCTTCACAAAGAGATGGGTGGCGAAGGGGGCGGAGTAGGTCTTCTCCTGGCGTTCCCGCAGGGGTCTGGCCCAAACGTCGAAAGCCTCAAGACCTCCGGGGCGAACTGCGCGCACCGAGTGCCAGGCACTCTGATCGGCCAGGGGCAGGCGAAAATGGACTGTATCCAGGAGCCCGATCGATACATAGCAACCCAAGACCACGAGGGCGCCCATGCCGACCCGGGAGCGGGCCACCCGACGCCAGGGGGCGCGCAGATGCTCATGACGGGAGGCATAGAGGCCAAATACCGACCGCCAGGGCCAGCAACAGAAAGACCAGGGCATCGGTCCAGAGGACGACCGGCATCAGGGGCATGTAGGGCAACCCCGGCGGTCGGGGGGTAGGGTTGAAACGCAACCGCAGAGGGAAAAGGACCCAAAAAGGCATGATCGGTTCAAATCCGCCTGCTCAGGGCCGCGGTCATTGCAGACGCACCCGCGGATCGACCAAGGTGTAGGAGATATCGGTGAGGATCAGCCCGACGATATAGAGCACCGCACCCAGAAAGACCATGGCGCGCACAATGGCGAAGTCCTGGTTACTGATGGCGTCGATGGTATAGCTGCCCAGGCCTGGAATACCGAAGAATGACTCGGTGATGAGGCTACCCATGAAGAGCAGGGGCAGTACCACCACTACCCCGGTGAGGATTGGGATCAGGGCGTTGCCGAGCACATGGCGAAAGAGGATCCGCCGCTCCGTCAGGCCCTTGGCCCGGGCGGTGCGCACATAGTCCTTGGAGACCTCCTCAAGAAACAGGGTTCGGTACCAACGCACCCCGGAGCCGATCCCCCCGATGACCCCCACGATGACCGGCAGGATGAGGAACTTCCATGCCTCCACTCCCGTGTCATAGCCGGAGATGGGCACCAGGTGGAAGACCTTGCTGATCAGGAACTGTCCGCCGATGATGTAAAAAAGCCCGGAGATGGACATCATGACCACCAACAGGACCACCGCCCCCAGGTCAAGATAGGTGGCCCGGAAGAAGACGATGAAGAGGGACAGGCTGATATTCAATGCCAGCCCGACAAGGAGCGCGGGAACCGCAATGGCGAGGCTCGGCCACATGCGCTGGGAGATGTCGTGGCCGATATCGCGTCCGTCGTCCGAGGTGCCGAAGTCGAAGACAAACAGCCGCACCGACCGCTGAAAGAAGATGGTGTCGGTAACCCGGCCGAGCCCGCTGGCCGCCTCGTTGACGAGTAGCGGCCGGTCATAGCCGTGCTCCTGCTTCCAGTTGGCGATGGCCTCCGGGGTAACCCGCTTCTCGCCCAAGTGCATCCGCGCCATTTCATCGGGTGAGTTAAGGACAAAGAACAGCACAAAGGTCAGCAGATTCACCCCGATCAGGATCGGGACGGCGTAGAGGAGGCGCCGCAGGATATAGGCGCTCACAGGGCGGTGCTCCGCTCACGCCGCCGGATCATCCATAGGGCCGGCAGGACCAGGAGCACCACGAGACCCAGGATGGTCCAGAGGGGCCACAGAACGGGTGGGTTCCATTCGGCTCTCAGTCGCTCCCGCAAATCGGGTTCGATCCGCCGGTATTTCAGCGTGTTATTCGCCATCGTGTTGGGGACGGCGTTATGCAGCCATTGGTGGTGCAGACTGAACCCCTTGGGGTTGAAGCCCCAGAGCCAGGGGGCGTCCGGCCGAGCGAGGTCGACCATGTGGTCCGCCAGGCCTGGCGCCCCGGGCCGTCGTCCATGAACCGCATCGGATCGAATAGCCGATCGAACTCCGGACTGTCGTAATTCGACGCATTCTCGCCTTGGTGCCCGACCTTGCCGTTCGGGCCGTAGAGCAGGAAAAGAAAGTTCTCCGGATCCGGGTAGTCCGCGTTCCAACCCCACATGTAAACCTGGCCGGTCCCGTTGCGCATCTTTTCCTGAAAGCGGTTGTAGTCGGTGGAGCGGATGACCAGCTCGATTCCGAGTTTCTCGAACTGCTTGCGGATCCAGGTGAGACGGGCGCTGGTCGTCGGGGCCGGTGGCGATCGCCTCGTAATTGATCGTCAGGGCCCGGCCGGTCTTGGGGTCACGACCGCCCGGAAACCCGGCCTGGGCGATCAGTGCCCGGGCCTCTTCGATACTCCGGCGCACCGGGCGGCCGTCCTCCACCGTAGACGATATTGGATTGATGCCCGCCTCCCCTTCCTGATAGCCAGCAATCCCCGGCGGGCAGTGGTCCCTGCGCGACGAGACCCCGCCCGTTCGTGAAGATGGAGACGAACTCCTCGTAGTCCACCGCGATCGAGATGGCCCGCCGCAGGAGGCGCGCCCGCTCCGTGTCCCCGCCCACCACGGGGTCGAGCATGTTGAAGCCCAGGTAGGATGATGGACGGCTCCACTGAGGTCAGCAGGCTGGATGCCCTTGTCCAGCATCGCTGCGGTGAAGACTGGGCTCGCCGTCCCGGCGTCGAACGCGCACGGCTTGGTCGAAGGCGTCCGAGGAAATCCCGGAGCTGTCGTAGATAGCCCTGGAGGAACTTGTTCCAGCGCGGGATGTTCTCCTTCTCCAGGCTGTAGATGGCCTGCTCGATCAGCGGCAGGGACCGGCCAGCGTCGGCGAGGAGCCCGGCCTCGACATCCCCTGGCATACCCTTCGTGGGGTAAGTCTCGCCGCAGAAGTTGGGATTGCGTGACAGCACCATCCGCAAATTCGGGTTATTTTCGGTCAACATGAAGGGGCCGGTCCCCACCGGGTACCAATCGAGCACGATGTTGCGCTCCCGCATCCCCGGCTGGGCGTAGAAGCCACTCCGCCTCCCAGGGCATGGGGGCGAAGAAGGGCATGGCGAGCCAATAGGCGAACTGGGGATACTTTCCGGTCACGCGGATGCGAAAGGTCATTGGGTCCACCAACGCAACCCCTTCGAGCTCAGCCTCCCGCAGGGCCTGGATCCGGGCCAGGGGGTCCCGCTCCACGGTCTGACCCAGCCGCTCTCCTAAGTCCTTAAAGCCCAGGATATGCTCCTGCATCACCCCGGCGATGGGGGAATGCAGCCAGGGCGCGGCCAGGCGCTTGATCTGGTAAACGAAGTCCGCCGCGACCAATTCCCGGGTACCTGTGTAGGCAAAGTCCGCCAGACGATTGACACCGCGCAGCTGCCCCGCTGTGAGGGCGTGGTAATGCCAAGCGCCGGAGTCATTCCGGGCGAAGGCCGGGTGGGGCTGGAAGCGAATTCCAGGGCGGACGGAGATCAGATAATCGCTGTATGCGATCTGCTCAGCCGGGGCGTCCTCCGGCAAGGGGTTGCCTTGGGCGTCGAAATATTTCGGGACCGGCACCTCGGTGGCGGACAGGGGAACCAACTGGTAGGGCCGCAGCAGCAGGTGATACTGGAGCGGCGGCTCGTAGATCTGGGCCAGGAAGGCGTACTCGTTGGCGCTGTATGACCGGACCGGGTCCAGGTGCTTTGGCCGCTCATCGAAGGATGAATAGACGGTGTTCGTCAGCCCCTGCCCGCCCGGATAGGGGTCATTCCAAGGAGCGTCGCCGCAGCCTGCAAATAGCAGGGTCGACACCAGGACCAGAAGCACCGTGAACGCCCGCACCCGGGTCCCAGGGCCTGGCCGCATGGCGCCGGACAGCCCCTGGCCCGGGTTTGTGCAGGCTGGCACAGGCCGGCGAGTTTCGGTAGTGTTGCAAATCCACATAGGGGAGGCATGATCGCACGGGATACCGCGCCGCCGAAAGCGGTACCACCCCTGACCGCCACCCCACCAGGCGTCCTGCGCCCGACGCCACTGACAACCAATGACAATCACGGAGCTACGATCGCCCATGGGCTTTTTACAAGACAAGCGAATCCTGATTACCGGCCTGGCGAGCAACCGCTCCATTGCCTGGGGCTGCGCCGCTGCCATGCGCCGAGAGGGCGCTCAGGTGGCCCTGACCTACCAGAACGACAAGCTACGCCCGCGGGTCGAGGAGATGGCCACCCAGTTGCGGCTCAGACATCGCCCTGCCTTTGGACGTGAGCAGCGACCGCCAAATTGCCCACCTCTTCGCGGCTCTGGAGGAACACTGGGACGGGTTGGACGCCATCGTCCACTCCATCGCCTATGCCCCCAAGCACGAGTTGGAAGGGGACTATGTCGACGCACTGACCCGGGAGGGTTTCGCCACCGCTCACGAGATCTCCTCCTACAGCTTCGCCGCCCTGGCCAAGGCCAGCAGACCCTTGATGGCGGGCCGCAATGGCGCGCTCCTCACCATGACCTTCCTCGGGGCCGTGCGGGCCGTGCCCAACTACAACGTGATGGGACTCGCCAAGGCCAGCCTGGAGGCCAATGTCCGCTATCTGGCGGCCTCCCTCGGCCCCCAGGGGACCAGGGTCAACGCCATCTCGGCGGGACCGATCTACACCTTGGCCGCAGCCGGGATCGCGCACTTCCGCGCGATGCTCAATCAGGTGGAACGACACACGCCCCTGAGACGCACCGTCACCACCGAAGAGGTGGGTAACGCTGCCGCCTTCCTGTGCTCGGACCTCGCGAGCGGCATCACCGGGGACATCCTCTACGTGGATACCGGATTCAATATCCTGGGTCTTGGCTGAGGGATTCGGCCTCCTCCGCCCCGTGGAGGGGCCGACCCCGGGCTCTCCCCGCCCGCCCTGACCCGAGAGACGTTGGGTAGAGGCCGCGGGTTCGACGCGGCTTTCTACGCGTTCGCCGTCACCGGCGCTGGGCCACCACCGCCAGTCCCAGTTCCATATCTCTCACGCGCGCGGACCAGAATCAATGGCTCGGCAGCCCCCTAAGGGGCAACCGCTAACCACCCTCTGGGACCGTGACCGACTTACGCTCGATCTTGGCCCGCTGCTCCATGTCACGGAGCACGGCATTGTATGCCTGGCGGCCCATTAACTGGCCGAGCATGGCCGGGTCTGGCGCGCCGGATTTGCTGGCGACCTCGACCGGACCATCCGCCACCTTGGTGACCCGGACGATGGCGGCATCCCCGTCCTCCAGGGTGGTGGTACCGACACTCGCCCCACCCGAGGCTGGGATCGGTAGGGTGAAGGCAAGGGTCCGGACGGGGGCCGGAAGCTTGGGATCATTGCGACCCACCAAACCGACCTCTTCCACCTTGTGGTCACCGGCGACCGCCGCCCAATCGGCGCCGTTCCGAAGTCCTTCAGCCGCGGCAGTCGCCGCCGCGGCGGCGGCCTGGCTGGCCCGCTCCTTGCGCAATGCGGCGACGATTTCATCGTGCACCTCGGCCAGGGGTCGGGTCGATGCCTCCCGGTGATCCACAACACGCACGACGACCGCCTGCAAGACGTCCTTCTCGGGCTCGATCAGATCGCTGTTCCGCCGCTCGGTCAAGACCTCTTCACTGAAGACAGCGCCCGTCACCTTGGGGTGGGCGAGGACGCCCGCCCCCCCCTCCCGCCCGATCCAGTCGCTGTGCTGGATCTCAAGTCCAAGCTCCTTGGCCGCAGGTTCCAGACTATCGGAGGACTCATAGACGACGTTCGCCAGGCGCTCACCCAAATCATAGAAAAGGGCCTCCGCCTTCTGCTTGGCCAGTTCGCCGCGCAATTGCTCCCGCACCTCCTCGAACGGCTTGATCGCGGCTGGGGTGACAGCTCCACCTGGATCAGGTGGTAGCCGAAGCGCGTGCGCACCGGCTCGCTGAGCTCCCCGGCCGCCAGAGCGAAGGCGGACTGCTCGAAGGCCGGGTCCATGATCCCTTTCTCGATCTCGCCCAAGGCCCCGCCCTGGCTGGCGCTGCCCGGATCCTTGGAGACGGCCTTGGCGACCGTATCGAAGGCCTCGCCATCATGGATACGCTCTGCGGACCGCCTGGGCCTCGGCAAGGACCGCCTGGGCCGCCGCGTCGTCCGCATCCGGAGGGACGGTCAGCAGAAGGTGCCGGACCTTGCGCCGCTCGGGCTGACCGAAGCGGGACTGATCGGTCTCGTAGAGCCGGCGCAGGTCCTCGTCTCGCCGACGGCGTTCTTCGCCGCGAGACCGGCCACATCCAGGACCAGGTAATCGAGCTTGACCTGCTCCGGGACCTCGAAACGCGCGGCGTTCGCCTCGTAGTAGGTCGCGACGGCCTGATCGTCGATGGGCTCGTCCCCTGAAAGCGCGCGAGCGGTAGCCGCAGCCAGGACACCTCGCGGGTCTGGCCGGTCAGACGCTGATACTGTTCCCGCTCGGCCTTGGTAACCAGTTCGCTGCCGACCACCGCCCGCACCAATTGGGTTCCGATGATGCGCTGGCGCAGCTGGGCCTCGAACATGGCCGGGGAGAGCCCCTGGTACTGCAGTACGTGCTCGTAGGAGTCGGCGTCGAAACGACCGTCCCGCTGAAAGGCGGGCTCGGACAGGATCTGGACACGGAACTCCTGATCGGAGACGCGCAGACCCATACGGTTGGACGCATCCAACAGCAAGGTCTCGCGGATCATGTCGTCGAGCACCTCCTGACGCAGGCGCTTGTCGTCGAACTGCAGCGGGTCGTAGGCTGCGCCGAGACGCTCGCGCAGCTCGATGCGGGCCTGTTGGACGCGTCGATCGAGTTCGCGGTCGGTGATCTCGTGCCCGTTGACCTTGGCCGCGACCGGCTCGCCACCGACCTCCAGATAGGACTGGATGCCCCAGAGGGCGAACGGAATACTGATGAGGATGACGATGACCCAGGCGATCCAGCCGTGGGCGCGATCCCGGATGGTCTGCAGCATGTATGGATTCTCGAACTGGGCTAGACAGGAACTGGCACGTGCGCGGGCCGGGATGACCCGGACGCACAAACGAAAACGGGGTATCCTTGACGGATACCCCGCAGCTTGAATTTGGCGGAGCGGACGGGGCTCGAACCCGCGACCCCCGGCGTGACAGGCCGGTATTCTAACCAACTGAACTACCGCTCCGAAATGCACCTTGTTGGTGCGACTTTGGTGGGTGCTGCAGGGATCGAACCTGCGACCCTCGCCTTGTAAGGGCGATGCTCTCCCAGCTGAGCTAAGCACCCTTGGCACCCTTAAGGACGAACGACTATTGTACTGCGTCCTTCAGGGCTTTGCCAGCCTTGAATGAAGGTGTCTTGGATGCCTTGATCTCGATGGCGGCGCCGGTCTGAGGATTGCGCCCGGTGCGCGCAGCACGCTCCTTGACCGAGAAGGTTCCGAAACCGATCAGGGAGACGGTATCGCCCGTTCTTCAGCGCATCGGCGATCGCGTCGGTCAAGGCATCCAGCGCCCGGCCGGCCGCAGCCTTCGAGATGTCCGCCGCGTCCGCCATCTTCTCGATCAGATCCGATTTATTCATTGTTCCCCCAATGTCGTGGCCACTGTTCGCGCGAGGACACTCAATTGCCCGCGGGTGATATCGATCACACCGCGACCTGTCAAGGAAGCGGTGACCGTACACCGAGAGCACTGACCGCTGTGCCGGAATGCTAAAGCGGACGTCCGTGACAGGGCAACCGGCTTTTCGACATTCCGGCCGATGAAGCCCGAAAAAGAGCCCGATTCGTGCCGCCGTCATCCCGAGCTGCGTAGCCCGCTACCCGTGGAGCCCCGCGGCTTGTCCGGCATAGCCGGACATGCGGCTGACTCGACAGCGCTCCGGAGACGACCGCTTGCAGCCTCTAATGATGGGTACGAACCGTCTGATCACGAGCCGGATCCGCGGCCTTCTCCGGCACCTCCTCCTTGGGGCTGGCCCCGTCGCCGCCTTCGGCGACCGTTTCGATCATCTCGGGCCGGCGGGTCAGCGCGATATCCAGAACCTCGTCGATCCAGCGCACCGGACGGATGTCCAGATTCTGCTTGATGTTCTTCGGGATCTCGGTCAGATCGCGCTCGTTCTCGTTGGGGATGATGACCGTCTCGATCCCGCCCCGATGGGCCGCCAGCAGTTTTTCCTTGAGACCGCCGATCGGCAGCACCTCGCCGCGCAGGGTGATCTCGCCGGTCATGGCGACGTTCGAACGCACCGGGATCTTGGTCAGGGCGGACACCAGCGCCGTGCACATGGCCACACCCGCGCTGGGGCCATCCTTGGGGGTCGCCCCCTCGGGCACGTGGATGTGCACGTCGAGCGTGTTGTGGAAGTCCGGGGCGATCCCCAAGGCGTCGGCGCGCGAGCGCACCACGGTCATGGCGGCCTGGATGGACTCCTGCATCACGTCGCCCAACTGCCCGGTGTAGGTGAACTTGCCCTTGCCGGGCACCAGGGCGGACTCGATCCGCAGCAGCTCGCCGCCGACCTCGGTCCAGGCCAGCCCCGTCACCTGACCGATCTGATCGTGCTCGTCGGCGCGCCCATAGCGGAAGCGCTGTACCCCGAGATACTTCTCCAGCGACTTGGCGGTGACCATCGTCCCCGTGCCGCGCTTCTTCAGCAGGACCTCCTTGACCACCTTGCGGCAGATCTTGGAGATCTCCCGCTCCAGGTTGCGCACGCCGGCCTCGCGGGTGTAGTGGCGGATGATGTCGCGCAGGGCGGGCTCGCGAATCATCAACTCACCTTCTTGAGCCCGTTGTTCTTGGTCTGCTTGGGGATCAGGTAGCGCTCGGCGATGGCGACCTTCTCGTCCTCCGTGTAGCCCGAGAGCCGGATCACCTCCATGCGGTCGAGGAGTGCCGGGGGAATGTTCAGGGTGTTGGCGGTGGCGACGAACATCACCTCGGAGAGGTCGAAGTCCACCTCCAGGTAATGATCGTTGAAGGTGTGGTTCTGCTCCGGGTCCAGGACCTCAAGCAAGGCCGAGGCCGGATCACCCCGGAAGTCCATCGCCATCTTGTCGATCTCATCGAGCAGGAAGAAGGCGTTGCGCGAGCCGACCTTGGACAGGTTCTGGATGATCTTGCCGGGCAGCGCGCCGATATAGGTCCGCCGGTGACCGCGGATCTCGGCCTCGTCGCGCACGCCGCCCAGCGACATGCGCACGAACTTGCGGTTGGTCGCCCGGGCGATGGACTGGCCGAGCGAGGTCTTGCCCACGCCGGGCGGGCCGACCAGGCAGAGGATCGGGCCCTTGAGCTTGCGCACCCGCTGCTGAACCGCCAGATACTCCAGGATGCGCTCCTTGACGCGCTCCAGGCCGTAGTGGTCCTTATCCAGCACCTGCTCGGCGACTCGAATGTCGTTGCGGATGCGGGTGCGCTCCTTCCAGGGCACGCTGACCAGGGTGTCCACATAATTGCGCACCACGGTCGCCTCGGCGGACATGGGCGACATGAGCTTGAGCTTGTTCAGCTCGGCCTGGGCCTTGGCCTTGACCTCCTTGGGCATCCCGGCATTTTCGATCCGCTTGGCCAGTTCCTCGATCTCGTTGGGCGCCTCATCCAGTTCACCCAGTTCCTTCTGGATCGCCTTCATCTGCTCGTTGAGGTAATACTCGCGCTGGTTCTTCTCCATCTGGCGCTTGACCCGGCCGCGGATGCGCTTCTCCATCTGGAGGATGTCGTTCTCGGATTCCATGAGGCCCATCAGATGCTCGATGCGCGCCTGGATGTCGATCATCTCCAGGACCCGCTGCTTCTCGTCGAGCTTGAGCGACATGTGGGCAGCCATGGTATCGGCCAGGCGGCCGGCCTCGTCGATGCTGGCGAGCGAGGTCAGGACCTCAGGCGGGACCTTCTTATTGAGCTTGACGTACTGGTCGAAGAGAGCGACCGCGGAACGGATCAGCACCTCCTGTTCGCGCTCGTCGGCCTCCAGGGTCTCAGGCAAGGGCTCGATGCAGCGCCGAGAAGGACTCGTCGGTGGTCAGAAACCGCTCGATGCGCGCCCGCTGGTTCCCCTCCACCAGGACCTTGACGGTCCCGTCCGGAAGTTTGAGCAGTTGCAGGATATTGGCCAGGGTGCCGATCTCGTGCAGGTCCTTGACCCCCGGATCGTCCACGTCCGCACTCTTCTGAGCCACCAGCAGGATCTGCTTGTCGTTCGCCATGGCCCCGTCGAGGGCGCGGATGGATTTGTCCCGCCCCACGAACAGGGGGATGACCATGTGCGGATAGACCACGACGTCGCGCAGCGGCAGGACCGGGACCTCGGCGGACGTGATTGCAGGGGATCGCGAAGATTCGTGCTGTGCCATTGACGCTCTCTGTGCTGAAACTCTCGTGGGACGGCGGCTGACCGCTGCAGTCATGACCCTGGACCGGAGCGGCGAGGCCGGCTCGAGCGGCCGGTGGCGCTGTCGAGCCTGATACCGTGCTGAGTAAAGAGTCAGGGCGAGCGGTGCCCCAGTTCAACAGACCGGGTGCGGCGACCCCAGCGTCCGGGACCGGACTGGCCGGACCAGGGTCGCTTGGCGGCAGGACGGACGGCGTCAATCGCCAGAGGCGGCTTGCTTTTCGAGGCCCTCGTAGATCAGGAAGGGCTTGTTCTCACCCATGATGACCGAACCATCCAGGACGACCTTGCACACGTTCTTCATCGACGGCAGATCGTACATGGTATCGAGCAACACCTGCTCCATGATGGTCCGCAGGCCCCGCGCACCGGTCTTGCGCTCCATGGCCTTGCTTGGCGATGCAGCGCATGGCGTCGTCGCGCAGCTCCAGGTCCACGCCCTCCATCTCGAACAGGCGTGCATACTGCTTGACCAAGGCGTTCCTGGGCTCGGTGAGGATGCGCATCAGGGCCGCCTCGTCGAGTTCCTCAAGCGTCGCCATCACCGGCAGGCGGCCGACGAACTCCGGGATCAGGCCGTAGCGGATCAGGTCCTCCGGCTCCACCGCGGCGAGCAATTCGCCGATCTGCCGCTTGTCGTCCTTGCTGTGAACATCCGCGTTGAAGCCGATCCCGCCCTTGCGGGAGCGATTCTGGATCACCTTGTCCAGACCGGCGAAGGCCCCGCCGACGATGAACAGGATGTTGGAGGTATCGACCTGCAAGAACTCCTGCTGGGGATGCTTGCGCCCGCCCTGGGGCGGCACCGAGGCGACGGTCCCCTCGATCAGTTTGAGCAAGGCCTGCTGCACCCCCTCGCCGGAGACGTCGCGGGTGATCGACGGGTTATCCGACTTGCGGGAGATCTTGTCGATCTCGTCGATGTAGACGATGCCGGTCTGCGCCTTCTCGACGTCGTAGTCACACTTCTGGAGCAGCTTCTGGATGATGTTCTCGACGTCCTCCCCGACATAACCGGCCTCGGTCAGGGTGGTGGCGTCGGCGATCGTGAAGGGGACATTGAGCAGGCGCGCCAGGGTCTCGGCCAGCAGGGTCTTGCCGGAACCCGTGGGGCCGATCAGGAGGATGTTGCTCTTCGCAATCTCGATCTCTTCCTTGGCCTCGGACACCTCCAACCGCTTGTAATGGTTGTAGACGGCGACCGAGAGGACCTTCTTGGCGTACTCCTGGCCGATGACGAACTCGTCCAGACTCTCCTTGATCTCGCGCGGCTTGGGCAGTTTGCTGGTGGCGTCGCCCACGCCCTCCTGCATTTCCTCGCGGATGATGTCGTTACACAGCTCCACGCACTCGTCGCAGATGAACACGGAGGGACCGGCGATGAGCTTGCGCACTTCGTGCTGGCTCTTGCCGCAGAACGAACAATAGAGGAGTTTGCCCTCGTCGCTCTTGCCGTGGTTACTTCCACTCATCGGGGATGACACTCCAAGGATCAGTTGGCGACAGGGGCCGGGGGCCCTGTCGAGGCTGAGTCAATCATAACGGTTTGAGTCGGTATGGCAAGACGGCCACAGAGCCCGACTAGAGCCCTGACCAAGACCATCGCGAACACGACCCTCAGCCTTTGCGCAAACCAGGCAAAAAGGGCCGGTCCTCAAGTCTTGGTCGCCAGGGGGCCCCGCTCGGTCAGGACCTTGTCGATCAGGCCGTACGCTTGAGCATCGGCGCCGCCCAGGAAGCGGTCCCGGTCGGTGTCGTCGGCGATCTTCTCGAGGGGCTGACCGGTGTGGTGGGCCAGGATCTTGTTGAGCTGGTCGCGGATCAAAAGGATCTCGCGGGCGTGGATATCGATGTCGGTGGCCTGACCCTGAAAGCCGCCCAGGGGTTGATGAATCATCATGCGCGAGTGCGGCAGGCAGAAGCGCTTACCCGCGGTGCCACCTGCGAGAAGCAGGGCACCCATGCTGGCCGCCTGACCGATGCACAGGGTGCTCACGTCGGGGCGGACGAAGCACATGGTGTCGTAGATCGCTAACCCAGCCGTGACCGAGCCGCCGGGGGAGTTGATGTAGAGATGGATATCCTTATCCGGGTTTTCCGATTCCAGAAAGAGCATCTGGGCCACCACCAGGTTCGCCATGTGGTCCTCCACCGGCCCAACCAGGAAGATGACCCGCTCCTTCAGCAAGCGGGAGTAGATGTCGAAGGAACGCTCGCCGCGCGCGGTCTGCTCAATGACGATGGGCACCAGCCCTAACCCTTCCGGGCTCCACTCACTGCGACCGGTGCCACTTTGGGGCTTGCTCATGCTCTCTGCTCGTCTCATTTTTCGCTGTCGAACCGACCGTGGTCATCCCCGTCGGGGCATGGTCGCCCAAGACCTGGGGTGGCCATCGGACTAGGCTAACGCGGGGTTTTCCGACGCCGGGTCGGTCAACTGCGCGAAGCTCATCTCTTCATCCTCAATGGTCACCTGACCCAGGACCCACTCCACGACCTGTTCCTCCAGCACCAGGGACTCCACGGGAGCCAGATGTTGGCGATCGGCGTAGTAGTATTTAACGACTTCCTTGGGGTCTTCGTAGGTTGATGCCAACTCCTCGACGGCCGCCCGGACCCGGACCGGCTCCACCCTGATCCCGTTCTGCTTGACCACCTCGCCGATGATCAGGCCCAAGGCCACGCGCCGCCGGGCCGACTCCTCAAAGAGGCTGTCGGGCAAGCCCTGCATGGACTGGCCCATGCGACGAACCCAGGCTCTGACCCATCTGGCCCTTGAGGCCCTTGATCTCCTCGGCGACCAGGACTGCTGGGATTTCCAGGGTATTGGACCCGAACAGCAGCTCCATCACCGCCTCCTTGGTGCGCCCGCGGATGCGTTGCTTCAGTTCGCGCTCCATATTGCCCCGGACATCGGCACGGAACCGCTCCACGTCCCCGTCGTCCATCCCGAAGCCGCGCGCGAACTCCGCGTCCACCGCTGGCCGGACAGGCTCAGCGACGGCCTCGATGCTGACTTCAAAGTGCACCTGACGGCCGGACAGGTCGGCACGCTGATATCCCTCAGGAAAGGTAAGTTCCAGGGCACGAGTCTCCCCCACACTGCCCCCGATGAGGCCGTCTTCGAAACCGGGAATCATACGACCGGAACCGAGTTCGATCTGGACCGCGGAACCAGAACCGCCCTCGAAAGGCTCCCCGTCCAGGGTTCCGACGAAGGAGACGGTCAGGCGATCGCCGGCCTTGGCCGGCCGCTCCACTGGCTCCCAGGTCTTGCGTTGATCACGTAGCCGCTCGATCACCGCCTCGAGGTCCGCATCCGTCACTTGCGCCACCGGCCGCTTGATGGTCTGGCCGGCCAAGGACGTGAGTTCGAACTGAGGCAACACCTCGAAGGTGGCCACATAACTGAAGCGCCCCGCAGCCTGATCGACATCGGGCGCGATGCTGGGCGCGCCAGCGAGACGCAGGGAATTCTCGGTTACCGCCTCGGAAAAACTCGACTGCACCAGTTCGCCGAAGACCTCGTGCTCTACCTGTCCGCCGAAGCGCTGCCGCAGCACCTTAACCGGCACCTTGCCCGGCCGGAAACCGGGAAGACGGACCTCCCGCGCGAGCTTCTGAAGCCGTTTGTCCACCTCGCCCTGAATCCGCTCAAAGGGCAGGTCGATCCGTATCCGCCGCTCCAGACCCTCACCCGTCTCCACCGATACTTGCATCTGTCTCGTCTCCCACCATCCAGGCCGACATCAAGAAGGCCGGGCTGAAACCCCCTGCTCTGGCCTAGCAACGACGGGCCTGCGGGCAGGGTCGCCCAGCTTCAAAAGCCCATCAGTATAGCCCGCTCGGCCCTGGCGGTCCAAGCCGCAGCCAGGGCGCAACGCGCTTACACGCCTAAATCACCTTCGAAAAGCCGATGGGACCCGACTTGTTCGCCAGGTAAGCGTCGAAGGCCATGCAGATATTGCGCACCAGGAGGCGGCCTCGGGTCAGGATGCGGATGTTGTCGTCGACGACCTCGACCAGACCGTCGGCGGCCATCGGTTCCAAACGCCGCAACGCATCCGCGAAATAGTCCGCGAACCGGATGTCCCAGGCCGCCTCGACCGCCGGGATGGACAGCTGGAAGTTGCAGATCAGGCGCGTAATGACATCCCGGCGGATCAGATCGTCACGATTCAACTCCAGGCCGCGAAAGACTGCCAGGTGGCCCGCGTCGATATCGGCGTAATATTCCTCGAGCCCTCGGCGGTTCTGGCTATAGGTGTTGTCCACCTTGCCGATGGACGTGACACCGAGTCCGATCAGGTCGCAATCCGCGTGGGTGGAGTAGCCCTGGAAGTTACGGTAGAGGGTGCCGGCTCGCTGGGCCTGGGCCAGCTCGTCGTCCGGGCCGGGCAAAGTGATCCATGCCGATGTAGACATAGCCCGACCTCGACCAGGCGGGCGATGGTGCTCTGGAGGATGTCGAGCTTGACCTCCGGGGCAGGCAGGTCCGCATCGTTGATGCGCCGCTGGGGCTTGAAGCGCTCCGGCAGGTGGGCGTAGTTGAAGACCGAGATCCGGTCCGGGGTCAGCGCAATGATGCGGTCCAGGGTGTTCAGGAAGCTCGCCGCGGTCTGGAACGGCAGGCCGTAGATCAAGTCGATACTGATGGAGCGAAAGCCCTCCGCCCGCGCCGCATTCAGCACCTCCAGGGTCTCTGCCTCGGACTGGATGCGGTTGACTGCCGCCTGGACCTTGGGATCGAAGTCCTGCACGCCGAGGCTCATGCGATTGAAGCCGATGCGCCGCAGCAGGGCCACGGTGGCCGCATCCGCCTCGCGGGGATCGATCTCGATGGAGTATTCCCCGGTGGCATCATCCGCCAGGGTGAAGTGGCGGCGGGTCTGGTCCATGAGCCCCTGCATCTGATCATGGCTCAGAAAGGTCGGGGTGCCGCCGCCCCAGTGCAGTTGCTCGACCACCCGGGTCCGGTCGAAGAGCCCCGCCTGTAGCTCGATCTCCCGGTAGAGCCGGTCCAGATAGGGCGGCGCCAGGCTGCGGTCCTTGGTGGCGATCTTGTTGCAGGCGCAATAGAAACACACCGTGTCGCAGAACGGGATATGGAAATACAGCGACAGAGGGCGCCCACTGGCATTGCCGCGGGCGCAGGCCGCGGCGTAGGCCGCCGCGTCGAAGCGCTCGTCGAACTCCACCGCCGTCGGGATAAGAGGTATAACGGGGGCCGCTCTGGTCGTAGCGGCGGATCAGGTCCAGGTCAAAGGAGATACCCTGTTCCATCAATTCTGCCCTCAGGTGTCGGGAATGGTTGCTGTGCCCGCAGATGGGATGAATCAGGCGGCGTCGCCCGCAACATCGAGACCACGCCGGTGGGTCTCATTGATCTGCTTGAGCAAGGTGTGGAAGGGGATCTCGTTGGCGTACTTGCCAGCCAGATCCATAAATGGCAAGTCCTCACGCCCGAAGCCGTAGCTGCCGTCCTGCATGGACTGATAGACCCGCTTGATCCCCTCTTCCAAGGGGTCCAGAAAGGCCGGAAACTTGGCCATGTCCTCGAGCTCGTACTCCAGGCAATTGCGCAGGTCGGCGACCTCGAAGACCGCCTGCCGTACCCACTCGACGTACTCATCGATGCTGCGCGCCCGTCTCAGAGCCATGGACTCAGGCCTCCGCGATCTGGTGCTGGTGCAGGTCGAGTTGCTCGCGCGTCAGCAGCAACACGCCCTCCCCGCCCCGCTCGAACTCCAGCCAGGTCCAGGGTACCTGGGGCAATCGCACGCTCCAGCTCCCGCGCCGCGTTGCCTACCTCCAAAATCAGGATACCCTGCTCGGTGAGGTGCCGGCCGGCTTCTGCCAGGATGCGCAGCACCAGGTCCAGTCCGTCGTCCCCGCCGAGCAGCCCAAGTTCCGGCTCTCGGTGGTATTCGGGTGGCAATTCGTCGAGCTCCGCCCGGGAGACGTAGGGGGGATTGGACACGATCACGTCGTAGCGCTGTCCCGCGAGGGCGTCGAACAAATCCGATTCCAGCACCCGGACCCGCTCCGCGACCCCATGGCGCTCCACATTGCGCCGCGCCACCGCCAGCGCCGCGGGGGAGATATCCACCAGGTCCACATCCGCATCGGGCAGGAAGAGCGCTGCGGCAATTCCGATACAGCCGCTCCCGGTACAGAGGTCCAGGACCCGGCCCACCTGACTGGGGTCGATCCAGGGGTCAAATCCCGCTTCGACCAGTTCGGCAATCGGCGAGCGGGGTACCAGGACCTGTTCGGTGACGAAGAACTCCAATCCCGCAAACCAGGCCCGCCCGATCAGGTAGGCCGCGGGAAGGCGGTCTGTCACACGGCGCTCGATCAGGTCGGCCAGGGCCACGCGCTCAGCGGGGGTCAGGCGACAGTCCCGAAAGGCGGCGGGGAGACCGGGGTCCAGATCCAGGCCCCCGAGGACCAGTTGGGCGGCCTCATCCAAGGCATTATCGGTCCCGTGACCGAACCACAGCCCTGCCCGGTTGAAGCGGGAGGCCCCCCAGCGGATGTAATCCTGGATCGAGATCAATCCGTCAGGCTGTTCGGCCATCGCAATTCGTTTCCCGGTCGGTACTGAACCCTCCGGCCTATGGCCGGCCCCACGGCGCCCGCGGGGACTGCTAAGGATACCATCTGGCCGCGGTCCGCACCCGCTCCGCTTCGCCCGGATGCGGAATCAAGAGCCCCCGCCGCCGTCGACCGAGGAAACACCCGCGGGCCACCGCCGGGCCAGCGGCGGCGACACTCAGGCCGCGCGCCGCTTGGTGCCTGCGGCGACCAGGTCCGGACGGACCTTGGGCCGCTCCGCGCGTCCGCGCTCCACCAGGTCCTCCAGGGTAATCCCGCTCAGGAACTTGAAGATCTCGTCGCTCAACTGATCCCACAGGTGATGAGTCAGACAGCGCTGACCGTCCCGACAGTTTTCCCGGCCACCGCAGCGGGTGAACTCCACCCACTCGTCGACTGCACAAATGATGTCGGCGATGGAGATCTCCCCCGCGGGTCGCCCCAGGTAGTAGCCACCGCCCGGGCCGCGGACGCCCCGGACCAGCTGTTTGTTGCGCAAAGCGGCAAACAATTGTTCCAGATAGGATAGTGAGATCCCTTGGTTTACCGAAATATCCGCCAGGGTCACGGGGCCGCTGCCATCGTGCAGGGCCAGATCGAGCATGGCGGTGACCGCGTATCTGCCTTTGGTCGAAAGTCTCATCGTTGGGTACCTGCCGGTTTTGGGTTCAACCCCAGGCGTTCCTGAGGCTGGTCGCAACTCTGAGTAAAGTAGTCAACAAAATCCGCATTTCAATGCACCCAGGGTGGAAACTGATCAGTCCCCCGCGCCCAGCCGAGCCAGAGGGTCCTGGCGGTAGAAGGCGCGCAGTTGGGCATAGACCCCAGGGTAATGCTCCTGAAGGACTGCCGGGGTCTCGAAGAAGGTCTCGCTCGCCACCGCGAAGAATTCCGCCGGGGACTCGGCACCGTAGGGATCGAACAGCGTATCTTCGCCCCCGGTGACCCGCCGCCCCAGATCATCGAAGGCGGCGGAGAACTCCCGAGCCCAGGTCGCACCGGACATACCCGCGTGCAGCGGTGGGCGGCCGTTGGCCGCGCCGTCGCGCAGATCCAGCTTGTGGGCCATTTCATGCAGGACGACGTTGTAGCCGTCCCGGTCCTGCCCCGCCGCCACGTCGGCCCACGACAGGATCACGGGCCCTTGGTCCCAAGCCTCCCCTGCCTTGACCTCATCATCGATCCAGACCAAGCCGTCGGCGTCCAGGTACTCGTGCCCGGGAACAAATTCGCCCGGATAGAGGATCAACGCGTACCAGCCCCGGTACCAGTCCAGCCCCAGTTCCAAAATCGGCAGGCAGGCTTGCAGGCCGATGACCAGTCGCATCCGATCGGTCAGAACCAGACCCTGCACAGGTTCCAACCGCTTGTCCCGCAGGAACAACAGACGAAGATCCGACAATCGAGCGGTCTGGTCCGGCGCCAGGCTCGCGAGCAGGGGCAGCGACTCCCAAGCCGCGGCCCACTCAGCCGCCGCATACCGCTGCCGCTCCCGGGCCAGGCGGCGGGAGCGCCACCAGCGGGTCAACACGTTTCCGCCAGTTCGGTAGAGCGGCCGCCCTGGTCAGCCGCACCCTGGCTGAAATGCCCCAACCACTGGGTCGTTTGGCACAATCTGCAGGGCGGGCTTGCATTTGAAAGCACGGTTTGATCTCGATCAATCGCGATTGGATTCCGGCGACCCCAGAGTATGGCGTACGAACCGGCACCTGCCCTCAGGCGCTCCTCCCGACTCCACCGATTCCCCTGGGCTCCGATAGCCATGCAGCGCGTTCTCCTCATCTTGGCCGTGGTCGTCTTCGGGGGCATCCTGTCCTGGCTCCTGTGGAGCTGGAAGCCAGTCCCCGGGCCCGGTTATCAGCACCAGGCGCTGGGGCTCGCCGCTCCGCCCACCGGCGGGGCTTTCCGGCTCGCATCCAGCGCCGGGACCCTGGCGCTCTCGGACCTGCGGGGTAAGGTGGTGCTGATCTACTTCGGCTACACCTGGTGCCCGGATATCTGCCCGACCAATTTGGCCTTTGTCGCCGCCGCCCTCAGGGCACTGACCCCGGAGGAACTGGCCCGAGTCCAGGTCCTCTTCGTCAGCGTGGACCCGGAGCGGGACGACCCCCAGCGTCTCGCCGAGTACAGCGCCTATTTCCACCCCCAGGTCCGGGGCGTCACCGGCACACCGGAACAAATCGCTGCGGCGGCGCGACTCTATGGGGCAACCTACCGACGGGTCGATCAGCCCGACTCGGCGATGGGATACCTGGTGGACCACTCGGCCTACACCTACCTGGTCGCACCCGATGGACACCTGGCGCGCACGCTGGACCACGCCACACCCGCCCCCCTGATTACCGCCGCCATCCGCGAACTGCTCGGCGGCCCCTAAGGCGATTGCCTGAAAATCATGTACCAGATCGCGAGGGATTTTCGTCTGCCTTCAAGAAGCGCCGACAGGAGCATAGCGGGGCTATGTGACTGTCGGTGCGACGCGGAAGGCGGGCGAAAAGACGAGCGATGTGGTACATGATTTGACAGAAATCGCCTAAGACCAGATCCACCCCCCGCCCCACCCAACCCACAGAGGAACAATCACCATGTTCAGCCCCCGCCTCCGTTGCCTGGTTACCGCCAGCCTGCTCGCACTGATCCCAGCCGCCACCTGGGGGGCGGGAGCGAGTGCGGTCACGGTCAGCGAAGCCTATGCGCGCGCCGCCCCCCCCGGGCAGCCCAACAGCGCCGTTTTCATGACCCTGACCAACCCGTCCGATCAACCCCGCGCCCTGGTCGCGGCGCACAGCCCGGCGGCCCAGACCGTGGAGTTACACGCCCACACCAACGACAACGGCGTCATGCGCATGCGGCGAATCGAGCGCATCGAGGTCCCCGCCGGGGGGCGCGTAAAACTGGCCCCGGGCGGGTTGCATGTGATGCTGATCGGCCTGACCGGCACTCTCGCACCGGGTGGGGAGGTCGCGCTCGAGTTGTCGTTCGACGACGGCACCCAAGCCCAGGTGCAGGCACCAGTTCGCGCCATTGAGGCCATGAAGACCCACTGAGGCGAGCAGCAACGCGATCCTGCACGCCGCCCTGGACCCGGTGACATTGCCACCCTGGCAACCTGCGGATGAAGCGATCTGGGACCAATTGGAATCAATTGGGATCAATCCGGCGCGGCAGCGGCCCCCCGGGCCAAACGCTGCCAGAGGTCGAGCAAACGGTCAGCGCTCGCCGCGACCGCATAGCGTTGCACCACCAAGGCACGGCCCGCCTTCCCCATGGCCGCGAGCGCGGGGTCGGCCGCGGCGACCCGGGCGAGAGCGACCGCCAGTCCGGCCCAGTCACCGGGCGCCACCAGCATGCCATTGCAACCGTCGGTGATCACCTCCGGGATGGCCCCGACCCGAGTGACGATCACGGGCCGCGCCCACGCCATGGCTTCCAGCATGGCCATCGGCAGCCCCTCGTCGTAGGACGGGAGGCAAAAAGCGGCGCATTCGCGCAACGCCCTATCCTTTTCGGCCCCGGTGATGGGTCCGCCCAGTTCCACCGCTCCCCCCAACCCCAGGGTCTGCACCAGGGCCTGGATGCGTTCCTGCTCCCGCGGCTCCGCGGCGGCCCCGTGCAACCGCAGGTGCAGGCGCCCCCGGGGCCCCAGGTGCGCCAGGGCACGGACCAGGTCTTCCAGGCCCTTGCGCCGTTCATAATTCGCCAGGCACAGCACCATGGGCGCCGCTTGGGCGGCACCAGGCCCTGCACCAGGGAGGTCGGCGGCCGGCACCGGGTCCGGAACCGGCACCCCGTTTGGGACGACCCAGATACGCCCGTCCCTGGCCCAGGGGCGCAGCACATCACGCCAGCCGTCCCCCAGTACCACCAGGGCGCTGGCCAAACCGAGCACGGCACGCAGACCCAGCCGCTCGCCCCCGCCCAACCCTTGGATGAACTTATGAAATTGGGCACCGTGAATATGCAGAACCACGGTTCGGCCCAGCAGACGGGCGATGAGCGCATCCAGCCCGTTGCGCCAAAAGGTCCCGTAACTACAGGTGTGGATGTGGACCACTGCCGGCCGCCAGGAAACCAGGATGCGCACCAGGGCGGTTAGCAGGCCGAGCTGGGCACCCACCGCCTGGGCCAGGGTCCGGTCGGCGGGCGTGGTCTTGACGTTGTTGAGGACCCGTAAGGCACAGCGCCCGCGCAGGACCTCACGAAGGTTCTCCGTGACGCTGGCCATGCCGCCCACCGGCGGCGGCAGAGGGCCGATCATCAGCACCCGCAGCCCAAGGGCATCGCGATCCCGTGGCTCAGGCATCGGCCACCACCACCCTGGCCAGCCCTGGCTTGGCAAGCCGCCGATACAGGTCCGCGTAGCGCCGGATCATCATGGCCAGGGAGAACTCTGTTTCCGCCCGCTGCCGTGCCGCCTGTCCCAGCGCCTGGCGGTACTGTTCATCCCGAGTGAGCCGGTCGATCGCCGCCGCCAGTCCGGCCCCATCGCCCGGGTCGCACAGGAGGCCCGTGACCCCATCCTGCACCAACTCCGGGTTGCCGCCGACCCGCAAGGCAATGACCGGTAGCCCACTCGCCATCGCCTCCAGGATGGCATTGCTCATGCCCTCCAGACTGCTCGGCAAGATGAAGGCGTCGGCGGCGGCAAGGAGTTCCGGGACCTGGTCGCTGGGTCCCTGAAGCAACACCTGGGAGTCCAGCCCCAGGTCGGCGATGCGCCGCTCCAGGGTGCCTCGCAGGGCGCCGGTGCCAACGAACAGAAACCGGGCGCGGCTGGTCGACTGGGCCTGCCGGTGGGCAGCAATGGCGTCCAGCAGTCCCAGATGATTCTTGACGGGAGTCAGACTCGCGACCGTAATCAGCAACACCGAATCCGCGGGCAGGCTGAGCGCGGCGCGGAGGGCTGCCCGCTCGCTAGTCGTGGGTCCCTCATGGGGGGCCGCCGGTGACGACCGGAGCGGCCGAAAACCTTGCGTATCCACGCCGTTGTAAATGACCGCGAAACGTCCGAGGGGAATACCCGCCAGGTGCGCATAGCGGGTCGCGCTGTCGCGGCAGACCGCCAGCAATTGGTGGGTCAAACTGGCGAGCGCCCGGGACGCCACCAGGCGCCGCCGCGGAAACCCGTGACCGTCGGCGAACCCGTGGAAACTCCAGATCAGGCGCCCGGGCCGCCCGGCCAACAGCCAGGCGATTACTGTATCGGCCCAGGAGTTCCAGTTGCGACAATGGATCAGCTCTGGTCTCAGGGTCCGCATCAGATGCGCCAGTTTGAAGGGCAGGCGCAGATCATGGCGGCCGCGCTCGAGGACGTAGATCGGCACCGCCGGGTCGACCCGGGCCGCCATCTCGCCACGCAGGTCGAGGCAGCAGATGGCCTGGTCAAATTCGGGACGAGGCAGCCCATTCACGAGGTTGACAACGCCGTTCTCAAGACCACCACGCGGCAGTCCGTGTACTACATGCAGGATCTTCATTCACCAGGATTCCTGGACCCGTTCATGGCGGCGAGGTCGAGGACCGGACCCTGAATCGTCAGGGTCAGAATCGGCCGACACCGCGCTCGCTTTTAGCCAGCACCTCGCGAAAGGTCAAGTCGAGAAGGCCCGACGGCCCGACCCGCAAAGCGAACCTGCCGCCAGGTGCCCCGCGAAACCCAGGGCGATCGGACCTGACTCAGACCTCCCAGTCTGCCCACAGGGACCTCGGCCGGAGCGGGCACCTATCCCACCTGGGTCGAAGCGGCCGAATATACCCGCCGGAGAGTGGAAGTGCGCCCAAGTCCCGCAGAACCTACTCGCCGTCACAGCTCGCTTTCACGCCTGGAGAAGACGATGAACCGGCACCTGGATGCCTCCCGATGAAGCTCACCATCATCATGCCCGTCCTGAACGAGGCGGTCGACATCGTTGCGACCCTCGAGCCCCTCCAGGCGCTCCGTGCGCAGGGCCATGAGGTCATCGTGATCGACGGTGGCAGCCAGGATGGGACGCCGCGGTTGGCCGCGCCCCTGGCTGACCGGGTCTTGACCAGCTCGCGCGGGCGGGCGCATCAGATGAACGTTGGAGCCGCCGCGTCCGCCAGGGACGCGCTGCTGTTTCTCCACGCCGACACGCGCCTGCCGGACGGTGCGGCGGCCATGGTCAGGGAAGCCCTGAGTAAACGGTCTTGGGGGCGCTTCGATGTACGGATCGCGGGCCGTCCGCGAATGCTGCGCGTGGTGGGGTGGATGATGAACCGGCGCTCGCGACTGACCGGCATCGCGACCGGCGACCAGGCGATCTTCGTCGAACGGGCCGCCTTCGTGTCCGTGGGCGGCTACCCGGAACAGCCACTCATGGAGGATATCGAGCTGTCGAAACGGCTGAAACGGCTAGGCTGGCCCGCCTGCCTGCGCGCCAGGGTTGTCACCTCAGGACGGCGCTGGGAGGAGCACGGCGTGTGGCGCACCATTCTGCTCATGTGGCGGCTGCGCTTCGACTACTGGCGCGGCGTGCCGGCCCAGCAGCTGGCGCGGCGCTATCGGCGACCCGGGCAGATTCAGGAGTTGGCCGAATGAGCGCCACGCGCGTCCTGGTCTTTGCCAAAGCCCCCATCCCCGGCCTGGTCAAGACACGGCTCATCCCCGCCCTGGGCCTGGCTGGGGCGGCAGGGCTGGCCCGGCGCCTGCTGGAACATACGCTGAAGCAGGCACTGGCGGCTGGTCTCGGCGCGGTGGAGCTCTGTGCCAGTCCGGGTTTCACCGCTCCTGAGTGGGCAAGTTACCCCCTGCCGCCCGGCGTAGAAACCAGCGATCAGGGAGACGGCGACCTGGGCGCGCGCCTGGCCGGCGCCGCGCGGCGAAACCTGGAGAAGGACGAACGCGTGCTGCTGATCGGTACCGATTGCCCCGCGTTGTCCGCGCACCACCTGCACGCCGCAGCGGCGGCCCTCGATGACCATGACGCGGCACTGTACCCGGCCCTGGACGGCGGGTACACCCTGCTGGGACTGCGCGTCTACCACCCCCGTCTGTTCGCAGACATCCCCTGGAGCACCGCTCAGGTGGCTGATCTGACGCGGACACGAATCCAGACCCTGGGTTTGACCGTCTGGGTCGGCGAGGAACTGCCCGATATTGATGAACCGCCGGATCTTATCCATCTTCCGCGGCGCTTCCGGCAGGCGGTTAACCCCCTGGTTCGCGGCGACGGACTATGAAGCCGCCCTTGATCCGGCCAACCGGGTGGCGACGACCGCAAAGCCGCTCATGAAGGTAAGGGGAAAACCCGCCCGCTCGATCAACAGAGCGGATAGGGCATCGAAGCAGCAGGGCATGATGAGACACCCGTACCCGTCAGCAGGGTGCGCAGGCGATCGGGCGCGGAGCCGTGGGCGGTGCCTGTGATACCAGAGGGCATCAGGGCTGGGACGCGACAGGGATGGCGTTGCTCGCGATCATGGAAGCTTGAGTCCCTTACCACCAGCCGACCGAGCACAGAAAAGGGCGGGAAGACCCGCCCTTTCGCTGGCGCTAAACGCCGATTCAGGCTGGCGGGGACCCAGGGCTCAATCCTTGACCCAATCGCCGAAGTTGTCGGTGCTTTTCTCTTCACCGTCGGCGTAACCGGCCTCGTAGGCCTCTGTCAGGCGCTGCTCCTCACGCTTGGGATTCTGCAGGAAGCCGCACTGCCAGCCCTGAATGTACTCGTCATCGACGCCCAGTTGCTCCATCTTGGTCACGGCGTCGTAGTAGAACTGGTTCATTTCCGGTCTCCGAGCGTTTTGTTTTAGGAAACTTGCCTGGGAAAACGGTCGTTTTGTCAAGCTCCGACCGGGCACGCGCCCGGGCCTGGGGTAGGGCCGCCTGGTCGGATCGAACGGGGCCCGCACCGCATCCACTTAACCCCTGGGGTTTCCGGGGCCGGTCGGTCGCTGCTGGGAATTCAACCCAGGCGGCGGCTGGTCATCTCTCTCGTCTGGTCAGTCTCGGATTGCGCTTCCCCGGTCCTCGCCAACACGCCCTGACGCGGTCGCAGGGACGAGAAGGGCCATAAGAATACAGCGTTTTTCTAATGGGTGACAAGCTAGTATCCGAGTCCCGCTCTAAGCCTTGGGGGGCGCTTGTGAAGCCCTCACGGCAAACCCATTGTTCAAGGGGCAATCAGGGCGTCGACCGCCCCAGCCAGCCCCGGGGACCAGCGCACCGGGGGACCGCATTCTACGAGGATCGAAAAACGCCATGCGTCCCGCCCTGCTTGCTCCGCGTTCTGGAGCGCGAGTTCACCAGCACCCCCGAGGGTCATCACACGCCGGTCATGCTGTGGGGCCCGCCCGGGGTGGGCAAATCCCAGATGGTGGCTCAGATCGCCGCGCGCCACGCCGCCCCGGTCATCGACATCCGACTCTCCCAGATGGAGCCGAGCGACCTGCGCGGTATCCCCTTCCGCCAGGATGGCCGGGTGGAATGGGCCATCCCGGCCATGCTCCCGGACGCCGCGCGTCACGGTCCCGCGGGTATCCTGTTTCTGGACGAGATCACCTCGGCGCCGCCCGCGGTCTCGGCCGCGGCCTACCAGCTGATCCTGGACCGCCGGCTGGGCGACTATCAGGTCCCGGACCACTGGGCGATCTTCGCCGCGGGCAACCGCCAGGGGGACCGCGGCGTCACCTACAGCATGCCGGCCCCGCTGGCAAACCGCTTCTCCCACTTCGAGGTGGAGACCCATCTGGACGACTGGGTAGCCTGGGCCTACGCCAGCGGCATCGACGAGCGCCTGATCGCCTTCCTGCGCTTCCGCCCGGAGCTGCTGTTCGACTTCGACCCGGCCCACAACCCGGTGGCCTTCCCTTCGCCGCGCTCCTGGGAGTTCGCCCATCGGGGCCTGCGCAAGTTCGAGGACCACCCGGATCTGCTGCAGGGTACCCTCCAGGCCTGTGTCGGTCCCGCCGCCGGGATCGAGCTGAAGGCCTTTATCGACAGCCTGGACCAGATGCCGGACCTGGACGCCATCCTCGACGGCGACCCGGTGCCGGTGCCCCGGGAGATCGACCTCCAATACGCGGTGGCCGCCGCCCTGGTGGGCCGGGCCATCCGTGCCCAGGACGGGCGAGCACGACCGGGCCACCGGTCATCGGCAACATCCTGCGCTACGCCGGGCGCTTCCCGGAGCGGGAGATGGGCGTGATGCTGGTCTCCGACCTGCACCGGGCCATCGGCAACGGCCTGTTCGAGGTCCCGGCCTTCGCCGACTGGGCCCAGGCGGTGGCCGATGTCATGCTGTTCGAGTAGGCGCCATCGTGCCGATCTGACCTCGAGCGCATCGAGACCAAGCTGGCCGCCGCCCGCACCCGGCTGATCCTGGACAAGCCCTTCCTGGGCGCCCTGGTGCTGCGTCTGCCCATGCAGGCCGCGCGGCCGGATCTGGTGTCCGACCACGGCCACCGACGCCCGCGCCTTTTATTACAACCCGGACTACATCGGCGTCGCTGAGCCTGGACCAGACCCAGTTCATGCTGGCCCACGAGGCCCTGCACTGCGCCCTGTCCCACTTCGCCCGCCGCCAGCATCGGGTGCAGCACCGCTGGGACCTGGCCTGCGACTATGCCGTCAATCCCGCTCCTGATCGACGACGGCCTCAAGCCCCCGCCCAATGCCCTGCCATGCCCGCTTACAAGGGCATGACGGCGGAGGAGATCTACCCGCTGCATCGACGACAACGACCAGTCGGAGACCCTGGACACGCACGCCTACGACCGGGACAGACCAAGGCCGGGGCAGCGACAGGGGATGACGCGAGCGGGACCTGCGATCAGCGCCAACGGGAACTGGCAGACGTCCGAGCCCGAGCAGACCGGCGACAGCGGGAGGGCAAGGCGGCGAGCCCGACGCGCGCCCAGACCCGAGCCTGACCCGGGCGGCGGCGGCCGGCGCAGCCCCAGCCCCTGACCCCGGACGAGCGCGAGACCCTGGCCGTCCAATGGCAGACAGCGCCTGGCCGGGGCCGCCCAGCAGGCGATGCAGGCGGGCAAGCTCGGGGGCGAGCTGAGGCGCCTGATCGACCACCTGCTCCAGCCGCAACTGCCCTGGCGCATGCTGCTCGCCCGCTACATGACCGCCCTGTCCCGGGACGACTACAGCTATGCACGCCCCTCGCGGCGCGAGGGCGACTTCATCCTGCCGAGCCTGCGCAGCCAGCAGCCTGGACCTGGTGGTGGCCATCGACACCTGCGGCTCCATCAAGGACGCGGAGATGCAGGAGTTCATCGACGAGATCGATGCCCTCAAGGGCCAGGTGCGCGCCCGCGTCACGCTGCTCCCCTGCGACGTCGGCCTGTGCGAGGGGGCGCCCTTCCGCTTCGAGCCCTGGGAGCAGTTCGCCCGCCCGCGGGAGATCAACGGCGGCGGCGGGACCAGCTTCACGCCCGGTCTTCGAGTGGGTCGCCGGGCCGGGCTGCAGCCGGACCTGCTGGTCTATTTCACCGACGCCGACGGGCGACTTCCCCAAGTAGGAGCCCCCCTATCCGGTCATCTGGTTGGTCAAGGGCCGGCGCCAAGGTGCCCTGGGGTCAGCGCATCCAGCTCAACTGATGCCCGCGGCATGCCGGACGCTGAGAGAGCTGTGATAGTCGCCCCGGGATCGGGCGTCCGATCCTTCAGCTTTGGCAGGGCAGCTCAAGACTTACCGGGAAGATCGGGCGATCCTCCAGCGGTAGCGGCCTGGGCGCTCGAGGGGTCTCGCCGGGTGCCGCGGACCCCCATCGCGCCCACCGGCTACTCCCACCGGGGCCTGTCATGCTCCTGGGCGCTGGAGGATTCTTTCACGGCCGTTAGGCCGACACTCCATCTAACCCTTCAGGCTCGCCCCCGGGGCGTCGCTCTCCAATAGTTCCAGCAGAGTCGCGATCCCCGCGACAGACTGATTGAGAGCGGCCGCGTCGGCTCGGCCATCCCGGGTGACCAGGTGAGCGGCGACCTGCTCCACTTGCTTCAGGTGGGTTCGGAAGCGCCCGACCAGGGCGGTGAGCTCGTCGTCCCGCGACCGACGAGCGACCAGCCATTCCCCCAATGCCTCCTGACACTCGGCGTGGTCGGCGGCACCTTGCAGGTCCCGCAGGGCCGTGGCCTCCTGCATCGCCGCACGCCACCAGTGGATGAAGGCGGCGCGGTGGTCAGCCAGGGTGTTCAGGGCGATGGCCATGTGGTTGATCTCGTCCCGGCCATCCGGGACCGTGGGGATGCGCTCGGCCGGTGCCTCGTGGGTCAGCCGGTCCAGGAGGCCGGCCATGGTCCGCACCGTGCGGACGATGCGCCTCGTGATCAGCCAGGCAAACAGCAGTCCCAGGGCAGTGGCCCCGAGGGCAAGGAGCAGGCCCCGACGGGCGTCGGCCGCGGCGCCCCGGGCCAACCGATCCACCATGGCAACCAGTTGTCCATTGGCTTGCGCCAGGTTGTGCTCCACCAGGGGGGTGATGCGGGCGGCGGCATCTTCCATCTCCGCGGTGAGCACGGCAATCCGCTGATCCTGGGCCAGCAGGGCGTGAAAGTCCCGGGTGTAAGCGGCAAGCAGGGCCTGCAGGTGTGTGCGCTCCGCCGGGTTCAGGGGGGCGGATGCGATCCGTCCCGACAGATCCGTGACGATCTGATCAACCATCTGAACATAGGCAGGATCACCCCGCAGCAGGTAGTCCTTCTCCCGTCGACGCAGTTGCAGAACCTGGGTCTCGAAGCCGGCCAGCGGCTGACGTGCGACTAGGGATTCCAACTCATGGGCGCTGGTGCGGAAGGCCCCCTGGAGCCCGCGGTCCTGGTCCAATCCCTTAACCTCCCAGGCCGCGGCGATGGCCTGGAAGCGGGCCAGATAGTCTCGGGCCAGGGCGCGAATAGCCGCCGCGGTCTGGGCCAGGTCCGCGTCCGGCGCCTCGTGCACATCCCTCTTCAATTCAGGGCCTCCCAGGGTCTCCGCCGCCTGATTCAGTTCGGCGGCCTGGGCGGCGAGCACGAGCACTTGGCCTGGATCGCGGCGCGTGAGAAAGGCCCGCTCCGCCGCGCGCATCCCCGCCAGGTGGCGTTCGATACGCAAGGCCTGGTCCTGGCGGGCACTGTAGACCTCCTGAAGGCGTGTCGAGTCGGCCAACACCCGTTCCAGCACCGCCCGGTCATGCCAGACCACGGCGAGCAGGGTCAACCCCACCACACCAAAACCCAGCCCGATCTTTTCGCCGATGCGCAGACGGCTCGCCCAGTTATTCATCACGTCGGTCCTCCATCGCAAAAGGTAAGACAGCGGGATGACGATTCCGTGACAATGCCGCCGCCGTTCCCTACCCGCGCCACTGACCAATCGTGGAGACACCAGTCCATGAAGTCCACCAATCCGCTGGCCGCGCTCTTCGGGCGCTCCCCTTTCAAACCCATGCAGGAGCACATGGGACTGGTCGCCACCGCCGCTGCCCAGGTGCTGCCCCTAGTGGAGGCATTGATCAGCGGTGAGCACGCCGCCCTGACCCAGGCCCGGGCACGCATTGATGACGCCGGGCGCTCCGCTGACGCCCTGCGGAGAGAGATTCGCTCCAACCTGCCCCGTGGGCTCTTCATGCCCGTGGACCGGCGCGATCTGTTGGAACTGCTGGACCTGCAGGACACCATTGCCGACACCGCCCAGGCTGTGGCCGGCCTTCTGGAGGCGCGGCTGCTGCCCGTCCCCGCTGGGATGCAGGCTGATCTGCGCGCCCTGGTCGACCACAGCGCCCAGTCCTGCGCCCTGGCCGCGGACATCATCAATGAGCTGGATGAACTGGTCGAGACCGGTTTCCAGGGCACGGAGGCCGCGCGGGTGAAGCAGATGATCGCCGCCCTGGGGCAACGGGAGGACACCACCGCGGCACTGACCCTCGCCCTGACCCAGTCCCTATTCCGGCACGAAGACGAACAGGGCGCCGTGGCCGTGCTCCTCTGGTACCGCTTGATTGGCTGGCTCCGCGACCTGGCTGCCCAGGCCGGGCGAGTGGGCGAACGCGTGCTGCTGCTGATCGCCCGCTGACCGTTGCGGTCAAAGATTCAAGGAAACAACATGGAAATCATCGCTGAATGGGGAACCCTGTTCCTCGTCCTCGCCATCGTCTTCGGGCTCTATATGACCTGGGGCATCGGCGCCAACGACGTGGCCAATGCCATGGGCACCTCTGTGGGCTCCGGGGCCATCACCGTGATGCAGGCCATCGTCATCGCCGGCATCTTCGAGTTCGCCGGGGCCTTCCTCGCGGGGGGCAGCGTCACCGCCACCATCCGCAGCGGTATCATCGAGCCCGGGCCCTTGGCGGAACAGCCGGAGTTGCTGGTCTACGGCATGCTGGCCTCCCTGCTGGCCTCCGGCATCTGGCTCATGATCGCCTCCGCCCGGGGCTGGCCCGTGTCGACCACCCACTCCATCGTCGGGGCCATCGTCGGCTTCGCCGTCGTCGGTATCGGGGTGGACGCGGTCAAGTGGGGACAGATCGGCTCCATCGTCGCCAGTTGGGTAATCTCACCTTTGCTCGGGGGAGTTCTCGCCCTGCTGCTGATGCTCTCCATTCGTGCCCTGATCCTGAACGCGGACGAGCCCTTCCGCATGGCCAAGCGCTATGGCCCGGCCTACGTCTTTCTCGTGGGCTGGATCGTCAGCATGGTGACCCTGTTCAACGGGCTCAAACACCTGAACCTGGACCTCACCGGCCCTCAGAGCTTCGGCGCCGCGACCCTCATCGGCGCCGCGGTAGCCTTGGCCGGCAAGGTCCTGATCGACCGGGTGCAGGTCGACCCCAAGGCGGACCGCAGCTTCCACTTCGCCAGCGTGGAGAAGGTCTTCACCCCCATGATGATTTTCACCGCCTGTGCCATGGCCTTTGCCCACGGCTCTAACGATGTGGCCAACGGGATCGGCCCTATGGCCGCGGTGATCTCGACCATCAAGAGCGGCGGCGCCGTGACCCAAAGCTCAGACTTACCCCTGTGGATCCTGGTCCTGGGCGGCCTGGGTATCGTCGTCGGCCTGGCGACCATGGGTTACCGGGTAATGCTCACCATCGGTACCCGCATCACGGAGCTCACCCCCTCCCGGGGCTTCTGTGCCACCCTGGCAGCCGCGGCGACCGTGGTGCTGGCCTCCAAGACCGGACTGCCCATCTCCACCACCCACGTGGCGGTGGGGGCGGTGATGGGGGTTGGCCTGGCCCGCGGCATCGGCGCCCTAGACCTGCGGGTGCTCGGCAACATTGCCATCTCCTGGCTGGTCACCCTGCCGGCCGGGGCCATCCTGTCGGCGCTCTTCTTCTTCGTCTTCCGAGCCATCTTCGGATAAGCGCCTGGGCGGACCAATTCCCGTATTGCGCTTCATGTTAACCACCCCGGACACGGCCGAGGCCCCATCCCTGCTGCAACTGGAGCCGGTCGCGGATCTGTGGCTCATCCACGGCCTGCCCTTCGCCCAAGGGGTTCGCTACGGACAGATCATCATCACCGGCCCCCCGGGGGCGGGCAAGTCCACCTTCGTCCAGGCCCTGGGGGGCTGGCCGGAGGAGGGCTATATTAACCTGGCCCTCCCGGGCTGGTGGCGCGCCCGCGCACTCGCCCTGCGCCCACGAGAGGTCAACCTGGGGCTGCCCTTCCGAGGTCGGCCCGAGGCCCTCACCCTGTTCGACGACGACTGGATGGACGACTGGCAGACCCTGGAACTGGATCCGTCCCGCATCCTGGTCCCGCCGCCGAAGCGCCACTTGCTCGGGGTAGACTGGCGGGGGAGATTCGCCTTCGAGTTCCTGCTCCCGCCCCCGGCGGCGGTGGTCCGTTACCGCAGTGAACGCGCGGTGCGCGGCACCCACCACATCGACCGCTGCATCGACCCTAACCTGGTCTGCCGGCAGGTGGAGATCCTCGCCCAAGTCGCCCGCCACCTGCACCGCCAGGGTCTGACCGTCCACTGCCGCACCGGGGTCCATAGCCCGCCAGCGCGCATCCTCGACAACCCTGACGAGCATGGCCGTGCCTGAACCGACCAGCGCCCCCAAGGGCTTTCTAAAGCGCTTCCGCAGCCTGCTTGAAGACCTGGAGCACTGCGATGAGGTGGACCTGCTCGATGCCCTGCGCCTGGAGGACAGCAAGGTCCGCATTCCCCGCCCGGTGGTCCCGGTGCAACTGCGGCTCGATGGGTTGGGGGGCGGCGAGGAGGACAGCTATCGCCTGCATCTCTACCCGGAACTGGTGGCCCGGGCCGGTGGCCGAATGCGCCCCACCGGAGACTCGCTCCTGTTCGAGCCCACCCGCTACTTCTCGGAGATCTCTGGCTTCCTGCGCCTGTCGCCGGGGGACTCCTTGACCCTGGGACGGGATGATCGGCTCCAGCGGGTCCTGCTCGAATACCCCAAACTGGTGGCGGACCGCCATCTCCAGCTGAAGCTCACGGACAAGGGCCTGGCCCTGCGCAACCGCTCCGCCGGTCAGGGGGTCTGTGTCGCCCCCCTGAGCAGCCGGGCGCAGATCGAACGAATCATCCACTGGCGCCAGGGCAAATTGGCCCGACTGGCCGAGATCCTGGACGGACCTATCGCGGCACCAACCAAGGACGCCGCCTTGGACCTGTTGCAGCGGGTAATCGCCCTACTGGGTCAGGAACCCTATCGGGAGCCCGACAGCCGCGGCGCCCCGGGGGGGCTCCTGCTGCTGCCGGATCGACCGATCCCGATCTTCGTAGGTGACCTGCACGCCAACATCGACAACCTGCTTGTGATTCTCACCCAGAACGGTTTCCTGGAGGGCCTGGAGACGGGGGAGGCGATGCTGATCCTCCTAGGCGACGCGGTCCACCCCGACAGTCGCGGCAAGGAAGACCAGATGGACAGCTCCATGCTGATGATGGACCTCATTTTCCAGCTCAAGCTGCGCTTCCCGGACCGGGTCTTCTACCTGCGTGGGAACCATGACAGTTTTGCCGAGGACCTGAGCAAGGGCGGTGTGCCCCAGGGCCTCCTGTGGGAGCGCGCCCTGCATGATCGGCGCGGACCCCGCTACCGCCGCGCCATGGGGGAGTTTTACGCCGCCCTCCCCCATCTTGCCTTGTCCCGCCGCTACGTTGCCTGTCATGCCGGACCGCCCACCGGCAAGGTCACCCGTGCCCAACTGGTCGACCTTGCTGCCTACCCCAAGCTCCAACACCAACTTACCCATGGCCGTCTGCGCCGCCCCCACTCCCCCACGGGTTATCACCGAGGGGACGTACATCGCCTCCGCCGGCGCCTGGGCCTGGAGCCGGACGCCCCCCTGGTGGTCGGCCACACCCCCCTGAGTATGGACGCCACCTGCTGGCCGCACGCCGGGGGCATCCGCCACCACCACGTCCTGTTCGGCGCCCACCCACAGTGGGCGGGGGTGATCACCCGCGTGGGTAAGCAACTGGTCCCCTTGCGTTATCCCAGTGAACCCCTGCTGCGGGTCTTCAACCAGTACCTGCGCACCGCCGAGGGTCTGCGCCTCTGACTGGCATTTGCGCCGCCGAGAGGGCACAGTTCGCCAATTCCCCTTAGTGCCCAACCGCCAGCCACATGGACCCAGTATCTCTCCTGACCCCACCGGCCACGTCGGCCACCCTTCTGCGCCGGCTCGGCGCCCTGTGCTACGACGCCGTCCTGCTGGCCGCACTCCTGATGCTCGCCACCGCACTCCTCATCATCCCCTACGACCTGCTTGCTGCCCGCCCCTATCCCCACGGAGACTGGCTATATCGGACCCTGCTGCAGGGTTATCTGATCGCCGTCATCGCCGGGTTTTACATCTACTTCTGGACCCACGGTGGCCAGACCCTGGGAATGAGCGCCTGGCGCCTGCGGGTGGTGGGCGCAGATGGCGAGCCCCTGACCGCCAACGACGCCCTGCGGCGCCTCGGCTGGGCGACCCTAAGCCTGCTCCCCGCCGGTCTGGGCCTCTGGTGGAGCCTGGTCGACCGGGACCACCTGGCCTGGCACGACCGGCGCTCCGGCACTCGACTGGTGTTGGTCCCGCGGCGGGCATAACCCCCCAATCCGACCGCCCTCTCGGCGGACGGGGGCGATTCGACGCCCTCGGGCGATCCGGGCCGCGTCCCGGCTAAGCCACCGCTCCAGGGTCTTGACCCGTACGGTGTCGGCCTGTCGAGGCCGCACCCGGTGCCTCGTCGAGCCGGGCAACACCGACCGCACGCACCGCGCCCTCAACCCACCCGCCGCAGCAGCAGCACGGCCGCTCCGAGGAACAGAAGCAGCGGGGCCAGGGCCGCCCCCAGTGGGCTAAGTCCATACAGGAGGGCGAGGTAGGAGAAAGTCCGACTCACCACGTAGTAGAGAATCCCGACCAGGACCGCGAAGAAAATCCGCGCCCCGGTGCCGCGACTACGGGCCGAGCCGAGCAGGACGGGGATCGAGACCAGAATCATGGACAGGGTGAGGAGCGGGTGGACCACCTTGCCCCAAAAGATCACCTCATAGTTGCTGGCATCCTGGGCGTTCACGTGCATAAAGCGAATGTACTTCCACAGCCCCCACACGGGCAGGATTCGCGGGTCCACCACCACCACTTCCAGAATTCCCGGGTTAAGCATGGAACTCCAACCCGCATTCGGCAACCGCTCCACCTGCACCCCCTCCCGGCTCGCCCGGCTGCGGGATAGTCCCTCCAGCACCCATTGGCCGTCCTGGAAGCGCGCCCCTTCTGCATGAGTCGTGGTCAGGGTACCCCCGTCGTTGTCAACCTGGTAGATGGAAATATCCCGCAGGCTGGTCCCGGAGCGGATCTCACGGATGTTCACGAAGGACCCCGAGTCCACCGCCCAGAAGCCGGCCTCGGTCTGCTGACTTACCTCGCCGGAGAGGGCGGCCCGCTTCAGCGCAATGCTGCGCTGATCGGCCGCGGGCGCGACCAATTCCCCCAGCAGGAGGGCGCCGATGGCCAGCAACAACCCGCCCAGGACCCCGGCCCCCGCGATCCGCCCCACGGAGACCCCAGCCGCGCGCATGGCGACCAGCTCCGAGCGGTTGGCCAGGGCCCCCAGCCCAAGCAGGGCGCCGATCAGGGTGGCGATGGGAAAGACCTGGTACGCATAGCGGGGCAGGCCCAACAAGGTGACCAGCAAGGCCTCCTGGAAGCGATAGCCTGCCACCCCCACCTGCTCTAATTCGTTAGCGAGGAGGAAAAACCCCAAAAGCGGCAGGAGCACGACCAGAGTCAGCAGGGTCCCGCCCACCACCGCCCCCGCCAGATACCGATCGAGAATGCTCCAACCCACTGCCTCTCCTCCTCTGGCTCGTCCGAGCCGGTGATATTCGGAAGGACCGCCAGACCCCAGCATCCAGCCAGCAAGCGCACTCCGGTAGGAGTTTGGCCCTGGCCAGAGTGGTTGCCGAATTGCTGCTCACCCGCCAGAAAACTGGACTCTGTCATCACGGGAGTAAGCAAACAGAACGGGCGGCTTGCGGCTGGAAGCTGACGGCGATTCTTCCGGCGTCCGCACCGGATCCGGTAGACTCGATCCCCAGCATGCTAACCCCAATCATCCCGACAAACCCGTTTCCCTCCCCGAGGTACATCTGATGGAGTTCAAGATCAAGACTGGCGAGTTGGCCAAGCAAAAGACCCCCTGTCTGGTCTTGGGCGTCTTTGACAAACGCAAGCTCGCGGGTCCCACCGAGGCCATCGACGAGGCGAGTGGCGGGCGCCTCACGGAACTCCTGAAAAAGGGCGACCTGGACGGCGAGACCGGTCAGACGCTATTGCTCTACGCCCTGCCCGGGGTGGCGGCGGAGCGGCTGCTGCTGGTGGGCTGCGGCAAACGCAAGGAGTTTACCCGCGCCAATTATCGCAAGGCCCTTGCCGCGGCGGTGGACCTGCTCCAGCGCACCCACGCGGGCGAGGCGCTCTCCACCCTGCACCAGTCCGCCCCGGACGGGCTCAGCCCCTATCTGGCGGTCCGCGATACCGTGACCACGGCCGCCGACCGGACCTACCGCTACCACCGCACCAAGGAGGACAAGCAAGCCCCCAAGACCCCGTTGCGCAGCCTGAATCTCTGGGTCCCCCAAAAGCAGGATCAGGAAATCGCCGAACAGGGCCGCCTCCACGGGGCCGCCATCGCCGGCGGGACCACCCTGGCGCGGGAGTTGGGCAACCTGCCCGGTAACCTCTGTACCCCCAACTACCTGGCCGACCAGGCCCAGGACCTGGCCAAGCATTTCCCGAAACTCAGGGTCGAGATCCTGGAGGAGGCCCAGATGGAAGAGTTGGGCATGGGTGCCCTGCTCGCTGTCTCCCGTGGCAGCCGCCAGCCAGCCAAGCTCATCGTCTTCAAGTACCAGGGCACCAAGGCGAAACAACCGCCGGTCGTCCTGGTAGGCAAGGGGCTCACCTTCGACGCCGGGGGCATTTCCATCAAGCCCGCCACCGAGATGGATGAGATGAAGTACGACATGTGCGGCGGTGCCGGGGTCTTCGGGGCCGTTCAGGCGGTCTGCGAACTGGAACTCCCGCTGAACCTGGTCGGCGTGGTCCCGGCCTCCGAGAACCTGCCGGACGGAGACGCCAATAAGCCTGGCGATGTCGTCAAGAGCATGTCCGGCCAGACCATCGAGATCCTGAACACAGACGCTGAAGGCCGGCTGATCCTGTGTGACGCACTCACCTACAGCGAGCGCTTCGACCCCGAGGTCGTCATCGATCTGGCCACCCTCACCGGCGCTTGCGTGGTTGCCCTGGGCAAGCACGCCTCAGGGCTCTTCAGCGCCGACGACGCCCTCGCCCGGGAGTTGGAGGCGGCCGGCGAGCGCGCCTGGGACCGAGCCTGGCGGATGCCCCTGTGGGAGGACTATCAGAGCCAGCTCGACAGCAACTTCGCGGACATGGCCAACGTTGGCGGACGCGACGGCGGGGCCATCACCGCCGCCTGTTTCCTGGCTCGCTACACCAAGAAATACCGCTGGGCGCATCTGGACATCGCCGGCACCGCCTGGCTGAACGGCAAGGAGAAGGGCGGCACGGGCCGGCCGGTGCCGCTGCTGGTCCAGTTCCTCTTGGAACGTAGCGGCGTCCACGCCGGGGCCGGCTAGCTGCGCCGTCCGCCTGGCCGCGTCGGCGTTGTCCGTCCCTGCGCCCTGAGCGTGGCCATCACGGACGCTGGATTCCGGCATCCTGCCGAGATGACGCATCACGTTGTCCTGGCCCCTGCGTTTTCTTCACTCATTCCTAACCCGTTACAGGTGACCCATGCTGCGCGACTGGTCAGACGTCTACTCCGTCGGTATCGCCGAGATCGACCACCAACACCAAGGCTTCTTCGCCGCATCCCACCGACTCTACGAGCAGATCCTGGATCGCGAGGCCAAGCAGGGGGTCGCCGAGGCAGTCGCCTTCATGCGCGACTATGCGGGCAGCCACTTCCAGGCCGAGGAAGCCTTCATGCGCGAACATGAGTATCCGGGACTGCGGGCTCACCAGGCCCTGCACGCCGCATTCTTCGAGCGACTGGATGCCCTGGCGGAGGATCTCGCGGTCTTTGGCCCGAGCCAGGACCTGGCCGAGCGGGCCCTCGACCTGACCCAGGACTGGCTGGTGGACCACATCGCCGACGAAGACGTGCTCTACGCCCTGCATGCCAGGTCCCGGACGGGAGCGGCCGCCATCGATTAGCAGCAGCATCAGGACCCATGGCGGCGGACTGGGATTAGGGGGCCATTCTCCCCGACACTGGCGGTGACGGGTTCAGGTCCCCACCGTCGGCGTTGGGGTTAAGGGCAGACCCTGCCGCGTGTTCCGGAAAAATCCTGGCGCGAACGTTCTCCGCCAGCTCGGAGTCCTCATCCATTACGACGGGCTGATCCGGCCCGTCCGCGACCTCGCCCGGCGACCCCCAACCCGACCCCGGCGCCGATCCGGAATGCTCTGCCGAATCGCCCGGACCAAGTGCGGCGTTCCAGGCGCCCAAGGCCCTCTCAAGTTCTGCTGCCAGGTCATCGGCACCGATCCCAGGGGGCGACTCCGTGGTCGCCGATGCCCTTTGCCGCTCCGGGAGCGGGTCAGAGAGCAAATCAGGAAGGGCGTCGGCAGACAGCACCGGTCCCAGGTCGACAAAAGGGTCGGCCCGGGCCTCAAACAAAGCGTCCGTGTACTCATCCAAGAGCTCGCCGGAACTCCACCCCGTGGAGAGACCCATCCCCGCCCCCATCATGGCCGACTCATCGGCCCATCCGCCCTCATCCCCCTCGTCTCCCGGAAGCGTCAACAACAGACTTGTGTCCGGTACCGGCATGACCGACGGCGCCTCCCGGTGGCGCCGCTCGCCCCCCAGGCTCCCGGGCAGGGAGACACATGGCGGCCCCTCCGCCGCCGGAACCGATTGCCGACCGGCCTGCGGCAGTTCAGCCAGCAAGGCCGCAATCAGTTCCTGGACAGCGGGATCGGGTCGGGTTGGCGGCGTCATGGCCAGCGGCTTTAGGACCCGGTCCAACTGCCCAAGCAAGGTTCGGGCGCTCGCATCCGCCGACACCCGACCCTGCTGCAGACCGTCGACATAGGCCTCAGCGAGGCGAAACAGCTCGGCCAGGGGCTGATTCCCCAGGGAGCCATGGAGTCGGTGAAACAAATGCCCCAGGTTGACGAGCCCCGCGGCACTGGTGGCAGGGCGGTACCACTCGACCAGGGACCGGTGGTAGTGCGGCCTGAACTTGCGTGCGACGGCGGCCAGTGTCTCCAGGGCCTGGTCCCTCGCCCTCCGTTGGGACGGCACCAAGGGCCACCGGAGCGGCCGGGATCCGGGGCGGGACGCCGCGGGATTCCCGCAAGTCACGTTCTGTCATGGGATTGCCTGAGTGAAACCTAATGCCGCGCGGGGATACTGGCGCGAACGATACCAAGGGGGCCAAGGCCCGACAAGGCGCTGACCCGATCCGCGGGGAGGCCCCCTGATTCAGCCGAATTGCCTTGTTTAGCGTCCCGCTGGGTTACACTTATGCGATGGCTATTCAACTCGGCGTCATCATGGACCCCATCGGGTCCATCAACATCAAGAAGGACAGTACCTTCGCCATGCTGTTGGCAGCCCAGCGACGGGGCTGGGACCTTTTGTACATGGAGCCGGAGGACCTGTTCCTCGCCGCCGGACGCACCCAGGCGCACCTGCGGGAGATCGCGGTCACTGACGACCCGACGGGTTGGTACCGATTTGGCGCCGCCACCACCCGGGCGCTGGCGGACCTGGACGCGGTCCTGATGCGCAAGGACCCGCCCTTCGACATGGAGTATGTCTTCTCGACCTACCTCCTGGAGCACGCGTCGCGGGCCGGGGCCTGGGTGATCAATGACCCGCGAGCCCTGCGCGATGCCAACGAGAAACTGTTTACCCTGGAGTTCCCCCAGTGCACGCCGCCGACCCTGGTAACCCGCCGCCTGGCCGATATCCTGCGCGGCTTCCTGGCGGAGCACCAGGACATCATCCTCAAACCTCTGGACGGCATGGGTGGGGCCGGCATCTTCCGGGTGCGCGCGGATGACCCGAACCTGAGCGTGATCGCGGAGACCCTGACGGGGCATGGCCGGCGCCTGTGCATGGCCCAGCGCTTCATCCCTGAAATCCGCGACGGCGACAAGCGCGTGCTGATGATCGACGGCGAGCCAGTACCTTACTGCCTGGCCCGCATCCCGGCCCCGGGGGAGACCCGCGGCAACCTGGCAGCGGGGGCCTCCGCCGAGGGCCGGCCACTGAGCGATCGGGACCGCTGGATCGCGGCCCAAGTGGGACCAGCCCTGCGGGCAGCGGGGGATCCTCTTCGCCGGGCTGGACGTGATCGGCGACTGGCTTGACCGAGATCAATGTCACCAGCCCCACCTGCATTCGCGAACTGGATGCCCAATTCGGGCTGGACATCGCCGGGGACCTGCTGGACGTCATCGCCGCCCGCCTGACCCCCAACGCCTGACCTGACCCCGATCCACTGGCCCCGACCTGGACCGCGCTTCCGGTCGCCGGGCCAAGCCCCGGAGCCTTCCATGCCGTACCCCTTGGTTCCACCGCATCGCCCGACCCTCCGGCTGGCTGGCTGCTGCGTCCTCGCCCTGCTCAGCCTGATCGGCAGGCTGCGGCGCGGAGTCACCAGCCATCACCTCACGCTTCAACGCCTTCGGTGCCACTGTCGACCTGAGTCTGGTGCAGGTTGAACCCCAACAGGCGGCACGCGCCGCTGACCAGATCCGACAGGACTTTACCTACCTCGAAAACGACCTGAACGCCTGGTCCGACGGACCCATGGGTCGGGTCAATCGCCTCCTGCCCACGGGCGAGTCCTTCGTCGCACCGCCCTCGGTGCTGCCCCTGGTGCGTCTGAGCCAAACCTACGAAAACCTGAGCGAGCGGCCTGTTCAACCCGGCCGTCGGCAAACTGATCGCCCTGTGGGGATTCAACGTCCAGGTCCCGGAGGGCATGAGGCCGCCCCCCGATCACGCCATTGGCTTCCTGCTCAAGGCCAACCCCCGGATGTCGGACATCCAGGTCGACGGGCTCGAACTCCGAGGCCACAACTCCGCCCTCCAGATCGACTTTTCGACCCATCGCCCGCGGCTATGCCATTGATCTGGCCATCGCCCAACTCCGCGAGCTGGGAATCCGCCACGCCCAGGTGCAGATCGGCGCCGATCCTGCGTGCTATCGGCGACCGCAGCGGCCAACCCTGGCGCATCCCGATCCGCCGGGCGAGCGGCTCCGGCGTGCTCGCCACCCTGAACGTTCAGGGCGACGAGAGCGTCGTCACCCGGACCGCTCATGACCGGGACTTTCTCTACGCCGGCGTCAGCTACCATCAGATCCTGGACCCGCGCAGCGGCCGCCCGGCCCGGGGCACCAAGTCAGTGACAGTGATCCACCCGGACGCGACCACTGCCGCCGCCGCCGCCACCGCCCTGTTCGTGGCCGGACCCGAACACTGGCACGGCGTCGCCCAAGCCTTCGGCGTCCGTTACGCCTTGCTGGTGGACAGTAAGGGCACCGTCCACCTGAACCCCGAACTGCGCGAACGGCTCGCCATCGTCGACCGCGACGCCGTCCTGGCCCTGAGCCCGCCCCTGAGCCCACCCCAGGGAGCCGACCCGGCCAACGACTTCCAAGCCCTGAACCCGTCCAATGATCGCGCCGGCTGACCTGCAAACGATTCCTCCCGCGCTCATCGCGCCGCTGAATCAACGCCCCTCAGGGGCCCTGCCAGCGGCCCTGCTGGCGGCCCTGGCCCTGCACCTGATCCTGATCCTCGTGATCTCCTTCGAACTGCCGCCGCCAAAGCCCGCGTCGACCCCAACCGCCGCCCTGGAGGTACTGATCCTGCGGGACAAGGGGCCAACCACCGCCAATCCGGAGCCTGACGCTTCGCCGGCCGAACACGCCTATGGGGGAGAGTCACCCCAGGGCGACACCGCACTCCTCGCCCCCGCGGAGCTGACCGAACGGACAGAGCCGGTCAATCCCGAGGGCGAGGGGCTGACAACCCACGAACCGGGACCACAGCCCTCTGCCCCCCCTCTGAACGAACCCCTCGCCGCCCGGCCCGAGCCCCAACCACCGCCGCCTGTCCTCGCCGCCGCACCCGCGCCCGTGCCAGTGCCTTCAGCCAAGGTCCCGACGCCTCCGCCGCCGCAGCCGGACCCGACCCCGGCAACCAAACCTGTGAATGCCGCCCAAATCCTCGCCAGCCGCGACCAGGAGATCGCCCGTCTCTCGGAGAGCCTGGAGGCCCGCACCAAGGCCTATGCAGGCCGCCAACGACGCAAGTCCATCAGCGCCAGCACCCGGGAGTTCCGCTACGCGAGCTACCTGGCCGCCTGGGCGCGCAAGGTGGAGAACATCGGCAACATCAACTATCCACAGGCGGCCAAGGAGCAGCACCTGTATGGGAACCTGATCCTGCATGTGGCGTTGCGCGCCGACGGCAGCGTGGAGCAGATTCGGATCGTCCGCTCCTCCGGCTATGACCTGCTGGACCAGGCGGCCATCAGGATCGTGGAACTGGGAGCCCCCTATGCCCCCTTCCCGCCCGACATCGCCGCCGAGACCGACCTGCTCGACATCATCCGCACCTGGCAGTTTCTGCGTGGCGGCAAGCTGGGGTGGGAGTAGGGGTCAGTCGCGCGGCGCGCGCGGAGATGTACGGTCAGAAGTTCAGAAGGTCTGAAGGACAAAGTTCAAAGGTGAACAAAGGTTGGTGGGCGGTCGGTGCTCCTGCCCTGTCCCTGTTGCCTTTCCCCGTTTGCCCCTTTACCCGTCGGGAAAGAACGGAACAGCGATCTGCGCGCCCTGACAACTGAAATCACCGGAACCGACTTGCCTCCCCCCCTGGCGCACGGGATACTAGCCCCATGAGCTTCAGTACCTCACTCACGAACCATTTCCTGATCGCGATGCCGGGTCTGCAGGACCCCAACTTCGCGCGCACGGTCACCTATGTCTGCGAGCATACCGACCAGGGGGCCATGGGCATCGTGATCAATCGCCCCACGGAGGTGACCCTGGGGGAACTGCTCTCCCAGTTGGATATCTCCACCCGTCTCGAGGCGGTGCGCAGAACGCCGGTCTACCAGGGCGGCCCGGTGCAGACAGATCGGGGCTTCGTGCTGCACACCGCCGGGCCCGCCTTCGACTCCACGCTCAACATCAACGACCTGATCAGCGTCACCACCTCCCGCGACGTCCTGGAGGCCATCGCCGGCGGCGAAGGCCCACAGCAGTCCCTGATCGCCCTGGGCTACGCCGGCTGGGGCGGTGGTCAGTTGGAAGCGGAGCTGAGCGCCAACGCCTGGCTCAGTGGTCCGGCCGACAACCACATCATCTTCCAGATGGATGCGGAGTCCCGTTGGCTGGCCGCCGCGAAGCTCCTCGGGGTGGACCTCAACCTGCTGAGCGGCGAGGCCGGCCACGCCTAACGTGAGCAGGCGGACGCGAGTTTGCCGATCGCCGCAACGGACGCCGGGTGCGATCCAAGCCGATGTGGTCGCTCGAAGTTCTGCCGCTCGAACATCTCTCGAACTTCATTCGGATGGGCAAAGCCCGCGAGCGGTGTTCAGGCGGTGCAGACCCGGTGGTCGGGCGCGCCTATCCCGCCTGCGCCGGGATTGTCATGGCGGGCACGCTGCGCCTTGTCCATCCACTCGCCGATACCGGCGACCCCATCAGTTGCGTTCATACCCACGGTTGCACGGGAAGCTAGCCGCGAATGCCCACCCTGCTTGGATTTGACTACGGCCCGCGCAAGATCGGGGTCGCGGTGGGCCAGACGGTCACTGGCTCCGCCACGCCCTTGAAGACCCTGAAGAGCCGCGGGGAGCGCCCGGACTGGGCAGGGATCGAGACCTTGGTGCGAGAGTGGCAGCCAAGTGCCGTGGTCGTCGGCCTACCCTTCACCATGGACGACCGGGAGGTTGACTGGTCTCCCCGAATCCATCGCTTCGCCCGCCAACTCGGGGGACGCTTCGGCCTTCCGGTCCACCTGGCCGACGAGCGCCTGACGTCCATTGAGGCTCGGAGGGAACTGTTCGCCCGCCGTGGCGCGAAGCTCCTGAAGGGCAATAACCACCACGCGGTCGACGCCCTGGCGGCGGCCCTGATCCTGGAAACCTGGCTTAGTGAGCAACCCAATACCGCCTAATTCGCTGCCGTCAGCCCCCTTGCCGTCTGGTCAGACCACCTGGTTGGAGGCCGCCGCCATCAACGCGGCCATTGCTCACATGAGCGAAGAACTGCGAACCCTGCTCAAAAACCGCGGGATCACCGCGCCATTGATGGTGGGCATACACACCGGCGGGGTTTGGGTGGCGGAGCGCCTCCGCGCCGCCCTCGGGCTCCCCGACCCCCTGGGCCACCTGGACATCTCCTTCTATCGGGACGACTTCACCCGCCTGGGCCTGCACCCCCAGGTGCGCCCCTCCCACCTGCCGGTCGCGGTGGACAACCGCCATGTCATCCTGGTGGACGACGTACTCCAGACCGGGCGCACCATCCGCGCGGCCCTCAATATCCTCTTCGACTATGGGCGGCCCAAGTCCGTGATCCTGGCCACCCTGGCGGAGCGGGATGGGCGCCAACTGCCCATCGAGCCGAATGTGGTCGGCCTGCATGCCCGGCTGGAACCTGGGGAGCAAATCAAGCTGACCGGCCCCGAGCCCTTGGCGCTGGTAAGGGGCCAGGCCCCTGGGAAGCCCGCGGAAAAAGCCAAGCCCGACGAGACGATCCCATGACCGCCGGCGACATCCAACTGGACACCGAGGGAAATCTCAAACACCTCCTGACCGTCGAGGGTCTTAGCCGCGACCTCCTGACCGCGATCCTGGACCAGGCGGAGGGGTTTCTGGGTGTCGCCCAGCAAGCAATCAAAAAGGTCCCCCTGTGCCGGGGCAAGGTGGTGGCCAACCTCTTCTTCGAGACCAGCACCCGCACCCGCACCACCTTTGAACTGGCGGCCAAACGGCTGTCTGCGGATGTTCTGAACCTCAACATCGCTGCCTCCGCCACCACCAAGGGCGAGACCCTGCTCGACACCCTGCGCAACCTGGAGGCCATGCATGTAGACATGTTCGTGGTGCGCCACGCGACCAGCGGAGCCGCCCACTTCATCGCCACCCATGCCGACCCCCATGTCAGCGTCATCAACGCCGGGGACGGCCGCCATGCCCACCCCACCCAGGGCCTGCTCGACATGTTCACGATCCGCCGCCACAAGGATGGCTTCGACCACCTGTGCGTGGCGATCGTCGGGGACATCCTGCACTCCCGGGTGGCCCGCTCCCAGATCGCCGCCCTGAACACCCTGGGCACCGCGGAGGTGCGGGTGATCGGCCCGCGCACCCTGATCCCGGCGGAGGCCGAATCCCTTGGGGTTCGGGTCTTCCATGACTTGCGCGAAGGGGTGCGGGACGCGGACGTGGTGATCATGCTCCGGCTCCAACGCGAACGCATGAGCGGCGCCCTGCTACCCAGCGAGCATGAGTATTACCAGCTTTACGGGCTCACCGAGGAGCGGCTCGCCACCGCCCGGCCGGACGCCATCGTCATGCACCCGGGGCCTATCAACCGCGGGGTCGAGATGGACTCCCAGGTGGCCGACGGCCCCCGCTCCGTGATCCTGGAGCAGGTCAGCAACGGCATCGCCATCCGCATGGCAGTGATTGCCCTGTGCATCGGTACCCAGAACCTGCGCAGTCAGGGCCTGCAGGCCGACCCGGAGGACCGTAATGCTTAAGGGCATGAAGCTCAGTATCCGCAACGGCCGCCTGATCGACCCCGCCAGTGGGTCGGACCGGGAGGCCGACCTGCATCTGGCCGACGGTCAGGTCCTGGCCATTGGCCCCGCCCCGGCCGGGTTCCAGCCGGATCGGACACTCGACGCCCGGGGCCTGGTAGTCTGCCCTGGCCTGGTTGACCTGTCCGCCCGGCTACGGGAGCCTGGTCATGAACAAAAGGCCACCATCGCCAGCGAGACCCGCGCCGCCGCCGCCGCCGGCATCACCAGCCTCTGCTGCCCGCCGGACACCGCACCCATCATCGACACGCCGGCGGTCGCTCAGCTCGTCCAGCAGCTCGCCGCCCGACACGGCCTGGCCCGGGTGTTGCCCGCCGGGGCCATCACCCAGGGACTGGAAGGCCGCCATATCACCGAGATGGCGGCCCTGAAGCAGGCCGGCTGCCCGGTGCTGAGCCAGGCAGACCGACCAATTCGCAACACCCAGGTACTGCTGCGCGCCCTGGAGTATGCCAACACCTTTGGGCTCACGCTTTTCCTGCAGCCCCTGGACGCGGACCTGAGTGAGGGCGGCTGCGCCCACCAAGGCCGCGTCGCCACCCGGCTGGGGCTCCCCGGTATCCCCGCGGCGGCCGAGACCGTCGCCGTCGCCCAGGCCCTGGCCCTGGCCGAGCAGACCAGGGCCCGCATCCACTTCCGGGGGCTGTCCACCGCACGGGGGGCGGAACTCCTGGCTGAGGCCCGGCAACGCGGCATCCTGGCCAGCGGCGACTGCGCCGCCTACCAGCTGTTCCTCACCGAGGAGGACCTGCACGGCTTCGACGCGGACTGCCATGTGCTCCCACCCCTGCGCACCCCGTCCGATCGCCAGGCCCTGCGAGCCGCCGTGGCCGCCGGGACTATCCAGGCCCTCTGCTCGGATCACCAGCCCCACGACGCCGATGCCAAGCAGGCTCCCTTCCCCGAGACCGCCCCCGGCATCTCCGGCTTGGAGACCCTGCTGCCGCTGGCCCTGTCCCTCGTTGCCGAGGGCGTACTCGACCTGCCCGCCGCCATCGACCGCCTCACGACCGGGCCGGCGGAGATCCTGGGCCGGGACCTGGGCCGCCTCAAGCCAGGCCGGCCCGCCGATGTCTGCGTCTTCGACCCCGCTGAATCCTGGGTCCCGAGCCCAGACACGCTGGTCAGCCAGGGCCACAACACGCCCTTCTTCGGCCGGAAACTCCAGGGACGTGTCCGCTGGACCCTGCTCGGCGGGCGGATCGTCTTCGAACGGGCCGCGGGGCGCGCGGACGCTGGAGTCTGAGCCACTGCCGGGTGGCCGACACCGGCACCCACCGTCCAGACGAGCTCGTGCGGTTGCGGATCAAGCAACGCGCGAACTCGACCAACGCTGCCAAAGCGAGGACGCGTTTGCGGACAGTCTCTTAGCTGGCCTCGCGGACCGTATCGAGCCTGGGCACTCGTACGACACCGAAGTGGACCCCGAATAGACGGTCCTGGTTGCAACAGAGTACAGATCGACCCCCGATGTTCATCGATCGTCCGGATTCATCCGGAAGTCCGGGACAACCGGCGCCGCGTACCGGCTACCAGGCAATCGGCTCCCCATGACGGAAGAAGCCGCCGCTGGGACCGTCGTCCGGCAGGGTTGCCGCCCACACGATGCCCCGTGCGCCCTCCTCCACCGCGAGCGGCGCCTCCGCGCCGCCCATGTCGGTGCGCACCCAGCCCGGGCAGACCGAGTTGACCTTGACCCAGGTGTCACTCAGCTCGTCGGCGAGGATGCGGGTCAACGCGTTCAGCGCGGTTTTGGAGAGCCGATACCCGGGGCAGCAGCCGTTCATCTCGCTGAGCTGCCCCATCCCAGAGGAGACATTGACGACGCGCCCCTGACCACCCATCAAGGGGATCAGCGCCTGGCACACCCGTAGCGCCCCGAGCGCGTTGGTGTCCAGCCCCCGGCGGACCGTGTCGAGGTCGGCTTCGAAGATACTGGATTCCTTGCTGCCGGGCACGGGGTCGGGGAAGATCCCGGCGTTGTTGACCAGACAGTCGATGCGGCCAAACGCGGTCCTCAGGGCGTCGCGCAGGGTCTGCACGGAGGCCGCATCGGTGACATCCAGCGCGTGGAATCGGACATCGAGTCCAGCCGCCGCCAGCCTCTCCGCGGCCGCCCGACCCTCCGCCTCGCGCCGGGCGGTGAGAAGGACGCGGTAACCGCGCTCGGCGAGCTGGCGGCACGTCTCAAGCCCCAAGCCGCGCGCAGCGCCGGTGACGACCGCAACGGGTGATTCAGCCATGGCCCATCCCCTCAAGTGATCGGGTGGAAAAAGACTACCTGGTTCTCAGGCACGCGATATCAACCCGCGTCAGGCACGCGCGCCCCGCGGCCCTGCCAGAATGGGGACGGCTTGCTGGCGGGCGGCGCTGCCCGAACGGCGGTACTGGCGGCGGACTCAGAGGGAGATGACGGTCGGGTGAGTCGCGAACGAACCGACCGGGCCGATGACTCGGCCGGTTCCTCAGGCCTTATGTCTTGGTCGGGGTCGGGCGTTCGCATCACTGGCACCACGACACCATTCGGCGAGACGTTCGAGTTCCTCTGGGTCGAAGCCCGCCCGGCGGCGGTCCTGAACGTTGAGCGGACACCGGACCTCCCCGGTGAGATGGGTCGCCAGCAGGTCGAAATAGGTCGGGAGTGGTGCCAGGCCGCGCCGCGCACAGATAGCGGAACCAGCGGCTGCCGGCCGCCACATGGCCGACCTCGTCGCGCAGGATGACCTCCAGGCAGTCCGCCGTCGCCTCGTCCCCGGCCGCCCGCAGGCGCTCGATCATGCCCGGGGTCACGTCCAGGCCCCGTGCCTCCAGCACCCGCGGGACCAGGGCCATGCGCGACCAGGGGGTCATGGGCGGTGCGCCGCGCCATCTCCCAGAGGCCGTCATGGGCCGGGAAATCGCCATAGTCCTGGCCCAGGTCGCTCAGGCGACCGCGCATGAGTCCGAAGTGTTGGGCCTCCTCCGCCGCCACCTGCACCCAATCGTCGTAGTAGGCACGGCGGCAGGTCCGCGAAACCGCTACACCGCATCCCAGGCCAGGTTGATGGCGTTGAATTCGATGTGGGCCACCGCGTGGATCAGGGCAGCACGGCCTGGGGGGCTGGTCAGCTTGCGCTGGGTTAATTGACGCGGGGCGACCAGTTCCGGACGCGCCGGCCGGCCTGGGGCGTCGCAAACCGGCCCGGCGGCGGCGGGGTCCAGTGTCAATTCCCCGGCACGCCAGGCGGCAGCTGCCCGGGCCGTCAGCGCTTGCTTGCGCGCCGGGTCTGGCTCCGCCAGACAGCCTGCCGCGGCGTCAAAGAGGTTGTTGGACATCGGCGGACAAGTTCTCCTTTGGCAGATCACGGCTTGAGCCCCAGCACCAGGTCCATGACATTGGTCCCAGTCGGGCCGGTGTGGATCAGATCCCCGGCGGCCGCCAGCAGGCTGCCGCTGTCCGCCCGGGCCAGACAGGCCTCACCGTCGAAACCGTCCAGGGCCGCCCGCTCCAGGGTCCCGCCGTCCACCAGGGCTCCGGCGTCTTCCCCGGGGCCGTCGCTGCCATCGGTACCGGCGGCCAACAGGTAACAATCCGCGCGCCCATCGAACTCCAGGGCGGCGGCTAGCGCAAGGTGTTGGTTGCGACCGCCCCGCCCCGGCTCCGCAGGCAGGCAGACGGTGGTCTCCCCGCCCCAGACCTGAAGTCCTGGCGGGCCGTCCCTCACCCGACTGGCCAGCTCCCGCCCGCGTTGGGCGGCATCCCCGGCGAGGAGTTCTCGATGGACCAATACCGGCAAACCAGCCGCTCGCCCCGCCGCTGCGGCCGCCCGCTTGGCCAGTTCCAGGGTGGCGACCAGCTCGCAGGGTGGGAGCTTGCGGGTCGGGGTCAGACGCTGGGCGAGCCCCAGGCCCACCCAAGTCCTCAGCCACGGCGGCAGTTCCAGCCCCGCGAGCGGGCCCGTCAAATCGCCCGGCGGGACCAGGAGCCCGGAGCCGATGACCGCCGGGTCATCCCCGGGCACGTCAGAGATGGCCAGCACCCGCAGGGACCGGTCTGGAACCATCGCCAGGAGTCCGCCGCCTTTGATGCGCGAGACCGCGGTGCGCACCCGGTTCATCGGGCCTATGGGTAGCCCACTGCCGAGGAGCCAGCGATTGAGCTGGTCAAGCTCCGGGAGCCCGAGCCCCACGACCGGGACCTCGACCAGGCTGGATGCGCCGCCGGAGAGAAGAAACAACAGCGTCGCTCCGGGCGGGGTCCGCGCCAGGGTTGCGCGCAGGGCCTCACCTGCGGCCAGGCTGGACGCGGTCGGGACGGGATGACCGCCGGTCAGACACAGTATCCCGCGGGCTGCCAGAGAACCTGGGTCCTGCGGCGAGGTCTTGTCAATGATGAGTCCGCCCTGACACCGCTCGCCCAGACTATCCAGGGCGCCCAGAGTCATGGCCGCGGCGGCCTTGCCGATGGCCACCACCCACACGGGGCCAGGCAGGGGCTGAGCATTCAGGGCGCGGTACACCGCCGCCCGGCCGTCCACGGCGTGCAGGGCCGCGGCCAGGCCGAGCGCCAGCAGGGCCCGGGGACCATCAGGGGGCGGGGCTTCGCCGTGAGGGTCGGACCCGAACCAGGGGATCATCGGGGGACTCCGCAAGAGCAGACACCGCTGCGAACTCCAGTCCCCGGATGCCGCCGAAACGCCCACGCGTCATTCTGGTCAAAATTTGACCAATGACAATGCGCCTTTGGGCTACTGGTGGTTGAATTGATTTTGGCGCCATCCCCACCGACCACGGCCAGGGAGGGTCTCCAGGGCCTGCCCCATCCACGACCGAACCGACCGGGTGACTCCCCATGAAGCTCTGCCCCAAGTGCGATCACTCCCCCCTCCCCTTTCTTATGGTCTTCATTATCGCGACCTTGGGCGCCTTCATGACCTGGCTCACCCTGGGGCTCTCAGTCCCTGACCTGCTGCCCCGGGTGGCCGCGAGCGCCCTGACTTTTGTCGCCGTCGGCGCCACCCTGCTCCACTACATCTTCAGTTGTCTCAAGCGTCACTGCACACACAAGGGCGGGCATGGGGATCCGGTGACGGATCAGCGCCCACGGGTCAGCCGCCAGGTCCCGGCCCCGCGCCAAGGCTAGCGATCGGGTAGGTCACCCGGTCCCGGAGATAGACCGGCCGGGCCAGTTCCGCCGGAACCAGGCGCCCGGCCCGGGCCTCAGCCACCGCGATGCGGGCGATGTCCCGGGCTTCGCAAATCCCCGCGGGCACCAGGGCTCCCAGGCCCGCGCCTACCCGCTGAGTCAGGGCGTCCCGGTAGACCCCCCAGCCGGGGCCAACCCCGCACCAATCGATCCCCTCCGGCACCGGGACCAGCGCGGGCGCGACCACTAATTCGTCGCCCAGAGACAGGACCAGGTCATCGTCGGCGATCTGATAGGCACCCCAGTAGACCTCCCCCATGCGGGCATCCAGGGCGGCCAGGACCCGACGCCGGCCGGTCCGCCGGAACTCACCCAGGGCCAGGGCGGCCAGGGTGGAGACCGGGACCGTGGGCAACCCGGCACCGAAGGCCGCCCCCTGGGTAACCGCCACCGCGATGCGCACCCCGGTGAAGGACCCGGGTCCCCGACCGAAGGCGATGGCATCCAGGTCCACCAGACCGACTCCCGCCGCGGCCAGAAGGTCCTGCAGCATGGGTAGGATCAACTCCCCGTGCCGGCGCGGGGCCAGTTCCAGGCGCTGCTCGATCAGACCGTCCAGATATAGGGCGGCGGAGCAGGCGTCGGCGGAGGTGTCGAGGGCGAGCAGCTTCATGGGGTACGCGGGCGAGGCGGGCGGTCGGGGCTGCGATTGTAGTCGCGAAGGCCGGTTGCGAGTCATCCATAGGTAAGGGTCTGGTGGCACGGACTTCGTCGAGATCGACACCTGGGTCTAGCTGGCGGAGCGGGCCAAAACCCTCTGAACAGGGGTCGGGCATCCCGCCCCGACAGTTTCCGCATCGGGGGCAGGACGCCCCCACTCCTTTCAGCGATAATGGAGGCTCCACACCCGGAACCGTCTGGAGGCTACCCATGAACTGCCGCGCCCCGCTCGCCACTGCATTCGCCGCCCTGGTTACCCTCGGCACGGCCCAGGCCGATGAGGTCACGGACCAACTGGACGCTGCCCGCCAGGCCTACGACAAGGGCGATCTGCGCATCGCCACCGATGCTCTTAACTTTGCCGTCGCCAAGATCAAGGAGCGCGAGACCGCGGGGTTGCTGACCCTCCTGCCAGAGCCCCTCGCCGGCTGGCAGGCCGACCCCGCTCAGTCCGAATCCGCCGGGTTCGCCAGCATGATCACCGGCACCAACCTGGGGCGACGCTATTTCCGCCCGGACGGGGCCGAGGTCAACCTCAGCGTGACGGCCGACTCCCCTCTATTGCCCATGCTGACCATGTTTCTGTCCTCTCCCTTCATGATGCAGGCGGACCCCGCTACCAAGCCTTACGCCTACAAGGGCCAGCGCGGCATCATGAAGCACGACCCTCAGTCCAACGAGTACGAGGTCACCCTCATGATCGGCAACCGCATCCTGATCCAGGGCAAAGGGACAGGGTTGCCGGATGGCACGGCGGTTCAGCAATACGTGGAGTCCCTAAATATCGACGCGATCCAGAAGGCTTTTGGGGGCTAGTCCACCAGCGGGGGTACCCTCCGACGAACGAGCGCGACATTCCGGCAGGCTAAGATGAAACCCACGAACATTCGAGTGATCGCCCTCACCCTGCTGACCCTGACGGCAGCGGTCTGGGCCGAGGAGAAACCCTTGGAGACTGTCCCCAAAGTCGACCTACCGCGTTTCATGGGCGACTGGTATGTGATCGCCAACATCCCGACCTTTGTGGAGAAAGGCGCCCACAACGCGGTCGAGTCCTATGCCCTGAACCCGGACGGCACCATCGCCACCACCTTCCGCTTCCGCAAAGACGCCTTCGACGGACCGGAGAAGGTCTATCACCCGACGGGCTTCGTAATCCCTGACACCGGCAACGCCCGCTGGGGTATGCAATTCATCTGGCCCTTCAAGGCCGATTATCGGGTCATCTGGCTGGAGCCGGACTACAGCATCACCGTCATCGGCCGCGAGAAGCGGGATTATGTCTGGGTCATGGCCCGAACGCCTCAGATTCCGGAGGCCAAGCGCTCGGAGATCATGGGGTTTCTAAAGGGCGTCGGCTACGACATCACCCAGGTCCAGCAGGTGCCCCAGCGCTGGTAGTCCATGACCCCTTCCGCCTGGCTCAAGGCCCAGACCTGCTATGCCGGGCGTGCCATCTCTTTCGCCATCATCCTCCAAGCCGTCAACGGGGCCCTGATTATCGCCCAGGCCTGGCTCCTGGCCCTGGTGCTGAACGCCGTCACGTTTGAGGACGCGGGGCTGCCCGCCGTGCAGCCCTGGCTCTGGGCGCTTCTTGCCCTCTTCAGCGCGCGCGCCTTGGTCATCTGGGCCGCGGAGCGGGCCGCTGTGCGCGGCGCGGCGCGGGTCCGCATCGCCCTGCGGGACCGGCTCTATCGTGCCCTCCAGACCCTGGGTCCGGCCCACCTGGCGGGGGAGCGCAGCGGCGCCGTGGTCGAAACCCTGACCAAAGGGGTGGATGACCTGGACGCCTACTATGCCCGCTTCCTCCCAGCCATGGCCCTGGCCCAGACCATCCCGCTGGCCATCCTGCTGCTGGTTCTGCCCCTGGACTGGCTGTCGGCCCTGGTGCTGTTGCTGACCGCGCCGCTGATCCCCTTCTTCATGGTCCTGATCGGAAAAGGCGCGGAGCAACTCAACCAGCGCCAGTGGAAACAACTGGCACGCATGGGTGCGCGCTTTCTCGACAGCATCCAGGGTCTCACCACCCTCAAGCTCTTCGGCGCCGGGCGCCGGGAAGCGGCCGAGATCGCGCGGGTCTCGGAGGACTATCGGGTGGGCACGATGCGCGTATTGCGGGTCGCGTTCCTATCCTCCGCAGTGCTGGAGTTCGTGGCGACCGTGAGCATCGCCGCAGTCGCTATCTTCATCGGCTTCCGCCTTTACGGCCAGGGCATGCCGCTCCCGGACTGGTTTCACATCCCCCAAATCGGCTTCCTGCACGGCTTCTTCATCCTGCTCCTGGCCCCTGAGTTCTATGCCCCCCTGCGCAGCCTGGGCGGCCATTATCACGGGCGGATGGAGGCCACAGCTGCCGCGGAGCGCCTGATGGCGATTCTGGAATTGGACCCCAGGCCGGCCACCGCGGCTCGACCCCAGGCCACCGAGCGGCAACTCACCATCAGCCTGCCCTTGACGATCCGCTTCGACGACGTGCATTTCAGCTACGCCCAGGGCCGCGAGGCCCTGCGCGGATTGAACCTGGAGATCCACCCTGGCGAGCGCCTGGCCCTGGTCGGCGCCAGCGGGGCTGGCAAGTCGACCCTGATTCAGCTTCTGCTGGGCTTCCTGAGCCCCACCGCTGGGACCCTGAGCATCAACGGCCATGACCTGCGGAACCTCAACCTGGCCGCCTGGCGCCGCCACCTGGCCTGGGTGCCCCAACAGCCCCGGCTCTTCCAGGGCTCCATCGGTGAGAACATCCGGCTCGGATTATCAGCGGACGATCCCCGCGCCCAACCAGCAGCCGTGCAGACCGCCGCCCACCTGGCCCGGGCCGACGGCTTCATCGCAGCCCTACCCAAGGGCTATGACACTCCCATCGGCGAGCGCGGCGCAGGACTCTCCGGCGGCCAAATCCAGCGGGTCGCTCTTGCCCGGGCCTTCCTGCGGGATGCCCCCCTGGTAATCCTCGACGAGGCCACCGCCAGTCTGGACCCGGAGAGCGAGCGCCTGGTCCAGGCGGGTATCGAGGATTTGGCACGGGGCCGCACTCTGATCGCGATCGCCCACCGGTTGGACACGGTGCGCAAGGCCGACCGCATCCTGGTGCTGGACCAGGGCCGCCTGGTTGAGGCCGGTAACCACGCCAGCTTGTTGGCGGCGGACGGTCCCTATCGGCGTCTGCTCCGTGCCTACACGGGTCAGACTGGGGGAACGACTCAGCGCACAGCCACCACGGGGGTCGGATCATGAACGACCTGCTGCGTCTCCTGAAGCTCTTCCGCCCCTATGCCCCCTGGATGCTTCTGGGCGCCCTCACGGCCCTGGTGACACTCATCGCCAACGTGGTGCTGATTGCCGCCTCCGGCTGGTTCATCACCGCAATGGCCCTGGCCGGGGCGGCCGGGGTCGCCATGAACTACTTCACCCCCGCCGCCCTGATCCGCGGTGGGGCCATGGTTCGCACCCTGGGCCGCTATCTGGAGCGCCTCATTACCCACGAGGCAACCCTGCGCCTGCTCGCCCGGTTGCGGGTCTGGTTCTACGGACACCTGGAGCCCCTGGCACCTGCGGTCATCCAGCGGTATCACAGCGGCGATCTGCAAAGCCGCATCCGCGCGGACGTGGACGCCCTGGACACCCTCTATGTGCGAGTCCTGGTACCTGTGCTGGTCGCCCTGGTGGCGGCCTGCCTCCTGGCGGTCTTCCTGTGGCACTACGACCCCCGTCTGGCCGCCTGGGGCCTCGCTTTCCTGGGGCTGGCCGGCATTGGCGTACCCCTGTGGAGCCGTGCCCGGGGCCTTGCCCCCGGACAGCGCACCGCCCGGGACGAGGCCGCCCTGCGCTCGGCCTGTATCGATGGACTCCAGGGCCTGGCGGAGCTTCAGGTCTATGGGGCCGCGGAGACCCAGGCCCAGCGCATCGACAACGTGAGCCGGGCGCTGGCCCAAGACCAGGTGCGCCTGGCCGGATATGCCGGTCTCGCCCAGGGTGCGGTGGGACTCTGTGCCAATTTGAGCCTTTGGGTCCTACTGTGGCTAGCCATCCCCCTGGTGCGGGACGGGCACCTGGACTCGCCTCAACTCGCCATGCTCGCCCTCTTTACGCTGGCGAGCTTCGAGGCCGTCGCGCCCCTGCCCCTGGCCTTCCAGCAATTGGGTCGTACCCTGGCCGCCGCCCGGCGTCTGTTCGCGATTGTGGACACCGAACCGGCGGTGTTGGACCCGGCTGGCCCCTCACCAACGCCGGCGCGCTTTGATCTGCGCATCACGGATTTGCACTTCCGCTACCCTGACGCCGACCGCCCGGCCCTGACCGGGATCGACCTTGAAGTCCCCCAAGGCGGGCGTCTGGCCATCGTCGGGGCCAGCGGGTCGGGCAAGACGACCCTGTTCAACCTGCTGCTGGGCTTCTGGGCACCGGACCGGGGCCAGATCCTGCTGGGCGGCCACAATCTGGCCCGCTTCCGGGGCGATGACCTGCGCCGCCACCTGAGCCTGGTGAGCCAGCACACCCACCTGTTCGACCTGAGCATTCGCGACAACCTGCTGATCGCCAACCCCGCCGCCTCCCAAGTGCAACTGGAACAGGCCTGCCGGGTCGCCCAGGTCCATGACTTCATCTCCGCCCTGCCAGAAGGCTACGACACCTGGACCGGCGAGACAGGGGTGCGCCTCTCCGGCGGCCAGGCCCGGCGCATCGCCATCGCCCGCGCCCTGCTGCGCGACGCGCCGATCCTGCTCCTGGACGAACCCACGGAAGGCCTGGACGGCGAGACCGAACGCGCGCTCATCGAGTCCCTGGGCCGGCTCATGACCGGGCGCACCGTGATCCTCATCACCCACCGGCCAGTGGGACTGGAATGGGCGGATCAGGTGGTCGTTCTGGATCAGGGTCAGGTGCTGGCCAGGGGCGACGTCTCTATCATCCCCGAGGTGACCGGCGCCCAGCTTCTCACCGCAGCTGCGGCCTAGGCTCGGGGCCTGGTCGGAAAATCCGAGGATCAGCGAAACATTCGCCAAGTATCTCAGCGCGTTAATGGCATTGGTCGTTCACCGCGGGGGCGCCCGGCCGGGCCCGCCGAGTAGGCGACAACTTTCGCATCGTCATCAGGCTACCTGGCGCTTTCTCGCGGCGTCCAGGGCGCTTCATTTTTTGTCAGGAGAGCGGAGGCCGCAGCCGACCGGGGCTCGAACGGTCCCGACCAGGCCTTACTCCGCGACCGGATCAAACCCCAGATTGCGCCCCGTCGGCGCGTTCGCTGCCTCGGCGGATTCCAACTGGCGACGTAGGTTCAATGCGGCCTCCCGCTCGGGGAAGTCGCTGTCCTGCTGCAATATGCGTCTCAGTTCGCCTAAGGCCTCGTCCTGTCGGCCCAGACGCTCGAGGGCGTAGGCGATGTGGTATCCGACACCGGCCTGGGCGGCGGCCTTGGTCTGCGCCTCCCGCAGGTAGCCCAGGCCCGCTTCGACTTGACCGCTCTTGACCAGGACCCACCCCAGGGTGTCTGTGATCTCCGGAGCAGGCAGGGCCTGATGGGCCTTGCGGGCGAGTTCCAGGGCCTTAGGGCTGCCCTCCTCCGCGTAGATCAGCGCGAGATTATTCAGCAGGGTCACGTTGTTTGGCGTCCTGGCCAGGGCACGTTCGTAGATTTCCTTCGCCTCGGCGGCCCGACCGCCGCGGAAAAGGGCCTCGGCCAGGGCTTGCCGCGCGATCTCGTCGTTCGGGTGCTTGTCGACCCACCGCTTAAGGAAGTCGAGCGCCTGACTGTTGCCCTGGACGGCCCTCAGCGTCTCAAAAGTTCGCACCGCCAGGACTGGCGACTCCCGCAACTTGAGGGCGCGGGTGAAGTGGTCGAGCGCAACGGCGTCATCGCCACGTGCCCGGGCGATGGTTCCCAGCAAGTGCTCGCCGTAAGGCTCCTTGGGAAAGTCCCTGATCAAGCCCTTGGCGACATCCTCCGCTTGGGGAAGCTTGCCCTCCTCCGTGTAGACTTCCCCAAGTTTGATCCGCGTCGGCAGAAATTTCGGCTGGCCCTTGGCCGCCTTCTCCAGGGACCAGATGGCCCCATTGGGGTCTCCGGCCTGACGCTGCAGCGCAGCGATCTCAAGAAGATTCGCCGCGTTATAACCGGCGAGGCTGGACCCTCGCTGCAAGATGATTTGCGCGGTGGCACGACGACCATTGGCGATGTAGGCCCGGCTCAGGGCGGCCAACAAATCGATGTCGTCGGCGTCCGCGGCCCGAAGCTCGGCGGATTCCGCCACTGTGAGCGCCTCCTCAGCGCTTTTCATCTTTAACAGCAAGTCAGTGAGGTAGACCGCAACTTCCACCGAGTTGGGGTCCACACCCACGGCCCGCTGGGCCCACTGCTTGGCCTGCCCCCGGTCGCCGAGCTGCTCGAAGGCCCTGGCCAGCATCAACAGACCTGAGACCTGGTCCGGGTTCCGCTCCAGGAACAGCCGCAAGCGATCCCGCGCCACCCCGGGGCGCTCCTCCCGAAGGTCGATCTCCGCCAGATTGAGCTGGGCCGGAAGAAAGCCCCCGTCCAGCATCAAAGCCAGTTCAAAGGCCCAGCGGGCTGCCCCCAAATCACCGGCGGCCAGCTGAGCGACACCAAAAAGGTTCAGATAGGTCAGATTGTCCGGGCTGCCCTGCAGCAGCTTGCGGGCGACGGTCACGGCCTCATCGAAGCGCTGCTCCTTGAGGCTCAGCACGACCAGGGTCGCTCCCGCGTTTTCGTACTTGGGGTCAGCGTCGAAGACCGCGCCCAGGTCCTCAAGGGCCTGGGTGCTGCGGCCGAGCCCGAACTGGTTGACCGCCCGCTGCGCCCGCAGCACCAGTTTGTCTTTGTCGGCGTCGACCACTTGCTGCAGGTAGTTCGACGCCTTCACATGCTGCCGGTCGCGCATGTAGGCCTCGGCGAGCAGGGACAAGACTGTCTGGTCCCCGGGAGCCAGTCCCAGGGCTGGTTCGAGCAGCTTGACGGCCTGCTCGTGCTGATCGCGCTGAAGGTAAATCTGTGCCAAAAGGGTGCGCGGTCCGACCGAGTCCGGGTATCGCTCCAAATACAACCCGAGATAGCGGCTTGCCTGGGCCCAGTGCTTGAGGCTATAGCTCACCATCCCCGCCAGCAGCAGAGTGGGAGGGTGACCCTCAATCAGGGCCGCCGGCAACTGGGAGATCAGGGTGTCGGCCTGAGCGAGCGTCGCGGTCGCCGCATCCGCCGACTGCTGCCGCGCCTGGACCAGGGCCTTGAGATAGAGGGTTCGGGGATCCCGGGGGTAGATCTGGCCGGCCTCTTCGGCCGCTGCCAGGGCTTGGTCATGTCGACCAAGTTCGAGAAGGGCACTGACCCGGGCGATCTGCGCAGGCAGATAGGCCGGCAGGGCCTGCACGGCCCGCTCGAAGTCCCGCAGGGCCGATTGGATGTCGCCCAGGCTGCGCGTCAAGGTACCTTTGAGGAACCATGCCCGGGGGTTATCCGGGGCCAGTTCCACCGCACGCCGGGCATAGAAGTCGGCCTCGTTCAGGTCACCCTTGAGAAGCAAGACATGGATACGCCCCAGGACAGCGCCGACGTTATTAGGGTTTTTTTCCCTGGCCTGGGTAAAGGCCCGTTGGGCGTCATACAACTGATCGAGTTGCAGGTGTGCTTGACCGCGCAGCGCCAATAACTCCGCGTCCTCTTCCACCAGAGTGCCGAGGGGAAATATCTCCGCGAGTAGTTCCTTCGCCTTACCCTGCAACAGGTAGGCCCGGGCAAGCGGGATCAGGGTCAGGGATCGATGCGCACCCAGGCCGTCGGCGATCAGGAGTTCTTTCTCCGCCTTATCCCCTTGCCCGAGATGGATATAGATCCTGCCGAGTAACAGATGGGCGGAGAGCAGGAAGGGGTCCTCTAACAGCGCGTGCTTCAGGTGCAGGTAGGCGGTGCGGGTCTGGCCCAGATTAAACTCCACCAGGGCCTTCTCAAAGAGGGCAGATGCCCGGCCCTTGGCCGCGGTCGGTGGCTCCTCCGCATTGCCCGACTGGATGAACCCAACCGCCAGGCCGAGGGCGAACAGGAGAGCGATCAGGGGGCGGTATTGGGACATGGGCGATTGGGGTCAGCTTTCAGCGGTGAATGGACAGCCGGGACGCTGGCTTGCTGCCGATACGACGGCGGCGCTCCTGCCCCCAGGCCTCGGCAGGACAGCGGGACCCCGTGCCATGAAGGCCAACCGGCCGGTCAGCACCCGCTGTCACGGGCTTCTTGACCGGCTTCGCGGTTGGACCGGCGCCGCCGTACCAGGCGGCCGGGGCCGTTCCGCGAACATGCTCAACTCATTGCACGCCATCAACGTCCGTCTGGAGGACCGGATGCTGGCAGCCTTCCGGAATGGCGGCGGTAGGGTGACCGCGCATCATCCGCGAGCCGTGGCACTCATCTCCCGGCACCGCAACAGCCTCGGCGCTGGCGGGGCGGCCCCGGCCGGAAATCACCTCATTTCTTCTTTCAAGCGCGCCAGAATCCGGCCCGCGGAGGCCGCCGCATCCTTGCCACCCCCGGGATCGAGGACGCTGACCCGGGTCTCGGTGTCGTTACCCTCCACCTTGATCTGGTATTGCTTGACCCGGTCGATGTCGGACTTTCGCCAGAAGGCCAAACGATCCCCCAAACTGCGCTTCTGTCCAGCCGCACCGGCGTCCGCGTCCTGGTAGCGCACGTAGTAGACCCCGCGGGTCATGTCCCGGTCTTCCACCGCGAAGCCCGCCCGGTCCAGGGCCGCACCGGTGGTCCGCCAGCCACGCCGAAACTCCTCCGGGATCACCAGCACCTGCCCCGCCCCCTCGCCGACCAGGCGTGCCCCAGACCCGCTGCGCGGGGCGCTCGCGGGCGCCGCGACGACCGCGGCCGCCTTCTTCTCGGGGACCCCCAGGAACAACATCAGGCGACGGAGCATCTCGGCCTCCTTGCCCGCATCGGTTCCACTCGGCTGCCAGACTGAGCGCTTGGCATCGCCCAGGGTACCCGTCTCGAGCTTCTCCTCCATCCCCCGATGGGTCAGGTGGACCTCAGTGGTCCCGGCCTTGGTGCCGGCGTCCATGCGGACACTGAATTGGTCCCGGGTGGAGGTTGCATAGAGCCCGTCCGCAACCTTGCGCACCATCCGGGTCAGGAAGTCCTGCGGAATCTCGGCACGATTATCGATCCAGTCGGTTTTCATGACCCCCACGCTGGGATTCTGCTCCACCAGCAGGATGCCCTGCTCCCGCCAGAAGGCGACCACTTTGGGCCAGACCTGGTTTGGGGTCGCCTGGACCTCGAGCCATCGGGAATCGCCGCTCCGACGCAGTTCCACGTTCTCTACCGCGGGGAGAACAGCGCCCGCCGTCGCGACCTGCTGACGCTGAGTGCGACCTCCCGCGTACTCCGAGTAGGTGGTGCCGCCTTCCAGGGGCGGGACGTCCAGGGCATCATCGAAGTTGCCGCTCTTGAGGTCCGGCGGCAGTTCCAGATTCTCTTCCGCCTGCCGGCTCTTCTTATATTCCAGGGAATTGTCGGGCAGCATGTCCTGGAACGGGTTTGAACCGCACCCGGAAAGTCCAAAGACAGCAAGCAGGATCAGGATCGACAGGACGGACGGGCCGCCCAGGACACAGGAGGGTCTCAAGGTCGTGGGCCTCATGATGGATGCATGGAGCGAAACCGGAGCGCGTTGTCCGCGGGTCAAAGGACGCCCGCCTGTTGCATCGCGCGGCGCACACACGGTTGGTATTGGTCGGAGAGCCAGGTCAGGGGGAGCCGGATCCCGACACCGCACAGACCCAACTCGACCGCACCCCATTTTACCGGGATCGGGTTGGACTGAACGAACAGGTCCCGATGCAGTCCGGCCAACTGCTGATCACTCGCGCGGGCCGCCGCCCGATCATTGACCAGGGCGGCCTGACACATGGCCTGCATCAAGCGTGGCGCCAGGTTCGCCGTGACCGAAATGACCCCGTCCCCGCCCAACAGCAGGAAGTCGCAGGCGGTGGCGTCATCGCCGCTGTAGAGCGCGAAGCCGTCGCCGCAGGCGGCCCGCAGGATGGCCACCCGCTCGAGCTTCCCGGTCGCCTCCTTGACGCCGATGATGTTTGGAACCTCCGCCAGCCGCGCGACAGTCTCCGGCAACAGGTCGCAGGCGGTACGCCCGGGGACGTTGTAGAGGATCTGAGGGATGGGAACGGCCTCGGCGACTGCCTTGTGGTGGAGGTAAAGTCCTTCCTGAGTGGGCTTATTGTAATAAGGAGTCACCAGCAGGGCGGCGTCTGCCCCGGCCTCGTAGGCGCAACGGGTCAGGGTGATGGCCTCCCGGGTGGAGTTGGCCCCGGTGCCGGCGATCACCGGGATTCGCCCCGCAGCCAGTTCCACGGTGCGCGCCATCACCTGGCAGTGCTCCGCCTCGTCCAGGGTCGCGGACTCTCCGGTGGTTCCCACAGAGACGATCGCGGAGGTGCCCGCCTCCACGTGGAAATCGACCAAGCGCTTCAGGCTGGCGTCATCGATCCCACCATCCGCGTCCATTGGCGTAATCAGGGCCACGATGCTGCCGCGAAACATGCTGAAAGCTCCCGCTTGGTAGAAAAGCACCACATGGTAGCCTGCGGCAAGGCGTCGGGACAACAGCACCGGTGTCCGCGCCGGAGCACCGTCGCCGCGAGGCTTCAGGTTCCTCGTGCCCGTCGCTCAGATGATTCAGCCGCGGTAAAATTCACAGGAACACCAGGATTTCCCATGATTTAAAGGACCTTCAGCGGACTCGATCGACCGTTGATGATCCTGAAAATCCTGAAAACCCCGACTACTGATACCTGAGAGTGAGACCTGAGAGCGAATTGCTGACAGCGAACCCTTGGTTACGATCAGCCGAAGGCCGCCTGACAGAGACCAAGCAAGGTCGCAGGGAACAGACCCAACAACAGGATGGCGAGTCCATTGACCGTCATGGCCGCCCGCACCCCGCTGGAGGAGACAAGCGGCGCGTCAATCACCGGTTTGTCGAAATAAACAACCTTGACCACTCGTAAGTAATAGAAGGCCCCGATGATGGAGAAAAACACGGCGACCAAGGCCAGCCAGACCATGTCCACCCGCACCACTGCCTCCAGCACCAGCAGTTTGGCCATGAACCCGACCGTGGGCGGGACGCCAGCCATGGAGAACATAATGATCGCCATCATCGCCGCATACCAGGGATCCCGGTCGCTCAGGCCCTTGAGATCCTCCAGATTCTCGGCGTCGAAGCCCTCCCGGCTCAGGATGATGAGGATACCGAAGGCCCCTGCCGCCATCACGGCATAGACGATTGTGTAGAACATTGCGGCGGCATAGCCCTGTGTCGAGCCAGCCAGCAGCCCGAGAAAGATGAAGCCCACATGGGAGATCGTCGAGTAGGCCAGCATACGCTTGATGTTGGTCTGAGCAATGGCGACCAGATTACCAAGGCCCATGGAGAGCACCGCCAGGATCGTCAGCATGCCCTGCCAGTCCGGGTGCAGGCCGCCCATACCGTCAACCAAGAGCCGCACGGCCAGGGCGAAGGCCGCGATCTTGGGGGCAGAGCCCAGGAACAGGGTCACCGGTGTCGGCGCACCCTCATAGACGTCAGGCACCCACATATGGAATGGCACGGCCCCAAACTTAAAGCCGATCCCGATCACCAGGAAGACGATGCCGAAAACCAGGACCTTATCCTGCATCCCCTGGGCCGCTACGGCCTTCGCCACCGCGCCAAACTCGACGGACCCGGTCGCCCCGTAGATCATGGAGATGCCATAGAGCAGCATTCCCGATCCCAGTGCCCCCAGGACAAAATATTTCATAGCGGCCTCGGAGCCGGCCTTGGAGTCTCGATCAAAGGCGACCAGGGCATAGAGACACAGCGCTTGCAGTTCGAGCCCCAGATAGAGAGTCAGGAAACTGTTGGCCGAGATCATCACGAGCATCCCGAGCACCGCGAAGAGGCCCAAGACGTAGTATTCACCCAGCATCAGGTTACGGTCCTTGAGCCAGGGCCGGGCAAAGATGAAGGCAAAAAGCGAGACAATCAGGGTGGCGCCCTTGAGCAGGTCGCTCATGGCATCCCTGACCACGTTCCCATCGAAGACCACCACCCGCTCGCCGCCCCCCACGACACCCGTGAGGCCGATTGCGATTACAAGCCCGATCAGGGTCAGTGTGTGGTTAACACCCTTGTGTTCATCCTTTAGGTAGAGGTCAACCACCAGCACCAGGGTCGCGGTGATCAGAATCGCGATTTCCGGAAGTATGGGCAGGAGGTAAGCGGAATCGAAAGGCATGGTCATATTCCGTATTTCAGGTATCCGTCAAGGCGCCGTAGCCGCGAGCGGGACGGGCCTGGCCAGGACGCAGTCGCCGGCTTCGGAAGCGGGGAGCTTGCAGACACCGATCTGGGCGACCAGGTTCTCGACGCTCGCGTGCATCACATTCACCAGGGGGGCCGGCCACAGACCGAACAGCAGCACCACGGCTGCCAGAGCGCCGAGGTTGAAGGTTTCACGACCGTTGAGGTCTTTCAGCTTGGCCACTTTCTCATTCTTCACCTCCCCATAGACCACTCGTTTGACCATCCACAAGGTGAAGGCGGCGGCGAGAATCAGCGTGGTGGCGGCCAGGAAGGCGAACCAAAAATCCGCGCGGAAGGCCGCGAGGATGACCATGAATTCGCCCACGAAGCCGGAAGTGCCGGGCAGCCCGGCATTGGCCATGGCGAAATACACCAGAAAGGCCCCGAACCAGGGCATAGTATTGATGACCCCACCGTAGTCGGCGATCTGCCGTGAATGGACACGGTCATAGAGGACACCGACACAGAGGAACAGCGCGCCGGAGATGAATCCATGGGAGATCATCTGCACCATGCCGCCTTCGATACCCATCACCGCCCCGGTACTGACCCCGGACTGGCGCAGGATCGAGAACAGGATGAAGAAGCCAAGAGTCACGAAGCCCATGTGGGCAATGGACGAATAGGCGATGAGCTTCTTCATGTCCTGCTGCACCAGGGCGACGAAACCAATGTAGACCACCGCGATCAGCGACAGGGAAATAATCAGCCAGTCAAGGGATGCGCTAGCGTCCGGTGTGATGGGCAGGCTGAAGCGCAGGAAGCCATAACCGCCAATCTTCAGCATGATCGCCGCCAGGATCACCGAGCCCCCCGTGGGCGCCTCTACATGGGCGTCAGGTAGCCAGGTGTGAACCGGGAACATCGGCACCTTGACCGCAAAGGCGAGCAGGAAGGCAACGAAGATCAATACCTGAGCAGTCATGCCCAACTCGAGGCCGTGGAAGTCCAGGATGCTGAAGCTGTCGGCCTGGAAGTACATGTAAATCAGCGCGACCAGCATGAACACCGAGCCGAAGAAGGTGTATAGGAAGAACTTGATGGTCGCATAAACCCTGTTTGGTCCGCCCCAGACCCCGATGATGAGGAACATCGGGATCAGCATGGCCTCCCAGAAGACATAGAAGAGGATGGCGTCCAGGGCCGCGAAGACCCCCACCATGACCCCTTCCATGATCAAAAAGGCGGCCATGTATTGAGATGGCCGATAGGTGATCACGTCCCAGCCGGCCACCACCACGAAAATCGTAATGAAGGTGGTGAGGACGATGAGCGGCATGGAGATGCCGTCCACCCCCAAAAAGTAAGCGACATTAAAGGTCGGAATCCAGGGGCTGTGCTCAACAAACTGCATCTGGGCCGTGGTGGTATCAAACCCGATCCAGAGTCCCAGACTCACCACAAAGGTCAGAACCGACACGCCGAGTGCGAGCCACTTGGAGAGACTGCTGTCCCGATCACCGCTCGCAAGCACGGCAACACCGCCGAGGATGGGGAGCCAGATGGTCAGCGTCAGCAGGGGGAAACCCGATTCCATTGTTGTGCGTCTCCTGCGCCGGTCAGAGGGTCACAAAGACTGTCAAAAGGCCGACAAGCCCGACAATCATTGCAATGGCGTAATGGTAGAGGTAACCGGTCTGCAGGTGACGGGCGACACCCGCGAACCGCCCGACAGACAGGGCCGACCCATTGACGATAGCGCCGTCGATTAGCGCCTGGTCGCCGCCGCTCCAGAGGGCCTTGCCGAGAGACTGACCGCCGTCGCCGAAAACCCGCTGGTTGAAATCGTCAAAGCCGTACTTGTCCTGGAGCACCCGGGTGACCGGACCGCCCAGGGCTTGCAGCTGCTCGTCGATCCGGGGGTTGCGACCGAACAGGAACCACCAAATCACGGCCGCGCCAATCAGCCCACCCATGGCCAGGAAGAAGGGCAAAGCAGTCAGACCGTGCAGGACGAAGGCGGCCTGCCCATGCCAATGTTCGGCGAGGTGCTTCAAGGTGTCGTGCTCGTCATGGACCACGATCGGGTGCCAGTCCCCGGAGCTGAACCAGTCGCCAACCAAGAGGGGCTCGATGGTAAGCCAGCCCAGTATGACCGACGGGATAGCCAGCAGCACCAGCGGCAGCGTGACCACCCAGGGGGGCTCGTGAAGGTGGTGCCGGGTGTGCTCGTCCATTCGCTCCTTGCCGTGAAAGACCAGGAAGTACATGCGAAAGCTGTAGAGCGCCGTAATCAGGACCCCGACGGTCAACAAGACGCTCGCATAACCGGCACCGAAGATGTGCGCGCCCCCCACCGCCTCGATAATCGCGTCCTTGGAAAAGAAGCCGGAAAAGCCCGGAAAGCCGATCAGGGCCAGGGAGCCGATGAGCGCGGTCAGCCAGGTGATCGGCATGTATTTTCGCAAGCCGCCCATGTTACGGATGTCCTGGTCGTGATGCATCGCAATGATGACCGAGCCTGCCGCCAGGAACAGCAGGGCCTTGAAGAAGGCATGGGTCATCAGGTGGAAGATACCCGCCGCATAGGCCGAGGCCCCCAGCGCGGCGACCATGTAGCCCAACTGGGAGAGCGTCGAGTAGGCCACCACCCTCTTGATATCGCTCTGGACCAAGCCGATCAAACCCATGAAGAAGGCCGTGGTGGCACCGACGATCAGTACAAAGCTCAACGCCGCTTCTGACATCTCAAACAGGGGCGACATCCGCGCCACCATGAAAACACCGGCGGTGACCATGGTCGCTGCATGGATCAGGGCTGAGATGGGGGTAGGACCCTCCATCGAATCGGGCAGCCACACGTGCAATGGCACCTGTGCGGATTTACCCATGGCGCCGATGAATAGCAGGATGCAGATCAGGCTCATTAGCGAGACCCCGCCAAACAAGGCCACCTGGGTATCGGCAAATTCCGGGGCCTTGGCGAAAACCTCCGCATAGTCCATCGTGTTGAAATACATGCCGACGGCGGCGATCCCCAGGATGAACCCGAAGTCCCCCACCCGATTGACAAGGAAGGCCTTGAGGTTGGCGAACACGGCCGACTCCCGGACCGACCAGAATCCGATCAACAGGTACGAGACCAAACCGACGGCCTCCCAGCCGAAAAACAACTGCATGAAGTTGTTGGACATGACCAACATTAACATGGAGAAAGTAAAGAGCGAGATGTAAGAGAAAAAGCGCTGATAGCTGTTGACGCCGGCCTTGGAGCCATGGGGCCAGTTGTGCTCATCATCGGCCATGTAGCCGATGGTGTAGATATGCACCATCAGGGAGACGAAGGTCACGGTGCTCATCATCAGCGCCGTGAGCTTGTCTACCAGGAAACCGATCTCGAAACGGATGCCGTCCGAGACCAGCCAGGTGTAGACCGCCGCATTGAAAACCGGCTCATCCTCCCAGATGAAGCGGGCCAGCACATAGAGCGACAGGGCGGTGGAGATGCCCACGCCCAGAATGGTCACCGTGTGAGCCCCCCGGCGGCCAATGCGGCCGCCGAAGAAACCGGCGACGATGGCGCCGATCAGGGGCGCCAGCACGATGGTCAGATAGAGGTTCGCCATCTCTTGATTCGCTCTTTACGCTAGGTTCAGCGCCAGGACAGTAAAGTCAGTCGTGGCTCGAAGGTAAATAGACAGGAACAGCAGGATTTACCAGGATTGGCAGGATGCTTGTACTTCCCGAATGATTTGCGTGCCCCACACCGCCACCGAATTTGCTGAGCAACCCCGTTTCGACTCTTGTGGCGACCGGGTGATTCACCGGCGGGACCTCATGACTTTCAATCCTGTCCGATTAGGCTCGGCCATTTAAACGGTTGCAATTCCTCAGGCTTCCCCCTCAGGCTACCCTTTCAGCGAGTCCAGGTCCTGGACGTTGATGGTCCGGCGGTTGCGGAACAGGACGACCAGTATCGCAAGCCCGATCGCCGCTTCAGCTGCCGCGACCGTAAGGATAAAGAACACGAAAACCTGGCCTGTCATGTCCTGGAGGAAATGGGAGAAGGCGATGAAGTTGGTGTTGACCGCCAGCAACATCAGCTCCATGCACATGAGCAGCACGATGACGTTCTTGCGATTGAGAAAGATCCCCGCCACTGCGATGGAGAACAGGGCGCCGCTCAGGATCAGATAGTCGGAGAGTGCGATCATGGGGTCATTCCTTAGTCGCGGGCGCGGAAACGGCCGACGCGTCACCCGGAGACTCGACGGCGCGCACCACAGGCATCTTGACGATGCGGATCCGGTCGGGCCCTTTCCTCACCCGCACCTGCCGCGACGGGTCGATGAACTTGGTGTCCGGACGGTGACGCAGGGTCAGCCGAATGGCGGCGATAATCGCCACCAGGAGGACTACCGAGGCCAGCTCGAACGGATAGACATAGACCGTGTAAAGGAGCATGCCGAGTTCGCGGGTATTGTTGACCTCGACCCCGGCCGCCGGCGGCTGAGGGAAGGCGTCGAGACCGAAGTGGGCCGGACCCACGATCAGCACCATCTCCGCCAGCATGATGCCGGCCACCAGGGCACCAATCGGCAGATACTTGATAAAACCAGCTCGCAGGGTCGCGATGTCGATGTCGAGCATCATCACCACAAAGAGGAACAGCACCATCACCGCGCCCACATAGACCAGGATCAGGACTATCCCAAGAAACTCGGCCTCCAGCAGGATCCACAGGGCCGCGCTGCTAACGAAGGCAACCACCAGCCAGAGGACGGCATGCACCGGGTTGCGCTGGCTGATCACCATCCCCGCGGAGACTACGGTTATGGCGGCAAAGCAGTAGAAGAGAAATTTCTCGAAACCCATGGATACGTCCGAATAAGTTAGTCGCGAAGAAGCCAGGATCGCAGGGTCGCGCTTGAGAAGCCAAGGTGCACACAGAGCGGGCCTGAACCGGCGCAGTGGCTACCGAATCCAAAATCAGCGGGACTGTCATTTGCCCCTGCGCGTCCGGTGCGCCTGTGCGGCTCGGTTCTCTTCATCGGTAAGGCGCATCCGCGGCGCGCGCCGCAGCGATGTCGGCCTCGTAGCGGTCGCCGATGGCAAGCAGCTTTTCCTTGGTCATGATGTTTTCACCCCGCTCCTCGAAGTGATATTCGTAGACACCGGTCTCCACGATGGAGTCCACCGGACAGGACTCCTCGCAGAAACCGCAGTAAATGCACTTAAAGAGATCGATGTCATAGCGCGTGGTGCGCCGGGACCCGTCCTCCCGGGGTTCGGCCTCGATGGTGATGGCCAGGGCCGGACAGGTCGCTTCGCACAGTTTGCAGGCGATGCACCGCTCCTCCCCGTTGGGGTAGCGGCGCAGGGCGTGCAAGCCGCGAAACCGCGGGGAGATGGGCGCTTTCTCCTCCGGGTACTGAACGGTGAACTTGCGCTTGAAGAGATAGGTCCCGGTGAGCTGCATCCCCTTGAACAACTCGAACAGGAACAGGCTCTGAAGGTAGTCGCGGGCGGTCTTCAGCATGGTTGATTCCCCCACGAACTCACGCGGACCACCAGGGCGGCAGTTTGATCACAACGGCGACGGCCACCACGAGGATCCAGGCGATGGTGATCGGGATGAACACCTTCCACCCCAGGCGCATGATCTGATCGTAGCGGTAACGCGGGAATGTGGCGCGGAACCACAGGAACAGGAACATGAAGGCGAAGGTCTTGAGCAAGAGCCAATGGAAGCCGTTGTCCAACAGGAAGACCCCGCCCACCCAGGCTTGAGGCAGGGGCGACAGCCAGCCACCCATGAACAGCAGCGCCGTCAGGGCGGAAATCAGGATCATGTTGGCGTATTCGGCCAGAAAGAAGACGGCAAAGGCCATGCCCGAATATTCCACATGGAAGCCGGCAACGATCTCAGACTCACCCTCCGCCACGTCGAACGGTGCGCGGTTGGTTTCGGCCACGCCCGAGATCAGATAGACCCCAAACAGCGGCAACAGCGGCAGCCAGAACCACGTCAGGAGACTCCCCGACTGGGCCCGGACGATCTCGCCCAGATTGAGGCTCCCCGCCGCCACCAGGACACCCACCAGGGCAAAGCCCATCGCGATCTCATAGGCAACCATCTGCGCCGCGGAGCGCATTGCCCCGAGCAGGGCATACTTGGAGTTGGACGCCCAACCAGCAATGATGATGCCATAGACCCCCAGGGAGGACAGGGCCAGGATGTAGAGCAGACCCGCATGAATGTCGGCGAGCACCAAACCTTCATCGAAAGGAAAGACGGCCCAGGCGGCGATCGCGGGCACGATGGAGATCAGGGGCGCGATGAGAAAAAGGGTCTTGTCCGCCTTGGTGGGCAGAACGATCTCTTTCATCATCAGCTTCACGGCGTCCGCAATGGGCTGGAGCAGCCCCCCCCAGCCCACCCGGTTCGGCCCGATCCGCACCTGCATGTAGCCGATGACCTTACGCTCCGCATAGGTGTAGTAGGCCACCAGGACCAACAAGGGCAGGACGATGACGATGATCTTCAGCAGGATCTGGATCACCAGGGGTAGGGCATTCCAAAGCTCGATCATGGGTCCCGACTCCTTAAGCCTTGGAAATGCTGACGGGGGCGATCTGATCACCCAGGGTCTCACTACCCGGCACCCCGGCAGGGATGCGGGCGCACCCGGGGGGTACCCGGTCATCGATCAGGAGCCGGGCGCGCACCGCTGAGCCGCTCTGGCGCACTTCCACTGAATCGTCCGCGGCAAGCCCCAGGTCGGCGGCCTGAACTGCATTCAGAGAGACCGCGAAGGCGCCCATGGAGGTCGTCCGCTGCAAGGCGGGGGCACGCCGCACCAAAGGATCGACGGCATAGATCGGGACGTCGCCGATGCGGATCAGTCCCTCGCCCACCCCATGGGACTCCACGCCGAGGTCACCCAGAGGGGTGTTGTCAGGCAGGGTGTCCGCGCACCGCGCCGCCAGCTCGCTGCGAATCTGGACCGTATCCGTGTAGTCGAAGCCCTTCAGATCCAGCAGATTGCCCAGGACGCGCAGGACCTTCCAACCGGGTCTGGACTCTCCCGGAGGAGCCACCGCGCCCTGGAAACTCTGCCAGGTGCCGCTGCCGTTTACGAAGGTGCCGGAGGTCTCGGCAAAGGCACCGATGGGCAACAGCACCTGGGCAATGGCCTCCAGAGACAGGGACCGGAAGGCACTTGCCGCGACCACAAAGTCCGCCTGGGCTAAAGCCACCATGGCCGCGGCCGGATTGCCCAGGTCCAGGTCCGGCTCCAGCCCCCACAGGAACAGGGTCTGGCGTGGCGAGGCAAGGAACCCGGCAACCGGGATACCGGCCGACTCCACCGGCTGGGCCCCCGGCTGGCGATGGGGCAGGGCACCGGCCAGATAGGCACCGACGCTGTTGGCTGCCGCGGGCAGATAACCGACCTTGCCACCCGTCGTCTCGGCGATCAGGTAGGCCAGCGCCTTCAGAACGGTAAAGTCCGGATGGGCGCCCGCCAGGGCACCGAGCAGGATCAAGCCCTTGCCGTTTGCCCCGGCGGCCTTGAGGGACTCGGCCAACGGCGCTGTGCGCCGCGGTGGTTGTGACCCGGCTCAGAAGCGCCTTCAGCGAACCGGAAGCGGTCGCCCCCAGGGCCTTGGCGATGGCCGCCAGGTCCTCCGCCATCCGGGCGGGGCCGCCGACCAGTTGGGTCGCCGGGTGGGTCAGGTCGACCCGGTAGGGATTGACCAGGGCCAGGCTCCCGCCGGCCAGGACGGACTTGCGCAGGCGGTGCGCCAGCAGCGGCTGCTCCTGGCGCAGGTCGCTGCCAATCAGGAGCACCGCCTCCCGGGTCTCCAACTCCGGGATCGTCACACCGAGCCAGGGCAGTCGGGGATCGGCGCCATCGCCCCTGAAGTCCCGCTGGCGCAAGCGATGGTCGATATTCGGGCACCCCAGACCGCGGGCGATCCCCTGGGCCAGGTACATCTCTTCCAGAGTGGCTGTGGGCGCGAGCAGCCAGCCGGTTTCGGCCGGGTCGGCGGCCTTGAGCCGCTCTGCAACCAGGGTCAGGGCGTCGGTCCAATCCACCGCCACCCAGGCCCCGTCGCGCTTGATCATGGGTTCGGTGAGGCGGTCCTCGCCATTCAGACCCGCGTAGCTGAAGCGGTCCCGGTCGGAGATCCAGGTCTCGTTCACCGCCTCATTATCCTTGGGGTGGACCCGCATCACCTTGCCGCGCCGCACATGCAGCCGCAGGTTTGAACCTACGCCGTCATGGGGGGCGATGGTGTCGGCATCCGTGAGTTCCCAGGCCCGGGCGGTGAAACGATAGGGCTTGGAGGTCAGGGCTCCCACCGGACAGAGGTCGATGATGTTGCCCGACAACTCATGTGAAACGGTGTGGGCCACAAAGGTCCCGATGCGCAGGTGCTCGCCGCGGCCGGTTGCACCCAGTTCACGCACCCCGGCGATCTCGGCCCCGAAGCGAACGCAGCGGGTACAGTGGATACAGCGGGTCATGTCGGTGGCAATCAGCGGGCCCAGGTCCTCGTCCTTGACCACCCGTTTGCGCTCGGCAAAGCGCGAGACGTCCCCGCCATAGCCCATGGCCACATCTTGCAGTTCACACTCACCGCCCTGATCGCAGATGGGGCAGTCCAGGGGGTGATTGATGAGCAGGAACTCCATGGTCCCTTGCTGGGCTTCGATGGCCTTGGGCGAGCGGGTCAGCACCTTCATGCCGGGACCCACCGGGGTGGCACAGGCCGGCACCGGCTTCGGGAAAGGCCGCCCGCCCTGCTCCGCCTCCACCAGACACATGCGGCAGTTGGCGGCGATTGAGAGCTTCTTGTGATAGCAAAAACGCGGGATCGCGATGCCCTCACGATCCGCAACCGCGATGATCATTTCGCCCGGTGCCGCCTCGCAGGTGCGACCGTCGATTTCGATGGTGAGCTTATCCGTCATTCCGGTCTCTCGCTCGGCGCCGCACGCCGGGTCTCACGGACCCGCGCCAGTTGCGACACGACTCCCAGGGTGTGGGCCGGCCCCGCTACCGCGTCGGACCGCCCCGTGTTTCTCTACCGACCGCGGGCTGCGGGCCCGCTGGCTGATCGCCCGGCCAGTGCCGGGACTCTAATGCGAGAAAGGGTCAAGCTGCCTGGCTGACACCCTGCTCGATCAGCTGGGCGAACTCGGCCCGATAGTGCTTGAGGAAGCTCTGTACCGGCATGGCCGCCGCATCACCAAGGGCGCAGATTGTCCGACCGCCGATCCGCCCAGCCACACTCTCCAGCAGGTCCAGGTCCGTCGCTCGGCCTTGGCCCGCAAGGATGCGATTCAGCACCCGCGAAAGCCACCCGGTGCCCTCCCGACAGGGGGTACATTGACCGCAGGACTCGTGCATGTAGAAGTTGGACAGGTTTGCCAGAACGCGAACCATGCAGGTCCCCTCCGCGATCACGATCACCGCGCCGGAGCCGAGCATGGAGCCCACCTTGGCAATGGAGTCATAGTCCATATCCGTCTCCATCATGACCTCACCCGGCACCACCGGCACCGAGGAGCCGCCGGGGATCACGGCCTTGAGAGCCTTACCCTCCTTGACCCCACCGGCCATCGCGAGCAACTCCCGGAAGGGCGTACCCAAGGGCACCTCCACGTTACAGGGGTTGTTCACATGACCGGTGATTGAAAACAGCTTGGTGCCGCCGTTGTTGGGGCGCCCCTGCTCCAGGAACCACTGACCGCCGCGCTCCAGGATGACCGGGACCGAGGCGAGGGATTCCGTGTTGTTGATGGTGGTGGGCTGGCCGTAGAGTCCGGCCTGGGCCGGGAAGGGGGGCTTGTATCGGGGTTGGCCCTTCTTGCCCTCGATGGACTCCAGTAGCGCCGTCTCCTCACCGCAGATGTAGGCCCCAGCCCCCAGATGCGTATAGAGGTCGAAGTCAACCCCGGAGCCCAGGATGTCCCGGCCAATCAAGCCTGCCGCATAGGCTTCCTTGACGGCCTCCTGGAAGCGGTCGATTGGTTCGTAGAACTCCCCTCGGATGTAGTTGTATCCGACGGTGGCGCCGATGCAGTAACCGGCGATGGCCATGCCCTCAATCAACTGGTGTGGGTTATAGCGCAGGATGTCCCGATCCTTGCAGGTGCCTGGCTCACCCTCATCGGAGTTGCAGACGATGTACTTCTGGACCGGGGCGGTGCGGGGCATAAAGCTCCACTTGAGCCCGGTCGGGAAACCGGCGCCGCCGCGACCGCGCAGGTTGGAGAGCTTCAGCTCCTCGATGACGGTCACCGGGTCCACCCGCTCTTTCAGGATTCGTTCCCACTGAGCATAACCTCCCAGGCTGCGATAGGCGGCCAGGGTGTGACGCTCATGCACCGGCAGGTGCATGGTACGGAAACAAACGGTATCGTGATTCGCGGCCATGGCGCTACTCCAAGCCCTCGATCAGCTGGTCCAGGGCCTGCGCCGACAGCTTCTCATGGTAGGTCTTGCCAATCAGCACCGCGGGGGCATCCCGGCAGGCACCGAGGCACTCCACCTCTTTGAAGGTAAAGCGGCCATCCGCGGTCGTCTCCCCCGGCTTGACCTGATATTTGTGTTCCACATGGTGGATCAGGTCTTCCGACCCATTGAGCATGCAGGAGATGCTGTTACAGATGCAGACCTTGTGCTTCGCGGTCGGCTCAAGGTCATACATGCTGTAGAAACTCGCGACCTCATAGACCGAGACCTCGGGCATGTCCAGGTAGGCGGCCACATCATCCATGAGCTCGCGGGACAGCCAGCCGCCGTTCCAGTCCTGGACCAGGGTCAAAGCCGGCATGACGGCGGACTGCTTCCATTCCGCCGGATACTTGGCGATATGGGCATCGATCTCGGCCCGAATCTCGGGTGTGAACAGGGTCGACTTAGCCCGATCATGGATCAGGGCCAGAGGTGAATTACGGAAACTCATCAGCGGTCGATCTCCCCGAAGACGATATCCAGGGTCCCGATGATGGCCACCACGTCGGCCAGCATGTGACCCCGCGCCATCTCATCCAGGGCCGCCAGGTGCGGGAAACCGGGGGCCCGGACTTTGAGCCGATAGGGCTTGTTGGCGCCGTCGGAGACGATGTAGCAGCCAAACTCCCCCTTGGGGGCCTCGACCGCCGCATAGACTTCACCGGGCGGGGTGCAGTAACCCTCGGTAAAGAGCTTAAAGTGGTGGATCAGGGCCTCCATGTCGTCCTTCATGGCGACCCGGGAGGGTGGCATCACCTTATGGTCATCCACCGCCACCGGCCCCGGATGCGTGCGCAACCAGTCCACGCACTGGCGGATGATCCGCGTCGATTGGCGCATCTCCTCCATCCGCACCAGATAGCGGTCGTAGCAATCCCCGTTCACGCCGACCGGGATGTCAAAGTCCATGGCGGCATAGGCGGCATAGGGCTGCTTCTTACGCAGGTCCCACTCGACGCCGGAGCCGCGCAGCATGGGACCCGTAAAACCCAATTGCAGCGCCCGTTCCGGGGAGACGACACCGATACCCACGGTGCGTTGCTTCCAGATGCGGTTGTCGGTCAGCAAGGTCTCGTATTCGTCGACCAGGCCCGGGAAACGCTTGGCAAAATCCTCGATAAAGTCCAGCAAGGAGCCCTGTCGGACCTCGTTGCGGACGGCGATCTCCTTAGCACTGTGCCACTTGGTACCGCCCGTCTGGTATTGGGGCATGCACCCCGGCAGGTCCCGATAGACGCCGCCCGGGCGGTAATACGTGGCGTGCATCCGGGCGCCGGAAACCGCCTCATAGCAGTCGAGCAGGTCTTCCCGCTCCCGGAAGCAATATAGGAAGACCGACATGGCACCGATGTCCAGGGCATGGGCACCGAGCCACATCAGGTGATTGAGGATGCGGGTGATCTCATCATAGAGAGTACGAATGTACTGGGCGCGTTCGGGCGCTTCCACCCCTAAGAGCTTCTCGATGGCCCGCACATAGCCGTGCTCATTGCACATCATGGACACATAGTCCAGACGGTCCATGTAGCCGATGCTCTGGTTGTAGGGCTTGGTCTCGGCCAGCTTTTCGGTGCCTCGATGCAGGAGCCCGATGTGCGGGTCGGCGCGCTCAATCACCTCTCCATCCAGTTCCAGCACCAGGCGTAAGACGCCGTGAGCGGAGGGATGCTGGGGGCCGAAGTTCAGGGTGTAATTACGGATCTCAGGCATGACCGGCGGCTCCAGTTCCGGTTGCCGCGGCCGGGCCCAGGTAGCGGCTGTCGTCGCGGATCACCTTTGGCACCAGGACCCGGGGCTCGATGGAAACGGGCTGATAGACGACGCGGCCCTGGGCCGGATCGTAACGCATCTCCACCTGTCCGGAGATGGGGAAGTCCTTGCGGAAGGGATGGCCGATGAAGCCGTAGTCGGTCAGGATGCGGCGCAGATCCGGGTGTCCGCGGAAGAGGATACCGTAGAGATCGAAGGCCTCGCGCTCGAACCAATTGGCCGTCGCCCAGACCGGAATCACCGAGTCGACCAGGGGCTGGGACCCACCCGCATAGGCCCGCAGCCGCAGCCGCCGGTTGTGTGCCAGGGACAACAAGTGGTAGACGACCGCGAAACGCTGCGGGTCGTCCACGGCCAGTTCCAGGTTCCGATCCACGCCGCGGCCGAAGCCCAGGTTAGAGGCGTCATCGGTCTCCCACTCGGCCTTGCCGTAGGCGGCGTAGTCCACTCCGCAGAGGTCGATTAACTGCTCAAAGCGGAAGTCCGCCTCATTACGCAGGGTCCAGCAGACGGGCAACAACTGCTCCGCGGGCACGACCAGGGTCAGTTCGTGGCAGACGCTCAGGGTCTCGCATCCAAGCCCGGACAGGCGCTTGGAAAGGGCGGTTGCCAGCGCGTCGAGTCCAGCATCGCGCATCAGGGGGTCTGTTGCCATGGGTCCTGGTACTACCTAAAGTCTCAACCGGGGGGCTCAGCGGGCGATGGTATTGGTGCGACGGATCTTGTTCTGCAACTGCAGGATGCCGTACAACAAAGCCTCCGCGGTGGGTGGACAGCCAGGGACATAGACGTCCACCGGCACGATACGGTCACAACCCCGCACCACCGCATAGGAGTAGTGGTAATAACCACCGCCATTGGCACAGGACCCCATAGAAATCACCCAACGGGGCTCCGCCATCTGGTCATAGACCTTGCGCAGGGCCGGCGCCATCTTGTTGACCAGGGTACCCGCCACGATCATCACATCGGACTGGCGAGGGCTGGGGCGGAAGATGATCCCGAAACGATCCAGGTCATAGCGGGCGGCGCCCGCGTGCATCATCTCCACCGCGCAGCACGCCAGGCCAAAGGTCATGGGCCACAGGGATCCGGTACGCGCCCAATTGATAAGCTGGTCCGCCGTGGTCGTGACGAAGCCCCGTTCGAGGACACCCTCTATTCCCATTCCAAGGCCCCCTTCTTCCACTCGTACACGAAACCAACGACCAGAATGGTGAGGAACACGGTCATGGCCCAGACCCCGAAGACCCCCAACTCAGGCAGGGCAACCGCCCAGGGGAAGAGAAAGGCAATCTCCAGATCGAACACGATGAACAGGATCGCGACCAGGTAGTAGCGGACGTCGAACTTCATGCGCGCACTTTCGAAGGCCTCGAAGCCGCACTCGTAGGGAGAGTCCTTCTCCGAGTCCGGCCGACGGGTCCCGAGCACGGTGCCCGCCAGCATCGCGCCGGCGCCGACCAGGAGACCGACGATGATGAAGATCAAGATAGGCAGGTAGTTACCGAGCACTGTTCCTCCAGACCGCGATTGTTATGGAGCGCCACGGTTCAGGCCAGGGAGTCTACTGCCCCGGCGCGCGCGAAGTCAACCGGCGCAATACTATTTATTGATTGTTTTTCATGTGCTTAGAAAGCGCCGCACAAAAAAAACGGCATGTCGCGTTGGCGGCATGCCGTTTGTTGTTGGTGCCGACGGCCAGACTCGAACTGGCACGGCTTGCGCCACTACCCCCTCAAGATAGCGTGTCTACCAATTTCACCACGTCGGCTAGAAACGATTGTGCATCCGTTCAGAAACTCTTTTTCAAACCACCCTTCTTCAAAGCGGCTCTTACGACGCTCTCAGTTGGCCGGCGCTGCCGGCTCCGGTGTAGCACCCGGAGGGACCGGCGCAGGAGTCGGACTTGACACCCCGCCAGGCGACGCGGCATCTGTTGTCGACGGCGCCTCGACGGGCGGGACCGGCAGCGCCGGTACGTCCGAGACCGGCACCTGGGGCATCACGCCAGGCACAACGGGAACCTCCGAGGGTTCGGTCAGAGGCGCCGACGGCGGCAAGATGACCGGTGCCCCCGTGTCCGTCTGAACGGGCAGGCCATCTGCCCCATCCATCAGACCCGCCGGCTTCCCACCCTGCGCCGCATAATACGCCAAGGCCATGCTGGTGAGAAAGAACAGTGTCGCCAGGGCCGCCGTGGCGCGGGACAGGAAGGAACCGGACCCCCGCGACCCGAAGACCGTGGCCGAGGCCCCGCTCCCGAAGGCCGCACCCGCATCGGCCCCCCGGCCGTGCTGAATCAGCACCAGGCCGATCAGACCCAAGGACAAAAACACCTGGACTACGGTCAGGATGGTTTGCATGGAATGGCTCGTCCGGACTCGCTACTGGGCCGCCGCATCCCCGGCCTTGGCGATGGCCAGGAACTCCTCCGCATTCAGGGCCGCGCCGCCGATCAGACCACCGTCGATATCGGGCTGGGACAGGAGTTCCGGGGCATTACTCGCTTTCATACTGCCGCCATAGAGGATCCGGATCTTTTCGGCCACCGCCGCACTGTGCCCAGCCAGCCGCTGCCGGATGAAGGCATGGACCTCCTGGGCCTGGGCTGGTGTCGCCGTCAGTCCTGTGCCGATCGCCCAGACCGGCTCGTAGGCAAGTTCGATGGCGTCGAAGGCCGCAATCCCGCCAAGCGCGATGATCCCGTCGATCTGGCTGCCGATCACCTGCTCCATCTCACCCCGCTCCCGCTCCTCCAGGGTCTCGCCCACGCAGAGGATCGCGGTCAGACCAGCTGCCTGGGCGGCGGCGAGCTTCGCGGCGATCGTCGTGTTGTCCTCGCCGTACATGGCACGCCGCTCCGAATGCCCGACGATGACGTAGCGGCAGCCGAAATCGGCCAGCATGGCCCCAGAGACCTCCCCCGTGTAGGCGCCGCTGGCCGCGGTGGCGAGGTTCTGGGCACCCAGGCGGACCGCGCTGCGGGCGAGGGCCTGCTCGGCCATGTGCAGGAACGGGAAGGGCGGGCACACCGCGACTTCGCTCCGCTGGACAGCCCCCACGCCGGCCAGGACGCCGTCCAGCAGCCGCGTGACACTGGCCTTGGACCCGTTCATTTTCCAGTTTCCGGCGATCAGGGGCTGACGCATGGACATCTCCGCAAAATTGAGCCCGGCAATTTATCTGGGTCGCCCATGGAAATCAACCGAAACCTTGCCGTAGACTGACGCCATGAGCAAGGGCAAGAAAAAAACCGACGGCGGCTCCACCATCGCGCTCAATCGGAAGGCGGGGCATGACTACCACATCGAGCAGCGGATCGAGGCCGGCATCGTCCTCGAGGGCTGGGAGGTCAAGAGCCTGCGCGCCGGGCGGCTCCAGATCAAGGAGGCCTATGTCAAGATCCTTCACGCCGAGGCCTTCCTGATCGGCGCCCACATCTCCCCGCTGCCGACCGCCTCCACCCACGTGAGCCCGGACCCCACGCGCACCCGCAAGCTACTGCTGAAGCGCAACGAACTGAGCCGGCTGATCGGCCAGACCGAGCGCGCCGGCTACACCCTGGTGCCCACGGCCATGTACTGGAAACGCGGACGGGCCAAGCTGGAGATCGGTCTCGCCAAGGGCAAAAAGCTGCACGACAAGCGCGCCAGCGAGAAGGACAAGGACTGGCAACGGGAGAAAGAGCGTCTTTTCAAGTCGGGCTGAGACCTGACGGACGGGTGGCAGGTCCCGAAATCCGGCCGCGCCCGCCGCGCCGCGGCACCGCGCCCTGCTCCGTCCAGGTCCGCGGAAACGGAAGCGAACTTGGCTGCCGCGGCCGCTAGGATCCGCGATTGTAGGACGGGCAGAGCGAGAGCGTTGCTCATCATTAGAACCGCCAACCACCGCTGCCGACAGATGGGCCTGCACGAGATATTGGTTTTGATCACGCCCCGCCTACCCTGTAGTGCTTGCCGGTACTTGCCGAGGACTCAGCAAGCGCCTATAGTTGAGGGTGACGCTCAAGGGGGCGACTTGGTTTCGACGTGGGTCGCGAAACCTGAGGTGCATGCCGAGGTGCGGGTACCTCGTAAAACCGTCCGCAAACTCTAGTTGCCAACGACGACAACTACGCTCTCGCTGCTTAATCCCAGCGGGCCTCTGGCCGGTATTTGCCTGTGGGCATCGGGTTCCAGGGGTAACATCACACAGGATCGCGGTGACGGGAGTCCAGACCTGATCTGCTAAAACCCAATTTGGAATCGCCGACTGATCGCCCTGCCCTTCGGGCGGCAGAAGGCTAAAAACAATAGAACGGGCTAAGCATGTAGTACCAATGGCAGAGGGCTTGCGGACGCGGGTTCGATTCCCGCCGCCTCCACCAACAAACCAACCTCAACCGGTCCCGGTTGGGGTTTTTTTGTACCTGAAATTTCGGAACCCCTTCGGAATGTCGCGGGGTCCTGCGGACGGTTGCGGACTTCGATCTGGGGTTCTTCGACCCCCTCTGGGCCCATTTTCTCTCTCCCCGCTTTTTTCTCTCCGGCCTCGCCATCCTACAGAAAGACGAAGTCCGACGAATACGAATCGTGACCCCCTTTGTCTCAATAACTTATCGCCGGACTCATCAATGCGGCTTTTTCGCCGCATTGGGTAGTGAAGGACAAGGGGCCTGGTGACGGGGGTTGCCGCCGGAGCGGGGGTCGGTGCAGGCTGGTGCTGGCCGATACGGACGGGTGCACGCCTGCGGGGACCAGACCTGCGGCGCGACAGATCGGCCCCGGGATCGTGAGTACCCCAACCCCGCGCTGGATCATGCACCTGGATATGGACGCCTTCTACGCCGCCGTGGAGCAGCGCGACCATCCCGACCTGCGGGGACGCCCCGTCGTCGTCGGCGCCCAACCCGGCGGGCGCGGCGTAGTGGCCACCTGCTCCTACGAGGCTCGGCGTTTCGGCATCCGCTCTGCGATGCCGATCAACGAGGCCTACCGCCGCTGTCCGGACGCGGCGTACCTGCGCCCGCGCATGGCCCATTACCAGGAGGTCGCTCGCCAGGTCCGCGCGATCTTGGACGCACAGGCCCCGGTGGTGGAACCGATCTCCATCGACGAGGCCTTTCTGGACGTCAGCGGGCTGGGGCTGCTGATCGGCCCGGCGGAGACCATCGGCCGGCGGATAAAGGACGCCATTCAGGCTGCGGTCGGGCTGACCGCCTCGGTGGGTATCGGACCGAACCGACTGGTGGCCAAAATCGCCTCGGATTTCGGCAAGCCGGACGGTCTGGTCGTGGTCGCGCCAATTGAGGTCCTCGACTTCCTGGGTCCGCAACCGGTCGGCATCCTACGCGGCGTCGGCACGCGGACCTTGCCGATTATGGAGCGACTGGGACTGCGCACCGTGGCGGACCTGCGCCAGTTGTCTCTCACACAGCTTCAGGCCCATCTCGGGTCCCGTGTCGCCACTAACCTCTACCAGCAGGCCCGGGGTATCGCCTCCGATCGAGTCGGTGATCATGGCCCCCGCAAGTCACTCGCCAAGGAGACCACCTTCAGCCAGGATGTCACCGACCCCCGGTTGCTGGGCGGCACCCTGCGAAACCTGGCAACCGCCGTCGCCGCCGCGGCACGGCAGGAGGGCATCGCCGGGCGCACCGTGACCCTCAAGATCCGCTTCGCCGGCTTCGAGACCCATACCCGTCAGCGGCGCCTCGACCACCGCAGCAACGAGACCCGCACCCTGTTCGCCGCCGCCTGGGCGCTCTACGAGGCGGGTCACTGGGCCGGGAGACCTGTCCGCCTGATCGGCCTGGGGATGGCCGATCTCGGGACCGCGGACCCGATCCAACCCGACCTCTTCGACGGCGGTGCCGAACGCCCCACGGACAGCGCCCGGCATCGGCGTCTCGCGGCCACCATCGACCGGATTCAGGCACGGTTCGGCTCCGGCGCCCTCCGCCAAGGGATGTCAGCTGATCAACAGGAGTCCGGGGACGACTGATCCATCGTCCAGACCAGCCCCTGGTCCGGTCGGCCGGCTTGCCCTCGGTGCTGGGCACCCTGACGCGAACTTCTCCGGCCGACGCGCCCCCGCCACACCTTCACTCGTCATTGAGAACAAAGGTGTAAAACCCCGCCCGCGACTGTTCTCCCGCTTGCGAGGGGGAACTGATGACCTTCGTCGGCCCGGTGCGCGACCTGCCGCCGATCGACCGGTTGGAAGGCTTTCGCCCCGATGGACATAGCCTCTATCGGCAGGTGCTGCTGGTGGCGTTGCGTTGCGTTGCGTCCGCGGAATCGTCGCGGGAGCGGACCTACGACGGCGCGGGACTGACCACCCACGGAGTCCGGGTACGGGTCTGGCCGGAGAAAGAAGGCCGCGATCTGACCGCCAGACCGCCGACTGCGCACGAGGGATACGCCCGTTCCCATCCGCACGCCGACACTCCGCGTTGGTGCGATCCTGACAGACTCTTGTCTACAAAAAGCTGCATAATTGCGCCCTTCTGAGGCCAAAGACACGGTCTTGCCAACAGTCTCGGTCCTATCTGGCCAGCGGCGATGGCTCGCTTGCCCGGCGACATAATCCCGTGTCCTGAAGAGACGAACATCCAATGTCGACTGAACCCTGGGTCTCCGTCGAAGATGTCTCGAACCACCTTGGCGTCGCGAAAGACTCCGTGTACCGGTGGATCGACCTCAAGGGGCTGCCTGCGCACAAGATCGGTCGGCTCTGGAAGTTCAAACTCTCAGCGGTTGACGACTGGGTACGTTCGGGTGGTGCCGTCGACCAGGGGTCCGAGGAGTCCAGCGGGGAGGATCGTAAGTGACGCAGCCCGTCATCCCGCGTCGATTTCGAGCGGCTGCTCAAACTCCGGCTGGCGGTCGCTCGCCACGGGGAGATGGACGCCGCGGCCTGGTGGAACACCAAGGGCATCCTCGGCCGCCATGGCGCGCTGGCGCTCAAGCGCGGCTTCCCGTCGACTCATCATTTTGCGCAGGCCCGCATCGCCTTCGCGGTCGCGCGCAGCCGTTGCCAGGAACTCTTTGATCCGCCGGGGTGCATGACGCTCTGGCATCTCCCCGCGGAGGTCGAGGATCAGTTCGAAGAGCACTGGCAGGACTGGTTGGACCAGGGAGAGCGGTGGGGCGCCTTCTTCGAGACGCTGGCGGCGGCGGGCCGGAAAGACCTTCTCGCGGAACTCGTCGATTTTGGTCTCGTCGATCAAAGCCACCTCGACGCGGTCGGCTAAGCTGCGCCGGTCGGCCGAGGGCAGGTCGGTCCCTTTGTCCGGAACCTACCAGCCGAACGACGAAGTCATCACGCTGCTGGCGGCAGGCTTCGCCAGAGGCGAGCGAGGTAACCCGGCGATCCCTTACGCGCGGCTTGAGGACTGAGCATGGAGGCTCGCGTCCAAGGTCGCCTCCTGCCTACGCCATCAAAGGATCCCTGATCGAGGAAACCTACGCGGTCTTCCGCGGCTGGGACTACGCCGCTCTCGAAAGACCGAGAATCTCAAGCGCGCTCGCCAGGAAAACACGATCGGCGCCAAGAGTGCCGATTGGGCGCAGAATGTGTCCTGGGCGGTCAGCCGCCGCTTCGACCCTGCGGGTCGCGACCGCCCCCTCGTGGAGCTTGCCAAATCGGGGTGTGACCGGGAGGTCTGGAAACCGCTGCTCCTCTACCACCTGACCCGCGACGAGTTCCTCGTCCGCGATTTCCTCGTCAACTGGCTCTATCCTCAGTTCATCGCTGGCGCCTACCGCCTGCGCGCCGAGGACGTGCTCCCGTACCTGCACAGCCTGAGCAAGAGGAAAGACATCGACTGGTCCGGCAACTGGAGCGAGGCCACGACCAAGCGTGTTGCGTCAGGCCTCTTGCGGCTCGCCGTCGACTTCGGGCTCCTCACGGGCACGCAGTCACGGGAGTTTGCCTCCTACCACCTGCCGGAACAGAGCTTCCTCTACCTGCTGCACGCCATGACGGACCGCGAGGCGAACGCCCGGCGCGTCATCGACGCCGAGGACTGGCGCCTGTACCTGATGGACGCCGCCGACGTGGAGCGCGAACTCCTGCGCTTGCACCAGTTCCGCAAACTGCACTACGAGGTCGCCGGCAGCCTCGCCCAACTCAAGCTGCCAGCGGCATCCGCGGCCGAGTACGTGAAGGAGCTCTGCTGATGCCCGATTGGAAGGAGCGTCTCACCCAGCAGCTCGAACCCGTGCTGAAGCAACCGGACCCCCGGCAGCAGCTCAGCGCCTACCACGACATGCCCTATGCCATCTTCCGCTACCCGCCGGAGGAGGAGTTCGGCGTCCGCCAGCAGGTCTCGCTGCTGCGCACGCGGCTGGAGCAGTTGGGCAAGCGGGTCACGATCATCTCGCTGGCCGAATGCCTCGCACGCCGCCCTGGAAGCGGAAGGCATGGGGCCCGAGGCCCTCATCGACGCCGAGAAGATCGGTCGGGCTCGACGCCACGGTCGAGACCATCTTCCAGATCCTGAGCGAGTACCAACCCCTGGACGAGCTGGTTGCCCGCCGCATCCCCGATGACGCCGAACCCCTGCGCGACCTGGTGTTCATCGTGCGCGCCGGGCGCTCTGTTCCCCATGTACCGCACCTCCGCGCTGCTGGAGCAGCTCAAGGGCAAGGTCCAGGTCCCCGCCGTCCTGTTCTACCCGGGCGAGCTGGACGGCGCCGCGGGACTGCGGTTCATGGGCGTGCTGGATGCCGAGCACAACTACCGGCCGAAGATCTTCTGAAGGACCCGTGTCATGACCGTCGAGCAGCATCAAGGACCTCTTCGCCAACGACATCGACCGCCGGATCGAGGAGGTCATCAAGGTCGATCAGGCCGACGAGACGATCATCCGCGACGAGCTGGCCGAATACGTCGTCACCGACTCGATCCGCGCGCATTTCCTGAAGATCTTCGACCACTACCTGACCACCTGGCAGAAGCCCAACGAAGGGATCGCCATCTGGATCTCGGGCTTCTTCGGTTCGGGCAAGTCCGGCTTCGCCAAGTACCTCGGTCTTGCGCTCGCCAACCGCGACATCCTCGGACAGGGTGCCGGGCGAACTGCTCGCCCAGCGCTGCAAGGACACCAAGGCCCAGGTCCTGCTGACCAACATCGCCGAGCGGATCCCCACCGAGGCCGTGATCTTCGATGTCTCCACCGACCGCGGCATCCGCACCGGCAACCAGAGCATCACCGAGATCATGTACCGGCTCTTCCTGCAGAGCCTGGGCTATGCGCGGGACCTGGACCTCTCCGAGCTGGAGATCACGCTGGAGGAAGAAGGCCGCCTCGACGCCTTCAAGGCCAAGTACCGGGAGGTCTTCGACAAGGACTGGGACTTCGAGAAGGGCAAGATCGCCATCGCCGTCCAGCAGGCGAGCCGCGTCATGCACGTGATGGACCCGGCCACCTATGCCACCGCCGATAGCTGGCGCGAATCGGCCATGAAACGCGCCGACATCACCCCCGGCGACCTGGCCGCGCGCTGTCTGGAGCTGATGTCCCGCCGTCGGCCCGGCAAGAACCTCCTGTTCGTCATCGACGAGGTCGGCCAGTTCGTCGCCCGCGACGTGCAGAAGATGCTCGATCTCCAGGCGGTCGTGCAGAGCCTCGGGCGAGTCGGGCGCGGCAAGCTGTGGATCCTCGTCACCTCCCAGGAAAAGCTGACCGAGCTGGTGGGCGGCCTGGACGACCGCCGCGTCGAACTCGCCCGCCTGATGGACCGCTTCCCGTCCGAGCTTCAGGTCCACCTGGAGCCTTCCGACATCTCGGAGGTCACCAGCAAGCGCGTGCTCGCGAAGAACGCCGAGGCCGAAAAGACCCTGCGCGAGCGCTTCACCGAGCACCGCGGCCGGCTGACCGACAACACCCGCCTCACCGCGGACATCAAGCTGCCGGAGCTGACGGCCGAATCCTTCATCGACCTCTACCCGCTGCTTCCCTATCAGATCGACCTCATCATCCAGATCGTCTCCGGCCTGCGGACCCAGGGCGGGGCGAGCAAGCACGTCGGCGGCGCCAACCGCACCATCATCAAGCTCGCCCAGCAATTGCTCATCCATCCGGACGTGGACCTGGCCAGCCAACCCATCGGCACCCTGGCCCGCGTGGATCAGATCTACGACCTCGTCTCCGGCAACATCGGCAGCGAGATCCGCGCCAAGATCGCGGACATCGGCACCAAGATCGCCCACCCGTTCGCCCAACCGGTCGCCAAGGTGATCTGCCTGCTGCAGTACGTGCGCAGCGTTCACCGCACGGCCGAGAACATCGCCGCCGCGCTGCACCCGGCCGTCGATGCCGATTCCCGCCTGGCCGAGGTCCGCCAGGCCCTCGATGCCCTGGAGAAGGGCCTCATGGTCCGCCGCGGCGACGATGGCTACCGGATTCCCACGCCGGCCGAGGACGACTGGGAACGCCAGCGCGCCGCGCTGGTCCCCAAGCCCGGCGACACCGCCCGCCTGCACGCCGAGGCCGTCACCGCCCTCTGGCAGCCGCAACCGTCCCACAACCTGCTGGACGTCAAGCCCTTCAAGGCCGGGCTGTACCTGGGTGAGCGCCTGGCGGTGGAGGGGGACATCCCGTTCCACCTGGCCCTGGCCGAGACCGGGACTGAATTCGATCAACAGGTGGAGGACTTCCGCCGTCGCAGCCAGACCGAGACCAAGGCCGTCTTCTGGGTCGCCGCCATTGACGAGGCCATCGACCGCGAGACCGTCGAACTCCACCGCTCCAAGGAGATCCTGTCCCGCAAGGAGCGGGGCGCCCAGACCAAGGACGAGTCCGCCCTGGTGGCGGAGGAGAAGATCCGCCAGCGTCGCCATCAGGACGAGCTCCGGCGCCTCATCAAACAGTCCCTGCTCAACGGCACCATCTTCTTCCGCGGCAACGACCGCAGCCCGGACGAGGGTGCCAGCGACGTCTCCCGCACCGCGGCCAAGGTCCTCTCCCAGGCCCTGCCGGAGGTCTTCGACCGCTTCGAGGAGGCCGCCGCACGGGTCACCAAGAACGACCTGGACTCCCTGCTGACCACCGAGAACCTGCGGGGACTGACACCCGTCTACTGCGGACCTCGGACTGGTTCGGGACCAGGGCGGCAAGCCCGTCTTCGACGTGGAGACCGGGGTACTCGCCGAGGTGCTGGCCCGCATCGAGAACCGCACCAGTTACGGCGAGACCGCCAGCGGGCGCTGGCTGACCGACGAGTTTGCCAAGGAACCCTTCGGCTGGGAGTTCGACACCGTTCGGCTCCTGGTCATCGCCCTCCTGCGCGCCGGCAAGATCGAGGCGACCAGCAAGGGGCAGGTCATCGACTCCGCCCTGTCGCTCGACGCGCGCACCACCTTCACCAACAACAACCTGTTCCGCCAGGCATCCTTTCGCCCGCGCACCACCGACTGCGAGTTCACGGACTACATCGAGGCCGGGGATGCCTACAAGACCTGCTTCGGGAAAGAGATCCAGGAGTACGAGGAAAACGTCATCGCCCAGGCCATCCGCGAGACCACGGAAGGCTATCGAGGAAACGCTGCGGGAGGTCGTCGCCCAGCTCGACAAGCATGGGCTCCCCGGCGGCGAGGTGATTGCCGCGGCACTGAGCAACATCGTGGGCTTCCGCCGCCAGCGCGACTGCCAGACGCTCAAGGCCTTCACCGCCTGCCACCAGGCGCTGAAAGAGGCCATCAAGCGGGGGGCCGAGCTCGCCAAGGCCCTGACGGAGCCCGCGCTCCACGACCTGGGCCGGGCGCGCAAGGCGCTCGATAGCCTCTGGCCCTTCCTGGAGCAGGAGCCGGACCTCGGCGACGGCGACCGGGACCACGCCGAGCAGCTCAAGGACCTGCTGGCCCGGGAGTCCTTCTTCCGCGAGCTGCCGGCCATCGATCAGCACGCCAAGGCCCTGGAGACCGCCCACCAGGCCCGCCTGCAACAGGCGCTCGACGCCCGGACTCAGGCTTACGCGGACGCCCTCCAACAACTGCGCGGCACCCCCGGCTGGGAGGAGGTCGGCGAGGAGCAGCGCGACCGCATCGCTGAGCCGCTGGCCGACCTACACCGTCGCCAAGACCAACACCGCTCGATACCCCAGCTCCGCGCCGACCTGGACGCCTGCCCCGTGCGGCGGGACAAGGCCGTCGAAGACCTGATGCGCCTGATGGACGGCAACCGGGTCGTCAAGGTCACCGCCGTCGAGCTACTTCACCGGCGGGATCGAGAACGAGGAGCAGCTCGATCAGGCACTCGATGGGCTGAAGGAGCAGTGCCTGGAGCTCATCGCGGCCGGCAAGAAAGTCCTCGTGCAATGAACCAAATACCCGTCGCTAACGCCGCCCTCGCGCCATCGTGACCACGGACTTCAACGCCGCCGCAGGCACTGGAGAGGAGTGCCGGCTGCTGAATCCGCCGCGCTGGCCGAACGCCATCATCTGTATGGATTTGCGGCAGGATGCCAGCGCCCACCGGCCGGGGCCAACCAAGCGCTGGGCGTGCTGAGCCAGGCACGCCAGGACGGATGGGTAACATGAACACACCGACCTTCGACGCCGTTCCCAGGGTCCTGACCGAGATCGCACAGGAGTTGGCGGACGCGCTCAAGCCCGCCGGAGAGATCCTGGCCGTCCGCGACCTTTGGGGCCGGGTCCGATTCATCGTAAGGGAACGCCCCGCGCCGGCGGCCCCCCTGGCTGAGCGCACTCGATCGCCTGGCGGCGGTCGCCGCCGAACGCCTCGGCCTGCGCGCCTATGCCGCGGAAGACGCGATCCTCTACGCCGATGAGTCGTTCGTGCGATATCGAGCCGCTCCGGGCCGCGCCCGGCATCGCGATCGGCTCGCCGGGCATCGTGTTCCGGCTCATCGACCGCCAGATCACCGGCCAGTCCTGGGCTACCGTGAGCGAACACACGGACGCCAGGGCGTCGCACCGAATCGCCATGTACTCCCTCAAGGGCGGCGTGGGACGCAGTACCGCCACCGCCGCGGCCGCCTGGCATCTGGCCCGTCTGGGTCGATCCGTGCTTGTGCTCGATCTGGACCTGGAATCCCCCGGGCTCTCCGCTAGCCTGTTGCCTCCCGCGAGCCAGCCGGAATTCGGCATTGTCGATTGGTTCGTGGAGGACGCGGTCGGACAGGGCGATACGGTCATCCCCCACATGAGCGCTCGGGCACCCCTGGCCCAGGATCTTCCTGGGGACGTTTGGGTGGTCCCCAGCCATGGTGCCGAACCCGGGGACTTCATGGCCAAACTCGGCCGCTGTTACCTTCGACCTTCCGGGTAACGCCGGGGTAGAGGCTTGGGATCGCCGTCTGCTGCGGCTGCTCTCGGCCCTGGAGGCGGACAAGGCGCCTGACGTCGTTCTACTCGACGCCCGCTCCGGCTTCCATGACCTCTCCTCCGCGGTGGTGACAGAGCTCGCTGACACCGTCCTGCTGTTTGCCACCCATTCGGAGCAGACCTGGAGCGGCTACCGGCTGCTCTTCGAGCACTGGCAACGCTACGGCGTGGCAGAGCGCATCCGCGAGCGCCTCCAGCTCGTCGCGGCACTGATTCCGGAAACGGACCGGGATGCCTACCTGAACGAGCTCCACGAGCGCGCCTGGGGCATCTTCAGCGACCATCTCTACGACGAACTCGAGCCGGGGAGATCGAGGGCTTCAGCTTCGACCTCAACGACGCACCCGCCCCCCACACACCCTTGCCCATCTACTGGAACCGGGGTCTCGCTTCTCTTGGCAGCCTGGCGTCACTGGATCCGCAGCTGGTGGCAGCCGCGGCCGGGGGCTTTCTCACCGGGCTCGACGAGCTGCTTTCCAGCGCCGAGGGGGTAAATCCATGAGCGAGCCACGGCTCCAGTCCGCTCGCCAAACAATAATCGACACCCTGCCCGAGGAGACCTCCCTGTTCGGACAGCCGGTCGAGGCGCGCTTCATCCATGTGCCGGCGTCTCATGCGAAGGCCCTGCACCCGGATACCCAGCTGGTAGTCGGCATGCGCGGCGCCGGCAAGAGCTTTTGGTGGCGGGCGTTGCAGGACAAGCGCCAGCGCGGACTGGTCGCCGAGCGGGCGCCCAACACCGGGTTGGCAAAGGCCGCCCAGGTCGCCGCCGGTTTCGGCGAGACGCCCAACCCGGATGCTTATCCCGGACCGGACGTGCTCGCGCAACTGGTCCAGACCGGCCAGGATCCCCGGCTCGTCTGGCGCACCGTGATCCTCCATGCCCTGACCGGCGGTGCCGTTACTCAGGGAGACTCTTGGGCGCAACGGGTGGCGAGCGTTGCGCAAGACCCCGAGCGCATGGATCGCGCCTTGTTCGAGTACGACCGGCGGTACGACCGGGAAGACACCTACTGGATCATCCTCTTCGATGCCCTAGACCGCAGCGCCTCCGATTGGCGCACCATGAATGCCCTGATCCGCGGCCTGCTCCAGGCCATGCTCGATCTGCGCCCGTACCGGCGCCTGCGCGCCAAGAGCTTCCTGCGTACCGACCAGCTCGACGAGCGCGAGGTGGGCGACTTCGCCGATGCCTCCAAGGTCCTGGCCGGTCGGGTCGACCTGGCGTGGCCCGCCTACGAGCTTTATGCCCTGCTCTGGCAGTACCTGTGCAATTCCGCGGACGGCGCCTTCCGCCAGGAGTTGGAAACCGAGCTGCGACTCGTCAGTCAGCCGTTTGCCGATCTCTGGTTGCCGCCCGTCGAGCTGCGTCGCTCCGAGGCCGAGCAACGTCGTGTCTTCCATGCCATCGCCGGCCCCTGGATGGGGCGTGACCACCGCCCGCGGCTACCCTTACACCTGGGTACCCAACCACCTGGCGGATGCCGGGGAATAACCAGCCCACGCTCCTTCATCGTCGCCCTGCGCAAGGCCGCCGCGGAAACCGCGGGACCGCTACCCGACCCACACCTGGCCCCTGCATCACGAGAGCATTAAGCGCGGCGTGCAAAGCGCCTCCGAGGTCCGGGTCCGCGAGCTGCAAGAGGACTACCCCTGGGTCAACACCCTGATGGAACCTCTCAACGGCAAGGTCGTGCCCTGCGCGTTCGCGGCCGTCGCGAACGCGTGGCGAGCAGAACGACGCGCTTCGCAAGCTGGAGCGTCGCGTGGCCGAGCGCAACGAGCGCCTCCCCCCGGCCCATCTCGACCAGGGAGCGGACGGGGTGCGGCAAGACCTCGAAGACTTGGGTATCTTCCTGCGCCTGCGCGATGGCCGCGTCAACATCCCGGACGTCTTTCGCGTTGGCTACGGCCTTGGGCGTCGCGGCGGTGTCCGGCCGATTCGACCGGGAGATTCCGGATGACACCGATAGCCGACGCCAATCTAGCCGCCCGATCGATACCTGCTCCGGAAGATCGTCATGGACAAAGACACCCGCAACCGCATCCAACGCGCCACCCAGGCCGCTCGCGGGCTGCTTGAGCAGGACTTCGAGGACCAGTTAGCGGGTGTCTTCGACATTCGGCTGGACGGCACCATTGCGGGCGAGCCAGGGAGCCATCTGGACGCGGCGCAGCGGATCGTGCGGACGAAGCTGGTGGCCGCGATCGAGCATTTTCGGGCCAGCGGCCAGACGGCGGCCGAGGCGGTGGCGAGCTACCGGCGAGAGGCGGCATTCACGACGCTGAACCGGTTCGTCGCGCTCAAGATGCTGGAGGCCCGCGGGCTGGTGCAGGAGTGCATCTCGCGGGGCGAGCAGTCGTCGGGGTTCAAGGAGTTCTGCGGGCTCGCGCCGGGGCTGGTGCAGCTTCCGGACCGTGGCTACCGGCTCTACCTCGAGTGCCTGTTCGACGAGATTGGTCGCGAGGTGCGGGTGCTGTTCGACCGGCGCGACCCGGCGAGCCTGCTGTGGCCGCGCGGCGACCCTCTTCGGCTCGCAGCAGCCGGGCTTGCTGGAGATCCTCAACGACCCCGAACTGGCCGGCGTCTGGGACGAGGACGAGACCATCGGCTGGATCTACCAGTATTACAACGACCCGGCCGAGCGGAAGAAGATGCGCGAGGAATCCGCCGCGCCGCGCAACAGCCGCGAGCTGGCCGTCCGCAACCAGTTCTTCACCCCGCGCTACGTCGTCGAGTTCCTCACCGACAACACGCCTGGGCCGCATCTGGTATGAGATGACGCAGGGCGAAACGCGGCTCAAGGAGCAGTGCCGCTACCTCGTCCGCCGGCCGAACGAAATCTTCCTGAAGCCGGGCGAGGCCGCACCGGAGACGCCAGCCGACAGCGAGGACAAGCCTCAGCTCGCAGGAAGAACTGCTCGAGCAGCCCGTCCACATCCCGCACCGCCCGCTCAAAGACCCGCGCGACATCCGCATGCTCGACCCGGCCTGCGGCTCGATGCACTTCGGCCTCTACGCCTTCGACCTCTTCGAGGTCATCTACGAGGAAGCCTGGGACCTCGAGGCACGGCTCGGCGACGGGCGAAGTGCCGCCGAGGCCTGTCGGGCCTTTCGTCGCTTCACGAGACTTACGCCGACCAAGGAGCGACTTCCTGCGCGACGTCCCGCGCCTGATCATCGAGCACAACATCCACGGCATCGACATCGACCCGCGCGCCGTCCAGATCGCCGGGCTCTCCCTCTGGCTGCGCGCCCAGAGGGCCTGGCAGCAGCAGGCGGCGTGCAAGCCCGCGGACCGGCCCCGCATCACGCCGCTCCAACATCGTCTGCGCCGAGCCGATGCCGGGCGAGAAGGAGCTGCTCCGCGAATTCGTCGAGCAGCAGTTCCCGGCCGGCGAGCGGCCCGCCTTCTGCCTTCCTGCTGGAACCATCTTCGACAAGATGCAACTCGCCGGCGAGGCCGGCTCGCTGCTCAAGATCGAGGAGGAAATCCGCAGCGCCATCGCGGACGCCCGCGCACTCGCGCAGACGCCAGGCCGCGCCCCGGCAGTTCTCAGCTCTTCGCCGACTCGGCGAACGAACCGCGCCAGAGCAGACTCGAGCTTCGACCTGCCCGGCATGACCGACGAGCAATTCTGGGAGCGCGGCCGAGGAACGGATTTACGACGCGCTCGCGACTACGCCGAGCAGGCCGAAAACGGCGGCGGCTTCCAGCGCCGGCTCTTTGCCGACGACGCGGCGCGGGGCTTCGCCTTCATCGACCTCTGCCGCAAACGCTACGACGTGGCGCTGATGAATCCGCCGTTCGGTGAGCTAGCAGACGCTGCCGCTTCCTATCTGGATACAGATTTCCCGAGTGTGCAAGCAGCGACTACTATCCCTGCTTCATTGAACGGGCGCGGATTTGCTCGCCCGACTGGGCGGTCTTGGAGCAATAACAAATCGAACCGGGTTCTTCCTCGATGGGTTATCAGAATGGCGAGAAGCAGTTCTTCGAGTCTGACGTTCACATCGAAGTGTTCTGCGATCTTGGATTGGTGTATCTCGACGCGCTTGTGAAACCGCCGCCTATGTTATCCGGAAACACGAGCATGCAAGCTGAGGCCGCAGACGACGCCTGTACATGTTTTGCCATGCTGGACGTGGCGCTTGAACATCGCAGTATCGCGTTGCGTACTCAGTTGGGTCCCTTTGCAATGAATCGTGGCGAAGCCTGTCCTGCGCAACTCGTTTCCACGAGGAATCTATCGAGAATTCCCAATTCTCCTTTTGCCTACCGTGCTCCCGCGTTCTTTGTATCGCGCTTTTGCAGCGCTACACTCCTCTGGAATCCGACGGCAGGAAAGTCCGCGTGACCAACCCGAAGGGAGATGACTTGTCGATTTGTTCGCACGAGATGGGAAGTGCCGACCGCAATGATCGGAAGGGCGCAACGCTGGGTGTTTCCAAGGGCGGCGAGTATTCGAATTACTACGCTGACATTCATTTGCTGATCGACTGGGATGGAAACCGCCAGACCTACCGAGGTTTTATCGGAGACGGAGCATCGACCTTGCGCGACCGGCGTCCCTAGACCACTTCTTCTGTAAAGGGCTAACCTTTTCCCGGCGTACAATCAGTCGGTTTAGCCCGCGCGTCTTGCCCGCTGGATGGGATTTTCACTGACGAGGCCTGTCATCTTCTCCGACGCTGAATCCGACATGTTGCAGATGCTGGCCATCTCAAACAGTCGCATCTTCCAAGGATTCTTGCGAGATGTATCTTGGTCAGGTGATGCTACGTCGTCAGGAGCCGCCGCCCGCCACTATGAAGCCGGTGTAATCAGAAACGTTCCGACTCCGACGATCTCGGGACAACGCTCATCCCTTTGCAGGATTGCATTCCATGTTCGTGCTCTGTCGAGACGGCTGACTTCAGGGAGGAAACCAGTTCATTTTCGTTAATCGTTCTAGCGACGCGCAAGCCGCTTCCATGCGAGCTCGGTCACACGCTCTCACGCCGAAGATGTAAGCGCATCGGCCGCATGCTGAGACTCTCCGAGCAACTAGAGTCAGAGGTTGCCGCCGCCTACCGGTTCCGGCGCAGAGGAGGCTACTTGGATCGCTATATTCGGGCCAAAGCCTTTGGCGTATCCGAAAGCCGAGTCGAGAAGAAGGCGCTGATTCAGCATTAGTCCGAAAGCCGGTAGCTGAAGTGATTCAAGAAGCGATCGCTTTGTGGCATCACGGCAGCTTCATTACCATCAAGTCCTACGCGTGCGGACCGCGCAGGTCGAAGTCATCAGCCATTTTGCGCAGGCACATGCGGAGACGTAATTCTCGCGGTTCGTGGAGAAATGGCCCTACATCCGACGATTTGCTGCAATTGCTGAGAACTGCGTCTCGTATTCACTCGGCTGCGTCTTCGGCCGCTGGGACATCCGGTATGCCACGGGCGAGCGGCCGGCGCCGGAGTTGCCGGACCCGTTTGCCCCGCTGCCGGTCTGCCCGCCCGGGATGCTCCAGGGCGACGACGGCCTGCCGCTCTCGCCCGAAGCAGGCCGCCGGCTGCGGGCCGAGGGCCGTTACCCGCTCGACGTGGCCTGGGACGGCATCCTCGTGGACGACCCGGAGCACCCGCTCGACATCGAACGCCGCGTCCACGACGCCCTCGCCGTGATCTGGGGCGACCGAGCCGACGCCATCGAACAGGAAGCCTGCGAACTGCTCGGCGTGCCGACCCTGCGCGACTGGTTCCGCCGGCCCGCCGGCTTCTTCGCCGACCACCTGAAGCGCTACTCCAAGAGCCGCCGCCAGGCGCCCATCTACTGGCCGCTCTCAAGCCCCGGCGGGCGCTACACCCTGTGGCTCTACTATCACCGCTTCAGCAAGGACACGCTGTACCGGGCGTTGGAGCAGGTCAACGAGAAGGTCAACTATGAAGAGCGCCGGTTGCAGCGCTTGACCGCCGATGCGGGCAACAGCCCGGGGGCCGCGGAGCGCGCCGCCCTGGCCGACCAGGAGTCCTTTGTCACCGAGTTGCGCAGCTTCCAGGACGAGCTTGCCCAGGTCGCACCCCTGTGGAACCCCAACCTGAACGACGGCGTGATCCTCAACTACGGCCCACTCTGGCGGCTGATCGGCCACACCCCCTGGCAGAAGGACGTGAAGGAAAACTGGGACGAGCTCGTCGCCGGCGAGTACGACTGGGCGCACCTGGCCATGCACCTCTGGCCCGAGCGGGTGGTGCCCAAGTGCGCCACGGACCGCAGCCTCGCCATCGCCCACGGGCTGGAAGCGGTCTTCTGGAAGGAGGGAGACAATGGGAAATGGCTGCCGCGCACGGTTGCGCAGGCAGAGGTAGACCGCCTCATCGCCGAGCGCACCTCCGCCGCGGTCAAGGACGCACTCAAGAGCCTGTTGGAGGCCCCCGCGCCGGTCACTGGCCGCGGCGGTGGCCGCAAGTCGTCCGGACGGGCGCCGGTTCGGCGCGTTCCTGCTGCCCCGAGGTCAGGTAACGCCGGCCCAGGCTCCAGACCTGCAACCGGTTCCGCCGCCCCTGATCCGGTCATGCTGGACGCCGTCAAGCAGGTCATCGCCGCTGCTCAGGGTGCGACCAGCAAGTCCGAGGTCCTCGCCGCCACCGGCCTCACCGACGCCCAGTGGAACGTCGCCATCAACGCCTTGCTCGCCGCGGGCACGGTCACCAAGACCGGTGCCGCCCGTGGCACGCGCTACCAACTCTCAGCCACCGACTGACGACCCAAACCGGAGCCCCGACCATGACCCATCAGATGATCATCGACTACGACGACGACGTGCTGGCCAATGTCGCGCTCTCGCCGGACGAGTTTGCCGAGGAGGCGCGTCTCCTGCTTGCGGCCAAGCTCTACGAGCAGGGCAAGTTGTCTTCCGGGCAGGCCGCGAAGCTGTGCGGCAAGGGTCGCGTCGATTTCTTGTTTTCGCTCGCACGGGTTGGAGTGCCGATGAGCAATCTACGGCCGGACGATGCCGAGCTGGAAATCGACTTTGCCCTCCATGGATAAGCGCATCGTCATCAATACGGGGCCGCTGATCGCGCTGATGCGCATGGAGGCCCTGGAGATCCCGGGCAAGCTGGACCTCACCTTCATTACGCCGGAGGAGGTTCGTCGTGAGCTCGATGATGGGGCTAGCGTGGGCTATCCCCCGGTCCGCCCGGTCTGGCTCTCCTACCAGCGATTGCAGTCGCCGCTGCCTACCCTGGTGACCTCAGTGCTGGATGCAGGTGAGGCGGCAGTCATTCAGCTCGCGATCGACGAAGGTATCGCACAGGTCTGCATCGATGAATTGAAGGGGCGGCGCATGGCCCGTGCGGTTGGTCTCAAAGTGACTGGAGCGCCTTGGGCTCTTGGGCAAAGCGAAACAGGAAGGGATCATTTCAGAGGTGAGGCCGTATCTCGACCGCGCCCTTCAGACGGGTATCCGCTATCACCCGGACCTGGTGCATCGCTTCCTCGAAGCCTTGGGCGAGTGATCCTTACCCGACCCCCAGACCCTATGCCCATGCACCCCTTCCACGACTACCTCTGCGAGCACCTGGACGACCTGCTGCGCAAGCGCTCGGTGGTCGTCTTCTACGACCCGCGCAATGAGTTCAGGCCCTTTTTCGACCGGGAGTTGGAGCCGCAGGACGGTGATCCGCCTGCCGCGGGTAACGATCGGTACCCGCTCGGCCTTGCTCGCCCGCTACGCGGGCAGCTTCTTCGGTCTGCGCGCGGCGGTCGAGCCGATCGTGGCGGCCGACCAGCCGGAACCGCTGATCCTGTATCTGCCGGGCATTGCCAGGGACCGCCAGGGCTCGGTGCTGATGGAGCTGGAGCGGGCCGGGACCTGCTACGAGCCGCAACTCAAGCGGCTGGCGCTGAACGTGCTGCGCCAGCGGTTCACCGACGGGCAGATCGACGAGATGCTCCGGCCGGCCGCGGTGACCTACGACGATATCGTCGCCTTTCTGGGTCAGGGCGGACAGGTGGCCTCGGTGCTGCACACCCTGTTCGGCGGAGCCCAGGGCGAGGTGCTGGTCACGCAGTGGCTGGCGTCCGACGCCAAGGATGAGGTCCTGGTGGAAAAGGAGGCGCTGCCGGAGCTCCTCAAGCTGATCAAGGTCCGCTTGGGCCTGGATCTCCCGGCGGACACGACTGTTTCCAAGGCGCGGGAGCGGACCTGCCGCTATGTCCTGGTCAATGAGTTCCGGGCCGATCTCTCCTGCGAGCCGCCGAAGTCTGTGGGCATGGTGTCGAGCCCACCGGGCAAGGAGTACGCCGAGCGTATCCGCGACGTGGCGGAGGGCCTGCGGAGGCGCTCTCCGGAGGCGTATGTGGGACTGGCCGACTCCGTTGAGCAGGACTTGGGGCTCGCGGGGGCCAGCGTCGAGGCCGCCCACCTGGGGTCCATCGATACCTTCCGGTTCGAGGAGCAGCGGCTGCTCGCCCACGCCGCCGCGCTGATTGCCGGGAAGGGCTACGACGCGGCGATGGCCATCGTCACCGCCCGCGGTCGCAGCTTTTGGGTCGACCGCGAGTTACGGCGCCAGGCCCAGTGGGAGGCCTGCCGGCTGATGGCGGAGCTTGGGCGGGAGCTGGAGCGGGTCCGCTCGGCCCTGAGCAAGATGGGGGGCGACCCCGCCAAGTGGCTCGCCGCCTACGCGGCCGACGACGGTTGGCACAGGGCCGACAGCCTGCAACGGCGGCTGGAGGCATGGGTCGCGAAGATGGACGACGAGCCGGAGGCAGAGCAGGCGCTGGCGGTCGATTCGCCAGGAGCATGAATACCTGTTGCGGGCGATGGCGGACGCGTTTGCCAAGGCGTTGGCCGCATCCGCCTGGACCGTGCCGGGGGCGCTGCACCAGACCCGCGTCTACCCGGACGTGGTGCAGGCCATGGGCGGGCGCGTCGCCTACTTCCTCGTCGACGCCATGCGCTACGAGATGGGCGTGGAGCTGGCGCGCCAGATCGAAGGTGCCAAAGACCTGCGGGTCCAGGCGGGCGTCGCGGCGCTGCCGTCGATCACCCCCGTGGGCATGGCGGCGCTGCTGCCTGGGGCCTCGGCCAGCTTCGACCTGGTCGACGCCAAGGGGAAGCTCGCGGCGCGCATCGAAGGCTCGGACCTGAGCAGCCTGAGCGAACGGATGAAGTTCCTCAAGGCCAAGGTGCCGGACGCGGTGGAGATGACCCTGGGCAAGCTGCTCGGCACCTCCCCGGCGAAGGTCGCTAAGGAGATCGGCACCGCCTCCTTGATCGTCATTCGCTCCCAGGAGATCGATTTTGTCGGCGAGATGGACGGCGATCTGCTCGCGCGGCAGGTGATGGACACCGTCATCGGCAATCTCGCCCGAGCGGTGAAGAAGCTCGCCGCCGCCGGAATCGAGAACTTCGTCATCACGGCTGACCACGGCCATCAGTTCGCCATTCGCAAGGATGACGACATGAAGACGGACAACCCCGGTGGGGTCACCCTGGACCTTCACCGGCGCTGCTGGATCGGGCACGGGGGAAGCGTGCCGGCCGGGGCCGTGCGGGTGGCCGGCGCTGAGCTCGGTTATCACACCGATCTGGATTTCGTTTTCCCGACCGGGCTCGGGGTGTTCAAAGCGGGCGGGGGTTTGAGTTTCCACCATGGCGGCTTCAGCCTGCAGGAGCTCGTGATCCCGGTCGATCAGCCTGCGCATGACCGGCGGTAAGCCGGCCGAGGTGCCCGGCGTGCAGGTCCGGATCGACGGCTATCCGTCGGCGGTGACCAACCGTACCTTCGGGCTCAAGCTGGCCGCGGAGGGCGATCTGCTTGCGACGGAGCCGATTGTGCTGCGGGTGGTGCTGATGGCTGGTGCCGAAGAGGTGGGACGCGCCGGGATGGCGGTCGGCGGGGAGTTCGATCGCGGGAAGGGCACGCTGACACTGGCGCTGGGGGCGGAGGCGAGTGTCGGCATGATGCTGACCAGCGACACCTGCCAGTCGCTCCGAGTCGTGGTGCTGGATGCACGTACGGACAGCGTGCTGGCCGAGTCCGCTGAGCTGCCGGTGAAGCTGGGGATCTGAGGGTTCGGAGTTCGGAGTTCGGAGTTCGGAGTTCGGAGTTCGGGGTTTGGAGTGCGGGGTGGAATGATGGCGACCATCAGGCGGTTTGAAGACATCAAGGCTTGGCAGGCGGCGCGAGAGATCGTGCGGGACGTCTATACGCTCGTGGAAACTGTGAACCAAGAAACCATGGCGCGGGATGCGCTCGACGACAAGGTCAACCGGGTCTTCGCCGGCAAGGTGGTCCGCAAGGACCTGGTCCGCAAGGTCAAGGTCGGCGCCAACGTGCCGGTCTTCGTCCTGGAGTACCTGCTCGGCAAGTACTGCGCCTCGTCCGACGAGATGGCGATCCAGATGGGGCTGCAGGTCGTCAACGACACCCTGGCCGACAACTACATCCGCCCGGACGAAGCGCACGAAGGCGCAGAGCAAGGTCAAGGAGAACGGGCAGCCACACCTTCATCGACAAGGTGAAGGTCCGCCTGGTCGACTCCGACTACTGGGCGGAGGTCACCAACTTCGGGCACAAGTATCGTCCACATCCCCGACCACTACGTGCGCGACTTCGACCGGCTGCTGACCGGCGGCATCTGGGCGCAGGTGGACATGCGCTTCGAGTACGACGAGGAGACCAAGGGCAAGAATCCGTTCTGGATCGACAAGCTCACGCCGATCCAGCTCGCGACCTTCGACCTGGAGGAGTACCGCCGGCTGCGCGCCGAGTTCACCACCGACGAGTGGATCGACCTCATGGTGCGCAGCATGGGCTACGAGCCGACGGTGATGGAGCGGCGGCTCAAGCTGCTTTTCCTGATGCCGGCTGATTCCGCTGTGCGAGCGCAACTACAACCTGGTCGAGCTGGGTCCGCGCGGCACCGGCAAGAGCTACGCGGTCCAGGAGCTCTCGCCCTACGCGGCGCTGCTCACCGGCCCGACGACGGTGGCCAACCTGTTCGGCCACATGAACGGCAAGCAGAAGGGCATGGTGCAGATCTGGGACGTGGTCGGCTTCGACGAGGTGGCCGACCTGCAGAAGATGCCCAAGGAGGTCATCACGACGCTGAAGACCTACTGCGAGTCCGGCCAGTTCCAGCGTGGCCAGGAGGCCATGGCGGGCGTACGCCAGCATCGCCATGTTCGGCAACACCCAGCAGCCGGTCGACGTGATGGTCCAGACGGGGCACCTGTTCGCGCCCATGCCGGACGTGATCCGCGACGACATGGCCTTCATCGACCGCCTGCACTTCTACCTGCCCGGCTGGGAAGTGCCGAAGATGCGCAACGAGCACTTCACCGACCACTACGGGTTCGTCGTCGACTACCTGGCCGAGGCCCTGCGGGAGCTGCGCAAGCACAACTTCACCGAGATCATCGACCACTACTTCTCGCTGGGCGCCCACCTCAACGCGCGTGACCGCAAGGCCGTGCGCCGCACCGTCTCGGGCCTGGTGAAGATCCTGCACCCGCACGGGGAGGTCTCCCAGGAGGACCTGGCCGAGATCCTGGAGCTGGCCATTGGAAGGGCGGCGCCGGGTGAAGGAGCAGCTCAAGAAGATGGGCTCCTTCGAGTACTACCAGACCTCCTTCAGCTACCTGGTCAACGAGACCGGCGAGGAGACGCTTCGTCGGCGTGCCCGAGCAGGGCGGCCGGGACCTCATCTCCGCCGACCCGCTGCCGCCCGGCACGGTCTACGCCGCCGGCGTGAGCGGCGACGGCACCGTTGGGCTCTACCGCGTCGAGGTCACGCTGTCCGTCGGGCACCGGCAAGCTCAAGCTCGCCGGTGGTGTCGGCGGGGCGATGAAGGAGTCCATCAGCCGGGCCTTCAGCTACCTGTCGCGAACAAGACCGCCTTCGGCGTCGCCGCGGGAGCTCGACACCTCGGACTTCCACGTCGAGGTCATCGACCTGCTGGCAACAAGGTCGAGGCCGAGATTGGCGTCGCCTTCTTCGTCGCCGCCTACTCGGCGCTCCGCAAGGCGCCGTCCGCAGCCCGCGCTGCTGGTGCTCGGGCGACCTGAGCATCCAGGGCAACATCAAGCCCGTGCGCTCGCTGGCCGAGCCGCTCCAGGTCGCCATGGACAACGGCGGCAAGCGGGCGCTGATCCCGATCGAGAACAAGCGGCAGTTCCTGGACGTGAACCCGGACGTGCTGGAGCAAGTCGACCCGGTCTTCTTCGGCGATATGCGCCAGGCGGCGTTCAAGGCGCTTGGCTTGACCTGAACGAGCGCCTTCCTTTCGCCATCAGGTCCAGGAACGCGGAGACGCGGCCGGCGCGATGCGGTACTTGATGGTGATCATCATAACCGGTCCCTGCTCCTCCGGCCTGGCCACCAGAACTTGCGGGGCAGGCCAATACAGCGAGGGGGCGATTCCGGAATGAGCCCCAGGCGACGTCGCCTGAAACGGGGCGGGTCGTCAATGTCTCAGCTCCGTAGACGCATCTGCGACCACCTGATCCCAGCCCGGGACCTGGTCGTCCCGGGGCCGAAGCACTAACATGGGAAGGTCGCGACTATGCCGACCGGGTCACCCGGCCCGAGCCCTAACACCTGGTCTGCTCGCCCCTGGTTCACTGCAATCTCAATGAGCCCTAGGGCGTTTTCATACCAGAAGGCGGTCCCGGGCGGGACTTCGCAGAAGGTTCGTGAAAACTGCAGGGTGTGACCGCCCGCCGTGAACTTATCCTCCAGCGAAAATTCTCCGGCGCGCAGTCCGCTCATCAGGTTGCCATATCTATCCACATAGACCAGGGCCGACAGGTCGCGCGCCCAGTCCGCTCCGAACAGGTCACCAAACGCGAGTTCGCCAAGGGCTAAGGGTTCACCCTGACAGAGAGACGCAGCAACTGGGGCAAACCAGTCCCGACCGTGGAAGCTCTGTGACAGTTGTCTCGGTTGCCAGTCGATACGCCATAGCCGCGACCCCTGGGCGCGCCGCGCGACCTGGCTCAAGAGCCCGTTGTCCGGGCCAATGAAGAGGTTCCCTTCCGCCTCGAGCACCAGGCCCAACCGGTCGCCCCCGACGCCGGGATCGACTACGCAGAGATAGAGGGTACCGCACGGCATGTCCCTGATCAGGGCCGGCAGGAGATAGGCGGCCAGGTCCGGCCGGAAAGCGGGAAGGTCGTGCACCAGATCGATGAGGGGCAGCCCCGGGGACAGGACCGAGAGCCGCGCCATCACCTGCCCCAGATAGATACCGGCTCCAAAGTCGGTGACCAACGCGACGCGCTCGATCCGGGTGCTGATCATCGGCCGACACCTTATCGCAGGCCCCAAAACAAGAGACCGGGCAGGTGCCCGGTCTCATTGAATCTGCCAGTCTTCGCCGTGACTAGTCCTCGTCGGCCTCAACCGCCGCGGTGCGCTCTGGCCTCCCGACCAGTTCCACGTAGGCCATCGGCGCGGCATCGCCCGTACGGAAACCGCACTTCAATATTCGCAGATAGCCGCCAGGACGCGCCTGATAGCGCGGCCCGAGTTCCACGAACAGCTTGCCCACCACCTCCTTGTCACGCAGGCGGGCGAAGGCCAGACGGCGCGTGTGGACAGAGTCGCTCTTCGCCAAGGTGATCAGCGGTTCCGCCACACGCCGCAGCTCCTTGGCCTTCGGCAGGGTGGTTTTGATCAGCTCATGCCGAAACAGTGAGGCGGCCATGTTGCGAAACATGGCCTCCCGATGAGAACTGGTGCGATTAAGGTGCCTTCCGGCTTTGCGGTGACGCATGGTCCGTGATTCCGGTAACTGTTAGCGAATGCTGCAGTTCGTCGATGTTCTCTGGGGGCCAATTCTCAAGGCGCATCCCAAGTGACAAACCACGAGTGGCAAGCACGTCCTTGATCTCGGTCAGGGACTTCTTGCCGAGGTTGGGCGTCTTCAGCAACTCGACCTCCGTGCGCTGAATCAGATCGCCAATCAGGTAGATGTTCTCCGCCTTGAGGCAATTGGCCGAGCGTACCGTCAATTCCAGATCGTCCACGGGACGCAACAGAATCGGGTCGATCGCCGGACTCTGGGGGAGGTCCTGGGCGAGACTGTCTGCCGGAGCCGATCCCTCCAGGGCGACGAAGCTCACAAGCTGATCGCGCAGAATCTGAGCCGCCCGTTGAATCGCCGTTTTGGGATCAAGGGTGCCGTTGGTCTCCAAATCGATGACCAGACGGTCCAGGTCGGTCCGCTGCTCCACGCGCGCGGATTGGACCTCGATGGCCACCCGACGGACCGGGCTGAATGATGCGTCCAGCGGCAGCTTGCCGATGGGACGGTCCTCGGACTCGTCCGTGTCTCGCTGGGTGGCCGGCTCATAGCCGATGCCCCGGCGAACCGTCAGCGTCATGCTCAGTTCCGCGTCTGTGGTCAGATTCGCAATCACCAGCCCCGGGTTGGCGATCACGCCGGAGTGACCCAGGTCGATATCTGCGGCCGTGACGACACCAACACCCTTCTTACTCAGGGCGAAGGTGGCCTCATCCTTGCCGTTAAGCGTGATGGCCAGGTTCTTCAGGTTGAGGAGGATCTCAAGAACGTCTTCCTGCACGCCGGCAAGGGTGGTGTACTCGTGGAGCACACCGTTGATCTCGACCTCGGTCACGGCGCAGCCCGTCATGGAGGACAGCAAAACGCGCCGCAAGGCGTTACCCAGGGTGTGCCCAAACCCCCTTTCGAGGGGCTCAAGAGACACGCGGGCGTGATTTGGGCTGCCGTCGACCGGCTCAACCTGAACAATACGCGGCCGTAAAAACTCGCCGATAGCGTCAGTCATTTGATACCCCCTTTGTGGAGTCACTCCTTACTTGGAGTAAAGTTCGACGATCAGCGATTCATTGATGTCGGCAGGCAGATCGGAGCGATCCGGGACACGCTTGAATACCCCTTTCAACCCTTTGGAGTCGACCTCAACCCAGTCGGGGAAGCCGTATTGCTCCGCCAGGGCCAAGGCATTCTGGACCCGAACCTGTTTCTTTGCGGCCTCCCGCACCTCAACCGCATCCTCGGGGGCGACCGGGTAGGACGGCACATTGACGACCCGGCCATTGACCAGGATGCCCTTGTGGGTCACGAGTTGTCGCGCTTCTGCACGCGTCGCCCCGAACCCCATACGAAACACCACGTTGTCGAGACGCCGCTCCAGCATCTGAAGAAGGTTCTCGCCGGTCGCACCCTTGGACTGGGCGGCCTTCCGGTAATAGTTCCGGAACTGCTTCTCCATCAGCCCATAGATACGCCGAACCTTCTGCTTCTCCCGCAACTGGACACCGTAGTCCGAGACGCGGCGACGCCGATCGCCGGCCTGGCCGGGCTGCTTCTCCAGGTTGCACTTCGTATCGAGTGCGCGCGCCCGGCTCTTAAGGCCGAGGTCGGTACCTTCGCGCCGCGCCAATTTGCAGGTGGGGCCTGTGTAACGTGCCATTGTTCTGTTGCTCTCTCAGACGCGCCGCTTCTTGGGCGGGCGACAGCCATTGTGCGGGATGGGCGTCACGTCAGTGATGCTGGTGATCTTAAAGCCGGCGTTGTTAAGCGCCCGCACCGCGGACTCCCGCCCGGGGCCTGGGCCCTTTACGTTCACATCCAGGTTCCGCAGACCATACTCCTTGGCCGCCTGCCCGGCCTTATCGGCCGCAACCTGTGCAGCGAAGGGTGTGCTCTTGCGGGACCCGCGAAAGCCTGAGCCGCCAGAAGTCGCCCAGGCCAGCGCATTGCCCTGACGATCAGTGATGGTGATGATGGTGTTATTGAAAGAGGCGTGGATATGGGCAACCCCATCCGCGACCTGCTTACGGACCTTCTTCTTTACGGTACGAGTCGGTTTTGCCATTCGCCTTTACCAGCCGGAGCGCAGCACGTGCGCGGCCTTAACGCTTGATCGGACGACGCGGACCCTTCCGGGTGCGCGCGTTGGTACGGGTGCGCTGTCCACGCAACGGCAGGCCGCGACGATGACGGATCCCGCGGTTACAGCCGAGATCCATTAAGCGCTTGATATTCATTGATATCTCTCGACGGAGATCACCCTCGACGGTGAACTTTGCGACTTCGCCGCGAAGCTTCTCCACCTCTTCTTCCGTGAGGCTCTGGACCTTGGCTGCGCGCGGCACCCCGGCGGCGTCACAGATCTCGCCGGCCCGCACCCGACCAATACCGAAGATCGCCGTCAAGGCGATAACCGTGTGCTTTTTTTCTGGAATATTGACGCCGGCTATACGGGCCATGGCTCGGAACCCTCAGTCCTGAATGCGGAGCGGTAAACCGCGTATTTTAACAGATGCCAGATCGGAGTCAACCCACCCTCAACCCTGACGCTGCTTATGCCTGGGGTCTTTACAGATGACCCGCACGATGCCATTGCGGCGCACGATCTTGCAGTTGCGACACAATTTTTTTACCGACGCTCGTACTTTCATTCTAGTCTCCTAAGGATTCATGGCCCCAGGGACGCACTCCGACCAGCGTGACGAGGCACAGGCGGCTGCTTCCCAACGGCGGATTCAAGGTGTAGGGGGCTAACTCCCCCTTACCGCAACAGGCCTGCGCCAGGCGCCTTGAGGTTGGCCTTCTTCATGAGTCCCTCGTACTGATGGGACATGAGATGGGCCTGGACCTGGGCCATAAAGTCCATGATCACGACCACGACGATCAGAAGCGAGGTGCCCCCGAAATAAAAGGGCACGTTGTAACCGACGATCAGGAACTCGGGCAACAAGCACACCAACGTGATGTATATCGCTCCAACGGCAGTCAGTCGGGTCATGACGGTATCAACGTACCGAGCTGTCTGCTCACCCGGGCGGATACCGGGGATGAAGGCGCCCGAGCGCTTCAGGTTGTCGGCCGTCTCCCGGGCATTGAACACCAGGGCGGTGTAGAAAAAGCAGAAAAAGACGATAGCGCCGGCGTACAGGATCACGTAGATCGGCTCACCAGGGGAGAGCTTTGCCGTGATGTCCGAAAGCCAACGAAGGTTCTCGTTGCTCGCCGAACCACTGACCCAGGGTCGCCGGAAACAGCAGGATGCTTGAGGCGAAGATCGGCGGAATGACACCGGCCATGTTGATCTTAAGCGGCAGGTGCGTACTCTGGGCCTGCATCATCTTGCGCCCTTGTTGGCGGCGCGCGTAGTTCACCGTGATCCGCCGTTGGCCCCGCTCCACGAACACCACGAACGCCGTCACGGCAATCACCATGGCGAGGATTGCCAGCACAGCCAGGGCGTTCATCTCACCCGTCCGCACGAGCTCAAGGGTCCCGCCGAGGGCCGATGGCAACCCAGCGACGATTCCGGAGAAGATGATCATCGAAATCCCATTGCCAATGCCCCGCTCGGTGATCTGCTCACCCAACCACATCAGGAACATCGTCCCCGTCACCAGCGAAACCGCGGCGGTGAAGATAAAACCGGTACCGGCGTGGCTTACGAGGGCCGTACCACCGGCGGTCTGACCTTGCAGCGCCATTGAGATCCCAAGGGCTTGGAAGGTAGCCAACACCACGGTGCCGTAACGGGTGTACTGGGTGATCTTACGGCGTCCCTGCTCACCCTCTTTCTTCAACTGTTCGAGCGTCGGGATCACCGACGACATCAATTGGACGATGATCGACGCCGAGATGTAGGGCATGACGCCAAGCGCGAACAAACTCGCCCGTTCCAGGGCACCGCCCGAGAACATGTTGAACATGTCCAGGATCGAGCCCTTGTTCTGATCGAACAAGATGGCCAGGGCCTCGGGGTTCACCCCGGGGACGGGTATGAAGGTGCCGATGCGGTACACCAAGAGGGCGCCAACCAGGAACAAAAGCCGCTGCTTCAGTTCGGTCAGTCGCCCCATCCCGGCCAGGGTCTGTCCCATCGATGAGGGGTTCTTTGCCATCCGCAGGGGTCCTGATCTATTCCTCGACCTTGCCGCCGACCGCCTCGATCGCGGACCGCGCGCCCTTGGTTACGCCGATTCCGCGCACCGTCATGGCCCGCGTGACGACTCCGGAGGCGATGATCTTCGCGCTGGTAGTCGAACGTCGGATCAGGCCCGCCTTCAGCAGTGACGCAAGGTCGACGACCTCGCCCTCGATCCGTGCGAGTTCTCCCAGGCGAATTTCTTCGTGGTTTAGGGCCGTGCGAGAGCGGAAACCGACTTTCGGCAGACGCCGCTGCAAGGGCATCTGACCGCCTTCAAAGCCGACTTTGTGAAAGCCTCCGGCGCGGGACTTTTGTCCCTTGTGACCACGGCCACCGGTCTTGCCCAGGCCGCTGCCGATGCCGCGGCCTAGGCGCCGTGCCGGCTTATGGCTGCCTGGCTCTGGCTGGAGTTCATTGAGCCGCATCTGGGGCCTCCGTAACGACCTTGACCATGTAGGAGACGGCATTGACCATACCGCGGGTGCAGGGGGTGTCCTCGACATCCACGACCTGATGCATCCGCCGCAGCCCCAGGCCCCGGACGCACGCCTTGTGCGTGGCCAGACGCCCGTGGAAACTCCGTACCAGCTTGACCTTCATCATCTTCTTCGATTCAGTGTTGTCTGGCATGGTCTACCCCAAAATCTGCTCGACCGTCTTGCCACGCTTGGCGGCGATCGTCTCGGGATCACTCATGGCCTTGAGCCCCGCCACGGTCGCGCGGACCACGTTGATGGGGTTGTTGGTACCGATACACTTGGCAAGCACATTCTGCACCCCAAGCACCTCGAACACGGCGCGCATAGCACCGCCAGCGATGATCCCGGTACCGTCAGAGGCCGGCTGCATGAAGACCTTCGCCGCCCCATGGCGCCCGTTGAGCGGGTACTGAAGGGTACTGCCCTTGAGCTTGACGTCGATCATGTTCTTACGGGCGCTTTCCATGGCCTTTTGAATGGCGACCGGGACCTCCCGGGCCTTGCCTCGTCCATAACCGACGCGGCCCTTGCCGTCGCCGACCACGGTCAATGCGGCGAAACCAAATTGGCGCCCGCCCTTGACGACCTTGGCGACGCGGTTGACCGCCACCAGCTTTTCGAGAAGGCCATCGCCTTCCGGTTTGGGATTGTAGTTCGACATGGTGCAGCCCCTAGAATTTCAGTCCGCCCTCACGGGCCGCATCGGCGAGCGCCTTCATGCGCCCGTGATAGCGGAACCCGGAGCGGTCAAAAGCGACGCTTTCTATTCCCTTGGACAGGGCGCGCTCAGCGATGGCCTTGCCGATCACGGCGGCGGCGCCAACGTTACCCTTATGGCCCTCGATCGATTCGCGAAACCCTTTCTCGACCGTGGACGCGCTGACCAGTACCTGATCCCCAGCGGGCGCAATGATTTGCGCATAGATGTGCTGCGGTGTGCGGTGAACGCACAACCGATAGGCGCCCAATTCGCGAATCTTGGCGCGGGTTCGGGTCGCCCGCCGCAGCCGAGCCTCTCGTTTATCCATTGCCGATTCCCCTTACTTCTTCTTGGCTTCTTTACGCAGGACGTCTTCGTCCGCGTAACGCACGCCCTTACCCTTGTAGGGCTCTGGCGGCCGATAGGCACGGATTTCCGCTGCCACCTGACCCACCCGCTGACGGTCAGCCCCGCTGACGAGGATCTCCGTCTGGGTCGGGGTCTCGACGGTAATGCCGTCAGGCACGGGATAGTCCACCGGGTGGGAGAAGCCGAGGCTGAGATTCAACACCGGGCCTTTCGCCTGGGCGCGATAGCCGACGCCGACCAGGGTAAGCTTGCGCGAGAAGCCGGTGCTGCAACCCACCACCATGTTGTTGAGGACGGCCCGGGTGGTTCCGGCCATGGCCCAGGCGCCTTCATGACCCTCACCGGGAGCGACGCTGATTACACCGTCCTCCAACTTGACCGCAACCGTGGGGTGGACTGTCCACTCCAGGGCACCCTTGCCACCCTTGACCTTGACCGACTGCCCGGCCATCTCCACCGTGACACCCTTGGGGACCACGACGGGAGCCTTTGCGACGCGTGACATGTGCTGCTCCTCCCTAGGCCACAAAGGCGATGATTTCGCCGCCATGACCAGCCTGACGGGCCGCACGGTCGGTCATGAGTCCGCGGGAGGTCGAGACGATCGCCACCCCCAGGCCGCCCCAAACCCGCGGCAACTCGGTCTGACCGCGGTAGATCCGCAGGCCCGGGCGAGAGACGCGCTTCAAGAACTCGATCACGGGCTTGCCGCGATAGTACTTGAGCTTGATTGAGAGCTGGGACTTACAGCCGTTGGTCTCGACCTGGGCGTCGGCGATGTAGCCTTCCTCTTTGAGCAGATTCGCAATCGCGATCTTCTGCTTTGAGGATGGCATCACGATCGTGATCTTGCCGCGCTGCTGGCCGTTGCGAATGCGTGTCAGCATATCCGCAATCGGGTCTGACATACTCATGTGCTACTCCTGAAGCCACACGTGGGAGGGTCAGGCCACCGAGCCGGTGCGATACCCTGAAACAACGGGAAAGCCCGGGGGGCTCCCGGGCCAATGAAGAAACTTGACGCGTGGTACTACCAGCTCGCTTTGACGACCCCAGGGACGTCGCCGCGCATTACGGCCTCGCGCAACTTGTTCCGGGAAAGACCGAACTTCCGATAGACCGCATGGGGACGACCGGTAATCCGGCAGCGCCGCATCTGCCGCGTCGGACTGGCATCACGGGGCAGCTTCTGCAGCTTCGAGAGCGCCTCGTCGATCTGCTCCGGGGTCGCGGAGCGGTCGTTGATGATGCCCTTCAGGGCCGTCCGCTTCGCGGCAAACTTGGCGACGGCCGCGGTGCGGCGGCGGTCACGTTCGATCATGCTGGTCTTAGCCATGGTGGTTCCTTACGAAGTCGACCCGCATCAATTGCGGAAAGGGAAGTTGAACGCTTCAAGGAGGGCACGGCCTTCCTCGTCAGTACGCGCCGAGGTGGTGATCGTAATGTCCATTCCGCGCAGGGCATCGATCTTGTCGTAATCGATCTCCGGAAACATGATCTGTTCCTTCACGCCCATGGAGTAATTTCCGCGCCCGTCGAACGCCTTTCCGCTCAAGCCCCGGAAGTCACGGATACGCGGGATGGCGATGTTGATCAGCCGATCCAGGAACTCGTACATGCGCTCCCGCCGCAGGGTCACTTTGCACCCAATTGGCCACCCATCCCGGATCTTAAAGGCGGCCACTGATAGACGCGCCTTGGTCACGATCGGTTGCTGCCCGGCGATGGCGCGCATATCGCCAACCGCGTTATCCATAACCTTTTTATCGGCAATTGCCTCGCCGACCCCCATATTCAGGGTGATCTTCTCGATGCGCGGCACCTGCATCACGCTGTGGTAGCCGAACTTTTCCTTCAGCTCCCCAACGATGCGCTCGCGGTAGATAGTCTGCAATCTGGACATTTCGCTAATTACCCATTCCAAGGCCGGGGCCTGACCGCCGGATCAGACGTCAACCACTTCGCCGTTCGACTTGAACACCCGGACCTTGCGGCCGTCTTCGAGGAGCTTGAACCCGACCCGGTCGCCGCGGCCCTTTTGCGGGTTATACAGGGCGACGTTCGAGACCTGCAGCGGCATCGCCTTGTCGACAATGCCGCCAGCCACACCCTTCTGCGGGTTGGCCTTCTGGTGCTTCTTGACCATATTGACGTTTTCGACCAGGACATGGTCGGCGTCGAGCACCTTGAGGATGGTACCCCGCTTGCCTTTGTCCCGACCGGTGATGACGATGACGTCATCCCCTTTTCTGATCTTCTGCATCGCCGCCGGCTCCTTACAGCACTTCGGGTGCGAGTGAAATGATCTTCATGAACCGCTCACCGCGCAGTTCGCGGGTCACGGGTCCGAAGATACGCGTGCCGATCGGCTGCAACTGGTTGTTGAGCAGCACCGCCGCGTTGCCATCGAAACGGATCTGGGACCCGTCCGCCCTCCGCACCCCTTTTCGGGTCCGGACCACCACCGCGTTGTAGACATCCCCCTTCTTCACCTTACCACGGGGAATGGCGTCCTTAACGGTCACCTTGATCACATCGCCAATGCCCGCGTAGCGCCGATGCGATCCGCCGAGCACCTTGATGCACATGACACTCCGGGCGCCGCTGTTATCGGCGACGCTCAGATTCGATTGCATCTGAATCATTGTTCTCTACCTAGTGTTGCTGATGGCGACGCCGCGCACCCGAGGGCCTGGCCAAGAGGCGCGATGACCGCCCTACCGGGCCTTCTCGATGACCTCAAGGAGCCGCCAGGACTTGGTCTTCGACAGGGGACGGCACTGCTCGACCCGCACCAAATCCCCCTCGCCACAGGCGTTGGCCTCGTCGTGGGCATGAATTTTTGTGGATCGTGTCAGGAACTTACCGTAGAGCGGGTGCTGCACCCGGCGCTCGATCAAGACCGTGATGGTCTTGTCCATCGCGCTGCTGACCACGCGCCCACTGAGGGTGCGGTTGACCTTGGTCTCGTCGCTCATGATTTCGCGCCCGTCTGCAGTTCCGCCATCACCGTCTTGATCCGGGCGATATCACGCCGGACCGCCCGCATCTGGGAGGGGCGAGTGAGTTGCCCCACCCCCCGCTGCATGCGCAGATTGAACTGCTCGCGAAGCAGCCCCTCGAGCTGCTCCTGCAGCGTCTGGGTGTTCTTGGTCCGAAGCTCTCTCGCCTTCATTACAGAATCGTCCGTCGCTCAAAGGTGGTCGCAATTGGCAGCTTGGCTGCCGCCAGTTCAAAGGCCTCACGGGCCAGCTCTTCGCTGATGCCCTCGATCTCGTAGAGGACCTTGCCTGGCTGGATCAGGGCAACCCAATACTCGACGTTACCCTTGCCCTTACCCATGCGGACTTCCAAGGGTTTCTTCGACACCGGCTTGTCCGGGAAGACACGAATCCACAACTTGCCCCCGCGCTTGACCTTGCGGCTGATGGCGCGCCGGGCGGCCTCAATCTGGCGGGCCGTCAGCCGACCGCGACCGATGGCCTTGAGGCCGAACTCCCCAAAAGAGACCCGGTTACCGCTCTGGGCAAGACCCCGGTTGCGCCCGGTCTGTTGCTTTCGGAACTTCGTGCGTTTCGGTTGCAGCATGACTTAACCCCTTCTTCCAGCCGGCTTGGCCGCCGGCTTGGCGGCCGCTTCCTCGGGGAGCTGGTCGCCGAACACCTCGCCCTTGAAGATCCAGACCTTAACGCCCAAGACCCCATAGGTCGTGCGAGCCTCAGCAAAACCATAGTCAATGTCAGCACGCAACGTATGCAAGGGCACCCGGCCCTCGCGTGCCCACTCGCTACGGGCGATCTCAGCACCATTCAGGCGCCCCGCAACGCTGACCTTGATGCCTTCGGCACCCAGTCGCATGGTGTTCTGCAAGGACCGCTTGACCGCCCGCCGGAACATGATGCGCCGCTCCAACTGCTGGGCAATGCCCTCGGCCACGAGCTGCGCGTCGAGTTCCGGCTTGCGAATCTCCTCGATGCTGATGTGCACGGGGACACCGAGGAGCGCCGCGACCTTGGCGCGCAGCTTGTCGATATCCTCGCCCTTCTTTCCGATCACGACGCCGGGCCGGGCCGTATGGATGGTGATGTGGGCGTTCTTCGCCGGCCGGTCGATCTGGATGCGGCTCACGGAGGCACCCGCGAGTTCCTTCTTCAGGAAGGTGCGCACGGCCAGGTCCTTGTTGAGCATGTCCGCATAGTCACGGGTATTCGCATACCACTTGGACGTCCAGTCTTTGACGATACCTAAGCGGAAGCCTGTCGGATGAACTTTTTGTCCCATGTTGGTCCCCTGGCCCCTTAGGCTTCCGCCACCGTCAAGCTGATATGACTGGTCCGTTTCATGATGCGATTGGCGCGGCCCTTGGCCCGCGGCATCATACGCTTCATGGTCGGCCCCTCGTTGACCTGGATCGACTCGACCTTCAACTCGTCGATGTCCGCACCTGCGTTGTGCTCGGCGTTCGCAATGGCGGACTCGAGCACCTTCTTGATCAGGGCGGCACCTTTTTTGGTGCTGAAGGTGAGAATGTGCAGTGCCTGCTCGACGTGCTGGCCGCGGATCTGGTCAGCGACCAGTCGCGCCTTTTGCGCCGAGATTCGGGCATATTTCAGTTTTGCTTCGGCTCGCATCTCAAGCTCCCGGCTACTTCTTCTTCGCCTTCTTGTCGGCGGCGTGACCCCGGTACGTCCGGGTAAGCGCGAACTCGCCGAGCTTGTGGCCGATCATGTTTTCATTGACGAGCACCGGTATGTGCAGACGTCCGTTATGGACCGCGATGGTCAGACCCACCATTTCTGGCAGGACCATGGAGCGGCGCGACCAGGTCTTGATGGGGCGCTTGCTGTTTTGCGCGACCGCCTCTTCCACCTTTTTCGCCAGGTGGTGGTCGACAAAGGGTCCCTTTCTAACTGAACGTGGCACTTGCAAAACCTCGTCTTGCTTACTTGCGGGTTTACTTACGGCCGCGACGGCGTACGATCATGCCATCCGTCCGCTTGTTCTTACGCGTTTTATAGCCCTTGGTCGGCACACCCCAAGGGGTGACCGGATGACGACCGCCGGAGGTCCGGCCCTCGCCACCGCCATGGGGATGATCGACCGGGTTCATGACGACACCGCGGACAGTGGGACGAACCCCACGCCACCGGGTCGCACCGGCCTTGCCGAGCTTGCGGAGGTTGTTTTCCGTGTTCCCGACCTCGCCGATCACCGCCCGGCAGTCGGTGTGAACCTTGCGCATCTCACCGCTACGCAGGCGCAGGGTCGCATAGTCCCCTTCCCGGGCCACCAGCTGGGCTGAGGCACCCGCGGCACGGGCCATTTGCGCCCCCTTGCCAGGACGCATCTCGATGCAGTGAACCTGAGCACCGACCGGGACATAGCGCAAGGGCATGCAGTTGCCGACGCTGATGGGGGAACCCTCGCCGGACTGCACCTTGCCGCCGACCTTCAGGCCCTTCGCAGCGATGATATAGCGGCGCTCCCCGTCGGCATACTTCAGCAATGCCAGGTGGGCGCTGCGATTAGGGTCATATTCGAGCCGCTCGACCACCGCCGGGATGTTGTCCTTCTGGCGCTTGAAATCGACGATCCGATAATGTTGTTTGTGGCCGCCACCCTGATGACGCACCGTGATCCGGCCGGCGTTGTTGCGACCGCCGTGACGGGTCTGCTTCTCCACCAAGGGGTGGTAGGGAGCCCCCTTATGGAGCTCGGGCGAGACCACGCGGACGACGAAGCGCCGCCCGGGGGAGGTCGGTTTGGACTTTACGATTGGCATGTTCGTCTATCCGTTTGATCCTGATTGCGCCGGGACCGGGCTCAGGCGCCGCCGCCGAAATCGATGGTGTGTCCGGGCTTCAATCGGACGTAGGCCTTACGCCAGTCCTGACGCCGCCCCATCCGCTTGCCGACGCGCTTCTCCTTGCCCTTGACGTTCACGACCTGGACGCCTTCCACCTCGACCTCGAACATGAGTGCGACGGCCCGTCCGATCTCGCGCTTGTCGGCATCGGTGACGACCTTGAAGGCATACTGCCCGCTCTCGGCCGCCCGGGCGGTCTTTTCCGACACCAGGGGTCCGAGCAACACCTTCATCAGGCGTTCTTTATTCAGGCCAGCGCTCATGTCAGTCGCTCCTCCAACTTCTTGACCGCCGCCTGCGGTGGCGACCACCGTTCTCAAAGGCGATCAGGCTCACCGGGTCCACCTCTTGAGCGGACATGACGTCCACCCCGGGCAGGTTGCGGGCCGCCAGGTAAAGATTCTCGTCCAGACCCATCGGTGAGGATCAGGCAATCAGTAACCGCCAGGTCCTTGAGGCGCCCGATGAGCTCCTTGGTCTTCGGGCGCGCCGACCGCAAACTCCGAAACCACCATCAGACGACCTTGGCGGGCCAGCTCCGAGAGGATGGAACAGACGGCGCCGCGGTACATCTTGCGGTTGACCTTCTGGGTGTAATCCCGCGGGCGGGCCGCGAAGGTCACGCCACCGGTCCGCCACAGGGGGCCGCGGGTGGTGCCCGGCACGGGCACGTCCGGTACCCTTCTGGCGAAACGGCTTCTGTCCGCCGCCGGAGACCTTGGCCCGGGTCTTCTGGGCCTTGGTGCCGGAGCGCGCCCCGGCCAGATACGCGGTGACGACCTGATGGATCAGACCCATCTTGTACTCAGCGCCGAAGACGGCGTCAGAGACCTGGACGCTGGCACCGCCAGCGTCATTGCGAATCGCGAGATCCATGACTAGTTGCCCTTGTTCTTGTACTTCACGGATGGCACCACGACCAGGCGGCCGCCCGTGGGACCAGGGACCCCGCCGCGCACGAGCAGCAGGTTGCGTTCGGCGTCGACGCGCACGACCTCCAGGCTCTGCTGACAGCGATTCGCGGCGCCGAGATGGCCAGCCATCTTCTTGCCCTTCCAAACGCGGCCAGGGGACTGATTCTGACCGATGGAGCCCGGTGCCCGATGGGACACTGAGTTACCGTGGGTAGCGTCCTGGGTACGAAAGTGGTGGCGCTTGACGCCGCCGGCGAACCCACGGCCCTTGGTTACCCCCCGCACATCCACCTTCTGACCGGGCTCGAAGATCCCGACCGAGATCTCCTGACCCGGCGCCAGATCGGCACCCTCGCCCCCTTCCAGCCGGAACTCGCCCAGGCACTCGCCCGCCTCGATCCCGGCCTTGGCATAGTGTCCGGCCATGGGTTTGGTGACGCGCGACGCCTTGCGGCTGCCGAAGGCGACCTGTACGGCGCGATAGCCGTCAGTGTCCGCGGTCTTGACCTGGCTCACCCGGTTGGGTGGCACCTCGATCACCGTCACCGGGATACTCTCGCCACCCTCGGTGAAGATCCGGGTCATGCCGGCCTTACGCCCGATCAGTCCAATGGTCATGATTCCGCCCTCAGCTCAGCCTGATCTGGACGTCGACGCCCGCCGCCAGATCCAGTTTCATCAGCGCATCGACAGTCTTGTCAGTCGGATCGACGATGTCCATCAGGCGCTTGTGGGTACGCAGTTCGTATTGGTCCCGCGCGTCTTTATTGACGTGGGGGGAGACCAGGATCGTCCAGCGCTCTTTCTTGGAGGGCAACGGGACGGGGCCGCGAACCTGGGCGCCAGTGCGCTTGGCGGTATCGACGATCTCCCGCGCCGACTGATCGATCAGACGATGATCGAAGGCCTTCAGGCGTATCCGGATTCTTTGGTTACTCATTGACCTACTCGATGATCTTAGCGACCACGCCGGCGCCGACCGTACGGCCGCCCTCGCGGATGGCGAAACGCAGCCCGTCTTCCATGGCAATCGGGGCGATCAGCTTGACCGCCATCTTCACGTTGTCACCCGGCATCACCATTTCGATCCCTTCGGGCAGCGTGCAGGCACCCGTGACGTCGGTGGTGCGGAAGTAGAACTGGGGCCGGTAGCCGTTGAAGAAGGGGGTGTGACGCCCGCCTTCTTCCTTGGACAGCACATAGACCTCGGCCTCGAAGTGGGTGTGCGGGTTGATGGACTTGGGCTTGGCCAGGACCTGGCCGCGCTCCACGTCTTCACGCTTGGTACCGCGCAGCAGCACGCCGACGTTGTCCCCGGCCTGCCCCTGGTCCAGGAGCTTGCGGAACATCTCGACCCCGGTACAGGTGGTCTTGACGGTGTCCTTGATGCCGACGATTTCAACCTCTTCGCCAACCTTGATCACGCCGCGCTCGACGCGGCCGGTGACAACGGTGCCGCGCCCGGAGATGGAGAAGACGTCTTCGATCGGCATCAGGAAGGGACCATCGATGGCCCGCACCGGCTCGGGGATGAAGCTGTCGAGGGCATCCACGAGTTTGTCGATCGATTGGGTGCCGAGCTCGCCGGTGTCACCTTCCATCGCCATGCGCGCCGAGCCGCGAATGATGGGGGTGTCGTCGCCCGGGAATTCGTACTTGGAGAGCAGCTCGCGTACTTCCATTTCCACCAGCTCGAGCAGCTCCTCGTCGTCGACCAGGTCGACCTTGTTGAGGTAGACGATGATGCTGGGCACGCCGACCTGCCGCGCCAGCAGGATGTGCTCGCGGGTCTGGGGCATGGGGCCATCGCTCGCCGCGACGACCAGGATGGCACCGTCCATCTGCGCCGCACCGGTGATCATGTTCTTCACGTAGTCCGCGTGGCCGGGGCAGTCCACATGGGCGTAGTGCCGCTTGGTGCTCTCGTACTCAACGTGGGCGGTGGCAATGGTGATGCCGCGCTCCCGCTCTTCCGGGGCATTGTCGATCTGGTCGTAGGCCCGCGCCTCACCACCGAATTTCTTCGCCTGGTGCATGGTGATGGCTGCCGTCAGCGTGGTCTTGCCATGGTCCACGTGCCCGATCGTGCCGACGTTGACGTGCGGCTTGGTGCGTGCAAATTTTTCTTTGGACATCCCGATCTTCCCGTGTCTTTCGTTACTGTTTCTTGGCGACCGCTTCAGCAATGCTGGCGGGCACCTCGTTGTACTTGGCAAATTCCATGCTGTAGGTCGCCCGACCCTGAGTGGCGGAGCGCAGATCCGTGGCATAGCCGAACATTTGGGCCAAGGGGACTTCGGCACGGATGATCTTGCCGGAGGGGGAATCCTCCATGCCCTGGATCATGCCGCGGCGACTGTTGAGATCACCCATCACGTCACCCATGTTCTCTTCAGGCGTCACCACCTCGACCTTCATAATGGGCTCAAGCAACATCGGCTTCGCCTTATGACAGGCCTCCTTGAAGGCCATGGATCCGGCGATCTTGAAGGCCATTTCGCTCGAGTCGACTTCGTGATACGAGCCGTCGTAAAGCGTGACCTTGACGTCAACCACCGGAAAACCGGCCAACACGCCATTGCGCATGGATTCCTGAATGCCCTTGTCAACCGCCGGAATATATTCCTTGGGAACGACGCCGCCGACGATGCCGTTGACGAATTCGTATCCCTTGCCGGCCGGCTGAGGTTCCAGCTTGATATAGACGTGGCCGTATTGGCCGCGACCGCCGGTCTGCCGGGCGAACTTGGTTTCCTGCTGAACCGCGTTGCGCACCGTCTCCCGGTAACTGACCTGCGGGGCGCCGACATTAGCCTCGACCTTGAATTCCCGGCGCATCCGATCGACGATGATCTCAAGGTGTAATTCACCCATCCCGGAGATGATGGTCTGCCCTGACTCCTCATCGGTACGCACCCGGAAAGACGGATCTTCCTGAGCCAGCTTCTGCAACGCGACGCCCATCTTCTCCTGGTCGCTCTTGGTCTTGGGCTCCACGGCGACCGAGATAACGGGCTCCGGGAACTCCATCCGCTCCAGCGTAATGATCTGATTGAGATCGCACAGGGTGTCACCGGTGGAGACGTCTTTCAGTCCAACGGCCGCAGCGATATCTCCGGCATGGACTTCTTTGATCTCCTGCCGATCATTGGCATGCATCTGCAGAATACGGCCGATGCGCTCTTTGCGGCTCTTGACCGGGTTGTAGACGCTATCCCCGGAATTCAAAACGCCCGAGTAGACGCGGAAAAAGGTCAGGGTACCGACGAAAGGGTCTGTGGCAATCTTAAACGCCAGGGCGGCAAAAGGAGCCGCGTCCGAAGCCGGGCGCTCCGCCTCGCTCTCGTCCCGGTCGTCCAGAATACCCGTGATCGCCGGCACATCCAGGGGCGATGGCATGTAATCCAGGACGGCGTCCAGCATTGCCTGCACACCCTTGTTCTTGAAGGCAGAGCCACACAACATGGGGGTGATCTCGCTCTTCAGGGTGCGGGCACGGATGCCTTCCTTGATTTCGGCCTCTGTCAGGGTCTCCCCTTCCAGATACTTCTCCATGAATGCCTCGCTACCCTCGGCCGCCGCCTCAATCATCTTGTCCCGCCATTCCTGGCAAAGCTCAACCATATCGGCCGGAATCTCGCCGTACTCGAACTTCATACCCTTGGACTCTTCGTCCCAGAGTATCGCCTTCATTTTTACCAGGTCCACGACGCCCTTGAAATGCTCCTCCGCCCCGATCGGCAACTGCAACGGAACCGGAGTCGCCCCCAGGCGATCCTTCAATTGCTGGACGACCCGCAGGAAGTTGGCACCCATGCGATCCATCTTGTTGACGAAACCCAGGCGAGGCACGCCGTATTTGTTGGCCTGACGCCAGACCGTTTCGGACTGGGGCTCGACGCCGCCGACCGCGCAGAACAGGGCACAGGCCCCGTCCAGAACGCGCAGGGAGCGCTCCACCTCAATGGTGAAGTCCACGTGTCCGGGGGTGTCGATGATATTGATCCGATGCTCCGGACGACCGAGATCCATACCCTTCCAGAAACAAGTGGTCGCCGCGGAGGTGATGGTGATACCACGCTCCTGCTCTTGCTCCATCCAATCCATGGTCGCGGCGCCGTCATGCACCTCACCAATCTTATGAGAGACACCGGTGTAGTACAGGATGCGCTCGGTCGTGGTGGTCTTGCCGGCGTCGATGTGCGCCATGATACCAATGTTGCGATAGCGCTCGATGGGGGTGCTGCGTGCCACGACTGTTTCCGTCCTACAGGTTAAAGAGTCCGCTTGCCGCCGATTACCAGCGGTAGTGCGAGAAGGCCTTGTTGGCCTCCGCCATCCGGTGGGTGTCTTCCTTCTTCTTTACGGCCGAGCCCCGGGAGTCGGCGGCATCCATCAATTCGCCGGCCAGGCGCAATGCCATCGACTTCTCGGATCGCTTGCCCGCCGCGTCGATCAACCACCGCATCGCCAGCGAGTTGCGCCGGGTGGGACGCACCTCGACCGGAACCTGATAGGTCGCGCCGCCGACCCGTCGGGACTTGACCTCCACGACGGGACGCACGTTATCCATCGCTTGCTCCAGGAGGGCGATCGGCTCCGCACCCTTCTTGGAGGACACCTGCTCCAGGGCGGTGTAGATGATTCGCTCGGCGACGGATTTCTTGCCGTCTTCCATGAGCATATTAATGAACTTGGTCAACAGTTCGCTTCCGTGCTTGGGATCCGGCAGGATCTGACGGCGTGCGGCTACGCGTCTTCTGGGCATCTTCTAGGCTCCGACCTTCTGACTGAGTGCTGGCGTCAGCCCCGCTGAACAAGCGCGGGGACTGCGTGACCGAACGTTACTTTTTCGGGCGCTTGGCGCCGTACTTGGAGCGCGCCTGACGGCGCTTCTCGACACCAGAGGTATCGAGGGTGCCGCGCACGGTGTGATAGCGCACACCCGGCAAGTCTTTCACACGACCCCCGCGGATCAGCACGACCGAGTGCTCCTGGAGGTTATGCCCCTCGCCGCCAATGTACGAAGCGACCTCAAAGCCGTTGGTCAGGCGCACACGGGCGACCTTTCGCAGGGCCGAGTTCGGCTTCTTCGGCGTCGTGGTATAGACACGGGTGCACACACCCCGACGCTGCGGGCAAGACTCCAGCGCGGGCACGTTACTTTTTTCAACGATGCGCTTGCGAGGCTTGCGCACGAGTTGGTTGATCGTAGCCATCGAATCGGTCTCCAGCGGCGCCCTCGCGCCAGTCTCAGCGGTGCAAATCGAGTGCAAGAACCTCTAACGCCGGCCCTGGATTTCAGGGGACGCTAGCCACCCGGGGATTAGGGGGCGGGGCGATTCGATTGCGTCGGGGACCGGACGAATCCGGGCCAAGTCCCGGAATCGATACCGGACTTATTGAAATAGGCAAGCCGGCTTAAAGCCGGCTAGCTAAGACCGCGCAGTATAGGGGGCTGTCCCAGGGGTGTCAACCGAGTTGCGACCTGCCCCCAGGGCTCCCATGAGGACTCGAAAAACCCCCATCCTGCAGGAGGGCAACCCGACGCCAATGGCCGGGTCCCACCAGTTCCCGCAGAGTTCCATCGGGGCAGCGATCACCCGGTCCCCTCAACAAGGTGCGGGGAATACACCGGTATGATTGCGACAGGACGCCGATTGCAAGCGGCCGGTAACGGTCACCTGCCGGGGCCCTGCCCAGCCGGATCAAACGGAACTCCCGACTACTCTGCCTCCGACGTATTGAGCGCCCGCTTCAGCGCCTCTTCCAACTCCTCGGTGTCCATCTCGACCTTGCCGGAGGCGCGGTCGTCCTCCAGACGCTGGCGCTTGCGCTCCTTGTGATAGGCCAGTCCGGTCCCCGCCGGGATCAAACGTCCGACGATCACGTTCTCCTTGAGACCCGTCAGGCGGTCGTTGGAACCGCGCACTGCTGCCTCGGTGAGCACCCGGGTGGTCTCTTGGAAGGACGCCGCCGATATGAAGGACTCGGTGGCCAGGGACGCCTTGGTAATCCCGAGCAGTAAGGGTTCATAGAGGGCCGGCTGCTTGCCCTCCGCCTCGACCCTGGCGTTTTCGTCCATCATGGTGGCGTACTCCACCTGCTCGCCGCGCAGCAAACGGGTGTCCCCCGGGGCGACGATCTCGACCTTGCGCAGCATCTGGCGGACGATCACCTCGATGTGCTTGTCGTTGATCTTCACGCCCTGGAGGCGATAGACATCCTGGATCTCCTTTACCAGGTACTCGGCCAGTGCCGTGACACCCTTCAGGCGCAGGATGTCGTGCGACGCCAGTTCGCCGTCGGCGATCATCTCACCCCGCTCGACGCGCTCACCCTCGAACACGTTGACGTGACGCCACTTGGGGATGAGTTCCTCAACGGTCTCCCCGTCATCCTTGGTGATGACCAGGCGCTGCTTGCCCTTGGTGTCCTTGCCGAAACCGATGGTGCCGCTCGCCTCCGCCAACAGGGCCTGCTCCTTGGGTTTGCGCGCCTCGAAGAGGTCCGCCACCCGCGGCAGACCACCGGTGATGTCGCGGGTCTTGCTGGACTCCTGCGGGATACGGGCCAGGATGTCGCCGACACCCACCGAACCGCCGTCCTCCACGCTGACGATAGCGCCGGCGGTGAGGAAGTAGCGCGCCGGCAGGTCCGTGCCGGCGATGTTGAGTTCGATGCCGTCCTCGCCAAGCAGCTTGATCATGGGACGCAAATCCTTGCCCATGGTCGGCCGCTGCTTGGGGTCGATGACCACTCGGGACGTCAGACCCGTGACATCGTCCACCTGGGCCTGCACCGTCACACCCTCGATGAAGTCCTCGAAGGCGAGCTTGCCGGCCACCTCCGTCACCACCGGGTGGGTGTGGGGGTCCCAGTTGGCGACCACATCGCCGCCCTTGACGGCGTCACCATCGCCCACGCGCAGGGTGGCACCATAGGGCACCTTGTAGCGCTCCTTCTCCAATCCCTTATCGTCCACCACCGTCAGCTCGCCCGAACGCGACACCGCGACCAGGTTACCGGTATGGTGAACCACGGTCTTGATGTTGTGCAGGCGCACCGAGCCGCCATTCTTGATCTCGATGCTGTTGACCGCCGCCGCCCGGGAGGCCGCACCGCCGATATGGAAGGTGCGCATGGTGAGCTGGGTACCCGGCTCGCCGATGGACTGGGCGGCGATGACGCCCACCGCCTCGCCCATGTTGACCCGGTGTCCCCGGGCCAGGTCACGGCCGTAGCACTGGGCGCAGACCCCGATGCGGGCCTGACAGGTGATCGACGAGCGGACCCGCAACTGGTCGATGCCCGCCACTTCGAACCGCTCCACCATGGCCTCGTCGAGCATGGACCCGGCGGCGCAGATCAGCTCGTCACTGCCCGGACGGTAGACGTCGGTGGCCACGACCCGGCCCAGGACGCGCTCGCGCAGGGGTTCAACCACATCTCCGCCCTCGATGATGGGCGACATCAGGAGGCCCTTATCGGTGCCGCAGTCAGTCTCAAGCACCACCATATCCTGGGCCACGTCAACCAGACGGCGGGTGAGATACCCGGAGTTGGCGGTCTTGAGCGCGGTATCCGCCAGGCCCTTACGAGCACCGTGGGTGGAGATGAAGTACTGGATAACGTTCAGGCCCTCGCGGAAGTTCGCGGTGATGGGCGTCTCGATGATAGACCCGTCGGGCTTGGCCATCAGCCCGCGCATGCCAGCGAGCTGGCGGATCTGGGCGGCGGAGCCACGGGCGCCGGAGTCGGCCATCATGTAGATGGAGTTGAACGAATCCTGCTGCACCAAGTTGCCGTGACGGTCCGGGACGGTCTGCTTGCCGAGCTTTGACATCATGGACTTGGCGACCTGGTCATTGGTGTGCGACCAGATATCAATGACCTTGTTGTAACGCTCACCATTGGTGACCAGACCGGACGCATACTGCTCCTCGATCTCCTTCACCTGGCGCTCGGCCTCGGCCAGGATTCCGGCCTTCTCCTCCGGCACGGTCATGTCGTCCAGGCCGATGGAGACACCGGCGCGGGTGGCCATGCGGAAGCCCATGTACATCACCTGGTCGGCAAAGACGACGGTCTCCTTCAAACCCAACTGGCGATAGCAGGTATTGATGAGCTTGGAGATAGCCTTCTTGCCCAAGGGCCGATCGACCAGATCGAAGGGCAACCCGTCCGGGACGATGGCAAATACCAGAGCCCGCCCAAGCGTCGTATCCTTGATGCTCAACACCTCGCGGCGAGTGCCGTCGTCCTCCTTGATGACCTCACGGATGCGGACCTTGACCCGGGCCTGCAGGTCCGCGTGGCCGGTCTCGTAGGCGCGTCGGGCCTCGTTGATATCGGTGAAGACGCTGCCCTCACCCTTGGCGTTGACCCGCTCGCGGGTCGTGAAATAGAGGCCGAGCACCACATCCTGGGAGGGGACGATGATGGGCTCGCCGTTGGCCGGGGAGAGGATATTGTTGGAGGCCATCATCAGGGCCCGCGCCTCGATCTGGGCCTCCAGGGACAGGGGCACATGCACCGCCATCTGGTCGCCATCGAAGTCCGCGTTGAAGGCAGTACAAACCAGGGGGTGCAGCTGGATGGCCTTACCCTCGATCAGCACCGGCTCAAAGGCCTGAATGCCCAGACGGTGCAGGGTGGGCGCCCGGTTCAGCATCACCGGGTGCTCGCGGATGACCTCTTCCAGGATGTCCCAAACCTCCGGGGTCCCGCGCTCCACCATCTTCTTGGCCGCCTTGATGGTGGCCGCCTGGCCGCGCAGTTGCAGCTTGCTGAAGATGAAGGGCTTGAAGAGTTCCAGGGCCATGCGCTTGGGCAGGCCGCACTGATGCAGCTTGAGCGTCGGGCCCACGACGATGACCGACCGACCCGAGTAGTCGACCCGCTTACCGAGCAGGTTCTGACGGAATCGCCCCTGCTTACCCTTGATCATGTCCGCCAGGGACTTCAGGGGGCGCTTGTTGGTGCCGGTGATGGCCCGACCGCGGCGGCCGTTGTCCAGCAGGGCGTCCACCGCCTCCTGGAGCATGCGCTTTTCGTTGCGCACGATGATGTCCGGAGCCACCAGATCCAACAGCCGCTTCAAGCGGTTATTGCGGTTGATGACGCGCCGGTAGAGATCGTTGAGGTCCGAGGTCGCGAAGCGCCCGCCGTCGAGCGGCACCAGGGGACGCAACTCCGGCGGCAACACCGGCAAGACGGTGAGGATCATCCACTCGGGGCGATTACCGGACTCGATCAGAGACTCCATGAGCTTGAGCCGCTTGGCGAGCTTCTTGATCTTGGTCTCGGAGTTGGTGGTCTCGATCTCCTCGCGCATGCGCCGAACCTCGGCCTTGAGGTCGATGGTGCGCAGCAGTTCGTAGATGGCCTCCGCCCCCATGCGCGCGTCGAACTCGTCCCCGTTCTCTTCCAGGGCCTCCAGATACTGCTCATCCGTCAGCAGTTGGCCCCGCTCAAGGTTCGGTACCATGCTGGGGTCGACGACCGCAAAGGACTCGAAATAGAGCACCCGCTCGATATCCCGCAGGGTCATATCGAGCAAGAGTCCAATGCGCGACGGCAAGGACTTCAGGAACCAGATGTGCGCCACCGGGCTCGCCAGGTCGATGTGACCCATGCGCTCGCGCCGGACCTTGGCCAGGGTGACCTCAACGCCGCACTTCTCGCACACCACACCGCGGTGCTTCAGGCGCTTGTACTTGCCGCACACGCACTCGTAGTCGCTGATGGGACCGAAGATCTTGGCGCAGAAGAGCCCGTCCCGCTCCGGTTTGAAGGTGCGGTAATTGATGGTCTCGGGCTTCTTGACCTCGCCGAAGGACCACGACCGGATCATCTCGGGCGAGGCCAGCCCGATTTTGATCGCGTCGAACTCCAGGGCCTGTCCCTGCTGCTTGATGATCTTGAGAAGGTCTTTCAATTCATATCTCCTGCGGAGCGGGCCGAGGACACCAGGGCCAAGGTCGGGGAACCGCGCCCCCGCCCTTGGCCCGGCGGCGGTTAGTCCTGTTCCAATTCGATGTTGATCGCCAAGGAGCGGATCTCCTTCACCAGCACGTTGAACGACTCGGGCATGCCGGCCTCCATGCGGTGGTCACCGTCGACGATGTTCTTGTACATCTTGGTCCGGCCATTCACGTCGTCCGATTTCACCGTGAGCATTTCCTGCAGGGTGTAAGCGGCACCGTAGGCCTCCAGGGCCCAGACCTCCATCTCCCCGAAGCGCTGACCGCCGAACTGGGCCTTGCCGCCCAGGGGCTGCTGGGTCACCAGGCTGTAGGGGCCGGTGGAACGGGCATGCATCTTGTCGTCGACCAGGTGGTTGAGCTTGAGCATGTACATGTAGCCCACGGTCACCGGACGCTCGAAGCGATCGCCGCTACGACCGTCGAAGAGGATGGTCTGACCCACCGGGACACCCTGATCACTGTTGTCCCGGTCGGCAAGCTTCAGCATGGCGCGGATCTCGTCCTCGGTGGCGCCGTCGAAGACCGGGGTGGCCAGGGGCACGCCCTTGATCAGGTGCCGCGCGAGTTCCAGGATCTCCTCATCCGTGAAGCTCGCCAGGTCCTCCTTGCGGCCGCTGCTGTTGTAGACCTTGTCCAGGAAGTCCCGCAGTTCCGCCACCGCGGTCTGAGACCGCAACAGACGCTCGATCTTGACGCCCAAGCCGTTGGCTGCCCAACCCAGATGGGTCTCCAGGACCTGCCCCACGTTCATGCGTGAGGGCACGCCGAGCGGATTGAGCACGATGTCCACCGGCTCCCCGTCGGCGGAGAAGGGCATGTCCTCCACCGGCACGACCTTCGAGATGACGCCCTTATTGCCGTGGCGGCCGGCCATCTTGTCACCCGGTTGGATGCGGCGCTTCACCGCCACGTAGACCTTGACCATCTTGAGCACGCCCGGGGCCAGGTCGTCGCCGCTCGCGATCTTGCGCTTCTTGACCTCGTACCGGTCCCGGAACTCCTCGCGCTGCTGCTTGATCTGGTTGGCCACCGCCTCGAGTTGCAGGGCAACCTCTTCGCTGTGCATGCGGATCTCAAACCAGCGGTCCCGGGACCCCTTGTCCGTGATCTCCTGGAGATAAGACTTGGTGATCTTGGCACCGGGCTTGAGACTGCCGGGACCGCCGTCCGCGACCTTGCCGACCAGCATCCGCTCCACCCGCTGGAAGGTATCGTTCTCCATGATGCGCTGCTGGTCCGCAAAGTCCTTACGGACGCGGTCCATCTCCTGCTCCTGGATCTGCTGGGCCCGCTTGTCCCGCTCGACTCCGTCGCGGGTGAAGACCTGCACGTCAACCACGGTGCCGGTCATACCCGAGGGCAGACGCAACGAGGTGTCCTTCACGTCCGACGCCTTCTCGCCGAAGATGGCCCGCAGGAGCTTCTCCTCCGGGGTCAGCTGGGTCTCACCCTTGGGCGTGACCTTGCCCACCAGGATGTCACCGTCACGCACCTCGGCGCCCACGTAGACGATGCCGGACTCATCGAGCTTGGACAGAGCCGACTCGCCCACGTTGGGGATGTCGCTGGTGATCTCCTCCGGCCCCAGCTTGGTGTCGCGGGCCAGACACGTCAGCTCTTCGATATGAATGCTGGTAAAGCGGTCTTCCTGGACCACCCGCTCAGAGATCAGAATCGAGTCCTCGAAGTTGTAGCCGTTCCAGGGCATGAAGGCGACACGCAGGTTCTGCCCCAGGGCCAACTCGCCCATGTCCGTCGACGGTCCGTCCGCCAACACGTCGTCCTTGGCGATGGCGTCCCCGGGCTTCACCAGGGGGCGCTGGTTGATGCAGGTGTTTTGATTGGAACGGGTGTACTTGGTGAGGGTGTAGATATCAACACCCGGCACCCCCGGCTCCGCCTCATCGTCATTGACCCGCACCACGATGCGCGCCGCATCGACCGACTCGATCACGCCACCGCGGCGGGCCCGCACCACCACGCCGGAGTCCTTGGCGACGGCGCGCTCCATGCCGGTGCCCACCAGGGGCTTCTCGGCCCGCAGGGTCGGCACCGCCTGGCGCTGCATATTCGAGCCCATGAGCGCACGGTTGGCATCGTCGTGCTCCAGGAAGGGGATCAGAGAGGCTGCCACCGACACAATCTGGCGGGGGGAGACGTCCATGTACTGGACCTCCTCCGGCGCCTTCATGGTGAACTCATTCTGGAAGCGGCAGGACACCAGCGCATCGGTCAGGCGCCCATCCGCGTCCAGGGTGGCGTTCGCCTGGGCGATGACGAAGTTGCCCTCCTCGATGGCGGAGAGATAATCGATCTCCATCCCGGCCCGCCCTCCTTCCACCTTGCGGTAGGGGGTCTCAAGGAAACCGTAGCGGTTGGTCCGGGCATAGACAGCCAGTGAGTTGATGAGCCCGATGTTCGGGCCTTCCGGGGTCTCGATCGGGCAGACGCGACCGTAATGGGTCGGGTGCACGTCACGCACCTCGAAGCCCGCCCGCTCCCGGGCCAGACCGCCGGGGCCGAGCGCCGAGACGCGCCGCTTGTGGGTGACCTCGGACAGGGGATTATTCTGATCCATGAACTGGGAGAGCTGGCTGGACCCGAAAAATTCCTTGATGGCGGCCGAGACCGGCTTGGCGTTGATCAGCTCCTGGGGCATCAAGCCCTCGGATTCCGCCAGGGACAGGCGCTCCTTGACCGCACGCTCCACCCGCACCAGACCGACCCGGAACTGATTCTCCGCCATCTCGCCCACGCAGCGGATGCGCCGATTGCCCAGATGGTCGATGTCGTCCACGGTCCCCCGACCGTTGCGCAACTCCACCAGCACCTTAAGCGCATCGATGATGTCCGAGGTCTCCCCGTGCTCGGCGTACAGGGCCTGGGAGGAGGCATCTGAGCGCCCGCTGAAGTAGCGACCGTCGTACAGGACCCCCGGACCCACCTCCGAGTCACGTCCGAGCCGACGGTTGAACTTCATGCGCCCCACGGCAGACAGGTCATACCGGTCCGAGGTGAAGAAGAGGTTATGAAAGAGGTTCTGGGCCGCATCCTTGGTCGGCGGCTCACCGGGACGCATCATGCGGTAGATCTCGACCATGGCCTCCAGTTCGGTGGTGGTCGGATCGATGCGCAGGGTCTCGGAGATGTAGGGACCCTGGTCCAGGTCATTGACGAACAGGGTCTCGATTCGCTCCACGCCCTTGGCGACCAGGATCGCGATGAGTTCCCGAGTCAAGGCCGTATTGGCCTCGGCCAAAACCTCACCGGTGCCCGTATCCACCAGGGTTTGGGCCAGGACGCGGCCAATCAGGAAGTCCGTCGGCACCTCCAAGCGCTCCACCCCGGCCTTCTGCAACTCACGGATATGCCGCGCCGTGACCCGCCGCCCGGCCTCGACGATGATCTGATCCCCGAGCTTGACGTCGAAACCCACGGTCTCGCCGCGCAGGCGCTCCGGCACCAGGTCCAGGGCCACGCCGTCGCCCGCGAAATGGAATGTATCAGTCTCAAAGAAACGGGCCAGGATGTCCTGGACCCCATAGCCCAGGGCCCGCAGGAGGATGGTCGCCGGCAGCTTGCGCCGCCGATCGATGCGCACGAAGACGTTGTCCTTGGGGTCGAACTCAAAGTCCAGCCAGGAGCCGCGGTAGGGAATCACCCGGGCCGAGAACAGGAGCTTGCCCGAGGAGTGGGTCTTCCCCTTGTCGTGGTCGAAGAAGACACCGGGGGACCGGTGCAACTGGGAAACGATGACCCGCTCGGTGCCGTTGATGATGAAAGTGCCGGTCTCGGTCATGAGCGGAAGTTCGCCCATGTAAACCTCCTGCTCCTTGATGTCTTTCACCACCTTGCTGCCGGCAGGGGCCTCCTTGTCATAGATCACCAGACGCAGCAGCACCCGCAGGGGGGCCGCGTAGGTTGCGCCGCGCAGGTGACACTCACGCACGTCGAAGGCAGGCTCCCCGAGCCGGTAACTCACGTATTCGAGGACCGCATAGCCCGAGTAGCTCTCGATCGGAAAGACGGTCTTGAAGGCCGCGTGCAGTCCCTCATCGAGGCGCTTCTTGGGGAGCAGATCGGCCTGCAAGAACTCGCGGTAAGACTCGATCTGGGTGGCCAGGAGGAAGGGCACGTCCAAGATCGTCGGACGCTTGCCGAAGTCTTTGCGGATGCGCTTTTTTTCGGTGAACGAATAAGCCATTATGCCTTCCCTCGAAAAACTTGAGTCGGACCCGACTGGGGCCCGGATTCAGAACCGCCGGAGACGCGGGACCGCGGCCTCCAGGGTCGATGTCGAAACGTCACCGGACCGAATAACGCTCGCGGTACACCCCGGCACGGTATACACGCAGGCAGCCACAGCTTGACAAACAGCAAAAGGCCGGCGGCAAATGCCGCCAGCCCGCTTGCGTCCGTTAAGGAAGGTGGCGACGCAATGCGTCGTTACTTCACTTCAACGGTGGCGCCGGCCTCCTCCAGTTGCTTCTTGGCCTCTTCGGCCTCGGCCTTGGAGATGGCTTCCTTCAAGGTGGTCGGAACGCCTTCCACGGCGTCCTTGGCCTCCTTGAGGCCGAGCCCGGTGAGCGCCCGCACCGTCTTGATCACGTTCACCTTATTCGCACCGAAGGAGGTGAGAATCACGTTGAACTCAGTCTGCTCCTCCACCGGCGCGACCTCAGCCGCGGCGGCAGCGGGGCCCGCGACGACCGCGGCGGCGGCGGTGACACCGAACTTGTCTTCCATCGCCTTGATGAGGTCCACCACCTCAAGCACGGTCATGTTACCGATCGCGTCAAGGATCTCTTCTTTCGAAACGGCCATTGCCTGTCTCCTAAATCACATTGCGTTTGAACGAAGCGCGCAGATTAAGCGGCTTCTTTGGCATCGCGAATTGCGGCGAGGGTGCGGACGAGCTTGCCCGGAACCTCGTTGAGTGTCGCTGCAAGTTTCTGCACCGGGGCTTTCATCAGGGCCAGCAATTGGCTCAGGGCCTGCTCACGGGTCGGCATCTTGGCAAGATCACCGAGCTTTGAGGGGTCGAGCAACTTGCCGCCCACGGCCACCAGACGCACCTTAAACTTGTCATGCTCCTTGCCGAAGGCTTCCGCGACCCGCGCCACAGCACCCGGGTCTTCTTTCGCGAATGCCAGGATCAGCGGGCCTTTGAGCCCATCCTGCATGCACGCGAAGTCCGTGCCTTCCAGCGCGCGCCGGGCCAGGGTATTCTTCACCACCCGAACATAGACCCCGACCTTGCGTGCTTCCACGCGCAGTTTGGTGATCTGCCCGACGGTCAAGCCCCGGTACTCGGCCCCAACGGCCGAGAATGCGCCCCGTGCGACGTCCGCAACCTCGGCGACGATTGCTTCTTTTTGCGCAAAATTGAGCGCCACTTTCGTCACCTCTCCACTTCAGATCCACCCGGCCGGAGCCGGGCTGCGTCGTCGATCAGCCGTTCCCTCGACGATCGAAACGCGGTGATGTGCAACCTCATCAGCAATGTGATTCGGGAGCACCGTCTACGCAGGCGCCTCACGGCAAGCCTTGAGTCATTAAGGCGCAGCCGCCAGGGTCCGCCCGGCCACTTGCCCCACCTGCGGTCTTTGACGGCCCCCGACTGGGTCGGGGCCCCAAAGATCTGTCTCTGGGCCGGCAGGCCCAAAACGCTAAGAACTGAGAGCGCGCGAACTAGAGGCTGAGGGCCTGATGGTCCACCGTGAGCCCGGGCCCCATGGTGCTCGACACCGTGACCTTGCGCATGTAAATGCCCTTGGAGGTGCTGGGCTTCGCCTTCATCAGGTTGGACAGCAGGGCCTCCAGGTTCTCGCGCAGCTTGGCCGGCTCGAAGTCCACCTTACCCAGGGGACAATGAATGATCCCCGCCTTGTCGGTGCGGTAGCGAACCTGCCCGGCCTTGGCATTACGAACGGCCTCCGCCACGTCAGCGGTTACGGTACCGACCTTGGGGTTTGGCATCAGGCCCCGGGGACCCAGGATCTTGCCGAGCTGGCCGACGACGCCGCATGGCGTCCGGGGAGGCGATGACCACATCGAAATCCAGCTTTCCGGCCTTGATGTCGTCGGCGAGATCATCGAACCCGACCCGGTCCGCACCCGCGGCAGTGGCCGCATCGGCGTTGGCGCCTTGGGCGAAGACAGCGACCCGCACGGTCTTACCGATACCATGGGGCAGTACGGTGGAACCGCGGACCACCTGATCCGATTTACGCGGATCGACACCCAGGTTCACGGCCACATCGACGCTCTCGACAAACTTGATCCGGGAGACCTCTTTCAGCAGGCCGAAGGCCTCTTCCGCCGGGTACAACTTGCTGCGCTCAATGCGCTCACGGATCTCGCGCTGACGCTTGCTAAGCTTGGCCATGATCAAACCACCCCCTCGACGTCCAGACCCATGGAACGGGCACTGCCCGCGATGGTACGCACCGCCGCGTCCAGGTCAGCTGCCGTCAGGTCAGGCATCTTGGCGGTGGCGATGGCTTCGAGCTGCTCGCGCGTGACCTTACCCACCTTCGTGGTATGGGGCACCGGCGCTCCCCTTCGGGATTCCGGCGGCCTTCCGCAGCAGGATCGACGCCGGCGGGGTCTTGGTGATAAAGGTGAAGCTGCGATCCGAATACACGGTGATGACCACCGGGATCGGCATACCCTGTTCGAGTTCCTGCGTCCGGGCGTTGAACGCCTTGCAGAACTCCATGATGTTGACGCCATGCTGGCCAAGTGCCGGGCCGACCGGCGGGCTTGGATTGGCAATGCCCGCCTTGACCTGCAACTTGATGTAGGCGTTTATCTTCTTCGCCATTGGTACTCTCCTGATGGGTGCAAGCGCCAGGGATCGAAACCCTGGCTCCCCGTGAAAGGCCCCGAGTTGGGACCGAAATTCATACCCGCGCTAGAACGTCAGGCGGGCCGGCCAGTCATGGCGAAGCGACGTTGCGGCATCAGCCCTTCTCGACCTGGGAGAACTCCAGATCTACCGGCGTGGAGCGCCCGAAGATCAGGACCGAGACCTTGACCCGACTCTTATCGTAATCGACCTCTTCGACGACGCCGTTGAAGTCGGTAAAGGGCCCATCGACGACCCGGACCACCTCTCCGGGTTCGTAGAGCACCTTCGGCCGCGGCTTCTCAACCCCTTCCTGCATCCGCTGGAGGATCGCATCCGCCTGCTTGTCCGGGATCGGCGCCGGGCGATCGCCGGTCCCGCCGATGAAGCCCATGACCTTGGGCACGCCCTTGACCAGGTGCCAGGTCTCGTCGGTCATCTCCATTTGCACCAGGACGTAGCCCGGGAAAAACTTACGCTCGCTCTTGCGCTGCTGGCCGTTGCGCATCTCCACGACCTCTTCGGTCGGGACCAGCACGGCACCGAAGGAGTCTTCCAGCCCGGCACGCCGCACCCGCTCCTCCAGTGAACGCTTGACCTGCCCCTCGAACCCCGAGTAGGCGTGAATGACGTACCAACGCATGGACACAATCAGCCCCCTTGGCCGGTGAGGAACCTCAGAATTCCCATCAACACCATGTCGAAAAGCCACAGCACGAAGACCGACGACGAAGACCATGACCATGACGACCAGGGTGGTCTGGATGGTCTCCTGGCGCGTCGGCCAGACGACCTTACGCACCTCCATCCGTGCATCGGAGACGAACTGCCAGAGCTGGCGCCCCGGCGCTGTCTGCAAGGCAATCGCCGCCGCGCCACCGCTGATGACAAGCAGCCCCAAGACCCGCAGCAAACCGGAATAGGCCGCGAAGTAGTAGAAGGCAAAGATGCCCGCAATCAGCAGGAATGCGGCAGCAGCCAGCTTGGCAATGTCCAAGCCGGCGCCGCCGGCCTCAGCGCTTGAATTCATGGGCTCGCGTGTCGCCAAAAGGTGATGGGTGGGGCGATGGTTGAATGGCAGGCCAGGAGGGACTCGAACCCCCAACCTGCGGTTTTGGAGACCGCTGCTCTGCCAATTGAGCTACTGGCCTAGAAACAGAGGAACAATCCGGGGGATGGCGGTCCAGGGCCTGGACGCACCGGGCTCGGCCCGGCGCCCGGTCAACATGATCGGATTACTCGATGATCTTAGCGACCACGCCGGCGCCGACCGTACGGCCGCCCTCGCGGATGGCGAAACGCAGCCCGTCTTCCATGGCAATCGGGGCGATCAGCTTGACCACCATCTTCACGTTGTCCCCCGGCATCACCATTTCGATCCCTTCGGGCAGCGTGCAGGCACCCGTGACGTCGGTGGTGCGGAAGTAGAACTGCGGCCGGTAGCCGTTGAAGAAGGGGGTGTGACGACCGCCCTCTTCCTTGGACAGCACGTACACCTCGGCCTCGAAGTGGGTGTGCGGGTTGATGGTCTTGGGCTTGGCCAGCACCTGACCACGCTCCACGTCTTCGCGCTTGGTGCCGCGCAGCAGCACGCCGACGTTGTCCCCGGCCTGCCCCTGGTCGAGCAGCTTGCGGAACATCTCGACCCCGGTGCAGGTGGTCTTGACGGTGTCGCTGGATGCCGACGATCTCAACCTCTTCGCCGACCTTGATCACGCCGCGCTCGACGCGCCCGGTGACCACGGTGCCGCGCCCGGAGATGGAGAAGACGTCTTCGATCGGCATCAGGAAGGGACCGTCGATGGCCCGCACCGGCTCGGGGATGAAGCTGTCGAGGGCATCCACCAGCTTGTCGATCGACTGGGTGCCGAGCTCGCCGGTGTCACCTTCCATCGCCATGCGCGCCGAGCCGCGAATGATGGGGGTGTCGTCGCCCGGGAATTCGTACTTGGAGAGCAGCTCGCGCACCTCCATTTCCACCAGCTCAAGCAGCTCCTCGTCGTCGACCAGGTCGACCTTGTTCAGGTAGACGATGATGCTGGGCACGCCGACCTGCCGCGCCAGCAGGATGTGCTCGCGGGTCTGGGGCATGGGGCCGTCGCTCGCCGCGACCACCAGGATGGCACCGTCCATCTGCGCCGCACCGGTGATCATGTTCTTCACGTAGTCCGCGTGGCCGGGGCAGTCCACATGGGCGTAGTGCCGCTTGGTGCTCTCGTACTCGACGTGCGCGGTGGCAATGGTGATGCCGCGCTCACGCTCTTCCGGGGCATTGTCGATCTGGTCGTAGGCCCGCGCTTCACCACCGAATTTCTTCGCCTGGTGCATGGTGATGGCCGCCGTCAGCGTGGTCTTGCCATGGTCCACGTGCCCGATCGTGCCGACGTTGACGTGCGGCTTGGTGCGTGCAAATTTTTCTTTGGACATGAACTGCTCTCCGCCAAGTTCTGAAGGGCAAGGGACAAATGGCCAGGCTCAAGACACCGAACACAACAAGCCGACCGGCACAAAACCGCCTACTACTAACATGGAGCCCATGATCGGAGTCGAACCGATGACCTCACCCTTACCAAGGGTGTGCTCTACCAACTGAGCTACATGGGCCGAAACCGCAACCGGGGACGCCACAAGCTCATCGGCACAGGGCGATCCGCCTCGTCAAAGTCTTGGAGCGGGTGATGGGAATCGAACCCACACCATCAGCTTGGAAGGCTGAGGTTCTACCATTGAACTACACCCGCGGGCACCCTTAATCGCTGCCCGGCGCAGGACCGCCTCGAGCCGCGGACACGCCCCCAAGGGAGACGGCGTCGCACGGCCTTTGGGCTGCCCCCTGAATGGTGGAGGGGGGAGGATTCGAACCTCCGAAGGCTGAGCCGTCAGATTTACAGTCTGATCCCTTTGACCGCTCGGGAACCCCTCCGAAATGAGCGGCGCAGTATAGATTCCCCTGCCGTGCCCGTCAACCCAACCTTGTAGCAACAGGTTTTCTCGCCGTGCTGCTATATTGCCGACCCGGAGGGGGCGCGCCGGTGCCTTGCCCAGGCCGCGCGCCGCCCCGGGGCCCTTGAGACCATTTACTGTCATTTAGTGTCCGGCCTTCGAGCGTCGCGTGGCGTTGTCTCGGGCCCTCGCACAGTCTTTCGATATGCGCTTTTGATATACCCTACTAAGAATCACTGACGGGAGTCTCCGATGGACGTCACGATATTTGGCAGCGGCTATGTCGGCCTGGTGACCGGCGTCTGCCTCGCCGAGGTCGGCAACAACGTGCTCTGCATCGACGTCGACCCGCGCAAGATCGCGGTCCTCAACAGTGGCGGGGTGCCCGATCTATGAGCCCGGCCTGGACGACATGATCCAGAAGAACCGCGAGGCCGGACGCCTGAACTTCTCCACCGACGCCGAGGCCGGGGTGCGGCACGGGCTCTTCCAGTTCATCGCCGTGGGCACCCCGCCGGACGAGGACGGGTCGGCCGACCTCCAGTACGTCCTGGCGGTGGCCACCACCATCGGGGAGCACATGGAGTCCTACCGGATCATCGTCGACAAGTCCACGGTCCCGGTCGGCACCGCGGACAAGGTCGCCGCCCGGGTCAGCGAGACGCTGGCGGCCCGCGGGGCGAAGGTTGACTTCGACGTCGTCTCCAACCCGGAGTTTCTGAAGGAAGGCGCTGCCATCGAGGACTTCATGCGCCCCGACCGCATCATCGTCGGCACCGACAACCCCCGCACCGGCGAGTTGCTGCGCGCGCTCTACGCCCCCTTCAACCGCAATCACGACCGCGTCATGCTGATGGACGTGCGCTCGGCGGAGCTGACCAAGTACGCCGCCAACGCCATGCTGGCGACCAAGATCAGCTTCATGAACGAGCTGTCGAACATCGCCGAGGCGGTCGGCGCGGACATCGAGAAGGTCCGCGTCGGCATCGGGTCCGACCCGCGGATCGGCTACCAGTTCATCTACCCCGGCTGCGGCTACGGCGGCTCCTGCTTCCCCAAGGACGTGCGCGCCCTGGAGCAGACCGCGCGCACCCTGGGCTACCGGGCCGAGTTGCTGGCGGCGGTGGAGGCGGTCAACTTCCGTCAGAAGGAGCTCCTGTTCAGCAAGATCTCCGACTATTTCGGCGGAAATCTCAGCGGCCGGACCCTCGCCCTCTGGGGACTGTCCTTCAAGCCCAACACCGACGACATGCGCGAGGCCTCGAGCCGGACCCTGATGGAGGCCCTATGGCAGGCCGGGGTCAAGGTCCAGGCCTTCGACCCCGTCGCGGCGGAGGAGACCCGTCGCATCTACGGCGAGCGACCGGACCTGACCCTGACCAAGGACGCCATGAGCGCCCTGGACGGCGCGGATGCCCTGGCAATCGTCACCGAGTGGAGCCAATTCCGCAGCCCGGACCTTGCTGCCGTCAAGACCCGGCTCAAGGACCCGGTGATCTTTGACGGGCGCAATATCCTGGACCCGCACCAGGTCACGCTCGCGGGGCTGACCTACCTGTCCATCGGACGGGCGCCGGTCAAGCCCGCCTGAACGACTTCATTCCCGACTCAGGTGGGCTCGCCCCCCGGCAAAGCCCATCAACGCCAACCGCCACCCCGCCATCTATCAGCGAGCGTGGCAACCACCACAATGAGGGCCGACTACAAGGCCCCAACACTATGAGGACTTCGTCGATGCTGACACGTCTCGCTCTCGCAATCGGTGCCCTGGGCGCCCTGGCCTGCTCCGGTACGGCCTCCGCCGCCACTTTCATGGACGCCAGCTGGGCTGCGGCCGCCTGCACCGCCTGGAACAAGACCCCTGCACTGACCAAAGACCTGGGCGGGGATGCCTGGGCCGCCAATGACGCCGGGCGCGGTTACAAAATCATCCAGCTCTACCGCAGCAAGTGCGGCGAAAACTCCAAGGTGGAACTTGAGATCGCCAACAAAGACGGCAAAGCCGAGTGTGTACGCGGCGGGGCCGTCAAGCACGCCACGCTCGACCCCAAGGTCGACTACCTGATGTATGCCAGCGACGAGGACTGGGCCTGCATGGGCCAGGGCAAGTTCGGCTGCGGCGCCATGGGCGCCATGACCACGGGCAAGCTCAAGTTCAAAGGCCCCAAAATGGAAGCCATGGGGGTCATGGGACCCTTCGACGGCTTCCTGCTCCTGACCGGGAAAGTGGGCGGCGACACCGCTGCCTGCCCGAAGTAGTCGGTCTCGGCGGTCACACGGCGGATCGCCCTCGGGCATCCGCCCTACGAACCACGAACTACAAATTTCGGAAGCCACCGTACCGACGTCCGACCCATGCCGGCACCCGACAACTGCGTCTCCTTTTCGATACACGCCGCACCGAGGCGCTAAAAAATCGCTTTTCTCTCGCTTGAAATTGACATTCGTCAATAGGGCAGGGATCATTGTTGGCATTCTGTGATAATTCTGCCACGTTGTCTAATGACCAACAGTGCGCCGTGCAGGCGCGGCCAATCACACCTAGGGGGACCCCATGTCTGCTTCCAGATTTTCCGCCTTCGCCCTCGGACTCGCCTCCGTCGTTGCCGTCACCACCGCCCAGGCCACCAACGGCTACATGTCCCATGCCTACTCCCCTGCGGCCAAGGGCATGGCCGGCGCCGGTGAGGCGGCCCTGCCCCAGGATTCGCTTGAGCATCGTCGGCAACCCGGCGGGCCTGACCAAGATCGGGCGGCGACTGGACGTCGGTGCTCGCCTGGTTCAGCCCCGATCGCAAGTACACGGGCGTTAACCCCTTCACAGGGCTGACGGGCCATGGCGCCGACTCGGGCAGCGGCGATGGCACCGGCGAGGTGGAGAGTCGCAACAACGACTTCCTGATCCCCAACCTCGGCTACACGCCACCCCCTGGATGACAAGAGCGCCTTCGGCGTCGCCCTGTTCGGCAACGGCGGCATGAACACCGATTACCGCAGCACCGAGTACCGCTATTCAATCTGGGAACCTATGGCGGTAACAACCCCTTGGCCAATCCGCCCGCACTACAACAACCCAACGGATCCCCGCTACGGGCAGCAAATCCCCGGGACCACGATGCTCGGCGGCGGCAACACCGGCGTCAACCTGGAGCAGCTGGGGATCTCGCTCGGCTATGCGCCGCGAGGTCATGGACAACCTCTCCATCGGCGGCGCCTTCCTCCTCGGCTACCAGACGCATCGAGGTGCGCGGCGTCGGCGCCTTCCAGGGGTTCACCGAGACCTTCACCCAGAGCATGATCGCCAACCGGACCAGCAGCGCCGCCTCGCCTGCCAACCTGACCGATAACGGCGACCGACTCGGCCTGGGGCTAGGGCTTCCAGCTCGGCGCCCTCTGGGACATCAACCCCCAGTGGTACCCTGGGGCTGTCCTATCGCACCAAGATGTACATGGAGCGAGTTCGACGAGTACCAGGACCTGTTCGCCGAGGGCGGCGACTTCGACATGCCCGCGGTCGGCACCATCGGCCTGGCCTTCAAGCCCAACGAGCGGCTGACCTTCGCCTTGGACGTCCAGCAGATCTGGTACAGCGACGTCCCCGCCATCGGCAACGACAACGAGCTGGCCCAGCGGTGCGACCTCGATGCCGCCTTCGGCCCAACCGGCACTCCGGCGTCATCTATGACCCAAGCTACTGCCTGGGCGGCTCCAACGGCGCCGGCTTCGGCTGGCGCGACATGACCGTCCTCGAAGCTCGGCGTCCAGTACGCCATCAACGACGCGCTGACCGTGCGCGCCGGCTTACAGCCACGGCAACCAGCCCATCGTCGGCCAGGAGGTCGCCTTCAACACCCTGGCCCCGGCGGTCATCGAGGACCACTGGACCATCGGCGCGACCTACCGCCTGCAGAAGAACTACGAGCTGACCTTCTGGGGCATGTACGCCCCCGAGGAGACGGTCACTGGCCCAGGCGCCTTCACCGGCACCCAGGCGCCCTCGATCTCGATGTACCAGTACGAGATGGGCGTGAACTTCGGTTGGCTGTTCAACTGATAGCGAAAGAAAAGATAAGGCAAGAAAAGGCCGCCCATTTGGGCGGCTTTTTTTTGCGCCGTGCTTCGCCTTCTTCGCGGACGAATTTCGGACTATGTCCCGGCTTTACCCGCCGGACAGGGCCAGGATGGCGTCCCGATTGGTCCAGGAGCCGGCCAGGGTGGCCACCCTGTGCCCAGGGAGCCAGCGGTACTCCAGGTGTTCCGCGGGGTTGAGTCGGATGATACGGCGGGTCTCCAGGACCAGGGCGAACCAGTATTCCCGATTGAACCGCACGTTGGGGGCATAGCGCTCCCGCCAGGCACGCACGATGGGAAATAGCACGGAGCGCCGCAGATCGATCAGGGCAGAGCCGGCGTGCAGCCCGGTCTCCTCCCACACCTCTCGCAGGGCCGCGCTGCGCGGGCTCTCCCCTGGGGCCAGGCTGCCGGTGACCGATTGCCAGAACTGGCCGGGGCGCGTGCGCCGCAGCATCAGGAATTCACCGCCCCGGGTGCAGATGACCACCAGGACCGATTGGGGACGTTTGAAAACGGTGCCGGCCATGCTGTCTGGTTGCTCCCCATCGGTTGTCGGGTGTGACTGGACTGACCCGCCCGGTTCCGCCCCCAGCAAGTCCGCCGGGCGGAACTGACCTGGCCCCGCCTCCGCCGCGTCGAGCACCATCGCCCAGCCCCCTCAGGCCTTGGCCCGGATGCGCAGGCCCAATTCCTTGAGCTGGGCCTCGTCCACCGGGGAGGGTGCATTGGTCATCAGACAGGCGGCGGTCTGGGTCTTGGGGAAGGCCATGACGTCGCGGATGGAGGTGGCCCCGGTCATCAGCATCACCAGCCGGTCGAGCCCAAAGGCAATGCCGCCATGGGGCGGGCACCCGAAGCGCAGGGCTTTGAGCAGGAAACCAAAGCGGTCCTCCGCCTGCTGCTCGCTGATGTTCAGGAGCTTGAAGACCTGGCGCTGGACTGCGTCCCGGTGGATACGGATGGAGCCGCCACCGACCTCACTGCCGTTGAGCACCATGTCATAGGCCCGGGACAAACAGACCCCGGGGTCCGACTCCAACAAGTCGAGTTGTTCCTCCTTGGGGGCGGTGAAGGGGTGGTGCAGGGCGGCCCAGCGCTGGTTGGCCGCGTCGTGCTCGAACATGGGGAAGTCCACCACCCACAGGGGCCGCCAGCCGGGCTCCACGAGCCCGCGATCCTGGCCGAGCCGCACCCGCAGGGCGCCGATGGACTCGTTCACCACCGTGGCCTGATCGGCACCGAAGAAGATCAGGTCCCCGTCCACAGCGCCGGTCCGGGCCATGATGCCAGTCCACGGTGGCGTCCGGCAGGAACTTGAGGATGGGGGACTGGAGTCCCTCGCGCCCCTTGGTCGCCCACTCGTTGACCTTGATGTAGGCCAGTCCCTTGGCGCCATAGATCGCAACGAACTTGGTGTAGTCGTCGATCTCCTTGCGGGACAGTTCCCCGCCCTTTGGCAGGCACAGGGCCACCACCCGACCCTTGGGGTCCTGGGCCGGGCCGGCGAAGACCTTGAAGTCCACCCCGGCCATCAGGTCGCCCACGTCGATCAGCTCCAGAGGCACCCGGAGATCCGGCTTGTCCGAGCCGAAGCGGCGCATCGCCTCCGCATAGGTCAGACGCGGGAAGGGATTGGGCAGGTCGGTGTCCAGGACCTCTTTGAAGAGCGCCCGGATCATCCCCTCCATGAGGCCCATCAGCTCGTCCTCGGTCATGAAGGAGACTTCGATGTCGAGCTGGGTGAACTCCGGCTGGCGGTCGGCCCGCAGGTCCTCATCCCGGAAACAGCGGGCCACCTGGTAGTAGCGGTCCATCCCCGACATCATCAGCAACTGCTTGAACAACTGGGGGGACTGGGGCAGGGCGAAGAACTCACCCGGATGGGTGCGGCTGGGGACCAGGTAGTCCCGGGCACCCTCGGGGGTCGACTTGGTGAGGATCGGCGTCTCGATATCCAGGAAACCGTGGTCATCCAGGTAGGTGCGCAGGACCCGGGTGACCCGGCTGCGCACCCTCAGGCGCTCCTGCATCTCCGGGCGACGCAGGTCCACGTAGCGGTAGCGCAGGCGTACCTCCTCGGAGGTATCGGCGGAGTGGGTGTCGAGCTGGAAAGGCGGAGTCTCGGCGGCGTTGAGTATGGTCAGACCCGTGCCCAGGACCTCCACCTCACCGGTGGGCAGGTCCGGGTTTACCGTGCCCTCCGGGCGCGGGCGCACCCGGCCCTCGATGCGCAGCACATACTCACTGCGGGCCTGCTCGGCGAGCTTGAAGACCTCCGCGCGGTCCGGGTCCAAGACCACCTGGACCAGGCCGTCCCGGTCGCGCAGGTCGATGAAGATGACCCCGCCGTGGTCCCGCCGCCGATGGACCCAACCGCACAGGATCACCTCCTGTCCGATGTGGCTGCTGTTTAGTTCCCCGCAGTAGTGCGTGCGCATGACCCAATCGCCCCGTTAACCATCCGGGGCGCTCCGCGCGCCCCGGATAAAACGGACCAAGATACTGGCCGGACTGGAGCGGTGCAAGTGGGGATGCGGTGATCAAGCCGTGTCCGGCTTCGCCGCGGGTTTCTTTTCCACCGGTTTGGGGGTGCTGTCTGCGGGCTTGGCGGTATCCGGTTTCGTTTCCGTGGTCCCGCCCCCGGCCTGATCACCATCGCCGTGGAGGTTCTTTTTCTTGTCGCCCTGTTTGAAGTCGGTCTCGTACCAGCCGCTGCCCTTGAGGCGGAAGCCCGCCGCGGAGATCAGCTTTTTCAGGGTCGGCTGACCGCAGGCCGGACAGTCGGTCAGGGGGGCATCGGCGAGCTTCTGCATCTTCTCAAGCGCGTGACCGCAACTTTCGCAGCGATATTCGTAGATGGGCATGATTAAATCCTTGGTTACTGTGAACGGGCGGGAGTTATAGGGTTTTCGGGTCTGAAGTCAAATCCTTGAGATCGGGCTGGGCCTTGCACGGACGCCGCCCGTGGTCCTAAATGCGCCGCCCCCTCGTCCCCAGGCGCGCTGGAGAACCCCATGACCGCCCCCGCCCTCCGCTCTGTCCTTATTACCGGCTGCTCCAGCGGAATCGGCCACACCTGTGCGCTGGGTCTCGCCCGGCGCGGCTGGCGGGTGATCGCCTCGGCCCGTAAACCGGCGGATGTGAAGCGCTTACAGGCGGAAGGCCTGACCGCGGTGCAGCTTGACCTGGACAATCCGGATTCTATCCAGTCGGCCCTTGTCCGGACCCTGGAAGTCACCGGCGGGACCCTGGACGGACTCTTCAACAATGGGGCCTACGGCTTGCCCGGTGCGGTGGAGGACCTCACCCGGGCCGCCCTGCGTGCCCAGTTGGAGACCAATCTGCTCGGCTGGCACGACCTGACCTGCCGGGTCATCCCCATCATGCGCCGCCAGGGACAGGGACGCATCGTGCAGAACAGCTCCATCCTGGGCCTCATCCCACTGCCCTACCGGGGTGCCTATGTGGCGAGCAAGTATGCCCTGGAGGGGCTGACGGACACGCTGCGCCTGGAACTGGCGGGCAGCGGCATCCGGGTCTCCCTGATCGAACCGGGGCCCATCCTCACCCGCTTCCGGCAGAATGCCCACCGGGCCTTCATGGCCCAGATCGACGCCGAGCACAGTGTCCACCGGGAGGCCTACCGTCGGGCTGAGGCGCGGCTGGCCAAGCAAGGCCCGGCCCAACCCTTCACCCTCCCGCCCGAGGCGGTGCTGAAGACGCTCATCCATGCGCTGGAGCACCCCCGCCCCCACCCGCGCTACTACGTCACCTTTCCCACCCACCTGTTCGGGACCCTCCGACGGGTGTTGAGCACCCGCGGCCTGGATTGGGTGCTGGCGCGCCTCTCCGGGGGCGGGTCCAGGTAGGGCGCGACAGCGGGCGACGAGGCGGCTCCGCGGCTCCTTCAGCACTGCTTACAGGCGGCGATTGGCAGGCCCCGCTTGATCCAGCCGGGGCCGGCTGCGCTCCCGGCCATGCCCTCCTTGACGTTGTAGACGCGGGTAAAGCCCCGGGCCTCCAACTCCTTCTGCATGGAGCTCGTGCGGTTGCCGGTGCGGCAGATCAGCGCGATGGGGGCATTGCGGTCGCCCTGGACCTGAGCCAGGACGGCGTCGGCAAAGCCCTGGGGTCCCTTGGGACTGCGCATGTCGATCCGCAGCGCCCCTTCGGCCACGCCGGTCTGGCGCCATTCCTCTGGGGTACGAATGTCGATCAGGGTGACGGCCCCGGCCTGGGCCTGATCCCGGGCCTCGGGGGCCGTCAGAGTTGGACCGGCCTCGGACAGGCACGCCGTGAGGAGCAGACCGGCAGCGAAGGCCTGGGCCTGGCGTTGTAATGGAATGTGAAAGGTCATCATCGGTGTCTCTTGGCTGGAGGCGAAGTTCATCCGCCCGTTGATTGCTGTCGGCCTGTGCTAATCAGGTCGTCGAACACCGATTCCAACGTCGATCATCATTCCCGACCGCCTCACCCGCTCCTAGGCCCCCTGCCCCCGGGTACGGCTCGCAGCCGCCATGGAACGACCGGCAAGTCCCAATCGCGGCCAGAGGCCGCTCCCACGGGGCCTAACGCGGCGTCGGTTCGGTTCGCCCCCCGCTCGGTATACACTGCCGCCCTTCTGACGCCACCCCACGGAGCGCCCCCATGACCTCATCCATCCTCGTCGGCAAAGGCCAAGAGCCGGTCTCCATCTCGCTGCACATGGCCAACCGCCATGGCCTGGTCGCCGGGGCGACCGGTACCGGCAAAACGGTAACCCTGCAACGCCTGGCGGAGCAGTTTAGCCGCGCCGGGGTGCCGGTCTTCCTGGCGGACGTCAAAGGGGACCTGGCCGGGATCAGTCAGCCTGGCGGCGAGAGTAAGAAGGTGGCCGAACGGGTGGCCGAGATGGGCCTGGAGGCGACAGAGGGTTTCACCTACGCCCCCTGTCCGGTGATGTTCTGGGACATCCTCGGTCAGCAGGGGCACCCGGTGCGCACCACGATCAGCGAGTTGGGGCCCATGTTACTGGCGCGCCTGCTGAATCTGAACGAGGTCCAGGAGGGGGTGCTCAACATCGTTTTTCAATTGGCCGATGAGAACGGCTGGCTGCTCCTGGACCTGAAGGACCTGCGGGCGCTCCTGACCCACGCAACGGAAGAGGCCGAGACCCTGCAGACCCGCTACGGCAATGTGTCCAAGGCGAGCGTGGGAGCTATCCTGCGCCGCCTACTGACTCTGGAGCAGCAGGGGGCAGAGGCGCTCTTCGGCGAGCCGGCCCTGACCCTGGCAGACATGATGCAGACCGATGCGCAGGGTCATGGCTATGTGAATATCCTGGCGGCCGATAAGCTTATCCACACCCCGGCCATCTACTCGACCTTCTTGCTCTGGCTGCTCTCGGAGCTGTTCGAGACCCTGCCGGAGGTGGGCGACCCGGACCGACCCAAGATGGTCTTTTTCTTCGACGAGGCCCACCTGCTCTTCAATGATGCCCCAAAGGTCTTGCTAAACAAGATCGAGCAAGTCGTGCGACTGATCCGCTCCAAGGGGGTGGGGGTGTATTTCGTCACCCAGAGTCCACTGGACGTCCCGGAATCCATCTTGGGCCAGCTTGGCAATCGGGTTCAGCATGCACTGCGGGCCTTTACGCCCAAGGACCAGAAGGCGGTGCGGGTGGCCGCCCAGACCTTCCGGCAGAACCCGGACCTGGACACGGAGGCCGTGATCATGGCCTTGGGGGTCGGTGAAGCCCTGGTCTCCACCCTGGACGGGCAGGGCGTACCGGGCGTCGTGCAACGGGTCAACATCGCCCCGCCGGGGAGCCGGCTGGGCCCCATTAAGGACACGGAACGCCGTGCCGTCATGGAACAGTCCCTGGTGAAGGGCGTCTACGACGTCACCATCGATCGAGTATCGGCCTACGAGATGCTGGAACAGCGAGCCCAGGAGGCCAGCGCGGCCGCGACCAGTGCCGAGGTACCGGCGGGGGGCGGCTGGGGTGAGTTGCTGGGCGAGGTGCTCAAGCCAGGCGCTGCTGGCCGGGGTCGGCAGAGCCCGTTGGAGGCATTCACCAGCAGCGCCGCCCGCTCCCTGGGGACCCAAATCGGCCGCCAGGTGCTGCGCGGAGTTATGGGCTCCCTGTTCGGGGGCACGACCGGTGGCCGGCGCTGATCCGGGACGATCGCAAACAGCCCGATGGATACCTACGCCTTCACCCACGAGATGGCCGTACGCGACTACGAGTGCGACCTCCAGGGCATCGTCAACAATGGCGTCTACCAGAACTACCTGGAGCACGTCCGGCACCTGTATCTGAAGTCAATCGGCATCGACTTCGCCGAGTACACGCGAAGCGGGATCAACCTTGTCGTGGTGCGGGCGGAGTTGGACTACAAGTATCCCCTAACCAGCGGAGACCGTTTCCTGGTGAGGCTCGACCTGGTACGCGAGTCCAAGCTCCGCTTCGCCTTTGTGCAAACCATCGTCCGTCTGCCGGACGAGCGGCCGGTGCTCGCCGCCCGAATCATCGGCACCGCGCTGAATGCCCGCGGGCGGCCGCACCTGCCGCCCGAGTTGGATCGGCTCCTGGTTTGATGTCAACGCACGAACCAGCCCTCGCCTTCTGGGTCGCCGCACCCGGCCGGGGCGAACTGCGCCCGGAGCCGCTTGTAGAGCCAGCCCCGGGGGACTGCCTGGTCCGCACCCTCTACAGCGGCATCAGCCGCGGCACCGAGTCGCTGGTCTTTCGCGGCCAGGTACCGGCCAGTGAGTACCAGACCATGCGCGCCCCCTTCCAGGCGGGGGACTTCCCCGGGCCGGTGAAGTATGGCTATTGCAGCGTGGGTCTGGTGGAGCAGGGGCCGGCTGACCTGCTCGGACGGACGGTGTTCTGTCTCTACCCCCACCAAACCCGGTATCGGGTGCCGGCGGACTCACTGCACCCCCTACCAGACGGGGTCCCAGCCGGGCGAGCAGTACTTGCCGCCAACCTGGAGACGGCAATCAACGGCCTCTGGGACGCCGCCCCCCGGCTGGGAGACCGCATCGCGGTCGTCGGCGGCGGCACCCTCGGCTGCCTCTGTGCCTGTCTGGCGGGGCGCGTGCCCGGCTGCGCGGTGACCCTGATCGACAGCAATCCCCGCCGCGCCGGAATCGCCGCCGCCCTGGGACTGACCTTCGCCGCCCCCGCTGAGGCCAATCCGGACATGGACCTGGTGATCCACGCCAGCGGCAGTCCCGCCGGCCTGGTGGAGGCCCTGCGGATCGCCGGCTTCGAATCCACGGTCCTGGAGTTGAGCTGGTACGGCACCCGGGAGGTGACCCTGCCCCTCGGCCAGACGTTCCATCAGCGGCGGCTCACCCTGAAGTCATCCCAGGTAGGTACCATCGCTACGGACCAAAGGGCGCGCTGGGACCACCGTCGACGCATGGGACTGGCCTTGTCACTCCTGACAGACTCGGTCCTGGACCAACTGATCACGGACGAGGACGCCTTCACAGACCTGCCCGCGGTACAGGCGCATCTGGCCCAGGACCCGGGAGAGACCCTGATGCACCGGATCCGCTACAGCTAGCGGGCCTTGACTGACCACCCGCCCCCCTTTGCGTCCTTATCCGCCTGTACGGCTGTGCGGTTCCCGTTGAATTGATCGCAGTAACCCTGGAGTCAGCCGATGTTCAGCCTCTGCGTCCGCGACCACATCATGATCGCCCACAGCTTCCGCGGCGAGGTCTTCGGCCCGGCCCAGGGGCTCCACGGGGCCACCTATGTGGTGGACCTGGAATTCCATCGCCCGGAGCTGGACAAGGACAATCTGGTGGTGGACATCGGACTCGCGAGCCAGGCCCTGCGCACCGTGCTGGCGGAATTCGACTATTGCAACCTGGATGAGCACCCTGCCCTCGCGGGCCAGAACACCACCACCGAGTACCTGGCCCGCCGCGTCTGGGACGGTATGGCCGCCCGTCTGGCCGCCGGTGACCTGGGCGCCTCCGCCCGGGGCATCACCGCCCTGCGGGTGGTGCTGCGGGAGTCACACCTGGCCTGGGCCGCCTATGAAGCGGACCTGTGAAATTGAGCGGCCCGCCCGATTCCGCCGTGAACCGGTCCCCGCATCTGTGGTTCCTGATTCCTGGAGATCTGAACGCTCACACCGGCGGCTATGGTTATGACCGGCGCATGATCACCGGCTTGCGGGACCTGGGCTGGCAGGTGGAGGTCCCGACCCTGGACGGAGACTTCCCGGACCCCTCGCCTGCGGCCCTGGCGCGGGCCGGGCAGACCCTCGCCGCGATCCCGGATGGGGCACTGGTGGTGGTGGATGGGCTCGCCTTCGGGGTCATGCCGGAGCTTGCAGCGATCCATGGCGGGCGCCTGGGACTCATGGCCCTGGTCCATCACCCCTTGGCCGCCGAGACCGGCCTCCGACCCCTCCCTGGTAGCCGCCCTGCAAGTGTCCGAGACTCGGGCCCTGGCCAGTACCCGTGGGGTGCTGGTCACCAGCCCGGCCACCGCCCGCCTGGTCGCGGGCTTTGGGGTGCCGGCGCCGCGCATCCGCGTGGTGGAGCCGGGCACGGACCCGACCCCCGCGGCCCGGGGCTCCGGGGGCGGGACCACGCAACTGCTCTGTGTCGCGGCCCTTACGCGACGTAAGGGCCATGACCTGTTGCTCCAGGCCCTCGGCCCGCTGAGAGGACGCGACTGGCGGCTCACCTGCGTGGGCAGCCCGGGGCGGGACCCGGCCTGGGCCGCCAGTCTGGCGGCATTGCGTGACCGTCTCGGGCTGACCGAACAGGTAGCGTTACTGGGGGTATTAGACGACCGGGCCCTTGCGGCTTGGTACGACCGGGCCGACCTCTTCGTAGTAGCTACCCGCTTCGAGGGCTACGGCATGGTCTTCGCGGAGGCCCTGGCCCGGGGCCTGCCGATCCTGGCCACTCGCACGGGAGCCGTGCCGGAGACGGTTCCGCCCGGGGCCGGGATCCTGGTCCCGCCGGATGACCCGCAAGCCCTCACCGAAGCCCTGGACCGCCTCATGAACGACCCAGGACTGAGGCGCCAACTGGCCGCCGAGTCGCGAGCAGCGGGCCTGGCCCTGCCGACCTGGCGGCAAGCAGCAGGCAGTTTCGCCCGGGCCATCCTGGAGCTGACCTAGCCTGCCGAACCCGACCATACGGCGACGATCGCCAGGCCCGCCCCTGTGGGAGCGGCCGGTGGCCGCGATGCAGGGAGCGCACGACCCCGTCCCCGAGGGACGACCTCGGCAGACGGCTCCGACCGAAAGCCGTGCGACGCTGACAGAACTCCATCGCGGCGGGACGCGGCTCCCAGGGTTGCATGGGCGCCGTCGCCGCTCTCAGGCGTACGAGGATTCAACGATGGCTGACTTTACCGATTCTTGGCTGGCTCTGCGCGAACCCGCCGATTCTCGCGCCCGCTCGCGCGAGCTGGCGGACAGACTGGTCCAATGGCTCGCCGCCCGATCAACCCCGACCCCGGAATCCCCCTTGCGGGTCCTGGACCTGGGTTGCGGCACCGGGTCCAATCTGCGCTGGCTCGCACCGCGCCTGGGCATGGATCAGCACTGGACCTGCCTGGATCGGGACCCGGACCTGCTCGCCGCCCTGACCCCCGAAACGATCGCCTGGGCCAGGGGTCTGGGTCTGACCGCCGAGTCTGCGCCAGACGGTCTGCACATTGCCGGAAAGGTGTCCTGTTGGCAGGTGGAAACCCTCCCCTTCGACCTGGCCCGGGGCGCCGCGGCCCTGACCCTGGCCCCCGGGGCCCTGGTGAGCGCCTCCGCCCTGCTCGATCTGGTCTCCGAGGCCTGGCTCCTGGGCCTGCTGCGGGCCTGCCTGACGACCGGCTCGCCCCTGCTCTGCACCCTGACCTATGACGGGCGGGTGGAACTGGAGCCGCACCATCGCCTGGACGGGCCTGTGGTCGGGCTGGTCAACGCCCACCAGGGTCGGGACAAAGGGCTGGGACCGGCCCTGGGGCCCAGCGCCCCGGCGCGCCTGGGCTATTTGGCCGGCCACCTGAATCTCAGGGTGGAGTCCGTGGACAGCGACTGGGAGTTGGGTCCGGATGAGATCGCGCTTCAGCAGGCCCTGGTGGCTGGTTGGGCAGACGCGGCCCTGGAACAGGCCGCAGACTCGGGACACACCAAACCGGGGCTTGATCCTGGCGCTCTGATCGCCGATTGGTGCACGGCCCGGCTGGAGTGGATTGCCGCCGGGTGCTCGCAGATCCGGGTCGGGCACCAGGACAGCCTGGTACTGCCGGCTTGAAGCGAAGGCGAACTCCGGAACACCTTGCAGCAAAAGGAGCGGGGGCGTCCCGCCCCTGGTGGCGAAGGCCTCGGGGCCGACCGCCCGACTCCTTTTCACGCGATGCGCAACAGGTTCGCCTGGTTGGCATCGGCCCCGACGCTGGCCGGCTGTCTCAGGTCCAGGTCGAAGAGGAGGTCCGCACCCATCCGAAAGACCCGGGCAGCCGGTCGCGTCGCATCGGCCAGCGACTTCGCCGGAGGGATGCGCAGCCCGGGGCGACCGGTGCCGATCACCAGCGGGGCCACAGCGATCTGGAGACGATCCAGAAGACCCGCGGCCATGAAGGCGGAGACGGTGGCTCCACCCCCTTCGACGAAGAGCCGCCGTAAGCCAAGTCCCGCCAGGGTCTCCAAAAGGGCGGTCAGGTCGAGCCGATCGTCCCGCGTGGGGATACCGAGCACCCGAGCCTGACCTTGACGATCTGCCCCCGCCGTGACCACTGCCTGGTCGCACAGCAAGAGGGTCTCCGCTGCCCCATCAGTGAAGACGCGCAACTGCGAGGGGAGCCGCCGCTGCCGGTCCAGAATCACGCGCACCGGGTTGTCCCCCGGCACCAAGCGGGTGGTGAGTCGTGGGTCGTCGGCGGCGGCGGTGGCGGTGCCGACCAGGACCGCATCGCTCAAGGCCCGCATGCGGTGGAGATGGCGGATATTGTCCGGACCGGTGACGAAGCAGGAATCACCGCAGGCGGTGGCGATGAAGCCGTCCAGGCTCTGGCCCAGGTGGGCCACGACCTGGCAACCGCTCGGAACCGGTTCGCATAGGGGCAGATAGAGGTCGAGGAGGTCCCGCTCCATCGGATCCAGAGTCGGACGCTCGGCAACCCACCCCTGGCCCGGATGCCAGGTCCAGCGCCGCTCCGGACCATCCCCGGGGCGGCTCGGCACCAGGGACCCATCCGGGCGGGTGCTGAGTCGCAGGGGTTGCCGGAGGTCCATGGCCCTGTGACGCACACAGGCCGCGAGCCCGCGGACGACTCGCCAGCCGCGCCACTCCGCCGCGCTCAGAACCGGGTTGAGGTTCGAATCGGGTCTGCTCGGATTGCGCACGGCTGATCGCTGGTCCATGGCTATTCCTCGGGGCATGTGATGACAGACGGACGGCTGATCGCAGCGACGCTGACTTGTCCCGTCCGACCGTGGTCCAGATATTGGCCTGACCAGTCCGCTTCCCCACTCCCAGGATGCCCTTCCATGACCGACGCACCGCCGCCAGCCCTGTCGCTCGACTACGGCCCGTCGCCGCCTGGGCCTTCGCCCTGCTGGTGATTGCCACGATCCTCGGCCTGGCGGCCCTGATGGTCGCGGCCCTGGCGGGTAACGGGTTCGACCCCTGGGACTGGGTCCTGACCCTGTGCTTCGCACTGACCCTGCCCTGGACCGTCATCGGCTTCTGGAACGCGGTCATCGGGCTGCTGTTGATGCGCCGTCCGGGACCGGCTTCCCCGCCGATCTGGCGGGCGCCATTGGAGACGCCCCCCTGACCGACCAGGACCGCCATCCTGAGCTGCATCCGCAACGAGGCTGGGGACAGTCGACCCGCAATCTGGATCGAATGATCGCGGGGTCTGGCGGCGGCTGGCCAGGGCGGAGCGCTTTCAGGTCTGGGTCCTTAGCGACTCGGATCGACCCGACTGCATCGCGGCGGAGGCGGCGGCCCTGCGACGGCTGCACCGGACATTGGGCCGGACCGCCTGACGGTCACCTATCGGCGGCGGACCGGCGAACCCGGGTTACAAGGCGGGCAACATCCAGGACTTTCTGGATCGCCAGGGGGCGGGCCTAGACCTCGCCCTGATCCTGGACGCGGACAGCCTGATGGCCCCGTCAGACATCCTGCGCCTGGTGCGCATCATGCAGGCCAACCCATGCCTGGGTATCCTCCAGAGTCTGGTGGTAGGGCTGCCCACCGCGAGCCCGTTCGCCCGCGCCTTCCAGTTCGGCATGCGGCTGGGGATGCGCTCCTACACCCTGGGCAGTGCCTGGTGGCAAGGCGAATGCGGACCTTACTGGGGGCACAACGCCCTGCTGCGGGTCGCCCCCTTCCGGGAGCACTGTGTCCTGCCGCGTATTGCCGGGCCGCCCGCCCCTGGGGGGCTGGGTGCTGAGTCATGACCAGGTGGAGGCGGTGCTGATGCGCCGTGCCGGTTACGCGGTGCGGGTGTTGCCGGTAGAGGGCGGCAGTTGGGAGGAGAACCCGACCGACGCCTGCCTGGAATTCATCCGCCGGGATCTACGCTGGTGCCAGGGCAACATGCAATACCTCCGGCTCCTGGGCCTGCCGGGGCTGCGGCCGGTCAGCCGGGTGCAACTGGTGCTGGCCATCCTGATGTTCCTGGCCTCCCCCGCCTGGGTCGCCCTGATGACTCTGTCCGGCCCTGCGCTTCGGTCTGGCCGTCGACCCCGGGGCCCGTGGTGGACCGCGGACCTGGGGCTCGACGCTCTTCGGTCTCATCATGACCATGGTCTTCGCCCCCAAGCTCGCGACCCTGACCGATCTGCTCCTGACCCCGGCCGCCCGGCGGGCCTTTGGTGGCGGCTGGCGCGTCCTGATAAGCACCCTGACGGAGGTCCTGGTCTTCACCCTGCTGGCCCCGGTGATGGCCATTGCCCACAGCCTGTTTATCGGCGGACTGATGATGGGGCGCGGGCCTGGCCTGGGGAACCCAGCGCCGCACCAGCCACCGGGTCGACCTGGGGCGAGGCCCTGACCGAACTCTGGCCCCAGACCCTGGTGGGTCTGTCGGCCCTGCTCTGGCTGGGAGCGACGGCCGGTGCCATGGCCTTCTGGTTCTCACCCTTCTTCCTGGGTGCACTGCTGGCCGTGCCCCTGGCAGTGGTCAGCGCCACCCCTTGGCTCGGCCGGCACCTGACCCGCCTCGGGCTCTGGCGAATCCCGGAGGAGACCGCACCGGAGCCGCTACTGCGGGCCCTGGGCCTGTCGGCCCTGGCGGCGCTTCAGTCCAACCAATCCCACACCACCACAGATGCGCGATTAAGCCCATCAGGACAGCAAGTTGGGCAGCAAGGAGATCTTGTAACGGGGGGCGGGAGACATCTTGTAACGGTGCGCCCAGGCGCTCTTGCCACGGCGGGCGCGGGGCCGGGGTCGACGCGTGACCAGTGAGCGGCGCGGCGGACCCGGGGCTGAGACCGGGCCGGGCATGGATGCAGTGAGGGGATCAGAAAGGCCGGCGCGGGTGGGTTGACGAGAGCCACCGCCGCACGGGAGTTGCCCTGATCATAGCCAGGATGGTCCTGCCGCCAGGCCTCCACCCGGGCCACTGCGGCGATAGTCAGAACAACAGGGAGGATACGCAAAAAGAAAAACCCCCGGGCCGTGGGGCGCGGGGGTTTTGGGGAGAGGCCCTGGCGGTGACCTACTTTCGCATGGGGAGGCCCCACACTATCATCGGCGATACACTGTTTCACTTCTGAGTTCGGGATGGGATCAGGTGGTGCCAGTGCTCTATGGCCGCCAGGAAAACGGGTTGGTCACCACGCGGTGACCGAAAGCGGAATGATCGTAGCCGGACGTTGCAACGGTCACCCAAAGCACTTGGGTGTTATATGGTCAAGCCGCACGGTCAATTAGTACGGGTTAGCTTCACGCGTTACCGCGCTTCCACACCCCGCCTATCAACGTCGTGGTCTTCGACGGACCTTCAGGGACCTCACGGGTCCAGGGAGACCTCATCTTGGGAGGGGCTTCCCGCTTAGATGCTTTCAGCGGTTATCCCGTCCGTACGTAGCTACCCGGCAATGCCACTGGCGTGACAACCGGAACACCAGGGGTACGTCCACTCCGGTCCTCTCGTACTAGGAGCAGCTTCCCTCAAGTCTCCAACGCCCACGGCAGATAGGGACCGAACTGTCTCACGACGTTCTAAACCCAGCTCGCGTACCACTTTAAATGGCGAACAGCCATACCCTTGGGACCGACTTCAGCCCCAGGATGTGATGAGCCGACATCGAGGTGCCAAACACCGCCGTCGATATGAACTCTTGGGCGGTATCAGCCTGTTATCCCCGGAGTACCTTTTATCCGTTGAGCGATGGCCCTTCCATACAGAACCACCGGATCACTAAGACCTACTTTCGTACCTGCTCGACTTGTCTGTCTCGCAGTCAAGCACCCTTATGCCTTTGCACTCATTGCGCGATTTCCGACCGCGCTGAGGGTACCTTCGTGCTCCTCCGTTACGCTTTAGGAGGAGACCGCCCCAGTCAAACTACCCACCATGCACTGTCCCTGACCCGGATCACGGGCCGAGGTTAGAACTCCGAACATACCAGGGTGGTATTTCAAGGATGGCTCCACCAGACTAGCGTCACGGCTTCACAGCCTCCCACCTATCCTACACAAGTAGGTTCAAAGTCCAGTGCAAAGCTATAGTAAAGGTTCACGGGGTCTTTCCGTCTAGCCGCGGGTACTCGGCATCTTCACCGAGATTTCAATTTCACTGAGTCTCTGGTGGAGACAGTGCCGCCATCGTTACGCCATTCGTGCAGGTCGGAACTTACCCGACAAGGAATTTCGCTACCTTAGGACCGTTATAGTTACGGCCGCCGTTTACCGGGGCTTCGATCAAGAGCTTCGCCTGCGCTAACCCCATCACTTAACCTTCCGGCACCGGGCAGGCGTCACACCCTATACGTCCTCTTTCGAGTTTGCAGAGTGCTGTGTTTTTAATAAACAGTCGCAGCGGCCTGGTCACTGCAACCCCCGTCCGCTCCAGCCGCAGGGCCTTCACGTACCAGGGGCGTACCTTCTCCCGAAGTTACGGTACTATTTTGCCTAGTTCCTTCACCAGAGTTCTCTCAAGCGCCTTGGGATTCTCACCCTGCCCACCTGTGTCGGTTTGGGGTACGGTCACACATGACCTGAAGCTTAGAGGCTTTTCCTGGAAGCAGGGCATCAATCACTTCACGCCCGTAGACGCTCGTCATCACGTCTCAGCATTGCCACCCCGGATTTGCCTAAGGTGACTGCCTACACGCTTAAACCGGCAACCAACAGCCGGCTGACCTAGCCTTCTCCGTCCCCCCATCGCAGTCATGCACGGTGCAGGAATATTAACCTGCTTCCCATCGACTACGCTTTTCAGCCTCGCCTTAGGGGCCGACTCACCCTGCGCCGATTAACGTTGCGCAGGAAACCTTGGGCTTTCGGCGCGGGGGTTTCTCACCCCCGTTGTCGTTACTTATGTCAGCATTCGCACTTCCGATACCTCCAGCCGACTTTACAATCGACCTTCACAGGCCTACGGAACGCTCCCCTACCATGCCAGTTGCCTGGCATCCGCAGCTTCGGTACATGGCTTAAGCCCCGTTACATCTTCCGCGCAGGCCGACTCGACCAGTGAGCTATTACGCTTTCTTTAAAGGGTGGCTGCTTCTAAGCCAACCTCCTGGCTGTCTGGGCCTTCCCACATCGTTTCCCACTGAGCCATGATTTAGGGACCTTAGCTGGCGGTCTGGGTTGTTTCCCTTTTCACGACGGACGTTAGCACCCGCCGTGTGTCTCCCGTGATTGCACTTCCCGGTATTCGGAGTTTGCATCGGTTTGGTAAGCCGGGATGGCCCCCTAGCCGAAACAGTGCTCTACCCCCGGGAGTGAGACACGAGGCGCTACCTAAATAGCTTTCGGGGAGAACCAGCTATCTCCGAGCTTGATTAGCCTTTCACTCCGACCCACAGCTCATCCGAATCTTTTTCAACAGATCCCGGTTCGGGCCTCCAGCGCGTGTTACCGCACCTTCACCCTGGCCATGGGTAGATCGCCCGGTTTCGGGTCTACTCCCAGCGACTCAAGCGCCCATTTAAGACTCGCTTTCGCTACGCCTCCCCTATTCGGTTAAGCTTGCCACTGAGAAGTAAGTCGCTGACCCATTATACAAAAGGTACGCAGTCACCCCCAAAGGGGCTCCCACTGCTTGTACG
>CAVTDM010000034.1:0-14445 GCA_963733415.1 uncultured Gammaproteobacteria bacterium | reverse complement strand
ACCGGGCACACATGGGTTTGGACTCCTGCTGGCCCCGGGCCCTAAGGGTCGGTCGGGGCGATGAAGACGTGGACCCGCCCCGGGTATTCGGCGCGGGCTGGGGTGGCGTACCAGAGCCGAATCCCGGCGGCGGTCAGCCAGTCCGCGTCGCTCTCTTGCCGTACCGGTTGGTCCCCCTGGGCATACTCGCGCTTGGGCCAGACCTTGAGTTCTTCGGTCGCGAGTCGTACCGAGCGGGTCTCGGGGCCCCCGACCCGGTCGATTCGCACCGCATCCAGCAGGTGCAACTCCTCGCCGCGCGCCAGGACCAGACCCCGGTCGGCCTCGACCTCCCAGGGCGGACCCTGGTCGCGCCCGAACAGGGTCAGGCGCGGACGATCGAGTTCAGTCAGGTCCTCGGCTACGAATTGGCGCAGTTGGGTCGCGACCAGGCGCCGTTGGGGTCGACCTTGGGGGTCAGTTTCAATGGCGCTGAAGTCCGTGATCACATGCTCGGGGACCCGCCCACGCGGGCCCTTGGCCGGCTCTTCGATCAGGCCCCGGAGCAGCCACCAGGCCACCGCCGCCAGCACGGCGAAGATGAATAAAAGTCGCCCCTGGCGGGTCGTCCACAAGGTCTGTCAACCCTTCGTGCCCAGGGCCTTAGGCGATTGCCGGAAAATCATGTACCAGATCGCGAAGGATTTTCGTCTGCCTTCAAGAAGCGCCGACAGGAGCATAGCGGGGCTATGTGACTGTCGGTGCGACGCCGAAGGCGGGCGAAAAGACGAGCGAGGTGGTACATGATTTGACAGAAATCGCCTTAGAGATAGGCCTGGGTGGCGGCGCCCAGGGTGCCCTGGGCTTCCATGATCAACTCGCACACTTCCCGCGCCGCGCCCCGGCCGCCGGGGGCGGTCGTACTCCAGTGGGCGTGCTGGCGGACCAGGGGGTGGGCGTCTGCCACGGCGACGGCAAGCCCCACCCGGCGCAGCACCGGCAGATCGACAATATCGTCCCCCACGTAGGCGATCGCCTCATCCGACAGACCCAGGCACCGTTTCAGCTCCTCGTAGGCGGGCAGCTTGTCCCGCTGCCCCTGGTAGACTTGCGTGATCCCAAGGCCCTCCATGCGGATACGCACGACCTCGGAGCTGCGCCCGGAGATCACCGCCAGGTGCACGCCGCTCCCCTGGAGCATGACCATGCCATGGCCGTCCCGGGAGTGGAAGGCCTTGTACTCTTGTCCGTCATCGCCCAGGAAGAGGCTGCCGTCGGTCAAGACGCCGTCCACGTCGAAGATCGCCAGTCGGACCCGAGCCGCCCGTTCGAGAATTGCCTGCATGATCCCCTTTACCTCTTTCGTGTATTAGCCGCAGCTGCTGACCAGCGCCGGGCTGACGGCCTTCAGACCACCCCGGAACGCAGCAGATCGTGCATGTTCAGCGCGCCGGTTGGTCGGCCTTCCCCATCGACCACCAGCAGCCCGTTGATAGAGCGGGACTCCATCAGCTGCAGCGCCTCGGCAGCCAGGTCATCGGTGGCCACGGTGACCCCGCCGCGGGTCATGACCGCATCGATGGCGGTGTGGTGCACGTCCAGTCCCCGGTCCAGGACGCGGCGCAGGTCCCCGTCGGTGAAGATGCCGACCAGTACCCCCTGCGCATCCACCACGGCGCTCATCCCCAGTCCCTTGCGGGACATCTCCGTCAGGGTTGCCAGCAGGGTACTCCCCAGGGGAACCTGGGGCACGCGCTCGCCCCGGTGCATGATATCCCCCACATGCAGCAGCAGCCGCCGACCCAGGGTGCCGGCCGGGTGGGAGCGGGCAAAGTCTTCGGCGGTGAAGCCACGGCTCTCCAGCAGGGCGATGGCCAGGGCATCCCCCATGGCCAGGGTGGCGGTCGTGCTGGAGGTGGGCGCCAGCCCCAGCGGGCAGGCCTCCCGGGCCACGCTCACATCTAGATTGACATCGGCTTCCCGGGCCAGAGTGGAGCCGGGCCGGCCGGTCAGGGTCACCAGGGGCACGCCCAGGCGCTTGATGATCGGCAGGATGGTGAGTAATTCCGCGGTTTCTCCGGAGTTGGACAGCGCCAGGACCACGTCCCGGGGGGTGATCATGCCCAGGTCCCCGTGACTCGCCTCCCCCGGGTGGACAAAGAAGGCCGGACTACCGGTGCTCGCCAGGGTGGCCGCGATCTTGCCGCCAATGTGCCCGGATTTGCCCATGCCCAACACCACGACGCGGCCCTCGCAGGCCAACAGGTAACGGCAGGCGTCTACGAATGCGTCGTCCATGCGCGCGCTCAAGGCGGAGACTGCCGCCGCCTCGGTCTCGATCACCGCGCGCCCCAGGTCGCGGATCCGGGCCTCCTGGCCGGCGGCCAGGGTGTGCTTGCGGGCGCCGAGTCGGCGTGGTTCAGTCATGCTGGCGGTCGCGGTTTCGTGGGCTGTCAGTCAGGGTCCCGGCGGCGGGCGACGCAACCATACATCAAGAGCCAGGCAAAATGCTCGCCGTCACCCATCAGCTGCTGTTAGGAAGTCGTCATGTCTGTCCTCCCCCTGCGCACCGGCTGGGAGCCGGGAGCCGGCGACCGCACGTTCTATCCGGACGATCTGCCGAGCGACTGGCAGCTTGGCTATTTTGCCAACGAGTTCCGGGGCGTGCTGCTCTCGGCGGCTACCTGGCAGGCGGCAGGGGAGGGTGCTGCGCGGACTTGGGTGAATGACACGCCGGACCGTTTTCGCTTTTACCTGGAAGCGGACGGCGCCGTGCCGACCGAACGGGCTGTGGCCCTTGCCGAGGCGTTGGGACCGCGCTTCGGCGGCGCGCTGGGGCCCCTATCGGTCGGGGTGTCGGACCACCATCCCTGGCGGCCGGTCCTGGAACTCAGGTCCAGCCTGGTCGGTGGTCCGGCGCCGAGTCTGGGCCTGGCGTGGCCGGTTCCCGGTCCGGTCCTGGCCGATCTCCGTACAGCCCGTGCCTGGCTCGAGCAACGGGTCCGCGGGTCTCCCGCTGGCCCGGTGCTGATCCTGCTCGGGGCCTGCCCGGCGGAGGAGCTGCGGCGCTGGCAAACCTTGATCGAACTTCTGGGTTTAGCTTGACGCCCCGGACCAGGGCCAGGACAATGACCGGTTTACTGCGTCGAAGTAAACACAGGCGGACCGGTCACCATGGGACGGCGACACACAGAGCTTTCCTCCGCCGGGGACCAACAGGGCGATGCGCCCGAGCACGCCGTGCCAATCTCCGAACCCAACCAGTTCCCGCAGGATTGTCTGGTGCGCATCCGCGGCCTGTCCTTCTCCCATGGCGACCGGGTGATTTTCGACCGCGTGGACCTGGACATCGCCCGCGGCGCCGTGACCGCGGTCATGGGCCCCAGCGGCACCGGCAAGACGACGCTGCTCAAGCTGATCAGCGGTCAGTTGCGCCCAGACGCCGGGTCCATCGAGGTGGATGGGCAGGAAGTCCAGGCCCTGAGTCGGGGCGATCGGCTTCAACTGCGGCGGCGCATGGGCATGCTGTTCCAGAGCGGCGCCTTGCTGACGGATCTGAGCGTCTTCGACAACGTGGCCTATCCGCTGCGGGAGCACACGGACCTCAACCCGGCGATGATCCGCAAGCTGGTGCTGCTGAAGCTGGAGGCGGTAGGCCTGCGCGGCGCCCGGGACCTGATGCCCAGTTCGCTCTCGGGTGGCATGGCGCGACGGGTGGCGCTCGCCCGGGCCATCGCCCTCGACCCCTTGATGATCCTTTATGACGAGCCCTTCACCGGTCAGGACCCCATCTCCATGGGGGTGCTGGTGACCCTGATCCGTCAGCTCAACGATGCGAGCCGTCTGACCAGTATCGTGGTCTCACACGACGTGCGCGAGACCGCGAGCATCGCGGACCGTATCTACGTCATCTCCAATGGCCGGGTGATGGCCCAAGGGACACCGGCCGAGATCGCGGCTGAACGTTCCGAGTGGGTGCGCCAGTTTATGGAAGGGTTGCCGGACGGGCCGGTCCATTTTCATTACCCGGCGCCCGCCCTGGTGTCTGACCTGCTGCCCGAGGTGCCGGCTAGATGGGCCTGAAGAGCGCCCTGGCCGGCGCCGTGCTGGATCCCCTCGCTCGACTCGGGCACAGCGGGCTCAAGGCCCTGGCCGGACTGGGGCGGGCGCATCTGCTGTTGCTGCGGATCCTGGCGGGGACCGGCGAGATGACCTGGCGCCCGCGCCTGCTGGTGGCACAGATGTTCAACGTCGGCGTGCTGTCCGTCCTCATCGTCGCGGTGTCCGGTTTCTTCGTCGGCATGGTGCTCGGGTTGCAGGGTTTCTACGTCCTCTCCCAGTTTGGAGCGGAGGAGAGCCTGGGGGTGATGGTGGCGGCCTCCCTGGTGCGGGAGTTGGGGCCGGTGGTCACGGCCCTGCTGGTGGCCGGGCGGGCCGGCTCGGCCCTGACCGCGGAGATCGGGCTGATGAAGGCCACGGAGCAGCTCTCGGCCCTGGAGATGATGGCGGTGGACCCGGTCCATCGGATCCTCACGCCGCGCTTCTTTGCCGGCGTGCTTGCCATGCCGCTGCTGGCCGCCCTGTTCAGCGCCGTGGGGGTCCTGGGCGGCTATTTCGTTGGCGTCGGGCTCCTGGGCGTGGACGAAGGGGCCTTCTGGAGCCAGATGCAGGCCAAGGTCGATTTCCAGGAGGACCTGGTGAACGGGGTCCTCAAGAGCCTGGTGTTCGGCGTGCTGGTGACCTGGATCGCCCTGTTTCAGGGCCATGATTCCACCCCCACCTCCGCCGGGGTGAGTCGGGCCACCACCCGCGCGGTGGTTCATGGGGCCCTGGCGGTGCTGGGGATCGACTTCGTGTTGACGGCCCTGATGTTCGGTAATTAATCCGAAATTGAATTGGCGGAATCTGCTCTCATGGCCAAACACCACAGTATCGAGATCCTGGTCGGCGCCTTCATGGCCGCCGGCTTCGTCGCCCTGTTCTTTCTCGCGATGCAGGTCAGTAACCTGAGCTTGAGCGCGGGCAGCGATGGGTATCGCGTGACCGCGCGCTTCAGCAACACCGGGAGCCTCAAGCCCCGGGCCCCGGTCAGCATGGCCGGGGTGCGTGTCGGGCGGGTGGAGTCCATCAGCTTCGACAAGGAGACCTACGAGGCGGTGGTGACCCTGCGGATCGACCCCGGGGTCGACACCATCCCCGATGACACCTTCGCGAACATCTTCACGGCCGGTCTGCTCGGCGAGCAGTATGTGGGTTTGGAACCAGGCGGGAGTGAGACGCACCTGCGCGATGGCGATCAGATCGCCCAGACTCAATCGGCCCTCATTCTGGAACAAATGATCGGTCAATTTCTTTTCAGCAAGGCAGAGGAAGGTGGCAAATGATCTCGCGACGTCACTTCGTATTGCTCTTTACCCTGTGTTCACTGGTCTGGGGTTCGACGCTCTTCGCGGCCCCGGAGGATGCCACGGCCCTGGTCAAGCGCACCGCCGAGCGGATGCTGAGCACCCTGGAGGCGCGCCGTGCCGAGGTGAACCGGGACCCGGCGCTCATCTACGGCATGATCGACACCATCCTGGCCCCCCACTTCGATTTCCAGAAGATCACCCAGGGCGCCGTGGGCCAGTACTGGAAGCAGGCCAACCCCACCCAGCAGCGGGCCCTGGTGGACGGGTTCAAGCAGGTGCTGGTCCGCACCTATGCACGCTCGCTGCTCAACTACTCAGGAGAAGAGATCCGCTACCTGCCAGTGAAGCCCGGCGGGCGGGACAATGCGATCACGGTCTCCACCGAGGTTCGGGCCCCAGGCGGGTCGCCGATCCCGATCGACTACCGCATGTATGACGGTGGTTCCGGTTGGAAGGTCTTCGACGTGATCGTCAACAACGCGAGCCTGGTCAGTAACTACCGCAGCAGCTTTGCCACGGAGATCCGCTTGAAGGGCATCGACGGGCTCATCACCAAGCTTGGTGACATGAACCGTAAGGGCCAGGGATGAGTGACCGGGGATGAGTGAACCGAATGGCGGGGCCTGCCTGATCCCGGACGGGGCCGGCCGGTTACGGGTGGAGGGTCCGCTTGACTTCACCACCGTCAGCGGCCTCCTGGCCGCGGGCGAGGAACGCCTGCGTGACACGGACCGGCTGCAGATCGATCTGGCCGGCGTGACGTCGGCCAACAGCGCTGGCCTGGCCCTGCTGCTGGAGTGGCTGGACCTGGCCCGTGCCCGTGGTGTGGCGCTGCGCTATCTCAACCTGCCCGACTCCCTGATGCGCATCGCCGCCTTCTCCAATCTGGAGACCCTCCTGCCAGTGGGCGCCGATGGCCCGTAGTCCGGAGGCTGGAGTCATCGCGCACTCCAGGGGCGAGTTCGCCGGAAGCTGGCGGATCGGCGGGTTGGCGGCGCAACCCGAGCTTCTTTGTGCGTCGTCCACGCGACGACCGAACCCTTTCCTTGATCCAACCCGACGCAGGCGAGACTCAGACTCCTGATGGACAAACTACTCATCACCGGCGGTGCCAAATTGCACGGCGAGGTGCGCGCCTCCGGCGCCAAGAACGCGGCCCTGCCGATCCTTGCCGCTACCCTGCTGGCTGAGGGTCCGGTGACCCTGACCAACGTCCCGCATCTGCGTGACATCAGCACCACCCTCAAGCTGCTGGGACAGATGGGTGCCCAGCTCACCCGCGACCCGGATGGGGCGGTGCGCGCCCATCCGCATACCTTGACCAACTTCGCCGCTCCCTATGAGCTGGTGAGGACCATGCGTGCCTCGATCCTGGTGCTGGGGCCCCTCGTCGCCCGCTATGGTCAGGCGGATGTTTCTCTGCCCGGGGGCTGCGCCATCGGCGCCCGGCCGGTCAATCTGCACATCGAGGGGCTCAAGGCCATGGGAGCGGATGTCACGGTGGAGGGTGGCTATATCCGCGCCCGCGCCGACCGGCTCCACGGTGCCCGGCTGATCCTCGAGACGGTCACCGTGACCGGCACCGAGAACCTGCTCATGGCCGCGGCCCTGGCCCGGGGCGAGACGGTGATCGAGAACGCGGCCCGGGAGCCCGAGGTCACGGACCTGGCGGACTTCCTGAGTGCCCTGGGCGCAAAGATCGAAGGCGCGGGAACCGACCGTATCCATATCCAGGGGGTGGACCGCCTGGGCGGGGCCGAATACGCGGTGATGCCGGACCGGATCGAGACCGGCACCTTCCTGGTGGGGGCGGCCATGACCGGGGGGCGGGTGCGGGTCCTGAATACCCGTCCGGACTGCCTGGACGCGGTGCTCCAGAAGCTCAAGGAGTGCGGCGCCCTGGTCGAAGTGGGCCCCGATTGGATCGAAGTGGACATGCAGGGCCGGCGGCCCCGGGCGGTGGACATCCATACCGCCCCCCACCCGGCCTTCCCCACGGACATGCAGGCCCAGTTCTGTGCCCTGAACAGCATTGCCGAGGGGGTTGGCGTGGTGACCGAGACGGTCTTCGAGAACCGCTTCATGCATGTCCTGGAGCTCCAGCGACTGGGGGCAGACATCCGGATCGACGGCCATCTCGCCATCTGCCGCGGCGTTCCACGTCTGACCGCCGCCCCGGTGATGGCAACCGATCTGCGTGCCTCGGCCAGCCTGGTGCTGGCCGGCCTGGTGGCGGAGGGGGAGACCCTGGTGGACCGCATCTATCATCTGGACCGGGGTTACGACAACATCGAGGCCAAGCTTGCCGGGCTGGGTGCGGAAATCCGCCGCACCGCCGGGACCGCGGGCCCCGTTTCCCCATGAGCGCGGCCGCCAACCCGGATCATGGCCAACCGGCGTGAACCCCTGGCCCTGGACGCCGACCTGACCATTGCCCTGTCCAAGGGGCGGATCTTCGATCAGACCCTACCCCTGCTGGCCCAGGCCGGGATTGTGCCCCTGGAGGACCCGGAGACCAGCCGCAAGCTGATCCTCGGTACCAGCAACCCGCGGGTCAGACTGGTCATCATCCGCGCCAGCGACGTGCCCACCTATTGCGAATACGGCGCGGCGGACCTGGGGGTGGCTGGCAAGGACGTGCTGCTGGAGCATGGTGGTGACGGGCTCTACGAACCGCTCGATCTGCGCATCGCCTGCTGCCGTCTCATGGTCGCCGGGCCACCCCGAGCCCCCAGCCCCGGTGTCGGGTCGGCTTCGCATCGCCACCAAGTATGTGAAGAGCGCGGAGCGCTATTACGCCGCCAAGGGTGAGCAGGTGGAGATCATCAAGCTCTACGGCTCCATGGAACTGGCGCCCCTGGTGGGACTGGCAGACCTGATCGTGGACCTGGTCGAGAGCGGCAATACCCTCAAGGCCAATGGCCTGGTCCCTCTTGAGCACATCGCCGACATCTCCTCCCGGCTGGTGGTCAACAAGGCCGCCTGGAAGATGAAGCACGGCGCCGTCACGGCCCTGCTCGGGGTTCTGCGACGCGCCGTCGGCGATACGGCTCGCGGATAGAAATTTTTTCAACCGCAAAGGCGCAAAGGAAGAAAAGAACGCAAAGAATTCCGGTGAGGGTCTCTCCTGCCTGGTTCATGGTGAAGGTCAGAGTCGATATCGGTTGATCCCTTTGCGCCCTTTGCTTCCTTTGCGCCTTTGCGGTTCGATTGAGAATCTTTTCAGCCCGCCTGGCTTAAGCCCGCGGGCCGGGAGTCCAGACCATGACGCAGATCAGACGCCTGTCCACCGCCGATTCGGATTTCGGAACCCAGCTCAACGCCCTGCTCGCCTGGGATGCGGTCTCCGATGATCAGGTCCAGCGCACCGTGGCCGCCATCATCGCCGACATCCGCGACCGGGGCGATGCCGCGCTGCTGGACTACACCACCCGCTTCGACCGCTGGACGCCGCAGACCGCGGCGGACCTTGAGGTCCCCCGCGAGCGCCTGGAACAGGCTTGGGGTGCCATTCCGGCAGAGCAGCGCCGCGCCCTGGAACAAGCCGCTGCCCGCATCCGTGCGCTATGCGGAGCGCCAGGGACTGGTCTCGTGGAGCTATACGGAGCCGGACGGCACCTGCTGGGCCAGCAGGTGTCACCCCTGGACCGGGCCGGGCTCTATGTCCCCGGCGGCAAGGCGGCCTATCCCTCCTCGGTGCTCATGAACGCCATCCCCGCCAAGGTCGCCGGGGTGGCGCGAGCTGATCATGGTCGTCCCCACCCCGAATGGTGAGTTGAACGAGCTGGTCCTGGCCGCCGCGCACATCGCCGGGGTCGATCGGGCCTTTGCCGTGGGCGGGGCCCAGGCCGTCGCCGCCCTGGCCTACGGGACCGCAGACGATCCCGCCGGTAGAAAAGATCGTCGGCCCCGGCAACATCTATGTCGCCACGGCCAAGCGGGCAGTCTTCGGCCAGGTCGGGATCGACATGGTGGCCGGACCCTCCGAGATCCTGGTCCTGTGCGACGGCGGCACGGACCCGGACTGGATCGCCATGGACCTCTTCTCCCAGGCCGAGCACGACGAGGACGCTCAGTCCATCCTGGTCTCCTGGGATGCCGCCTTCCTGGACCAGGTCGCGGCCAGCATCGACCGGTTGCTGCCGACCATGGAGCGGCGGGAGATCATCGCCGTCGCCCTCAAGTCCCGCGGGGCATCGATAAAGGCTCGGGACCTGGATGACGCCATTGCCGTGGCCAACCAGGTCGCCCCAGAACATCTGGAGCTCTCGATCGCTGACCCCCAGGCTATCGTCGGGCGCATCCGTCACGCGGGCGCTATCTTCATGGGTCGCTACACCGCCGAGGCCCTGGGCGACTACTGTGCCGGCCCCAACCATGTGCTGCCCACCTCCCGCACGGCACGCTTCTCCTCGCCCCTGGGCGTCTACGACTTCCAGAAGCGCTCCAGCCTCATCATGGCCTCCCCGGCCGGGGCCGCCGAACTCGCCAAGATCGCCTCGACGCTGGCCCGCGGCGAAGGCCTCACCGCCCATGCCCGGTCAGCGGAATACAGGTCTTAGTAACGAGTCAAGAACAAGTTAATCACGAACTCAATCGTTGTCGTAATTGTAATCGGAGAAGCGATGCAATTTGGGTTGCGAGAGGATCCGGGGCGCTACGATAGCCTCGATTACGACAACGACAACGACAACGACAACGACAACGGCGCTAAGAGCATTCCCAAATGGATTTGTTAAACTCATTCGTGAACCGTTACTTAAGGCCATCGCCCGCGACTGCTGAGGCATGGTGACGAGATGACCCCAATGGATAACCTGATCGCCCAACTGGTCCGCCCAGAGATCCGCGCCCTGGGGGCCTACCATGTCCCGGACCCGGCCGGTCTGATCAAGCTGGACGCCATGGAGAACCCCTACACCTGGCCCGAGGACCTCAAGTCCGAATGGCTGGAGGTGCTGCGGGGTGCCGCCATCAACCGCTACCCGGACCCCCAGGGGCAGGTCGTCCAGAGCGCCCTGCGGGAGGCCATGGGTATCCCTGGGTCCCAGGGGGTACTGCTCGGCAACGGCTCGGATGAGCTGATCCAAATGCTCGCCCTGACGGTGGCCGGACCGGGCCGCAAGGTCCTGGCGCTGGAGCCCGGGTTCGTCATGTACCGCATGATCGCCCTGTTCGCTGGCATGGATTATGTCGGTGTGCCGCTGAGGTCCGAGGACTTCTCGCTGGACCTGCCCGCGGTGCTGGAGGCGCTGGAGCGGGAAGGCCCCGCCCTGACCTACATCGCCTACCCCAACAACCCGACCGGCAACCTGTTCGACGAGGCTGCCGTCTGCCGCATCATCGAGTCCGCCCCCGGCCTCGTGATCCTCGATGAGGCCTATGCACCCTTTACCGACCGTAGCTTTCTGATGCGGTTGGGCCACTGGCCCAACCTCCTGGTCCTGCGCACCGTCTCCAAGATGGGCCTGGCCGGCCTGCGTCTGGGGTATCTGGCCGGGCCAACCGCCTGGCTCCACGAGATCGACAAGACCCGACTACCCTACAACATCAACGTCCTGACCCAGGCCTCCGCCGCCTTCGCGCTCCGCCACCGGGCGGTGCTGGACGCCCAGACCCAGGCCATCCGCGCCGAGCGGGGCCGCCTCTTCACAGCCCTCGCCAAGCTGCCCGGGGTCCAGCCTTACCCGAGCGACGCCAACTTCATCCTGTTGCGCCTGCCCGCCGGTCGCGCCAATGCCGTCTTCGCCGGTCTCAAGCAACGGGGCGTCCTGGTCAAGAACCTCACCGCCGCCCACCCCCTGCTGCATGACTGCCTGCGCGTCACCGTCGGCTTGCCTGAAGAAAATCAGGCCTTCCTCAAGGCCCTGGCAGCGCAGTGCTGACCAGCGATGTGCAGTTGCCCAGAACCGTTGAAACGAAGGCTCCAGGGGATCATGGTGTGATCGACCCTAGCCGCGTAACGCCATAGGCGCCCCTATGTCCGTCCTGCTCGATCTCAGCATCTTCCCGCTGGACCAAGGTGTCAGCATGAGTCGTTTCGTGGCGCCTGTGGTCGCGATGATCCGTGACAGCGGTCACGAATACCGGCTCTCACCCATGGGTACGGTCGTCGAGACCGCGACCCTCGCGGAATCCCTCAGGCTCATCGAGCGCGCCCAAGGTATCCTGGATGCGCTCGGCTGCGAGCGGGTATTCGCCACGGCCAAGTTCGATATTCGACGAGGACCCCTGGGTCGGCTCTCCGGAAAAATCGACTCCGTGCGCCAGCAGATCGGCGAGGTCGAGTCATAGGAACCGTGTCCCTGGTCGCGGACAGAAACGGCGCTTCACCAGCCTGCGGGGTGCTTATCGAGCCGAAGCAGACGGTCAGGGTCGACCACTCGGGGTCCGAGTCCGCTTCGTCCAGCTGCCGTCCCGGAGTTCACGGAAGCTAGGCGGCAGGTTTCGGTCAGTGGCCGACGCTGGCCCTTCGCTGGTCGCGGTCCGCAGTCGCGGTGGGCGGCGGACACTCGCAGGGGCCATGAGTTACCTGTACTGTCCCCGGAGTTCCACGCCGGAATTCCACCCCGGAATTCCATGGTGTTGCCCCTTTAACTCAGCCCAGAGTCATAAGTCAGGACCTGACCTTTGTGTCTTCCAGGCTTGCGCCAAGCCGATACACGGGGCGCCGGGAGTCCGCTAGCCCATCTTTTACATGGCCCCATGGAAAAAAGGGTGTGACCACCAGGTAACCTACTGATGGGGCTGTACCGGGTGCGCCGATGGCGCAATGTAGTGCCATAATATTTCTTTAGGGCCATAGTCCTGGTGCGTCGCTGGTTGTAGTGTCGTGGACATGTACATCCGCTGCACCCAGACCCGCAATACCGCCACCGGGGAGACCTACCATATCGTCGACGCCGACGCCCAAGAGGTGCGGCTCTACTGTTATTCCGAGCAGCGGGCGCACAAGGAGGAGGGCATCGCCCAGCGCTTCGCCACCCGCTTCGAGTCCGCGCTGCAGCAACTGCACGAGGGGCTGGCGCGGCCACGCACGACCAAGCGCATCGGCAAGCTGTGGGAGCGCATCGGCCGCTTGAAAGCGAACAGCCATGGGGTCGGCAAGCACGACCACATTGAGATCGTGGCGGATGCCAGCGGCGAGCAGGCCCAGGCGATCCGCTGGGAGCGCCGGCCGGTCGCCGGCACCCTGCTCACCCACCCCGGGGTCTACTGCCTGCGCACCAACGAGCTGACCTGGGAGGCCGAGCAGCTGTGGCGGACCTGTACCATGCTCACCGACTTGGAGTCCGTGTTCCGGTCGCTGAAGTCGGAGCTCGGTCTGCGTCCCGCCTACCACCGCCAGGAAGTGCGCGTCGACGGTCATTTGTTCATCACGGTGCTCGCCTACCAGTGCGTGCAGTTGATTCGCCGGCGCCTGCGTGCGCACGGGATCACCGACCGCTGGGCCACCCTGCGCGACATCCTCGCTGGCCAGTGCCGGGTCACCGCGAACTTCCGGCGCGCCGATGCGCGTACCCTGCATGTCCGCATAAGAGAAGAATAAACTAGGGTCTTAAACTTGGGTTAGGTTCCCCGCCCGAGGGCTCGGAATCCGCGGGCCCGCCAACCGCCGGGGCCCCGCGCGATGAAACATTCGGTCTGACCGGCACCTGAAATCTCTGCTGAACCGCAACGCCCTGGCGCAGGAGACGATGAGCGCCGAGCGGATCTTCGCCGTCAAGGAGGAGATGGACAAGGCCGAAGCTCGCCACTTGCAGCGCTTCTTCGTGCGGGCCTTCTTCCGTAAGGCGCTTGATGAGGCGCAGGCCGTGGTCGCCGAACGCACCGAGCGCAGCGCGGCGCAGGACGAGGAGATCAGGACTCTTTGCAGCCAGATCGAAGAGCTGACCAGCCTGGGGCAGGGGATCAGGAGCGAGCGCGATCAGGGGCGCAAGGAGGTGGAGGCCATACGCCGCAAGTACGACACCGCGCGGCAGGCGAAGACTGAGGCGAAAGAGGCCCTCACGGCTCTGCGCATCGAGGTCGCCACCCTGACCGAGCGCGCCGCCCACGCGGACGAGCTGCGTGCCATGGTCCGCAGCCTTCAGGAGCGCCAGACCGGGGATCGGTAGGGGGTTATTTGTTCTTGTAACTCTGAAGGTTACGAAACCTTCCTTGCCTTTCGGTAACTTATGCGTTACTATCTAACATGATCGAGATCGTGCAGTACGAGACCGCAGCTGGAAACTGTCCGTTCGCCGACTGGTTCGACGATCTCGATGCCCGTACCGCGGCGAAGGTCCGCACCGCGATTGCCCGGATCGAAACCGGAAATCTCGGCGACGTGAAGCCGGTCGGCGAGGGTGTTTCCGAGCGGCGGATCGACTTCGGCCCTGGATACCGGGTCTATTTCGGGCAGGACGGGCAACGTCTCGTGATCCTGCTCGTGGGCGGGACGAAAAAGCGCCAACAGCGCGATATCGACCAGGCCAAGGCGTATTGGCAGGACTACAAACACCGCAAGCAGAAAGGAGGGTGAGACGATGGCACTTACCAGAGATTTCAAAGACACCGTCAAGGCTCGCGCCGAGCGCGATCCGGAGTTTCGTGTTGCCCTGTTGGAAGAAGCCCTCGATGCGTTTCTGAATGCCGATCTTGAAACCGGCAAGGTCCTCCTGCGCGACTACGTCAACGCGACCGTCGGGTTCGAGCAGCTTGGCGCGCAACTTCACAAGAGCCCCAAGAGCCTGATGCGAATGCTCAGCGAGCAGGGTAATCCGCGCGCGGATAATCTCTTCGCTGTCGTCGCCCACCTGAACGCCCGCGAAGGCATCTCCTTCAGCGTCCAACGTTCTGCGCGTCCCTAGGTCCGCCCTCGATCTGGGCTCCGACGGGTATTTCAGGCTCACCGGCTTCGGGAAGTGCCGCTGAGGGTCCGGATGGCAGGGCATAACGCCCGCTGGCAAGAAGAAGCGTGAAAATAGGGGTTTTCCATGCTATGACAGGAAACCCCTGACCATGGCGATGTCAATTTTGGGCCTAGGCGGTATGACCTGATTAAGTGGCGAAGGGG
>CAVTDM010000033.1:0-20530 GCA_963733415.1 uncultured Gammaproteobacteria bacterium | reverse complement strand
ACATCCTGACCCGGTCGCTGGGCTCAACCCCGGACGTGTTGGTCGCCACCGGTCTCACCGACCTGCAGCCCGGCGATCTCCTCCTGTTCTGTTCCGACGGGCTGACCGGCATGGTGCCGCTGGACTGGCTGCGCCAAATCCTGGTCGCCACCGGCTCCACCGGTCTTGGCCCGGCGGCTGACGCCCTGGTCCACCTCGCCAACGAGCGGGGCGGCAGCGACAACATCACCCTGGCCCTCCTGCGGGTGGGGAACGGGCTGATGAAAGGGCTGGCGTCAGCGCCCGGCTAACCCGGGCGTGCGGTTGGCTCGATGGCGTCCGTCCGCGCCGCCGGCCTCTGGGCCTGTACTCGGCGGAAGAGGCGCCAGGCTGGGCAGGCGGTGATGGAGGGCGGCCTTGGCCAGCAGGTGGGCGCTGACGGGGGCGGTGATGAAGAGAAAGAGGGTGACCAGGATCTCGTGCAGGCTGACGCCGGTGCCGCGGGTGCTGAACTAAATTGCGGAGGCGATCAGCAGGCTACCCACCCCCAGGGTCGTGGCCTTGGTGGGTGCGTGGAGGCGGGTGTAAAAATCCGGCAGGCGCACCAGTCCCAGGGCGCCGATGAAGGTGAAAATGGCCCCGGCCAGGATCAGCACGGACAACAGGAGTTCGATCATCGTTGACCCTCGATTGATTATTACTCAATAATATCCCCGCGCAACAGATACTTGCACAGGGCGACCGTGCCGACGAAGCCCATCAGGGCGATCAGCAGTGCCGCCTCGAAATAGAGGGGGCTGCCTTGCTGAATGCCCAACAGCACCAGGAGGGCGATGGCATTGACGGCCAGGGTATCCAGGGCCAGGATGCGGTCCGGGGTGCTGGGGCCGATCAGGAGCCGCCAAAGGGTCAGGGCGAAGGCGATGCCGACCAGGGCGAAGGCGATGGTCAGAACGATGTTCAGCATGACTCGAACACCTGTTTCAGGGGGGCCTCGTAACGGGCCTTGATGTTGGCGACCAGGGCGGCCGGGTCGTCCAGTCCAGGGCATGGACCAGCAGGGTGCGCCGATCCGGGCTCAGCAGTGCGGAGACCGTGCCCGGGGTCAGGCAGATGGTGTTGGCCAGCAGGCTGATGGCAAGCTCTGACGTCAGGTCCAGGGGCAGCGTCACGAACCCGGGCTGGGCCTTGGTCGGCCCCCGCAGGATCAGCCAGGCCACGGTCAGGTTGGCCACCATGATGTCGTACAGCACCACCACGACGAAGCGCAGCAGGGTCAGGGGGTGGCGGAAACGGACCCGTTCCGGCCAGAAGCGCCGGGTAAAGCTGGGGATGGCCCAGCCGAGCAGGAAACCGAGCAGGAGATGCCCCGGCGAGGCGCTGTTGACCAGCAGCAGCCAGACACTGGACAGGGCCAGGGTGAGCCAGGGGTGGGGCAGGACCCGACGCATCATGGTTGCACCTCCAGACCCAGACCGGCGCCCGGTCCCAGGACGGCCTGCACATACGCAATCGGGTGCAACAGTTGGGCGGCGGTGGCGGTGCTGAAGTCACTGAGCGGGCCGGCCCAGATGGTCATGATGACCCCCAGGGCCAGGAGCCCAGCAACCAGACTGAGATCGGAGCCTGCCGGTGGTGGGACCCTTGCCGCGAGCATCTCGGCCTCGGTCTCGCCGGCCGATCCGGGGGCTGGCGCGATAGAACAACAGGCTGCCGCTGCGCGCCAGGGTCATCACCGCCAGGAGCCCGCCGCCCAGGACCACCGCGAACACTCCCCCCGGAACCCAGGGGGCCAGACCGGGGTCCAGTGCGCTGCGCAGGAGGAGAAACTTGCCCAGAAAGCCGGAGAGGGGCGGGAGCCCGGCGATCAGGATGGCGCCAAGGAAGAACAGCACCGCCAGCACCCAGTGCCGACCCATGACCGGACCCGGATCCAGTCGATCCTCCAGGTGCCCCCGCTGGCCGGCGATCAGGTCCGCCAGCAGGAACAGGGCGGCGGCGGCGAAGGTGCTGTGGGGCAGGTAGTAGAGCCCGGCGGCGATGGCGGCGGCCGTGCCCATCCCGAAGGCGGTCACCAGGGTGCCGACCGAGGCGACCACCAGATAGGCCACCAGCAGGCGCAGTCGGGCGCTCCCGGCTGCCCCGATCATGCCGACCGCCAGGGTCAGCAGGCCCAGCGGCAGGAGCCAGTCCGCGATCAGCCCGGCTGCCGGGCCCGCTCCGGTCCCGGCGTCGCCCCCAAAGATCAGGGTGTAGACCCGCAGGATGCTGTAGGCCCCCACCTTGGTCATGATGGCGAACAGGGCGGCCACCGGGGCGCTGGTGTTTGCATAGGCGGCGGGCAGCCAGAGATAGAGGGGCACCAGGGCCGCCTTGAGGGCAAAGACGCCGAACAGCAGGAGTCCGGCGGTGCGCACCAGGGGCAGATTCTCGGGGCTGACCGCGGCCACCTTCACCGCCAGATCCGCCAGGTTGAGGGTGCCGAGCACGCCGTAGAAGGTCCCTGCCGCGATCAGGAAGAGGGACGATCCGGCCAGGTTGATGACCACGAAGTGCAGCCCGGCGCGGGTGCGCAGCCGGCCCCCCGCCGTGCAAGAGCAGGCCGTAGGAGGCCAGCAGCAGGACCTCGAAGAAGACGAAGAGGTTGAACAGGTCGCCGGTGAGAAAGGCCCCGTTGAGCCCGAAGAGCTGCAACTGGAACAGCACCTGGAAGTGCCGACCCTTCCGGTCAATCCCGCGGGAGGCGTAGGCCAGGGCGAACAGGGCCAGCAGGGCCGTGGTGGCCAGCAGCCAGGCGGCCAGCCGGTCCGCCACCAGCACGATGCCGAAGGGCGCCGGCCAGTTGCCCAGGGCGTAGACCAGGATGCCCCCGTCCGCCACTGTCCAGGTCAGGGCCAGGGCCAGGCCGACCTGACCGACCACCGAAGCCATGGCCAGACCCCGCCGCCAGCGGATGTCCAGGGGCCGGACCAGCAAGAGCAGGATGCCCGTCAGCAGGGGCAAGAGGACCGGGGCAATCACGAGATGATTCATGAGTCCCGATCCTCCGGCGCATGGCGCCCATCCACATGGTCGTTGCCCAGTTCCGCCCGGGCCTTCAGGGCCAGCATGATGACGAAGGCGGTCATGGCGAAGCCGATGACGATGGCGGTGAGGACCAGGGCCTGGGGCAGGGGGTCCGTGTAGCCCGGGGCCGCCGGGTCGATGATCGGCGGTCGGCCGATCGTCAGGCGTCCCATGACGAACAGGAAGAGGTTGACCGCGTAGGACAGCAGGGTGAGCCCCAGCACCACCGGGAAGGTCCGGGCACGCAGCACCAGATAGACGCCGCGGCGGTGAGCACGCCGATGATCAGGGCGAGCAGGGCCTCCATCAGCGGGCCTCTCCCGGTCGTTGGTCCAGCTGCGGCCGCGGGATGGCTGGCGTTATGCACCAGCCCCAGGTGGATCAGGATCAGCAGGGTCGCCCCCACCACCACCAGATAGACCCCGAGATCGAAGGCCATGGCCGAGGCCAGTTCAAAGTCCCCACAGGGGCCAGTGGACATGGGTGAAGGCGGAGGTCAGGAAGGGGTAACCCAGCACCAGGCTGCCCAGGCCCGTGAGGGTCGCGATCAGGAGCCCGGCGCCGATCAGCGGATGCATATTGCCGGGCAGTCGCGCCTGGGTCCAGGCGACCCCGTTGGCCAGGTACTGCATGATGAGGGCGACCGCCGTGATCAGCCCGGCGATGAAGCCGCCCCCCGGCAGGTTGTGGCCGCGCAGCAGGATGAAGACGGCCACCAACAGGGCCAGCGGCAGCAGCAGCCGCACCAGGGAGGCCATGATCAAGGGATGGGTGTCCGGGTCCCAGGCGCGGCCGGATGCGTCGCTCGCGGGCGCCGGGAGACGTAACCCCTCCAGCATGGCGTAGATGCCAAGTCCCGCCAGGGCCAGCACCGTGATCTCGCCCAGGGTGTCGTAGCCCCGGAAGTCCACCAGGATGACGTTCACCACGTTGGTCCCGCCGCCCCCCGGCAGGCTGTTGGTCGAGGAACCACTGCGCGATGGACGTCGTAGGGCCGGGTCATCACCGCCCAGGCCAGGGCCCCGGCACCGCCCCCCAGGGCCGTCGCCAGGGCCAGGTCCCGGAGGTGGCGGGCGCGGCCGGGCTCCGCGGGGCTCTGCTGGGGCAGGAAGTAGAGCGCCAGGAGCAGCAGGATGATGGTCACCACCTCCACGGACAACTGGGTGAGTGCCAAATCCGGGGCGGAGAACTTGACGAAGATCAGGGAGACGACCAGCCCCACCACACCCAGCAGGATCAGGGCAATCAGCCGCTGTCGGTGAAACCACACCACCATCAGGGTGCAGAGCATCAACCCCAGGGCCGCCATCAGGCTCACCGGGTCTGACCGGCACCAGGGGCCGCGCGCCGGTCAGGGGTGTGGTGAAAGGCCAGAAGCCGATCAGCCCCAGGGTCAGGGTCGTCAGGACGAACAGGATCAGCATCCGTTGCAGCGAGCCCCGATCCAGCCAGGCGGTGACCCCGGCAGTCAGGGCGAAGACCCGGCTCACCAGCCAGTCGTAGACCCGGCGCGCCTCCAGCTGTCCCTCCAGACGCTCGGCCAGGGCGAACAGGGGCCGGCGCCCGAGATAGACCAGGCACCCGCCCACCAGGGCCAGGAGGCTCATCGAGAGGGCCGGACTGACGCCGTGCCAGATGGCCAGATTGTGATCTGGCAGGGGCCCTTGCAGAACCCCCGCCGCGGCCACCGAGAGCAGCGGTTCGACTGTCAGGGCGGGCAGCATACCCACCAACAGGCAGATGGCCACCAGGACCTCCACCGGGACCTTCATCCAGCGGGGTGGTTCGTGGGGGGTGCGGGGCAGGTTGACGGGCGCCCCATTGAAAAAGACGTCGTGGACGAAGCGCAGGGAATAGGCCACGGCGAAGATGCCCGCCACCGTCACTGCCGCCGGGACCAACCAGCCGAAGCGGAACAGGGCCGCGACCCCCACCGCCTCCTGGAAGAACATCTCTTTCGACAGGAAACCGTTGAAGAGCGGCACCCCAGCCATGGCTGCGGCCGCGACCATGGCCAGGGTCGCCGTGTAGGGCATGTAGCCCCAGAGGCCGTTGATTCGGCGCATATCCCGAGTGCCGGTCTCGTGGTCGATGATGCCCGCGGCCATGAAGAGCGATGCCTTGAAGGTGGCGTGATTGATGATGTGGAAGACCCCCGCCAAGGCGGCCAGCGGGGTGCCGATGCCGAAGAGCATGGTGATCAGCCCCAGATGGCTGATAGTCGAGTAGGCCAGCAGGCCCTTGAGATCATGCTTGAAGAGCGCGATCACGGCGCCGACCAGGAGTGTCACGAGCCCGGTCAGGCCCACCAGCCAATTCCACTCCAGGGTCCCGGACAGGACCGGAAACAGCCGGGCCAGCAGAAAGACCCCGGCCTTCACCATGGTCGCCGAGTGCAGATAGGCGGACACCGGGGTCGGTGCCGCCATAGCATTGGGCAGCCAGAAGTGGAACGGAAACTGGGCGGACTTGGTAAAGGCCCCGAGCAGGATCAGGACCAGCATGGGCAGATAAAGCGGGTGGGCGCGGACCTGGTCGCCGGCGGCAAGGACCGCCGTGAGGTCATAGCTGCCGACCATCTCCCCGAGTAGCAGGATGCCACCCAGTAGTGCCAACCCCCCCATCCCGGTGACGGTCAGCGCCATGCGCGCCCCCTGGCGGGCCTCCTCCCGCTGGTACCAGTAGCTGATCAGCAAAAAGGACGACAGGCTGGTCAATTCCCAGAAAATCAGGAGTTGAATCAGGTTCTCCGAGAGCACCACCCCCAGCATGGAGCCAATGAAGAGCAGCATGTAGGTGTAGAAACGGCCCATGGGGTCCCGCTCGGAGAAGTAGTACCGCGCGTAGAGGATGACCAGGAGCCCAATGCCCAAGATCATCAGGGCGAACACGAATCCCAGACCGTCCAGACGGAACACCAGGTCCAGCCCAACGTTGGGCATCCAGGTCAGGCGCTGTATGACTTGCTCCCCGTTGAAGGGCGCGGCCACCAGGGGCGCCAGCCAGGCGAGAGCAGCCACCGTGACCCCGCCGGCCGCCCAGGCGGAGTAGTAGGTCCCACGACGCGAGACCCAGGCCGTGAGGGCGGCACCCAGGAAGGGAGTGATGATGCACAACAGCAGATTCATGGACGGACAGGAAATTCAACCACCCGAGACCCGATAGGGGCGCAATCCTAGCCCCGGTCAGGGCGGAGGGCAAAGGATTAGGCCCGATGGCTGAGGCAGGCGGGTTGGTGGTGGTCGGGAGCTGCCCGCAGGAGCGGGGGCGGGTCTGGCAAGGGTGAACCGCCGCGTTGGCACCGACCGCGGTACTTGGTCCAGGTACCGGGCAAGCGCGGCCCGAAGGCTGGGTTTTTTCTGCCTCAGTGGCTGAGCCCTCTGCTCACCGCCTGCATTTCCACGGGGGACCCTGGCAACGAGACACTGAGGCGCAACGGGCTCAGTCGCCTAGAGCAGCTTTACGAGGGCGCCGATCAGCGCAGCCTGCGCGATCAGCAAACCGGCAATCCACTTGACGAGGTCCGCCTTCGCCGCCTCCAGGCGGGCGTCGAGGTAGTCCCGCGTCACCAGTTCTTCGCTGGTCGCGTCGCGAAAGGCTTCAGCAAAGGCTTCGGCCTGCGGGGCAGGGAGCCCGGCGGCTTCCAGCTTCTTGGCGAACTTGAGGGTGTCGAAGGTGATCGCGCTCATCAGGGACAGACTAGGCCCGGGTGGGTGGTCAGGTCAAGGCCGAGCCCGCTTAGTCCTGGACCCTCTGGGCCGCCCGACCCGTGGGCCCAAGGCGGCCAGCCACGCTTCTCGATCGGTGCAGTTCAGCGGACATCAGGGACCGGATATCAGGGATATCATAGGAATATCCGATGGATATCATGGACTGGCCACCGTATTCTGGCGTGGTCCTGCTGCCCACGCTTGGGGATAAAGCCGGGGCGCACCAGGACATCCTTGCCTAGCGTCCTTGCGGCACGCGTCTGCCTGTGGCCTCGGCATCATAGGAGTTTGCGTTCGGCGGCGCGATATCCAGCTTCACGCCGAGCGCCCCAAGCATGTCCCGCGCATCCGCGGCCCCCAGCTGGCCGCTGCGGGCGAAGTAAGCGCAGTACCCGCCGCCGCACCTGCACCGCGATGGCCGCGAGCGCCTCCGCAGCTCGAAGCCCTACCGGACGGGTTGACAGGAGAAATCCTGGATGGCCAACTCCATACCCACCCGCGCCCGAGCGGACCGCACTGATTCGCGGCCTCGTCCCTCGGTTACGATTTGATAGGGCCCTTCCAGCGGGGACGCGGCGGCCCTGGTGGTTGGTGGATCATCGACGAACCCGAGTTGCACTTCATCCGCAACGCCGAAGTCGATGTGCCGGACCTGGCCGGCTGCCGGCGCGACCGGATGCCGCTCATTCCGAAAGACCATCGCTATACGGTGGTCCCGGATTGGGTGTGCGAGGTCCTCTCTGAGTCCACCGCCGGCGTCGACCGTGAGGTCAAGATGCCAATCTACGTGGAGTTTGGCGTCGCCTATGCCTGGTTGCTCGATCCGCGTGCGCGGACCCTGGAAGCCTATGCCCTTGATGCCGGCGTCTGGCGCGAGATCGGCCGCTTCGGCGGCGCCGATGCGGGGTCCGTCGCGCCGTTCGACGCGGTGACGCTCTCCCTGGACGATCTGTGGGGTCCAACGGAATAGGCGCCGGGGTGCCCGACCGGGGGAGCCCCCGGATTCCGCTCCCCTCCATCCAGGCAAATGGGCTGTTCACGCCCAGTCATCTGCCAACCATCTGGTAGGGGGGCAGGGCGCCCAGTTCTTCCCCCGTCGAAACAGACCTCGGCCGCCCCCTTCACTTGGGCCGGCCGATTGGCCCACCAATCTGCCGCTGAGTGGTGCATGATTTGACAGAAATCGCCTTCGCCCCCCCGTTCGGCCACAGTCCACCATCCGCATCAGGAGCCCAATGTTGCACCCCCAGACGCCCAGGATCGTCCACAGCCCTGGCCGGCTGCGCACCGCCGCCGCCCTGGCCTGCCTGCTCATCGTCCACCCGGGAGCCGCCATGGACATTGCGAAAAAGACCGCTACCGTTGCCGAGCAACGAATCGACGATTCGGCCCAACAGACCCTGGCCCTGACGATCTATAACGACAATCTGGCCCTGGTGAAGGATAGCCGCAGCCTGACCCTTGCCCAGGGCGAGAACCGCCTCGCCTGGCGCAACGTTTCTGGCCAGATCCGCCCCGAGACCGCCCTCCTGTCCGAGACCTCGGGCGGGCTCGGGATCAGCCTGCTGGAGCAAAACTTCGACTTCGACCTGCTGACCCCCGGCAGCCTGTTAACGAAATACCTGGGGCGTCAGGTCCAGGTCATCCGCACCAACGAGGACGGTGTGCGGACCCCGGAGGATGCGACGGTGCTGGCCACCAACGACGGCGTGGTTCTGCGGTATGCGGACCGCATTGAGACCGGCGTCGTTGGGCACCTGGCCTTCCCGGACCTGCCCGCGGACCTGCGGGACCAGCCCACGCTGGTCCTGCATCTTGAGTCCAGGGCGGCCGGGAGCGGGACCTTTGAACTCTCCTATCTTACGGGCGGATTGTCCTGGAAGGCCGACTATGTGGCCGACCTGGCGGCCGACGGTAAGACCATGGACCTGAACGGCTGGGTCACACTCACCAATGCCAGCGGCGTTGCCTACCGGCGGGCGCGGCTGCAACTGGTGGCGGGTGAGATCAACCAGGTGAGGCCGGCCCCGCCCCCCATGATGGCACGGGCCATGGCCATGGACGCCGCGCCCCCTATGCCCCAGGAGGAGGTCCTGGACGAATACCACCTCTATACGGTGGCGCGTCTCACGGACATCGGCAATAACCAGACAAAACAGGTCGCACTCCTCTCCGCCCCTCAGGTACCTGTGACCCGGGAACTGGTGATTCGTGGCCAGCCGTATTTCTACCAGGCCCAGTCCGCGGACGGCTGGACCAAGCTTCCAGTCGTCTCCACCCTGAACTTCACCAATCAGGGCGGGAGTTTAGGCGTGCCCTTGCCGGAGGGAGTGATCCGGGTCTATTCCAAGGATAGCCGCGGCAACGCCCAATTCATCGGCGAGGACGGGATCGACCACACCCCGAAAAACGAGACTGTCACCCTGGAGCTTGGCGAGAGCTTCGATGTCACGGCCCGCCGCAAACAGACCGAGTTCACCAAACTTTCCGGTACGGGTCCCTACAACTACGCCTACGAGGCCGGCTTTGCCATGGAGTTGAAGAACGCCAAGCCCGATCCGGTCACGGTCAAGGTGCTGGAGGAGTTTCCGGGGGACTGGACGCTGGTTCAGGAGAGCCAGCCCCACACCAAGGAAGCGTCAAATCTCGCGTCCTGGCAGGTCCAGGTTCCGGCCGAGGGCGCTGCCAACCTCACCTGGCGGGCCCAGATCCGGCGCTGATCGTCTTTCCAGGTTTACAGACCGACCCGGGGCAACAACAATGGCCCGTCGCGGCGGATGCCATCTGGTCCCAGGTGGTTCGGCGGCGGCGGGTTCGGCCTTGACAATGACATCTGGGGGAAGATCGATGAACGCTCTCTTGTTGACGGTCGGGCGGCTTGCGGGCGCCGCCGGTGTCGTGATGACCCTGGTTGCCGTGGTGGTGCGGGTGACTGGTCATTATTGGGTCGCCGGCTACCAGACAGGTACCATCCTGCTGGGGGGCATGGCCATGATGTTGATCGGCTGTCTGAGCCTCCTCGCGGTCCTTGTCTCCGGGCGATCCGGCGGGTCCCTGTAGCTTCGACGGGTACCCGCATCGCCAGGCCCGAGAGGTGATCGTTCAATGTTCGGCGTCCGGCGCCGCGCAATCTGAATGACCTTTTTTGAGTTTGATAGGGTATGGGGTGGATAGGGTCGTCCGGGTGCTTCACTCCAGTGGAGCGGAGAAGCCATAGGGCGGGGGCTGGAACCGCAGTCGGGGTCCCGCCGCGCCCAGGCGGACCTCGCCCGTCTCCGCGGCCTCGATCTCGACCACTGCCAGGAGTTCGTAGCGACCGGGGCCGCTGGGACGCGCGTCCACCACGCGACCAGCGGCCTGTTCAGAGGTGCTGGTCGGAGCCTGAAGATCATCCCCAGGCATCGGCGGGGTCTGACTCTCCAGTTCTGCCCAGTACAACCGCCGCTTGAGCTTGCCCAGGTACTGCATGCGGGCGACGACCTCCTGGCCCACGTAACACCCCTTGGTGAAGCTGACCCCGTCGATCAACTGAAGGTTGAGCATCTGGGGAACGAAGGCGTCGGCGGTCGCGGTGTAGACGCTCGGGAGTCCAGCGCGGATGTCGGCCAGGGCCCAGGCGTCTGCATCGCCCCAGGCGGATTCGGGGGCCAGGGCCTCCCAGAGCGGGATTTGGCGCTCGACCGGGCCGATCAGGACGAAGCGGGGCACCAGGTCCGGTAGCCGCAGGACGCTGACCCCGTCGGCGTTGGCCAGGTCGTTGCCCTGGGCGGGGACCGGCAGGCCGAGCCGAGTGAATGCCTGGGCGGCCCCCGCGCCCGCGACGCCGATGCTCACCGGGCCGTCGCTTAAGTCGTCGAGCGTGACCTTGGCTCGCAGCACGAAGAGGCGCAGTCGTTTGATGGTGTCGGCCACCCGCTCGCGGGGCAGTTGCAGGTAGATACCATCGTCCAGCCGCAGGGCTCGGAACAAGGCGAGCATGCGGCCCTTGGGGCTGCACTGGCTGCTTAGCTGGCTGTGGGCGGTCGAGAGTTCCCGCACGTCGTTGCTGACCTGGCCCTGCAGGAAGTCCGCGGCGTCGGCCCCGCGCAAGGCGATCAGCCCCAGGTGGGAAAGGTCGAAGCGGGTGCAGTCCGTGCGGAGTGCCTGACCGGGTCCCCCCGGGGCGGGCTCGACCCGGTCGTCCGCTCCGATGCGGGCGCCGTTGGTGGTCAGAAAGGCGCGCCAGTCTGAGTTCATCGTTTTGTCCTCGAAGTTCGGCTGGGTGTTCGGCGAGAGGTGATCGCTGGCGCGCTTGCGCGCCGGTGAATCGCGGCCTTGGGGGGTATCATACCCAAAGCTGGTCCTGGCACCGGCCTGCGGGTGGTTGCGGATCGGGCGTTTTGCTGGATTTCGGGGACCTACGCCCGCTGAGTGGTCACTTCCTTGGCACTGGATTCCGGCATTCTGACGGCGTGTCGGCGGTGTCGTTGCGAGACCCACGGAAGACGTGCCGCCGTGGGTTCGTTCATGCGTCAGGGGAGCAACGGCAAGTTCTCGCCGTATTTGCGGCCACCCGCTGGCTTTGCACTTCGTTTCTCCGGGTCAACCCTCCAGGGTCCCGGGTGTCGCACCCTCACCGCGGAGTACGCAATACCTTGTCCACACATCAACCCAGCCCGCCGGCGGATAGCCTGGTGCTCTACAAGGTGCGACCGGCCCGGGTCTTGAGCCTGGGAGAGAAGATCGAGATTGCGCTGGAGGGTGGGCAGACCAAGCGGGTGCGGCCCAAGGACGTGGAACTTCTCCACCCCGGCCCCTTGCGCAGCCTGGGGGAACTGAGTCCTCCGGCCGGTGAGCCGGAGGCCGCTTGGGAACTCCTTGAGGGGGGCGAGACCAGCCTCAAGGACTTGGCTGAACTGGCCTTTGACGCCTTCACCCCGGCCACCGCCTGGGCCGCCTGGCAATTGGTGGCGGCGGGGCTCCTCTTCACCGGCACCCCCGGAGCCATCCGCGCCCGTGGTCGGGACGAGGTGGAGCGCGAACGCGCCGAGCGTGAGGCCAAGGTGACGGCAGAGCGGGACTGGCAGGCCTTCCTGGAGCGGATGGCTGCGGCTCACCCGGCCCCGGAGGACCGGCCGCGCCTGGGGGAGGTGGAGCGCCTGGCGCTTGGGCAGACCGAGCAGAGCCGAATCCTGGCGGCCCTGGGCCACGAGCAGACCCCGGTCAATGCCCACCGGGCGCTGGTCCAGGTGGGCTATTGGCCGGACCGTCACAACCCCCATCCCGGACGGGGCGGGATAGCGACCACGGACCCCGCGGGGGCGGTCCCGGACCTACCGGAAGAGGACCGGCTGGACCTCACGGGCCTGGCCGCCTACGCCATCGACGACTCGGGCAACCAGGACCCGGATGACGCCCTGAGCATCGATGGGGACCGGCTCTGGGTCCATGTGGCCGACGTGGCCGCCCTGATCGCACCGGAGGGTGAAATCGAACGGGAGGCCCGGGCCCGCGGCAGCAATCTGTATCTGCCGGAGGGTGTCATCAACATGCTGCCCTTGGCGGCGACCGAACACCTGGGGCTGGGGCTGCAGCCAGTCTCACCCGCCCTGTCTTTTGCCTTGCGATGCGACGCCCAGGGTGCTCTGGTCGAGGTGGAGGTCCATCGAACCTGGATCCGCGCCCAACGACTCAGCTACGAAGAGGTAGAAGGCCGCCTGGACACCCAGCCCTTCGCCGCCCTGCGAGAACTCACCGACCGCTATCGCGCCCGCCGGGTCGCCGCCGGGGCCACCAGCCTGGACCTGCCGGAGGTGAGTGTGCGGGTCCAGGACGGCCAGGTGAGGATCCGGCCCTTGCCCCGGCTCGCCAGTCGGGAACTGGTGGCGGATGCCATGTTGATGGCGGGGGAGGGGGCCGGGCGTCTCTGTCAGGAGCACGGTATCCCGATCGCCTTTGTAACCCAGCCCCCGCCGGAGGCCGGCGATCCGCCCCGAGACCTGGCCGCCATGTACGCCCGGCGGCGGGCCTTCAAGCCCTCGCGTCTGGTGGGTGCGCCGGAACTGCACGCCGGACTGGGGCTGCCGATCTACACCCGGGCCACCAGTCCGTTGCGGCGCTACTCCGACCTGTTGGTCCACCAGCAACTGCGGGCCTGGCTGCGCGGGCAGCCGCCCCTGACGGCGGAGCAGGTCACCGAGCGTATCGCCGAGGCCGAGACGGCAGCCGCCCTGGTCCGGCGCACCGAACGGTTATCCAACCTGCACTGGAAGCTGGTCTATCTGAAGGACAATCCGGACTGGCAGGGGGAGGCGACCATCGTCGGCAAGGATGAGCGCAAGGGTCTCGCCTTGGTGCCGGCCCTGGCGATGGAGACCCGGCTGCGCCTGCGCGAAGAGCCTGAGCTGAATCAGGGCCTGCGGGTGGCGCGTACGGGAGGTGGATATCCCGGCCCAGACGGCCGGTTTTCGGGTGCTGGGGTGAGGCGGGGAGGCCGGCAGTTGCCAGTAAGGTCCGGCGGTCCTGCTGTGGGAGCGGCCTGTGGCCGCAAGTGAGCGCGCAGGGTCGCCGCCGCCATCATGCCCACAGGCCACTCCCGCGGGTGAGTCCTATGCCCCGGGGTTCCGGAAGAGTCCTTCGTGACCGTTCGCCCGGATCGGATACCGCAAAGGCACTGAGTTCGCACAAAACGAAAACGCGGGGCCAGGCCCCGCATTTCGATCCAGATCGAGACAACCGCGCGGAGGCTCAACCGGACCTCGGTTGATGCCTCTGCGGTCGGTCCTTAGCTCAGGCGCCCCAGCGCCGAACCTTCCCAGTGTCTACGTGTACGAAATTGGAGCCCGGGTAGTAGCCGACCCCACCGCGCCCGATCGCCAGGGCCGCATCGCGAATCTTGGAGGTCCCGAGGTCCGGAAAGCGGATATCGAGGGCCTGACCATAGAGGTGCAGGCTGTTGCGGGCGACCCCGTTGCTGGTCCGGCGCAACATCGCGTTGGTGCGCGGCGAGCGGTAGGCGCTCAGGATCTCGTAGCCGGCGTCAGGGTCACCCAGGTGGACCTTGACGTCGTAGAGGATATCCAGCAGTTGCGGGTCCATTGCCACCGTGTCGCCGGTGCGGAAGTCCCGCAGGAAGTAGTTGAGTTGCTGCAGCGCGCTGCGCTTGTAGTGATCGCCGACGCGGTAGACCAGAGAGATCTTCTCGTCCGTGTGCATGTGGTGCAGCGACAGGGCTCGTGGACGTTCTGCTGGCCGCTTGGCCAGCACGGGTGCCGCCACGGCGGACAAGGAAACGCCTAGGAAATAACGTCTGTTCATGTTCCCCCCGGTACATTGTGACGTTGTGATAGTGCGAGCGGATCATAGGTGGGCTAGATCGGAAAAGCAATAGAAAATCGCCGCGGGCTGCATCCACTCGTCGGCTCTTGCACCACACTAAGAAGTAAATATAACCCTACGAAAAGAATCGGGAAATAATGAGCGACTCTCAGATCGATACTTGATTCAGGCTTCAGGTGTGTTCCCGATGATCTGGTCTCGCGGTTCACGGAAATCGATGCTAAGGTTTGGTACATGACGTCGGAGGTTGAGATCATTCTCGGCGAGCCGCTCAGCGACGGGTTCTTGCGGCTCAGCGTTATCGGCTTGCCTTGCATCCGGCCGGGAGTGCCGGGTTCGGACGCCCGGGACGTTCGTCGACCGGGAGTGTATCGAGGGCCTGCGCGCCGCGGTGGTGTTGCCCTTTGACCCGGTGTCCGGCCAGGTCGTGCTGGTCGAGCAGTTCCGCGTCGGGCCCTGGCACTCGGCCACAGGCGGACTGACCTGGGAGCCGCCCGGCGGGGTGATCGCGGCGGGCGAAACGGCGGAGGCGACGGCCCGACGGGAGGCCTTGGAAGAGGCCGGCTGTCGGATCGGGGCCATGGCCTGGATCGGCACCTGCCGCACCTGTCCCGGGTATAGCGACGAGGTCGTCGACCTTTACTGCGGGGAGACGCGGGCGACCGACCTGCCCGCGATCGGGGGGGACCCGCTGGAGGACGAATGGACGCGGGTCGGGGTGCTGTGACCTGGAGTCGGTGATCCGTGAACTGGGTCGTGGGTCGCTCACCGCGCGCCACCCTTATCTTGCGGTCCAGTGGCTGGCGTTGAACCGGGATCGGATCGCTGACACTTTGGGCGGTGTCCGGGGCGGGCCGATCGAGGACCAGGCACTGGCCTGGCGTCGAATCGTCCGGGTGGCCGTGACGCGACATTCGGAGACTTGAGAGGGGGGAACCAGATGGCGAGAGTCCTGCTGGCACTGGTGCTCGCGGCGTCGGCGCTGCGCCGTGACCGGCGCCGTGGGCGGACGTCTTCAAGTATGTGGACGCCAAGGGCAACACCTATTTCACCGACGCCCCGCTGACGGGCTCCAAGTATCGCCTGGCGTGGAAGCGCGAGTCGCGCCGGTCTGGTGGACGAAAATCGCCAGCGTCTGGCCGAGCTCTGGGCCCGCGGAGTCCCGTCGTCTTCAGCCAAAGTCCGCCTAAGGCAGAGGCTCCGAGTCCGCCGCGGAGCAAGACCCTGACGCTGCGCCGTGGCCCGCTTCGAGCGGCTGATCAACGCCTACGCGCGGCTCAACGGGTTGAGCCCGGACCTGCTCCACGCCGTGATCCGCACCGAGTCCGCCTACAACCACGAGGCCGTGTCACACGCCGGTGCCCAGGGCCTGATGCAGTTGATGCCCGGCACCGCCGCGCGCTACGGGGTCAAGGACAGCTTCAATCCGGTGGAGAACCTGCGTGGCGGCGCGGCCTACCTGCGCGACCTGCTCGACATGTTCGGCCAGGACCTCACGCTGGCCCTGGCCGGGTACAACGCGGGGGAAAACGCCGTCATCCGCAACGGCTACCAGATCCCGCCCTATAACGAGACCCAGAACTATGTCCGCCAGGTGCTCCAGCACCTGTCGACGGGGCGGGCGGGCGACGGCGCCGCGCGCCTGAGTTCACAGACCAGGGCGTTGACGACCACATCAGTTTCGATCGCATCCGGTTCGATCGCACCCGGCCAGTCACCCGCGGTCCTGAGCCTGGATCAGCGCCGTGATCGCCTCCAGGGTCCTGAGCGGCCCGGGCAGGGGCAGCCGGCTTAGCCGGTCGCCCTGAGCCAGGTCCAGACCCCAGGGATCGACGCCCACCACCCGCACCGCTGTGCCATTCGGAAAGCCTGCCGCGGCGGCCACGGGCAGGTGGGCCCGGTCCTGCAGCCCCCGGATCATCGCTGATCTCCCCGGCCTCGTCCCAGGACGACGCACGCAGGATCCGCTCGGCGCCGAGCCAGCGGGCCGTGGCGAAGCCGCCGTTGAAGTGAAAGCGCCGGGGAGTCAACCGATAGAGGCGGAAATTGAGCTGCTCGAAGTACATCCGGCTGCCGGGGAAGTAGCGGAACCAGCGGCCATGGATGGTCCCGTCCGCCGGGTCCACCGCTGCACAGTCGGCCGGGCAGGAAAGCCGCAACGACTGTTGGATGTCCCCATCCGCGGCCGCGGCGACCGACAGGCCGCAGCGGGGGTCGGCGAGCAGATTCTTCGTATGCTGGGCCAGATGGCTCAGGAGCAGCAAGGCGCGACCGGCGTGGTCCAGGCAGTAGGGGACCACGGAGGCGAACGGATAACCCGGGTCGGCCAGGGACTGGGTGGTCAGCACGGCCTGGAAACGCCCGGCCCAGAGTTGACGGGCCTCTTCGAAGCGCTCCTCGTTTGGGTCCGTCATGGTCCCCGGCTCAGGTACCCCGGCGGGTCTCGATGGCGTCCAGGACCCCGTCCCAGAAGCGGATGCGGGCGCACAGGGCCTCCTCGGCGGCAGTCTCCTCCGCCTCCTCCAGACGTCGCGGATCGTCAGCGCACAGGGCGTTCAGCAGCTGCATGCGACCAGGGGGCCGTGGAAGTCCTCGTCCAGGTGAATGTGCCGGTTCAGGTAATAGTGAAAGGCCGGGGCTTGCGCGGGAGGTCCAGGGTCATGTGCTTCAGGAATTGCCGGAACATGCCGGGGATCAGGTGCTCCCGGCCCGACGGCCAGGGCGGCGGCCACCGCGTGGGGCTTGTCCTCACGGATGAAGCAGAAGGTGGTCTCGGTGAAGTAGCGGGCGGGCAGGGGAACCTGGTCCGAGTACAGCGCCGCGTCGACGCCGCGCTCGGCCACCAGGGCCAGGAAGCGCTTGGGGCCTCCCCATCCGCGCCGATCTCGTTCATGGCCTGGCAGTAGTACTCGAAGTGGCTTCCGTACTGGACCCCGCCGCCGACTGCCGGGGCGCTGTCAGATTCCTCTTCCAACACCAACTGGTTGATGTAGTAACGCAGGGCCGCATGCACTCGGGCACCCAGGGTATCTGAACCGGCGCCAGGTAGCGCTGCAGGTACTTGATCAGGGACATGAAGTCCCAGACCGAGAAGACATGGTGGCTCATGAACACCCGCGTATCCGCCAGACCGCGGATGGCGCCGTAGATGGGGTGGGCGTTGAGCTGCTCCTGCAGGGGGCGAATGTGCTCCAGGTTGGGTGCGGCCATGGTCGGGCTCCTCGTCTCTGTAAGTCGATCACCGGATGCTGATGGGCCACTATACGGCCTCGCGCGCGGAATACCACCCGCTACCGCAGGTCGAAGCGGATGGGCACCCGCATGGACCAGGTGCCGCGGCCGATGGCGGCGGGAATCGGTTTGAAGCGGTCCAGGCGGTGCAGGGCCTCCAGGGCGGCCTGGTCCAGGCTGGGGTCCCCGGAGCTCTTGGCGATCGCCACCTGGCGAATGCGGCCGTCCGCCTGGAGCACGAAGGACACGGTCACGATCCCGGTCTTGCGGCCCTTGCGGGCCTCCTCCGGAAAGCGTTGGAAGCGGCTGATGGCGCGCTGGAGTTCGGACAGATAGGCCCGCTCGGCCGCGGCGCGGGCGGCCTCGGTATCGGCTGCCGTCCCGGCCTTGCCCCCGGTCCCGGGGCCGGCGGTGGACCCAGGCGTGACGCCTCGCTCGGCCTTGGTCGCAGCGCCGTGCCCCAACTCGAGTGGATCGAGCGGGTTCTCCGCGCCCCGCTTCCGGCCTTCAGCGGGGCCGATTCCGGGGCCCGGGTCGCGGCCTTGGGCGGCTCCGGTCGAGGCGCTGCCAGCGGCGGTGGCGGGGCCGGTTTCGCCGGGGGGGGCGGGGGCGTCTGACGCGCGGGCCGGGGGGGGGGCCGCGGGGCCTCGGCCTGGCGGGGCTCGACCCTGGGTGTGGGCTCGGGTCTGGGTTTCGCTTCGGGTCTGGGTGCGGATTTGGGCTTCGGTTCGGGTTTCACCGGGGGCACCGGGGCCGGACGCGGCCTGGGCGCCGCAAGGATCGGCGGTGGGGCCTCCGGCAAACCGGACTGCTCCGATGTGGTCGGCGGCGCTGGTGCCTCAGGGGGAGCGGGAGGCTGGGGACTGGACTCGGTCGCCGGAGTCGGTACCGGGTCAGGCACGGGTGCAGCGGCTCCCGCCAGGCGATCCTCCGCCGGCACAGTGGGACCGGGCGTGGATTCCTCGTCTCCGGCGGGGCTCGCGCTGTCTCCAAAGACGGCGAGGTCCAGTTCGACCGCCAGCATGGGTTCGGGGGGCGCGGCGGGGCCTCAACCCGGAGCGCCAGGGCGAGACCGATCCCGTGGACCAGGCCGGAGGCAAGCAGGCCGAATGCGAGACAGGGTCGGCAGGGGCGGCCCGGGGTCACGGTCGGCGGGTGAGGATCGACAGCCGCTCCAGGCCCCGGGCCTTGAGCTGGTCCACCACGGCGATGAAGGCCTCGAAGCGGGCGGCGGCGTCCACCCGCAGGACAATGGGGGTGTCGGGCCCCAGGGCCGCGAGCTTGGGCCCCAGGGCCGCGAGCCCGGCTGCCCCCAGCCCCAGGGCGGCGGCTTCAAAGTAGAGCTGGCCGTCCGCCCCGATGGCGATCTCCAGGGGGGCGAGGTGCTCCGGCGTGGTTTGGCTGGCGGAGGCCGGCAGGCGGATCGAGAGCCGCCCCTCGACGATAAGGGTGGCCGTGGTCAGCACGATGGCCAGCAACACCAACATGATGCTCATGAAGGGGATGACGTTGATCTGGTCCATTTTTTTCATGATGGCCTTGTTTGCGATGGCTTGCTGATCAGCCGTGCCTAACCCCGCCGGGCCCGGCTCCAGCGTACCTTGAGCACCTCCACCCGCCGCAGCAGGGCGTTGTAGAAGATGATGGAGGGGATGGCGACCAGGAGCCCCAGGGCGGTGGCCTTGAGTGCCAGGGCCAGGCCGACCATGATGGCGGCCGTGTCGATGGTGCCGCGCTGGCCGAGGTCGTAAAAGGTGATGAGGATCCCGAGCACGGTGCCCAGGAGGCCCACATAAGGGGCGTTGGCGCCGACGCTGGCGATGACGGTCAGGTGCCGGGTCAGATCGAGTTCCAGATCGTCCGGGTGCTCGAAACGGCGGAGATCGACCCGTGCCAGGTAGAGATAACGCTCGATCACAAAGGCGATGGTCAGGAAGCTCATGAAACCGAGCACGGCAATGATTCCCAGGTCTAGATTGGCCTTCAAAAACTCCAAGGAACAGACTCCTGCGGTGTTGCAACGGTGGTGACGAGCACGTTCCTGCTGGCCTTCGTGGTGGGCTTCCTGAGCACCCTGCACTGTGTCGGCATGTGCGGCGGCATCGTCGGGGCTCTCAGTCTGTCGATACCCGCCGCGGACCGGGACCGGCCCGCACGGTTCGCGGTCTTCCTGCTCGCCTACAACCTGGGGCGCATTCTCTCCTACGCGCTGGCGGGTGCCCTCTTCGGCGGATTCGGCGCCGCCTTGCTGGCCGCCGGCACCCGTGGTTGGCTCTACGACGGGCTGCGGCTCCTGGCCGCCCTGGTGGTCGTGGGCATGGGACTCTCCATCGGCGGTTGGCTCCCGCGCCTCAATGCCCTGGAGCGGCTCGGCACCCCGCTCTGGCGGCGCCTCGAACCCCTGGGACGGCGCCTGTTACCGGTGCGAACCCTGACCCGGGCGGCCCTCTTCGGCGCCGTCTGGGGTTGGCTGCCCTGCGGTCTGGTCTACGGCATGCTGATCAGCGCGCCGGCCCAGGGCAGTGCCGGCGCCGGGGCCCTCTACATGGCCCTCTTCGGTGCCGGGACCCTGCCGGCCCTACTCGCCACCGGGCTGCTCGCCGGGCGGCTCTACCGTCTGGGCCAGGACCGGCGCTTTCAGGCCCTGGCCGGCGCCCTGGTCATCATCCTTGGTCTGTTGACGCTCCATTTCCAAGGATACAATGCCGGCAACTGAGGTTCACCCTTGGAGAACGCGATGATCGGCTCCTCACCCGCCTTTGAACGGATGCGCAACACCGCCCGGCTGGTGGCAGGCACCGATGTGGGCGTGTTGCTGCTCGGCGAGCCGGGCAGCGGACGCGAGACCCTGGCCCGGGAGATTCATGCCCAGGGCCCCCGTGCCGGCGGCCCCTTCGTGGTGTTCAACTGCACCGGTGCCCCGGACGGGGCCTTGCTGGAGTGCCTGGGCGAGGTCAGTCCTGCCCGGGGCACCAGCGCTGGCACCTTCTATCTGGATGAGGTGGGTGAGTTGTCGCGGGAGGCGCAGGCGCGGTTGTTCCACGCGATCGACGCCGGAGACCATGGGGCCGGCGGGGCAACCCGGGTGATCGCCGCCTCCGCCCTGGATTCGGCGCCGCCGTGGCGCGCGGCGGCTTCCGTCGGGACCTCTATCTGCGGCTCTGCGTGGTTCCCATCGAGGTTCCGCCCCTGCGTGAGCGAGTCCTGGACATCCCCGCCCTGACCGC
>CAVTDM010000032.1:0-25386 GCA_963733415.1 uncultured Gammaproteobacteria bacterium | reverse complement strand
TGCGCCACCTGTTCGGCTTCACCGGCCAGACGCTGATCGCCGCTGCCGTCGGGCCGGACGCCGTGCGCGACACTGCTGCCATCGAGGGTCATCTCGCCGCGCTGGGCCTGGCCCTGGACGTCGACGGCGACGGCAAGGCCGATGCGCTGACCGATGGCGTATTGATCCTGCGCTACCTGCTCGGCCGCACCGGCGCCGACTTGGTTGGCGGTGCGGTTTCGTCCCAAGCCACCCGTGCAGCCGAGGCCATTGCCGACCGCATCGATGCCCTGTCTACGCCGCCGGGCGAGGCCCCTGCCAGCGTCGAACTGGTCCAGGCCAACTCCCTCACCGCAAACAGCATCCAGCTCGACTGGCTGCCCACCTTCGACAACGACACCCCCGGCAGTGGCATCACCTATGTGCTGCACGCCAGCGAAACCGACAACTTCATCCCGGAGGCCAGCACGGCCCGCACCGAGGTCGTCAACAACGCCACCGGTGTCATTCAGGCGGTCAAGCCCGCGACCCAGTATTACGTCAAGGTCGAGGCCCGCGACAGCTTCGGCCATGCCAGTTGGAGCAACCAGCTCAACGTGCTCACCGCCGCGGCCGATCCACAAGATACCGCCGCCCCCCGCCAGGTGCTCGATGACGTCACCGCCCCGGTGCAAACGGTCGAGCCGGACCGTGTCGACTATCAGCTCGGCGCCGGCGCCAGTGCGCCCCAGGTCGGTGACATCCTCATTTCGGGCGAGGGTAACGGTTTCCTCCGCCGTGCCGCCACGGTCAGCCAAGTCGGCGACCAGGTCAGCATCGATACCGAGCCCGCCGGCCTCAACGAGCTCTACGACAACCTCTCGGTCTCTACCGACGTGAAACTAATTGACCTGCCCGAGACCGCCGGCCCCCAGGCCCGCGCGGTGGGGCGCGGCGTTATATTCCAGCGCAGCGGCGACACCAAGCGTGCCGTCTGGCCTGACACTGGCCTGACCCTGATCGAGCAGCGTCCGGCCGAGCCCGTCGCCCGCGCCGCGCAGCCGGCACCCGCCAGCTGCGACGGCGTTTCCGGCGAGCGGGTCAGCAACTGGGACAGACCGCTCAAGGTCACCTATCCACAGAACGCCTGCGTTGAGCCTAACGGCACGCTGGAGATCCCGATCGATGTCGAGATCGAGCTGGGCCTCGGGGACCGCTATCAGATCACTCAGTTGCTATTCGAGAAGCTGACCCATCCGAAAGTCACGGCGGACCAGGGCAACTACGGCGCCATTTGGTCCCCGTCCCTCGGCGACACCGATATCCGGGGCACCGGCCTCCTGCGCTGGACGCCGCAGGAGCGCTATGTGGACGACCAGGGCCGCCCCTACACCGCGCACTTCGTTGCCCTGGCCAAGGAGCGCGCCGAATACTGCCGGGGGGTGCTCGATTTTTGCGGCGAGCGCAAGATCGAATTCGAAGTCGACATCTACGTCGCCTGGGGCACCCTGTCCGAGCCCGGCGAGCAATCCTTCACCAGTGCCGACGCCGGCATCGAGATCAGCGGCACGGCCAAGGTCGACTTCCAGCCCCGTATCCGCACCGACGCCGACATCACTGGCGGCCGTCTGCGCTCCGGTCAGGTCATCATCGAAGGCCCCATCAGCTTCACGACCGAAGTCAACCTGCGCGCCACGGCGTCCGGCCAGCACCAGAGCAGCAAGCAGCTGATCGACAAGCGCTTCGTAAAGGTCTTCTATGCCGGCAGCGTCCCCATCGTAATCACAGGCCGTTTCCAGCTAGGTGTGCAGTTCCGCGCCGAGGCCGATGCCGCGCTGGACATCACCCAAACCCTGACCACCGGCTACGACATCCAGACCGGCCTCGAATACCGTGACGGCGGCTGGCATCTGATCAAGGAGGCCGAACCCTGGCAGCGCTACAAGCTGAGCGGGGAGGCTGACACCCACGCCTATGTGGAGCTCCGCTTCGTGCCGGACCTGGAGCTGACCTTCTACGATGTCGCCACCGGCCGCCTCATCGTCGAGCCCTATCTCTTCGCAGAGGCCGCGCTGGAGGGCCACTTCCTCTATCAAGTCCAGGCCGACGGTAGCGGTGTCACGGATGGCGGCGACGCCGACTACCGCTTTACCAAGCTTGAGTTCGGCGCCGGCGTGGACGGCAAATTCCGCGCCGGGCTGGAGGCCTTCGACAAATCCATCGTCGGCTACCCGTCCCGCGACCAGAACGACTTTCTGGAATTCGCGCTCCTGAACCGCACCCCGATCATCGGCTTGCCGGCGTTGAGCCCGCGAATCACGGCCGACACCAGCGCCGGGGATTGCACCGCGGTCGGCCTCACCGCCGACATCGCCAACGTCGCCAACCCCTTCCAGGGTCTTTTCGGCGGCCCGGACAGCTGGAACCCGTTCGCGAACGACAGCGCCGCCTGGGAGGTGGTGCTTCCCGCCGGCGCCGAGCGCATCGCCAGCGCCGCCGGCCCCCGCGACGCCTGGTTCAGCGCCGCCGCCGCGGGCCAGTACCGCCTGCGCTTCAGCGGTCACGGTGCCCTGGGTAGCTACGTGCGCCAGTACGAAGAGATCACCCTTGACTATGACCCCGCCGCCCAGGACTGCAGCGCCTTCGGCACGCTACGGGTCGATCCGCCCCGTGGGACCTGGACGAGCTCCCCGCAATCGATCTCGATAAGCGGTGCGGATGTGGAGACCATCTACTACACGACCGTGGATACCGATGACGGGACTACGCCCGCCGATCCTCCCGCACCGACACCGGCGACCAACGACGGAATGCTCACAGGGCCGAATGGCACCTTGCAGCTCCGCGGCAGCGAAGACCAGCTCAGGCGCACCAAGCTCAGCTTGATCGGCTGTACTGCGGGGCAATGCGGGCCGGTCACCGGACCCTACGAATACCGAATCGACCTTCGGCCTAGTGGCCAACCCGGCCCGACGATGCCCCTCAACGACACCGGCATCATCACCTGCAGCAATGCGAGCCAAAACGGTCTGCCCTGCCCGGTGGCGGGCTTCCCCGGGCAGGATGCCCAGTCCGGTCGGGATGCGACGCACAACGACGACAGCGACGGCCATGCGGGTTTCAGCTTCACCAAGCTCGATGCGAACGGCAACTCGCTGGCCGCGAGTGCAACAAACTGGAGCTGCGTGCGGGACAACGTCACCGGCCTGACCTGGGAGGTCAAGACCGACGACGGGGGCTTGAGGGATAAGGACTGGACCTATTCCTGGTACAACCCTGACGGATCGACGAACGGCGGTAATGCCGGTTATCCAGACTACGGTAACAACTGCTTCAACACGGCCCGTTGCGACACCCAGAAGTTCGTCGCCGACGTCAATGCGGCGGGTCTGTGCGGAGCGGGCGATTGGCGCCTGCCGTCCCAATTCGAGCTCCTGTCCATCGTGAACAATAGCCGGTACAACCCGGCGATCGATACGGCCTGGTTCCCCAATACCCGATCGAGTGGGTTTTGGTCGTCCTCGCCCGACGCCTCCTATCCCAGCGGCGCGTGGTTCGTCTACTTCGCCTATGGCTACGTCAACGGCAACCTTAAGTACTATGCCTTTTACGTGCGTCTCGTGCGCGGCGGACAGTGACTTTGTCTTTTTGGCGATAGCGGGGAAAACGACGCGGGTCTAGACCATGCGGCATCTCAATCATCTCCCCATCTGGCGCGACGCCACTCGCCTGCTCCTGGCTATCGAGCAGGCAGTTCGGGTCTTTCCCAGGTACCACAAATACACCCTGGGGACCGAACTGCGCCGACAGCCGATGCAGGTGTGTCGGCTGATCATGCGGGCCGCCGATCAGCGCGCGGAGCAGACCCAGTGGCTGCAGCAATTGGTTACGGCGGTCGACGATCTGAAGCTCTCGGTGCAGTTGGCCAAGGAGCTGGAGGCCTTCCGGAGCTTCACGGAATTCCAGGTCATCGCGGAGCTCGCGGTGGCGGTGGAAAACAGCGCCGGACTCTGTCTGACCGCGCAGCAATCGAGGCCGGATTTTTGACCACGAAGGACACGAAGGACACGAAGAATTTTTTCGGATGGTTGGCACTGCAATAGGAATGGGAATGTGAACGTGAATGTTGGAAGGATGTCGCAAACGATCCGGATCACCAGTTCTTTTACTTCGTGTTCTTCGTGTCCTTCGTGGTTAATAGCGCTTTCCAGAGCAACTGGTATTGATCGCTTGGTTCTTAGGCGGGGAATATCGATCACGAAGGACACGAAGGACACGAAGAATTTAAGTTAATTCGGCTTTTCTTGCCGCTATCTGGATTGCTCGGAATATCCGTCAGGATCTTGGCTATTGCTTCGATAAGCTTCGTGGTCTATCTTGCTGAAGCCCGTTTTACGCGAGAACGCAACCGAGGATCAGGAATCGTGGAATTCGATGATTTATCGAATCGGGTTATCGGTTGTGCGCTGAGTGTCCATCGTGCCTTGGGCCCTGGGCTTTTGGAGTCTGCCTACGAGCAGTGTTTGGCGCATGAGTTGTCGCTCAATGGCATCAAGTTCAAACTCCAGCACCCATTGCCAGTCGAGTACAAAGGCTGCCGATTGGACTGTGGTTATCGAATCGATCTGCTGATTGAGGAGCAATTGATTCTCGAGTTGAAGAGCATCGAGCAGATCAAGGGAATCCATGAGGCGCAATTACTCACTTACATGAGGTTGGCGCGCATCAGGACGGGTCTGCTGATCAACTTCAACGTGGTCAGACTGAAAGACGGCATCAAGCGTTTCGTCCTCTAACAGCGCTCTTGGCGTCCTCGCTGCCGCAAAGACACAAGGCCGGAAAAACTAGATGGACCACGAAGGACACGAAGGGCACGAAGGAGTGCGAAAATTTTGGAAGGTGAGGAAGGCGTGGTTTTGGCCCCCAGGTGCGCCCTTAGACTCCGCACGGATTAGAGTGAACGCGATGAATCGCTCGCTTCTGGCGATAAAGGCAACAGGCATGATTCCTATCATCCCCCTTCGTGTCCTTCGTGTCCTTCGTGGTAAACCCCTCCGCATTTTTGCAGATCGGGCGATTGAGTTGAGGTCGATGGCGATGCGCAAACAGATGCGATGGGCGATGAGTCTTTCTTTGGTTCTGGGAATGGCCACGGCATCCGCCCAGACTTGCCGCACGGACATCGCGGCCTCGGCCCGGACAGCCGCTTCAGCGAGAACGGCGACGGCACCGTGACTGATGCGGCCACTGGCCTCATCTGGAAGCAGTGTGCCGAGGGGCTCAGCGGTGCGGGCTGTACAGCCGGCAGCCTGTCCACCTTCAACTGGCAGCAGGCCCTGCAGCGGGCGGCGGATGCCGTGTTCGCTGGCAGTTCACTGTGGCGTCTGCCGAACAAGAACGAGCTGGCGTCCCTGGTCGAGCAACGCTGTTACGATCCTGCCATCAATAGCCGCTTCTTCCCGAATACGCCGTCCTCTTGGTTTTGGTCGTCCTCGCCCAACGCCGACTCTCCCAGCGACGCGTGGAGCGTCTACTTCAGCTCTGGCTACGTCGAATACTACTATAAGTACTATGCCGCTTACGTGCGTCTCGTGCGCGGCGGACAGTGATTTTGTCCTTTTGGGGATCCAGAAGAAATAGTCGTCAAGGACTGGTGTCAGGACCACCAAGCGGAGTTGACCGATAACTGGCAGCGCGCCGTCTCTTTGCAGCCGCTGCAACGGATCGCCGGAGCAGCTCGTAGGACGGGACTCCGCACAAGGTTCCGCTGGCGCGGGCGGCGCTGGCCCACGGCGAGTTGATCGCGACCTGATTCAGGTGCCATGACGTCTCCGTTCTGCATTGAGACCCTGACCCTCGCCCATGACCGGACCGGGTTTGCGAGCGGATTGGAGCCGTTGGGAAGGTATTTCCGCGAGCGGGCGCGCCAGCACGTGCGGCGGCGGGTGACCGCCTGCTATGTCACCGTTGACGTCGCCATCCTTTGGATCGTCGGTTTCTATACCCTTGCGGCGGGGGGCATCCCGCTGGCAGGTGTAGTGAGTGAGACCGGTGCGCTCATCGGCGGCCGAGCGCACGCGTCAAAGCGCGTGGTATCGTTTCGGGGTCGGTGGCGGGGGACTGAGCGACAATGGCAGACGGGAGTTTGGATGATGATGCCTGATGCGATGCGAGCGGCCGGACTGGCCCTGACCGGGCTGCTGGTGACCGGCGCGGCGGGTGCCGCCGAGCAGGTCATTACCCCCGCGCCTCTGAGCCGCGCGGCGGCCGTTAACCAGACGGTCGCCTACGCGGTGAGCTACAAGACCGCCAACCCCTGCGCAGACCGGCTCACCGGGCTCGGACTGCGTATCCACTGGGACTCGCGCCAGCTCACCTTCATTGGGCTCACCGGTGTGCGTCAGGCGGGCCTGGTCGCCCAGGGTCCAGTAGAGGCCGACACCGCCGACGCGGACGGCGATCCGCAGACCGACAGCTTCGCCCAGGTGGCCTGGGCGGACGTCGATGGGGCCTGGCCGGGCACCGGCTGCACCGCGGTCAAGCTCTACACCGCCAACTTCACCACAGGCGCTGGCTTCACCTCGGCCACCGCGATCCGCTTCAGCACGACCTCGACGGCCGCGGGCTACGCCCTGTCGGCGAAAGCGGCCCTGGCTGAACTGGACAGCGATGCCGACGGTGTGGCCGATGTGCGTGACAGCGCCCCCCTGGACTCGACCAACACGGGTCCCGTCATCGCCCTGCCGCTCAACAAGGTCCAGAGCGCCCAACACGGCTGGGGCTGGGGCGATCAGGCGTACCACACGCTCCTGGCCGCCACCTTCACCGCCGCCGCCACGCCCGCCGAGCGCACCGACCGCCTGCTCCACGTCCAGGGCTACGACGTGGATGCCGCGTCTGAACTCGCACTCTGGTTCAACGGCAAACGCCTCGGCTACCTGAGTCGCACCCCCAACAACACCCTGGGCACCGCCGCCCTCTGGTGGCTGCCCGCGGCCAGCCAGGTCGCCGGCAGCAACCGCCTCGAGATCCGCCAGCAAACCGCTGGGGAGACCTGGGGCGTCACCGGTCTTGGCCTCTATGCCCCGGGGGCCGCCTTCGGCAACCTCGCCACCCGCAGCGGCGGAGATCGCACCCATGGGGCCGGCTTCGAACTGCACCTGGCCAAGACCAGCGCCGGCTACCTGCTGGGGGTCACCGGCTACGACAGCGACACCGGCGACGAGATCCAGGTGCAGCTGAACGACACCGCCCTCGTCGACCTGCCCAAGGGCAGCGACGCCGCCTGGACCTCCCGCTACCAACTCCTGCTGCCCGGCAGTTGGCTGCGTAGCGGCGACAACCGGCTCGTGATCAAAAACCGCGGGGCGGCCACCGAAGACTGGGGGCTGCGTCTGGACGGGCTGCGCCCCTTCGGCAGCAACCTGGGGCTCCTCACCAGCATCCCCGTGCCATTGCAGTTCAGCGACCGCTTCAACCTACTGATCGCGCCCGCCGCCACCGCCAGCGTGCTCGACTACCGCTGCTACGACACCGACACCGCCAGCGAAGTGCGCACAGTCCTGGACGGCAAGGCCGCGGGCCCCTGCCCGGCGAGCGGCCACAACACCTGGAGTGCCGACCAGCGAGTCGCTTTGAGCGCCAATGCCCGCCATGTCCTGCTCCTGGACAATACCCTGAACCCCCCCGGCACCGACCCCTGGGCGGTGAAACTGCTCGCCTGGCTGATCGACACCGACGCCGATAGCGTCCCCGATACCAGCGACAACTGCCCGAGTGTCGCCAACCTGGATCAGGCCAACCTGGACGGGGATACCGACGGCGACCTGTGCGATACCGACCTGGACGGCGACGGCTATGCCAATGCGGTGGATGCCTTCCCCCGCGACCCGACCGAGTGGCGCGACACCGACGGCGACGGCACCGGTGACACCGCCGACCTGGACGATGACGGCGACGGCTTCGCCGACGCCATCGACCCCGATCCGCTGGATGCCGGCAAGGTCCCGCCCGCCCGCATCGGCGTCTGGCGTCCGGGCACCCGCGCCGTCACCCTCGACCGCGACGGCAGCCTCAGCGCGGATACCAGCGAGACCATCGCCGGTCCCCTGGGGGCCAGCACCGATCGGCCCATCAGCGGCGACTGGAACGGCGACGGGACGGACGAGCTGGGCTTCTATCGCCCGAGCACCCGGGTCTTCTATCTCGACTTCGACGGCAGCGGACGCTGGGTGACGGGCGAGCCCAAGAGCACCGCCTTCGGCGCCGCCGGGGACCTGCCAGTGACCGGCGACTGGGACGGCGATGGCGCCGACGAGATCGGCACCTACAACCCGACCACCCGCCAGTTCACCCTGGACCTGGACGGCAGCCTGAGCCCCAGCGGGAACGATGTGACCACGGCCGCCTTCGGGGCCGCCAGCGGCCTGCCCCTGAGCGGGGACTGGAACGGGGACGGCCGTGATACGGTCGGTGTGTGGCGCCCGGACACCCGCAAGTTCCTGCTCGACACCAACGGCAACGGTCAGTGGGACGGCACCGCCGGGGGCGATACCCTCACCAGCGCCGTCGGCGCCAGCGCCGACCTGCCGGTGTGCGGCGATTGGAACGGCGACGGCAAGGACGAGATTGGCGTCTACCGCCCAAGCGAGCTGCGGTTCTATCTGGACTCAAATGGGAGCAAGAGTCTGACCGCGGACGACCTGACCAGCGGGCCCTTTGGGTTGGCTGGGGACCTGCCGGTGGCGGGGCGGTGGTGAGGAGACAGACCCGGCACGGTGCGCAAGCCAGCCTGGGACTCAGGTTTTCTTTGCCGCTCCAATCTCCGCTGTTCGGGGGAGTCGCCGGTAATCCCGCGTCTTCCGAGCTGGATGGGGCACTCGCCCGGTCCGGGACCCTCGGAATCTTGGCCGTGAGGGTCTGGTCTGGCCGTCCTCGAAGGTTCACGGCGGGGATCATGAGGGCCAGGTCGTACGGGTCACCGTCATTGAGCCCGCGTAGGGCGGAACGCGATAGCGGTTCCGCCATTTCGGTGGATGGGATCATGGCGGATCGCCCTGCGGGCATCCGCCCGAGTGTGCCCGACATGGGCATGTACTTGTTCCCTGACATGTACTTGTTACCTGAGAGGAGGTAACCGCGAAAAGTGACAAGAAGCGTAGCGAAGCCCAAGGTGGACGCCGCGAGGCCAAGTTGAAAGAAGGGTGTCCCCAAGACACGACCGCAGGAACACGAACAGGCACACTACGGCATTCTCGTGTCCACGTACGCGCTGAACATGGAGAAGCACCAAGCGCCGCACATTCATGTCCGAAAATTCGAGCTTAAGTAACGGTTCACAAATAAGTTTAACAAATCCATTAGGGAATGCTTTTCGCGCCGTTGTCGTTGTCGTAATCGAGGCTATCGTAGCGCCCCGGATTCTCTCGCAACCCAAATTGCATCGCTTCTCCGATTACAATTTCGACACGCCTGCCTCCTCCCCTGCGACGCGATCACGTTCGAGCTCGGATCCCTGTGGGCGGATTGAGTCGGTGAACGCATCGCCCGGTAGGGTAAGCATTGCGTACCCTTCCCGTTCCCGGTCATGCGATTGAATGCGGCGGTACACGGCCGTGCGCCCCCATTTGGTCCACGGCTATTGGCCCGGTCTCAGTAGCCGTAACCCTCTGAGTCGATCCGGATGATCTCGCCGTTGCGGACCATGATTCGGGCGATGAACCGGCTGGGGCCGAAGTTGTAGTACCAGAGTTCGTGGGCGGGGATGACGTATTCGGTGGTGTAGCGGTTCAGGCGGTAGTCATAGGGTCCTTCCGTGACGATCCGTGTCTCCACCCGTTCGACGGCCGTGGGCGGCCCGCAGCGTCGGGTTAGAGCGAAGGTGCTGTCCCCTTCTCCGACGATATCGCTCCCGCATCGCAGGGCCTGGGCGGGGCCGGCGATGCAGGCGCCGACCAGCACAAGGACCGGGTAACGCATGCGGGGCCTCTGTTGCAGCGACTGCCAGCGCTGAGTTGACTGCATGATGGGGTGACTGCAGTCCCGGTCAACCGCCGGCCTCGGCGAGGCTTGGCCGCATCAGGGGCGGTAGGCTCGGCCGCGCGCTGCCGAACCAGTGTACCAGGGGCGAGTCACCGGGCGGCCATTGGCCTTTGAGCCGGTTGTCCGGCGCCTGGCCGGTGAAGACCAGATAGCCGTACTTGCCGTAATGGGGCAGCTTGCGGGCCAGGCCGGGGAGGGCGGCGGGATCGGCCGCCGCAACCCAGCCCAGGGCCTGCCCGCCTTGGGCGCGGGTCAGGACCAGGCTGGTGCCGCCCCGCTCCTGTGTTGTGTCGACGGGCTCCCTGGCGATGCTTAGGGTGCGTGCCGCGGGGTCCAGCGCGAAGTCTCCGCCGCCCTGGGCGAAGTCCCGGAGCAGCCGGTTCTCCCAACCGAGCAGCCACACCGCCCGGTCTCGGGGGAGGGCGTCAAGGTCTCGATCCAGGCCGACCTGCCAGTCCGGATGGCCGGTTTGCCAGGTCGTTGCCAGTGCCCGATAGGCGGCCAGCAGGGCCGAGGGCGCGTCGCTCGGAAGCAGTATCAGGCCCCGTTCGGCGCCGAAGAGGCCGCTCAGGGAGACCGGGGACTCGCCCGGTTCCAGGGTCCGGAAGCTCTCGAATTGGGGGTCCACCGCCAGGCGGACGGGGGCCGCGGGCAGGTCGACGGCGAAGCGCCCGTCGCGCCCGGAGAACTCCACCAGGACCTCGCGGGGTGGGCCCTCGGCCAGGTGGATCACCAGGGGCACCGCGAACGGGTAGGAGGCCTCCCGCTGGGTCTGCTCCACGCGTCCCGTGACCCGGTAGCCGGACTCGGTCGGCTCGGCGCGCACCTCGGCCAGGGCGAGTCGTGCCGCCCCGGTGCGCGTAGTCCAGGCGCTGAAGTAGTCCTTGAGGTCACGCCCGCTGGCGGCCTCGAAGGCCCGACGCAGGTCGGCGTAACTGGCGGTGCGGAAGCGGTTGTCCGCATAGAAGCGTCGCAAACCCGCGATGAAGGGTCCATCCCCCATCTGGACCCGCAGATTGTGGAAGAGCATGGCGGCCTTGCCATAGCCAACGGCCTGGCTGGCCTGGCCGTGGCGGCCGCGGAACTCGGTCAGGGGGGCGTCCGCGTCGGTCTTCACATAGTCCGCGTAGGCCTGGAGGCTGTCGCGGCGATAGGCGGCGCCCTGGCCCTCTTGTTCCTTGATCAGGTGGTCCGCGAGGTATGCCGTCAGGCCCTCGCTCCAGTTGCCGGTGCGGTAGTCCACATAGACCCCGTTGCCCCACCAGTTGTGCAGGATCTCATGGGGGTAGGAGCTGTTGATGATGAACGGCAGACGGATGACCTGGGGCCCAAGAAGGGTGAACGAGGGCATGCCGTAGCCGGTCTCCCAGAAGTTCTCCACCAGGGCGAACTTGGCATAGGGGTAGGGGCCAATCAGGCGGCTGTAGAGGTCCAGATATTCCCGGGTAGCGGCGAGATACCTCGCGGCCAGCGGCTCATCCGGTTCGCGCAGCCAGACCTGGGCCTCGATGCCGGCCTCGGAGTTGAGCCCGGCGGGCTGCGGTTGTCGATAGAGGGTGAAGGGGGCGGCTATCAAATAGATGTCGTCCTGGGGCTGGGTCTCGGTCCAGGAAGCGCCGGCGAACCCCTCCCGGGTGGGCCCGGCGCCCTGGGAAACGGCGCTCCAACCATCGGGGAGCGAAACCCGCAGGTCGAAGCGTTGTAGGGTCCCGGGCACCCGTGGGTACCAGCCGCTGCCGCCGTCCAGGAAGACCCCCGCCGGGCCGATGGTCCCGGTGGTCTCCTGGCGCTCCCGGCCCATGCCTTCGCTGACGGCCGTCAGGTCGTGACGGATCGGACCCCCGTAGCCCAATGTGACCTTGCCCTGGGCAGTCGGGGCAAGGCGCAGCCGCAGGGCCTCCAGGTGGCCGTCCTGCCCCAGGGGCTCCAGGGTCGCGTCTCCGGACAGGACCCGCGGTGCCAAACCGGTATGCAAGACCAGGTCCACGCTGTCCCGGCCGGTTGGCAAGGTCAGCCGGTCAGTGACGGCCAGTTCCCCTGCCGCGGGGTCCAGCCGGACCTCCAAGGCGTGGTCCACCACCGCCGCCGCGGCCGGCAGGGCGCGGGGCAGGAACAGGGCAAGGGGGAGGGCGGCCACCAGGGCCAGCAGGGGGGCGGGCTTGCGGAACTTGTGCATGGGGGTTGGGTTCCAGGTCGCGCGTGCTTAGGTTGGCTATGGTCTGCGGCGCTGGTACATAATCGCGCCGCTTCGTCCGTTGCGATTCCCAATAATGCGGCCCGCCGGGGGCCAACACCAGCGAGGACTATCGTGGCCGCTGACCCTTTGATTCTCCGCACCGTCCTGGCGGTGGCCCTGGGCCTTCTGCCCCTGACGACGCCCGCGGTGCCCACCGCGCCGCCGGGGCCCGCGGATACCGTAACCATCGATACCCAGACCCGGGTCCTGGACGCCCGGGACCTCACCGACATGGAGCGGCTCCTGGATGCCATCGCCGACCGCCGCGTGGTCTTTGTTGGCGAGAGCCATGACCGTTACGAGGATCACTTGAATCAGCTCAAGGTGATCGAGGGCCTCAAGCGTCGCGGCAAGAATTTAGCCATTGGCATGGAGTTTTTCCAGCAGCCCTTTCAGGCCCCGATCGACGCCTATATCGCTGGTACGATCGATGAGGCCGAGTTTCTGCGCAAGACTGAGTATTTCGACCGCTGGCGCTTCGACTACCGGCTCTATCGGCCCATTCTGCGCTTCGCCCGGGAGCATCGCATCCCGGTGATTGCCCTGAATCTGGAGTCCGAAGTCACGCGCCGGGTGAGCGAGGTTGGCATCGACGGGCTGAGCAAAGAGGAGCGGGCGCGCCTCCCGGACAAGATCGATCGCTCAGACACGGCCTACGAGGACCGGATCAAGGCGGTCTTCGAGCAACACGCGATGCAGGACAAGCGCTCCTTCGAGCGTTTCATCGAGGTCCAGCTCCTGTGGGACGAGGGAATGGCGGAGCGCGCCGCCCGCTATCTCGCTGAAAATCCCAAGAAGACCCTGGTGATCCTGGCCGGGGCCGGGCATGTGGAGTACGGCCAGGGCATCCCCAAGCGGTTGGCGCGGCGGGCGTCCGTGTCGACCGCGACCCTCCTGAACGCCAACGAACGCGCACTGGACCCGAGTTCAGCCGACTACTTGCTCTTCCCCCAGCGGATAGACCTGCCCGCCGGGGGGTTGCTGGGGGTGATGCTTGGGGAGCAGGTCGATGGCCGGGGGGCCGAGGTGCAGGGTTTTTCGGATGGCAGCGGGGCCAAGGCGGCCGGTCTCAAGGAAGGGGACCGGATCGTGCGCGTCGGCGACCAGAAGGTAAAGGCTTATGCAGACATCCGCATCGCCCTGATTGATCGGCGGGCGGGCGAGCAGATCCCGGTGGAGGTGAAGCGCAAGCGGGTGCTGGGGGGGGATGAGTCACTCACCTTCCAGGTCGAACTGCACTGATGGAGATGGCCGGGGATCATGGATGGTCTTACTTGATCCAATCGATCAGATTCATTAGCGGGTCCTCGCCGCTCTCCGGCCCGATCACCCGGCCGCGCACACTCTGCCCGGCCGCGGTGACCGAGTCTGGATCCCCGGTGATTAGCGGGTGCCACTGAGGCAGCGGTCTGCCCTCGGCGAGTCGCCGGTAGGCGCAGGTCTCGGGCAGCCAGGTGGGGGGCTTCAGAACCGCCGGGGTCAGGGTCACACAGTCCGCGACCTTCTTGGCGCGATTCGGATAGTCCTGGCAGCGGCAGCTGTTCAGATCAAGGAGGGTACAGGCCACCCGGGAGTAGACGATGCGCCCGGACTCCTCCTCCTCGAACTTCTCCAGACAGCACTTGCCGCAGCCATCGCACAGGGATTCCCACTGGGCGGGCGTCATCGCGCCCAAGGGGGTGGTCTCCCAAAAGGGGGCATCTCGGCTCATCGAATCGGGTCTCAAGGGGGAGGTAATGACACATCTTGCCCCAGTCGGGGCGGGAAATGAACCCGCGGGCCCGGTCATCGGCGGGCCATGGTCCAGTCGTCGCGGTCGGTGGCGCGATGGGGTGGCCGGATACCCCGCGACGGCCATCGCGGTCGCCATTCCATAGACCCTGTGGTGATCAGGCGACCGCTGAAAAGACCCTTGCAGTGACACTTGAGAGAATCTTTCCAGTGAAAATCGATCGATGACCGAAAAAGCAGCCACTTCAAGCCTCGGCCCGCTGGTCGACCGGCTGATCCTGGAACAGGGACGGCTCGACCCGCTGGAGGTCCTGCTGGCCTGCGACTTCCTGATCTATGTGGACTATGAGGCCTGGCGACTGGGCCGGGTCCCGGACCTCCAGGGGGTACTGCGGGTGCCGCCCGCGGAGGCGGTGGAGGTCCTGGCCCAGGCCGGCACCTATGCTGCCGCCCAGCGCCTGGTCGCGGAGCCCCTGGAGCATCGTGCCTGGGGCGCGGCGGACCAAGTCATTTCCATCGGCCCCAATGAGGACCTGGTCCGGGCCTGCGCCTGTGCCTATGGACGGCCGGCGGATCGGGTCCAACTGGACCTCTTTCAGGACAGCCAGGATCAACTCCTGGAGAGCGCGGTCCGGACCGCCCTTGGGGCGCGTCGCATTGATGCAGCCCACGCCGCCCTGACCCGGCTCATGGCGTTGGACCCCCGGCACCCCAGGGTGCGCCGCTACCTGCACCTGATGCAGACGGTGGAGGGACCTGCCCGACCTTACCCCCGCGGAGCGCTTGGACACCTTGGAGGCGATGGAGCCCGAGGCCAAGAAGCTCCTCGGCCACGGCGCCAGGGACCTTTTGGCCCCCTTGTGGACGGCCCTGGCCGAGGCCCTCGCCGGGCAACCCTACGCCCCCGACACCCCCCGGCTTCACGCCGCCTATGCCTGGATCCGGGCCGGGCGTTATCCCGAGGCCCACGCGGCCCTGGAGTCCACCCCGGAGTGGCAGCGCTGGCCCGGCTTGCTCATCGCCCACGCGGAGACCGCCCGGCGGCTGGGTGACCTGGCCGCCGCCCGCAGGGACTGGTCTCTGTTGTGCTGGGGATTCCCGGCTGAGGCCGAGCGCGTCCTGGCTGCCAGGGACCTGCCCGACGACCGGCTGCGCCGGCTCTGGCTGGAATTCACCGACCTGGACCTGGACCTACCGACCGAGGATTTTCCCGCCTGGCTCCTGGTCGCTGACCCCGGCACCGCCGCCGCCGTTCCGCCGGACCTGGCCCCGTCGCTGCCTGCCGGCGACGTCTACCGATTGCTGCATCAACTGGTGGCAGGCGCGGACGGCATCCCCCAGCGTAAGGCCCTGGGCGCCCGGCACCCGGATTTGTTGAAGCTCTATCTGGCCGCGCTCGGCCGCAAGTCGCGCCAGTAGTTCCCTCAATCTTGGTGTTGGGTCGCAGAGAGAATCGGAGGGCAACACTCTCGCCGTGCGTCTACCCGCGGCGGTGACCGATGCGCTGGCACTCAAGGAGGGCGACGATATCGAGATCCTCGCGACGTTTCGCGCCCTTTGCCCGGCGCGGCACTTGACGGTCGAGGTCCGTGACCTGGGGCTGCGGCTGGCCGAACGCTACAGCCTCCCCATTTTTCAGGCTTTCGTTATGGTCTGTTTTCTGTATACTTGCGCGTTTCCTGCGGGGCCGTCCCCGCCTGAACCTTTTCCCGCGCCCTGATCTGATAGCGCAACTTGGCGGCTTCCGTTGTGAACCGTCGCCCGGTCAGTCAGGGGCCATTCGCCTTCAGCCAGGACAGCCCATGGTTACGATCCGTTTGACTCGCGGCGGTGCCAAGAAGCACCCCTTCTACCAGATTGTCGTCGCCGACATCCGCTCCGCCCGCGACGGGCGTTACATTGAGCGCATTGGCTTCTTCAACCCCATCGCCAAAGGCGGTGAGGTGGCCCTGCGGGTTGACCGTGCCCGGGCGGACCACTGGTTGAAGAACGGTGCTCAGCCGACTGATCGTGTCCGCCAGCTCCTGAAGCAGGCGGCCCGCGAGGCCGCGGCGGCGATTCCGGCCGCGGCCTAGGCGGCGGCCGAGATCCCTCCCGAGTCCCGGGCGTCATGCCGACGGGCACCCCGGCGGGGCAGCGCGTGGTGCTTGGGCACATCGCCGGGGTCTACGGAGTGCGCGGGTGGGTCAAGATCTTCTCCGAGACCGCACCCCGGGAAGGGATACTCCGTTACTCGCCTTGGCTGATTGGGGACTCGGACCAGCCCCGCAAGGTGCTGGAGGGGCGGGTCCACGGCAAGGGCGTGGTGGCGCGGCTGGAAGGCTGCGACGACCGTGACCAGGCGGCGGCCTTGGTCGACCAGGAGATCGCGGTCGGCCGCGACCGGTTGCCGCCGGCCAGACCTGATGAATTCTACTGGATCGATCTGGAAGGGCTGTCGGTCGTCACCCTGGAAGGAGCGCAGCTCGGGCAGGTCAGTCACCTGTTTTCCACCGGGGCCAATGACGTGCTGGTGGTGGTCGGTGAGCGGGAGCGCCTGCTGCCATTCGCCTGGGACTCAGTGATCCGCTCCGTGGACTTCGAGCAGCGTCTGATTCAGGTGGATTGGGACCCGGATTTTTGAGGCCCGACCAGGAGCGGATGGCCGCCATGCGCTTCGATGTGGTCACCCTGTTTCCGGACCTGTTTCGCATCCTGTTAGACCAGGGTGTGACCGGCCGGGCCCTCACCCGGGGGATTGCCGAGTTGCACCTGTGGAATCCGCGGGACTATACCTGCGATGTCCACCGCACGGTTGATGACCGCCCCTACGGCGGCGGCCCCGGGATGGTGATGAAGGTGGAGCCGCTGCGGGATGCGATCCGCGCCGCCCGCGCCGCGGCTCCGGGGAGTCGGGTGGCGTATCTGTCGCCCCAGGGGCGCCTGTTGGATCAGGCGGCGCTGGCGCAGATCGCTCAGGACAGCGGTTGGATTCTGGTGGCCGGACGGTACGAGGGCGTGGATGAGCGCCTGATCGAGCGCCATGTGGACGCGGAGTGGTCCATCGGAGACTTCGTGCTGAGCGGGGGTGAACTGGCGGCCATGGTGGTCATGGACGCGGTGATCCGCTTGCTGCCCGGGGCCTTGGGCCATGCGGAATCCGCAGCCCAGGATTCCCACACGGACGGGCTCCTGGACTGCCCCCATTACACCCGCCCTGAGCAGGTGGAAGGGTTGTCGGTGCCCGCGGTGCTGCTCGGCGGCGACCACGCGGCGATTGCCCGCTGGCGGCGGCGCGAGGCTCTGGGCCGGACCTGGCTGCGACGGCCGGAATTGTTGGAGCGGCGGGGCTTGGGTCCAGCGGACCAGGCCCTGCTCGATGAGTTTATCCAGGCCCGTCATGATGCCGGGGCCGGTGAGATCAGGAGCTGAGGAAATCATGAGCACTATTATCGACGAGCTTGATCGCGAGCAGATGAACCGCGAGGTCCCGGAGTTCGCCGCCGGCGACACCGTGGTCGTCCAGATCAAGGTGAAGGAGGGCGAACGCGAGCGCCTTCAGGCCTTCGAGGGCGTGGTCATCGCCAAGCGCAACCGCGGTCTCAACTCCGCCTTCACGGTGCGCAAGATCTCCCACGGCGAGGGAGTGGAGCGTGTCTTCCAGACCTACAGCCCGGCGGTGGCCGAGATCCAGGTCAAGCGCCGGGGCGACGTGCGCCGCGCCAAGCTCTACTACCTGCGCGGGCTGACCGGCAAGGCCGCTCGCATCAAGGAAAAGGTCTGATCCGGACGCCCTGCGGTCCGGGGTCTGAGCCCCGGTCCCGCGGGCCCTAGGGCGGTGATTAAGCCCGTGGCCGCGACCTTCTACTGGCACGACTACGAGACCTGGGGCGCCGAGCCCCGCCAGGATCGTCCCTGTCAATTCGCCGGGCTGCGCACCGACGCCGACCTGAATCCGGTCGGCGCGCCCCTGGTACTCTATTGCCGCCCAGCCTTCGATCTGCTGCCCCAACCGGACGCCTGTCTGGTGACTGGCATCACCCCCCAATTGGCCCTGGAGAGGGGCCTGCCCGAGGCCGAATTCGCCGCCGCCATCGCCAACGCGCTGGCCGCCCCCGGTACCTGCGGGGTGGGCTACAACAGCATGCGCTTCGATGACGAGGTCACCCGCAACCTCTTCTACCGCAACCTGCTGGACCCCTATGCCCGGGAGTGGCAGAACGGCAACTCTCGCTGGGACCTGATCGACACCCTGCGCCTGGCCCAGGCCCTGCGGCCGGAGGGTATCCAGTGGCCCTTGCGGGAGGACGGCACCGCCTCCTTCCGGCTGTCGGACCTCACCGCCGCCAACGACATCCCCCACGCGGGTGCCCATGACGCTCTGGCGGACGTGCTGGCCACCATCGCACTGGCCCGACTCCTGCGCCATGCCCAGCCCCGGCTCTTCGACTACGCCCTGACCCTGCGCGACAAGCGCGAGGTCCGCGCCCTGCTGGAGAAGGGTGAGCCGCTCATACACGCATCTGCCCGTTTCCCGGCTGCCCTGGGGTGTATCGCCCCGGTGGTCGCGGTGGCCCCCCACCCGACCAATACCAATGGGGTCATCTGTTTCGACCTGCGCGCGGATCCGGACCTGCTGCTGGACCTGTCGGTGGAGGAGCTGCGCACCCGACTCTTTACGCCGACGGCGGATCTGCCGCCCGGGATCGAGCGCATCCCGCTCAAGACGGTCCATGTCAACCGCGCCCCGGTGCTGGCGCCCCTGAAGACCCTGACGCCGGCGGCGGCGGGCCGTTGGTCAATCGACCCGGATCAGGTGGTGCAGCGTGCGCAGCGGGTCAGGGCACGGTCCGCCGCCATCCGGGAGCGGGTCCAGGCCGTGCATGAGGTGCCGCCGGACGGGGCAGGAGGCCTGGTTCTGACCGACCCGGACCTGATGCTCTACGCCGGCGGCTTCCTGTCGGATAGCGACCGGCGGACCCTGGAGCAGGTCCGGCACCTGGCGCCCGCGGACCTGGCGGAGACCAGTTTTCGTTTCGCCGATCCACGTCTGCCGGAGATGCTCTTCCGCTACCGCGCACGTAACTGGCCCGAGACTCTTAAGCCCGAGGAGCGGGAGGAGTGGGACGCCTGGCGCTTTTCTCGTCTCACCGATCCCGAGGGGGGCGGGAGTATCCAGCTCGACCAATACGAGGCCCGTCTCGCCGTCCTCGCCGAGGCTCATGCCGCGGACCCGGTCAAGCGCCAGATCATCGCTGACCTCGTCCAGTGGGCTGAGCAGGTGATGGACGCCGGGGGCTGAAAGGCGGCGGGGGTGTTCCTCCCCGCCCTGGCGAAGGTCTCGAGGTGGGACGCCCCGTCTCCGTGTCAGGCAATGTCCAACAATTGGCATACTGCCAGGTGTGGGTGCGACTTAAGTTGCACCCACAGCTATCCAACGATGGCTGGTACCAGACTTTCCGGAGATCGCCTAAGGCGCTTCAAACGCCGCCAACAGTTCACCGGGTGCGGCCTCGTCCAGGTGGGCGAAGAGGCGGGCGGTCCGCCACTCCAGGTCGGGGATATCGGCCGCGAGGACCAACTCCTTGACCCCGAGCAGGGCGCCTGGCTGCATGCTGAAGTGACGCAGTCCAAGCCCCAGCAGGAGCCGCGTGAAGTGCGGGTCCCCGGCCATCTCGCCGCACATGGCCACGGGCGTGTTCTGGGCGCGGCCGGCCTCGATGGTCATGCGCACCAACCGCAGGATGGCTGGATGGGTGGGATCGAAGAGGTAGCTGACCCCATCGTCCAGGCGGTCGATGGCCAGTGTGTATTGGATCAGGTCGTTGGTGCCGATGGAGAGAAAGTCCGCGCGCCGGGCCAGGGAACTGGCGGCCAGCGCGGCCGCCGGCACCTCCACCATCGCCCCCACCGGGAGGCTCGGGTCGAAGGCGAGCCCCTCGCGGGTCAGGTCCCCTTGGAGTTGGGCGATGATGGCCAGCACCGCGTCCAGCTCCTGCACATTGGTAACCATGGGCAGCATGACCCGAATCGGCCCCAGGGCGCTGGCGCGCAGGATGGCCCGTAACTGGGGGCGGAACAATTCCTGCTCCTTGAGGCAGAGGCGGATGCCGCGCAGCCCCAGTGCCGGGTTGCAGGTACCTGCCACCGGTCCCCCCAGGGCCTCGCTACGCTTGTCCAGACCCAGGTCGAGAGTGCGGATGGTCAGCGGTAGTCCATCCAGGGCGCGCACGATGGTGGCGTAGGTCGCCAGGTGTTCCGCCTCATCCGGGAGGTCATCCCGGTTCATGTAGAGGAACTCAGTCCGGTAGAGTCCCACCCCGACCGCCCCGTTCTGGCGCGCGCGTGACGGCGTCCTCCGGGAGTTCCAGGTTGGCCAGCAGGCTGACCGGTGCGCCGTCCCGGGTCACCGCCGGGCGGTCGACGAGGGTATGCAGGTGCAGCCGCCGGGCGGCAATGGCCCCAAGCCGCTCGTGATAGTAGGTCAGGGTCTGCGCGTCCGGGTCCGCCAGTATGGTGCCGGACTCCCCGTCGACGATCAGAACCTCTCCCGGGCGGACATAGTGGGTGACGTTATGCACCCCGACGACGGCCGGCACCCCCAGGCTGCGCGCCAGAATGGCGGTATGGGATATGGGGCCGCCAAACTCGGTGACGAAGGCGGCGGCGCCCCGATGGCGCAGCACGATGGCGTCCGCCGGCATCAGGTCCCGGGCGACCACCACGTAGCCCTCCAGGTCCCGGTTACTGCTATCGAACGGGAGGACCGCCCCTTGCAGGAAGGTCATGATCTGGTGGACCACATGTTCCACGTCCTCCCGGCGGGTGCGCAGGTAGGGGTCGTCCATCGCATCGAAGACGCCTACCAGGATATCCCGCTGGAGTTGCAGTGCCCACTCCGCGCAGTAGAGCTGGTCGCGGATGAGCTTGCGTACCTCGTCCACCAGGGCGACGTCCTCCAGCATCAGCAGGTGGGCGTCGATGAACTCCGCGATATTCAGCGGGGTGGCGTGGGGGATCTGGGTACGCACCGCTTTGAGCGCCCGGCGCGCCTCCGCCACCGCCCGGTTGAGTCGTTCCAGTTCGGTTGCCACCTGGTCCGGTGTGATGGGTGTCTGGGCCGCGCTGGTGAGCCCGTGGCCGGCGAGGTAAACGGGGCCGATGGCGACTGATTGGGTCGCCGCCACCCCGATACCCTGGAAGGCAACGGTCACTCCTCCTCCCCGAAACGGCTGACGACCAGGTCCTCCAGGGCCGCCACCGCGGCTGTCTCGTCCTCCCCGCTGGCCTCGATGGCGATCTGACTGCCGCAACTCACGGCCAGCATCATGATCCCCATGATGCTCTTGCAGTTTACCCGTTGGCCGCGCCGCTCGATCTCGATCACGCTGGCGAACCCGGCGGCGCAGTTGACCAGTTTGGCCGCGGCCCGGGCGTGGAGCCCGAGTTTGTTCACGATCTGGAGTTCCTTGCGGATCATGGAGGTCAGTCCTCAGGGTTCTGCGCGGGGCAGCGGCAGACGCCGTCGCGACCCCCGGCCAGGGCCTTCTCGGCCACGGTGTCCAGGTCCAACCCGGCATAGGTCAGGGCGCGCAGCAACATGGGCAGATTGAGCCCGGCAAGCACCCGCAGGCGCGGGTGCCGTTCCCCCAGGGCGATTGCCAGGCGGGCCGGGGTGGCGCCGTAGACGTCGGTCAGGACCAGGACCCCGTCGCCTTCATCGAGCCGGTCGGCCAGGTGCTCGGCCTGCGCGAGCACCAGCTCCTGGGGACTGTCATTCACGACCTCCAGGGCCGCCGCCCGGGGCGGGTGGGAACCATAAATCTCGGTGGCCACCCGCAACAGATCGGCCCCCAGGGGCTGGTGGGTGATCAAGAGCAGCCCGACGGTCACGGCAGCTCCCGGTGACGGACCATGACCTTGTGGCCACCCCGCTTCGAAGTGCCCGCGCAAGGACTCGACCAGGTAAACGGAGCGGTGCTGCCCGCCGGTGCAGCCGATGGCGATGGTGAGATAGAAGCGGCCATCGGTCTCGAAGCGGGGGATCCAGCGATCGAAGTAGGCGGCGATGTCATCGCGCATGGCGAGCACGTCCGGGGCGGCCTCGAGGAACTCCATCACTGGCTGGTCCCGTCCGGTGAGGGGCTTGAGTGCGGCCTCCCAGTGGGGGTTGGGCAGGCAGCGCACGTCGAACAGGAAGTCCACATCGTGAGGCACGCCGTGCTTGAAGCCGAAGGATTGCAGGAGGATCGATGCCTTCGGGGAGGCCCCGCCGGCAAGGCGCACGCGCATCAGGTCGCGCAGTTCATGGACGTTGGTCAGGGTGGTATCGATGCGGATATCGGCGACCTGGCGTATCGGCTCCAGCAATTTCCGCTCAAGTTTGATCGCCTCCGCCAGGGGGCGCTCCTGGTGGGTGAGGGGATGACTGCGGCGGGTCTCACTGAATCGGCGAATCAGGGTATCCGTGTGGGCGTCCAGGAAGACCACCTGGCACTCCACGCCGCGGGCCTGGGCGGCCTGGATCAGGGCCGGCAGGTTCTGGAGCGCGGCGGGGTTACTGCGGGCGTCCACGCCCACGGCGGTGTCGCTGAACACCTCATCGGCAGCGTCCTCGAGCCCCAGGGCCAAATCCTTGAGCAGGAACAGGGGGAGATTGTCGATGCAGTAGAACCCCAAATCCTCCAGGGTACGCAGGGCGACGCTCTTGCCGGAGCCGGACAGGCCGCTGACGATGACAAGTCTCATGGCAAGGTCCCAGGGCGCGCGGGGCGGGCGGATCGGGGCGATCCTGGCTGATGGCGCGGGCCTGGCGATCGATGAAGTCGACACCCGCATCATAGCCCCGAATTCGCAGGATTTGATGACGCACCGCGGCCTCAACGATGATGGCCAGGTTACGCCCCGGGGCCACCGGCATGGTGATGCGAGGTACCGGCACCCCCAGAATGGTGGTGGCGGAGAGGCTGCCGGCGAGCCGATCGATCTGGTCCAGTTGGGTGATGTCCAGGGGCTTCAAGTCGATCATCAGGTGCAGGGTCTTGTGCGGAACCACCGCCCCCTCCCCGAACATCGCCCGGATGTTGAGGATCCCCAGACCCCGTACCTCCAGAAAATCCCGCAGTGGCTCTGGACAACTGCCTTCCAGTCGCTCTGGGGCGACGCGGGCGAACTGGGGTGCGTCGTCGGCGATTAGGCGATGCCCGCGAGTGATCAGGTCAAGCGCCAGTTCGCTTTTGCCCACCGCCGGATCCCCGACCAGCAGTACCCCCATCCCCAGGACCTCGATGAAGACGCCGTGCAGCGTCTTACGTTCCGCTAGGGCATGAGTCAGGTAGTAGTGCAACTGGTTAATCAGCTCATCGTCCGCGACCGGGGATCCGATCAGGGGTGTGCCGGTGCGCGCCGCCCAGTCCCAAAAGCTGGCCGAGGGCTCGATCCCATCGGCGAAGATCACCGCTGCCGGCCGGTCGCCAAAGAGTTTCTCGACCGTCTCCGCGAAAGCGGTGGCACCCAGGCCTTCAAGATAGACCAGTTCCGCCCGGCCGATAACCTGGAGGCGGTTAGGGTGGATGCAGTTTAGGGAGCCGATCAGGGCCTGGCCGGCCAGGTGCGGATCATCCCCGCGCAGCGGGCGCCGGGCGCCGGGTTCAGGCGTCAGCCAGCGCAACCGGGTACGGAGTCCGGCGTGGCGGATCAGAGACTGGAGGCTGTCGGTCATGGCGGGCCAGTGGAAGGTGGGCGGAGTGGATCAGGCGAGGTCGAAGCAGCCCAGAATGGCGGCGATGGATTCCGCTTCCCGCAATGTGCGTCGGACCTCGGCGTCGTTGAAACGGCCGGCCAACTCGGCCAGCAGTTGCAGGTGCTCCTCGGTGGCGGTCTCGGGTACCAGCAGCGCAAAGGCCAGGTCCACCGGCTCACCGTCGAGGGCGTCGTAATCCACCCCGGGGGTGATGGTCACGAAGGCGCCGCGCGACTGGCTCAGGTTCTTGACCCGGGCATGGGGCAGGGCGATACCGTGCCCCAGGCCGGTGCTGCCGAGCCGCTCCCGCTCCAGCAGGCGCTCAAAGACCTGGTCCGGCTCTAACTCCGGCTGGCCGGTGGCCAGGAGGCCCGCCAGCGTCTCGAGCAGCCGCTTTTTGCTCGTGATTTCCAGACGGCGGCGGACGCGGTCCGCGGTGATGAAGTCGGGGGGGAACATGGGCTAGCGCCCCTGGCCGGGGTAGGGACACCGGGCCGGACGGCCGGTGCGCGGACCTGGAGGAGGCGATTGGGGGTGGGTCATCGGATTCTGATTCCTGTGCTGGGTGCGGGCTATCCGCGCCCGGTGCCTGGGCGCCGCTCAGCCCGGGCCGCAATGCGCGACACCCCGAACGGGTGCCGTTCGGGGTGTCGTGCGTGGCAGTCCCACGGGCGAGCCGGTGGTTTTAGGGTGCGAACCTACTCGGGTTCACCGGTTTTTTGGCTGTTGAGTATCCCCGGGCGATGGCTGGATTTCTTCTCTTTGTGGCGCAGGATTTGCCTGTCCAGCTTGTCGGTCAGGGTGTCGATGGCGGCATACATGTCCTCGTGGACCGAGTCGGCAAAGAGCTTGCCGCCGTTCACATGGAGCGTCGCCTCGGCCTTCTGGGCCAGCTTCTCGACGCTTAGGATGACATGGGCGTTAATGACGTGGTCGAAATGCCGAGCGAGACGCTCGAATTTATTATCGACGTAGCCCTTGAGGGCCTCAGTTACGTCGATGTGGTGACCCGTCAGGTTGATCTGCATGGTTTGCTCCTCTAGTTTCAAACGGCCTGTCAAGCCAGGCGTTTGCGTTCGTTCGACGGTGGGATACCCATCGCCTCGCGGTATTTGGCGACCGTCCGCCGCGCCACATTGATGCCCTGATCCGCCAGTTCGTCGGCGATCCGGCTGTCGCTCAGTGGCTTGCGGGTCGACTCGCCGGTGATCATCTTGCGGATTAAGGCTCGGATGGCGGTGGACGAACATTCGCCTCCAGACGCCGTGTTTACGTGAGATGAGAAAAAATACTTGAATTCAAAGGTCCCGCGCGGGGTATGCATGTACTTTTGCGTGGTGACCCGGGAGACCGTGGATTCATGCAGGTCCAGGGCCTCGGAGATGTCACGCAGGATCAGGGGCTTCATGGCCTCCTCGCCCTGCTCCAGGAACTCCTGTTGCAACTCAACGATCTTGGACGCCACCCGCAGTACCGTATCGTTGCGGCTGGTCAGGCTCTTGATGAACCAGCGGGCCTCTTGCAGGTGGCTCTTCAACGCGATGCTGTCCGCACTCTGGTCGCTGCGCCGGATGAGGCGCGCATAGTCTGCATTCACTCTCAGTTTAGGCGTAGTTTCCGGATTTAACTCAACCTGCCAGATTCCCTCCGACCGCCGCACGATCACGTCGGGTACAACGTACTCCGCCGGGGTCTCCGC
>CAVTDM010000031.1:0-20983 GCA_963733415.1 uncultured Gammaproteobacteria bacterium | reverse complement strand
GGTGTCGGTTGATCTCGGACATCCGCTCTCAGCCGTTGCCGGCGATTGGCCGGGCCGCGGTCGAAGTCTTCTTAAGGTAAGATGGCTGAAGGAGATCGCGGTCGGGGGCGTGGTGTAGGGGCGCGCATCTTGCAGGCAGGCATGCCTGATTCCCGCGGTATCCTGGGAAGTGACTCCCGTTTAACCAGGTCTCCAAGGTCGGCGCGCCGCGCGATCTTGGCAGCCGCCTGCCGCGCTGGTTCCATCGAGAAAAGCTGGGGTCCATCCGGTGCTGGGCCTGTGATTATGGTCAATTAGACCAATCACAGGCAAAGCGAGTTAAGTTGGCGTCCCCACGGAGATTCGAACTCCGGTTGCCGCCGTGAAAGGGCAGTGTCCTAGGCCTCTAGACGATGGGGACGTTAAAACTTTTTTTGTGATGCCGGGCCGTGTCCGAACGGCGAATCGTCACCAATAAAAAATCCGGTTTCCAATGTTATCCGTGGAAGACCGGATTCTTCGATATTTGGTGGAGCCAGACGGGATCGAACCGTCGACCTCAACACTGCCAGTGTTGCGCTCTCCCAGCTGAGCTATGGCCCCGTCAACCAAGACCGCAAATGTTAGCGGCTTGTACTCCGTTTGTCTAGTCCAGGTGCAGGGTCCTTGATCTCGCGTCCGCCCGTCCCGCATTGCCACACCGGCAGGCGCGTAGTGCCCATCCAGCCACGCGACCCCTTCAGGTCGGGCATCACTCCCGCTCTGTCCATCCTCCCTAACGGGTCCTTGGTAACAGTGCCGCTCGGGGTTGGCATCCGGCCCGTCACACGCAATGGCCCCGCGCAACTGCGCCGCCGCTGAACCCTGGAGTCCACGCCATGAGCCCCTTGGCGCGCAGGACCCTGACCGCCCTCGTCATCGCACTGGCCCTGGCGGCTGGTTGTGCCACCCTCACGAAACCCTGGACGGCGCCGGAGGTCGTCCCGGTCGGGCTGCGGATCGCCGCCTTGGGCGTTCAGCGCCAGGTCTTCGTCGTAACCCTGGCGGTCAAGAACCCCAATGACCGGACCCTGCCGATCAAGGCCATGACCTACCGGCTGAGTCTGGAGGGGAACGCACTGGCGGAAGGTGCGAGCGCCCTCGACCGGCCGATCCCGGCCTTCGGTGAGTCGCTGGTCGACGTGGAGGTCGCCGGCGACCTCCTGGCGCTTGTCGCAGCAACTCCCGGTCCTGGCCCTGGAGCGTCGGCCGCTCGACTGGACCATCGCCGGCACCGTGACCATCGCCGGCACGCCGTTGCGCCTGCCCTATCGCTATTCCGGCCAAGTCGATGCCCAGGCACTGCTCGCGGGTGCGCTGGCCGCGCGCCCGCTGCCCCGATAGCGCCGCACCCCAACGGCCGACCGCTGCGGCAGCGCGCCCGGGCGGAACGGCGCACCGCACCGCCCACCCGAGCGGCCCGACGTCACCAACCGACGAAGCCGGGGATGGATTTTTCGGGCTTCCTGTTACGATATGCAGCTTAGCCGTGACTTCAGGAACCCAACATGCCCGAGACCTTGCGTATCGCCACCCGTAAATCCCCCCTGGCCATGTGGCAGGCCGAGCACGTCGCCGCCGCCCTGGGCGCCATCCACCCCGGATTGCGGGTCGAGATCATCGGCATGTCCACCAAGGGCGACCGCATCCTCGATGCGCCGCTCGCCAAGGTCGGCGGCAAGGGGCTGTTCGTCAAGGAACTGGAGCAGGGGATGCTGAGCGGTGAGGCGGACATTGCGGTCCACTCGCTCAAAGACGTCCCGGTCGAACTGCCCGCCGGGCTGCATCTGGCGGTCATCATGGAGCGGGAGGACCCGCGCGACGCCTTCGTCTCGAACCGGTTCAACTCGCTGGACGAGTTGCCCCAGGGGGCCTGTGTGGGCACCTCCAGCCTGCGCCGCCAGTGCCAGATTGCCGAGCGCCGCCCGGACCTGCGCATCGAGGGCCTGCGCGGCAACGTCAACTCCCGCCTGGCCAAGCTCGACGCCGGGGACTACGACGCCATCATCCTGGCCGCGGCCGGCCTGATCCGGCTCGGCTTCGGGTCGCGCATCCGCGGCACCATCGCACCGACGGACAGCCTGCCCGCCATCGCGCAGGGCGCCATCGGCATCGAGTGCCGGGTCGATGACCCCCGCGTCAACGCCCTGATCGCCCCCCTGCACCATGGCGACACGGCGTTGCGGGTGCGCGCCGAACGGGCGATGAACGCGCGCCTGCACGGCGGCTGCCAGGTGCCGATCGCCGGCCATGCCACCCTGGACGGCGAGCGCATCGTCCTGCAGGGCCTGGTCGGCACCCCGGACGGCACCCGCATCCTGCGCGCCCGCGCCGAGGGCCCGCGCGACGCCCCGGAGGCGCTGGGCACCGCCGTGGCGGATGACCTGCTGGCCCAGGGCGCGGCCGAGATCCTGAGCGCCCTGCAAGTACACCTGGAAGATTCATGAGCCAGACCGGCGGCCTGGCGGGGCTCGGGGTCCTGGTCACGCGCCCCGCGGGACAGGCGGCGGCCCTGTGTCGGTTGATCGAGTCCGCCGGCGGCCGGCCCCTGAGCCTTCCCGACCATCGAGATCCTGCCGGTCGCCGATCCGGCACCGGCGCGCGCCCTGCTCGCGGCAGACTGGGACCTGATGGTCTTCACCAGCCGCAACGCGGTCGAACTGGCCCTGGCCCTCGTGGGCGAGGCGGCGGGCGAGGGCACCTGGCCGCGGGCCGCCCGGCTCGCCGCGGTCGGGCGCGCCACCGCCGCCGCCCTGACCGCGGCCGGCCGCGCCCCCGACCTGGTCCCGCCCGAGCGTTACGACAGCGAGTCGCTGACCGCGCTGCCCGGTCTGGCGGACATGGCCGGCCAGCGGGTCCTGATCGTGCGGGGGGAGGGGGGGCGCGCACTGCTCGGGGAGGTGCTCAGCGAACGTGGGGCGCGGGTCGAATTCGCCGAGGTCTATCGCCGGGTGCGGCCCGCGCTCGATCCGCAGCCGCTGATCGCCCGCTGGCCGGCCGACGTCGGCCTCGTGATCGCCACCAGCGATGAGGTCCTGCTCAATCTGGTCGACATGCTGGGTGCCGCGGGGCGCGACCGGCTGCTCGCCACCCCCCTGGTGGTGATCAGCGAGCGTACCGCCCAGACCGCCCGGGGCCTGGGTTTCCCCAGGGTGCGGGTCGCCGAGCGCGCCGATGACACGTCAATCCTGAAGGCATTAATCGACTTGGCCGGGGGGGCCGGCGGCAACTGAGGAGATGGTGCCCTCGGCGGGAATTGAACCCACGACCTATCGCTTAGGAGGCGATCGCTCTATCCAACTGAGCTACGAGGGCAAGCGGCGGTGGATGACGCGGCCCGTGCCGGTCCTCCACCACCCCTAGTTTACCCGAGCGGCGCCACCGGAGCACCCGCGTGATGACCCGTCAGCGGTCGCGGGTTGGACCGACTGCCGTTCATGACGCACAGCCCATCACCCTGACGATCCAGAGGACACCGCCATGACGACGCTCAAGTATCTGAAGCTCTATCTGCTCACGGTCCCGGTCTTTTTAGCCGTGGACCTCGTCTGGCTCGGGGTCATCAGCAAGGACTTCTACCGCGAGAACCTCGGCTACCTGCTGAGCCCCGCCGTGAACTGGCCCGCCGCCATTGTCTTCTATCTGCTGTTCATCGTCGGTATCCTCTACTTCGCCGTCGTCCCGGCCCTGGCCCGTGGCTCGCTGTGGCGCGCCGTCCTCAACGGGGGCCTGTTCGGCTTCTTCACCTACATGACCTACGAACTCACCAATATGGCCACCCTGCCCAACTGGCCGCTGAATGTGGTCCTGATTGACACCGCCTGGGGCGTGACCCTGTGCGCCGTCGTGTCGGGCGCAAGCTATCTCGTCGGCCGCCGGCTCCAGACGGCCTGAGCCGGCGACTCCGGATCGATCACGAGGACTGTGCGGAATCCATGTCGGCCCGGGATCGGGGTCGACCAGTTGTCAAAGCGGAGACAGTACCATGGCCGAGACCCCTGGAGCGGGCTACCCTGACGACCTCGACGCACCTGACCTCCCGCTCGATCGGCGCTTGCGTGCCTTGGAGGCCGCCTATGCGGAACTGCAACCCGGCCAACCCGCGGCGGCACAGCGAACGACGGGTGAGGCCGCCCTCGCCGCCGACTTCGCCGCCTATCGAACACAGATGCGGGACCTGGAAAAGTCCCTCGTCGAGCGCATCGCCGATGTCGATGACGACCGCCGCCTGACCGCCGCCAAAGTCCAGCGGGGATGGCAGGCGCAGCGCGACGAGTTCGGTGCCCGACTGCGCCGCCTTGGCTGGCTCGCGGCCCTGGCACTGGCCATCGGTATCGGCGGCATGGTCGCCCTGTACGCCTATCTTCGCTCCACCCAGACCGACCTGACGAACGAGATCGCCAGGCGCACCGCGGTGCAACAGCAACTGACCGCTGAACTGGATGCGCACAAACAGGCGCTGGAGACCCTGGCACGCGCACTGCGCCTGCCGCCTGAACCGACAGGCCACTCCCAGCCCCCGCCGCCGACCAAGCCCGCTGAGCCCGTCGGAGGTCCCTCGCCCCCCGCCGTCCCCGTCCCGGACCCAGTGACGTCGCCGAGCACGCCGGCCGCACCAGTGGTAGGTCAGGCGGCCGCAGCGCCGGACGATGCCCCCCCACCGACTGCCGCGCCGGAGGACAGGTCGGAGACCATCACCGTGACCGACCGGCCGTTCGCCCTGCAACTCAACGGCTCCCATAACCAGACCAATATCCTGAAACTGGCGGCCCGCCCCAACCTGCCGGCCCACGTCTACATTCGACAGGAACTCAGGGACGGCCGCCCCTGGTACGTGCTGATCCATAGCCTCCACGGCAGCCTCAATGAGGCCAAACAGGCACAGGCCCAACTCCCGTCGGAACTGCGCTCCCGGTCACCCTGGATCCGCACCCTGCCGCAGGGCACCAGCCTGGACCTGGTGCCATCCGGACGCGCCCCATGAACCATTGGTTGGTTTTCATTGGGCGCGCTGTGCCATCCGCGCCCCAGCCGGTGTCGCGGCCACTTCACCCGCCGCTTCAGACCCAGGGTTTGCCCCTGCTATCGACCTTCCACTATGTTGATTAGCGTTATGCCTAAGCACGCCGGATCGATCAATTCAAACCTCGCCACCGCACCGACCTTGGGCATCAGGACCGCAATCATCGCGCTGCGACTCGCCGTCATTGGCGCCGGCGCCGGCTGGCTGGCAGGTCGACTCAATAGTACTCGGCGCAACGCAGCTGAAGGTTCCCGGAGGCGCCGCTGCCTGGGAGTACAGCATCGCCTATGGCTTGTTAATAGCGACTGCCGTCGCGGTGCTTTGGCCTTCCCAGAAATCCTCTTTTCGTCGCTTGCCCGGATCACGCTGGTGGTCTTATTGGGTTCTGCAGTCGATGCCATATTTCCTGGCGTCGACGTGGCGTGCCGCCATATCCGCATGTAATCGTACTCAGCCTGTATGTCGCTCGGGTGGTGATCGGCAACGGGATCTATACCATCCCGAGACGGCTCCTCGCGAGCAGCGTGGTGACCATCGTGATCACCTGCACAATCGCCGGCACCTGGCACATCGGTTACCGCCCCGCGTTACGCGGAATGTTTCGTTCTCTTGGCCTCGGCATTACGGTTCGTTACCACGCTTGCTATTGCCATCCCTGTCTTTCTCGCTCTTCCCATGTCGATATCTCGACAATCAGCGCCCCAAGGCAAGAGCGCACTGCGCAGCGCAGTATTGTTTTGCGTCTTGGTCTATGCGTTCGCGAGTATTGCCTTCATGCTATATCGGGAAGGCGACTCCGGCCGGCCAACACCAGCGTTTGTAACGTCTAACAGCCGCGCGCTGCCTCTCGCACACAGCGGTCCTGAGCCCGCGCCCTTCGATCAAGGTGCAGACCGGTCTCGCATCGTGTCCTGGCTGTCAGAAGAAGCCGTCAACTCCATCGCGCAGCAGGGGACTCTGTTCTTGCTGACGCGGGACCAGCGCCGCGCTGATGGCCTGAAGCGGGACTTGCTGGAGGCGGCCCGCTTGAATCGACTCAGCGGCGACTATGACAGCGTCAAGTTCGGGCAGCGAGAGATTATGGCGCGTGCGTCTTTGATCACGAGGTATCCGCACTGGTTCCGGACTGGTTCTCCATGGCAGAGAAGAACGTCATGGCACAATGGTTCACCACTTTGCTCGAAAATGTCGTGACTCCGGGATCGGTGGATTGGCTCTATGCCATCCCGATGCGCGTCCCGCCGATTGGACCGTATTTAAACCAGGAGGTTGGTGCTGGTGCTGTCGCCGCACTGTTGCAGGTTGTGCCGGCCGCAAGCGGTAGATCTTCGCGCAAGGGCCGACACCTTCATGCGAACATACGCCATGGAGTGGAGGGGAACCCCTCGCAACCAGGATGACTCCTTCGGATATCAGGATGTCTGCGATGGCTCAGCGCCCTTTCTATCTTTCGGTCATACTGATGGAGCGCGGCTGGAACGTGCTACTGCCGGCCGCCCAGCAGTCGAGTGGGCCAAGGCGCAATTAACGCCGACACTACACCCGATAAACTACGGGATCGGCGGTGAGTTGTGGCCGATCGACAGCCTCGCCATCGGCGCATTCATATTCGGCGACGAAGAGTCCCGATATCTATTGCAGGGGATGCTTCAACGAATGGATCGCGAAGGCGTACGTCACCTGAACAAGTCCCTCGCCCTGTGGTTGTTGCGGGATCAGCCGCCAGCGCGTCAGTACCACTTCGGGTCGAGCTTGATTGCGGCGCCAACCGGGTACGATTTCAATCCGGGGGTATCAGCGGTTGATAAATTGGTCCTGCGCCGTGAATCTCCCTCGGCGGAGGGGCTCTCTCGTTACCTACTGCTCGATTTACGCAACCAGGGGTGGCACCGATTTCCTGCCACGGGCGCCGTCCTCTCGCTGACGCTTGGGGATGCGTCAGCGGTGGGAAGCGATATCCATCACAAGTCCTTTAGCTGGCTTCCCGCTGGACGGGCGACCTATCGAGACAAGAAAATAGATCGCGCCGACTTGAGTGCTTCACAGGTCGAAAGGGTTGGGTTAGACAAGTGGATTGGAGCGATTACGAACGTCTATTCATCCTGGGATCAGAACGTACCATATTTTTCCGACGTGGTCGGGTTCGGGGCGACTGGCGGGACCGAATCTCGCGACCTTGCAGTTGGGCCCTTGGAACAATACGACACATCGCCGCACCGTGTTTTTGCGATGAAACCGCGGATTTTCGTTTTTCTTGATCGCGTTACGGGGCCATCGGGCGTGGCCAAGGCGCGCTTTGAATCTCGTGGACAACACGCCGGATTTGACGATGACCTTGAATGCAGGCCAAGCCAGCGGCCCTGGCTGGCGGTGCGCGCTTTCCTGGAGCGACGGGCGCGGGCGCGTGCAACCAATCGTCGCAAATGGTCTGTACCGAGATCGTTTCCGCGGAGCCACGCCGAACACCGACGGCTGCGTGTCACTCGGGGCGTCCGCCAACTTGACGTCAGCGGGCGGCGTTGCGCCGAACCGGGGGCTTGCCTTGGAATCGGGCGGAACTGCTCGATACATTGGGCGGCTCCGCGCGCGGTTTGGTTGTTCAACCCGGGGCGAACCGTGGTCATCATCCGGTACACCTGCACCACCTGGCCAGACGACCACCAGCCGCGATCCGCAGTTTCGGCGACAAACCGCAGTAGCCGTTGGACGGCAGGACCGCTTGATCGCGTAGACGAGTCGGCCCCCGCAAACACGGAAAGCGGTTCGGTCGAATTGATCCAGAAGCAGCCTGGAGTGGCGCTCCCCGTTCAGCGGTCCAGTCGACGGGACCCTGACGGTCTTGCTGCCGAGCGAAGCGGTTGAATGTGGCGGCCTGTGGACGCTTCAATGCACTGAGTACTCCGAGGCCCTGCATTTGACGTGAAGCCGTAACCGCCAGGACGGCCTGCCGGACGGACGGTTCACAATGGTTCCGTGCCTTGCAGTGGACTCCCTCGTGTTGTAGTCCTGCGGGGTAGAGCCTGCAGCCTGTCGGACTTTCCCGCTGCCGCGCGGCCGGCCCCGCCGGTACACTAGGGTCACCGATCCTGAGGGCCTGTACCGATGAGCAACTTCCGACCGATTACCCGCGCCATCGACTTTCTGCTGCCGCCGTCGGTGCAGGAGTGGTTGCCCGAGCGCCACTTGGCGCGCTACATCGTCGACGTCGTCGACGGGCTTGGACCTGAGCGCCCTGGAGTTGGCCTATGGTGGTCGGGGCAGTGCGGCCTATCACCCGGCGACGCTGTTGTCACTGTTGATCTACGGCTACGCCACCGGCTGTTACTCCAGCCGCAAGATCGAACGGGCGACCTACGACTCGCTGGCCTTTCGCTACATCGCCGGCAACAGCCATCCTGACCACGACACCTTGGCGACCTTCCGGCGACGTTTCAGGAAGGAATTTGAGGAGGTCTTCGTGTCCGTGCTGCAGGTCGCCCGGGAGAACCAGCTCAGCCAGTTCGGCAGCGTCAGTCTGGACGGCACCAAGATCCACGCCAACGCCAGCCGGCACAGCGCCCTGTCCTATGGGCATGCCGAGGCCATCGAAGCGCAACTGAAGATCGAAGTCCAGCAACTGCTGGCCTTGGCTGAGGAAGCCGACGGGGTCAACGTCCCCGACGGGATGAGTGTCCCGGAGGAACTGCAGCGGCGCGCAGACCGTCTGGCCGCCATTGCCGACGCCAAGGCCAAGATTGAGGCGCGGGCCGCGGAGCGGTTTGCCCGCGAGCAGGCCGACTACGAGGCCAAGCTGGCCGCGCGGGCCCAACGCGCCGCGCGCACGGGCAAGAACCCTGGCGGCAAGCCGCCCAAGGCCCCCGACACTCGGGCCCCGGCCGGAGGATCAGATCAACCTGACCGACGAGGAATCGCGGATCATGCCGGTGGCCGGCGGCGGCTTTGACCAGTGCTACAACGCCCAAGCGGTGGTCGATAACGCGACCATGCTGGTACTGGCCCCCCAGGTCACCCAGGCGGCCAACGACAAGCAGCAAGTCGTGCCGATGCTGGAGCGGGTGCAGGCGCTGCCCGCGGGGCTCAACCAACCCGAGCAATTCCTCGCCGACACCGGCTACTTCAGTGCCGACAACGTCGCCGCCTGCGAGCAGGCCGGCATCGAGCCGCTGATCGCCGTCAAACGCGATCACCATCATCCCCATTGGGCCGAGCGCTTCAATGAACCCCCCGAACTCCCGGACAACCCGACCCCGGCCCAGCGCATGACGCACCGCCTGAAGACCAGCAAGGGCCGGGCGGCGTATGCCCTGCGCAAACAACGGGTAGAGCCGGTCTTCGGCATCATCAAATCCGTGATGGGGTTTCGTCAGTTTCTCACCCGCGGTCTGGACAACGTCCAGGGCGAGTGGACCCTGGTGTGCCTGGCGTGGAACTTAAAGCGCATGGCGGTCTTGCGCCTGAAATAAGGGAAAACCGAAGGAAAACCCCGTTTCTGCCAAAAAACGTCTCTTTTATGCAACAAACGGCCCTTCAATGGCCCTGGGAGGGGCGTTTTAGAGGCTAAGTCCGACAGGCTGCTAGGCAGAGCGCTTCTCTCTTGGTAATCGGTTCAAGCGGTGCAGTCATGATTTCAGTTAACGGTGTCCTTCAACGGGCCGGTTTGCCTATCCTTATCCTTGTAGCTTGCGTCGTGTTTTTGCGGCAAATCGGAAACACCGCATTGGCTTTGCCTGACGCCGACCGCTTGATGCTCGACGGCGTCTTCATGCTGGACTTCCTGAAGCAATTTCCTCATTGGATGCCGGCGGACGTCTACCAATTCACTACCGAATACTACGCGCAATACCCAGGTCTGACGATAGGTTATAAGCCGGTATTCTTCCCACTCATCCAGGGATTGCTCAACGCCCTCATGGGGATCAGTCCAGTTAGCGCCCGCTTGGCGCTGCTGGCTTTCGGTCTGGCAGGTTTGCTGGCATGGTTCCAGTTAGTCGCGCGGCGCTATGATCATGTTACGGCGTTCTGGACCTGCATCATGCTATTGACCCTGCCCTCGTTCGCGCAATGGGGTTGGTACACCATGACGGAACTGCCTACCGTCTCGATGGTGATGATTACCGGGTACCTGTTCGACCGGTATCTCGCCAATGAACAATCACGCTATCTTTACCTGACCGCGATCGCCTTTGGCTTGGCCTGCTGGACCAAACAGGTTGCCGTTTTTGCCGCCGTTTGGCTGTTACTTGCTGCGGTACTCTCCGGCAAGATCGTCGGCTTGGTGCGCCGACGTGAGTTCTGGATCAGCGTCGCCATCGCGCTCGTTATTCTGATCCCGTTGGCCGCGGTGACCCTCTGGTTAGGTGAACTCAATATGGCCCAATCGATGGGGCGTGCAGTCACGCTGGGAACTGCGGTTAGCGGGGATGTCGCGAGTGGCAATACGTCGATGATCGCGGAATACCTTCACGCTACCGTTGCGCGTATTAGTCAAAGACGTACCGCTGCCGTTCCTGATCCTTGCTTGTATCGGCATGTGCCTTGCCTTGCTACGGCGCGATCGCGCCGCGCTGTATTTCGGGCTGTTGCTCCTTTCAGTCTATCTTTTTTTCGGCCTGTTCCTGGGCATTGCCAGGGCTCGCGACTATGTTTATTGGCTCCCGGGCTTGGCTTTGTTTGCCGCCCTGCCGATTTATTACATTCGCCCCCTAGCATCGGAGACCGTTCAAGTCCTTGCCGCGGCTTTACTCGCGATTGTCGTCGCTTCGCAAATCGTCCTTACTTATAGCAAGCAACCGAAGTTTTCGGCGGGCTACGATCTGGCTGCTCACTATGTTGTGACGCGCAGCAAGGTCCCAGCGATTTTCTTTGATGGCTATAACAACGGGTATTTCACATATTTTGTTCGCCAGTTTGACACGCGCCGTTCCTTCTTCGTGCTCAGGGGGGACAAACTGCTCACGTCCTCAGGGATGTACGCGGATAAAGGGCGGGAAATGGCACTCACGGTGCTTGCCGATTCGCGCGAAGACATCGCCTCCATATTTGACCGTTATGGCATCGAGTATATTGTTGTTGAATCAAAGAGCCCGCTCGAATACCCGATCCATGACGAGCTTCGCGCCTATTTGGAAACTGACCGGTTTCAAAAAGAACTGGAGATACCAATCGACACGAATCGTCCCACGCTGGAAGGGCAGTCCCTGTTGATATTCCGCAATCGTGACGTGAAGCAACCGGAAAGCGGATGGTTGGAGCTGCAGGTGCCGATTGTGGGGAAGACGATTAAGGTTCCATTTTCTGTCGGGGGTGGCACACAGTCAGGGGGCGCGGGCTCCAAGCCGGACTCCCGGTAAAGCGTAGACTATTTCCTGAATCAGTCAACTGAGTAGGTGCTCTTGACAAAAATCTCTAGCGATATCAGAAATCTGGAGTTGAAATAGGGCTGTGTCTGCGTTAGGTGTTGCGGCGCAAGGTCGTGGGGTCATTCATGGTTGCGATTCCGGTAAGGGTCCAACCTGTAGTTTGCGGCATTGTCGTAGCATCCGCACATGACGCGAACCGGCCCAGCCGAGAGAATTTACCCCTCACGTAATCGAGAGGGCTGGGGGCATGGCGGAATCGCCTGTCGTCAGCGGGCTCGTCGTCAAGCGGGGCGAATTGCCCGTGGATGCAGACTCTGTCGCCTGGCAGTGCACCTGCGGGAAGAGGTCCATCGGGGCGCGTTTCCCGCCGCGGTGTCGGCACCGGTGCAGTACGGAGCGCACAGCAAGGCGGCGGTCGTGCAACTGACCTACCACCACATGCTGCCGCTGGCGCGCACCGGCGAACTGATGGGGCGACTTGTTCGGCCGGCCGATGTCCGACCGACGCCTAAGGGGCTGCTTATGGCGTTCGCCGAGACCCTGATCCACGACGGCTGGAAGCCGTATCGGGTGCTCGCCTGCACGCGCGGCCTGTGCAATGCCCACCACCTGCGGGAACTCACCTACGTCTTCGAGCAGATGGGGCAAGCCTTGGCCAAGTGCCTGTTCGATTTGCTGCTTGCTGCCTGTCATGAGGTCGCGGCGGTCGGCGCCCCGCTCCCCGCCGAGCGCATCGCCTACTATCGCACGACCTATGACCAGATCCTCACCACCGACGAAGCGGCCAATCCGCGTCCGCCACCCTCGGGTAAACGCGGTCGGACCAGTTGCAGCGGCTGGCCGATGAGTTGGGCCATTTGGACGCGACAATCCGGCTGTTCGACCCGGACTACGACCTGGGTGGCATTCGGCCGCGCAAACGGCGTCGTGGCCACCGCTGGTTCGGGCCGGGGGAATGCCAGCGCCTGGTCTTGGACGTGCTGCGGGGCCGTTGTCGGATCAGGGTGTCACGGTGGCGGTCGTGACCCGCAAGGGCTTGCAGGACCGCCCCGAGGCCCTGGCCACACTCCAGAAGACGACCCTGGCGGTGTTGCGGCGCTTGGTCGGCAAGGGTGCGGCGCGCGCGGTCGGGCTGGCCGACGCCGTGCGGGTTTGTCAGGGTTCTGGTGCTCCGCCAGACGCCGATCCACCCGCTCCTCGGCCTGGTTGGCGGGGCGCACGCACCGCCGACAGAGCCGCCGTCGATTTGCACCACGCCCACCAACGGCGTCCCGTCGCGCTGCTCCATGAGGCGCTGACGCAACTTGTGCATCAACACGAAGGCGGTCTTGTACTGCACATCCAGGTCACGCCCGAGTTGGAGCGCCGACAGTCCTTTCACCGCATTGGTGTAAATCACGATGGCGGCCAGGTAGGTCGACAGGGGCAACTTGTGGTACGCGAAGAGCGTCCCCGAGGCCACCGAGAAGGGTGTGCCCGCAGGCGCGACAGCGCCACTGCTGGCGGCTCGGCAGAAACCAATGCTGGTCGGCGACCCCGCAGTCCGGGCACGCCGGGTCCCCGTCCCGGCCCCAGCGGACCTCACGGAACAGCGCAAACGCCTGGTCCTCGGTCATGGCGAACACGTCCCGCAGCGACAGGGTACGGGCTGCGGCGGACAGCAGGAAATGGGGTTGGTGCATGGAGGACTCGGGCGCTTGGTGATCCCCTCACCGCACACAATCCACATAATACCGCACCTGCCCGTTGACCTGTTCTTTGACCAACCCGTGGATATCGGTCTCGAACCCCGGAAACTTGTCATTGAAGGCGCGGGCAAACTTGAGATACCGAACGATGGTGGCATTGAACCGCTCGCCGGGGATCAGCAGTGGGATGCCGGGCGGGTAGGGGGTGAGGAGGATGGCGGTGATGCGGCCTTCCAGGTGATCGATCTCGACCCGCTCGATTTCGCGGTGGGCCATGCGAGCGAAGGCGTCTGCCGGTCGCATCGCGGGTGCCATCTCCGACAGGTACATCTCGGTCGTGAGGCGTGGGATGTCGTGCTCGCGATAGACGGCATGGATCTGGTCACACAGGTCCTTCAGGCCTATTCGCTCATAGCGCGGTTGTTTGGCAACGAATTCGGGCAGGACGCGCCACAGTGGGCGGTTATGGTCGTAGTCGTCTTTGAATTGTTGCAGCTCGGTGACCATGGTGTTCCAGCGGCCCTTGGTGATGCCGATGGTGAACATGATGAAGAATGAATAGAGCCCGGTCTTCTCGACGATGATGCCGTGCTCGACCAGATAGCGGGTGACGATAGCGGCCGGGATGCCCCAATCGGCCACGTCGCCGTCCACATCCACCCCCGGTGTGATCACGGTCGCCTTGATCGGGTCCAGCATGTTGAAGCCGGGGGCCAGGTCGCCGAAGCCGTGCCAGCGTTCACCGGCACGCAGCACCCAATCATCGCGCTCGCCAACGCCTTCCTCGGCCAGTTCATCCGGTCCCCAGACCTTGAACCACCAGGACTCCTCCAGCTCCAGGTCGACCTTGCGCATGGCCCGGCGGAAGTCGAGCGCCTCCAGGATGGATTCCTCTACCAGGGCGGGACCGCCGGGTGGCTCCATCATGGCGGCGGCCACGTCACAGGAGGCAATAATGGCGTATTGGGGGCTGGTGGACATGTGCATGAGGAAGGCCTCATTGAACACGTCGCGGTCGAGTTTGTTGTGCTCGCTCTCCTGCACCAGGATTTGCGATGCCTGGGACAGCCCCGCCAGCATCTTATGCGTGGACTGAGTTGAAAAGATCATCGAGTCGACACAGGGTGCGCGACCCTCGCCAATGGCGTGGTAGTCCTTATAGAACTCATGGAACGGGGCGTGGGGCAGCCAGGCCTCGTCGAAATGCAGGGTGTCGATACGCCCGTCGAGCTGTTGCTTGATGGTCTCGACGTTGTAGAGCACCCCATCGTAGGTGCTCTGGGTGATGGTGAGGATGCGCGGGCGGGCGCCGGTCTGGGCAAAGGGGTTGGCGGCGATCTTGCGCTCGATGTTCTCCCAACTGAACTCGGAGAGCGGGATCGGCCCGATGATCCCGTAGTGATTGCGGGTGGGCATCAAAAAGACCGGGATGGCCCCGGTGATGGTGATCGCATGGAGGATGGACTTATGACAATTGCGGTCTACCACCACCACGTCGCCGGGCGCCACAGTGGAGTGCCAAACGATCTTGTTGGAGGTCGAGGTCCCATTGGTGACAAAGAACAGGTGATCGGCGTGGAAGATGCGCGCCGCATTACGCTCCGCTGCCGCGACCGGTCCTGTGTGGTCGAGTAGTTGGCCAAGCTCTTCCACGGCGTTACAGACGTCCGCCCGCAGGAGGTTCTCCCCAAAAAACTGGTGGAACATCTGGCCCACCGGGCTCTTGAGGAACGCGACCCCGCCCGAGTGCCCTGGGCAGTGCCAGGAGTAGGAACTGTCCGCCGCGTAGTGGGTGAGCGCCCGGAAGAAGGGCGGGGCGAGCGAGTCCAGATAGTTGCGTGCCTCGCGCGCAATGTAGCGGGCGACGAACTCCGGGGTGTCTTCGAACATATGGATGAAGCCGTGCAACTCACGCAGCACATCGTTGGGGATGTGGCGGGAGGTGCGGGTCTCGCCGTAGAGAAAGATCGGGATGTCCGTGTTACGGAAGCGGATCTCCTCCACGAAGGCGCGCAACTGGGCGATCGCCAGCGCCGTTTCCTCCGGAGAGGAGAACTGTTCGTCGTCGATCGACAGGATAAAGGCCGAGGCGCGCGACTGCTGCTGGGCAAAGGAGGCCACGTCGCCGAAGCTGGTGACGCCTAAGGCCTCGATGCCTTCCTGCTCAAGCGCCTTGGCCAGCACCCGCACCCCGGTGCCGCTGGCGTTCTCGGAGCGAAAGTCCTCGTCGACGATGACTACAGGGAAACGGAAATACATGTGAAGACCTTCTTGGGCGGGCGTAAAAATCGCGGCAGTATAGGGCCAAGCGGGCGGCGATGGCCCCGGATTCCGCTATCGCTCCATCCGAGCTACGGGAAGGTCGTCGCGAACACTTGCTCAGTCTCATTGTCCGGCCACGACTGCCGCCGATATCATGCCGCGGTCTTCACTCCATCAGGAACCCACCCCATGGCCGGTAGCAGCCTGCTCGCGCTGATCGACGACATCGCTACTGTCCTGGATGACATCTCCATCCTGACCAAGGTGGCGGCCAAGAAGACGGCCGGGGTCTTGGGGGACGACCTGGCACTCAACGCCCAGCAGGTGGCCGGGGTGCGGGCGGAACGGGAACTCCCGGTGGTCTGGGCGGTCGCCAAGGGGTCCTTCGTCAATAAGCTGATTCTGGTCCCGGCGGCCCTGGCCATCAGCGCCGTGGCGCCTTGGGCGATCCTGCCCCTGCTGATGCTGGGCGGGGCCTATCTGTGTTTTGAGGGCTTCGAGAAACTGGCCCACCGGTTCCTGCACACCCAGGGCGAGGACGCGGACCACCACGCCGAGCTGACCCGCGCCTTAGAAGACCCGGCGGTGGACCTGGCGGCCCTGGAACGGGACAAGATCAAGGGCGCGGTGCGGACCGATTTTGTCCTCTCCGCCGAGATCATCGTCATTACCCTGGGGATCGTGGCCGCCGCCCCCTTCCTCAATCGCGTGACGGTGCTGGCAGGGATCGCGGTCATTATGACCATCGGTGTCTATGGTCTGGTGGCGGGGATCGTGAAACTGGACGATGCGGGGCTCTTCCTGAGCCGCGTCACCGGGGGGGATAAAGGCGCTCGACTGCTGCGGGCCTTGGGCCGGGGACTGCTGGCCGCCGCGCCTCAGTTGATGAAGGTCCTGTCCGTGGTCGGCACCGCCGCCATGTTCCTGGTCGGCGGGGGCATCATCACCCACGGTATACCGGCCATCCATCATCTGATTGGGGGAGTCACCGACGCGGCCGCGGGGTTGCCGAACGTCGGCGTCGTACTGGGACCGATCACGCCGCTGGCGATGGACGCCCTGGTTGGGGTCCTGACCGGCGCCCTGGTGCTCCTGCTCGTCACCCTGAGTGGGCGGCTTTGGCGCGTTTGGCGGCGCTGGGGCGGGGGTCTCCCCGCTTAAGTCGACGCGGATGCCCAGCCGCGGCCTGGTCCAGAGGCAAGCTTAACTGACCGGAAACCCACTTGATATTATAATAAATTCCTTTAATATAAGAATTATCTAATATTCATGGGTGCGCCATCATGCGTCTCATCGGATTGTCCGCGGTTCTGACCGTGTTGCTCTCAGTCACCGCCTCCGCATCAGATTCCGCACCAGTAGCCGCGCCGAACCGCGCCGCTGATGCCGGAACCGGGCAGGGATCCCAGCCTCCGGCCGCGCTGGCCACGGCCGCCGCCCAGGTCCGCACCATCCCCCGGGAGTACCGGCTCGACGGCGTGGTCGAGGCGGTCAACCGCACCACCGTCTCCGCCCAGACCCAGGGTCAGGTCCAGGAGATCCTCTTCGACGTGGACGACTTCGTGGAGAAGGGCGCGGTGATCGCCCGCATCAAGGACACCGAGCACCGCGCCCGGGTCGCCCAGGCGACGGCGGACCTGAAGTCCGCCACCGCCCAGCTCCAGCAGGCCCGCGACGAGCATGCACGCGGTCAAGGGGCTCTACGACAAGAAGAACGTCTCGGACTCGGCCATGGACCAGGCGACCGCCGACCTGGCCAGCGCCCAGGCCGCCCTGGATGCGGCCACCGCCCGCCTGGAGCAGGCCCAGGAGCAATTGGAATACACCGAGATCCGCGCCCCCTACTCCGGCATCGTCACCCACCGCCACGTCCAGGTGGGTGAGATGGCGAGCCCCGGCCAGCCGGTGATGAGCGGCATCTCGCTGGACGAACTGCGGGTGATCGTGGATGTGCCCCAGAGCGTGATCCCGGCCGTGCGGGGCGGCGGGTCCGCGCGGATCTACCTGCCGGACGGCAGGTCACTGAGACGCGGGCGATCACCGTCTTCCCCTTCGCCGATCTGGAGTCCAACACCTTCAAGGTGCGGGTGGACCTGCCGCCGCGCGAGACCCGCGCGCTCTTCCCTGGGATGTTCGTCAAGACCGGCTTCGTGATGGGTGAGAAGGCGGAACTGACGGTCCCCAAGGCGGCCGTGGTCCACCGCTCGGAGGTCACCGGGGTCTATGTGGTGCTGGCGGAGGGGCATGTCCACTTCCGCCAGGTCCGGCTGGGCCGCGCCCTGGACGACGCCTTCGTGGTGCTGGCCGGTCTGACCGAGGGCGAACGCGGTGGCCCTGGACCCGATCGCCGCCGGCGTGCTGCTGAAGTCCCAGGCGCCCGCAGCGCCATGCCGCCGGCGGGGGGGCGCACCATGGCTGAGGCCCTCGGCCTGGTCTCGGGCCGCATCGCCGCGCGCTTCCAGGCCACCGAGATCACCCCCCTGCTGGCCCTGGTCGGGCTGCTGCTGGGGGTGTTCGCGGTGCTGGTGACGCCGCGGGAGGAAGAGCCCCAGATCAACGTCACCTTCGCCGATGTCTTCATCCCCTTCCCCGGGGCCTCGGCGACCGAGATCGAACACCTGGTGGCCGGCCCCGCCGAGCAGGTGCTGTCGGAGATCAAGGGCATCGAGCACGTCTACTCCGTCTCCCGCCCCGGCATGGCGGTGGTCACCGTCCAGTTCCGGGTGGGCGAGGACAACACCGACGCCATGGTGCGCCTCTACAGCAAGGTGCTAGTCCAATCAGGACTGGCTGCCGGCCAACCTGGGCGTGGGCACCCCCATCATCAAGCCCAAGGGCATCGACGACGTGCCCATCATCACCGCCACCCTCTGGTCCAAGGACCCGGCCAAGGGCGCCTTCGAGCTGGGCCAGGTCGCCCATGCCCTCGAGCAGGAGATCAAGCGCGTCCCCGGCACCCGGGATGTCTACACCGTCGGCGCGCCGGACCAGGTGGTGCGGGTCCTGCTGCAGCCCCAGGCCCTGGCCGGCTACGGGATCGACCTGGCGGACCTGCGCCGGGCCCTCCAGGCCGGCAACCTCAATGCGGACAACCTGACCGTCACGGCGGACAACCAGGAGGTCCTGGTCCAGGCCGGTACCTTCCTCTCCAGCCCCGAGGAGATCGGCGACCTGGTGGTGGGCCTGCACGCCGGACGCCCGGTCTATCTGCGCGACGTGGCGACGCATCGAGCGCGGCCCCGGAGCAGCCCCAAAGCTATGTCTGGATGGGTGCCGGTCCCGGTGCCGACCACAACGGCCTGACCTGCCAGGGCACCACCCCGGCGGTGACCATCGCGGTGGCCAAGCAGGAGGGGGTCAACGCGGTCGAGGTCGCGGCAGCGCGTCATCGAGCGCTTCGGCCAACTACACGGCACCTTCATCCCGGAGGGGGTAGAGGTCACGGTCACCCGCAACTACGGCGCCACCGCCGACGCCAAGGCCCAGAAGCTGATCACCAAGCTCGCCTTCGCGACCATCTCCGTGATCCTGCTGGTCTGGCTCGCCATCGGCTGGCGCGAGTCCATCATCGTCGGCGCGGCGGTGGTCGTGACCCTGGCCCTGACCCTGTTCGCCTCCTGGGCCTGGGGCTTCACCCTCAACCGGGTCTCGCTCTTTGCCCTGATCTTCTCCATCGGCATCCTGGTGGACGACGCCATCGTGGTGGTGGAGAACATCCACCGGCACATGGCCCTGTCCAAGGCGAGACTCCTGGACCTCATGCCCACGGCGGTGGACGAGGTGGGCGGGCCGACCATCCTGGCGACCTTCACCGTCATCGCCGCCCTGCTGCCCATGGCCTTCGTCTCCGGACTCATGGGGCCCTACATGTCGCCGATCCCCATCAATGCCTCGCTGGGGATGCTGATCTCGCTGGCGGTCGCCTTCGTCTTCACGCCCTGGATGACCAACTTCATGCTCGGTCGGCGGCATGACCAGGCCCTGGCCGCGGCCGGGCCCAGGGGCACGCCATGGCCACGGACAGGGGCCGAGGGCGGCAGTCCGGTCCTGGCCCGCCTGTTCGAGACCGTCATCGGCCCCTTCCTGGTCGGCCGGCGCGGCAACCGCAACCGCTGGCTGCTGCTCGCCGGCATCCTGGTGCTGATCGCCGGCTCCATGCTGCTGGTGGTCAACAAGGCGGTGATCCTCAAGATGCTGCCCTTCGACAACAAGAGCGAGTTCCAGGTGGTGCTGGACATGCCCGAGGGGACCAGCCTGGAGCAGACCGCCCGGGTCCTGGCCGAGCTGGGTGAATACCTGGCCACGGTCCCCGAGGTCACCGACTACCAGGCCTATGCCGGCACCGCCACCCCCATCAACTTCAACGGCCTGGTGCGCCAGTACTACCTGCGCGAGGGCGCCCATCTGGGCGACCTCCAGGTCAACCTGGTGGACAAGCACGATCGCGACCGCCAGAGCCACGCGATCGCCGTCGGCCTGCGCGCGCCCCTTGCAGGAGATCGCCCGCCGTCACGACGGCAACGCCAAGATCGTCGAGATCCCGCCCGGGCCGCCGGTCCTCTCGCCCCTGGTCGCCGAGGTCTACGGGCTCGACTACGCGGGCCAGATCGCGCAGTCGCCAGCCAGGTGCGCGGCGTCTTCGAGTCGACCGCCGACATCGTGGACGTGGACGACTCGGTGGAATATCCCGCCGCGGAAGCTGGTGCTGGAGATCGACCGCGCCAAGGCGGCGCGCCTCGGCGTCGCCCAGGCCAGCGTCGCCCAGGCCCTGGCCACGGTCCTGGACGGGCGAGGACATGAGCTTCCTGCATGGGGCCAACGTCAAATACGCCGTGCCCATCCGGGTCGAGTACGCCGAGGCCGACAAGGCCGACCTGGAGCAGGTCCTGGCCCTGCGGGTGCGCGCCCAGGGCGGCGCCCTGGTCCCCCTGTCCGAGATCGTCAGCCTCGCGGAGACCACCCGCGCCCCCAGCATCTACCACAAGGACCTGCTGCCGGTGGTCTATGTGACCGGCGACATGGCCGGCCCCACCGACAGCCCGCTCTACGGCCTCTTCGAGATCGCCGCCAAGCTGACCGAGCAACTGGGCCTGCCCCAGTGGTACATCCAGCAGCCCGGCAATCCCTATGAATACAGCCTCAAGTGGGACGGGGAATGGCAGGTCACCTATGAGACCTTCCGCGACATGGGGATTGCCTATGGCGTGGGGCTGATCCTCATCTATCTGCTGGTGGTGGCCCAATTCCGCAGCTATCTGGTGCCGCTGGTCATCATGGCGCCGATCCCGCTGACCATCATCGGCATCATGCCCGGCCATGCCCTCCTGGGGGCCAAGTTCACCGCCACCTCCATGATCGGCATGATCGCGCTGGCCGGCATCATCGTGCGCAACTCCATCCTGCTGGTGGACTTCATCAACCAGCAGGTGCGCGAAGGCATGCCCTTCGAGGAGGCGGTGATCAACTCCGCCGTGGTCCGCGCCAAGCCCATCGCCCTCACCGCCCTCGCGGCCATGGCCGGCGCGCTCTTCATCCTGGACGACCCGATCTTCTCGGGGCTGGCCGTCTCCCTGCTCTTCGGTCTCTTCGTCTCCACCGTCCTGACCCTGGTGGTCATCCCGGTGGTCTACTAC
>CAVTDM010000030.1:0-44566 GCA_963733415.1 uncultured Gammaproteobacteria bacterium | reverse complement strand
TCGCCCCTGCGGTGCTCTCATCGCCCACAATCTTGCGAAGCACTCCTGGTTTAATTTTTTCACAGCACCAAACAACTTGCCATTCGCACGTTGCAAAGGCGTATGCGGCTAATCCAAGAGCGCGGATGTAACTTTCATCAATTGGTATGCGCTTTCTTTCGTCGACCATTCTAAGATACCTGGCAGTATTATTTGCTGCCGAACGTGTTCTAGTCTATGTTAGGACGCCAGGTTCATTGGCTGCATGTAGTCTAGCACCCTAGTATCCAACCAAGCACCGCACTCGACCTTGTGTAGGTAGGAGAACAAGGGGTAGCGACCACGCTCACCGTTCGACCGGTCAAGGAATCGGCGGTGGCGATCAGCGTCGCCGACCCCGCGCCGAACGCTGTAGTCTGTCGTTTTGGGGCGGTGATCAGCGCTGGCGGCAAAGTTCCCGGTTGTGCTGGTTACGGGCAAGCCAGATTGGTGGCGACACCTAGTTGAGCCCCCTCACTCGAGCGACAGGCAGGCCGATGAACCCACGCAAGAACCTCGGACTTTTTTTGACCGTCCTCGGCTTGACGCTCACCGTGGGCGGACCCCTGCTACCCGGCGGCGTTGATCTGGTGGCGAACAACCCGCCCGGGGCGGGACATGTGACAGACCTCATCGCCACGGCCGACGGTGACATTCTGGCGGGCACCGAGGCCGGGGAGGTCTGGCGGTTCCAGGACGGGCGGTGGACCAAGGAGGATCTGGACCTGGGCGGTCACCCCGTCATGGCCCTGCTCGGTGCGCCGGGGCGCACGCCGGTCGGGACGGCCACCGGGCTTTTCTATGCGCCGGCCGGGACGCCGCCCCTTACTGAGCGGGTCAGCAGTCTATTGCCGGCCGCCTCGGGGCTGGTGGCGGGGACCGCCAGCGGTGTGCGCCTGCTCACGGACGGCGGCTGGCACGAACCAGGGCCGGCGGCGAACATCTACAGCTTGTTCAGTCAGCGGCGCGGCGATGGACAATGGCTGCATGCCGGCACGGTGGGTGCCGGCGTACTGTCCACACCGGCGAACGAGGCCGACCTGGTCTGGCAGCCGAATAACCAGGGTCTTCCCGAAGAGTTGAATGTGTTCAGTTTCGCGACCACCCGGAGTGGTCTGCTGCTGGCGGGCACCAACCGTGGCCTGTTTGGCAACCGCGGCCGGACCAGCCCTGGCGTTCGCTGTCTCCCGACCTTGACGGCAAGCGCGTGTTGTCGCTGCATCTGGCTGCCGACAGTGAGCCAACCGGGGCCGAGCGCCTGTGGGTCGGCGGTGATGATGGGTTCTACTCGTTGGCAATTGTCGCGCGGGATGACCGCTTAACCACCGAGGGTGGTCTGCGCCCGGAAGGCCGCGCGGAGAACCGACCGCCGCTCGGGATCAGCGGAATCGCTGCCGGCAAGGATCACCTGATGGTCAGCGCCGGGGCGGTCTACGAATACCGGCAGACCCAATTGGCGGGCTGGTACTGGGTCTCGCTCGTCGGGGTGGTGCTGATTCTGATCGCCGGCTGGGTGATCCCCCCGCCCGTGGCCGAGACAGCGGGCAAGGCACGCGGCTGAGGAACGGCCGGCGCCGCACGATCCCCGCGGCCGAGCCATGCTGCACGATCGTGCTGGCGAAGGTCACGGAGAAAACGGCATCCACGGCATCATGCGCCCGGCGCGCCCCATGGTTGAGTCCATAGTCGCGGTGATGACGTGCATCTTTGCGTTGATCTGGGCGAGCTCGGCCACGATCGCCGGCAGCGCACCCATCTGGCCGCTCATTGTCCGCATCTGCTGCTCCATGGATGGCATGGTGCCCATGCTTTGCCCCATCCGGAACAGCATCATCGCGACCACGGCCCCGGTCTTGCCCTCGTCCCAGGTCTGCATGTAGCCGTTCAGCCAATCCACCTCCCGTTCGAACGACTCCAGCTCCCGTTGCTTCTCCGGTGGCAACATCGCCATCAATTGCTCCCGTCGATTCGCCCGATCGCTAGGACTCATTGCCAAGGTTGGCTCTTGCAGCGACTTTTGAGACTCGGCCAGCGAGAACGAGTGAATGATCGACCACCCCGCGGTGGCCAGCAAGAGCCCGGAGGCAACCACCATCAGGCGCAGGCGCCTTCGCTGGCGGCGCGCTTCTGCGCGGACAGCCCTCAGCTCGCCTGCGAGGAGGCGAACCGCCTCTTCCAGGCTCCGCCCGACGGAAGCCTGGTCAAGCGCTGTGTCTGTAATGTTCTGCATAGTGATCTCCATCGATACGGGTCGTCGTGAACGCGAGTCCCGAACCTCGTGCGTCTATCGCCGCGGCTTGCGAGCGCTGGGACTCGTTGCTCGCCCCAACACGCTGACCAGTTGCCGTGTTAAACGAATGCGGACTCGGATTCAGACTGCGCTCTAAGATTCCAATGGTCAAATCAGTGGCCACACAACCGCTCCAGAAGCACGACTCCTGGGGGGCCAGGTCCTCGGTCCATCGCCGCAATGCCGGCCGGGGTCGATCATTCGTCTTGTGCTATTCGTACGTCTTCGTCCTGCATAGGGTGTGGATCATGAACAGGCAGAATGAGAACCCCGGCGAAACCTCACACATGCAGGCTGGCGCGTCCGCTGGTCGCCGCCGTTGCCTGCAGTGGATTGCGGCGAGCATCGCGCTCGGCAGTTCCCGGGTCGGGTGGACTGAAATGACGCCGCAGGAGCGAGCGACCAATAGCGGGACCACCGCCCAGCTCAATGTTGCGGCCATCCAGATGGCGCCGAAGCTCGGCGACGTCGAGGCAAACCTCGCGCAGGCGGAACAGCTGGTGCGGAATGCGATCCGCAGGGGGGCCGAGTGGATCCTACTACCGGAGATGTTCACCTCGGCCGCGGCATTCCACCAGGACATGGTCCGGGCCATTCGGCCGCTGGACGGTGCGCCCGCCAAGCTTCTGACGGACCTCGCCCGCAAGGAGCATGTCAGCGTGGGCGGCTCCTTCCTCGCCCACGACGGCGATCAGGTGATCAACGCCTTCCTCTCGGCCTTCCCGGACGGGAGCACGCAACGCCACGACAAGGACCGCCCCACCTACTGGGAGACCTGCTACTACACCGGCGGCAGCGACGACGGGGTACTGCCGACTCCCGTAGGGCCCGTTGGCGCCGCCCTGTGCTGGGAGATGGTGCGCTCCGGTACCGTGAAGCGACTGTCCGGAAAGATCCGGCTCCTGCTCGCGGGCTCGACTTGGTGGACGCTCGCGCTGCCCGAGAATCCGACACCCGCGGAGGCGATTCCGGAGCGATTCTGGATCCCAGAACAGATGCCCGAGGAGTGGAAGGAGGCATGGACCCGCTGGTTCCCGCGCGGCGAGGACTACTACAAGACGGTGACCTTGCCCTACCTGATGACAGGGGAGTTGGAGGAGTACCTGCCCTCGTACCTCAGGGAGTAGCAATGAAAGACCCCACCTCCACGCGGGTGTCCGGCGGCGGCGCCCGCTTGGGGGTCACGGGTGCCCCGCCCCTGGATCTCTAAAAGCGGAGTGCGCCCGCTTCCACGGAGGCGGTCCAACGTCTTCCCCAGCATCAGGTCTTCCGCCCCATTCTCCGGACTGGGCTTGTCGCTGGCCTTGAGAACCACCCGGTGCTCAGCGGCACCTCATCAACAACAGGCCCGCACCGGAGCGAAGGTCCGGCGATGCTCCGGACAAGGTCCGAGCCGGCGTAGGGCGGCCCGATGCGCCAGGGTGGGATATCCCTTGTGGGTGGCGAAGCCATAACCGGGGTAGTCCAGGTCCAATTGGCACATGAGCCGGTCCCGGGCGACCTTGGCGAGGATGGAGGCGGCACCGATGGCGGGGATGAGGGCGTCCCCCCGGATGATGGTCTGGACCGGACAGTGACAGACCGGCCCCTGGTTACCGTCCACCAGGACGCGAGCTGGCGGAGGGTGCAGGGCGGCCACCGCCCGGCTCATGGCCAGCAGGCTGGCCTGAAGGATGTTGATGGCGTCGATCTCCGCCGCGCTCGCATAAGCCACGACCCAGGCCAGGCACTGGGACTGGATGGCAACCTCCAGGGCTTCCCGCCGTTTGGGGCTGAGTTGTTTGGAGTCCCCGACCCCGGGGATTGGGCGCGCCGGATCCAGGATGACCGCGGCGGCACAGACGGGACCAGCCAGGGGACCGCGGCCCGCCTCGTCGACCCCGGCGACCAGGAGCAGGGGCTCAGTCGCCGTCTGCAAGGGCGTCACTGGGACCGGGGTCGCAAGCGGCGCGAGGCGCTTCGGCAGTCCGGGTGGTGCGCCGGGCGGCGGCGCATCCCACCCTCATAACCCGAGGCCCTGGGCCAGGGCACGGCGGAAAAACTCGGGCTCGGCCAGGGCGGCCTGGTGGATCTCGACGTTGTAGTACTGGGTCTCGAAGGGCTTGTGACGGACGTCATCCGCGCGGAACTCGGCCAGGCTCCCGTCCTTGCGGGCCATGGTGGCAGTCATCCAGCCGGAGGGGTAAACGGCCTGGGGGAAAAAGAGCGTGCGGGTGTCACCAAAGCCGGCCCCGCGCATGGCACGGTGCATGTCGGTCAGGATGTGCATGTGGTAGAGGGGTGACTCACTCTGCTGCACCAGGATGCCGCCCGCCCCCAGCGCCCGCTGGCAGTCCAGGTAGAAGTCACCACTGAAGAGTCCGACGGCGGGGCCCACCGGGTCCGTGCTGTCGACAATGATGAGGTCCAGACTGCCAGGCTCCACTTGCTGAACCCAGCGGATACCGTCATCGAACAGGAGCCGGGCCCGGGGATCCCGGTTGGCCGCGGTGAGCTCCGGAAAGTAGCACTCGGCGGCGCGAGTAACCCCCTCGTCGATATCGATCTGGACCACCGACTCGACCCCCGGGTGGCGCAGGACCTCGCGCAGGGTGCCGCAGTCCCCGCCGCCGATGATGCACACCCGCCGCGGGTCCTGGTGAGTGAAGAGCGCCGGATGGGACATCATCTCGTGGTAGAGGAAGTTGTCCCGACTGGTGAGCATGACGAAACCGTCGATCACCATGAGGTTGCCGAACCCGGCAGTGGCGTAGACCTCGATCAACTGGTAGGGAGTCTGCTCCTCATGGAGCTTTTCGGTCACCCTGAGGGAGAAGGCGGAGCCCTCGTCCTCGACGATCTCGGTAAACCATTCGTTCGGTTCGAACATGACGCGCTCCCTGGGAGACAAGCGGGCGGCTGGGTGCGCCATTATCCCGGAAGTGGCAGTCAGGCGTCAGCCTGGAAAGATCGATCTTCCACCAGCGTGACTTGCCCGGGGGAAGTGAACATCTGGAACCATTCGCACCAGTCGCCAACAGTTGTCCGTTCAGCGCGGAAAGCGGTCATCCAGGTTGGCCGGGCACAGGACCTCGCGCATGATGCCGATGAGGTCCAACAATTGGCCGTTGCGGATGCGGTAGAAGATGCGGTTGGCCTCCTTGCGCGCGACCACGATGTTCTTGTTGCGCAGTTGCTCCAGGTGCTGGGAGATGTTGCTCTGGGAGGTGCCGGTGCGCTCCACGATCTCACCCACCGAAAGCTCGCTCTCTCCCAGGGAACAGAGGATCTTCCACCGCAGGGGGTGCGCCATAGCCTTGAGAGCATTGGCCGTGAGGGCGGTCTTTTCGTCCTCGTCCTCATCCTCTGGCAGGTTCGGGTTGGTCAGGTCGTTCATCATGAAACCTCTTACAGCACGTCGGGTGCACTCCGTTGGTGGGTGGCAAGGAGGTCCCCAGCGGCGGAAGTCTTGGCCCCGCCCGGGACCCGGACATAGCCCGTCATATCCTTAGCGATGCAGATGATATCGCTGATCCTGCCCGCGGTGTCTTTGACCGCGGTGCGGGCGAACAGGATCGGCACCCGCCGACCGTCCCGGGCGATAAAGCGAGCCTCGATCTTGCTGAGCGCCCCGGTTCGAATCAAGGCCTCCAGCCAGGTACCCAGGAAGGCCCCGGCCTGTTCGTCCCCCTCCTCCTCGAAAACGTCACCGATACTCATACCGAGCAGGTCCGTGCTCTCGTACCCAAGCATCCGGCACGCGGCCGGATTGGTCATCTTGATGGAACCGCCGGGCTCCAGGACCAGGAGGGCCTCGCCCATGTGGGTGATGATGTTCTCCAGGTACTGGCGCGCCTCCGCCAGTTCCGCGGTGCGCTCAGCCACCCGCTGTTCCAGCACCCGGTTGAGACCGCGCTCCTTCTCGATCAGCCGGAAGTAGGTGCTGATCTTGTTGATCAACAGGTTATCGTCGATCGGTTTGAGCAGGTAGTCCACGGCCCCGACGGCGAACCCGCGCTGCTGAAACTCCTCGGACTTGAAGGCGGCGGTGAGGAAAATGATGGGGATGTCCCGGGTGCGTTTGCGCAGTTTCAGCAGGGTGGCGGTCTGGAAGCCGTCCATCTCCGGCATCTGCACGTCCAAGATTATCAGGTCGATGTCCGGGTGACTGTGGGTCAGATCAATGGCCTGCTGGCCCGAGGTGGCCTCCAGCACACCCGCGTCCATGTGCGCCTCGATCAGGGTGCGCAGCGTAAACAGATTATGGGCGTGATCATCGACGATCAGCAGCTTGAATCCAGCGTAACCATTCATGGAGTCGGGCCCGATACGCCCGGCCCCGGGCGCTGGTCAGTGCTGGGAGGGTGCCCCACCGCCCGGCTCCGGCAGCGCGGCCACGACGGCAGCGAGCGCCCCGGAAGTCACCGGCATGGTCAGGAAGGCCACGGCGCCGGCCGCCCGGCAGGCGGCGCTCTGAGCCGCGGCGGCCGCTTCCCCCATCACTGCCACAGCGGTCCCGTGGCCTTGATTTTGTTTCAAAAGGGTGGCGATCGTATCACAGGTCTCCGGGGACGACATCAGGGCGGCCAGGAGGATCAGCCGGCAACCGGCGGGCTCTTCCTGGAGGGTCTCAAGGGCCTCATCCAGGTCGGCGGCAGTCTGCACCCCCAGGCCGTAGGCGCCGATGAGCCCGGCCAGATGGACCAGGGTGGGAACATCCCGATCGATGATCAACACCCATTCGCCAGGATGGGCCGCACTCGGGGTGGTTGACGGCTCCTCCAGGGCCGGCGCGACAACCGGCGGCAGATGCACGGCTGGCTCTTCAATCGTCGGTCCGCCGCCCTGGTTAGAAAGTGGCAGAAACAAGGTGAAGCAGGACCCAGCCCCAGGGGCACTCTGGACCTCGATGCGCCCGCCCAGGAGCTTGGCCAGTTCGCGACTGATGGAGAGCCCCAGCCCGGTCCCACCGTAGCGTCGACGGGTCGAGCCGTCCGCCTGCTGGAAGGCTTCAAAGATAATCTCCTGCTTGTCCTGCGGGATGCCAATGCCCGTATCGGTGACGCTCAAGGCCAAGGGGCGCCCCGGATCCTTGGCCATGCCGAGGCCCAGGGTAACAGTGCCCTGATCCGTGAACTTGATGGCATTGGCGAGGAAGTTCTTAAGAATCTGCCGGAGCTTCTCCCGATCGGTACAGATCCGCGTCGGCGCGGCGGGGTCGCATTGCAACCGGAGGGTCACCGGCTTATCCCCGGTGAGGGGTCCGACCAGTTCCATCAGTTCTTCCAGCACCGTCGGCAGGTCCACCCAACCCAGGCTGATCGGCACCTGGCCGGCCTCGATCCGGGAAATATCCAGGATGTCGTCGATCATGGTCCTCAGGTCCACCCCCGCCTCGCGGATAACCTGGGCCTGGCGGCGCTGAACCTCCGAGAGCCCGCCACCCTCGGCGGCCAGCATCTTGGAGAGCAGCAGGATGGAGTTCAGCGGGGTGCGCAGTTCATGGCTCACGTTGGCCAGGAATTCGGACTTGTAGCGATTCGAACGCTCCAGGGCACGGGTGTGCTCGCGGCCGGTGCGCAGGTGTTCGGCGTGGGTCTGGGCCAGGGCCGTGAGTTGGTCCCCCAACTCCCGGATCTCCCGCGGCCCCCCCCAGTGGAAGCGCAAGGGCTCCCCATCGCGCAGGATTCGGCCAACCCCACCCGTCAATTCTTGCCCAAACCGCTCCACCCGCCGGGCAATCCAGCGTGCCAACACCAGGACTACCAGGACCAGGATAAAAATGATGGTCAGCACCCGTATCATCAGGGCATTGCGGAAGTTATCGAGCGGTGAGGGGTCCACCGCCCGCCCCACCCAGAGGGGCCGGCCGTTCTCGGTGGCAAACATGGGTACCCACAGGAACTGCTGGCCGCGCGGGCCCCGCCACAGCGCCAGGGTCCCCTGGCTGAAGATCTCCTCAAGTCCGGGAAAGTCCTTGAAGGCGTCCGGTAACTCCCCAGCGGGCTGACCGGGGCGCAGGTAGCTGCCGTCCTGATTGACCCAGACCGTATCGCGATAGAACTGGGCGAGCCCCCCAACGTCGATCCCCATCACCACCAGCCCCCGAGGCTGATCCTTGCCACCGCCGATGGGACTCACCAGGCTCAGGGTGATCAACCGGCGAGGGTCCGCCGCGCCCCCGGCGGGGTCCACCTGGATCCGGCTCACCATCACCGCACCCGGTTCCAGTTCCAGACCCGCCGCCAGGAACTCGGCGCTCGGTCCCTGGGGCGACTGGGCCGCCGGCCGCCACTCCTGGGTGCGCGGGTCGCGAGCCAGCCAGAAGCGGTCCTCCCCCGCGTCGTCCACGAACAGCACCTGAATGATGTCCCGCTGATCGGCCAGGATCTGGTTCACCCAGCCGGTGTAGCGGACCCGGGCAAGATCCACCTGGTCACTGTCCCCAGACGCACCCGGCTCACCCAGAATGAGTCCGGGTTCCGGCAGTTTGGCGAGCAACCGGATCATCTCGTGGCGGCTGGCCAGGTGCTGATCCAGGTCTCGAAAGTCGGCACGCAGGTTCTGCAGATAGGCGCGCTGGTAGAAAAGCGCCGTGCGGTCCAATACCAGCGGCAGGTTGATAACCACCGCGAGTACCAGGGGAGTGAGCCCGAACACCAGCAGAAAGAGCAGGATGTGGGCGCGGAGCTTCACAGTGGGCGTACTAAGTTTTTGATGACTGCGTCCAAGAAGTGTTTCAGCCCGCGAAAAACACGAATGAACACGAATACGCCCGGCGACTCACCTGGCAACTGAACACTCAATAGCCGCGTCACCGGCGAGAAACTGTCAGTGCTGCAGTATGGCCGCTTCGCGTTATTCGCGTTATTCGCGGACGTATTCTGCGGTCTGGGCTACAGGTCCCGCACCAGCTCCAATACCGCGGCTGCATGGCCTTTGGGTTTCACGTCACGCAGGGCGTGGCGGATCAGGCCCTGTTTATCGATAATGAAGGTGGAGCGGACGATCCCCATGCGCTTCTCGCCGTGAGCCTCCTTTTCCTGCCAGACCCCGTAGGCCTCGCAAGCCTCCCCCTCAGTGTCTGCCAGCAGGCGCACGGTGAGTCCGTATTTGTCCCGGAAGGCCCCGTGACTGGTGCAGGTGTCGCGGCTGATGCCCAGCACCTCGCTCTCGGCCGCATCAAACTCCGCTTGGAGGTCGGTAAAGTCCAGGGCCTCCATGGTGCAGCCCGGGGTGTCGTCCTTGGGATAAAAATAGATGACCAGATTGCGCTGGCCGAGGAGGCCTTCCAGGTTGAATCGCTCCATATCCGCGTCGGGCAGGGCAAAGACAGGGGCCTTGTCGCCAGGCTCAAGCATGGGGTCTCACTCCGATGGTGTGGGGTTTGCCGCCTGCGGAATTTAGGCAGCCTCGTGGCCGCCGTCAACCGGGCGACCCCCGGGGCCGTCCCGGCGCTCCAAATCCTCGGACATGGGCAGATGTATGCTGACCAGGGTCCCCCCACCAGGCCGCCCGCCCAGGCGCAGTTCGATCTGGTTGGCCATGGCGAGTTGGCGGGCCACCGCCAACCCCAGGCCACTGCCGCCAGTCTGGCGGTTGCGCGACTGCTCCAGCCGGTAATAGGGGCGAAAGACCGCCTCTCGCTCGGCCTCGGGGATTCCGGGGCCCCGATCCAGGACATAGATCACCGGCCCGGGGAGGCGGCAGTCCAAATAGACCTCAACCGCTCCCTGGCTGTAGCGCAGGGCATTCTCCAGCAAATTTCCCAGGATGCGGCGCAAGGCCAATCCGTCCACGCTGTACCGGCATGGCGCCTGGCGCTCCCAGATCACTCGCGGCTGACCGGCCACCGAGATCTCCGATCAGAATCCCCAGGTCCACCAGCCCGGGCCGACCGGCCCCCAGGTTGCTCCCAAAGTCCACCGCCTGGGAGATCAGGGCATTCATCTCCTCGATGTCCCGGTCCATGCGGGCGACCAGGTCCGGCGAGGCCGCCGCCGGGAGCATTGCGATGGCGAGTCGCAGCCGGGTGAGAGGCGTACGCAGGTCATGGGATATGCCGGCCAGGAGCAGGGTTCGGTCCGCCAGAAGCTCCCGCACCTGTTGGCTCATCTCGTTGAACTGATGGGCGAGCTCCGCCAGTTCCGCGGGACCGGTCTCGGGCAGCCGGTTGGGCGAGCGCCCCTGGGCGACCTCCGCCGCGGCAACGGATAGACGGTTGAGGGGGCGGGTCACCCGGCGCGCCAGGGTTGCGGCGCTCACTACCACCAGGAGCAGGGCCAACCCCGCAATGACAGTCAGGCCCTCCACCGGACGCGTACCCAGGCGTTGGCGCGGAAACCCGGTCCAGATGGTCTCGTGGCCGGCCTCCAGGGGGACCCAAAACCAGCGATCGCCGTTGGCCAGGTTCGTTACGAACGCCACGGGGCGGCCGAGACGGGCCTCCAGCGCCTGGCGGAGACGTTCGATATAGGGGAAGAAGTAGCTGCTTGGCTCCCCCACTGGCGCGTCCTCCGCCAGGCGCAGGGCGTAGTCGCGCGCCAGCCGCTCCCGGTAGTCGTCCCGCAACTCCGGCGGCAACTGAACCAGGGTGCGGGCGGCCAGGACCATGATCCCAGCCAGGTCTGACGCTGAGCGCTCCGACACCGGGGCCAGGGCAAAGTGGACGATGATGAAAAAGGTCGCGATCGCGAAGATGCCGAAGGTGCCGATCAGGGTCAGCAGCACCCGCCCAAACAGCGAGGCCGGCACCAGACGCCAGGTTCCCTTCATGGCTCCCCGGCCGGGGTGAACAGATATCCCTTGCCCCAGACGGTGCGGATATAGCAGGGGTGCTTGGTGTCGGGCTCGATCTTGGCCCGGAGTCGGGCAATCTGGACATCGATACTGCGGTCAAAGGGTGACCGCTCGTAGCCCTTCAGGTGGTCCAAAATGCGGTCCCGATCGAGAACGCGGTCCGCATGCTCTGTGAGGATTCGCAGCAGATCGAACTCGCCGCCGGTGAGCACCACCAATTCCCCATCCCGGCGCAGTTCCCTCAGGTTGAGATCCAGGCGGTAGGGACCAAAGGTGTACATGCCCTCGAGCGCGGGCTCCCCCGCCTGTTCGGCGGGAGCGCGGCGGCGCAACACGGCGCGAATACGGGCGAGCAACTCGCGGGGATTGAAGGGCTTGGGGATATAGTCGTCAGCGCCGACTTCCAACCCGACGATCCGGTCGATGTCGTCCCCCCGCGCCGACAGCATGATGATCGGCACGTCGCCTTGGGCGCGCAGGCGCCGGGCCAGGGCCAGCCCGTCTTCGCCCGGGAGCATCAGATCCAGGATCACGAGGTCCGGAGTCTGCCCGGCGAGCCAGGCGTCCATGGCCACGCCGTCCTCCACCCCCGCCACCAGAAAGCCCTCCCGGGTCAGGTAGTCCCCTAGCAAGGCGCGGAGGGCGGCGTCGTCGTCGACTACCAGGATCCGGGTTGGGTGCTCGCTCATGGCCTTGGGTTGCGAATTCGCAACGTCTCCTCTCGGTTACAACCTGTTACAACATTAGTATATAACGAAATAACAGATTAACCCCTGCAAGGCACACTAGGGCCGTACCTAAGCGGGGCTTGGAGTCCCCGTTGCCGCGGCGCCCGCGCCGCACACTTCGCAACAGCAGTATCCGGAGGCGAACTTATGAGCTTTGACGCCCTGACCATTGTCGGTATCTGCGCTGCCATCCTGAGCGGCGGTTTCCTGATCGCGCTGGTGGCCCGCAACGATGGGGTCCGACAACAGATCATCCCCCTGAGCAGCAATGATCAACCGGCGGGACGTGATCCCAGCGCCTGACCGGGGACGCGCGGACCAATCCCCCGAGGACCCCCAGCCGGGAATTCCAGACCGCGGCGCCGCCTGAAAACGAACTGCTCCCGTCCGACCCCGTTGCCTTCCGTTCTCCTTAACGCACGGTTTATTGCTAACCGCTGACCGCGAACGGTGTGGTTCGGCGCTTCAATTTCTGGCGGAACAGGCGTCGACGTCACCGCGCCAGGACCCGAGGGGCAGGTCCCCGGGGGCTCGCGCCAGGCCCGGCTCTTCCGGCATTCGTGACCCAGTTCCAGGCAGCAAGCCCTTGAGGCCGTCGCGACGACTACACAGTCTGCCGCTACGGCCTTCTTTTTTTGCGGTTCAGTAACTCAGGATCGGGGTCAGGGCCTTGGCCTGAGCCACCCAGTTCTGCACCATGGACTGCGTCGGCGGCTTGGTGGTGAGCTTGTCCCGATCGTTGGTCTCGGCGATCTTGGCGTAGAGGTGGTCGGCACGCCGACTGGCCAACTCCTTCACCGTGTCCACGCCGGCGATCTCCAGCAGGTCCGAGTAAACACCGGAGATCCCGCGCACGCGGGCCAGGTCGGCCCGATTTGCCAGATGGAGGATGTCGGCAGTCTCACACTCACAGAAACCGGCCAACTCCTTGCGCTGGGCAGGGGTAGCGGCGGCCTTGACCAACTGCTCGTTATCCTTGATGCCCCTTTCAGTCAGTTTGGCGACGATTTCATCGGTCGCACCCTCAAGGTCTTTTACGGGTGTCGTCATGGGTCAGCTCCGGAAAGGTTGGGTGGGAGGGTTACCAGAAACCCGGTCCCAGGCGGCAGTTCTCCGGCCGCATGATAGGCCAAGTCCCGGACCGGAGCGAGGAAGCATCGCCTTGGCCCATTGACACCCCGGCGCCCGGTTCCTAGCATCCCCCGCCCATTCAAGCCAGCGCGAATCACCCCATGCCCAAGCTCAGCACCCTCCAGTGGCTCCTCACTCTCCTCTTTCTGGCCTTTTACGGCTTTGCGGTCTTCGCCGTAACCCGTGACTATTACATGCGCCATCCACTGCGACCGGTGGCCGCGAACCCCGGCCCTGCCGCGCCTGGCCTGCCGCCCGGCCACCCGGCGCCGGGCGCCTCCACCGCCGCGGTCTCGACGCCCCAGCGGTCGGTCCTGGGCGCTGTCGATACCGTCCCCGCGGCCATCACCGAGAGCAACCCTGACCTGCTGCGCCAGCAGGCGGACGGGCTCTTCGGCGAGCGACGCTACCGGGAGGTCGTCCCGGTATATCGTCGCATCCTGGAACTGGTGCCGGACGATGTTGAGACCCAGAACGACCTGGGGCTCGCCCTTTACTACGCGGGCGACGCGACGGGCGCCCTGGAGACCCTACGCCAGGGGGCGGCGGCCGCCCCGAAGTTCCAACGGATCTGGCTGACCCTGGGCTTCGTCAGCCTCCAGAGCGGGGACCGACCCAAGGCCCGGGAGGCCCTGGAGCGCGCCCGGGACCTGGGAGCTGACAACTCCATGGGCCAAGAGGCGATACGGCTATTGGCCATGGCCAAGGACTAGGTGCGGGGGGCTGGAGAATCAGGCCTGACGTTCCAGCGCATCCAGGCGCTGGCGCAGGGCGGCCAGCTCCTGCTGCTGGTGCTTGAACTCCTTGAGCAACCCCGGCAAGTGCGCCAGGGCGGCCAGTTCGCGCAGGGTGTCCTTGATCGGGCGGGCCGGCGTGCCGAACACCGCGGCCCCCGCCGGCACGTCCTTGGTTACTCCAGCTTGGCCGCCGACCCGGGCTCCCGCCCCCACGTCCACGTGGTCCGAGACCGCCACCTGACCGGCGATCACCGCCCCGGTGCCCACCCGGCTGCTCCCCGCGACCCCGGCCTGACCAGCCAGGATGGCGTGGGCCCCAATGTCCGTGTTGTGGGCAATCTGCACCAGGTTGTCGATCTTGGCCCCGCGACGGATGCGGGTCTCGCCCAGGGTGGCGCGATCGACGCAACAGTTGCATCCGATGTCCACGTCGTCTTCCAGAACCACCCGCCCGAGTTGGGGAACCTTGCGTTGGGCCTGGCCATCCCAGCGGAAGCCGAAGCCATCTCCGCCGATGACGGAGCCCGAGTGGATCACGACCCGGTCCCCCAGCAGGGTGTCCCGGTGCAGAGTGGCGTTGGCCTCAACCACACAGTCTGCCCCAAGAACCACGCCCGGCCCTAAATAGGCCCCGGGGCCGATGGTGCAGCGCGGCCCAACGCAGACCCCAGCCGCGATCACCGCGCAGGCCCCCACCGCGGTGCCCGCGCCGAGCACGGCCCGGTCGTCGATCACGGCACTCGGATGGACTCCCTGGACCTCCGACACTGGCTGAAAGGACGCCGCAAGGGCGAAGAAACTTGTCCGGGGCTCCGGGACGCGGATCAGCAGGGGCCCCGCCACGGCCGGAAAGCTGTCATGCACCAGGACCGCGGCGGCCTGGGAGCGCTGCACCGCCCCCGCCTGGTCCGCCCCCTCGGCGAAACACAGGTCCGTGGCCCCGGCCAACTCCAGGGTGTTGACCCCGCGGATCTTGGGCGGCTCCAGGGCAGGCTCCCCGCTTGGCATCGGAACCTGGAGCCGCGCGCAGAGTTGGGAAAGATCGAAGACCATGGGGGCTCCTGACAGGGCTGGGCGAGTGTTGACTCGTGGATAGATGGGGGTGGATAGATGGGGGCCCGGGGCATCGATGAATACTCCGGACCCCATAAGACGGGCGTCTTAGGCGATTGCCGGAAAATCATGTACCAGATCGCGAAGGATTTTCGTCTGCCTTCAAGAAGCGCCGACAGGAGCATAGCGGGGCTATATGACTGTCGGTGCGACGCCGAAGGCGGGCGAAAAGACGAGCGAGGTGGTACATGATTTGACAGAAATCGCCCTACTTCAGGTCCGCCATCCCCACGGTGTAATGGGCACCCTGTTTCAGCTTATCGTAGTGGCCGAAGACCTCCTTGAGGTTACGCTTCATGAACTCCCGTAAACCGTTGATGGTGACCACGTAGAGCCGGCCGCCGGGCTTCAGTCGATCCCGGGCGTCGTGGAGCAGGATCGCTAACAACTCCTTCCCCACCTTGGCGGGGATGTTGCTCACGATGCAATCGAAGCGCAGGTCCGCCGGCACCTGGTCGAACCCATTGCTGAGCAGTGCCCGGGCGTTGGCGAGGCCGTTGCGCCGCGCGTTGGCTGCGGCGTAATTCACCGCCACGAAATCCTTGTCCACCATCAGGGTCTGCCCCTGGGGGGCGCGCACCGCGAGGGCCAGACCGAGGACGCCATAACCGCACCCCAGGTCCAGACAGTCGGCGTCCGGCGCGACTTCCAGGTGATCGAGCAGCAGGCGGGTGCCCTCGTCGATCTCCCGGGGGGAAAAGAGGCCCCAGGTGCTCTCCAGCCGCAGGTGGCGGCCGCCGAGCTCGGCCTCGAACCGGATAGGGGCGCGCAGACGGTCCACTTGGGCCTTGGAGAGCATTAGGAGGGTAACCTGATGAGTGCCAAACTGGGGCAGGACCCGATTGGCGGGCCCAGGGCCGGGTATTCTAGCCGGGGCTTCGGGTAGACTCACCCGATGATTGGACACCCCTGCTCCGTGCCCCTGGCGTCTCGGCGTCTTGGCGTGATTCATTGCAGGAATTGCCGGATCGGACGATGACGGACCCCGCCGGACAACTGCGCATCACCGTCGCCCCGGAGCGGGTAACCATCGTCTCGACCCGGCCGGTGCGCGCCTCGCGGCTCTTCATCGGACAGGAGGTCACGGCCACCGCCCGCCTGTTGCCCGCCCTCTACAGCATCTGTGCGACCGCCCAGTCGGCGGCCTGCGCGGCGGCCTGTGAGCAGGCGTTGGGGCTGGTCGTGGACCCCGAAACCGCGGCCAGACGGCGACGTCTGGTCGCGGCGGAGACCCTGCGCGAGCACCTGTGGCGCATCCTGCTCGATTGGCCCCACGTCACGGGTCAAACCCCGGACGCTACGGCAATGGCGCGGGTGATGGCCGGGCATGGCGCCCTGCGCGGGGCCCTCAGCCCCGGGGCCGAACCCTTCAGCATCGGGGCACTAGGAAGTACCGCGGACGAGCCCACGGCGGGCGCCGCGAGTCGGGACCTGGCTGAAGTGCTCGCCCATCTGGTCTTTGGTCGCCCACCGCTCCGGTGGTTTGGCGAGGTGGCCGACCTGGCGACCCTCGCGGTCTGGGCCGAGGTCACGGACACGGTCGCGGCGCGGCTCGTACGCCAGATCATGACCGCGGGTCAGGCCGAACTCGGGCGCGCGCCTGTCGGAGCCCTGCCCATCCTCAACCCAGCGGACCTGGATCGGCATCTGGGCGGTGCGGAGCAGGCCACGGCTGACGCCTTCGTCGCCCGACCGACCTGGGAGGGACAGCCGCGCGAGACCAGCCCGCTGACCCGGCAGTTGGACACCCCCCTGGTGCGGGACCTGACCGGGCGGTTCGGCAACGGGCTGCTGACCCGGATCGCCGCCCAATTGACCGAAGTGGCAGGGACCTGGGCCGGGACTGAGCGGACCATCAAAGAGCAAACCACCAACGCTGAGGAACTCCCGGCGAACCTCTCGGTCGGGCTGGGACTCGCCCAGGTCTCTGCCGCCCGGGGACTCCTGGTCCATCGGGTGCGAATCGACGGGGACCGGATAGCCGAGTACCGGATCCTGGCCCCGACAGAGTGGAATTTTCATCCCTCGGGCGTCGTCGCCCAGGGACTCGCTGGGATTCGAGCGTCGGTGGCACCGGCAGACCTGGGTCCCCTGGCACGCCTGTTCATCACCGCGGTTGACCCCTGCGTGGCGTACGACCTGAAACTACCCGATATCGATGGTTAGTAATGAGTCAAGAACAGGTTAAATCCGAACACCATCGTTAAAGACCTGATGAACCTATAGGACAAAACCCCATGTGTCTCGCCATCCCCGCCCGCATTACCGCCATCGACCCCCTCGGCGAGACCGCCACTGTCGCCCTGGGGGCAGTCAGCAAAGAGTGCTCCCTCGCCCTGATCGAGGGTGCCGTGGTCGGTGACTATGTCCTGATCCATGTGGGCTATGCCCTGAATCGCATCAGCGCGGAGGAGGCGGCGCACACCCTGGCCCTGATGCGGGAGGCCGGGATGCTGGACGACGACAGGGTTGAACCCCTGGCGGCGACCGTCGACCCAGAGGACGCCCCGTGAAGTACATCGACGAGTTCCGGGACCAACACCTGGCCCGGGGCCTGGCCGCGGCCATCGCGGCGGCCGCGCGCCCGGACCGCCAGTACCGGCTCATGGAGTTCTGCGGCGGGCACACCCACGCCATCTTCCGCTATGGCGTGGCAGACCTGATGCCCGCCAATGTGCGCTTCATCCACGGCCCGGGCTGCCCGGTCTGTGTTCTGCCCATGGCGCGCATCGACCACGCCATCGCGCTCGCCACCCGCCACCAGGTGACGCTGTGCACCTACGCCGACCTGATGCGAGTCCCGGCCAGCGAGCGCCAGAGCCTGCTGAAGGCCAAGGCGGCGGGGGCGGACATCCGCATGATCTACTCCACCCAGGACGCCCTGCGCATCGCCCGGGCGGACCCGGGGCGTCAGGTGGTCTTCTTCGCCATCGGCTTCGAGACCACCACCCCGCCCACGGCGGTGGCGGCCAAGACTGCCAGGGCCGAGGGACTCAGGAACTTCTCTATCTTCTGTAACCACGTTCTGACCCCGCCCGCCCTGCGAACCATCCTCTCGACCATGGGTCCGGACGGCGTCCAGCTCGACGGCATCCTGGGTCCCTCCCATGTGAGCACCGTCATCGGCAGCCGACCCTATGGCTTCGTTCCGACGGAGTTCGGCAAGCCCCTGGTGATCGCCGGCTTCGAGCCCCTGGACGTGATGCAGTCCGCCCTGTTGCTGATCCGCCAACTCAATGAAGGGCGATGCGAGGTCGAAAACCAGTACACCCGAACCGTCTCCCCGGAAGGCAACCGCAAGGCCCAGGCCCTGATGGCGGAGGTCTTCGCCACCCGGGAGACCTTCGAATGGCGGGGCCTCGGGTACCTGCCCAACAGTGCCCTGCGGCTCGCCGATGACTTCGCGGAGCTGGACGCGGAGCAACGCTTTCCAGTGGAGATCGGCGAAGTCCGGGAGGTCAAAGGGTGCGAATGTCCGGCGATCCTGCGCGGGATCAAGGAGCCCACGGACTGCAAACTCTTCGGCACCGTCTGCACCCCGGACAACCCAATGGGCTCCTGCATGGTGTCCTCCGAGGGCGCCTGCGCCGCCTACTGGAGCTATGGGCGCTTCCGGGCTAGGACGCCGCCGCCAGGGGCAACACTGGCACCACCCCTTGCACCGGTGCCACCATGATTCCGTTGACCGGCGCAGGCATCGTCTCCGGACCGGCGAGTCCGAGCGCCAGGGCGAGGTTCCAATAGGGAAGATTCACGCCGGACTGGCAGGCGTAGAGCAAACCGCCGGACATCCGCGGGTTGATTTCCAGCAGATACGGGGTCTTGTCCTGGTCCTTGAACTGGCAGTTGTAGATCCCGTCCAGGGCATAGCGCTCGGTCAACAGCCGCGCGAAGGCGATGACTGGACCCGTGGTCTCCAGGACCTGGTGCCGTCCCCGCTTGGCGCGGGCCACCGCCGCGACCAGGCGCCCGGAGACAGCCAGGCAATCCACCGACCGCTCGATACCGGGCAGGAAGGGCATCAGCAGAATTTCGTAGGAACGCTGGGTTCGCTCCAGCACGGCGCGGTACGCAGGGAGTGAGATAAGGCCGGGCGTGACGCTGAGCAGGGTGTCATAGTCATCCGCGGTTTCGCTCAGGATGCGAAAGCCGGACCCATAGATGCCGACGGTCGGCTTGACACACAGGCAGGGGTGGCGGGCGCCCAGGTCCGCATAGGCCCGATCGAACTCGGGCAGGTCGCGAATCACCCGGTACTCGGGGATCGGAATCTCAGTCCCCGCCAGGTCCCGATACAGGGCGTCCTTGTGCTCGACGAGGTCCAGGGTCGAAGGCATCGGAACCTGAAGGCGCGTCCCCAAGGCCGCGAAAGACTCAGAGGCCGCGGCCAGCGAGCGCATCCGACGGCCGGGGATCAAGAGTCGAACACCATGGCGTCGGCAGACCTGCAGACACCAATCCACATAGTCCGCGTCGGTCAGGGTCCCCCCAGGCTCGACCAGGGCCAGGTCGGCCGCCCCGAGCACCGGCGCCAGCGGGTCCACATGACTCGCCAGGACACGCAGCGTTCCGCCCGCCGCCTCCCCAATCAGCCGGACAGCGTCGTAGGTATTGGACAGCGCGCTGTTGAACCAGACCAGGGGAGCAGAGGGTGTCACCCGCAGACCTCGCCAGGCGGTGGCTGCAGCCCGTAGGCCGCCAGCCGGGCCAGGGTGCGCGCCGCCCAGCGGCCGTGGGTCGCCGGCTCGGCCATCTGACCGTTCAGACGGAATACGCCGGCTGCATCGGGGGCGAGGACGGCCCGCGCCAGCACCGCCTCCTCCGGGGGAACGGCGTAGGCGTCCTCGATCAGGCCAATCTGCGTCGGGTGGATCGCCGTCTTGGCGACCAACCCATGAACCAGGTCCAGTTCCAACTCCCGGGCCAGCACCTCGGGGCGGTCGAGGTGTTCGAAGACCGGTGCGGAGAGTTCGTAGCCGTGGGGGCGAAAGGCGATGATCAGGTCATCGATGACCCGGCGCAGGGGGGTGTCATAGGCCGTCAATTCCTTTGGCCGCCGGATCCCCAGCAGGTGGAGCAGATCGTTGCCCCCGATGCGCACGCAGGGGACCCGCTCCCGGATGGGGTCGAGCCGCATCCGCAGACGCCGCAGACGGTCCCGGCAAAACGCGACCTCGGTCTCCACGATGGGCATGATCGCCAGATGCCTGGCCGGGGCCAGGGCCGCGAGGTAGTCGGCCAGATTGAACTCGTCGGTCTTCGGCAGGCAGACCCCGTCCAGGCCCTCGATCCCAGGGAAGGCGACGATCTCAGCCAGGACCTGGGGGTCACGGGGGCGCAGAAAGCGCAGGGGGCCAGCGGCCTTCAGGTGGGGCAAGGCATCCCGAAGGTTGACCAGGGCGCGTCCCAGGTCGCGGGGGTGCACGGCATCCTCGGTACAGACCACCAGGGAGCGCAGACCCGGGAGCTTGCGCCCACTGAGCAGGGCCCTGAGGTCCGGGCGCGTGGCAGGGAAGTACAGGGAGGCCCCGAGCCCCAGGTAAGAGACCTCGCGGTCCCACGGGCGGGGCTCCGGGCTGGTGAAAACGTCGGCGGTCATGGCTCGTTGCTCCTGCCGGCAGCGCCGCGGTTCTGGGAGCGGATGAGGGCGGCGGCGCGGAAGGGCAGTTCCGCCACGCGGACCGCGGGTACCCCCCGGGTCTCCGCCAGGGCAAGGAGATGGCGGACCTCGGGGTCGACCGAGTCGCGCACCAGCAGTCGCTCCGGGACCCGCCGCAACAGGACCCGGGTGGCCTCCGCGACCCCGGGTTTGATCAGGTTCACGTCGGCGATGCCGTGGCGCGCCATACAGTTCTGGAGCCACTCCTGGGTCTGCGCCCGACGCTCCGCTTGGGCCTCGGTTCTGATCTCCCGGATCTGGGCCGATTGGAAGGTCGCGGCGATCTGGTCGAGAAACCAGGTGGAGTGATCGGCGTCCGTGAATTCCTCATAGAAGACGCAGCCATGGAAGTCGTCTGGCCCGATCTGGTGGTTCAGCACCGAGCGGGAGACCAGACCGGAAACCGTCGCGTTGAGGATGCCCGAGGGGATCGCGTAGTCCTCATAGCTGGCGGCCACGTCGGCGCAGCCGCCGATGTCGGACAGGACATACAGCCGGTCATCCAAGTGCTCGGGCTCGCTGCGGTTCCACTTGGCCAGGGCGCCCTTGAGTTCGTGGGTGATAACCCCCTTCGCGGTCCAGCCATCGACGAACACGAGCCCCGCCGCGGGGCGCCTGGCGACGCGCAGCAGATAGCGCAGGGCATTGGTATCGATCCCACGGTCCCGGATGATGGAAATCGAGTAATGGCGGGCCGGGACCTTGAGCTGTGCGGTCAAGGCCCGAGTCAGCAGGGCGCCGATCGGGGTCCCCGCCCGGGCGAGCGAGACCACCGTGATGGGCGCGGTGCGGGTGCGGGCGACGTGGGCGGCGAGCGACAACAGGTCCTGCCCCAGTCGTTCGGCATGGGTGTGGGTGAGGGCCCGAAACAGGTCCAGATAGGCGGCTGGGGGTGGCGCTTCGGGGGCCAGCATCTCCGAGTAGTGGCGGCTGGCACTCTGTATCTGCTGCTCTTTCAGCCCCACCGGGGTGGGGTCGAGGCGAATCGGCTTCAGCAGGAACTGGCAATCCGCCAGCACGTAACTGCCACTGAACGGAGCGCCGATCGGGGTCGGGGCCTGGGTCGGGCTCATGACCACAGTTCCTGCTGGATTTGGGTCCCACCCGGGACCAGTGCGAAATCGCAGAGCTTCATGAAACCCAGGTCAGAGACGCTGTCCCCCAGCCCCAGGAAGGTCCGGGTCGGGTCCAGGTCGCGCTTCATCTCCATCAGATGCTCCACCGCGGCGGCCTTGTCGGCAAAGGGCGGCAGCACCGCGACGTTCCGGCCATTGCGATGGACGCGCCAGACCCCGGCGTCCGGCTGCTCTGCCACCAGGGCGGCAGCCTGGGTCAGTGCCGACTCGTCCCCCTTGATGGAGACATAGACGGGGAATCCCGCATCCTCGATGACGCGCACGCGCAACGCGGCCGGGCGGCGATCGGCCAGCACCTGCACCGCCTCAGTCAGATGCTGCATGGCCGGGCCGAAGTCCGCGGCACCGATCGCCAGCCGGTCGTGCCAGGAGGGCAGCACCTGGCCGTCCGGCCCGAAGAGGCAGGCGCCGTGACTGGTGATGCGACAGTCCCGAAACACCGGGCTGGTCACCCGCGCCAGGGCCACGCCATTGCGTCCGGTCACCGGGACCAACTCGCAGTCGGCCAGCAGTTCGAGGAGCGCGAGCTGGGATGGGGCGTGAAACGATAGGGGCTGACCCTCTCGGTCGTAGGCCGCTGTCATCAGGCCATCCGCGTTCTGGCCAGCCAGGACCCGCGCCTTGGCCGCGGTCTGGAACAGGGTATCGTCCAAGTCGGTAAAGACCGTGATGGCCCGGGTCATGGGGTTTTCTCCAGACCTTGGGGGGCCGGCGGGATCGTATAGCGACGCCAGTCGAGACCCGGGTGAGGCGCTTCGCAGGCGCCCGCCTGCTCGTAGAGCGCGACCGCCAGCCGCTCCGCGCCGGGGGGGTTGTGCAGGTAGTAGCCGACACCCTCACCGTAGGGATCGGGACAGGCGACGGTCCGGGCGACCGCCCCACCGGGCAGCACCGGTGAACGGGTCGTGGTCTGAAAGGTGACGTCCCACCCCGCCAGTTCCAGGGCCTCGGCCACCAGAAACGGGGCGAAGGCGCACTCCCCGGTGCCGATGACGGCCAAGGGACGAGCGGTATCATCCGCCTGGATAGCGATCGCCGGGGGCCGGAAACCCCTGGCGGGCATGGACAGACCGCACCGCCCCAGGTCCGCCCGCGCCACCCAGCCGGAACCACGGGAGTCCACGTCGGTCGGCAGCGCGACGGGGGCGGCCCCGGACTCGGCCTCGTAGGTGAACTGCCCGTCGAGCAGGCTCACCCAGCGGACCTGAGGAGACCCGGCCGGGGCCGCGAGTCCGTGAGCGAGACGCTCCCGCGCCCCCGCGTCCAGCCAGTTGACCAGGCTGACCAGCGCGACCAGGGAGAGCTTGGGCATCCAGGGTCGGAGCTCCGCGACCAGACGCCGGACGGATTGGCCGGTCGAGACCTCGTCATCCACGATCACCAAGGTCTGCGCCGCGGCGAAGTGATCCGCCAGGGCGGGGCTCGGCCGATGCAGCAGGTGGGTCGGGGCGTGGGAATGGGCCTCCTCGAAGGTCAGCAGCGGGGGCCTTGGCAACCCCAGTCGCGTGGTGTGCTGATAACCGATGTCGTGGCGCCCGCTCAGGCGGGCCAGGCTGTCGGCGACGCCCGCCCCCAGGCCAGTCGCGGTCTCCGCCATCCCGATGACCCAGATGGGACCCGAGGCCGCCACCAGGGGGGCGGCGAGCAGATCATAGGTCTCACGCATCTGCGCAGGCCGGCAGGGGATATGGCGCCCCAGGACCTTGGATACGAACAAGAAGGGGCGGCGCGGGTTCGCACGAGCGGCGAACCCAAGTAAGGCATCCAGCGGCAACGCCTCACGCTCAGTCGCGATGCGCAGGCTCCCGCCGGGGATGGTGAAGACATAGGTCATAAATCAGGCCCCTCGGGGCGAGGTGGGAGGCCGACGGTGACCCCGGATCAGTGCCCCCCGGCCTTGGCGAGCGAGTCGGGCGGCGTACGACTATCGGCGACCGGAATTGCCGAAGCCACGAAAATACACGAAGACGCCAGGATCGCAAGGCTGGAGATCACTCCCGCCACGGCGTGGCTGCCTGCCGGACAGGTTGCAGATCGCCTCGACAACCGCGAGGCTGAAATCCCAGGTTAGGTTCCAAGTCCGGTTCCGGAAAGCACCTGCGAACCCCTGGGCAGCGGTGCCGGGCCAAGCACCAACCTGACCAAGGTGTAATTGACGGCACCGGACGGAGCGTCTACTGTCCCGCCGGATCTGACCCGGCGCTGCCGATGCTGGAAGACCAGGAGGCAGGCCCTGGGGCCCAGGTTTACTCAACAAAGCAAACAGGTGTCCGTCATGCTTCAAGGTATGTTCGATAAGTTGAAAGAAATGGGGAGTAACCTCAAGGATGACGCGATGCGGATGCGCAACAAGGCGTTCATGAATGCCTGTACCGCCGGCTGTGCCATCATCGCCAACGCCGACGGGGTCGTCAGCCCGGAGGAGAAGCGCAAGATGATGGCCTTCATGAACAGTTCCGACGTGCTGTCGCTCTATGATAGCGCCGACGTCATCAAGGCCTTCGAGGCCCACTGCTCCAAGTATGAGTTCGATGCCCAGATCGGCGAGGCCGAGGCCCTGCGGGTGGTCGCCGGGATCAAGTCCAAACCGCCGGAGGCCCGCCTGTTGGTGCGTGCATGCTGCGTGATCGCCGCCTCCGATGGCAATTTCGACGAGAACGAGCGCGGCGCCGTGACCAGGATCTGCCATGAACTTGGTCTGGAACCGAGCGAGTTCCTTCCGTCCAAGTAGGGTCCTGCAGTCGTCGCCGCTGCCGACCCTGGGGCGCATTGGCGGCGGCTCAGCCGCCGCGGACCCGTGAAAGTCGCCCGTGGGAGCGGCCTGTGGCCGCGAAGGGCTTCTCCAGGGTACCCAGGCGCCCGATCGGGGCCACAGGCCGCTCCCACGGCACTGCGGCACGTCCTTAACCGAATTAAGCACAGGGCAAATCGACATGGCACTGAATCTCTCGAAGGGCGAACGGATCTCCCTGGAAAAGACCGGCGGAGCCGGTTTGTCACAGGTCGTGCTCGGCCTCGGCTGGGGTAAACGCACCAAGAAGGGATTCTTCGGGTCCTCGGAGGTGGAGGTCGATCTAGACGCCTCCTGCCTGCTCTTCGAGTCCGGACAGCTCGTCGACACCGTGTGGTTCCGGCAACTGCAGAGCCGTTGTGGTTCTGTCCGACACAGCGGGGACGACCGTTCCGGGGGCGGCAGCGATGACAACGAGCAGATCAAGGTGGACCTCGGCAAGTTGCCGGCCACCGTGGATGTGCTGGTCTTCACCGTGAACTCCTTCCTCAACGACAGCTTTGAGGGTATCCCGAACGCCCGCTGCCGTTTGCTGGACGCGGCGGGAAACAAGGAACTTGCCCGCTTTGATCTGTCCCTCGACGGGGCCAATCACACCGGGATGGTGATGGCCAAGCTGTACCGCGAGGGCGGTGCCTGGCATCTTCAGGCGATCGGCGAGAAAGGCATGGGACGCACCTTCAATGACATGATGCCCCTGATCGGCCAGTACCTCTGAGGTGATGCCTATGGATCTGCAATCCGGCCAGAATGCGCCCGTCGGCACCGGGCCCTTGCGTCTGACCCTGACCTGCGAGCCGGCGAGCCAGGCCGCGAGCCTGGACCCGAGCGCCTTTCTGCTCGATGCGGCGGGCCGGGTATCCGGGGATGGCGGCTTCGTCTTCTACGGATCAGCGAGCGACCCTACGGGTGCCGTGCGACTCAACCCGGCGGCTGCCGCCTTCGAGGTCGATCCCGGCCGGCTACCGACGGGGATCGAGAGGGTCGTGATCGCACTGAGCATTGACTCGGGCGTCGCAGGCTTGCGGGCCTTTTCGCAGTTCCAGTCGGTGCTGTTGAGCCTCAACGGCACCGGGGTGGACCTGCGCTTCCCGCTCGCCACCGCGGGAATGGCTGAAAGCGCGCTGATCATGGCAGAGCTGTATCTGCGCAACGGCGTCTGGAAGGTGCGCGCCCTGGGCCAGGGGTTCGCCGGGGGGCTTGCACCGTTGGCCCGTAACTATGGCGTGGATGTCAGCGAGTCGGCCCCACCGCCGCCCCCAGCACCCTCCCCCGCGCCTGCCGCCCCGCCGGCACCGGAGGTTCGGGCGGCCCCGGCGGCCCCCCCATCATCCCAACCCTCGCGCATCGATCTGAAAAAGCGCCAGCCGATCTCACTGGAAAAGCCCAGCAAAGGGTTCGGGCAGATCGACATCAATCTCAACTGGACGCGCGGGCAGGTCAAGCGTGGCCTGTTTGGCGGCAAGAGTGGGATCGACCTCGATCTGGGGTGCCTGATCGAGCTGACTGACGGCGATAAGGACGTGGTTCAGGCCCTGGGCAAGCGTTTTGGGCGTCTCGACGGACCCCCATTCGCAAAGCTGCTCGCGGATGATCGCAGCGGCGAGTCCACCTCCGGGGAAACCCTGTTGATCAACGGCGAACGCTGGACGGATGTCAAACGGGTCCTCATCTACGCCTTCATCTACGAAGGCGTTCCGAACTGGGCAGCGGCCAATGCGGTCGTGACTGTCAAGGCGCCTGGATCGCCCGAGTTGGTGGTTGCCCTCGATGAGCATGCGACTGGTAAAGGCATGTGTGCCATTGCGCTGCTGGAAAACGACGGCGGGCGGATTCGCGTCACCAAGCTCGTGGAGTATTTCGCCGGGCACCAGGAAGCAGACCAGGCCTATGGGTTTGGCTTCCGTTGGCAGGCCGGGCGCAAGTAGCCCGCGGTTCAACCGCCGCGGGCAAAGAGGATTTCCTGGTTCATCCATATCACAGGAGCAACAAATCATGACCGTTTCACTGCAAAAGGGTGGGCGTGTTTCACTGGATAAAGCGGCGCCCGGACTGAAGAATGTCCACGTCGGTCTGGGCTGGGACCCGCGCGCCACCGATGGCACGGACTTTGACTTGGACGCCTCGGCCTTTCTCGTCGGAGAGTCCGGGAAAGTCCGCGGCGACACCGACTTTATCTTCTACAACCAGTTGAAATCCGCTTGCAGTTCGGTCGAGCATACCGGCGACAATCGCTCCGGGGCAGGCGACGGGGACGATGAGGTGGTCTATGTCTACCTCGATAAAGTGCCCGCGGACGTCGCCAAGATCGTCTTCGCCGTGACGATCCACGAGGCCGATGCGCGCAAACAGAATTTCGGTCAGGTGGGAAACGCCTTCATCCGGCTGGTCAACAAAGACACCGGTGTCGAGGTGGTCCGCTTCGATCTTGGAGAGGACTACTCCACCGAAACCGCCATGGTCTTCGCGGAGCTCTATCGCAGCGCCGGTGAATGGAAGTTCAATGCCATCGGCCAGGGCTACGCTGGCGGTCTTGCACCCTTGGCCAGGCAATATGGCGTGTCGGTCTAGCCTTTTGCTGCTGACCCCTTTCCCAGAATCATCCTGCAGCAGGCCGGCCCCGAGGTCGGCTTGCCCGCTCAACCCAGACCGCAGTGCGGTCGCAATCTGCAAGAGAGGTCTTAACAGATGCCAGTCAACTTGACCAAGGGCGGTAATGTCTCCCTAACCAAAGAGGCCCCGGGGATCACAAAGGTCCGGTTCGGTCTGGGCTGGGACGCCCGCAGCACTGACGGCGCTGAATTCGATCTGGATTCAGTAGCCGCAGTGGTCGGCGAGGGCGGCAAGGTGCTGTCCCAGGGGTATTTCGTCTTCTTCAACAACCTTGAGACCCCGGAGAAGGCCGTCATCCATCGCGGGGACAACCGCAGCGGTGCCGGGGAGGGGGACGACGAGGTAATCGAGGTCGATCTGGGCAAACTCCCAGCCGAGGCGGCGAAGATCGTATTCGCGGCGACCATCTACGAGGCCGCCGCGCGTAAGCAGAACTTCGGCCAGGTGGCCAATGCCTACATCCGCGCGGTCGATGAGGGCAGCAACGCCGAAGTCCTGCGGTTTGACCTCAGCGAGGACTTCTCCACCGAGACCGCCCTGGTTTTCGGCGAACTCTATCGCAAGGGCGATGAGTGGAAGTTCAAGGCCGTGGGTGCGGGTTACGCGGATGGTCTGGCCGGATTGGCGCGGGACTACGGGGTCTAGTCCAGTCACATGCGGCCCTTCGGCGCTGGCGGCGCCCCGTCGGAGGCGACCGCCACGCGTGATCGGCTGGTTCTGTGGGTCGCCCAGGGTTTTGGAACCGGGCGGGCCCCGAAGGCGCCCGGCACCTTCGGGACCCTGCCCGGGGTGGCGATCTATTTGCTCCTTGCGGGTTTGCCGCTCGGCCCCTATCTGATCATAACGGCAAGCCTCCTGATCATCGGCATCCCTCTGTGTGGTCGGGCCGCACGCCTGATCGGACGCTCGGACCCGCCATCGGTAGTGTGGGATGAGATCGTCGGTTACCTGATCACGATGATCGCGATTGCCCCGAGTTGGCCAGCGGTCCTGGGGGGGTTCGCCGCCTTCCGACTCTTTGATATCTGGAAGCCCTGGCCGATCGGCTGGATCGACCGTCGCGTCTCTGGCGGTCTGGGGATCATGCTGGATGACGTGGTGGCTGGGCTCATGGCCTTGGTCCTGATGCACCTCGGCCACGACGTAATGGTCGGCGCCTGACCCCGGCGATCTGACCTGGTGGGTCGGATTCTAGTCCGACCCACAGCCTCCCATTACAACGATGGTCGGGCTGAGGCCCGACCCACAGTCGCCAGCACTGGGCCGGCCCGGATGATGTCAAGGCTGCCAGAACGATGGGGCATCCAAAACCCATTGGGATTGGCATGCTGGACCATTCGGGGTCAGTCCTGGCTGACCGCCGCGGCCGCCCGGTAGCGAATAGACGAGACCAGGGCGAGCACGATGAAGGCAACGCCAATCAGGCCTGTCACCACCTCGGAGACGTGATAGACGATCCCGACCAACATGATGCCGGCGAGTGCGCCAATCGCGTAATGGGCCCCGTGCTCAAGGAAGACGTACTCATCCAAAGTACCCTTGCGCACCAGGTGCACGGTAAGGGAGCGAACGAACATCGCGCCGATGGCCAACCCAAGCATAATGATGACGACATCGCGGGTGATGGCGAAGGCGCCGATGACCCCGTCGAAGGAGAACGAAGCGTCGAGGACTTCCAGATACAGGAACCCGGCCACACCGTTGCGCTTGGCGGCGGAAACGGCAGCATCGCCGTCCGTTTCGCTTTCGAAAAGCCCATCGATGCTGCTGACCGCGATATAGAGGATGACACCACCGATGCCGGCAACCCACATGGTCAGACGATCCAAGCTCTCCAGAGGCAGGACGTATTGCAAGATGAAGAGGATCAGGAGTGCGGCCATGACCTCAATGGAGTCAAGCTTGCCAAGCCCAGCAAGCCGCTGTTCCATCTTGCCGAGCCAGTGGAGCTCCCTTTCTTCATCGAAGAGGAAGGATAAGAAGACCAGCAACAGGAACATGCCGCCGAAGGCGGCGATGCCCACATGGCTTTCTTGCAGGTGGCGGGCATATTCGTCGGGGCGGTCCAGGGCCATTGCAACGACATCCCCCATACCGAGTCCGGTGGCAATGGTGACGATCAGGATAGGGAAGAAGAGCCGCATTCCGAATACGGCAATCAGAATACCCACCGTGAGGAATATCTGTTGCCACTTTTCTTCCATATCTTTGAGAACGCGGGCATTCACGACAGCGTTATCGAAGGACAGGCTGACCTCCATAATGCCGAGAATCGCAGCGAGCGTCACGGCCGCAACAATGCCCTGACCCGACTGTGCACCCCAGTAGCCCGCGAGCGCGAGACAGACAAGGGTCACGACGAAGGAAAGCCGAAAATCTTTCATAAGACCGTCCTGACAATCTTCTTTCGATGGATGTTAGAGGGATGCCGATTCCCGTCGATCCCACCGCGGAACCGGGGAAGCGGCGACGCCGTGTCTCCTGCATCTGCGCCCATCTGCAGGGAGGAGATCGTAGGTCGCTCCTGAAACCGCAACTCAACACCGGAATCTTGGGCAGTTTTCGGATCTTGGAGAATACGGCCGGATGGTATGATGTTGCCGCGTCGATAGCAATACGATCCCGCGGCTGGCTGCTTTTTTCCCGACTTCCAATTTAACCTCAACGGAGAGAATCAATGGGTCAATTCGGGTTTCCACTCGAAGTCATCGTCATCTTTTTTGCCACCATCGTGCTCTCGGTGTATCTCGACCTGCGTGCCCATCGCACGGCCACCGAGATCGGCATCAAAGACGCCAGCCTCTGGTCCGTCTTCTGGATCAGCCTGGCGCTCGCATTCTACGCCTATCTGTGGTTCCGTTTCGACAAGGGATGGGCTGACCTCTACCTGACCGGCTATGTGCTGGAGAAGACCCTATCAGTCGACAATCTGATGGTCTTCATCGCCATCTTCGCCTCCTTCGGGATTAAAGGTGCCCTCCAGCATCGCATCCTGTATTGGGGCATTCTCGGGGCTCTGGTCTTTCGTGCCATCTTCGTCGTCGCGGGCACCGGCCTCTTTCTCGCGAGCCCCTGGGTTGGATTTGTGTTTGCCGCGGTGGTGGCCTGGAGCGCCTGGAAAATGATGACCAAGCGCGACGATGAAGACGAGATCGAGGATTTTACGGACCATTGGTCGGTACGGATGGCCAAGCGGGCTTTGCCGATCTTTCCGCGCCTGCATGCCGAGCGTTTCTTCATTACCCGGGCACTGGCGCGCGATCTGCAGGAGGCAGACCCGAAGATTCAACTTCAGGGCGCCACGACGGCCGCGTTCTTCGCCACCCCGGCCTTCCTGTGTCTGCTCGCCATCGAGACCTCAGACATCATGTTCGCGTTCGACTCGGTCCCGGCGGTCATCGCCGTAACGCAGGAGCCACTGTTGGTCTACGCGGCCATGATCTTCGCAATCCTCGGCCTGCGCAGCCTGTACTTCGTACTCGCGGCCCTGACCCGCTACCTGGTCTACCTGGAAAAGGCGGTCATTATCCTGCTGTATTTCATCGCGGCGAAACTGGCACTCCAGAGCTGGAACCATGTCTTTGGCGATACCGGCATCCATATCAGTCCGGGGGTCAGTCTCGGGATCGTGCTCGGAATTCTGGCCTTGGGCGTCATCGCGTCGCTGGCCTTCCCCCCGCGCGTCAAGGGAACCAATGGCGAAGAATGAGCCAACGCATCGGCCGCGCCCAGGAGCACGCGTGACGACCGACCGCCGCTTTCCCGTCCGGCTGGACCTCCGACACGGCACCGTGGACATGAGCCACGGCGCCGGTGGGCGGGCTATGGCGCAACTCATTGCCGAGGTCTTTCACGCCCACCTGGACAATGACCTGCTGCGCCAGGGCAATGACCAGGCCCTGTTCACCCCGCCCCCGGGGCGGCTGGTGATGAGCACGGACGGACATGTGATTTCGCCGCTGTTCTTCCCGGGCGGGGACATCGGCTGCCTGTCCGTGCACGGCACCATCAATGACGTCGCCATGGCGGGCGCCCGGCCCCTCTATCTGGCCGCCGGGTTTATCCTCGAGGAGGGCTTCCCACTGCGAGACCTGGCGCGCATCGTCGCGAGTATGGCGGCCGCCGCGAACCAGGCCGGGGTACCAGTGGTGACCGGGGACACCAAGGTGGTTGAGCGCGGCAAGGGGGACGGGATCTTCATCACCACGACCGGGGTGGGCGTGGTCCCAGAGGGTCTTAACATTGCCGGGGATCGGGCCGCGCCCGGGGATACCATCCTGGTTAGCGGGCCCATGGGGGATCACGGGGTTGCGATCCTGTCCCAACGGGAGAACCTCGGGTTCGAGGTGGAAATCCGCTCCGATACCGCCGCCCTGCACGGCCTGGTCGCCGCGATGGTGAGTGCAGTGCCGGAGCTTCACTGCCTGCGCGACCCCACCCGCGGCGGGCTGGCCACCACGCTCAACGAACTGGCCCATCAGTCCGGCGTCGGTATGCGCATTTGCGAGACCGCCATCCCGGTCCGCCCTGAGGTCTCCGCCGCCTGTGAGCTACTCGGACTTGACCCGCTCTACGTGGCCAACGAGGGCAAACTCATCGCCATCTGCCCTCCGGAACGGGCGGCGGCTCTGCTGGCGGTCATGCGCGCCCACCCCTTGGGGGCTCAGGCGAGCCAGATCGGTGAGGTGGTCGCCGACCCCCATCGCTTCGTCCAGATGGAGACCGCCTTCGGCGGGAGCCGCATTGTCGACTGGCTGGCAGGGGAGCAATTGCCCCGGATTTGCTGAGTAACGCACAGGGCCGCTTCATCGAACCGCGGTGAGTGCGGACTCAGCGACCCCAAAGCACCCCATCCACATATCGCTTGACCTGCACATGGGCCGGGGTGTCCAAAGTCGTGAACCGGACGCTGGTCTCGAAACTACCATCGCGGGACTTCACCCGCACCACTTCGGAATACAGATCGCCCACACGCTCCCCGTGAAGAACGGGGCTCAGGTCTGCGACCAGGGTCGTGCCGGGCGCGATGGCGTCCGGTAAATCGATCAAGAAGCCGTTGTAGCCCAGATCCAGCACCCGGCCCACCAAATACCCCGGGAGAAATTGCTTGCCGACCACCTGCTTGACGACCAGGGGTAAATCGACCTGCACCCGCGGCGCCCGCCGCACCTCCACCTGGGGTACCACCAGGCGCCGGGGATAGGTGACCGAGCGCAGTTCATAGAGCACCACGGGCCGGGACTTACCCTTGACCTGGACCTCGTTGATCCCGCCGACCTCGATGTGCTCCCGCGCCCCGGCCTGGCTTGCCTCGCTGAGCAGGACCTGGCCGCGCAGGCTGAAAGACTCCATCCGCGCCACCACGTTCACGGTATCCCCAATCACGGTGTACTCGCTGTGCTGGCGGGAACCGAAGCTCCCCGCCATCACCTCACCGGTGTTGACCGCGATCCCCGCGTAGAGCCGGGGCTCACCCCGTTCCTCCGCGTCAAGGTTGAGCTCCGCCATGGCGAGCTGCATCTCCACCGCACAGGCCAGAGCGCGCAGCAGGTCGTCGGGACGCCGTTCGGGGGCACCGAAGAGGGCCATCACCGAATCGCCCATGAACTTGTCGATCAGCCCCCCGTGGCGTTTGATGACTCGCCCCATCGCCGCGAAATAGCGGTTCAGCATGCGGATGACGGTGCTGGGCGGCAGGGACTCCGTAAGCGCCGTAAAGCCGCGGATATCGGCTAGCACGATAGTGGCCTGGGTGCCGGCGATCGGCTGGGATTCCAGCAGGAACTCATCGAGGAGCGCATCGAGTCGCTCCCGAAGCGGTCCCCGGGGGATACCGGCGGCAGCGAGCGTCCCGCACGCCTCGCCGACGATACGCTCGATCCCGGCAAGGAACATGTGGCGATTCTGGTGTTGCATCTCAGGTTGGTCCTCGGCGGCGCTTAGGGTTCAGCGCAAATCACAGAGAGGCGCCATCGTCCCTGGGGCCTGATGAGGCGTCCTGGTCCCAGTGTGCGGAGTTACACTCTACCCCCGGAAGCGGTTCAGTCGCTACCCAGCCGCTCGGCCTTGGCAACGACAGCCCTCCAAGCCGCCCCGGACGACCCGGACCTCGCCAGGCGGTTCCTGACCGGAGACGTTGCATCCCTCAGCACCGACCCGCGTTTTCTGCGTCTGATGGAGCACCCAGACATTCAGGCCATCGTCAATCAAGCCTTGGTGAATTGGTGCTCGGCGTCACCGGAGATTCCGCGTGAGCTCCCCCTATACCGTTCCGGCAGTGCGCCGAAACGCCGCCGGACCATAGACTATGGGCGCCAGACCGCACAGTGTTGCCGAACAAGGCGCAAAGCCCCGCCTGAGCCGAAAACAAAAAAGCCCGCGAACGCGGGCTCTTCGTCGTCAAGACAGGATTGTCAAGGCGAGTGACTGGGCGGGGCGCCCTATTTGATCTTGCCTTCCTTGTACATAACATGCTGCCGGACCACGGGATCAAATTTCTTGATCTCCATCTTGCCGGGCTGATTACGCTTGTTCTTGGTGGTCGTATAAAAATGACCGGTGCCGGCGCTTGAATTCAGCCGAATCTTTTCACGTGCTGCCTTGGCCATGGATCTTTACCCCTTAGACCTGTTCGCCGCGGGCACGCAGGTCACCGATGACCACGTCGATACCCTTTTTATCGATGAGGCGCATGGCGCTGCTGGAGAGCCGCAGCCGCACCCAGCGTTGTTCGCTCTCGACCCAGTACCTGTGATAGTGCAGGTTGGGTAGAAAACGGCGCTTGGTCTTATTGTTAGCGTGCGACACTTTGTGGCCGCTCATGGGCCCCTTACCGGTGACCTGACATACCCGAGACATGGCAGAGATCCTTGAAAAAATGGCTTGAACCGGCAACGCATGGGTGCCTGAAAAAGAAGCGGAAGCCTACCACGGCACGCCAAGCAGACGCAAGGCGCTTGGGGCACGCGGGTGCGATCAAGACTGATGTGGCCTGGTAGCGTCAGTCAGGCGGCAAGATGGGCATCGCTCCAGCTCTGCCCATCCACGCACGTTGCTGACCACATCACTTTTGATCGCACCCGGGGCACGCGGGCACGCCGGGAAACGCCCAAGACCACGAAGGCCCGGCGTCACCCCTTTGGCGAGGTGCGGGCCTGTTAGGATCAGGCACTGTTCGCCGGGGGGTTCCTGCCCGCCATCGACGATGCAGTCGCCTCCTAGCGTCGGGCCTCCAGGGACTCCCAACGGACATAGGCTGCGGCAAGTTCTGCCTCGATCGCGCCGAGCCGCTCCCGGACTGCGACCACGGCCCTGCCGTCGCCCTGATACATAACCGGGTCGGCCAGGCGGGCGTGCAGGGTCTCTTGCTCCTGTTCCAGGGCCTCAATGCGGGCGGGGAGCTCCGTCAACTCCCTGTTCTCCTTAAAGCTGAGCCTGGCACCAGCCGGCTTCGCCACGGCCCCATCGAGCCTCGGGGGTGGGGCGGGTACCTGGGCCTGGACCACCGCGGACGCTACCGCGGCACGCTGCCGCAACCAGTCCTCGTAGCCGCCCACATAGTCCCGGACCACTCCATCCCCCTCGAACACCAGAGAGCTCGTGACGACGTTGTCCAGGAGGGCACGATCATGGCTGACCAAGAGGATGGTCCCGGTAAACTGGACCAGAAGTTCCTCCAGCAATTCCAGGGTCTCGGTGTCCAGGTCGTTGGTCGGCTCGTCCAGAACCAGCAGGTTGGCAGGGCGGGTGAATAGCTTGGCAAGCAACAGCCGGTTGCGCTCACCGCCGGAGAGGGCCTTGACCGGTTGGCGGGCGCGCTCAGGGCTGAACAGAAAGTCCCGCAGATATGACAGAACGTGACGCGACTGACCGTCCACCATGACCTGGTCGCTGCCGCCGGCCACGTTATCCTGAACCGTACGCTCCGGGTCCAATTGGGCGCGCATCTGATCGAAGTAGGCCACCTGGAGATTGGTACCGCGACGGATGGTGCCGGACTGAGGTTCCAGGTCCCCCAACAGGAGCTTCAACAGGGTGCTCTTCCCGACCCCGTTGGCTCCGATGATGCCGACCTTGTCCCCTCGCAGGATCAGGGTGCTCAAGTCCCGGACCACGGGCGCGCCGCCCCAGCCGTAGGTGACTGACTCCGCCTCCACCACCAGTTTGCCGGAGCGGTCCGCCTCCGCCAGACGCAGCCGGGCCGTGCCCTGCTGTTCGCGCCGTTCCAGCCGTTCCCGCCGCATCGCCTCCAGGGCACGCACCCGGCCTTCGTTGCGGGTGCGCCGGGCCTTGATGCCCTGGCGGATCCAGACCTCTTCTTCCGCCAGACGACGATCAAAGTGGGCATTGGCCTGGGCCTCCGCGTGGCGGCGTTCTTCCTTCCGGCGCAGATAATTGGCGTAGTCCCCGGGCCAATCGGTGATCTGACCCCGATCCAGTTCCAGGATGCGGGTAGCGACTCGCTGCAGGAAGCGTCGATCGTGGGTGATGAAAAGGATGGCGCCGGGAAAGTCCCGCAGAAAACCCTCCAGCCAGTCGATGGAGTCGATATCCAGATGGTTGGTTGGCTCGTCGAGCAACAGCAGGTCGGGCTCCAGCACCAGGGCCTGGGCCAACAGAACCCGGCGCTTGAGCCCACCGGACAGGGCATTGAAGGCGGCCTCCGCATCCAATCCCAGGCGTGAGATGACCCGCTCGGTGCGCTGCTCGATCTCCCAGCCGCCGCGGTCGTCCAACTGTTGCTGGAGCCGCGAAAGACGGCTCAGTTCCTCGGGCTCAGGCGTGGCTCCCAGATGGTGGGAAAGATGAAAATAGTCCCGCACGAGGGCACCCAGGTCCCCAAGACCCTCGGCTACCACGTCGAAGACACTGGCGTCCCCATGCAGCGGCACCTCCTGGGCCAGACGCGCCACGCTGGTACCCTGGCCGACGCGCAACGCCCCGGCATCGGGCTGGACGGTACCGTCGATGATCTTGAGCAGGGTGGACTTGCCGGTGCCGTTGCGCCCGATGAGACAGACCCGCTCGCCCTTTTCGATGGCGAAGGAGACGCCGTCCAGCAGGGGGGGCAGTCCGTAGGACAAAGCGACTGAGTCGAGACTTAAAAGGGTCATGGGGCTTCCGGTGTCACGGCGAGGGCGGCAGTGGATGACCATCCCCGGGCAGAGTCAGGAAGGGTATCGGGCAACCGCAAAAAAGCAAGGCGCTGCGCCGAACCCACCACGGGGCGGGGCCGGACAGGGTGTCCCCTTGTCACTTAGAATCGCAGGGCGCCACCACCCAGCCAGTACGGACCAATCCAGATGACGAAGCCCACCTATCCCGTTCAACCCGGCCAATGGGACCAGGGCGGCGCCACTTTCGTGGACGGTGGGGTCAACTTCTGCGTCTTCAGCCGCTATGCGCAGCGGCTGGAACTCCTGCTGTTCGACCGGGACGACGCCCCGGCGCCCTTCCAGGTCATTACCCTGGACCCGCAGGTAAACCGCACCTTTTTCTTCTGGCACTGTCTGGTGCCTGGCCTGCCCAGCGGCACCTGGTACAACTGGCGGGCCGTGGGGCGCTGTGACACCCGCGAGAGCGGCTGTCGAATCGATGGGGACAAGGCCCTGCTGGACCCCTGGGCCACCACCGTGAGTGACCGCCTCTGGGACCGCGCGCGCGCCTCGCGCCCGGGGGACAACCTGGCCACCGCAATGCGCGCCCAGGTTCGGCGCGACGACTACGACTGGGAAGACGACCGGCCTCTGCACATCCCCCTGCACCAGGCCGTGATCTATGAGATGCACTTGGGCGGTTTCACCAGTCACCCCTCCGCCGGTGTCGCACACCCCGGGACCTACCAGGCCCTGATCGAGAAAATCCCTTATCTCAAGGCGCTGGGCATCACTCATGTGGAATTGCTGCCCATCATGGCATTCGACCGCCAGGACGTCCCACCCAAGACCGCCGCCCTGGGGCTGCGCAACTACTGGGGCTACAGTACCCACAGCTTCTTCGCCCCCCACCCCCACTTCGCCGTCGACCCGGCCCGCGCCCGGGATGAGTTCCGGGACCTGGTCAAGGCGCTGCACCGGGCGGGGATCGGGGTGATCCTTGACGTTGTCTTCAACCACACCGCGGAAGGTGGTGTCGGCGGTCCAACGATCAGCTTCAAGGGTCTTGGCAACGAGATCTTCTACCATCTGGACTTCGCCGACCGCCGCCAGTACCGGGACTACACCGGCTGCGGAAACACGGTGAACTGCAATCACCCCCTCGTCGCCCGCTTCCTCATCGACGCCCTCCTCTACTGGGTTCGGCAAATGCATGTGGACGGTTTCCGTTTCGACCTGGCCAGCGCCCTGGCCCGCGGTGAGGACGGCAACCCCCAATACCACGCGCCGCTCCTCTGGCACATCGAACTCTCCCCCACCCTCAACCGGTCACACATCATCGCCGAGGCCTGGGACGCCGCCGGGCTTTATCAGGTGGGCGACTTCCCGGGCTTTCGCTGGGCCGAGTGGAATGGGCGCTACCGGGATGTGATGCGCGGCTTCGTGCGCGGCGACCCGGGCCTGATCGCCGAGGTCGCCACGCGCCTTGCGGGCTCCAGCGACATGTACCAGCCCCGCGGCCGCCTGCCGATCAATTCGGTGAATTTCATCACTTGCCACGACGGTTTCACCCTCTGGGATCTGGTGAGCTATGAACGCAAGCGCAACGCCGCCAACGGCGAGGACAACCGGGATGGCGGCGACCACAACCTCAGTTGGAACTGCGGGGTCGACGGACCCACGGATGACCCCGTCATTAACGCCCTGCGCCGCCGCCAGGCTCGCAACATCATCGGTATCCTGATGCTGAGTCAGGGCGTCCCCATGCTGCTAGCGGGGGACGAGGTCCTGCACACCCAACAAGGCAACAACAACACCTACTGTCAGGATAATGCGCTGTCCTGGTTCGATTGGGACCGGGTCGCGGCCAATCGCCCCATGCTCGAGTTCGTACGGGGGATGATCTGCCTACGCCGTCGCCACCCCAGCCTGACCCGTAACCGCTTCCTCACCGGCCAGCCGGCCCCCGGGCAGACTCTGCCGGACATTGCCTGGCACGGGCTAAGCCTCAACGCTGCCGCCTGGGACGACCCCCAGTCCCGGGTCCTGGCCTTCACCCTGGCCGGGGTCAGCCCGGAGGAGCCGCCCCTGCACGTGATGCTCAACATGTGGGAGGATGGGCTGGAGTTCGCGGTCCCGCACCTGCCCGGCCGGCGCTGGACCCTGGCGGTGGATACCTCCGGAGAGCCGGGGGTCTTTCCGCCGCATACCCCGGCACCCCTCAACGGCGGCCGGGTTCGGGTCGGTGCGCGGAGCCTGATGGTCCTGGAGGGAGTGGATAGTGAATAGTGAGCGGCAACCCGCCTCGGGCGCACGCGGTGGGTACCAGACGAGTTTTTATTGGCCATCATCAAGGGGCGAGCAATGCGCAACCTATTAAGCACGGGTATGACAACGGCGACCATGGTTCTGGTCCTCATCGGGGCCGGGAGAGCCACCGCCGGAGACCCAGACGCTTCCGATGCCGAGATGGCAGCAATCCCGAATTGGTGCAAATTCCCCCAATATGGGACTCACGGTAAGCTTGACGACATCCCTGATTTACAGATTCGGGCGAAGCTCGCCGGCCTGAACAGATCCGGCTGCAAAGGCTACCATCACTATTGCTGGGCACTGACCTGGGCCGACCGCGCCTACACTATATTCGCCGAGAACCCTTCCAAAGCGAGTTTTCAATTCGGTGTCGCCATCAACGACTTCAACTATGTTTTTGATAGTTCTGGAAAGGGCAGCCGCTGCAGCTTGTTCCCCGACATGCATACCAAGATCGGGGCGTATAAGACGCTGCTCAATGATCCTAAGGGAGCCGAGGCCAGCTTCCGTGCGGCGCTTGAGATCAAACCAGGATACGCGCCGGCCTATGTCGGCCTCAGCGACCTGTATGAAACATTGGGTAAGAGTGATCAGGCGATCGAGATCCTCCAGGCTGGCATCAAGTCAAATCCGAAATCCAGCGCGCTGAAAAAGAAACTCGATCGCCTCAGGGCCCGCACCGTCGGTCAAACCGCAACTCCTTGACTGGCGCTCCCGTGCCAATATTAGTCAGCGCAACGGTCTGGTTGGCCGGAACCCGAGTCGGGTGGCATTGTGGTCATGGCACCGCCAGGCACGTCGGGTGACAAACGCATATGGACACGTTGCCCTGGCTTCCAGGTCAATGCAATGTAAGGTTCCAGCGTCGCCAGCATCAGCTCAAGGGTCCAAGCCTGAAAGAATAGGGCGCGCCCGACCAGCCGAGATCCCAGATGCGCGTGGGACCGGCGAGAGGTCAAATTGAAGCGTGTAACACGACTGAAGGTGTAACGGACCTTGCGCTCACTGAGATACTGGTTGGCCGCATCCCAGATTGCCATGAAGGCGATGCCCAGTCGGTGCTCAGGCAGGATGTAGAGATCGAAATCGAACACCGAGCACTCGGGGGCGACCAATTCGTAGGTGCAACGGACCTCGTCTTCATCGTACTGGCGGAAACAGACCCAGATGTAGCCCAGGAGGGAGTCCCGCCGGTAGACGCCGAGACAGCGGGCGCCCTGGGTGAAACGCAGGGCCTTAATGTCCACACGGGCCGGCATCCGGGCGACCTCGGGGTCACCCGGAAGGATCTCAGAGAAACGCAGGTTTTTCCGAAGATTGGGAGGCAGCCTAGGCGCCCCGCTGATGGGCTGCAACGTTATGTCGTAGACGAAAAGGCCAAGGTGCGGGGACAGGCGACGGAGCGCCCGATCAAGCGTGTACAGGGTGCCGGCGACCCAACCGAACTCTTGAAACGGACCGAGAATCCTTCGCCACATCCGAGGTACCTTTCTGAGACCATCATGCGCAACACCCCTTCTTACAGGACATTGTAACTCTTGAGTAGAGCAGCCAGAAGTCACGGCCGCACCGGCCTTGCGTTTCTTTACAACGCGCCCGCACACTGATGTCCATCGCGCCTCGGCTCAGAGCCTCCACATGTTCCAACTCGTCGTCTGTGACCTCGATGGCACCCTGCTCAACCCTGACCATCGGCTCGGGGAATATACTCGCGCTGTACTCGCCAGGCTCCGGGCCCGGGGCCTGGAGTTGATCCTGGCCTCGGGGCGGCACTTCCAGGACATCCGCACCCTCGCTGATCAACTCGGTGGCCAGGGCTGCCTGATTTCTTCCAACGGCGCCGCCGTCCATGACTGGGAGTCACGCCTCATCCATTCTCAAGCCTTGGACCCGGACTGCGTCCTGGATCTGATCAACGATCCGGACCTGGCCGATGTCCACACCAACGTCTATCGCACGGAAGACTGGCTGGTGGCCCGCCCGGAGCCCTTTCTCCTCAGCTACCATCAGGAATCCGGCTTCCGCTACCGGGTGGTGGATCTCGCGAGCCTCGACGGCACCGGAGTGCTCAAGGTCTTCTTTTATGGTGAACCGGGGCGGTTGCGCGAGATCGAACAGTCGGTCCGGAACCGCTTCGGCGAGCGCCTCACCACGACCTTTTCGCTTCCCGTGACCCTGGAGGTCATGGCCCGGGGTGTCTCCAAGGGGGCGGCTCTGGCTCGGGTCGCCGCGCGGCGGGGCATCCCGCTCACCGCGGTGCTGGCCTTCGGCGACGGTATGAACGACCTGGACATGCTGGGGCGGGCCGGCACCGGGGTCATCATGGGCAACGCCGACCCGCGCCTCAAGGCGGCCCTCCCCGAACTTGCCGTGATCGGCAGTAACACCGCGGAGTCGGTCGCTCACCATCTGGAGGCACTGTTCCTCAACGACAGGCCCGTCATTGGGGCCTGAGTCAAGGCCGTTAATCGTACAACCCTTGGAGTCCTGACCGTCACGCGCTATGCCGACCACCTTCCTGAAGATCGCCATCGGCTACTGCATGATGGAGGTCGCGACCTATCTCGCCTACTTCGTCACCGGCAAGCTGCCCTCCCTCAGCACCGCGTACCTAGAGCAACCCATCATTTTTTGGGGCTATGTGGTCCTGATCGCGCTCGCGGCCGTCTATGGGCGGCGCGCCCATCACCGCATCGCCCGGGTCGCCCGCTCATCCCTCCCGGACACCCCCGGTAGCGACCGCCTGGCGGTGATGTTTCCCGCTATTCGTGTGTTCTCCGACCCCATCCGTTATGCGAACCGCAACCCCCGCTACCTCGACCGGTTCGCCTATCTCATGATGGCCTTCTCCGGCATCGTCCTGGTGCGGGTTCTGTTTTTCCCCGCATCGGTCCCAGCTGAAGGCGCACATGCCCAGGAGATGATGACGGCATTGACCATCCCTATTTTCTGCATGATCGTCCTGTTTGAGGAGTATTACCGCGGCTATCTCTTTCAATTGCGCTATCTGCGTCGGCTGCACGCCAAGAATAAGGCAGCCGCCGGCGCCATTCATGACGCCGAAATGCTGCGGGTCAAAAATCGGGAACAGGAAGACGTGATGGCCCTGGTGGCCCACAAGTTTCGCGGGTCATTGGACCGTATCATCTACAACATCGACCATGAGAACAGCCCCTGGGTCTATCGTGAGGCCGTCAACACCATGCGCGGCCTGCTCGATATCTTCAGCCTGATATCCACGGATACCGCCCTGCTGCGCCGTAAGCTGCAAGAGGATCGGGACGGCAACGCGAGTCCGGAGCTGATCCTGGTCCGTTCCCTGGGGCTTGCCCTCGGGCAGCTCTTGTCCCTGCGCGGCAGCGAACGTATCCAGCAACACTTCCTCGCCTTTGCCCGCCGGCAGGGGCTGGTGCCGGCAACGACTCGCCTGCGGGACTGGCACGCGCGGCATGGTGACCTGGCCGAACAATTGCGCACCGACTGGGAGTCATCCCTCATGGAGCGCCTACCCCAGGCCGACCTCCCGGACCTCTGCGACTGGATCGGGGAGCGCTTTTTCCCGTTACGGGTCGAGGGCTTTGGGGGCTCCTCCATCCGCTTTGCCCCTTATGGAACCACCGGGTCCTTTCTCACCATCCTACTGACCGAGGCCTTCACCAACCTGTTCAAATACTACGCCGCCGCTGACCTTGGCGCCGCGGAAGCCTGGTGGACCACCACTGCGGACCACATTGTCTTCGGCGTCGCAAACCCGACGACACCCAGCGCTGCGGCCATGGTCAAGGGCAGCGGCCGCGGCCATGACTTCCTGCACTTGCTGATCGAGAAACTCGACGGCACGGTCGATGCCGGACTTCGAGGAGGAGGTCGGCGACGAGCCCGAGCCGAGCACGGAAGCGTTCGCGCCGCCGCTCGCGGACGAGGAGTCGCTCGACGGATCGCTCGACGAGGCGCTCGACTCCGGCGAGCAGCTCGCGAGCGACGACGACACGGACGACGATGCGAGCGAGACGTTCGATCCCGAGCTCGCGGCGTTCCTCGCCGAGACGTTCCAGCAGGAGCTGCGCGAGCTGCTCGGCGCGGTTCCCGAGATGCTCGGCGGGCTCGCCGATCCCGCGCAGCAGGCGAACCTGTGCGCGGATCTGAGCCGCATCTTCCACACCGTCAAGGGCAGTGCCGCGACGGTCGGACGCAACGACCTGCGCGACGTCGGCAAGACGCTGCAGGACGAGTTCGACCGCTACGCCGACGAGGCGACGCTGCCGCTGCCGCCCGAGTTCATCGAGGGCCTGAGCGGTCCGATCGAGACCGTGTTCCTGTCGGCCGGCCTCGAGCCGCCGATGGTGCAGCTCGAGCTCGCCGCCGCCACCGCGCACGCGTTCCTCGCCGACGACGACGCCCCGGCGCCGCCGTCCTTGCGACGACGACGGCGCGGCGTTCGCGATGGACGACTCCGCCACGACGCAGATGCCGGCGACGACCGGACGCGCCGCCGCAGATCGAGCCCGAGATGATGGAGGCCTTCACGCTCGACGCCGACGCGGCGCTGAGCGCCTCGGAGACCGCCCTCCTCTATCTCGAGCGCAACCCGCGCGACCGCACGCAGCTGCGCGCGCTGTTCCGCCACTTCCACACGCTGAAGGGTGCCGCGGCCGCGGTCGGCTTGACGCGCATCGCCGAGCAGCTGCACGCCGGCGAGACGCTGCTCGAGACCGTCATCGAGAGCCCCGTCGAGCGCAATCCCGAGAAGCTCATCGAGCTGCTGCTCGAGCTCGTCGACTCGGTCGCCGGACTGCTCGCGCAGGTCCGTGGCACGCCGCACGAGCACCACATCCTGCACCGACGTCGAAACGCGCGTCGCGGAGGTGCTCGGCGATCCGGGCGCGACCGCCCCTGCCGCGGCGAGCGGCCCGGCGTGCCGCGACGCACGTCGAGGCCGCGCAGGTCGCGGCGTCGGCCGACGGCGCCACGCCGGCACCGCACGCCGACCTCGACTCGGCGATCGTGCGCGTGCACGCGAGCCGCCTCGACCTGCTGATGAACCGCGTGAGCGAGCTCGTGGTCAGCCGGACGCGCATCGAGGACTCGATGAGCGCGATCTACGAGCTGAAGGACAAGCTCCGGCTCGGCAAGCTGCAGATCCACGAGGCGGTCGAGGGATTCCGCGGCTTCGAGTTCAACCCCGCGCAGCAGCAGGCCGACGCGCCGGCGCCCGCCGCCGAGGACACGTTCGAGTTCAGCGAGCTCGAGTTCGACAAGTACGACGACTTCAACGTGCTGACGCGCACGCTGGTCGAGCTCGCGGCCGACGCGGGCGAGATCGTCGAGCAGCTCGGCGGCATGATCGACGCGATCGCCGAGGAGAGCCGCCAGGTCTCGAAGGTCACGTCGAGCCTGCAGCGCACGATCACCGGCATGCGCCTGCTGTCGATCGACACCCTGCTGCGCCGCCTGCAGCGCCCGATCCGCGACGCCGCGCGGCAGACCGGCAAGCAGGTCGACCTGAAGTGCGTCGGCGGCGAAGTCCAGGTCGACCGCGCGATCATCGAGGCGCTCTACGGGCCGCTGCTGCACCTCGTGCGCAACTCGGTCTCGCACGGCCTCGAGCCGGTCGAGGAGCGCCGCGCGCGCGGCAAGGCGGAGGTCGGGCAGATCGAGCTGCGCGCGGTGCAGCGCCACGGCAGCGTCGAGGTCACGGTGCGCGACGACGGTCGCGGTCTCGACTTCACGGCGATCCGCGCCAAGGCGAGCGCCTCGGCCTGCGTCGCGCCGAGCGAGACGGTGGCGCGCGACGAGCTCGCCAAGCTGATCTTCCGCCCCGGCTTCTCGACGCAGAGCCGGGTGACCGATCTCGCCGGCCGCGGCATCGGCATGGACGTCGTCATGGGCGAGGTCGAGCAGCTGCGCGGCACGGTCAGCGTCGACTCGCAGGACGGGCGCGGCGCGTCGTTCACGATCCGCCTGCCGCTCGCGGCGATGATCGACCAGGTGCTCCTGCTGCGCGCCGGCACGCAGGTGTTCGCGCTGTCGCAGGGACCGATCGAGTCGGTGTTCAACGTCGAGCCGGAGATGCTGCGCGAGTCGGCGGACGGGCTGCAGCTGCGCATCGGCGAGGACTACGTGCCGGCGCTGTCGCTGCCGATGCTCACCGCAGCGATGCGTAG
>CAVTDM010000029.1:0-123095 GCA_963733415.1 uncultured Gammaproteobacteria bacterium | reverse complement strand
TCAGCTCGTGCAGGGTCAGGACCCGGGTGAAGACCATGGGGAAGCCGGCCGTGCAAAGGAGCTCGTAGCTGTTGGCGGCGAGCGCCAGCAGCACGGTGCCGAGGAGCATGGCCCCCAGGCGATCCGCGCTCACCAGGGCGCGCATCCGCTTGAAGAGCCCGGGCTTGGCCCGCTCCGGGATCGACAGACTGGGACCCTGTTTGAACCAGAAATAATCCTTGATGTTCAGTGCCCCGATGAGTAAGGCGACGACTCCGGCCACGGCGGTGACGACCGGCGTCCCGCCCACCACCAGAAAAAGATTGAGCCAGGCGGCCATGAATAAGAAGTAGACGAGCCCGGAGAACAGGACGAAGGTCCCCCCGACCAGCAGCATGCGCCCGCGGCCCCGGACATGGACCATGAGGCTCAACAGGAATAGCAGGACAAAGAAGGCGCAGGGGTTGAAGGCATCCAGGCCGGCGAGCACCAGGGTGAAGAACGGCAGCGACAGGGAGCCGGCCTCCAGGGGTCCGAAGAACGGCAGCTCGATGGTCGCAGACCCCTGGTGGGCCACCGCAGTCGCGTCATGAACGGGGCCAGCCGCGCCCGGGGACCCGCCCTGCCCCGCCTGCCGACAAAAGCGGGCCAGACCCAGCACGCGCGCCCCCATGCCCGCCTCACTGTCATAACCCGTGAGCAGTTGGCCGCAGACGAAGAAGGCCGGCACTGCCCGCGCCTCCTCCCCCAGTCCCTGGGCCATCTCCAGATAGCGCTGGACATGCTCCCGGTTACTGGTGAGTTCGAATTCCTGCACCTCCAGCCAGGGCTGCTCGGCCCGCAACCGGGCGACGAAGGGCAGGGCCTCCCGGCAATGGGGACAATTCTTGGACCAGAAGAAATAGAGCGGCACCCGCACCTGGCCTGCCGGATCCGTCGTCAGCCATTGGGGCGCCGGGGCGGGCGCAGTGTCGGAGGCGGCGGCGAGCGGGAGCCAAAACAGGAGCGCCAGGGTCAACCATGCAGGAGTCGACAGGCAGCGATACGTCATCCGAATACCCCACACAAGAGGCCCCAGGGGACGGATGGAAACCGGGCGCCGGCGTCCCCAATTGAGAAGCGGCGTGGTAGCGAATGGTCAGGCATACAAAGGGATATCCCAGGTTTGGTTAGTACCGCTTGATGTCGGGTCAGGGCGCAATCGGTCGCAGTGCCATCAGACAGATTCTGTGCGACACGCCGAACGCGACCTACAATTTCATCGAGTTTAGACCCGAATCACCTGCGATCTTGAGTGGTCAAGTCTCATGAATACCCGAGCCTGCCGCGAGACCCTGCTCGCCGAGGTGGAGGCGGAGGTGCGCTTCACCGCCCGCGCCCTCGGATTCGATCAACTCACGCCGGCGGTGCGCGCCGCCCTGGCCGAGGTCCCGCGACACTCCTTCGTCCCGCCGGAGCAAAGAGAACTGGCGTATCTGGATTATCCCCTACCCATCGGCCGCGGCCAGACCATTTCCCAGCCCTACATCGTTGCCATCATGAGCCAACTGCTCGGGGTCACAGCCGGGGATCGGGTCCTGGAGCTCGGAACCGGCTCCGGCTACCAGGCCGCAGTGCTGGCCGCCATGGGGCTGGCGGTCTACACGATCGAGATCGTCCCCGAATTGGCGGATCAGGCACACCGGACCCTGGCCTCGCTGGGTTATGACCAAGTGCAGGTCCGCGCCGGGGATGGCTGGGGCGGCTGGCCGGAGGCGGCGCCCTTCGACGGCATCATTGTCACCGCCGCCGCCCCGCGCCTGCCGGAACTTTTGCTGGCACAGCTCAAGCCGGGCGGCCGGCTGGTGATTCCGCTAGGCGGACCCGATGAACTCCAACAACTCGCCGTTTATGAGAAGGACGCATCTGGCGCGATCAGGGGTCAGGACCTGCTGCCGGTGCGCTTCGTCCCTGTAACCGGCAGACTGGGGCGTTAGGCCCTCTGGTCTACCAACCCGTGCTGGAACTACTCGACTACCCCTGAGGAACCGCCAGCAGCGAGCTCGGTCTCCCCACTGAAACCGACCTTCGACCGCCCACCGTTCGGACCCTACGATGAAGTCACCTCCCCCGCCCATCGCCGCCATCACCGGGGTCATACTGGCCGGCGGCCAGGCCCGCCGCCTGGGCGGGCTGGACAAGGGCCTGATGCCCTTTGCCGGTCGACCCTTGGTGGAATGGGTCATCGCGGCCCTGGCCCCGCAGGTCGGTGCACTTCTGATCAACGCGAATCGCAACCACGAACGTTATGCCAATTACGGTCTGCCGGTGGTCGCCGATCTGGATCACGGTTTTCTGGGACCCCTGGCCGGCGTTCGCAGCGCCATGCAGGCGGCCCGGACCGAGTGGATTGTCACGCTGCCTTGCGACGGTCCCTACCCCGCCCCCGATCTGGTCTTGCGGCTCGCTCAGGCTCTTCGTCATCAGAACGGAGTCCTGGCGGTCGCCACGAACGGACAGCACATGCAGCCGGTGCATGCCCTGATACCGGTGGCGCTGGCCGCCGACCTGGAAACCTTTCTGGGCAGCGGTGAGCGCAAGGTCGCCCTCTGGTACGCCCGCCATCGGATCGCCCTGGCAGACTTCAGCGACCGTCCCGACTGCTTCCTCAACGTCAATACCAGGGGCGACGCAGAGGGCTTGGCCGGGTCATCGACCCGGATGGCGGGGACCGGGGATCGCTCGGCCGGGCGCGAGCAGTCACCCCTGGCCAAGACGGAAACTCGTTAATACCGCGAAACCTCAAGGTTCCTGGTATCCGGCACGCGTGAAGCGGCATTGAATCTGGGAAGCAACGGCGAGCATGTCAAAAATGTCCGCGGCGCCCTGTCGGGACCACGACGGTGAACGACTCGCCGATCTGGCAGGGCGTCGGAAGGAAATCGCGAATCTCAACCGACGAGCGGCGCAGCTCATTGGTCAGAACCTGCCGCAAACTTTGTTTAGGGTGACTAATATTGAATCTGCGATGGGGCTCGAATAGTCGGAGGCATTGGGAGCCTTTGATGCGACTGATCGCCAAATGACTTGGCGGTCTTCCATGGATCGAGTTGGGTGCTAGGCAATGCTTGAGAACTTTACCCCGCCTGCCTGGCGTCTCCGACCATGGGTCCGGCGCTGCTGCCAGTTCCCAGTTCGGATACCCCAATAGGGGAACGTCGCTCCAAAGCTGGTGGCCGTCCTCTCGGGGCGTTGCGCCCCCCGCTAGTCCGAGGGGTCGAAAACACCGCCAGGATAATCATCATGACGCACTCCGATCGCCGTCCCCACGCCAGCGCCCTGGTCGCCGCCGGCACCGTCTTCATGATCGCCGCCGGCACGCTGGCGCTCGCCAGCCCCGTCGACCTGGTACCGAACGACCAAATCGCGCCGGTTGACCACCCCCTGGCGGTCCCCAGCGGGACCCGAACCCTGAACTTGACCCCAGCAGGTTGGGGAGATGGCCTCCGATTGGCACTCGCGGTCTCGTTGGGTCTGGGGTTTAGCGTGTTCCTGGGCTATCGCGCGAAATTGCTCCTGGCGACCCAGACCCAGCGCCGTCGGTCCGCGCACTTGGCCGCTCGCCGCGAGGCGGAACCGCGCCCGAGCACGGAGGACCTTGAGCGGGCCCAGGCGCTCGCCCAGGTGGGCTGTTGGGTCTTTCACCCCCAGACTGGCGGCCTGTGCTGGTCGTTGGAGGCGCGCCGCATCCTGGGCCTTGCGGGGGGCGCGGCACTCAACCTACGGGCCTTCCTGAGACGCGTACCCAGACCGGACCGCCATGCCGTCGCCCGCGCCTGGCGTGCCGCATTCACGGGCGTGCAGGAAGAGGTGCAGTTCCGCCTTTCCGAGAACACGCATTGGTGTGGTGACTCGGGCGGGGCTTACCGCTGGGTGCGGGTCCGCACGGAAGCGCGATGCGATGGGAACGCACCGGGCGGGCACAGGGTCGGCGCCGTCCAGGACATTACGGCCCGCATGGAGGCGCAGCAGGCACTGGCCGCAAGCGAGACCCGTTACCGCCAGATCGTCGAGATGGCCAACGAAGGGATCTGGGTCATCGACATGCAGGGAGTGACCACCTTCGCGAATGTCAGGATGGCTGAGATGCTCGGGTGCACCCACCAGGACCTCGTCGGCCGACCATTCTTTGACTTCATGGATGGGGAGGGGCGCCGCCTCGCCGAGTTGAACCTGGCTGAGTCTGCCGCGGGCATCGCCGCGCAGCACGAGTTCCGGTTCGTCAGGGCCGACGGGACCGGTCTCTGGACGCTCCTGGTCACGACACCTCTGTGGGGCGCGACGGACAGATAAGGCAGGCCCTGGCCATGGTGACCGACATCACCGCGTCGAAACAGGCAGAGGCGGAGATCAAGCGGCTGGCCTTGTACGACCCCCTGACCGGACTGGCCAACCGCCGGCTTCTGCTGGACCGACTGACCCGCGCCCAGGTGGCCGCCGCGCGGAGCGGCAGGTTGGGGGCGCTGTTGTTCATCGATCTGGACGACTTCAGACCATCAATGACACCCACGGCCACGCCGCGGGCGATGAGGTGCTGAGACAGGTGGCCGAGCGCCTGACCAACAGCGCGCGCAAGAGCGACAGCGTCGCGCGCCTGGGGGGTGACGAATTCACCATCCTGCTTGAGGACCTCAGCACTCAGGCCGAGGAGGCGGCGGTGCAGGCGCGCGCCGTCGGGGACAAGGTCCTCGCCGCCCTCAACCAGCCCTACCGGGTCGCCGGGCAGGCGCACCTTGTACCACGAGCATCGGTATTGCCCTGTTCACCCCGGCGGGCGCAGATCCGGAGGAACTGTTCAAGCGCGCGGATCAGGCGATGTATCAGGCCAAGGCTGCGGGCCGGAACGCCTTGCGCTTCTTCGACCCGGCCCTGCAGGCCGCCGTGACGGAGCGCGCCGCCATGGCGGCTGACTTGCGCGAGGGCTTGGCGGCCGGTCAGATCCTGCTCTACTACCAGCCCCAGGTGGACGGGGCGGGACGCCTGATCGGTGCCGAGGCGCTGGTGCGCTGGCAGCACCCCTGCCGCGGCTTGCTGGCGCCCGCCCAGTTTATCCCCCTGGCCGAGGAGACCGGGCTGATCCTGCCCCTGGGGCGCTGGGTGTTGGAGACCGCCTGTTATCAGCTCGCCGTCTGGGCGCGCCACCCCGAGACCGCCCAACTCACCTTGGCGGTCAACATCAGTGTCCGCCAGTTCCGTCACCCGGACTTTGTGGCCCAGGTCCTGGCCGCCCTGAGGGCGGCCGGTGCCGATCCACGCCGACTCCGGCTGGAACTCTGCGAACGCCTGCTGGCAGACCCTGGACCGGACACCGCAGCCAAGGTCGCCGCGCTCAAGGCTCGGGGCCTGGGCCTGGCCCTGGGCGACCTGGGCACCAGCATTTCCGCCCTGGCCGGGCTTCGGCGTCTGCCATGGGACCAGGTCAAGATCGACCGGTCCTTTGTGTGGGACCTACTCAGCAACCCGGACGATGCCGCCATCGCCCGGGCCATTCTGGCCCTGGCAAAGAGCCTGGGCCTCACGGTGATTGCGGAAGGGGTGGAGACGCGGGACCAACAGGCCTTCCTCGCCGATCTTGGCTGTGAGGGATTCCAGGGTTTCCTGTTCGGCCGGCCTGGACCGGTGGAAGACCTGGACGCTGCGGCAGAGGCCGCGTGGGTCTAAGCCGGTGCACCGGCGGGGTGCATCGATGCGACCAGGTTCAGCAAAGGGTCGGCGTCCAGCGCCATTACGTCTTCAGTCACACCGTCCTTCCAAAAGCGTCCGGGAGAAAGGCAAGAGGGATCTGGTTCAATTAATCTACAGATTGCAGCACTTGCAGTTCGCAATTTCCCTCCGACGATACTGATAAATCTCTGGCGAGTGGGAGCCAGAATAAAACGGGATTAAACAAGATCACTTTTTCGCCCCAAGCGAAAAAACGATGTCAGAAGCCCATCTTCTCGAAGAAGCTCTTGACCCCATCCAGCCAGGTCGACGACTGGGGGTTGTGCCGGGAACCGCCCTCCTGGACGCTCTCGTCGAACTCCCGCAACAGTTCCTTCTGGCGCTCGGTGAGATTGACCGGGGTCTCGACACGGACCCGGCAGATGAGATCGCCGATGACGCTCTCGCGCACCGGCTTCACGCCCTTGCCGCGGATACGGAACATCTTGCCGGTCTGGGTGCCGGCGGGAATCCTGAGGCTGACCTTGCCGTCCAGGGTCGGGACCTCCATCTCGCCGCCCAGGGCGGCGACGACGAAGCCGATGGGGACCTCGCAGTAGAGATGACTGTCCTCGCGGGTGAAGATGGGATGGTCCTGGACCTGGACCTGGACATAGAGGTCGCCCGGCGGTCCGCCGTGCTCGCCGCGCTCGCCCTCGCCCGCCAGGCGAATGCGATCGCCGGTATCGACGCCCGGCGGGCACCTTGACCGAGAGGGTCTTCTCCTCCTGCACCCGGCCCCGGCCGCGGCAGTGGGGACAGGGCTCCTCGATGATCTGGCCCTTGCCCCGGCACTGGGGGCAGGCCTGCTGGATGGAGAAGAAGCCCTGCTGCATCCGCACCTGGCCGATGCCGTTACAGGTGGGGCAGGTCTTGGGCTTGGTCCCGGGCTTGGCGCCGGTGCCGCCGCAGAACTGGCACTCCACCAGGGTGGGGATGCGGATCTTGACCTCCTTGCCCGCGACCGCGTCCTCGAGAGTGAGGCTGAGGTCATAACGCAGGTCGGCACCCGCGCCCGCGCGGCCGCCGCCGCGGCCGCCGAAGATGTCGCCGAAGACATCGCCGAAGATGTCCTGGAAACCCGCCCCCGGAAAGTCTCCGGGGCCGCCGAAACCGCCGCCCGCCTCGACCCCGGCGTGGCCGAACTGGTCGTAGGCGGTGCGTTTCTTGGGGTCCGTGAGAATCTCGTAGGCCAGCTTGGCCTCCTTGAACTTGGCCTCGGTCGCCGCCTCGCCGGGATTGCGGTCCGGGTGGTACTTCATGGCGAGCCGCCGGTAGGCCTTCTTGATGTCGGCCTCGCTGGCGTTGCGCGCCACCCCCAGGACCTCGTAATAATCGCGTTTGGACATGGTATTGGCTATCAGCTGTCAGCGCTCAGCGTTCAGCCGGCAGCGGCGAACCCTTCGGGTCCGCCAGGCGCCGGCCTGGGGGCCGGGTCCGATTGCATGACGGCTGATCGCTGATGGCGCTGGCTCGATTACTTCTTGTCGTCCTTGACTTCCTCGAACTCGGCATCGACGACGTCGTCTTGGCCGCGCCTCCGCTGGACCCGTGGCCAGGCTCATGACCACGCCCGGCCCGCCCTCGGCGCCGGCGGGACCGCCCGGTTGGGCCCCTCTGGGCATAGAGCCGCTCGGCCATCTTGGCGGAGGCCTCGCCCAAGGCCTTGGTCTGGGACTCGATGCGGTCCTTGTCCTCGCCCTTCATGGCCTCTTCCAGGTCCTTGATGGCGGACTCGATGCGCGGACTTCTCGCCCGCCTCCATCTTGTCGCCCAGTTGCTCCATGGACTTGCGGGTGGCGTGGATCATGCTGTCGGCCTGATTGCGCGCAGTGACCAGTTCATGGAAGCGGCGGTCCTCCTCGGCATGGGCCTCGGCGTCCTTGACCATCTTGGCATCTCGGCATCCGACAGACCCGAGGAGGCCTTGATGATGATGGACTGCTGCTTGCCGGTCGCCTTGTCCTTGGCGGAGACGTTGAGGATGCCGTTGGCGTCGATGTCGAACTTGACCTCGACCTGGGGCACGCCGCGCGGGGCCAGCGGGATGTCGCTGAGATCGAAGCGCCCCAGGGACTTGTTGTCCGACGGCCCGCTCACGCTCGCCCTGGAGGACATGGACCGTGACCGCGGTCTGGTTGTCGTCGGCGGTGGAGAAGACCTGCTGGGCCGAGGTCGGGATGGTGGTGTTCTTCTCGATCAGCTTGGTCATGACCCCGCCCAGGGTCTCGATGCCCAGGGACAGGGGCGTGACGTCCAGGAGCAGCACGTCCTTGACCTGACCGCCGAGAACGCCGCCCTGGATGGCGGCGCCGACGGCCACCGCCTCGTCCGGGTTGACGTCCTTGCGCGGGGCCTTGCCGAAGAACTCCTCGACCTTGGCCTGGACCTTGGGCATGCGGGTCTGTCCACCGACCAGAATCACCTCGTTGATCTGCCCGGCGCTCAAGCCGGCGTCCTTGAGGGCCATGCGGCAGGGCTCGATGGTGCGGTCCACCAGGTCCTCCACCAGGGATTCGAGCTTGGACCGCGTCAGCTTGACGTTGAGGTGCTTGGGCCCGGTCTGGTCGGCCGTGATGTAGGGCAGATTGAGGTCCGTCTGCTGGCTGGTGCTGAGCTCGATCTTGGCCTTCTCGGCGGACTCCTTGAGGCGCTGCAGGGCCAGCGGGTCCTTGCGCAGGTCCATGCCCTGCTCCTTCTTGAACTCTCCACCAGGTGGTCGATGATGCGCATGTCGAAGTCCTCGCCACCCAGGAAGGTATCCCCGTTGGTGGACAGCACCTCGAACTGATGCTCGCCCTCGATCTCGGCGATCTCGATGATGGAGATGTCGAAGGTGCCGCCGCCCAGGTCATAGACGGCGATCTTCTGGTCGCCCCGCTTCTTGTCCATGCCGTAGGCGAGGGAGGCGGCGGTGGGCTCGTTGATGATGCGCTTGACGTCGAGGCCGGCGATGCGGCCGGCATCCTTGGTGGCCTGACGCTGGGAGTCGTTGAAGTAGGCGGGCACCGTGATGACGGCCTCGCGTACCGCCTCACCCAGGTAGTCCTCCGCCGTCTTCTTCATCTTCTGCAGGATCTTGGCCGAGATCTCGGGCGGGGCCATCTTCTTGCCATGCACCTCGATCCAGGCGTCGCCATTGTCGGCGCGGACGATCTTGTAGGGCACCATGTCCTTGTCCTTGACCACGGCCGTCCTCGAAGCGGCGGCCGATCAGACGCTTGATGGCGAACAGGGTGTTCTGGGGATTGGTGACCGCCTGGCGCTTGGCGGACTGGCCGACCAGCACCTCGCCGTCGCTGGTGAAGGCGACGACGGAGGGCGTGGTGCGATCGCCCTCCGAGTTCTCGATGACCTTGACCTTATCACCTTCCATGATGGCGACACAGGAGTTCGTGGTGCCCAGGTCGATGCCGATGATTTTTCCCATGTGATTTTCTCCGAATACTCTTTATCTTGCGACTGTCGATGGCGCGCCGGCCCCGAATTGCCGCGTCAGTTGGGGGGATACGGGGTGCCGTTCAAGCCGGTTGCTGGCGGTACTTGGTCCTGCCCGGCGGGGCCAATCGCGTCTCCTCACGCCGCGCTGAGACGATGACCATGGCGGGACGGACCAGGCGGCCATTGAGCATATAGCCCTTCTGGATCACGGTCGTGACCGTGTTGGGCGCCAGGTCGGGCCGGGGCTGGATGGTGATGGCCTGGTGATACTCCGGATTGAAGGGCTCGCCCTGGGGTTCGAGACGCTCGACGCCAAAGCGGGTCATGACGTCCCCCAGCTGCTTGAGGGTGAGGTCCGTGCCCTCCCGCAACTTCGCCAGGTCCGCGACCCTCTCCTGAGCGGCGTCTATGGCCAGTTCCAGGCTGTCGTGGACCTGCAGCAGTTCTCGACGAAGCTGTCGAGGGCGTACTTGTGGGCCTTCTCCAGCTCGCGGCCTGGCGCCTCCGCAAATTCTCCATTTCGGCCCGGGAACGCAGCAGTTGATCCCAGTGATCGTCCGCCTTGGCCTGGGCCGCCGCCAGCTCGGTGCTCAATTCGTCCAGGGTCGGGGCCCGCTGCTCGATGGCCTCGGGCTCCCCGACTCGCCTGGGCGACCGGGATCCGGCGACCCCGCGCCCGCGTCATTGGTTTGGTTTTCCGTGCTCTCTGTTGTCATGTCGAGCTCCGTCACTGCCGGCGGCCCGGCCGCTGCACCGCACTGCCGGTGTCCAGGGCTTGGCCGCGTCTGAGAATTCGCGTCGCCATTGCCGCAGGGCCGCGGCGAGCAGCCGCGCGGTGACGTCCACGATCGGGATGACCCGCTGGTAATTCATGCGGGTCGGGCCAATCACGCCGAGCACCCCGACCACCTGGTCGTCGACCCGGTAGGCGCGTCGTGACCAGGCTGCAATCGTCGAGCAGGTCATAGCCGGACTCGTCGCCGACGAAAATCTGTACCCCGTCGGCCTCGATGCAGCGGTCGAGGATGTGCAGGATCTCGCGCTTTTGGTCGAAGGCGTCGAACAACTGCTTGAGCCGGTCCATGCTCGACGAGCTCGGAAAACTCCATTAGATTCGTCTGACCCGCATCACGCAGATCATCCCCGCTCAGCCGCCTCCACCACCTCCTGGGCCAGAGTCACGGCGCGCATCATGAGCGCATCCATGTTCTGGTGCGTGTGCTTCATGTCCTCCAGCAAGCGATTGCGCACCTCCTTGATGTCCTGGCCCGTGAACACCCGGTTCAGATAGTTCGACGCCTCCTCCAACTGGGAGGGGGCGTAGCTGCTCATCGGTGGTGATGATCCGGTTGTGGACCTCACCCTCGCTGGTGATCAGAATCGCCAGCACCCGCGCGCCGGTCAGGGGCAGCAACTCGATCTGGCGAAAGGCGTTGCGCTCATGACGCGGCAACATCACCACCCCGGCCAGGTGGGTGACCCCGGAGAGCAGACGCGACGTCGACTCCACCAGAGAGTTCGCATCCGTCGCGCCGGCAAAGCGCCGCCGCAGTCTCGAGGTCTCCGCCGACGGCTGATGCACCGTCAGCAGGGAGTCGACGAAGAACCGGTAACCTGCCACCGTCGGCACCCGCCCGGCGGAGGTATGGAGGCGAGCACACCAGGCCCAGATCCTCCAGGTCCGCCATCACATTGCGGATCGTGGCCGGGCTCAGTTCCAGTCCGGTGTCCTTGGACAGGGTCCGGGAACCCACGGGCTGTCCGTCCCTGATATAGCGTTCAACCAGCACCTTGAGAAAGTGCATGGCCCGTTCGCTGACCTGGGACTCACCGTGTCGAGACTGGGATACCACTGGAAATCCGCCTGGTGTCTGAGGCTACCGCCTGCGCCGACCGATCCGACCGTTAGCACTCCATCGCGCAGAGTGCTAACAGTCGCCAATCTAGGTATTCCCCGCCGGACTGTCAAGGATCGCGCGCAAGCCGCGGCTATTGGCGGGTCGGGCGCCCCATGCTAACGTTCCACGGTCGCCTCTGGCCCTGTGCCGCGCCGACTCAACCCCGTGCTGCTCCCCCACAGGCACCCAGATAGGGAACCCATGCCGCACTTCCGTACCGTCGGCATCATCGGCAAGCACAGCGACGCCCTGGAGGTCGAAGCCACCCTGCGCCGGCTGTGCGATTACCTGCGCGGACGGGCCTGCCAGGTCCTGCCGGATCCCGAAGCCGCCCGTCTGCTTGGTCTCAATCCCGAGGATGGTCTGCCGGTCACGGTGCTGGGTGCACGTTGCGACCTGGTGGTGGTCGGTCGGGGGCGACGGGACCCTGCTACACGCCGCCCGCGCCCTGGCCGGCAGCCGGGTGCCCCTGGTGGGCATCAACCTGGGGCGGCTGGGTTTCCTGGTCGGACGTCTTGCCGGAAGATATCGAGACCACCCTGGACGCCATCCTGGACGGCGAGTACGAGGCCGACGCCCGGGCGCTTGCTGTCGGCCGCGCTCATCGGCGACCCCACCGAGGGGCGCGCCTACGCGGCCCTGAACGACGTGGTGATCCACAAGTGGAACACGGCGCGCATGATTGAGTTCGAGACCTACATCGACGGGGTCTTCGTCAACGCCCAGCGCTCAGATGGGCTGATCGTCTCCACCCCCACCGGCTCGACGGCCTATGCCCTGTCCGGGGGTGGTCCCCTCATGGACCCGGCCCTGGACGCCATCCTGCTGGTGCCCATCTGCCCCCATGACCTCAGCAACCGCCCCCTGGTGGTGCCGGGCAACCGGTGCATCGAGATCCGGGTCTGCGGCCATGCCCAGGGCCAGGCCCAAATGACCTGCGACGGCCAGACCGAGGTCCCTCTACCGCCAAGATCGGCGGTCCGCATCACCCGTCACCCGGATCACGCCTGCCTGCTCCACCCCAAGGGGCACGACCACTACCAGATCCTCCGTGCCAAGCTGGGTTGGGGCGGTCACTCCCAGGTCGCAGTGCCATGCTGACCCACATCCTCATCCAGGACCTGGCCATCGTCAGCCGCCTGGAACTCGACTGCGCCCGCGGGCTCACTGCCCTGACGGGCGAGACCGGTGCCGGTAAATCCATCCTGATCGATGCGCTGGGCCTGGCCCTGGGGGACAAGGCCGACGCCAGCGTGATTCGCGCCGGACAGGAGCGCGCCGAGGTGATCGCCAGCTTCGACCTGACCCACTGCCCGGCCGCCCGCGCCTGGCTCGCCGACCAGGCCCTGGAGGACGGCGGGGAGTGCATCCTGCGCCGGCTCATCGCGCGCGCCGGCCGCTCCCGCGCCTTCGTCAACGGCCGACCGGCCAGCGGGACCCAGCTCAAGGACCTGGGCGATCTGCTGGTGGACATCCACGGCCAGCACGCCCACCAATCCCTGCTGAGGGCCAATGATCAGCGTGCCCTGCTGGACGCCTATGGGGAGCACCTGGACCTGGCCACCGCGGTGGCCGCCGCATTTCGGGACTACCGAACCCTCGACCGCCGGCTGACCGAGCTCGAGACCGCCGGGGACGAGCGCACCCAGCGCCTGGACCTGCTGCGCTTCCAGGTAGAGGAATTGGCGGCCCTGGACTTGAAGCCAGACGAACTTCCTACCCTGGACCAGGAGCAGCGCCGCCTGAGCAACCTGGGTCGTCTCCAGGAGGCAGCGTCACGACTGCTGCAGCGGCTGGCAGACGCCGAGCCGGCCCTTGAGGATGAGTTGCGAACGGCAACTCGCCGAGATCGCCGACCTGGCCGTGCTCGACCCGGGGCTCGCGACGGCCGGGGAGCTCCTGGAGACCGCCGCCATCCATGCCCGCGAGGCCGCCGCGGCCCTGCGACACTATCTCGACGGCCTGGACCTGGACCCGGCCGCCCTGGACGCGGTGGAGACGCGCCTTGCCCAGGTCCATGACCTGGCCCGCAAATATCGGGTATTTCCCGCCGCGCTGCCGGAACTGCTCGACAGCCGGCGGACGGAATTGAAATCCCTGGAAGACGCGGACCTCAGCCTGGAGGAACTGCGCGCCCGCCGCGACGCCGCCTGGGCCGCCTTCAGCGATCAGGCGGCACGCCTGAGCACCGCCCGCGCCGCCGCTGCCAGCCCGACTCGGGGAGACCGTCACCCAGGCCATGCAACAACTCGGCATGGCCGGCGGCCGCTTCGCCGTGGATCTGGAGCCGCTGCCCGCGGAGGCCGCCGGGGCCGGCGGGTGCGACCGCATCGCCTTTCTGGTCAGCGCCAATCCGGGCCAGCCCCTGCAACCCCTGGCCCGGGTCGCCTCCGGGGGCGAACTCTCGCGCATCAGCTTGGGCATCCAGGTCGCCACCGCCGAGGTTGGCAGCGTCCCCACCCTGGTCTTCGACGAGGTGGACGTGGGCATCGGCGGCGGGGTCGCGGAGATCGTCGGGCGCCTGTTGCGCCGCCTGGGCGACGCCCGTCAGGTCCTGTGCGTCACCCACCTGCCCCAGGTCGCCGCCCAGGCCCACCACCAGCTGCGGGTGCGCAAGGAGACCCTGGACGGCGCCACCCACACCCGTATCGAGCCCCTGGCCGACGCGTCCCGCCTGGAGGAGGTCGCCCGGATGCTGGGAGGCACCGAGATCACCCAGCGCACCCGCGACCATGCGAGCGAGATGCTCCGCCGGGCCGCGAGCGGACATTGACCCGTCGGCAGGGCGCCGATGATTCGAGAAATAAGCAATGACTTCCGTAGGATTGGGCAGAGCGAGAGCGATGCCCATCTGCAAGGGGCAGGGCCGCAAGATCGGTATCGCTACGCTCTGCCCATCCGAGCCAAATCTTTACAGGGTGCGCGCAACGGCTTCATCCGCCCCGATGACGCTGGGCCAAGCGGACGTAGTGGGCCGCTGAGTATTCCAGGTACTCCAACTCCTGGTCGGTCAGAACCCGCACCCGCCGCGCCGGCGTACCGACCCAAAGGTAGCCGCCGCTGAGCAACTGACCCGGGGTTACCAGGGCGCCGGCACCGAGCAGGGTGCGGGGCTCGATCACTGCCCCGTCGAGCACCCGGGCGCCGATGCCGATCAGGCAAAGTTCCCCGATCTCGCAGCCGTGCAGGACCGCCTGGTGTCCGACCGTGACCCGCTCCTGGATGATCAGTGGAGCCCCGCCGGGCCGGAAGCGGCTGTCGTGAGAGACATGCAGGATGCTGCCGTCCTGGATATTGGTCCCGGCGCCAATCAGAATGCGGTGGATATCCCCGCGCACCACGCACTGGGGCCAGACGGAGGCGCCTGGACCCAGGGCGACGTCGCCGATGACCACTGCGGTCTCGTCCACCCAGGCGCTGGGGTCGATCTGTGGGATGTGGTTCTCGAAGGGGCGAATCGATGCCATGGGGACTCCGTGGGACTGTGGGGCGCCGTAGGAGTGGCGTGCGGCCGCGACGAGGGCGAGTGCGAACCGGGCGCCGGGTTCGGCTTTGGCCGTTTGGTGCGCAGCTCTGCCGCCGCGCCCACCGGGATGCGCCCAGGGTACCCAAGGCGGGTATCAGCCACATGCCACTCACCCAATGACCCTGGCGTAGAATGCCCCATCCAACCCGTTCGGAGCACAACCCCGGAGCCCCTCCCATGGAGACCTTCCACGGTACAACTATCCTGTCCGTGCGCCGCGGCGGCCGGGTCGTCGTCGGCGGCGACGGTCAGGTGTCCCTCGGCTCGACCGTCATGAAGGGCAATGCCCGCAAGGTGCGCCGGCTCTACAAGGACCGGGTGCTGGCGGGCTTCGCCGGGGCCACGGCGGACGCCTTCACCCTATTCGAGCGCTTCGAGGGCAAGCTGGAAAAGCACCAGGGCCACCTGACCCGATCCGCCGTGGAGCTTGCGAAGGACTGGCGCACGGACCGCATGCTGCGCCGCCTGGAGGCCCTGCTCTGCATCGCCGACGCCCAGACCTCGCTCATGATCTCCGGCACCGGCGATGTCGTGGAGCCGGAGTACGACCTGATGGCCATCGGCTCCGGCGGGGCCTTCGCCCAGGCGGCGGCGCGGGCCCTGCTGGAGAACACGGAACTCTCGGCCCGGGAGATCGTCGAGCGGGCCCTGCACATCGCCGCGGACATCTGTGTCTACACCAATCACAACCTGGTGATCGAGGAGTTGGACTCGGCGACCTGACGGACTGAGGCCGGAATCAGGGCCGCCCGCCTGGCCTTGGTCTGGTTTCAGGTTTCAATCCTTGCGCCGGGATAACCGGGGCGACCTTGCGGAATCCGCGCTCGACCCGCATTTTTTGCCGTTACGCCGCGCCGATCCATCAGTCGGCCCATCCACGGACCTTGCACCCATGTCGGAAATCACCCCCCAAGAGATCGTCGCCGAACTGGACAAGCACATCGTCGGCCAGGATGAGGCCAAGCGCGCGGTCGCCATCGCCCTGCGCAACCGCTGGCGACGGATGCAGATCGGGGAGCCCATGCGCTCCGAGATCACGCCCAAGAACATCCTGATGATCGGCCCCACCGGGGTCGGCAAGACCGAGATCGCCCGGCGCTTGGCCAAGCTCGCCAATGCCCCCTTCCTCAAGGTGGAGGCCACCAAGTTCACGGAGGTGGGCTACGTGGGGCGGGATGTGGAGTCCATCATCCGGGACCTGGCGGACATCGGCGTGAAGCTGTGCCGGGAACAGGAAATGGCCAAGCTCGCGGACCTGGCCGAGGGGGCCGCCGAGGAGCGCATCCTGGACGCCCTGCTGCCGCCGCCCGGCGGATTTGAGGAGGAAAGCCGCGCCACCACGGCCAGTTCGGCGACTCGGGAGAAGTTCCGGATCAAACTGCGCGCCGGTGAACTGGACGAACGTGAGGTGGAGGTTCAGGTCTCCGCCTCGCCCCTGGGGGTCGAGATCATGGCCCCGCCCGGCATGGAGGAGATGACGAGCCAGCTCCAAGGCCTCTTTCAGAACCTGGGTCAGGGCCGGATGAAGCGGCGCAAGCTGCGCATCAGGGACGCCCGAAAGCTCCTGCGGGACGAGGAAGCGGCGAAGCGGGTCAACGAGGAAGAACTCAAGCTGCGGGCCATCGAGAACGTGGAGCAGAACGGCATCGTCTTCCTGGACGAGATCGACAAGGTAACCCGCCGCGGCGAGGGCATGTCCGGGGCCGATGTCTCCCGGGAGGGCGTGCAGCGGGACCTGTTGCCCCTGGTGGAGGGAAGCACGGTCTCCACCAAGCACGGCTCGGTGCGGACCGATCACATCCTGTTCATCGCCTCCGGGGCCTTCCATCTCGCGCGACCCTCCGACCTGATCCCCGAACTGCAAGGCCGCTTGCCCATCCGGGTGGAACTCAAGGCCCTGACGACAGAAGACTTCGTGCGCATTCTCACGGAGCCGGACGCCTCTCTCACGGACCAATACAAGGCGCTCCTGGACACCGAGGGCGTCAAGCTGGAGTTCACCGAAGACGGCATCCGGCGCCTAGCCGAGATCGCCTGGCAGGTCAATGAGCGCACCGAGAACATCGGCGCCCGACGCCTGCACACGGTCCTTGAGCGGCTCCTGGAGGATATTTCCTACAACGCCTCAGAATTGGACCGGGTAACGGTCACCGTCAATGGCGCCTACGTGGACCAGAACCTGTCCCAACTGGCGGCGGACGAGGACCTGTCGCGGTACATCCTGTGACTTGGAACAAGCCGGCTCAGCAGGTCGGGTTAGCGGAGCCTCATCCGACGTTCCCAACCACTCACTTGGCCCCCATGTCGGCTTACGGCGCGCTAGGCATCGATTCCGACCAATCGATTCGATGCGACGCGCCTAAACCGACCTACGAACACCTTTACATCCTTAGTTTGCCGCGCCCTCCGGGGCGCGGCAATGGAGACGACGATGCCCACTCCCACCGAACTCAACCTGCACCAGCAGTCCCGCGTCCTGGAGCTGTCCTTCGAGGACGGCACCCACTTCAGCCTCCCCTGCGAGTACCTGCGGGTCTTCTCCCCCTCCGCCGAGGTTCAGGGCCACGGCCCGGGCCAGCGCACTCTGCAATTGGGCAAGGAGGACGTTGGTATCGATAAGATCGAGCCCGTGGGCCACTACGCCATCTGCCTGCACTTCGATGACGGCCACAACACGGGCATCTATTCCTGGGACTATCTCTACCACCTGGGCACCAACCAGGCCGCGCTCTGGCAGGAGTACCTCGACGAACTGGTCAAGGCCGGACAGGCCCGGAAGAAGCCGTCCTGAACCGACTGGCGGGCGACGGACTCATCTATGGCGTGGCGCAACCTTGATCAAGGACCGCGCAAGCCGAATGAAGTCATAGCGGATGGGGGAACCATTTGGCTGACCCCACTGGTTCCTCGAACTTTAGCCCACAGCCGCCAGTAGAAAGATGCGTCAATGAAACTGCTGATGCTCACCTTCTCGATCATTCACGGATGCATGGCGGCTCTCTTCGCTGGCGTCGCGCTCATGCTCATCGCTATCTCGACCAAGATGGCATGGATCGCCTTCGTGGGTGGCCTGGACCGCGGGGCGGCACAGGAGATCATCGAGGCGATGGGGCTCTTGGCCGCCGCGGTGGTCGCACTCCAGATCGCACAGACGATCGCCGAAGAAGAGGTCATCCGCGGCGCCCATATCAGTGGACCCACGCGTGTGCGCCGCTTCCTATCCAGGTTCCTGGTCGTCGTCGTGGTTGCAATTGCTGTCGAGGGACTCGTTGCAACCTTCCGAGCCGCACACGAAGATTCGGCGCATCTGATATACGCGGCGAGTATTCTGAGCGCCGCAGGCATCCTCCTCGCGGCCTGGGGCGTTTTCATACGCCTGAATCGCTCCGCCGAAGACCTCGAACCCGAGGCCATGGCCGAGGCGAAGCTTGAAGACAAGAAGCTCAAATAGCTCCTCCACAGAGAGGCGGATGCACCTATTCTCGTGAGCGGCAAGCCCGCGGCGACCTCACCGCTTACGATGCCTGGCTGGCGGCCCGTCCGGATACAGTCCCCCCGGCGGGGGACGCATTCGACGATTGAGGACCGGCAGGAATCTGCCCTGGTGCTGCGCCGGTCCGGTCCCGGATGACCAAGCCTGACCACATGCCGCTGGGGTTAAACCCGGCAGGGATTGCCGGAGCCCGAACCCTGGGAATGGCAGGCGCCGAACAAGTCCCTGAGCCCTGAGTTCGGGCAATCCCTGCCGGTATCAGGGCGGATGGAGGCCTGGGGCTGAGCGCCCCGGGCCGCGCCCCTCAGTCCTTGTTGCCGCCGCCAAACATCTTCGATGGATTCGGCATCATTTTCATCGGGTTAAAGCTGTTGCCGCCACCTCCGTCGCGGTTGCGGTCCCGGTCGGGCTCTTGATCACGACCACCATAGGGCGCACCGCTGTATCCGGGGAAGGCGCCGCCGCCCGGCTCGCCGTAACCCGGTCCGTAGACGCCGGGGGCGCCATAGCCGGCCCCCCCCGGGTCACCACCATACCCGGGCCCATATCCGGACGGCCCCCCGCCACCGTAACCCGGACCATAGCCCCCCTGGGGACCACCGGCAGGCGGCGCTGAACCGTAGCCACCGGGAGCGCCGCCGTAGGGGCCGGGTCCGCCCTGATTCCCACCCTGGGGATAGCCACCCTGGGGATAGCCGCCGGCCCCATAGCCCCCCGGGCCGCCGTAGCCGGCACCGGGCGGACCATAGCCCTGGGGCGGGGGCATCCCCGAGGGACCGCCGTACGCCGGGCCCGAGTAGCCGGGGACTTGGTAACCGCCGCCCGGGCCTGGGGCGGGTTGGCCATAGGCCGGGCCAGAGTAATCGGGTACTTGGTAGCCCCCGGGCCCGCCGCCGGCCCCGGCCGCGCGCACGGCCGGGTTGGCGCCGACCGCGAGGGCTACGAGGACACCCGCACCGAGTAGATGCTTGTTCATGATTCCTCTCTCGTTCTCTTTCGATTGATAAACACCGGGATGGATAAACACCGGGAGTGATAGACGCCCGCGCCAGTGCGCCGAGCCCCCTTGATGGTACTCGCATTCGTCGGCAGCGACACCGGCCTCAGCCGCCAAGCAGGGCCGTCACCCGCGCCAGATCTTGGGCGGTATCCACGCCCGCGCCGGGCTCCTCTGTCGCCAACCCCACCTTAATGCGCTCCCCATACCACAGCACCCGCAACTGCTCCAGGGACTCTGCAAGCTCCAGGGGGGACGGCGCCCAGGCCACATAGCGCTGGAGAAATCCGGCCCGATAGGCGTAGAGCCCGATGTGGCGCAGGAATGTGGTTGAGGTCGGCAGATGGACGCGCTTGCCCATGAACTCATCCCGGTGCCAGGGCAGGGGTGCCCGGGAGAAGTAGAGGGCGTAGCCGGCCGCGTCGGTGACCACCTTGACCACATGGGGGTCGAACAGGGTCTCGCCGTCGGCGATGGGGTGCGCCAGGGTGGCCATCTGGGCCTGGTCCTGACCCATCAGATCGCGGGCCACCTGGGCAATCAGCGCGGGGGGCATGCCGGGCTCATCACCCTGGAGGTTGACGACCACGGTGTCCGGCGCCCACCCGCGACTCGCAATGACCTCGGCGACCCGGTCTGAGCCGCTGTGATGGTCAGCCCCGGTGAGCTGGGCCTCGACCCCGCAGGCGGCACAGGCGGCCATGATGCGCGGGTCGTCCGTACCCACGACGATCTCCCCGGCGCCGCTCGCCCGAGCGCGCTCCACCACGTGCGCGATCATGGGTTTGCCGGCAATTGGCAGTAGCGCCTTCCCGGGGAGCCGGGTGGAACCGTATCGGGCCGGGATCACGACCTTGAAGTCCAAGGGAGGCGCAGACGCGGCGATGGTGCTGCGTGGTTGAGGAGCGGCGGCGGTGGTCATGGATTGGATACCTCCTGGCTGGCGAAGGGGTTGCAGGCTGACGCGGCGCGTGGTGCCGCCCCAAGCCGGGAAAACAGCGCGGCGACAAAGGCCTCGATCCGGTGCGGCCTCCACCGGACAGACCCAGTGCCCAGGGCTCGCAAAGGGCGCGCACTTTGACGCCATCCTTCTCGGTCATCAGCACGGGTCCCGGGGGCCAGGCCGCCGCATCCGCCGCGCTGAACGGATGGTGGTCCGGATAGGGCCGCCCCGTCACCAGGATACCGAAGCCCCGCAGCAGGGCAAAGAAGCGGTCCGGGTTGCCGATGCCGGCCACCGCGGTCACCCGCTGCCCGCGCCAGGCGCTCAAGGGCCGGCGCCGGGTGGGGTCGCGGAGGACGTACGCCTCGCCAGGGACCAATCGGAAGCGGAAGCCGGCCCCCTGACCGCCGTTGTGGATCACCAGTCGACCGTACTCAAGCGGCCCGGCGGCTCCCGCAGGGGTCCGGCCGGCAGGCAGCGGCCATTGCCCAGACCCCGCTCGCCGTCGACCACGGCGATCTCCAGGTCCCGCGCCAGCCGGTAGTGCTGGAGACCGTCGTCGCAGAGCAGCAGGTTGCAGCTGCATCTGCCGGATCGCCAGTTCCCCGTCCGCCACCCGATCCGGGCCCGCCACCACGGGGCACAGACGCCCGCCGGGCGAGCAGCAGGGGCTCGTCACCCACCTGGGCCGGGTCATCCTGGGGTCCACCACCCGCGGCCACAGACTCGCGGCGCCGCCATAGCCGCGGGTAATGATCGCCCGGCCGCCACCCCCGCTCCAGGGCCAACTCGGCGAGCTTAAGCACCAACGGGGTCTTGCCGGTGCCGCCCACGGTCAGGTTGCCCACGACGACCACCGGGACTCGGCAGGCGCCGGGTCTCGAACCAGCCGCGCTGATAGCCATGGCGACGAAGCCGCGCCACTGTTACAGTAAAGCCAGCCCAGGGGCGCCAGCACCAGTGACAGGGGATTCCGGCCGTACCAGATTGCGGTGGGGTTCAATTTTCAGGTTAACGGTGAAGGGTGAAGGTTAAAGATTGGCAGGTGAAATCTCCGGGCGGGACCGGGTATTCACTCCGCTCCAAATCGCAACGGCGCTTTCACCCCGTCGCGGACCTTTAAATGCTGCCAGAAAAACTGGACTGCTGAGGAGACGAGGAGCGCCGAAAACGTTTCGGACGGGTTGAATTCCCTGTCCAGCAGATGCAATGAAAAGCCCCCTCACCTTTCACCCTTCACCTTTAACCCGATTCATTTCCATCATGAAATTGGAGCCGGTGGAGCCGGGCATAGTACCCGCCTAGGGCGAGCAGGTCGGCGTGGCGGCCTTGCTCGACAATGTGCCCATCCTGCAGTACCACGATGCGGTCAGCGTTCTCGATGGTGGACAGGCGGTGCGCGATGACCAGGGTGGTACGCCGCACCATCAGGGCCTGCAGGGCCGCCTGGATGTGGCGCTCGGCCTCGGTATCCAGGGCCGAAGTGGCCTCGTCCAGGATCAGGATGGGCGCGTCCTTGAGCATGGCCCGGGCGATGGCCAGACGCTGGCGCTGGCCGCCGGAGAGCAGGACGCCCCGATCACCGATCGGGGTATCGAAGCCCTGTGGCAGACGCGCGGATGAACTCCAGGGCATGGGCCGCCTCCGCCACTCGCTCCAGTTCCTCCCGGGAAGGGGGCACGGCGCGGCCATAGGCGATGTTGTCGGCGACGCTGTCATTGAAAAGCACCACGTCCTGACTTACCAGGGCGATCTGGGCACGCAGATCGGCCAGCTTGAGGTCCCGGATCGGCATCCCGTCGATCAGGATCTCCCCCGCAGTGGGGTCATAGAAGCGCGGCAGCAGGCTCGCGACGGTGGTCTTGCCGCTGCCCGAGCGCCCCACCAGGGCCACCTTCTCCCCCGGCTCGATGACCAGATTGAAGTCCTGGAGCGCGGGGGTCTTGTCCGCCGCGTAGCGATGGCTGACCGCCCGATACTCAATCCGCCCCTGGGCGCGCCCCAGGGTGCGGGTACCGGTGTCGGTCTCCGGGTCCGAGTCCAGCAGCTCAAACAGAGATTGGGCCGCGATGATGCCCCGTTGCAGATGGGAGTTGACTCGCGGTGAGCCGCTTAACGGGCGGGAGCAGGAGCCCCATGGCGACCACGAAGGACATGAAGGTGCCGACCGTGATGTCCTCCCGCAGGCCCTGAAGGGTGGAGAGGTAAACGATCAAGGCAATTGCCAGTGCCGAGATCAACTGGACCAGGGGCACGCTCGCCGACTCCGTGGCGATCATCTTCATCTGCAAGGAGCGCGTCTTCTCATTGATGAAGCTGAAGTGGCGTGACTCCTGAGCCTGACCGCCGAAGGCCTTGACCACCCGGTGGCCGTCGATGGCCTCCTGGGCCACATGGGTGAGTTCGCCCACCCGGTCCTGGATGCGGCGGCTGTAGCGGCGAAAACGCTTGGTGGCGTACTTGACCGCGCCGGCCATGACCGGACCAATAACCAGGAAGATGGCGGACAGGGTGGCATTGATGTAGAGCATGTAGGCCATGAGCCCGATCACGCTGGCGCCGTCGCGCACCAGGGTGGTCACCGCGGAGGTGGCCGCGCTCGCCACGTTCTCCACGTTATAGGTGAGTTTGGCCAGGATGTGGCCGGAGCCATGGGTGTCGTAATAGCGCGTAGGCACCCGTAGCAGATGCTCGAACATGGCCTGGCGCAGGTCCGCCACCACCCGCCGCCCGACCCAGCTCAGGAAATAGTCGTTGATGAAGCCCGCGATCCCACGCACCAGAAAGACGGCCACCAGAATTAGCGGCATCGTGCGCACGACGGACTCGTCTTTGTGTACAAAACTGCCGTCGATCAGGGGCTTCATCATGGCCGCGAAGAGGGGCTCGGTGGCCGCATAGATCAGCATGCCGAGGATCGAGACGGCAAACATGCGCCAATAGGGCTTGGCATAACCGAGCAAGCGGCCGTAGACCTTTCGGGCGTCGGCCTGAGCCTGAAACTCTTCCCCCTTCATCGCCCTGCCCCCGCCGCACCTTCCTCAGGGGCCGGGGTCGGGCCCGGGTTGGTCACGGGCACCGTGCCGGCCCGGGTAGCACCAAAGGCGATTTTGACCAGCCCCAGCTCCGCCGCCGCGTCCAGTGCGGTCATCACCGCCTGATGGGGGGTCTGGGCGTCGGCCTGGATCAAGACCGGCAACCCCTTGCGCACATCCCAGGTGTGTTCACTCCCATGGTGCTCACTGAGGGCCCCGTTCAGGGCCTGCACCAGGGTCCGGGGCTGCTGGTCCACGACGGCCCGATCGTCCACAAAGAAACGGCCGGACTGGTCGATGACGATTCGGATGTGCTCAGGCTCCGGGGCAGGGACCGCGTCGCCCTCGGCCTGGGGTAACTGGATGCGCAGGCGCGCCTCGTCCTTGTCCTTGAAGGTGGTGGAGACCATAAAGAAGATCAGCAGCAGGAACACTACGTCCAGCAGTGGTGTCAGGTTGATGTCCGGCGCCTGGCCACGCCGGGGACGCAGGTTCATTGGACGTCCTCCCCGCCCGCTTCCCGCTCACCCTTGATCACCTCCACCAAGCGCAAGGCCTGCTGCTCCATGTCCATGGTCAGCCGGGACACCTTGCTGTCGAAGAAGCGATGGAATAAGAGCGTCGGGATCGCCACCGAGAGCCCCGCCGCCGTGGTCAGCAGGGCCTGGGAGATGCCCCCGGCCAGCACCGCAGCGTTACCAGTCCCGGCGTTCATGATGATGCCGAAGATATTGATCATGCCGAAGACTGTTCCAAGCAGTCCGAGCAAGGGCGCGACCGAGGCGATAGTCCCCAGGGTGTTGAGATAACGCTCCAGGTCCGCCACCACATGACGGCCGGTGTCCGTGATCGCCTCCTTCATCACCTCCCGGGAATGATTGCGGTTGACCAGGCCCGCAGCCAGCATGCGGCCCAGGGGCGAACCCGCCCGGATTTCCTCGATCTTCTCCGCGCTGAGCTGTCCCTTCCGGTGCAACTGCCAGATTTGCGTAACCAACTGCTCCGGCATGATGCGGGCACGCCGCAGGGTCAGGGCGCGCTCGATCACCAGGGCCGTCGCGATCACGGAACAGGCGGCAATCGGCCACATCAGCCAACCGCCGGCTTGCATCAACTCGAGCAAAGGGAGTACCTCAGGGTTTGTGGCAGGCAGCCCACGGCTGGCCCCAGCCTCAGACCCGGGCGGGAAGAACCGCTGCCGGGTCTGGTGGGCGGCCATCATACCCGAAACGCGGACCCTGACCGACGCCGCGGGGCGGATGCGATCGGTCCGAACGGTCCCCACGCGCCACCAATGAAGCAAGGCCCGGAGTGAACCCGAGCCCATCAATACGCGTTGCTCTGCGGGCTCCCGCCGCGGGCTCCCTGGCCAGTAACAATTATTACCCGCCCGCGGCTGGAGGCGCTGGCGGACTGCATCCCGCGATCGTGGCAACCCACAGGGTCGTGACCCGAGTGAGAAAAATCCCGGGAATAGCGATCAAGACGACCTGCTTGGCCAAGAACCAGTCCACCGAATCCAACGGTATCCAGGTTGGAAATGAAAGCCTCAGGACGACATACAAAAAAATCACGAGGATCAACAGATGATCGAGTAACAGCGCCAGCACCAGTGGAATAAGGCTAAAGCCAACGGTAAACAGAACCCCGAGGCTCATCATCGCCACGCCGAGCCCCATACCCACGACCGCCACCATTCGCCTGCCTCGGTACCAGTAGAACCAAGGACTCTTGAGCCGTGCGAGACTCAGAACATAGCTCCGCCAATTTCCCATGTTGCAGAGCTCGCAGCGGGAACGCAGGCTTTCACTCATGGCCTCTGACCGACTTCCCGGTCCAGGGCAAGATCAGGGTCCCGCCGGCGTTCTGTCATTGGGGGCGACCCTCATTCAACCGCGGGAAACGCCGTTCTTCCGGATAGGGGAATACGTCTTCCAGGCGGCCAGCACGGATGGCGGCCTGGCGGGCGCGCCACCATGCGGGGTCAAGCAGATCACGGTGCATTTCCAGGAAGGCCTTGCGGATGCGCGGGTCGGTGAGCAGGAAGGTAGCGAACTCCTCCGGGAAGACGTCGTCCGGCCCCGTGCTGTACCAGGGCTCGGCGGACATCTCCATCTCCGGGTAAGGCGCCTCGGGGATCTCCCGGAAGTTGCATTCGGTGAGATAGCAGAGCTCATCGTAGTCATAGAAAACGACTCGCCCCTGGCGGGTGACGCCAAAGTTCTTGTACAAGAAGTCGCCAGGGAAGATGTCGGCGGCAGCGAGCTGTTTGATGGCGTCCCCATATTCCCGCACGGCGTGGCGGATTTCGTCCCCATCCGCGGTATGCAGATAGATGTTGAGCGGGGTCATGCGCCGCTCGATATACAAGTGCTTGATCATCAGATGATCACCATCCAGCTCCAGGCTGCCAGCGCATTCAGCCTCCAGTTGTTCACGCAACTCCGGCGAGAAGCGATCCAAGGGAAAAACGACATGGGAATACTCCCAGGAATCCGCCATACGCCCAACGCGGTCGTGCATCTTGACCAACAGGTATTTCTCCTTGACCAACTCCCGCGTCATTTCCTTCGGCGGCGGGAAGCGATCTTTGATGACCTTGAAGACAAAGGGGAAGGAGGGCAGGGTGAAGACGCACATGACCATCCCGCGAATCCCTGGGGCGATCGTGAAGTCATCCGACGAATAGCGCAGGTGCTTCAGAAAGTCGCGAAAGAACTCCGCCTTTCCGAACTTCTGGAAGCCAATGGCGGTATAGACCTCGGCCTTGGTTTTACGCGGCATCAGCGGGCGCAGGAAGTCGACCACCGCGGCGGGAACATCCGTGTCAACCATGAAATAGGCCCGGGAGAAGCTGAAGACGTTCGAAATCTCGTCGGCACCCGAGAGCAGTGTGTCCACATAGAGCCCGCCGTTCTCGTCATTGAGGATAGGAACAACAAAGGGGGTTTGATCCGCGCCGTTGATCACCTTGCCGATGATATAGGCCGCCTTGTTGCGAAAGAAGGGCGCGGTGAAGACGGCCAGCTGAAAGTTTTGGGCCAGGGCGCGGTTGGCCGGGAAGCGGGCGCGGATGGCGCTCATGAGATTGCGGATATCCCGTCGGCGGTCGCGGAAGGGGAGCGTAAAGCCCGGCCCATCCAGTATCGATGAGACGACCTTTTTGAATCCATCGCGGACCGGATAATAGGGCCGGAAGATGGGGTCTTCCGCCTCCAGGTGCTCGGTGGAGATGAGAGGCCAGACGAAGATATTGTCGTTATTGAAGTAGCGGCGGTCAAAGATTCGGCAGAAGACCGAATTGTAGAAGGATTCAGCCAATTCCGGTTGCCGATGCTCGGGAAGCAGACGCAGGTACTCCACCTTCATCCGACGCAGCAGACGCTCATGGTGCTCCGTACCCAGGTTGAATTCCTGACGCAGGATGGCAACTGTCTCTTTAACCCGCCGATCATAGAAGCAGATGCGCTCCCTAGAGGCCTCCGCCACCGCGGTCCAGTCCGCCTGCTCGAAGCGCTCCTTCGCCTCGGCCGTAATCTCCCGAAACTCCCGGAAGTGGCGATCAAAGCCGTCGCGCACGGCCTCCGCGATGTGTTTTGCCTCAACCCATGCCATAGGACCCCCTCAATTCGCTGGGTGAAGCCGCGTTTCAGCGACCAGAATGCCATCGCCGTCTGCATAGACCCAGTCACCCGGCGCGAATAGCACCCCCGCAAAGGTGACAGGGAGCTGCCGCTGCCCCTCCCCGCGGCGCTGGCTCTTGCGGGGGATGGCGGCCAGAGCCTTGACGCCCAGGTCCATGGCGGCCAACTCGTCCGTGTCGCGGACGCAGCCGTAGAGAATGACCCCGGCCCAGCGCTGGGCCAGGGCGCTCGCCGCGATCAGATCCCCAAGCATGGCACACCGCCGGGATCCCCCCGCATCCGCGACCAGGACCCGGCCGGTACCGGGCTCGGCCAGAACGGACTTGATCTGGGTGTTGTCCTCGAAGCACTTGACGGTGACCACCTCACCATAGAAGGCGCGGCGGCCGCCGAAATCCCGGAAGAGGGGGTCACAGACCCGCACCCGGGTCTCGAACTGGTCATAGAGGTCGGCGGTCTTGAAGTGCATCTGGGTGGCTGCCTGCCGGAAGGATGTCTGGGGTTTATCGCGAAAGTCTCGCCCTGGGACCGTGTGAGCTGCCTGGGCCCGCAATGACCCTGGCAGAGTGCCCGAGGGACGCCCTCGTAACCCCAGATCACGGCCGCGCGAGTTGCTTGTATCAAACTCAATGTGGGGACTGCATTGCTCGGGAAAAAATAGAAGCCGGAAATCCCAACTATTGGCCCTGCAGGCCTTGATCATCGTTCGGGCCACCGCGCCCCGTTGTCCGCCGGGTGGCCTCAACCAGGGGACCGCTTGCACGACAACCGGATGACCCAGCCCCCGCGAGGCATGCCAGGCACGAGACAGACTCTGCCGATGGTGACTGGCCTGGACTTGCTGTCCCTGGCGGTGGGAACTGGCGTCCTGCCGAAATGACGCGTGGTGCTCTGAGGCTGCTAGGAGTCACCGAGACGCGGATAGAGGTCCGGCAGGGGATCCATCGCCGAGATTCGTGCCGCCTGGTCCTGGGTCACCAGGAACGGTTCCAGCCGCCGCCAAGTCTCGGCCCCGTCCCAGGTCGTCCCGACCGGCGCATAGAGCGCCCGGTCCAGCTGCGCGAGCACGGGCGCCAGGGTGCTGCCGGCCGTGCCCAAGCGGGCACCAAAGTCACCCAATCCACCGGGGGGCCGTGCTGGCCAACGCGCCCGACCCCAGTCCAGCAGGGCGGTCCGAGCGCTCCCGGCATTCCCCGCCAGGCACGCGTTACGCACCCGGTTGCGGAGCGCTCTCAGAGACTGGCCCCGGGGGTCGCTCGCCCCCGCCGCCGCGGGGCGGTCTGAGCCGCCGCGCCGACGCAGGCGCAGGGCCCAGACCAGGGTCCCGAGCCAGGCGAGCCCGAATCCCAAGGTCAGCCAGGGCCAGGGACCATCAGCTTCGGGACCTGGGGTCTGCGCATCCCCGGTGGGCGCGACGGGAGTCGCCAGGGTTTCATCGGGTCCGGTTGTTGGCCCGGACGCTCCCGGGGCCGCGCCTGGGGCGGTCAACGGCGGTCCGGCCGCGGTGGCCGGGGCCGGATCAGGGGGGCTGGTCTCACCCAGCGCCGGCTCGACCTGGACGGTCCGTTGGGGGATCACCGCCACCCGCGCCTGGTCGGCGGTGGTATCCCACCAGGGCAGGCGGATCTCGGGGAGGGTCAGGGTCCCGGCCCGGGTCGGGACCAGGGCGAGCTTAAGGGTCTTGAGGGCGGTCGGAGTCGTGCCTGGAAGGTCTTCCAGCTTGGGTGGTTCGGGGTAGACCCGGGCGCCTTCCGGGGCGCCCGGGTCAAGGGTCGGCAACTGGGCGGCAGCCGTACCCAGGGCGGTAATCACCAGGGTGCGAGTCACTGGCTCACCCACCCGAAAGCGCGGCGGGGACGGCGTCCACTCATCGGAGATCTGCACGGATTCGGCGGGGAGCCAGCCGCCGTCCTGTCCGTCCGGTTGGGGCCGGACCTCCAGGGTGCGATCGGGTCCGCGCTCGATCACCCGGCGCCCCGAACCGGGGTCCACCAGGTCCGGCAGGCCCTGGAAGGGCGACCCTCCAAAGAGGCTGTCGAAGTCCCCGAAGGGGCTCCGGCGCGCCCCCGGACGCACCTCCGGCATCAGGGCCTCCAGCCGCGGCCCGCGGATGGTGAGGGGTCCGCTGCGCTGGGGCACCACCAGGAAGCGGCGTTCGATGACGGTGTAGCGCTGCCCGTCGATCTCCTCCGTGTAGCTCTGGTCTTCCCCCTGCCGCTCCAGGGTCGCCCCCTCCACCTCCGGTTCGGACAGGACCGCCCGCCGCGGCTGCTCCCGATAGAGGACCCGCACCCGGTAACCGAAGGGCTGCTGGACATAGGGGCTGGCGGCATCAACCACGGTGTCCACGAACACCGGCCGGGGACCGCCCCCCGGATCGGCCTGATCCGCCGGCACCACCTCCACCTCGAGGGGCTTGGTTTGTTGTGCGCCGAGTGCAAGGGCCGGGATCGTCAGCCGCCCGGTGCGCCGGGGAGCCAGTTCCAGGGTCCAGTCCCGACCCTGGCTCACGACCCCATTGACGATGCTCATGCGGGTGCCGCTCGATTGGTTCAGGACCTCAAAGTCCTTGGTCAACGGCGCCAGGTCCGGCTCACCCGCCAGCTTGCCCGAGGCGCTCAGGCGCAGGGTCAGTGTCTCGTTGGCGCGGACCCGGGTGCGGTCGAGCGCGGCGCTGAAGTCATCCGCATGGACCCTGGGGCTCAACAGGATCAGCAGTGACAGCACGGCCAGGAGCGATGACAGGGATGACCGAAGGTCGCGACGATAAGGCATGTGGGGTCTCGACGGATTGAGTCGCACCAAGCTCAAACGGCAATAGCGTGCGCCAAAGGAACGGGGTGGACCGCCCTCGATGGCGAAAATTTCCCGGGGGCGGGACACTCCGACTCCTACGCGGTGTCTTCCTTAGCGGCCACGGGAGAAGAGACGGTCCAACTCCCCGTGGGTTACCTGGATCCAGGTGGGACGACCGTGGTTGCACTGATCGGCCCGCTCGACCTGTTCCATGGCCCGCAACAGGGCGTTCATCTCGTCCAGGGTCAGGCGGCGATTGGCTCGTACCGCCCCGTGGCAGGCCATGGTGGAGAGGACCTGATCGACGGCTGCATCGACCCGGTCGGAGGTCCCATGCACCGCCAGGTCCGAGAGCAGGTCCCGCACCAGTCGCTCCAGGTCCGCGTCCCGCAGCAGGGCCGGGACCTCCCGCACGGCCAGGGTCCCCAGGTCCAGCCGATCCACCACCAGTCCGAGCCCCTCCAGAACCGCGCGCTGGGCCTCCAGCAGGTCCGCCTCCCGGGGACTCACATGCAGCGAGACCGGCACCAGCAGGGGCTGACGGACCACGCGACCGGAGCGCCAGGCGGACTTCAGACGTTCGTAACCGATGCGCTCGTGGGCGGCATGAATGTCCACGACGATCAGCCCCTGGGCGTTCTCGGCCAACAGATAAACGCCCTTTAGCTGGGCCAGGGCGAAGCCCAGGGGCGGACTCGCCTCCGCCCCTCTGTCTGATGAGGGGTCGGCAATGACCCCGGGGACCAACCCGCTGACCGGCCGCTGGAAATCGAGTGCCGCCGAATAGAGACCACGCGGCGCCTCAGCGACGCCCAGGTCCAGCCGACGACTGGACACCGGCACGGCCGGCCCGCCCGGGGCAAATGCCGTTGCCGCGAGGTCCCCGTGACCGACGATCGGCGCCGAAGTAGGCCCCAGGGTTTGGGTTTGCGGAACCAGGGCGGCAACCCCCAGGGACCCGGCCGCCAACCGCCGCTGCAGGCCCCGGAAGATGAAGTCGTGGACCTGGCGCCCCTCCCGGAAGCGCACCTCATGCTTGGCCGGGTGGACGTTCACGTCCACCAGCCGGGGCGGCAGGGTCAGAAAGAGCACATAGGCCGGGTGCCGGCTGTGATGGAGCACGTCGCTGAATGCCTGGCGCACCGCGTGGGTGACCAGCTTATCCCGCACCATGCGGCCGTTGACATAGAAAAACTGCTGGTCCGGCTGACCGCGGGAGAAGGCCGGGCGCAGCACCCAGCCGGTGAGTCGCAAGTCAACGGCCTGCTCCTCCACCCACAGGGCCTGGTCACCGAAGCCCTGGCCCAACAGGGTCGTCAAACGCTGCTGCAGGCGCGCCGGGTCTGAGCCGGCAGGGGCCAGGTCCAGGACCGCCCGGCCGTTGTGGCGCAGACTGAAGCCCACGTCCCCACGGGCGAGCGCGATGCGCCGCACCAGTTGCTCCAGGTGCCCGAACTCGGTCTTGTCCGTGCGCAGAAATTTGCGCCGGGCCGGGGTGTTATAGAAGAGGTCACGCACGTCCACCGTGGTCCCCTGGGGATGAGCCGCGGGCCGAACGGCGCCAGGTTCCCCGTCCGGGCCCACGGTAACCTCATGACCACTGCCCTCCCCCGCGGCACGGGAGACCAGGGTCAGCCGGCTGACCGAGGCGATGCTCGGCAGGGCCTCCCCGCGGAAGCCCAGGGTGGACACCGCCTCCAGGTCCGCCAGGTTTGCGACCTTACTGGTGGCGTGCCGGGCCAGGGCCAGGGCGAGTTGGGCGGGGGGGATGCCGCGACCGTCGTCGCGCACCCGCAGGCGTTTGATGCCGCCCTGCTCCACCTCGATCTCCACCCGGGTGCAACCCGCGTCCAGGCTGTTTTCAATCAGTTCCTTGGCGACGGAAGCGGGGCGCTCCACCACCTCCCCGGCAGCGATCTGATTGACCAGATGCCCCGCCAGGACACGGATAGGGGCCCCGGCGGTTGCGGGAGGCGCGACGTCAGAAGTGTCGGCGGCGGCGCTTGAGGCGATCAAGGGCTCAGCCGTCGCTGGGAATGGTCAGGACCTGGCCGGCGCGGATCAGGTCGCCATTCAGGTTGTTGGCGGTGCGCAGGGACGTCAGGCTCACTCCATAGCGCTGGGCGATCAGCGCCAGGGTGTCCCCGGCGCCGATCACATGTTGGCGGCCGCCCGCACCGCCCGGTGCAGGAGCGGCAGCGGCGTAGACCGCGGACTCAGACGCTGAGGCCGTGGCACGGGGAGCGGACTCAACGGTTGGGGGTGCGTCCACAACCGCGGCGCGCCCGGCGGTCTGGGGGCGGTAACGCTCGAAATAGCGCTTGATCCCGCCCAGGATGGCCTCCGCCAGGCGTTGCTGATGGGCCGCGTTGGTCAGCCGGGCCTCTTCGTCCGGGTTGCTGACAAAGGCCGTCTCCACCAACAGGGAGGGGATATCCGGCGACTTGAGCACCACGAACCCGGCCTTCTGGACTTCGGCCTTATGCGTCGCACCGAGCCGACCCAGATTCTTCAGCACTGCATCGGCCGCCTGCACGCTGTGCTCCAGGGTGGCGTTCTGGGCCATGTCCAGGAGCACGGTGGCGAGCAGATCATCACTGGCTCCCAGGTCCACCCCGCCGATCAGGTCCGCGCTGTTCTCTTTATCCGCCAACCACTTGGCCGCCTCGCTGGTGGCTCCACCCCGAGACAGGGTGAAGACCGAGGAGCCCTGGGCTCGCGGGTTCTCGAAGGCGTCGGCGTGGATGGAGATGAAGATGTCCGCCTGGTGCTTGCGGGCCTTGAGGACCCGGTCCCGCAGGGACACAAACACGTCGCGGTCACGGATCATCAGGGGGCGCATCCCCGGCTCCTTCGCCACCAGGGCGGCCAGGCGCCGCGCAATGGACAGGGTCAGCTCCTTCTCCCGGGTCCCGCGGGCACCGATGGCCCCAGGGTCTGCGCCGCCATGGCCGGCGTCGATGGCAACCACCAGATCACGCGCGCCGCCGCCCCGACCGCGCGCCGGCCCTGGGGTCTTCCCCGACGCGGCCGACCGGCTGCCCGTCGGCCCGCCCCGACCTCCGCCCGAGGGTGACGCCGCCTTGGGAATCAGGTCCACCACCAGCCGATGCCCATGGTCCGCGTCCGGTGCCAGGGGCGCGCTCTTGACCCGGACCGGACGCTTCAGGTCCAACACGATCCGCAGGTCATTCCCGTCCCGCACCCCGCTGCGAATGCCAATCAGATTCAGGTCCCCCTCCGTGGCCGCGGGCAGCTTTCCCGTCAGGGCCGCATCCGCAAGGTCCAGCACCACCCGGTCCGGCCCCTCCAGAGGGAAGACCTGGTGGGTGACCGGTCCGCTCAGGTCCAGGACCAGCCGGGTCTGCTCCGCCGTGGTGGTCACACGGCCGCCGGTCACCGTCGCCTCCCCAGCCGCCAAGTCGGGCGCCCGGATGACCATTAGCACCAGAATGAGGGGCAGCAGGATAGCGAAGTGCGGCTTCACGGCAGGGCCCTGATGGGATAGCGACGCCCGGGGGCAGTGCCCGAAAGATAGCATGACGTGGCAAGTCTTTCCAAATGAAATCCAGGCATTAGCCGGCCTTTCTCGAAGGACCGGTCAAACCCCGTCGAGGGCCGCCGCCAGCGTCTTCACCGCCAGGATCTCCAACCCCTCCACACCCTCTTTGGGCACGTTGCCGGCGGGGACTATGGCCCGACGGATGCCGTGCTTGGCCGCCTCCCGCAGCCGGTCCGGACCATTGGGCACGGGGCGCACCTCCCCGGACAGACCCACCTCGCCGAAGGCCACCAGATCAAGCGGCAGGGGCCGGTCCCGATAACTGGAGAGCACGGCCAGCAATACCGGCAGGTCCGCTGCCGTCTCCCCGATGCGTACGCCCGCCCACCACGTTGACGAAGACGTCCTGATTGAACATACCCACCCCGCCATGGCGGTGCAGGACCGCCAGCAGCATGGAGAGCCGGTTCTGGTCCAACCCCAGGGCCACCCGGCGCGGGTTGGCCAGCGGGCTCTCGTCCACCAGGGCCTGGACCTCCACCAGCAGGGGCCGGGTGCCCTCCCGGGTCACCATCACCAGGCTGCCCGGGACGGGTTGATCGTGCCGGGAGAGGAAAATGGCCGACGGGTTCTTGACCTCCCGCAGGCCCCGGTCCCCCATGGCGAAGACGCCCAGCTCGTTCACCGCCCCGAAGCGGTTCTTGATCGCCCGCACCAGACGGAAGGGTCCACCGGACTCCCCCTCAAAATAGAGCACCGTATCGACCATGTGCTCCAGCACCCGCGGGCCAGCGAGCGCCCCCTCCTTGGTCACATGGCCGACCAGAAAGACCGCCGTGTCCGCCTGCTTGGCGAATCGCACCAGCTGGGCCGCGGTCTCCCGCACCTGGCTCACGGAGCCCGGGGCCGATTGGAGCAGGTCCGTATAGAGGGTCTGAATCGAGTCGACCACCATCACCCGGGGCGCCTCCCGCTCCGCCTGGGCCAGGACCCGCTCCACGCAGGTCTCGGCCAGCAGCCGGATACCGGCGCCGGTGAGCCCCAGCCGACGGGCCCGCAGGCCGATCTGCTGGGGCGACTCCTCACCGCTGACATAGAGGACCGGGCTGCTCGGCCCCCAGGGACTCGCAGGCCTGGAGCAGCAGGGTGGACTTGCCGATCCCCGGGTCACCGCCCAGCAGCACCACGGAGCCAATCACGAGCCCACCACCCAGCACCCGGTCCAGCTCGCCAATCCCGGTACCGGTGCGGACCCGCTCCTCCGGCTTCAGGTCCGATAGGAGCTGGACCTGGGCCTCCGCCGACCCGACCACCCCCGCAAAGCCGCCGCGACCGCCCGCCCGATTCTGGGCCGGGCGCGGCCGGGCCGACTCCTCCAGGGTGTTCCAGGCCCCGCAGTCCGCGCACTGTCCGCTCCACTTGGGCGCGGTCGCCCCGCAGGCGTTACAGACATAGGCGGCACGGGTCTTCTGGGGGCCGGTGGCCATGGGGATGCACTCAAGCTTGTGACGGAACAGGTGCGGACGAAATCACGTGGTCATTTCTTGCCATTTGCCTGGTCGTTATCGGCATGCAGCGCGATAAACCATAGGATGACATACATGGGCTTGAGCAGGATGCCGCCATCCGCCAAGACCTCCGTCGCGACGTAATGACCAGCATCTTGCTCGTTGAGGGGGAGTCGGCCACTGGGTCACAATCTGCCGCCCCAAAACCGGAAGCATCGATTAGCCGCTACGGCTAAGCTTGCGACCCCGCCGCGCAACGCAATCACGGACTTAAGGAAACCGAAAGATCGATGCCCAAGCTCTCACTCGCCAAGCTCGAACGTCACCTCTACGCCGCCGCCGACCGGCTGCGCCAGGAGGGGATGGACGCCGCCACCTACAAGGACTACATCTTCGGCCTGCTGTTTCTCAAGCGCTGCTCGGACGTGTTCGAGGCCGAGCGCGAGAGCATCGTCGGGCGCAAGGTCGCACAGGGCATGGTCAAGGACGAGGCGGAGCGCCGCTACGGCGAGAACCCGGACTACTACGACACCTTCTTCGTCCCGGAACAGGCCCGCTGGGGCTATCTGAGCGCCAAGCTGAACGACGCCACCCAGCCCTACGGCAGCCGGCTCGACAAGGCGCTGGCGCGCGCTCAGCGAGTCCAACGAGTCGCTGGAACACGTCCTGGACCACATCCAGTTCATGCGGATGCAGGGCAACAAGCGCGTGGTCTCCGACGACGCCTGCAAGGACCTGGTCCGCCACTTCAGCCGCTACCGCCTGCGCAACGAGGACTTCCAGTTCTCCGACCTGCTCGGCAGCGCCTACGAGTTCCTGATCAACATGTTCGCCGAGTCGGCGGGCAAGAAGGGCGGCGATTTCTACACCCCGCGCGACGTGATCCGGCTCATGGTGCGCATGCTCAAGCCCGCGCCCGGGATGAGCGTCTATGACCCGACCTGCGGCTCCGGCGGCATGCTCATCATCAGCCGGGAGTACATCGAGCAATCCGGCGGCGATCCCGACAACCTCCATCTGGCCGGCCAGGTCAACGACGCCTCCGCCTGGTCCATCTGCAAGCTCAACATGCTGCTGCACGGCGAGACCGGTGCCGACATCCGGCTCGAGGACACCCTGCTCCATCCCATGCACCGGGACGCCGGCGAACTGGAACGCTTCGACCGGGTCATCGCCAATCCGCCCTTCAGCCAGAACTACACCCGCACCAACATGGAGTTCCCGGAGCGCTTCCGCTGGGGCTGGTGCCCGACCAGCGGCAAGAAGGGCGACCTGATGTTCGCCCAGCACATGCTGGCCGTGTGCAGCCCCGGCGGCATGGTCGCCACCGTCATGCCCCACGGCGTGCTCTTTCGCGGCGGGGCGGAGAAGGAGATCCGCCGGAAGTTCCTGGAGCAGGACCTGATCGAGGCCGTCATCGGCCTGCCGCAGAATCTGTTCTACGGCGCCGGCATCCCGGCCTGCATCCTGGTCATGCGCCCCAACCTGACCGGCCGGTCGCCGAACCCGAACAAGCCCGAGGCCCGCCGCGGCCAGGTGCTCTTCATCAACGCCGACGCCGAATTCTACGCCGGCCGCGCCCAGAACTACCTGCGCCCCGAGCACGTCGAGAAGATCGTCTCCACCTACGAGCGCTTCGAGGACGTGCCCGGCTACGCGCGGGTGGTGCCGGTCGCCGAGATCGCCGACCCGGCCAACGACTGGAACCTCAACATCCGCCGCTACGTGGACAACTCCCCGCCGCCCGAGCCGCACGACGTGCGCGCCCATCTGCACGGCGGCGTGCCCGCGGCCGAGGTCGAGGCCCGGCGCGCGCTGTTCGAGGCCGTCGGGCTCGACCCGGCACACGTCTTCGTCGGGAGCGCGGGCGTCCCGCCCGCGACCGAGCCGGCGACTACCTCGACTTCGCCCCGGCACTCACCGACCGCGCCGCCATCCGCCCGCTGGTCGAGACCGACCCGGGCGTCCAGGCCCGCGCCCAGTCCGTGCGCAAGGCCCTGGACGCCTGGTGGGCCGCCCACTCGCCCCGCATCGTCGAACTCCCCGACCGCCGCAACCTGAACGCCGTCCGCGCCGAGGTCCTGGACAGCTTCGTCGCCGCCCTGGCCCCGCTGGCCGTGCTCGACCGTTTCAAGCTGGCCGGCGTCATCGCCACCTGGTGGACCGACACCCTCCCCGACTTCAAGACCCTGCTGGAAAACGGCTTCCCCGGCGTCATCGACGGCTGGGTGGACGCCATCGCCGACGCGGTGGAGGACGACGACAGCGCCGGCCCGGCCTTCGACCCCTTCGGCCACAAGCTGGTGCGCCGCACCATGGCCGACTACCTGGAGCGGATCGCCGCCGCCAGTGCCGAGATCGCCCGGCTCAAGGGCGAAAAGGAAGCCTTCGAGCAGAGCAACGCCCCGGACGACCTGGAAGAGGACGAACTGGCCGACTGGAACCAGGCGCGGGACCTGGAGCGACAGGCGCGGGAACTGCGGGCCGAGCACAAGGCCGCCTTGGCAGAACTGAAGAAGTTGGAGACTGCCGCCAGGAAGCCCCCCGCAAGGCGACACCCCGGCCCCAACGGGGCGCAACAGACCAGCCCAGGGCAGGCCCTGGGTCGTCGCGGTTAGCCTCCAGCCCTGAAAGGGCGTGACATGGCTCCCGATCGATCCGCTGCGCCTGCCGCGCCCGCCCGCAAGCGGGTCCGCTCCTGACCGGTGCGGCCCAAACCCGCCTCGCCCGCGCCCGGGCCGCGCTGGAGCCCGTACTCGACGCCTCGCCGCGATTGCGGAGGCCCTGGAGCCTTACGAAGAGACCAAGGACGACCTGACCGAGGCCCGTAAGCGCTACCGCGCGCTGCTCAATTACTTCCTCGCCGAACTGAAGGCGGCCTGCGATGCGATGGAGGAAGGCGAGAAGCGGGAACTTGTGCTGGACCTGATCGCGCAGGACGTGCAGGCGGGAATGGATGCTGCGATGGGCGAACGGCGGACCGCGTTGGTGCTCTTTGTTGAGCAGGTCTTACAGAAATACCAGGTAACGCTTCTGGACCGTCGGTCAGAACGGGAGGCTACGGAAACGAAGCTCGAACGCCATCTGAAATCGATGGGCTACGCATGACCGCAAGCCGACTCGATGCACTATGCGAGATAAATCCGGAGACGCTGAATCCTGGCACTGCGGCAGCGTTTCGTTTCCGATACCTGGATATCTCGGCCGTGACCACGGGCGTCATCGACTGGGATGCGACACGCATCGTCAGCTTCGGGGATGCGCCGAGTCGGGCGCGTCGCCTACTTCAAGCGGGTGACATATTGCTCTGTACGGTTCGCCCCGGCCTGCAAGCGCATGCACGAATCCATAACACTGGAACTGATACGTTGGTCGCATCCACTGGGTTTGCGGTGCTGCGCCCTGTCGAATCGGGGGATTCAGGCTTCATCTTTCATCAGCTTTTCAGTGAGCACATCTCAGCTCAATTACGTGCGCTTGAAACCGGCTCTAACTATCCGGCTGTCAACGAACGGGATCTTCACTCTCTAATGCTGTTTGCGCCGAACAGCCAGGAACGAATACGCATTGCATCGTTGCTCGACACGCTCGATCTGGCGATTGCGCAAACGGACGCGGTAATCGCCAAGCTCAAGCAGATTCGGACCGGCCTGCTCCACGACCTGCTGACCCGTGGACTCGACGAAAACGGCCAGCTTCGCGACCCCATTGCCCACCCAGAGCAGTTCAACGACTCCCCACTGGGCCGCATTCCCAACGCGTGGACCTTTACGCGAATGGGTGTCTTTGCCCAGCAGATAACGAGCGGCTCGCGTGGGTGGGCAGCACACTATGCTTCCGATGGACCGCTGTTCTTGAGGATTGGCAATCTAACCAGAGAGCACATAAATTTACGCTTGAACGACGTTGTGCGGGTACAGCCTCCTTCTGACGCAGAGGGCACAAGAACCAAGACCAGCCCCGGTGACATATTGATCTCCATCACGGCTGACTTGGGAATCATTGGCGTCGTTCCGGAATCTTTGCCCGAAGCGTATGTCAATCAGCACATTGCCATGGTAAGACCTGCGCATGGATTGGTATCCCGATGGCTAGGTCGATACCTCGCATCTGGACCTGCCGCTAAGCAGTTTCAATTACTTAACGACTCAGGTGCAAAGGCGGGAATGAACCTATCGACAGTGGGATCGTTAATGATCGCGCTGCCCAGCGAAACAGAGCAAGCAGCTGCAAGCAGTATTTTCGACGATATCGACCGGACGATCGGCGACGAAGAAGAGTCATTGACCAAGTTTGTCCGACTGAAATCCGGCCTCATGTCCGACCTCCTCACCGGCCGAGTCCGAGTCCCCCCCGATCTGCTGGATACCGACACATGATCCGGGACGAGCATATGAACCTGCTCGCCGAGCGAAACGCCTTGCTGGGGATGTTGGCGCGAGACACCGGGGAACGACGTGGTCGACCGTGCCGGCCTGACCGTGCGCCTGCAAATGGTCGAGCGGTGGATCACCCAGGCTGGACTCTCGCTAACGCAATTAGCCCCGGACCCGCAAGCCGAGCCCCGCGATGCCGAACCCCTGACCTTCCGCGCCCGCTTCAGCTACAGTCACGCCATGGTGCGTGACCTGGCCCTGATCGAATCCGCGCGTTCGGTCATCGCCGTGCTGCCCTTGCCGCCGGACCAGGAACTGCGGCTGCGCCAGGCCGCCCGGCAGCGTGCGACCCGGCATTCGACCCGTATCGAGGGCAATACGCTCAATACCGTGGAGGTGGGTCAGGCGGTGCTGGCGGTGGGCAAGACCCAGACCGAGATGCAACAGGAGGTGCGCAACTATTGGCGGGCGCTGGAGTGGATCGAGGAGCAGATCGAGGCCGGCCGTGCGCCCTCGGAGGACCTGATTCGGGAACTGCACGGGATCATCCTGGTGCGCGGTATGGGCCGGCGGGGCCTGCGCAGCACGTATCGCCGGGAAGAATGTCCGGTGGTGGATACGGCCACGCGGCGCATCGATTACGCCCCGCCCATACCGAAGGACGTGCCGGTACTCATGTCTGACTTGGCTGCCTGGTGGAAGGGATCGAAGGCCGCCCTGTTGCCCGGACCGGTGCGTGCCGGTCTGCTCGCCCACCGCTTCGTCAGCATCCATCCATTCAGCGACGGCAACGGCCGCACGGCACGCGCCCTGGCCACCATGGAACTGTGGCGCAGCGGCTATGAGATGCGCGGCTTCCTATCGCTCGAAGAGCACTATACGGCAGACCTGCGGGCCTATTACGAGAATCTCCAGATGGACCTGCCGGTAAATTTCTACGATGGCCGTCATGATCCCGACCACACGCAATGGCTGACCTATTTCCTGGTCACCATGGCCCGGGCCGCCGAGTCGCTGCACCGACAGGCAATCGAACTGTACGCCCCGCAGCGTCGTCCGGCCCCACCCTGGGAATCGTTGCGTCGGGTGCAGCAGCAATTGCTGACGCGCCTGCTGATGCGCGGGCTTGAACAAGGGGCCGCCGCCATGAGCTTCAGTCCGGGCGATATGGTGGAGTGGTTCGGGGTATCGGCCAACACGGCCCGGGAATGGTTGGAGCGGTGGCGGGGCGAGGGCTTTGTGCTGCCGGCACGCGCCGGGGCGCAACGCGTACGCGCCTACGCCCTGGCTCCGGAGTGGGTCGAGTTGCTCCAGGGTGCGCTCTTTAGCACAACCGTTAGCACAAGCAAACTCGCACCAGAAATAGTGCACAGAAAATAAAAACAAAGATTTACGCGATTTTGACCGAAAAATAGCACAACCCAGCCGCTGCCCATAAGAGCGATTTAACCCCGATTTCCGGGGCGGCAGGGTCAGGCTCACAACGCAGGCAAGCCGATGAGCGAGATCCAGTGGGAATACGACCTGGTCGAACGGCCCTTCTGCCGACAGCTTCAGGCGATGGGCTGGGAGTGGATCGAGGGCGACCCGGACCTGCCGGAGTCCACCGAGCGGACCAGCTTCCGCGAGGTGCTGCTGAGAGGGCGCCTGGCGGCGGCGCTGCGCCGGATCAACCTGCGCGACGGCGAGCCGTGGCTGGACGAGGCGCGGATCGCCCGGGCCATCCGCGACCTGGAGCAGGCGCCGGGACATCGGCTGATGGAGATCAACCAGGCCGTCACCGAACTGCTGCTCAAGGGCACCGTGGTCGAGGGCCTGCCGGACTGGGACCAGGGCCGGCCGCAGCCGGTGCGCTACATCGACTTCGACCACCCGGAGAACAACGACTTCCTGGTCATCAACCAGTTCAAGGTGGAGCTGACCAGCGGGCGCGGCCACGTCATCCCGGACGCGGTCCTGTTCGTGAACGGCATCCCCTTGGTGTCGGCGGAATTCAAGAGCCCCGGCATTGAGAACCCCATCCAGGAGGCGATCAACCAGCTCCTGCGCTACTCCAACCAGCGCCGCGAGGTCTGGCCGACGCTCTACACCGAGAACGAGGGCGTCGAGCGGCTGTTTCACACCAACCAGTTGCTGATCGCCAGCGACTTCTTCGAGGCGCGGGCCGCGACCATCGGCGCGCCGCCCGAGGCCTACCTGGAATGGGCGATACCAGCCCGGTCCCCGTCGACCACGGTGGCGGAGGAACTGGGCCTGATCGCGGACGCACCGGACGCCGCGAGGCGGCCGCCGAGGAACTGGCCGTGCTCGGCCCGGAGCAGTCCGAGCGGGCCGGGACACCGCTGTTCTTCCGTCCACCCGCGCAGCGCCCGCCCGCCATGCGGGGTCCGAGCGGCGGTCTGCAAAGCCAGCAGATTCTGGTCGCCGGCATGCTGCGCCCGGCCCACCTGCTGGACCTGGTCCGCAACTTCACGGTCTTCCAACAGGTGGACGGCAAGACCCGCAAGGTCGTGGCGCGCTATCAGCAATTCCGCGCCGTTCACAAGGCGATTGCGCGGCTGCATCGAGGGCCGGTCGCACCTACGCGGGGCGGAGCGCGACGAGCGCGGCGGCATCATCTGGCACACCCAGGGCTCGGGCAAGAGCCTCACGCATGGTCTTCCTGGTGCGCAAGATGCGCATGACGCCGGGTCTGCTCGGCTTCAAGATCGTGGTGGTGACCGACCGCACCGACCTGGAAGGCCAGTTGCGCGACACGGCCCGTCTGTCCGGCGAGGCGCTGCGCCCGAACGAGCAGGACCAGCGGCTGCGGGAGTCGCCGACGGCCCGGACGCAGCGCATCCTGCGCGAGCCGACGCCGGACATCTGCTTCGCCATGCTCCAGAAGTATCAGGAAGGCGGGCGGGATCGGGACGGCGAGCGGGTGTCGATGACCATCCTACGCAAGGAGAAGAAGCCGGGCAAGGATCAACCCGTGGTCGAAAAGGCCGTGACCTTTACGGAGAGCATCGATTTCGAGAATTTCCCGTTGCTCAACGAGTCGGCGGAGATCCTGGTCCTGGTGGACGAGGCGCACCGCTGCAACACGCGCACGCTGCACCGCAACCTGCGCAGCGCCCTGCCCAACGCGGCCATCATCGGCTTTACCGGCACGCCCATCCTGAGTCACGGACAAGAAGACGACGGCCGAAATCTTCGGTGACTTCATCGACAACTACCTCCTGCAGGATGCCGAGCTGGACGGGGCCACGGTGCCGATCCTCTACGAGGGGCGTACCGCGGATGGTCTCGTCAAGGACGCGACCGGGCTCGATCAGCTCTTCGAGGACATGTTCGTCGACTATACGCCGGAAGAGCTGGCCATCATCAAGGCGCACTATGGGACCGAGGGCGACGTGCTGGAGGCGCCGCTGCTGATCGAGCAGAAGGCCCGCGACATGATCCGGCACTTTGCCGCCGTCGTGCTCCCGGAGGGCTTCAAGGCCCAGGTCGTGGCGACCAGCCGCCAGGCGGCGGTGACCTATCAGCAGCAAGCTGGTGCAGGCGCGCGACGAACTGGTAGCCGAGATCGAGGCGCTACCGGAGTCGGTGCTCGCCCTGACCGATGACGAGGCGCAGTCACTGGATGACTCGACCCGCTCGCTGCTTCGGCTCTATCCGCAACTGACCAGACTGCGGGTGCTGGAGGTCGCGGCCGTCATCTCGGCGAATCACAACGACCCGGAGTCGTGGTGGGATTGGTCGGACAAGGAGAAGCAGAGGGCATTGATCGAACGCTTCAAGCGCAGCTGGGCGCCGGATAAGACGGACAAGACCGATCCGCTGGCGATCCTGGTCGTCAACAACATGCTGCTGACCGGTTTCGACGCACCGGTGGAACAGGTGATGTACCTGGACCGCAAGATCGTCGCGCACGACCTCCTGCAGGCGATTGCCCGAGTCAACCGGACCTATGGCCGGTAAGAACTGCGGCTATGTGGTGGACTACATCGGCGTGGCGCGTCACCTGGACGAGGCGCTGAAGGAATACGACGGGGAGGACATCACAGGGGCGCTCATCGATATCGGCGTCGAGCTGCCGAAGCTGCTCGATCGACGGGCGCGGGCCGTCGCGGTCTTCACGTCTCGGGGTGTGACGGACCTCTTCACCCAGGTGGACCTGTGTGTGGAGCTGCTCGCAGACCTGGGCGTCCGCGCCGAATTCATCAACAAGCTACGGCTGTTCTACGAGACGCTGAACGTGCTGGAGCATCGACCGGAAGTGCCTGGGGATGTCTTTCGCGACGCCAAGCTGCTGGGCTTCATCAACAAGGTGGCGGCGAACCTGTACCGCGATCCGGCGCTGAACCTGTTGGGCGTCGCGGAGAAGGTCAAGGCCCTGATCGACGCCCACGTGTCAGCCCGCGGGGTCGATCCCAAGATTCCGCCCACCAGCCATTACCGACGCCGAGTTCGAACAGGTGCTTGCCAACCAGACCAATAACCGCGCCAGGGCGGCGCAGATGCAGCACGCGGCGCGCTATCACATTATCGGGTTCACCAACCAGAACCCGGTCTATGCGCGCAAAATGAGTGAAAAGCTCGAGGAGATCCTGCAACGCTTCAAGGACGACTGGGACGCGCTGGAACGTGAACTCCGGCGCTTCATTGATGAGCTGAAACGCGGCGACGGGGCCGATTTCCCTGACCTCGATCCACGGGTGCAGGTGCCGTTCGTCCGTCTGGTGCTCGATTTCTGCGGGGCGCGGGTGGAGTTGACGGACGCGGAGCGCAAGCGAGCGATGCTGGCCACCCTGGAGATGGTCGAGCGCATCACGCAGGAGGTCCGTAGTGTGGGGTTCTGGAAGAAGGGCAATGCCAGGGAACTGCTGACCAGGCGTCTGGTCCGTGACCTTGACGAGGCCGGCATCTGCCCACCGGAGACGGAACGCGACCTGGCGCAACGCCTGGTGGCACTGGCCCGCGAAAACCACGAGAACCTGACCCGATGATGAACGAGACCCTGGAGATCGACGGACTGGCCTTCGAGATCAGGCGCAGCGACCGCCGTCGGACCCTGGGGTTGACCGTAGACCGGGCCGGCGAGTTGGTCATGCACGCCCCGCTTGCCGCCAGCGATGACGAACTGGCCGCCTGGGCCGGAACCAAGCTGCTCTGGGTGCACCGCAAGCTGGCACTCAAGGACGAATCGACCCCCAAGGCGCTGGCCCCTGAGTATGTGACCGGGGAGACCTTCAGCTATCTCGGCCGGCGCTATCGCCTGGTGCTGGTGGACGACCAGCAGGCGGCACTCGCGTTCGACGGGACGCGCTTCCTGCTGCGGCGCGATGCACGGCCCGCCGATGCCCACTTCCGCCAGTGGTATATCGCCGTCGGCAAGGAGTGGCTGGCGCGACGCATCGACCTGCTGCGGCTGCGCACCGGTCCGGCACCGACGCGGGTGCTGGTCAGGGACCTGGGTTATCGGTGGGGGTCCTGCGGGCGCGATGGCGCACTCTATATCAACTGGCGGGTCCTACAACTCCCGGTCCGCTTGGTAGATTACGTGCTGGTCCATGAGTTGTGCCACCTGGTGGAGCCCAGCCATAACCGGGAATTCTGGCGGTCGCTCGGGCGCGCCTTGCCAGATTGGCAGGATCGTAAGGCTGAGCTTCACCGCAGCACCGCCGACGTTTTTTGGTGCGCTCCTGCGATGCGGCAATAGGTCCAAGGCAAGGCCACGGCCGGTTGGAACCGGACGCAGATTCGGGCACCCGAGCGATCAAAATGAAAAACTAGGCAAAAAAAAGCCGGCATTCGCCGGCTTTCTTGTTTGGTGGCTACGGGTAGATTTGAACTACCGACTCCCGCATTATGAGTGCGGTGCTCTAACCAGCTGAGCTACGTAGCCAGGAAAGACGCGGGATTCTAGTTGAGCCGACGGGGAGCGTCAACCCACGCATGACCAGTCGCCGCGTCAGACGTTGAACCTGAAGTGGATCACGTCTCCGTCTTTGACCACATAGTCCTTGCCCTCGGAGCGCAGTTTGCCCGCCTCCTTGGCGCCTTGTTCCCCCTTGCAGGCGATGAAGTCTTCGTAGGCGATGACCTCGGCGCGGATGAAGCCCCGTTCGAAGTCGGAGTGGATGACGCCGGCCGCCTGGGGCGCACGCGCCCGGGCCGGGATGGTCCAGGCCCGCACCTCCTTGGGGCCGGCGGTGAAGTAGGTCTCCAGCCCCAGGAGTTGGTAGCCCGCCCGCACCACCCGGTTCAGGCCCGGCTCGTCCAGGCCCAACTCGGTCAGGAACTCACCGCGCTCGTCCTCCGGGAGTTCGACGATCTCCGCCTCGATGGCGGCGCAGACCGGGACCACCAGTGCCCCCTCCCCCGCCGCGTGTTCGCGCACCGCGTCCAGCAGGGGGTTGTTGGTGAAGCCATCCTCGGCCACGTTGGCGATGTACATGGTGGGCTTGGCGGTGAGCAGGAAGAGGTCGCGCAGCTCCACCCGCTCGTCGTCGCTGAGGTCCATGGCGCGCACCGGGCGGGCCTGGTCCAACTGGGCACGCACCCGCTCCAGCAGGTCCCGGCGGACCTGCAGCCTTTTTGTCGCCCACCTTGGCGGCGCGGTTGGCCCGGTCCAGGGCCTTCTCCACCGACTCCATGTCCGCCAGGGCCAGTTCCGTGTCGATGATCTCGATGTCCCGCAAGGGGTCGACGCCGCCGGAGACGTGGATCACGTCATCGTTCTCGAAGCAGCGCACCACGTGGGCGATGGCATCGGTCTCGCGGATATTGGCGAGAAATTTGTTGCCCAGGCCCTCGCCCTTGGAGGCCCCGGCGACCAGACCCGGCGATATCCACGAACTGCATGGTGGTCGGCAGGACCGCCTGGGGCTTGACGACGGCGGCGATCACATCGAGCCGCGGATCCGGCAGCGGGACGACGCCCACATTGGGATCGATGGTACAGAAGGGGTAGTTCTCGGCCGCGATGGCAGCGCGAGTCAAGGCATTGAAGAGGGTGGACTTGCCCACGTTGGGCAGGCCCACGATCCCACATTTGAATCCCATGGTGAGGTCCCGGGCGAAAAACCCATGATCTTACAGGAGCCGGGTCCGGCCGGACACTTTCGGCGCGGAGGCCGCGGAGCCCGCGCCATCGCGGCAGGACGCCGCTCCCACGGGCTCGAGGGATCAGCAACCCTCCTTGGCACCCCGCTTGTAGATGTCCTCGAAGCGGACGATGTCGTCCTCGCCCAGATAGCTGCCGGACTGGACCTCGATGATCTCCAGCGGGATGGTCCCCGGGTTCTCCAGCCGGTGAGTTGCTCCCCACCGGGATGTAGGTCGACTGGTTCTCGGTGAGCAGGAAGCTCTTGTCGTCGCAGGTCACGCGGGCGGTGCCGGAGACCACCACCCAGTGCTCGGCGCGGTGGTGGTGCATCTGCAGCGACAGGGACTCCCCCGGCTTCACGGAGAGGCGCTTGACCTGGTAGCGCGCGCCCGTGGCCGATGGACTCGAAGCTGCCCCAGGGGCGATGCACCCGCTGGTGGTGGCGGAACTCGTTGCGCTCCTCGCGCTGCAGGAACTGGGTGACGGCCTTGACGTCCTGGGCGCGATCCTTGCGGGACGACCAGGACCGCGTCCGGGGTCTCGACCACGATCAGATCGTCCACCCCCACCGCGGCCACCATGCGGTGGCTGGGCGATCAGCAGGTTGTTGCTGGCGTCATGGACGAAGGCGTCGCCGTCGAGCACGTTGCCGGCGGCATCCTGCTCGCGCACCTCCCACAGGGCGGACCAGGCACCCACGTCCGACCAGCCCACATCCAGCGGGAATCACGATGGCGCGGTGGCGCCCTCGGCGGTCGCCTCCCCGGCGATGTGCTCCATGACCGCGTAGTCGATGGAGTCGCTGGGGCAGGCGGCGAAGGCCCCGGCATCGAGGCTGCAGAAAGGCGCGCGTCCTCGTCGGCCGTCGGCGAAGGCCCGGGCCGCGGCCTGGGCGATATCCGGGCGGAAGCGCTCGATCAGGGCCAGCCACAGGCGACGCCTTGAGGACGAAGATGCCGCTGTTCCACAGATAGTCGCCGCGACTGGCGAGATAGCCCTGGGCGGTCTCCACGTCCGGCTTCTCGACGAAGGCGCTGAGCTGGTAGGCGCGGCCTGCCAGCCCTCGGCAACGGCCATCCGTCAGGCGGCGCGCCCTGGCGGATGTAGCCGTAGCCGGTCTCCGGCTTGCTGGGGACGATGCCGAAGGTCACGACGGCCCCCTGCTCGGCCAGGTTGAAGCCGTCGGCCACCGCGGCGCGGAAGGCCGGCTCGTGGCGGATGGTATGATCCGCCGGCATCACCAGCAGGACCGGGTCCTGCCCGCCGCGGGTCGCGGCCAGGGCCGCCAGGGTCAGGGCCGGGGCGGTGTTGCGGCCCTTGGGCTCCAGGATGATCCCGGCCGGCTGGCGGCCGATGAGGCGGAACTGCTCGGCGACCAGGAAGCGGTGGGCCTCGTTGCAGACCACCAGCGGGTCGACCAGGCCGATCGCCCGCCGCGGGTGCTCCTGATCCAGCCCGTCGAGGCGCCGCACCGTCTCCTGGAGCATGGTGTGCTCGCTGGTCAAGGGCAGAAACTGCTTGGGTAGGCCTCGCGCGACAGGGGCCACAGACGGGTGCCGGAGCCGCCGGAGAGGATCACGGGTTGGAGGAGCATGGTGAGGGCCTGTCTGGGCGGTCGCCCGCGTGGATGGGCCGGTGATTACAGCAACGCATCTCCCACCCCGTCAACCGGACCGCGGCCGAGAGGGCCGCGGGGAAGCCGCCGCATCTCTGGTAGGATCGCGTGCGCCTGAAGATAATTGGGTCTTGCAGTCCGATCCACGCGGCGGCATCGCGCCCCGTTCGATTCGAAGGCCAGACTCGCCAGCCGAAGAGGTACTCGCACCGATGGCGCTCTCCCCAAGCGACCAACCCCCGACGATCCCCGGGATCGACAGCGCGGAACTGCTGGATCGTGTCGGGGATGACCTGGACCTCTTCTGGGAGGTGCTCGGGGAGTTCAGTGAGACCTATCGGGAGACTCCGGCGCAACTCGCCACAGCACTCATCCAGGACACCGGGACGGCAAGGCAGATCGCCCATACCCTCAAGGGGGTGCTGGGCAATCTGGCGGCGACGGACCTCTACACCACCTGCGCGGCGCTGCACGAGGCGCTTCGGGAAAACCAGACGGAGCGCTATCCGGAGCTGCTCGTCACCCTGTCCCAGGGGCTCCCAGCCCTGTGCGACGCCATCGAACTGGCGCGCACCGACCTGCCCGCGGGACCCCCGAACCCCCGGGCGGAGGCCAACCCGGCCTGGCTCAGGGAGCGCTATGCCGCGCTCGGAGTGGCCCTGACGGGACACCGCGCCAGGGAATGCAAGGCGCTGACCGACGAGATCGGAACCACTGAACTGCATGCCGCGGAACGGGCCTTCTTCGCGCAACTGCAGACGCTGGTTCGCGCCTATCGCTTTCCGGAGGCCCAGGCCCTGCTGGCGCAACACCGCGATGCCTGACCCCAGACCCAAGGTGCTGGTGGTCGAGGATAGCGAGACCAATGTTCGCATCTTGCTCGGACTGCTCCAGGACTATGACGTCATGGTCGCCCTGGACGGGGAAAGCGCCCTGGCGCTGCTCGCCCGGGAGACCCCTGACGTAATCCTCCTGGATATCGTCATGCCCGGGATGGATGGCTTCGAGGTCTGCCGCCGCATCAAGGGTCGGGACTATCTGAGCGGTATCCCGATTCTCTTCATCACCGGCCAGACCGATGAGGCCAGCATCATCCAGGCGTTCGAGGTCGGCGCCAGCGACTGTGTGACCAAGCCCTTCCGCAACCAGGAGCTGCTGGCGCGGGTGCGGATCCAGGTGGAGTACCGGCGGGCGATGGACCAACTGCGCCGCATGGCCGTCACCGATGCGCTGACAGGACTCGCCAACCGCCGCGCCTTCTTCAAGGACGGTCTGCGCCTGTTCAACGAGGCGCGGGCCCGTACCCTTCCCTTGGTGGCCATGATGCTAGACGTCGACCACTTCAAACGGGTCAACGACTATTTCGGCCATGCCTACGGCGACGAGGTCCTGAAACGGATCGCCGAGGGACTCCGCCACCAGGCCGGCGCCAGCGACCTGTGTGCGCGGGTCGGTGGAGAGGAGTTCGCCCTGTTGGTCGCCCGCCCCGATGAAGACCAGGCCCTGGCGCACGCGGAGATCCTGCGCCGTCACCTGTCGGGTTTGGTGATCGACACCCCCGAGGACTCCCTGAGGGTCACCGTGAGCATCGGCGTATCCACCCTCACGTCGGCTTGCGACAACCTGGATGCGCTGCTCGCCCAGGCTGACGACTGTCTGTACCTCGCCAAACGGGGCGGGCGCAACCGGGTCTGTTTCTCTCCCGAGAATTGATCTGGTGGTCCTTCGCCGCCCCTGATTGACCCATGGCAAGGGTATGCCCGTTGCCCGGCGCGGTCGGAACAGGCCCGCTGGGCGGATTCGGGGTTGCACCCGGCCGAACCGAACCCTGACAATCCCGCGAGGCTTTGCCCCGGCGGCCTTGATCATCATTCCCGCCACGATGACTCCCGGAGGGTGCGGTGAGGAACGAACCGCACCGTAGGCGGCTGGTGCGGTTCGTTCCTCACCGCACCCGACGGCCTGGAGTTATCCTGTTGGCCGGAACCATGATCAACGCCGGCCCGGCCTGCGGATACCCCCGTCAGCGGCGGAAGCCCCCAATGCGACCCGCGCATTGCACGCGTGCAATCCCGCCGCCATTTTGGCCCTCAAGAGGACGAGCCACGGCCAGATGACCGACCAATCAAACCCTGTAAGAGCCAACCTGACGATGAAACTCAAGACACTCCTGACCGCCGCAGTGACCCTGATGGTCGCCGGCCTGCTGGCCCTGCCCCAACCGGCCGACGCCCGGCGCATGGGGGGCGGGGGCAACGTGGGCAAGCAATACAATATGCCCCGACAGAATCAGGCAGCCCAGCCGAGGCCGGCCCAGACGCCAGCGGCCACCGCCGGCCAGCGCGCCCCCCAGGCGAGCGGTGCCAGCCGCTGGCTCGGTCCCCTGGCCGGACTCGCCGCCGGCGGGCTGCTCGCCTCCCTGTTCTTCGGCGACGGCTTCGAGGGGTTCCAGATCATGGACTTTCTCCTGATCGCCGCCCTTGTGTTCGGCGCCTTCATGCTGTTCCGACTGTTACGGCGCGGCCAGACCCGGCCACTACCTGCGCCCGCCGGGGCCTATGGCCGGAGCGCAGCGGTCGACGCAACGTCCGGCTTCACACCGGCCTCCGCGGCCGAGGGTGTCCGCAGCGGTGCTAATCTGGATTCGGCGCCGCACCAGAACGGCGGCGGCGACCAATTCCCGGCCTGGTTCGATAGCGCCGCGTTCGTCGCGGGTGCCAAGGACCATTTCATTCGACTCCAGACCTCATGGGACAAGGCGGACTTCGCCGATATCCGCGACTACACCACGCCGGAACTCTTCGCCGAACTGCAACGGGAGCGCGCGGGCCTGGCCGGCCCCCAAGACACCGAGGTGGTGCGGCTCAACGCAGAACTGGCAATGATCCAGCGCGACGGGGATCAGGCAGTGGCCAGCGTCCTCTTCTCCGGTCTGATCCGGGAAGACGCACAGGGCAAGGCCCAGGAATTCCGGGAGGTCTGGCACGTCCAGCACCCCTGGGAAAGCGCGGCCGGCGACTGGTACATCGCCGGAATCCAGCAGGTCTGATCGGAGGTTGCACCATGTCCCCAAAGGACGCCCCCCGGCACGGCAAGACCGGTAAACCGATCGACACCGCCAAGCTCGACCGCGTGGTCACGGAGGCTCGCAAGGCGAGCGACGATCGGGCGGCCGGTTACCGGGATCAGGCCCTCAAGCTATATCCCTGGGTCTGTGGACGCTGTGCGCGGGTCTTCGACCGCACCAACCTGCGGGAGCTTACGGTCCACCATAAGAACATGAACCACGACCACAACCCACCGGACGGGAGCAACTGGGAACTCCTCTGCCTCTATTGCCACGACAATGAGCACCAGAAATACGAGGAGCACCTGGCCGGTGTCGCCGCCGGCCGCAAGGGCGCGGCGCCCGGCGGCGGCAAACAGACCACCCACAACCCCTTTGCGGGATTGGGTGACCTGTTTAAGAAAGTGGATAGTGAATAGTGGTCAGTGATTTGGAACCGGGGCGTCCCGCCCCGGTTTTCCAGCGGTGACGATGGGGCGCCGCCGCCTGGTTTTGCCGGATTGCCTGGGGTAACTGCCAACACGAGCAATGCAGCGCCGGCCCGCGCGTTGCGCCCAGGCGCTGGTTCCCTTTGCGCTCATTCTCGTTCATACGCGGACTGATCCTTCCCCGCTGCCGACCGCCCCTTCCCCTCACCAGGCCCCGCCATGTCCCGCTATACCTTTTTCGCCACCGCACCCAAGCATCTGGGGAGCCTGCTCGCCGAGGAGTTGGACCGCCTGGGCCTGGCCGAGGCGGTGGAGGCCCGCGGCGGCGCCCGCTTTGCGGGCACCCTGGCGGAAGGCTACCGGGCCTGCCTATGGTCTCGGGTGGCCAACCGCATCCTCCTGCCGCTCGCCCAATTCCCCGCCAGCAGCAGCGACGCCCTCTATGTCGGTGCGAACGCCATCCCCTGGGAGGAGCATCTGACCCTGGACCGGACCTTTGCGGTGCGCTTCGACGGCAATCTGGGCGGAATCAACAACAGTCAGTTTGCGGCCCTCAAGGTCAAGGACGCCATCGCCGACCGCTTTGTCCGCCGCTGCGGAAAGCGGCCGAGCGTCGACCCGGACCACCCGGACCTGTTGATTCATTGCTACGCCTATCAGGACACTGCCACCATCGCCCTGGACCTCTCGGGGGGCTCTCTGCATCGCCGCGGCTACCGGGAGGAGGGCTCCGCGGCACCGCTGAAGGAAAACCTGGCCGCGGGCATCCTGTTGCGGGCCGGCTGGCCGGCCATCGCCGCGGACGGCGGCGCCCTGCTCGACCCCATGTGCGGCTCCGGTACCCTGGTGATCGAGGCCGCCCTGATCGCCGCGGACATCGCCCCAGGTCTACTGCACCGGGACTTCGGCTTCCTGGGATGGGCGGGGCATGAGCCGGCGATTTGGGACCGGCTTATCGCGGAGGCCGAGTTGCGGCGCACCGCGGGTCTACATCGACTCAAATCCCTGCGCGGTTATGATGCCAACCCCGGGGCCATCCGCGTGGCGCTCGCCAACCTGGAGCGGGCCGGCCTTGCCGGTCGCGTCCATTTCGAGCGGCGCGAACTGGCCGACTGCTATCCGGGACGAGAGGAAGACCGGGGCCTGGTCGTGGTCAACCCGCCCTATGGGGAGCGACTGGGCGCGGACATGGACCTGCCGGCCCTCTACGCCCGCCTGGGTGCCCTGCTCCGGGAGCGCTTCCTCGGCTGGCGGGCCGCCCTGTTCACCGGCAATCCCGATCTCGGGAAACAGATGGGCCTGCGCGCGCTGCGCATGCACACCCTATACAACGGCCCCATCGAATGCCGCCTGCTGCATTTTGAGGTGGAACCTCAGTATTTCGTCACCAATCGGCCGCGCCCCCTGGCCTCCGATGAGCGGGGCGACGGTGCAACCATGCTGGCCAACCGGCTGACCAAGAATCTCAAGGCCCTGCGCAAATGGCGGGCCGCAGAGCAAGTCAGCTGCTACCGGCTCTACGACGCGGATCTTCCCGAATACGCCGTCGCGGTGGACATCTATGAGGGCGAACAGCGCTGGGTCGTGGTTCAGGAGTACGCCGCCCCGGCGACCGTGGACCCCCGAGACGCCCGAAGGCGCCTGCGCGAGGCCCTGAGCGTGATCCCAGAGGTCCTGGAGGTCCCGGACACCCAGGTGTTCTTCAAGGTGCGCCAACGGCAGAAGGGCGAGAGTCAGTACCAACGCCTGGCCGAGACCGGCCGCTTCCATGAGGTCAGGGAGGGCGGACACCGGTTCCTGGTCAACTTCGAGGACTATCTGGACACCGGGCTCTTTCTGGATCATCGGGACACCCGCCGCCTCCTCGGTGAACTGGCCGCCGGCAAGCGCTTCCTGAACCTCTTCGCCTACACCGGCGCCGCCACCGTCTATGCGGCCCGGGGCGGGGCCCTCTCCACCACGACAGTGGACCTGTCGCGCACCTACCTGGACTGGGCGCGGCGTAACATGGAACTCAATGGGATCGGCGGACTGGGCCATGAACTGATCCACGCGGACTGCCTGGACTGGCTGCGCCAGGTCGAGGGGCGGCGGCGCTTCGACCTGATCTTCCTGGACCCGCCCACCTTCTCCACCTCCAAACGGATGGAGGAGACCCTGGACATCCAGCGCGACCATGTGGCGCTCATTTGGGCCGCGGTCCAGCTGTTGGAGCCGCGGGGACTCCTGATCTTTTCCAACAACCTGCGCCGCTTCCGGATGGACATCGATGCCCTGCCCGAACTGGATATCGTCGACATCGGCCCCGAGACCATCCCCCGGGACTTCGCCCGCAACCCGCGCATCCACAACTGCTGGCGCATCCGCTCGCACGAACCGGTTCAGATTGTTTCTCACGGGTAACTCATGATGCGCTTCGATGTCAGCAAGGACGAGATCCGCCGGGCGAACGTCCCCCACGAGATCTTCCTCACCAATCTGATCGGCAATCACATCCTGATGACCGTCGGGGCCGGGGGGGTCGCCGGGTCCTTCCCCTGGGTGATGGCGCATCATCCCGGTGATCTCCTTCAGCCTGCTCGGCTATATCCTGTGGCGGGCCAATAAGTCCAAGCGTAGCGACCCCTGGTACGTGATGTGCCACTGGCAGGTGTGCGCCCGGCGCAGCCGCATCTTCATCCTGATGCTGCTCCTGTTGATGGCGGTGATGGCCCTTGGCTGGATCGCCCACACCTATGGCGGCATGATGAAGGAGGCCGCCATCGCCATCGTGGCAGGTACCGGCATCCTGCCGGTGATGGTCACGGTGCTGGTCCTGGTCATCGTGGAGTCCGACGCCCTTTATCACGCCAACCAGGCCAAACTGCCCGCCTGGGTGGTCGAGCGTTTTCCCAACCCGGAGGCGCGAACCATCCCGGACGACGAGCCGACTGAGATGACCTGAGGAACCCCAGCATGCTCCCGTTTCGAATTCTCGCGGGCCTTACCCTGTCCCTGCTAATCGCCCTCACCGGAGCCGCCGCCTTGGCCATCGAAGAGCCCGCGTACACCGTTACCAAGACCTATCCAGCGTTCGAACTGCGCCGCTATGCGCCCTATCTGGTCGCCGAGACTCAGATCAGCGGCGATTTCGACGGCGTGGGCAACCGGGCCTTCAAGACCCTGGCTGGCTATATCTTCGGCAAGAACCGCACCGGGGAATCCATTGAGATGACGGCGCCGGTCACCCAGCGGCCAGTGGGGCCAGAATCAAACACCAGTCCGGAGACGGGAGACTACTGGTTGAGCTTCACCATGCCCAGGCGCTTCACACCCGCAACCCTGCCCGCACCGACCGACCCACGGATCCGGGTCCGCGACGAGCCCGCGCGGCTCATGGCCGCACGCCGCTACTCGGGCCGCTGGACCCTGAAGAACTACCGGGAACAGGAGGCAACCCTGCTCACGGCCCTGCGGAATGCGGGTCTAACGCCCGTGGCCCCGCCGGTCTATGCCCGCTATAACGCCCCCTTCACACCCTGGTTTATGCGCCGCAACGAGGTGCTGGTTGAGGTACAGGACGACCCGTCGTCAGCCACAACGCCGGGCAAGTAAAGGGGCCTGCGGATGCGTGCGGGTAAGGCCCTGAGCTCAGAATATCCGCTTCTGCCCTCGGCCTCGGGACCATCGCGGTGAAAGACATGCCGATGCAGTGTCCCAAATGCGGTGTCGACCAGCCGGCGGAGAACACAATTTGCTACCGGTGCGGTATCGTCTTTGCCATCTGGACATCGCACCTTATATCAACGACGCACGGGCGGGCGTGCTACCCCTGCTGGGCGGGAACACCGGTCAATCATCTCCCTACGGCTTCCACGACTGGGCCTATCTGCTGGGCGAGACCGGACTGTTGCACCTGGATCGGGGCCTGGCCCAGACCTGCCACCTGCTAGGCAGCCTGATCATGCTGCTCGCGCTGGTCTGGGGCGCCTGGCTGCTCATTCGTCAATTCCAGTACTTGCACTCGGTCAACTGACTGAGGCAGCGCCCTGCCCGAGGCTGGTTTGGGCCCCGTGTCCCGGCGTCACCTGTATCATCCGATCCATCGGCCGGGCGCGCGGTGCCGCAGCATTCCCGGCCGCACGCCGCCCCCGTAAGGGACGAACCCATGCGCACCCCCTTCCAGCCCCTGAGCTGGTTACTGACCCTCATCTTGCTCGCCATCATCGGACTGGCCCTGCTGATCTTCCTGGACAGCCGCCCCCTGGTCCCCTTGGACCAGCCCCTGAGCGCGGCCGACCGCGCCTGGGCCAAGCAGTGGCTGGCCACCGCCAGACCACGGGGCCTGCGCGACGGGGAGCGTGTCACCCTCAGCCTCTCAGAGCGTGAGGCCAACATTCTGGCCAGCTATCTGATCGACAAACTTGGCCAGGGCCGGGTGGCGGTCCGGCTGGAACAGGACCAGGGGCGGCTGGCGGCATCTTTGGGTCTGCCCTGGGATCCGAACGGAAGTTTCATCAATCTCGAACTGACCCTGGTCGCCGCAGAGCCTCTGCCCCGCATTGCGCAGGCCCGGCTCGCCGGCCTGCCCCTACCGGCCGGACTGGTGGAGACCCTGGCGGGCCGCCTGATGGAGGCCCTGGACCAGTCCCGCCTGCTTCAGCATGTGGACATAAGACCTGAACTGGCGCTACTCACCTACGAGTGGCACCGCGACGCCCTGGCCAACGTCGGCAGCGGCCTGGTGTCGGCGGATGACCGGGCGCGGATGATACGTTATCAGGGACTGCTGGTCAGTGACCTGGCCGAACGCCCTAAGCGGGACCCGGTGCCCCTATCTGAACTGCTCACCCTGGTGGTGGCGGCGGCCGCCGAGCCGACCGGCGGCGACCCCGTCGCGGAAAACCGGGCGGCTATCCTGGCCCTGGCCGCCTACGTCAATCGTCAGACCATCCGGGACCCAACCGCCGGCCAGGTCGACAGCCCCCACCCGGTATTTCGCCCGGTGTTGCTAGGCGGGCGCCGTGATCTGGCACAGCACTTCATGACCTCCGCCGCTCTCGCGGCCCAGGGCGGTGCGGCCCTCTCGGACCTGGTGGGGCTCTTCAAGGAGGTCTCTGACTCCCAGGGCGGCAGCGGCTTCAGCTTCCCTGACCTCGCGGCAGACCGGGCCGGCACCCGCTTTGCCATGCTCGCCACCGGCGACACCAGAGGCGCCCGGGCGGCCCAGGCTGCCGCCCGCTCGGGCCTCACGGAGGACCACATCATGCCGTCCATCGCCGACCTGCCGGAGGGGATGAACCAGACCGCCTTTGCTGCCGCCTTCAAGGACACCAGGAGCCCAGCCTACCGCCGCATCACCGACCGCATCGACCGCAGCATCGACGCCCTGCCGCTCTTTCAGAAGGCAACCCGCTGACGGCTGACGGCTGATGGCTGAGCGCTGACCGCCTTTTTCTGGTCATGGTGTTCGCGCCACCGCCCAGACCTGGATCTTCGCAACTCCTGCCCGACGCAGGACCCGCGCCAACTCGGCCACGGTGCTGCCAGTGGTCACCACGTCATCGAGGATCGCCACCTGCGTCCAGGGAAAGGGTGTCACCGCCTCGAAGGCCCGGCGGACGTTGCGGCGACGGGCGCGCTCATCCAGGCCCGCCTGGGGTGGTGTGGCGAGAACCCGGCGACAACCGGCGGTATCGGTCGGCAGGTCCAAGGCCTGCCCAACCGCACGGGCGATCTCAAGGGCTTGGTTGTAGCCCCGTCCGGCCAGCCGTTTGGGGTGGAGGGGCACCGGAACCAGTACCTGGGGTAAGGGCACGGCGCCCGCGGCCACGGCGTCTGCCAGGAGTTGCCCGAGGAGGCGGGTCCCGTTCAAACGACCACGGAACTTGGCCCCGCCGACCAGAAAGGGGACCGGGGCCTCATAACGCAGGGCGGCGAGCGCGTGGTCATAGGGCGGCGCCCGTCGTTGGCAGGCCCCGCACAGACTACCCGCGGGGGGCGTCGTGTCAAAGGGGAGCGCGCAACGCGTGCAGGCGTGCCGATTGTATGGCAGAGCCGCGGCGCACCCCACGCACAGGTCCCGCCCGCCCACCCCCGGCGCACCGCACAGGAAGCAGGTGGGCGGAAAGAGGGCGGCGATCAGCGCAGCGGGACTGAATGATGAAAGCGTCATCCGGTACCTCGGAGCACAACCAGGGGCGATCCGCCCTTGCCCAGTGGGCATTGACCCCAAAGGTGATCCTGCGAAGAGCAGCCAGGGATCAGCGGTCTGCGTTCAGGGTCAGGGTCCCCCGGACCTTGAGACCTCGGGGAGCGGCCCGTCCTCAAGCAATCCGTAGCGTTGGAACTGAGCGAGTAACTCCAGCACCAGGGCAGCGAGCTGCTCAGAAGACGGCGCTGAGCCCGGTTGATCGCGGGTGCCCGGCCCAACTGGGGTCAACACGCCGCTCGCCAGATCAGCGGCAAGACCGGCGTCCAAGTCGGCTAGCGCGCGGGTCCCGTCGAGATAGGCGACCAGCCGGGCGGCAATCCCGTCCAGCTCAAGATTGCCGTGATCCCGGGTGGGGACCTGCCCCTGCCCGGCCGCCACCAAGGCGCGGACCAGCGGCCGCGCCCGGGGGCCTGCCGGGATGGACCGCGGGAACTGGCGGGGGTGCAGACGGGCCTGCACGGCGCCGCGAGCAAAGAGCCCAAAGACCTCGGCCAGAGCCGCCCCCGCCCCATCGGCGAAGGCCGCACCCCCGGCCGCCAGCACCCGCGCCCGCGCCACGGGAAAGACCTGCACCAGGGGCACAGCGTCCGGATAGCCTTGGGCCAACTCGGCGAGGATCGACTTGCTCAGCGGATGGCTGACCTGGATGGGATCGCCGGAAGGCCGCAGGAAGTACACCGGTTCCTCGTTCTGCAGCACCATGACGTCGGGCGAGCGCAGATCGGCGGCCAGGCTGAAGGCGGCGAAGCGATCCAGGGAGAGACCCTCGTCGCCGTCCTCGGCCCGGTCGTCGCGGATCAGCAGGCTCTGGCGAAAGCTGCGGTTGCCGATGAAGTCCAGCCACTGCTCCAGGTCCAACCCGTCCTCAAGGTCCGCCAGGGCCTGCTCCACCGGGTCACCCAGGCTCGCCGGGAAGAGCGTGTGAAGCGCCGTGTCGCACAGATACCGCAGTCCCTCACGGGCGCAGGCCTGGGCGAAGTCTCGAAACAGCACCGGCTGATTGTGCTCCGCCAGATACTCGAAGTAGAGGTAGCTCGGTGGTGCCGCCCGGACCCGGCTGAGCTCCTCCCGCAAAAAACGGGCGGCCTCCCCGGGAAGGTCCTCAAGGCCGGCGGCGAGCCGCTCCAGGGCGGCACGGGCCGCGTCCAGGCGGGCCGCGGGGACCTGATGCTCGCGACAAGCATCACGCAGAATGTCCCTGAGCATTCCCCGCATTCGCCAGCCGGGCAACACGTTGTAGCTGACATAAAAGACCCCGTTGGGGGCCAGCAACCGCCGCCCCAGCCACAGCAGACGGGCCTGGACCTCCGGCGGCACCCAGGAATAGACCCCATGGGCGATGATGTAATCGAAGGTCCCTAACTGCAGTTCCCCTGCGGAGTCGCCCTCGGTATTGAGGTCCAGGATGTCACCCTGGCGGAGGTTGACGTTGGTGAGCCCTAACCGGGTGATCAACCGGTTGCCTGCAGCCACCTGGGCAGCCGAGCGGTCAATGCCCAGGACGCTCGCCCCCGGCAGACCAGCGGCCATGGGGATCAGGTTACCGCCGGTGGCACAACCCAACTCCAGTACCCGGCAGTTGGCTGGCTCCGCGGTAGGCAAGCCCATCAAACGGCCCAGGACGGCCAGGGATTCCGGGTGGGTTTCAGGGATACAGAGGCTATCGTAGAACAGGGCGTCGTAAGGGTCCATGAGGGCTGCTGTCGGCAAGGGATCCGGATACCCGCATGGTGCCGGACGGCACCGCGGAATGAAACGGGGAACACGCAACCGGGACAGCGGCTGATTGCGATTCGCCTGCCTTTGGTGTTGAAGTTGGTTCGCCGCCAAAATGGCGCGAGACGCCTCACCTCACACGTCAGCCTTCAGAGAGGAACCCGAAATGAAACCTCGGTCTTGCCTGTTACTCCTGTGCATCGCCCTGGCCCTGCCGGCCGTCACCTGGTCCGCGTCCCCCACCCCGGTTGGGTTCTGGCTGATCCAGGATGGTTCAGCGGTGGTTCGGATCGAGGAGTCGGGCGGCCGACTGAGCGGGCGGACCCTGTGGATGCAGGAGCCCAACTATCCGGCCGGAGACACCCAGGGGCGGGCCGGCAAACCCAAGGTTGACGAGTTCAACTCGGACCCGGCCAACCGCGCGCGTAAGCGCCTGGGGATGCAGGTCGTCTGGGGTTTCTCACCCCCAAACGACAAAGGAGTTTGCGAGGACGGTCAGGTCTACGACCCGCGCAGCGGCAAGACCTATTCGGGCACCATCACCATGGTCGGTTCGGATCGCCTGGAGTTGCGTGGCTACGTCCTGGTGTCCATGATCGGCAAGACCACCACCTGGACCCGCGTGGACCCGGCGACGTATGGATTGAAGCCCTGACGGTCTCGGTCGCCTGGATTTCCGGCCCCCTGGCGGGATCACCTGAAGGTCGCCGCTGTTCCCAAGGTTCTTTTTTTGACCCTGACCCCCATTCTCCTGTGCGGACAACGTTCAACGGCCGGGGGGACCCGGCCGGCAGACCCTCACCACAGGCGGACACCCATGTCAGAGAAAGCCAAACTGTCCAACGTGCTGGCCCATGCCCACTATGCCGCGAGCTTCGACGCGGAGTCGGAGGAAGAGGTCTACGACCCCAAAAAGGAGGGCCTGGTTCGCTCCCTGCTCCAGGAACTGGGGGAGGATCCGCAGCGGGAAGGGTTGCGGCGGACGCCGCTCCGGGTGGCCAAGGCACTGGATTTCCTCACCAGCGGTTATGATCTGTCCGCCGAGGAGATCATCAAGAAGGCGATCTTCCAGGAGGAGGTCAAGGAGATGGTGGTCGTGCGTGACATCGAGTTCTACTCCATGTGCGAGCACCACATGCTGCCCTTCTTCGGCCATGCCCATGTCGGCTATCTGCCCAACGGCCAGGTGGTCGGGCTGTCCAAGGTCGCCCGGGTCGTGGACTGCTTCGCCCGGCGGCTCCAGGTGCAGGAGCGGCTGACCAACCAGGTGGCGGACGCCCTGATGGAGCACCTGGGCGCCCATGGCGTGGCGGTGGTCATGGAGGCCAGTCACACCTGCATGATGATGCGCGGGGTCCAGAAGCAGCGCAGCACCACGGTCTCCAGCGCCATGCGCGGGGCCTTCGAGACCAACCAGTCGACCCGTGCCGAGTTCATGTCCTTCATCCGCGGCTGAACCTGAAGGAAGCGTCAGGCTGGTGCTTCCAGCGCTCTGCTTGGTGACCTGAATGTGCTGAGGCGAATCGCCCCGACGCGCGGGGCGCCGGTTAGTAACTGTTGTTGATCGCCCAGGTCCCCGAGCTGGCGGCTGGCGCAGCCTTTCAGGGGTGGCCCCTTTGACTTTAGGCGATTTCCAACAATTGGCATACCGCCTGATGTAGGTGCGACTTAAGTCGCACCTACATCCTATCCGACGATGGCTGGTACCAGATTTGCCGGAGATCGCCTTATTTGCGTTCATTGGCGGCCAATCCCTTATCACCGCCCCGACCGAGCGGGGGCGCGATAGAATGCCGGCCCCTGCCCCGCCGCCCCGGAATCCGCCGTCTTGAACCCCCTGAAACGCCTCGCCTCCCAGACCGCCGTCTACGGGGTCAGCAGCGTCGTCGGACGCTTTCTCAACTATCTGCTGGTTCCGCTCTACACCTACACCTTCGCCCCGGCGGAGTATGGTGTAGTGGCGGAGTTCTATGCCTACATGGGCTTCCTGGCGGTGCTCCTGACCTTCGGGCTGGAGACCGGCTACTTCCGCTTCCGGGCCGGGGGCGAACAGGCCCCGGACGGTGGTCTTCGCCACGGTGCTGCGCTTTCTGGTGTTGGCCAACCTCGGCGTTCGTGGTCCTGGCCTTGTCCTGCGTCAACCGGTCGCCGACCTCGCTGCGTCACCCGGGGCACCCGGAGTACATCTGGTGGACGCGCCGCCATCCTGGCCCTGGACTCCATCGGCGCCGTTGCCTTCGCGCGGCTGCGGGCGGAGAACCGGGCGCTGCGCTTCGCCAGCGTGAAGGTCATCGAGATCGCGATCAACATCGGCCTCAATCTGATCTTCATCCTTGGCCTGCGCGCCGCCTTCGAGAGCGATCCCGAATCCTTCCTGGGTCGGCTCTGGGACTCCGCCATCGGTGATCGGCTATGTCTTCATCGCCAATCTGGTCGCGAGCGGGATCAAGCTCCTGTTGCTGACGCCCCAGTTCCAGGGTGGACTGCGCGGGCTTCGATGGGGCACTGTTCCGCCGCCTGATCCGCTATTCACTGCCCATGGTGATCATCGGCCTGGCGGGGATCGTCAATGAGATGCTGGATCGGGCCGCGCTCAAATACCTGCTGCCCTACGACGATGAGACCAATATGGCGCAGCTCGGCATCTACAGCGCCTGCTTCAAGCTCTCGATCCTCATGACGCTCTTCATCCAGGCCTTCCGCTACGCCGGGGAGCCCTTCTTCTTCGCCTACGCCAAGCGGGCAGACGCCGGACGTACCTATGCCATCGTGCTCAATTGGTTCGTCATCTTCTGCGTCTTCATCTTCCTGCTGGTGACCCTCTTTCTCGACGTCTTTCAGTACTTCGTCGGCGCGGCCTACCGCGAGGGCTCTGACCGTGGTCCCGGTGTTGCTGTTCGCCAACCTGCTGCTCGGCATCTATGTCAACCTGTCGATCTGGTACAAGCTCACCGACCGCACCCTGCTGGGGGCCTGGGTCTCTGTCGGTGGTGCGCGCCATCACGGTCGTCGATGCTGCTGACCCTGGTCCCACGCTTCGGCTACGCGGGGCCGCCTGGGCGCATCTGGCCTGCTACGCCGCCATGGTGCGTGGCCTCTTACCTGTTGGGGCGGCGCTACTACCCGGTGCCCTATGACGTCAAGCGCGTCTTCGGGTATCTGGCCCTGGGACTGGGCGCTCTACGGGCTGAGTCGGTTGCTGGTGGGCGAACTGGGTCTGAGCGCGCTGCCCGTGGGGATGGCGCTGCTCGCCCTGTTCCTGGTGCTGGTCTTCCTGGTCGACGGGCGCTTCCTCATCCGTCGCCGCCGGGTCTGAGCCGCGGCGCGGGTCCGCAATTGGCGGGCACGGGATTCCGGCATTTTGCCGGGATGACGGCGTATAGGGCTGGTTACGCTTTAAAAAAAAATCTGGACTAGCGCTGACCGCCCCGCAGGAGGCTGATCCGGTCCAGGATCGGATCGAGCACGGGAGCGAGCTTGCGCCGCATCAGAGTGCCCTGGGTGGTCGGGTCGGGCAGGACGGGCCGGATGACCCCGTAACCCAGACCGGACAAGATGTGCATGGCCGCCAGGTCCGCCGCCAGCGGCGGGTGCTGACCCAGACACCAGGCCGAGTTCCGTGTCTCGCTCCAGGGCCACCACCAGGCAATCTGCCTCGAGTACCAGGTCAGGGAGCGAGAGGTCCGGGGCCCCGTCCCTCGCGGAGGGCGCCGAAATAGCGCACGCAAGCAATCGAAGGCAGCACTCACCAGGTCCTGACTCGGGGGTTTGGTGAGTACGCTTGCCAGGGTCTTGAGCCAGGTCTGACCGGCACTCGAGTAAGCGCGCCCCAACAATCCGGCCGGCCGGTGACCCCTGGGCCGCCAGGTCACTGAGCCGCTCGGCAACGGCCGGGGTCAGGGCGCGGGCAGGCTCAGGGTCCGGCAGAGCGTCTGGGAGGGCGTGGAGGAATCCCGACCGCATAGGCCTGCTTGCGGGCGGACTTGTGCCAGAGGTCGGCACGAATCTCCGGGGCCAGCAGGTCAGGCTGCAAGACCAGGCGCACTGACTCCATGATGCGCTCGGCCTCGGTCTCGAAGGGAAGATAATCCACCAGATAGGCGGCCAGGATCTTGCCCATGGTGCCGGCCACGATGGCCGGGTTTCCGAGCATGCGCCGGGCGTTCTCCGCATCCTCCATGGCCCACCAGGCGCGCCGGGCCAGCTCATCCGTGAGACCCGGGGAGCAGACCGCGGCCACCACCGCCTCCGGCTCCCCCAACAACAGCAACTGGGCCAGGCTCTCATCGCGCATCTGTCCCATACGCGTCCAGCGCCGCAGGTAAACCGGGTAGCCGCCCGGGGAACCCAGGACCTGACCGGAGATCAGTTCCTTGACCAGACGGACATACTGATCCGGGCGGGTATTCGGATTGAGCCGGACAGTCGCCTCGCCCTGAGGCCCCAGCCCATAGACGATCAGCCTGCGCCTCGTCGATGCGGATCGCCTGGGGCCGGTTGGCCAGCAGAACGTTGAGCCGAAAACTGTCTTCGCTGCTGAGTTCCAACCGGGTTCAGGCCTCAGTCGGCGGCTGGTAATTCGGATCCTTGGGATTGAGAAAGATGAAGTGAAACTGCCCGGGCTCGATCTCCACATAGTCCATGGTCGCCTGATCCAGTAAGGGCACCTGCTCCGGCGTCATGACCACGTCAATTCCGTCGCAGTTCATGCGGATATCGTCCTCCGTGACCGCATCAAACCCCATCCGGTAATCGATTGACCCGTCGGGGTTACGTTGGGCGGCCAGACGCAGGGACATGCCCTCGGCCCCCCCTTGCTTCGCGGCCACCAGTACCTGTTCGGCCGCGGCTGTCGTCAGCTTAAACATCTCGGACCTATTGGGTTGTAACGAACCCCGCCAGTTTAACCCCGCGGGACCGAAGCGGCATGCTCAGGCGTCCAGACAGCGCCGCACCTGGGCAAGAAAGCGTCCGGTCCAGTCCACGCCGCCCACGGCCCGCAGGTGCGCGTAGCTGGCCAGGAGATTGCCTTGGACGACGCCATCGTGCCGACCGTCGATGCCGACCCCGCGCAAGACCTCGTAGGCGTAGGCCCAATCCGGGTCCGGTGCGACCACCGCCGAGTGATGGAACTCGTGGGCCTGGACCTCCTGCCACCCGGCCCCCGGCCAGGGAAAGGCGTCCGTCTCGCGCAGGGTCACATAGCCACGCCCCTGGGGCCTGGGCCGCATCTCTACCTCCGCCTTCAGGGCGCCGACCATGGCCCGACGCTCATCGCCCCAGCGCAACCCTTGGCACAGGTACATGAGGCCACCGCACTCCGCGTAGACTGGCCCTCCCCGCCGGATGAAATCCGCGATTCCATCGCGCATGGTGCGGTTGGCCTCTAGTTCCGCCATCCGATACTCCGGAAAGCCACCCCCGAGAAAGAGTCCGTCCACCGCCGGCGGCTCCGGATCATTCACCGGACTGAAAGGGACCAGTTCGGCACCACCCGCGGCCAGGGCGCGCAGATCGTCGGGATAGTAGAAACCGAAGGCCGCATCCCGGGCGATCCCGATGCGAACCGGCGAAGACACCCGGGCCGCAGACATCGCCACGACCGGTGACGCCGGCGTCGCCGCCCCTTCCGCCAGTTCGAGTACGCGGTCCAGGTCAAGGTTCTCCGCCACCAGGCGCTGGATTCCCGCGACCCACGCCTCCGCCTGCTCAGACTCGTTACTCGGCATCAACCCCAGATGGCGCTCCGCGATGGTCATGGACTCATCGCGCAGCAGCACGCCCAAAACCGGGATATCCGTGTAATGCTCGACAGCCCGGATCAGGTTGCCCGCGTGCCGGCCACTGCCGACTTTGTTCAGTACCACGCCGCCGATGCACAGATCCGGGTCGAAGGCGCGATAGCCCAACAAGAGGGGGGCGATGCCGCGGGCCATGCCCTGGCAGTCGATGACCAGGACCACCGGGGCGCCGAGTTGCTTGGCCAACTCCGCATTGCTGTTGGTACCCTGCAGATCCGTGCTGTCGTAGAGTCCGACATTCCCCTCGATCAGCCCCAGGTCGGCGCCGGACAACTCCCGCGCGAAGGCCGCGCCGATCTCGTCCCGCCCCATGGTATGAAAGTCCAGATTATAGCAGGGGTGCCCCGCCGCCTGACCCAACCAGAGGGGGTCAATAAAGTCCGGACCCTTCTTGAACGGTTGCACCCGCAGACCCCGATCCCGAAAGGCACGACAGAGCCCGATGGACACGGTGGTCTTGCCCGAGGATTTATGGGCAGCGGAGACGTAGAGGTGGGCCATGGAACCAGCAGTCAGCGGTCAGCAGTCAGCGGTCAGCTTCGAGTGAGATGGCGCGTCGCTGTCGGACCGATCACGAGGGGGTTAAGGCGATTTCCGGAAACTCTTATACCAATACCAAACAAGATTTGTAGGATGGGCAGAGCGCGAGCGATGCCCATCGGGGCGCCGCCCCTGGCATTGATGGGCATCGCTCTCGCTCTGCCCATCCTACCTGTCTGCGGCCGGATGGGCCGCACTCTTGGTATAGGATTTATCGGAAATCACCTAACCCCCCGGGGAACGCTGACAAGATGTCATTCTATCCAAGCTGAGAGCCGACAGCTGAACGCTGAACGCTGAACGCGCGACATTAAGCCTCAACCAGTGCCGGGACCGCGGCATTCGCGTCGTCGGCGGGCACATCGGCATCGGCCAGGGACTCGGGCAGAAACTGAAGGACCCGGACGCCCACGGCGGTGATGACCAGCGCCACCGCCACTCCACCCAAACCCAATAAGACCTCGGGGATACTGGGGCTATAGCCGGCCGCCAGACCCTTGACGCCATCGTCGAAACCGGACTCCAGGATGGTGTGACCCGGGAACAACTCCATCGGATAGGCCTGGCTGCCGATGATGACCACATACAGGGTCGCCAGTCCGCCCAGAATGACCAGGCCGCAAGCGGCCGCAATCCAGTTGCGGTCCTTGCCATGAACCGGATGGAAGATGATCCCCAGGGGCAACAATCCACCGATCAGGACCCAACCGAGCCAGAAGGCCACGGAATAGACCCCGCCGTTGAAAAGGAACCAATTCACCAGGTCATAGTTCTTGGCGCCGTAGACCTTGGTCAGGAAGTACACGAGGGTGAAGTAGAGCACGGCGGAGACAAAGACGGCGAGCAGCCGGGTCAGGCGCGTCATCAGTTTCTCGCCGAAGGGTCGCCCCTCCGCATCGAAGGTGAACATCAGCACCAGAAGGAAGACGGCCAGCCCATAAGCAAAGGACATGATCACGAACATGGGCGCCAGGAAGGCCGTGTCGAAGGCCTGGCGGGCGACCAGAAAGCCGAAGATGGAGCCGGTGGCGGTGGTCAGCGCCAGTCGCCAGACGAAGGCGACCACCCCGATGGGCAGGCTGAAGGGCGCACCCATGCGATCGGCCATGCTCCACAGGTAAGCGATGACGATCACCACGAAGCCCGTGTAGAAATAGATATTCCAGGCAAAAATTGAGCGGAAGTTGTAGTGGGTCATAGCGACCAGCAGCCGGTCCGGACGCCCAAGGTCGAGCACCAGGATCAGGAGCCCACCGATCAACAGCGCCACGGCAAGAAGCCCGGATAGCCGCCCCAGGGGCTTGTAGGCACCCTTACCGAACACGGTACCGATGGAGGCAATATTCAGGGCACCGGAGGCGGCGACAACCAGAAACACGGCGAAGACATGGGGTGTTCCCCAGACCACCGAGTTACTCATCCCGGTGACCCAGTGACCCTGATGCTCCATATAGAGCGCGGCGAGACCGCCGAGACCGGCCACCGCGGCCAGGATGCCCAGGATGGCCCAGTAACGCGCCGGCGGGATGCGCCACTCGCGATAGACGATGCGCTTCATGGTCTCTCTCCCCCGCTGGCCCTAGATGCCCGCATAGCGAACGCCGGTGTTGAGGTCCAGGTCCGCGCGGATCTGCCGGCTGGGCAGTGCCTTGAGGGCCTGGCTGATGGGGCTTTCCGGATCCTTCAGATCACCGAAGACGATGGCGTGGTGCCCCTCGCTGACGCAGGCATCCACACAGGCAGTGGAGTCCAGGCCATGGTCGCGGCGACTGACGCACAGGTTGCAGCTTTCCACGCACCCCTTGCCTCGGGGCACCCGGGTCAGCTGGTCGTGAGTGACCTCGTGGATGAAGCTGCGCGCCTTATAGGGGCAGGCCATCATGCAGTAGCGGCAACCAATGCATGTGTGCCGGTCCACCATTACGATCCCGTCCGCGCGCTTGAAGGAGGCACCGGTGGGGCAAACGTCCACGCAGGGCGGGTGTTCGCAGTGCTGACACAGCATGGGCAGGTTGGTTACCCGACCGGTCAGGTTGTCCTCCAGCTTGACCTTGCGGATCCACACCGCCTTCAGGCCATCCCAATCGGTCTCCGGCTGCCCGGGCTGCTTGACCTGGAGGTTGAGCCCGTTCTCCACATCGCAAGCGTCCACACAGGCGCGACAACCCTCCACACACTTGGCGGTGTCGATCAATAGACCCCAACGGACTGCATCGGTCACCGGCTCCGTCCGGGGGCAGCGCTGGCCTGATGCAGGATGACCCCGGGCGCGACGACAGCCGCCGTGACCCCGGCAGCGGCGCCAAGAAAGGCGCGGCGCTCCGGGTTGATCGTGTCAGTCTGCTGCTTGATGTTCATTGACCCTCCCCCGGCTCAACCTTGCGGGCTCCCGCCGGATCGGCGCCTGGACTCTGAGCCGGCTCCGTGGACTGTGATGCCAAGGCCGCCGCGCTCAGGGGCCCGCCCTTGGGCACGCTGGCGTGACAGTCGAAACAGTTCACGTTCACCGCTGCAAATTGATGGCATGCGTTGCAGAACTGGTGCTCCGCATTGACCGCCACCGCCTGACCGTCTGACCCCCGGCTGACATGGCAGTCGATACAACCCGCCAGGCTGTGCTTGGTGCCCCGAATTCCATGGTGGGTGGTCGCGTCCCGCTGGTGTTTGATCAATTCCATGTGTTTACGCCGCATCAGTTCCGTGGGTTCGACGCAGGCGGTCAGTGCCGCAGCCTTGGAACCCTGCTTGATATAGCGCTGGGCGTCGCTCGCCAGGACGGGCTGGGCCACCAGGGCCCAGGCCAGGCAAACGGCGACGAGGCCCGCTCCGACAACAGCTTTAGCCATCGACGCCTCCCGGGTGTGCTTACTCGGACCCATTCACTCGCCGAGGCCCATCTTGATGTAGCCGGTGGGGCAGACATCCGCGCAGATGTGGCAACCGATGCACTTTGCGTAGTCGGTCGCGACGTAACGCCCGGTGGTCCGCTCGGCCTTGTCCACCCGGTAGACGGCAGTCTGCGGGCAAAAGATCACGCAGTTGTCGCACTCGAAACACATCCCGCAGGACATGCAGCGCTTGCCCTCATCGATCGCCTCCGCCTCGGTGAGGCCAATCACCCGCTCCTTGAAGTGTCCCAACACCTCCTCAGCGCTCGGTACCTCCTCTTTTCGGAGGTTACGGGGTTGGTAGTTGAAGTGGCCCAAGAACAGTTCGTCCTGAGAGATGACCTCAGCACCGGAGCGGTCCTCGTAGTTATGAATCGCCCAGTTCCCGCTGGAGGTCCCGCGCAGATCGCCCAGCTTCTCGGCCTCGAAGGCCGCAGGGGCCAGATTGGCCTCGCTCATCTTCGCCAGCAGGTCGAAATGATGGACATCGACCTTGGGCCGCCGGCGGTGCTCGGCATGCTTCAGGTACTCATCTATGGAGTCCGCGGCGATCCAGGCCTGACCAATGGCGGTGGTCAGCAGGTGCGGACGGATGATGTCGCCGGCCACAAAATGACCGGGCTTGTCCGGAACCTGGTAGTGCTTGTCGGAGGCCATCAGACCACGCCCGTTATCGAAGGCTTCCAAACCCGTCAGGTCGCCACCCTGGCCGATAGCGGACACAATGAGATCCGCCGGAAGGACACGCTCGGTCCCTTCCACCGCGGTGGGACGACCGTCGGTCATCTGGCAGTCGGCGACCTTGAGCCCGGTAGCGCGGCCGTCCGCACCCAGCATGACCTCCAGGGGCATGACCCCGTCCAGGATCGTGACACCCTCATAGGTGGCGTCATGGACCTCGTGCTCGGAGGCGGTCATCTTGTCGCGGGTGAACAGCGAGGTCAGGGTCACCTGGGCGCCCTCGGCCGCCGCGGTCATGGCCGCGTCGTGGGCCACATAGCCGTCGTGGACCACGGTCTCCGGGAGCTCGCTCTTGGCAATCTTGGTGCTGTGACCGAGGCGGCGGGCCACGGAGACCACGTCGATGGACGTATCGCCACCGCCGACGCACACCACCTTTTCCGCGGTGACCTTCATCCGGCCCTCGTTGAAGGCCTTGAGGAAGGCCACACCGGAGACGCAGTTGGGGGTGCCCTGCCAGCCCGGGACCGGGAGGCCGCGGCCACTCTGACAGCCGATGGCCCAGAGGGTGGCATCGAACTCGCGCTCCAGATCAGCCACTGAGACGTCCACACCGACCTTGGTCTTGAAGCGCACCTCGATCTGGCCAAGGTCCAGAATACGCTGGATCTCCGCGTCGAGCTTATCGCGCGGCACCCGGTAGCCAGGGATACCGTAGCGGAACATGCCGCCCAGACCCTCGTTGGCCTCGAAGATGGTGCAGGCGTGGCCTTTGCGGCGTAATTGATAGGCGGCGGCCAGACCGGCCGGTCCGCCGCCGATGATGGCAACGCGCTTGCCCGTATCCGCCGGGGCCGGGGCAAAGGCATAGCCATTGGTGATAGCGGTGTCACCAATGAACTGCTCCACCGCATTGATGCCGACGAAGTCCTCCAGCTCATTCCGGTTGCAGCCATCCTGACAAGGGGCCGGGCACACCCGACCCATCATGGACGGGAAGGGGTTGGCATCGGTGGAGCGGCGGAAGGCATACTCCTGCCAGGTGACCCCGGCCGGCGGCTTCTCGGTCTGACGGACGATAGCGAGCCAGCCCCGAATGTCCTCACCCGAGGGGCAACTGCCCTGGCAGGGGGGCGTCTTGTGGACATAGGTCGGGCACTTATGGGAGGTGTCCTGGTTGAAGATCTTGTCGGTCCATGACTCCCATTCGTTGTGCCCGTCCTCAAAACGGCGCCAGGAGGGCTTGGTCTTCATCTCGTTGCTGGGAGTTGCCATTCGCTCTCGCTCCTTAACCAGTTGAACCCGTGGTTCGTATCAGTTCGAAGACCGGGTCGGCGCGCCGCGGCGGCCGCCCGGTGTAAATTATCGGGCCAGGCTCAGGCCGCCTCGTCCTCGTCCTCGTCGCGCTCCAGCGCCTCGGAGTCCGCGTCCTCGTCCTCGTCGTCCTCGTCATTCGGGCCGGGCGTGAGCACGATGGCGTTGGATACCAGTTGGTGCAGACTCACGATCTGGTCCATCTCCATACCGTAATAAGGCAGGACCTTGGTGAACTGGCTCTTGCAGATGGCACAGATGGCGGCCATGTGCGTGACGCCCTTCTCCTGCATGACGTTGTTCAGGGCCTCCAGCCGGGGCTGGGCACCCTTGACCCGCAACTCCATCAGGTCGTCCGTGAGCAGGCCGCCACCCCCGCCGCAACAGAAGGTCCGGTCGCGGATGGTTTCCTCGTCCATGTCGAAGAAATTGTTGCAGGTGGCCTTGATGATGGCCCGCGGGATCTCGAACTGGCCGCCCGGTACATTGCCCATGCGTGAGGCGCGCGCCACATTGCAGGAGTCGTGATAGGTCAGCACCTTGTCATCGTTCTGGGTCTTGTCCAGCGTCAGCTTGCCCTGCTGGATGAGGTCATACGTGAACTCGCAGATATGCTGGGGTACCGGGTAACGGGAATCCAGGAAGTCCCAGGGACCGGCCAGGGTGTTCAGGAAGCTGTAAGCGACCCGCCAGGCATGACCGCACTCGCCGAAGACGATGCGCTTGACCTTCAGCTCGATAGCCGCCTCGCGGATGCGCTGGCTGATCTTGCGCATGTTCTCGTAGGAACCGATGAACATGCCGAAGTTCGCCGCTTCAGAGGCGTGGGTGCTCAGGGTCCAGGAGACGCCGGCCTCGTGGAAGACCTTGCCGTAGCCGATGAGGCCGTCCACATGGGGCTCGGCGAAAAAGTCCGCCGAAGGCGTCACGAGCAGGATGTCCGCCCCCACTTTGTCGATGGGATAGCGCACCCGCACGCCGGTATCGTCGTAGACGTCCTCTTCCAGACCCTCCAGGGTATCCCGCAGGGCCGGGCCGGGGAGTCCGAGGTTATTGCCGATCTTGTAGACCTTACCGATGATCTCGTTGCAGTACTTTTGGCCGACGCCGATGGAATCCATGATCTCCCGGGCGGCCATGGAGATCTCGGCGGTGTCGATGCCGTAGGGGCAGAAAACCGAACAGCGCCGACATTGGGAGCACTGGTGGTAATAGCTGTACCAGTCGTCCAGGACTTCTTTGGTAAAGTCGGTCGCACCCACGAGCTTAGGAAAGAGACGCCCGGCCACCGTGAAGTAACGCCGGTAGACCTTGCGCATCAGGTCCTGGCGCCCCACCGGCATATTCTTCGGGTCCTTGGTACCCAGGTAATAGTGGCACTTGTCTGTGCAGGCGCCGCACTTGACGCACGAATCCAGATAGACCCGCAAGGACCGGTAACGGCCCAGGAGATCGACCATCTTATCGAGGGCCTTCTCCTGCCAGTTGTCCACCAGTTCACCCGGGAAGCCCAAGGGAATCTGGAAATCCTCCTTGGACACAAAGGGCGCACTGTGGGCCATGGTGCCCGGAGTCACGGCCGGCACCTCCGGGTACTGCCGGAGTTCGGGAACGACGAAAGTGGCCTTGGCCATGATTCAACCTCGTGTGCGGACGACTGCGTACCCGGGGGCGGGGATCAGGGCTGCTCGAGGCGCGACGCCCAAGGGGCAAGGTGTCGGCGCTCCCGCGGGTTGTCCACCTGGTTGCGCGTGGGGCTGAAGAAGAGCCCGGGGGCGTGCAACAGCTTGCTATACGGGAAGATGATCATCAGGCCCGCGACCAGGAACAGGTGCAGCAGCAGTACCGGATCGGTCGGCAAGGGCTTGGGATCGAAACTGTAGAGACCGATGAAGAAGGCCTTCACGGCGACGATGTCCGTATGCAGCAAGAAGCTCATCAGGATCCCGCTACAGCCGATGAGAACCAGGAGCCCCAGGATCAGGTGATCAGAGGGCGCTGAGATATACCGCACCCGATCGACCAGGAAGCGCCGCGCCCAAAGGCCCCCGAGCCCGAGTACCATCGGAAAGGCGGCATAGATTCCGAAGGGCTGGATGAACTGGATGGGCGCCGGGACCGGGTCCATGAAGTAGCGCAGATGGCGCAGGGTGACCAGAAAGAGGCCGAAATGAAAGGCCCAGCTGAAGATCCAGGTCCACTTGTTGCCGCGAAACAGGCTCTCGAACAGCACCACCTCTCGCGTCATACGAAAGACCACGCCGCTCTGGGTGGTCGGCGCCGGAGTGGTCGGAATCTTGAGCGGTGCCGGGGTCCGGGCGTACTGGACGACCTTGAAGGTCAGACCCCCAACCAGCACGAAGGCGGCGAAGTAAAACAAGTAGGCGTAGAAAGCCGTCAGAAACGACATGTTTCCGCTACCTCAGTGGAGCCGGTCGGGGATCGCAGGAGGGTGCCGAGCGAGCGGCGCCCTCCTGCGGTGACTGCGCAGTAACGTACGCGGCGGTCAGACGCAACCGGTCGGCTTGGGCAGACCGGCAAAGCGGCACGCCTGCTTGGCCGGTCCGTAGGGGAACAGGCTGTACAGATACTTGCTGTTGCCCTTGTCCTTGCCCAGCTTCTTGCCGACCGCCTTGGTCAGCACGCGCACCGCAGGGGCGATCTGATACTCCTCGTAATACTCGCGCAGGAAGTTGATGATGTCCCAGTGCTCTTCGGTCAGTTCCAGGTTGTCCTGCTTGGCCATGACGCCGGCGATGCCGGGAACCCACTCGTTCAGGTTAGCCAGGTAGCCTTCTTCATCCACGGCATATTGCTTGCCATCGACTTCGATCGTGTCAGCCATTGTGATTCTCCAGACAGTTCCTAAAGTTGAAAAAAACTACAGCCAGGCCTGAACCTTGGCGTTTTCCGCGGCCAGGTCGACGAAGCCCGCGTAATCCACGACGCTGATACCAGGGATCAGGCGCTCCTCGCCGAAGCCCCGGGCCTTCAGATCCGGCCCGAGAACGTAGATCTTAACCGTTGCGAGGGCGCCCGTGACGCGGTCGGCGGTGCTGGTGTCGCGCAGCGCCGCATAGACTCCGTCCTCGATCAGAAGGATGGCGGAACCTGGCTGGACGAACTTCAAGCAGGACTCAAGGGCGTTCCGCTCGAAGGGTGACTTGTTAACGGTGTGCAGAATGCTCATGGGACCCCCTTAGAAGCTGAAGACCACGTCGGCCTCTGCCATCAGCTCGCGGATGCGGGCTGAGTCGACCACTTCGACGATGTTCTCCACCTCTTCCTCCGTCTCGAAGTCTTCCCAGGCGATCTGCACCAGGTCGTCCTGGGTCAGGCCCCGGGCCACCATGGAGTCGTGATCTACATAGATGTTCTTGACCTCGTAGTCGCCCAGGGTCCGGTAGGTCGGGGAGAAATTTTTCATCCCGATCCCGCTGGTGTCCTGACCCTTAGTGAGCTGGTAGACACCGTCGTCCACGAACATCACGCTGACCTCCTGATCGAAGGCGGCGCCAATCAGGACCACTTCCAGAGACTCCCAGGCGTAGATGGTGCCGTAGGGGGCCTTCCGGTTCAGATACATGAATTTCTTCACGATTTCGGACATGACTCAACCCCTCTAGTCGCCGAAGACGACGAGACGGTCCGCCTGGATCGCCGCCTCGACCAACTGACCCAGACCGGAGATCCGAAACCGGGGATGGATATTGGTGGCGTCCTTACCATTCCGGCCGGCCTCGCCCTCGTCCACGATGCCGCGACGCTGGGCGGCAGCCACGCAGACCACCATGTCGAGCTCGTATTGTGCCGCCAAGTCTGCCCAGCGGTTGACGATGTGCCGGTCATCCTGGGGCGGGGTCGTCAGGCGCGTCGAATTGTTGACGCCATCGTGGTAGAAAAAGACCCGAAAGATCTCGTGCCCCTTCTCCAGCGCCGCCTTGGCAAACAGATAGGCCGTGTCCGAGGCCTGGTGCTGGTAGGGTCCTTCGTTGATCTGAAGTGCGAACTTCATGTCGACCTCGCATTGTTTTCCGCGCCTTGAGGGCGCGGAAAACAAATGTTTTATTTTGGGCTCAGTACCATTGCAGTATCGGTTCGGCGTTTACTGGCAGCGCCGCGGGAACCGACTGCGCAGCACATCAAAAACGGATATAAGAGGAGCTGTTGAAGCTCGCGCGGGCACCACGCCAGGTATCGATGTGATACTTGGTGAATGGCAGCTCGACCTCTTCGAAGAAGCGGGGCCAGCCGATGCGCTCGATCCACTCGTTCACCCGCTCCCAATCCCGCGCCCCTTCCTTGTAAGCCTTGAGGATGCGCTTGACGATCGCAGTTGCCTCCGGCCAGCGCGGCGGGTTGTTGGGGATCCCGGCTGCTACCAGCTTCTGGAAGCTGGGCTTGCCGCGGGCATTGGAGTGGTTACCACCGACCCAGATGGCGAGCTTGGAGTGCTCCGCGTCATTGATCTGCATGGGCGGGCAGGGCGGATAGCAGGCGCCGCAGCAAATGCACTTGCGCTCATCGACTTCCAGGGAGGGCTTGCCATTGACCATGGCCGGGCGAATCGCGGCCACCGGGCAGCGGGCCACCACGGAGGGGCGCTCACAGACATTAGCCACCAGATCATGGTTGATCTTGGGCGGCTTGGTGTGCTGGATATTGATGGCGATATCGCCCTGCCCGCCGCAGTTGATCTGGCAACAGGAGGTCGTGATATGCACCCGGTTGGGCATGTTGGCGTTTCGGAACTCGTCGATGAGTTCGTCCATCATGGACTTCACCACGCCGGAGGCGTCGGTGCCGGGGATGTCGCAGTGCAGCCAGCCCTGGGTGTGGGAGATCATGGCCACCGAGTTCTGAGTCCCGCCGACCACGAAGCCGGCGCCCTCCAAGGCCTGGATCAAGGGCTCGACCTTGGCCTGGTCCTTAACCATGTATTCGATGTTGGAGCGCAGCGTGAAGTGGACATAGCCATCCGCGAACTCGTCACCGATGTCGCACAGCTTGCGCAGCGTGAAGACGTCCAGGATGCGCTGGGTGCCGGCCTTGACGGTCCAGATCTCGTCACCGCTGTAAGCCACATGGCGAAGCACACCCGGGCGGGGGTGCTCGTGGTACTTCCACTGGCCGAAGTTCTTGCGCATCACGGGATGCAGGTACTGCCACGGGTCCGGGCAGCCGGATTCGATCGGCTCGCGCATTTCTGCCATCGCCTTTCCTCCCACAAATAAGCTAATCGTTCAGGATCCTAATCGGATATCGGTGCGGGGTCCCCGCACCGATTCCGGCATACCGGGCCGGTTAGGGCCTTAGCGGCCAGCCTCGGCCTGCCGCTCGAACCAGGCCTCCGCGGCCTCGTCCCACCCATCCAGCCGGATGTAAGAGGACTGCCGGGGGTGGCTCAGCATGTTCGGGTCGGGATCGACCCCGATGCCGTCCAGGAAGTTGGCCAGGCCGATGCGCTCGATCATCTCGCCGCAGCGCTCGTGCTCCAGGCCGTTCTCGGCCCAGAAGTCGATGATGGTCGTGGCCAGTTCCACCATGGAGTCGTAATCGTCCTGGGTGTCCAGTTTCTTGAAGGGGACCAGCACGGTACCCATCAAGTCACCGATCTTCAGGGTCCGCTTGCCGCCAATTAGGATGGTCACGCCCTTGTCGTCGCCGGGGTGCAGGGCCTTGGGCATGACATTCAGGCAGTGCATGCAGCGCACGCAATCCCGATTGTTGACATTGAGGGTGTCATCGTCGGCCAGCGAAAGGGCCTGGGTCGGGCAGCGGGTGATGACGTTATCGATGTAGTACTGACGACCCTTGTCCTTGATGTAATTCTTCACCTCGGCCTGATCGACCTTCATGTCGTCGCGCCAGGTGCCGAGCACGGCGAAGTCCGCTCGCTCGATGGCGTTCTGGCAGTCGTTGGCGCAGCCGGAGACCTTGAACTTGAACTTGTAGGGCAGGGCCGGCCGGTGTACGTCGTCCACGAAGTTGTTGACCAGGGCGCGGTGGGCTTTCAGCTCATTGGTGCAAGACATCTCGCAGCGGGCCGCACCGACGCAGGACATGGCCGTGCGCACACAGGGGCCAGCGCCACCCAGGTCCCAACCGTACTCATTGATCTCGTCGAAGAAGTGCTGGGTGTTCTGGGTATCGGTCCCGATAAACATGATGTTGCCGGTCTGACCGTGGAAGGTCACCAGACCGGACCCGTACTTCTCCCAGCTATCCGCCAACTGCCGCAGCATGGCCGTGCTGTAGTGATTGCCGGCCGGGGGCTGGACGCGCAGGGTGTGGAACTCTTTGGACTCGGGGAAGGCCTTGCCGACCTCGGAGAAGCGCGGGATGATGCCGCCGCCGTAGCCAAAGACCGAGACGGTACCTCCCTTCCAGTAGCCCTTGCGGGTCTCGTAAGAGTGTTCCAACTGCCCAAGCAGGCTGTTGGTCATCTTATTGATACGCTCGTCGGGATGCTGGTCACGCAGACGCTTGATGCCGGAGATGAAACTCGGCCACGGACCGGTCTCCAGCTGATCAAGCATCGGGGTACTGTATTTCTCGATCGCCATTGCGCTGTCTCTCCTGCCTATTAGCCCAGAAAATGGATCGTCTGAGTGTGTTTTCAGTTGCGCACGAACACACCCGCCGTCGGGACGGCGGTCAGTTGTGACGCATCGACTCAAATCGGAGACGACGGGGTCGGCGGTAGCTCTTGATTTCGAAGTGCCGAATCCCCAGCGTCTTGATCTACTATAGCCATCGACCCGGGACCAGCCCATTCCACTGTCGGGGGAGGGTAGGGGCGCCGGACTATCCCATTCGGGATATTGACCAAAATCGAACCGCTGTGGATGTCCTCCGGATGTTGCGGCACGGCTTTATCTCTTGATTGTCCACGGATCCTACCCATCGGTGACGCGTCAGTCAATGGTTCCTAATATAAGCACGTCCTAACATAGTAGCGAGGGCCGCGGGGAGCCTGGGTCGGCAGGGAATCGTGCAGGCGTGAAAGCCAATGACCCCGTCGATCCTCACCGGGATCTCCTCATCTGGATCGCTTGTTTTCCCAGGGCTTCAGCTACACATTGCCAGGCAGGCGGTGGGGCGGTCAGGGCCTTGGAAGTTGTCTGAAGCCCCGCTCCGCGGAAGCAACTACGCGGCTGATCGAGACCCTGACCGCAGGGCCGGTCGGGTTGAGTAACGCTTAATCTGTGTCCTGGGGCCGGCGGCCCTTGGGCGACCCTCCATGAAGCACCCCGGGGGCCGTTGCGTCGATCCATGCTCAAGCTCAGCGATATTCTCGTCGGTCATCAAGACCTCGAATCTTTCGACGACCTGATCCCCCTGGTCCAGGCCGTCGCCCGCTCCGGAGAGCGCTTCTTCCGGATGGACGTCAAGCCACCCTACCCCGACACCCCGGAAAACTGGGAAGACCGCCTGGAGGCCGCGTTCAGCGGCCTGGTCCGATAGACCCGATGTCAGGCGCAACCATGAACCCACTCGACCTGTTCGCTACCCGTTTTACCGATACCGGAGCCGACTCCCTGATCAACCGCGGTGCCGAGCAGGCGGCCTTGGAGTCCCACCTGGACGCCTTGCGGGAACGCCTGCACGAACAGGCACACGGGGCAGGGACGCCCCAGGCCCTGGCTGACATCCAGCTGCAACTGGCCCGAACACTCGTCGGACTGGACCGTGGTCAAGAGGCCTGGCCCCTCGGGCGGCAGGCGTTTGAACATTTCCTTGCGGTTGACGACTTCGAGTCCGCGGCAGATGCGTGCGATGTCCTGTTCCAGGCCGAGCAGCCTGGGTCCATCAGCGCGCTCGGCCAAGGTATCTGGTTGGCCGTCACCTGCCCCATCGATCCCGAGCTGACCATCGAGATCCTGAGCCATGTAATCGACGAGACCCCGGACGACGCGGACGGCGCTGCCGTCGCCGCGACCACCGCCTTGTTTCTGGCGGATGTGCGGGCGCAGGGCCAGCACCGCGACGACCTGATGTTCTTCTCCACCCAACTGCTCGGCACCGTGGCACGCCGACACAGTGCGGTGGAGACCCCAGAACAACTGGACCGGTGGATGGACCGACTGCAATTGAAGGAACCCGACAAGTTCCTGGTTCGATTGCGCAACGTGGTAGACGTGCTCGTGCAGGACGATTGGTGGTTCGATCGCGACGCCCTCCAGGACCGCCTGCCCTTTGCCTGAGGGGTTGTGAAAAAAGGCCCCCGATAGTTTGGGCCGAGGAACGAGGCCCAACGACAACGCCAATGGAGCCTCTGATTGCTGGGCCTCCTGCGTCGGCCCAACCTACGGGAACTCCCGGATTCGCCCGTCGAAAGCAGGTATTTTCACAGTCTCTGACGCCGCCGCATCCTCCCCGACCAGCCCCACGAGATACCAAATGTTCTGGAGTCAAGCCGAGAACCCGGACGACGTAACAGTCCCCGATGGGATCGTCGATATCCTGTTTTCACTCGATGCTCGCCGCCTGCCGGTCGACCATGCCTATGACCTCGCCGCGGCCCTGGTCCGGGCCTGCCCCTGGCTGGCCGACGAACCTGAATTGGGAGTCCACAGCATCCATGTCGCCGGCTCCCAAAACGGCTGGGAGCGCCCCTCCCACGGCACCGGAAATCACCTTGAACTGTCCCGTCGGACCAAGCTCGCCCTGCGGGCGCCACGCGCACGGGTCGCCGAGTTGCTCGGCGCCCTGCCCGGTGCCCGCCTTCAGGTCGCCGACTGCCCCCTGATCCTTGGCGCCGGCAAGGTCCGGCCCCTGAGCAAGGAAACGACCCTCTTCGCGCGCTATCTGGTCGCTGACCGCAGCGCCGGCCCCGAACCGGACGAGGACCAGTTCCTGCAGTGGGCCGTGCAGGCCCTGGGCGAACTGGGCATCCGGGTGCGCAAGGCCCTGTGCGGAAAGCCCACGCGGCTCACCACCCCGGATGGTCCGATCCTGACCCGCAGCCTCCTGCTTGCGAACCTGGGCATTGCGGAGTCCCTCCACCTCCAGCAGTCTGGGCTTGGCCCGCACCGCCTCCTGGGTTGCGGCATCTTCATCCCTCATAAGGGGATCGATGCGGTAAATCCGACCCCTTGAGCCGGAGGGACCGCGCCAGACTCCAGCGAACCCCCGGCCAGGACTTGGCCCTTTGGTCCGTGACGAATGCATCACAAAATCATAAAATTCCCATGCGTTAACTCGCCCTGAAACCCCGCCAGACCCGGAGGGCGCGCAACGCAAGGCGATCCGTACACCGAGACGAGAGGAGCAGACCCATGGCCATTGAAGTGAATGGCAAGCACATCGAAACGACCGACCACGGCTATCTCATCAATCACCTGGACTGGGACGAGGACGTCGCCCGCCAGCTCGCGGACGGCGAGGGTATCGAACTCACTGACAAACATTGGGATGTCATCAATTACCTGCGCGACGAGTACATCAACAACAACCTGAACCAGCCCATGGAACGTGCCGTCCTCAAGGACATGGGGAAGTTGTGGGGCACCAAACCCACCAGCAAAGACCTCTACACCCTGTTCCCCCTCGCCCCGACCAAACAGGGCACCAAGATCGCCGGATTACCGGAGGTACTGCGTAAGGGCGGTTACTGAGTCCCGACACGGCCGGCACCCCGTCCCACCCAAGGTTCCGGAAACCCGCCGCCGTCATTCCGGCGTCCTGCCGGAATGACGGGTGGTCGGTCAGAGCCAAACCCAGGCACCGGACACCCGACACGATGCGCTTTCCTGCCTCCTGCACGCCCGTCAAATCTCACAACTGAAAATCCTGCGAAATCCCTATAATCCTGTCCACTCACTCTCAGGCAGCCGATTCAATTCCGTCAATGACGTCGACGCACCGATCCCCAGGCCAGCGCACCCTGCAGCGCCTGACCCAGGTCCTCGTCCTCGGCGCCCTTGCGCGCGTGACGCGAACCGCCCAGCCCCGGCGGCTCTCGATCCTGATCTTCCACCGGGTTCTGCCAGCCCCTGACCCGTTCCTGGCGAGCGATCCCGACGCGGATCAGTTCGCCGCCGTTATGGCCGTGGTCCGCGATCACTTCTCGCCGCTCTCCTTGGCCGAAGGTCTGCAACACCTGGATGACAGTACCCTGCCGCCGCGGGCGGTCTGTGTCACCTTTGACGATGGCTACGCTGACAACCTCACGGTCGCGCTGCCCATCCTCAAGCACTTTGAGATCCCCCTTACCGTCTTCATCGCCACGGGCTATCTCGACGGTAAATGCATGTGGAATGACCGTGTTGCGGAGGCAATCCGCCAGGCTCCGGGCGACTCCATCGACCTCCGTGGCTACGGCTTCGGCGTCCAGACCCTGGGGGACGTCCGGGCGCGGGCACGCCTGGTGAGCGGCCTGCTCAAGCGCCTGAGATATCACCCCCCAGACCAACGGGAGCAAATGGCGCAAGACCTCGCCGCCCGCTACGCACCGCGCCTCATCTCACCCATGCTTACGCGCGCCCAGGTGCGCGAACTGCGCGCCCGAGGGGTGGAGATCGGTGGCCACACCGTCACCCACCCGATCCTGGCGGACACCGATAACCGACTCGCCCATCGCGAGATCGCGGAAAACAAAGAGGAACTCGAAGGTCTCCTGGGTGAGCCACTGCGCTTTTTCGCCTACCCTAACGGCAAGCCGGACCTGGACTGCACAGCGGTCCACGCAAAGATGGCCCGCGACCTCGGTTATGCGGCCGCCGTGACCACACGCCCCGGGGTCGCCACCGCCGCCACCGACCGCTATTGGCTGCCGCGCTTCACCCCATGGAACCGCACCCCGACGCCATTCGGCGATCCGTCTGCTTCTGAACCTGCGCCACATGGTTTAGGCTCGGTCGACGTGCGAGTGCTATTCCGCCCTGTACACCTGCCCTGCACCGGCCCCGCATCCCATGCCGAACATCACCCAAGTGCATGAACTCGTGCGGGATGCCGCCTCGGCCTACGCCCACCGCGAGGCACTCATCCAGCGCGCGGAGACCCTGACCTACCAGGGCCTCTGGCAATTGATCAGAGGCTGGTCCCATCGGCTCTTGGCGCTGGACCTGGGCCCTGGCGAGCGCGTCGGCGTCTATCTGCCGAAGTCCATACATACCGTCGGCGCCCTGTTCGGGGCCTCGGCGGCAGGTGGCGTCTTCGTGCCGCTCAACCCACTGCTCAAGCCCTTTCAGATCGCCTACATCCTGAACGACTGCAAGGTACGCATCCTGGTGACCTCCGCCGAACGGGCCAGCCTGCTCGCTGCGGAGTTGGCGCACTGCCCGGACCTGCTGCACCTGGTCCTGGTCGACGGGTCACCGGCGGATTTGGGCCCGGCCCTGCGCCCTCGCTGCACGGCCCTGCGGCGCTGGTCTCCGGGGACGACCCGGAACCCGGCAGTCATCGCCGCATCGACGCCGACATGGCCGCCATCCTCTACACCTCCGGCAGCACCGGCCACCCCAAGGGTGTGGTGCTCTCGCACCGCAACCTGGTGGCGGGAGCGCTCAGCGTCGCCGAGCTACCTGGACAATCGGCCAGAGGACCGCATCCTGGCGGTCCTGCCGTTCAGCTTCGATTACGGACTGAGCCAGCTCACCACGGCCTTCTCGGTCGGTGCGTGCGGTCGTGCTGATGGACTATCTGCTGCCCCGCGACGTCATCAAGGCGGTCGCAAAGTACCGCATCACCGGGCTGGCGGCCGTGCCGCCGCTGTGGATCCAACTCGCCGAGCTCGACTGGCCGGAGGCTGCACGGGCATCCCTGCGCTACATCACCAACTCCGGCGGGGCCATGCCGCAGCCGATCACCCAGGCCCTGCGCGCCCTGCTCCCGCAGACGCGCATCTATCTGATGTACGGCCTGACCGAGGCCTTCCGCTCCACCTATCTGCCCCCGGAGCAGGTCGACATCCGCCCGGACTCCATGGGCAAGGCCATCCCCAACGCCGAGATCCTGGTGGTGCGGGAGGACGGCAGCCCCTGCGCCCCGGGCGAGCCCGGCGAACTGGTGCACCGCGGCGCGCTCGTCTCCCTGGGCTACTGGAACGACCCGGAACGCACCGCCGAACGCTTCAAACCCGCCCCTGGCCAGCCCCGGGACCTGCCGAACCCGGAGCTGGCCGTCTGGTCCGGCGACCAGGTGCGGCGCGACGAGGAAGGCTACCTCTACTTCATCGGCCGCAAGGACGAGATGATCAAGACCTCGGGCTATCGGGTCAGCCCCACCGAGGTGGAGGAGGTCGTCTATGCCTCCGGCCTGGTCGCCGAGGCCGCGGCCATTGGGCGTTCCCCACGAGACCCTGGGTCAGGCCATCGTCGTCGTCGCCAAGGCCGCCCACGGCAGAATGCGGACCTGGAATCCCGGCTGCTCGACCACTGCCGCAGCGATCTGCCCGGCTTCATGGTGCCCCACCGGGTCATCGGGAGCACACCCTGCCCCGCAATCCCAACGGCAAGATCGACCGCAAGCTGCTCGCCACCCGTTTCCAGGACACCTGCATCGGAGCACTGGGTTGATGCCGGAGCAACCGGCCCACGCGCCAACACCACCTTCCGCTTCCAGGCAGGCGAACTGATCATCGGCGGCATCCCGGTGCGCCGCACTGGCCGAGCGGGTTGGCCGCACGCCCTTCTATGCCTACGACCGGGGCGCCCTGACCGGCCGTGTCGGCGCATGGCGCGCTGCCATGCCCAAGCGACTCTCGCTGCACTACGCGATCAAGGCCAACCCCATGCCGGCCGTGGTGCAACACCTGGCCGGTCTGATGGACGGCTTGATGTCGCGTCCCTGGGTGAGTTGAACGATCGCGCTCGATGCGGGCATGCCCGCGCATCAGATCAGCTTCGCCGGACCCGGCAAGACGGACGTGGAACTGCGGCGGCCGTCGCCGCAGGAGTCATCATCAACCTGGAGTCGGCGGGCGAATTGGACCGCGCATCGCCCGCCTCGGCGAGACCTCGGCCCATCGCCCCCAGGTCGGCGGTGCGTGTCAATCCGGACTTCGAGCTGAAGACGTCCGGCATGAAGATGAGCGGTGGCCCCAAACCTTTCGGGGTGGACGCCGAGCAGGTGCCCGCGATGCTGGCGCAGCTGGCCAATCTGCCGGTACAGTTCCGCGGCTTCCATATCTTCACCGGCTCCCAGAACCTGCGGCCGGAGGCCATCATCGAGGCCCATAACCAAACCTTCGCACTGGCCGAACGGCTGGCCGAGGTCGCACCGACCCCTGTGGGCTAGCTCAATATCGGCGGCGGTCTCGGCATCCCCTATTTCCCCGGTGAGCAGCCGCTCGACCTGGCGCCGATCGCCGCAAAACCTGGAGCGCCGGATTGCCGGCTCAGCCCTGCGCCTCCGCGACGCCGAAATCGTCATGGAGCTCGGGCGCTATCTGGTCGGCGAGGCGGGCGTCTACATCTGCCGGGTCATCGACCAAAAGGTCTCGCGCGGCCGGACCTACCTGATCACCGACGGCGGCCTGCACCACCACCTGGCCGCCTCCGGCAACTTCGGCCAGGTGATCCGCAAGAACTACCCGGTCGTCGTCGCTGCAAGGGCGAGCCAAGGCCCCGGTGACGGAAGAGGTCACGGTGGTCGGTCCCCTTTGCACGCCGCTCGATATACTCGCCGACGGACTGGACCTACCAATCTGTGAAGCGGGAGATCTGATCGCGGTTTTCCAATCCGGCGCCTATGGCTATACCGCAAGCCCACTCGCATTCTTGGGTCACCCCCCTCCCGGGCAAGTCCTCGTTGGCGACCGGGGAGACTGCAGGCAATGACGGCCGGAACCTCAGGCCACCGCGCCCTTGCCAACGATGCCATCATCGTCCTCGGTATGCACCGGAGCGGCACGTCCGCCATGGCTGGAGTGCTCGCGTACGCCGGCGTCGACTTTGGTGACCGGCTTTATACCGCTCAGGAACATGTCAACGACAGAGGCTTTTGGGAGCACGGCCCCATCGTTGATTGCCATGATGAACTCCTGTTGGAGCTCGCTTCCTCCTGGGACGATCCTCGTCCCCTGCCGGATAACTGGCTGCACCGAACCGAGGTCGCGCAATACCGCAAGCGACTGAACGCTGCCATCCTCAGGGATTTCGATCACTCCGTCATCTGGGGCCTGAAGAATCCGCGCATCTGCCGTGTCCTACCCCTCTGGCAAGAGATATTTCGTGACCTCAGGGTGGAGCCCCGATATGTCATTATGGTTCGCAATCCTCTGGAGGTTGCGGCATCCTTAAATAAAAGGAACGGCTTCAGCCGGGACAAGTCACTATTCCTTTGGTGGCAGCACCAGGCACTCGCTGAAGCTGCGACCCGTGGCTCCGTACGGCTATTTGTTGCTTATGACGACCTGCTCGCAAATCCTTGGGGAATACTCGAAGAAATCGCCGATACCTTAGGTATAAGCTGGCCAATACCCCGGGAGGAGATAATGCCCGCGGTATCGAACTTCCTCAGCACCGAACTTCGACATCATCACGACCTCAACTTCACGAGCCGAAACCGCGTGGAGATGAAAGTCGCTGCCGCCTATCAGGATTACTGCCGCGCAACTGGCTTCCCGGCGCAGCCCCTAGACGAAACGTGTCTGTTACAACACGCTGACGCGTTTTTCCAGTACGTCGAAGACTTGGACCCGATCCTGATCGAACACTTGGCAGCGATTTCACGAGACTCCCGCCGCGCTCACTTGACCCTGAAGCAGTATTACGACTGCTACATGGTAAAACTCGCCAAACGCTTTTGCATGCTGGAGCAACGCGCCGCTTCGCTTCTTGGTTCCCGACGCTAAATCTGTTATGCGAATTGTTGCGATACTGGCGACCTACAACGAGGAACGGTTCCTGAGAGCCTGCCTGGAACACTATCTTCAACAGGGCTTGGAAGTATTTATCCTAGACAACGAATCGTCTGATGACTCCTTAGGTATTGCAAGTGATTATCTGGATCGCCATGTCATAGGAATTGAAACGATTCCGCGAAACGGCACCTATCATTGGATGAAGATCCTGCGCCGAAAAGAAGAGCTTGCGGACGAGATTGACGCCGATTGGCTAATGCACGCTGATCCGGATGAAATTCGTATCGCTCCATCCTCCGATTTGACACTGGCCGAGGCCATCGCGCAAGCAGACCGGGACGGTTACAACGCAATCAATTTTATGGAGTACACATTCCTACCGGTTCACGAATCACCCGATCATGACCACGCAGACTTCCAAAAATCCATGCGCTGGTACTATCCCTTCGCGCCCCGCTACCCACACCGCTTGAATCTATGGAAAAAGCAGCAACGGCGGCAGCCGGGACTCCGGGCGACGCTCAGAGAATTAAGGAATAACCGGCGACTTACTCCGCCCTCAATCAATCTTGCGGCGAGCGGTGGTCACGTTGTCTCATTTCCTGGAATCAGGCCCTATCCGATCGACTTTAAACTGAAGCATTACCTTGTGCTGAGCCTTCAACACGCCATTCAGAAATACGTCCATAAGGATTTCGACGCTAATGAGGTGGCAGACCTCCATGGATGGCGCGCCACCGCTACAGCGCAGGACTTCAGATTGCCTTACTCTTCACAGATGCGAGCCTACCTGAGCGATGACGCGCTCGATTCCAGTGATCCCCTGCGCGACCACCTGATCGTTATGTGATTTTCGGCGACACCGACTTCCCCCCGGAAAACCTGGACGACAACCTTGAAGGCGAACGGATCCAGGCGATCGACCCCTCGAATGATAAATTCCCAGTATGCCACACCCTAATGATGGAAACCTAATCGGGCCGACCGTTTCTGTCATCATTCCTGCGTATAACTGCGAGCGTTACATCACCGACACGATCACTTCCGTTCTGGATCAAACTTACCAGGACTTTGAACTGATTGTAGTCGACGACGGTTCGACCGATCGTACCCGCGAAGTTATATCCTCTTTTGGACCGCCGGTGCGCCTGCTAACCCAACCCAACGCGGGTGTCTGCAGAAGTCGCAATCGTGGAATCCGGGAATCCAGGGGCCAGTATCTCTGTCTGATGGACCACGACGACTATTGGTTTCCTGACAAGCTCGAACATCAGGTCCGGATCATGGACGCCCATCCAGATTGCGGGGTCAGCTACAGCTCCTTCATTCGCTGGTACGCCGATTCCCAAGGGTGCTTCCCGCCGCCGGCCCAATTCCACCCTGAAATTGATCCAGAAGCCGTGGACGAGGAGTATTCCGGCTGGATCTATCACCATTTCCTGACCGATTGCTGGATGCTGACCAGCACTGCCATGTTCCGGCGATGTGTCTTCAAAACCTGCGGCGTTTTTGACGAAGCACTCCCGTACAGCGAGGACTGGGACCTGTGGCTGCGCATTTCCCGCGAGTGTTCCTTTCTGAAGCTCGAACGACCCACGACGCTTTACCGACAACATCCCGCCCAGGGCAACCGCGTGGTGCGGGGTGTAGACTACCGGACCTTGCTGCTCGCCAAGGCAGTGAAGAAATGGGGATTGTGCAGTCGCGACGGACGCTGTCTCGCGCCTGGGCGCTTCAGGCGGCAACTGGCCACCTATCACGCCGACTATGCCTTTCACCATGTCGCCGCAGGCAACCGCGGCACCGCCATCTCGTCCCTATGGAAGGCGTGGGCCTGTCATCCTCTGAAAATCAGGTATCTGGTGTACATTTTTGGGGCGTTATTCGGCTGGAGGCCGGACTGGTGAGCCGAATCCTACCGGAGTTCTCATGTCGCAACTAGGAGGTGGTTCAAACAACGGACTTGGTAGCAAGCTACTCAAAGGGTCGGCCTGGATGCTGGCAATGCGCTGGTCATCGCGCTTCATGGGCCTCGCCGCGATGGTCGTCGTGGCACGTCTCCTTGCCCCTGATGATTTCGGGATCTATGCGGTCGCTACGGCAATCATTGGACTTCTTGATGCCTTCACCGACATCGGCACCGAAATCGCAATCATTCGCCACCCGAACCCCGAGCGCCGACACTACGACACCGCCTGGACATTTAAGGTCATCCTCCATAACGTCTCAGCCCTGCTGATAGCGGTGTGTGCCCCGCTGGTCTCACACATTTACTCGGACCCCCGCTACGAGGCCGTGCTTTACGTCTTAGCCTTATCCATGTGGGTGATCGGCTTCACTAACATTGGTATCGCCAACTTCCGCAGGGACCTTCATTTTCATAAGGACTTCCAGTTCAACGTCATAGTTCAACTAGCAGGTGTATTGGCCACCCTGGTGCTTGCTGTCTTAATGCGCTCATATTGGGCATTGGTGATTGGCGGCTTGGTTCGCAGCCTCGCGACGCTTGGGCTCAGCTTTCACATGCACGGATACCGGCCACGACTATCCCTGGCAGCCCGCACTGAACTGTTCGGGTTCTCCGCGTGGATAATGGTGCGCTCCATCTCCTCGTTCCTTAATAGTCACGGCGATCGGCTGGTCTTGGGAGCCTTCTTTACTCCGGTCATTACCGGTTGGTACGCGGTCGCCAGCAGTCTCGCCACCATGGCGGTCTTTGAGCTGTTGCATCCCATCGGGCGCGCACTGCTCCCCGGTCTCGCTGCCAGACAGGGCGATGAAGAATGGGAGGGCCGAAACCTCATCAAGATTTTCAACGGCACCGCGACCATCGCCGTCGGAGCGGGTGTCGGACTATCCGCACTCGCTGAACCCACTGTTACGCTGATCTACGGAGCACAGTTCGCCGAAGCGGCGCCCATGCTCGAAGTCCTCGCGATCACAGCGGCGATCGCTGGATTCAATCAACCAGTCGGTCAATATCTGACGGTGCTCGGTAGGGTCCGGCAACTTGCGCTTATTGTCGCATTTGAAGGTATCGCTGCCGTTGGGGTCACCTACCTGATGGCCGCTAACGGGGCCGGGATTCAGGCAATCGTCTACGCACGCATTGCAATCGAGGCCTTGGCTCTGACCCGGTTATTCTACCTCTTACGAGAGGTCAGCATCATCAGCTGGCGGGACATCGCTGTCGCCTGGCTCCGGCCGCTGATCGCGGGTCTGGCCATGTATCTCGGCCTCGTGGTGATGCAACAGAATTCTGGCTTGTCAGCCGCAGGGATATTGGCCCTTGGAGTGCCCATTGGCGTCACCGTGTATGGCGCGGCGCTATGGTTGGTCTGGCGGCTGATGGGATCGCCGCCGGGAATTGAGGGTGAACTGTTGCGGCGCGCATTTCCCGGCCGAAGCATCGGGGGATCATTCGGCGATCCATAGGGCCCCTTGACCAGGAGCGGGCACCAGCGTTTTGACAAAAGTCTCGGTACCTCAGGCGCACGCGACGGGCTCGGCGAGGCTCGCCCAGACTCGGCTGGTGTACAATCCCACTAAAGGACCGAAGGCGTCGGTGTCACCTCCGGAATATCTCCCGGGATAGAGCCCCCCGCAGTTGCACGTTGTCGGCCCGGGTGTGTTGCCGATGTTGCGACCCCCGGGTCAACTTCGCCAGGCACTTACCCCGGCAGGCTGCCCGAAGCGTTCGCAATCCCCTTTAGCCCAATCGACTGGAGCCCTGTCGCGATGCCTACCCTTGAAGATACGATCCAGCTCCTGCGTGACGTCCTGCGGCTCGGCGACCGTGCCGCTGGCTTTACGGCTACCACGCCATTGCTCGGCAGCATCCCGGAGTTCGACTCGATGGCCGTGGTCTCGGTCCTGGCCGGCATCGAGGAGCGCTTCGGCGTCATAGTGGATGACGACGAGAATCTCCGCAGAGACCTTTGAGACAGTGGGTACCCTGCACGATTTCCTGCTCGCCAAGCTCGCTTACTGACTGTCCGACGTGCTCTGCGCTCGGTTCCTCGACGGCCAGAAGGGACGGGGGTTCTTGGTAAGCCACAAGCCTCCGGGGCCGCCCCATCCGGCCCATTGGGTTCTGGTCGTGCCCCCCCTTTTTGAAGACCTTAACAAGTCCCGGCGGACGCTTTCCCTGCTTGGTCGAACCCTGGCTGAACAGGGTCTGGGCTGTTTGTTGCCGGACCTCTACGGCACCGGCGACAGCGAAGGCGACGTCAGCGCTGCGACCTGGGACACCTGGATCGCGGACCTCACTCGGACCCACGCCTGGCTGCTGCAGGAGGGCGCCCGCCGGGTCGACCTACTGGCATTGCGCGGCGGTGCCCTTCTGGGATGGGACTGGTTGGCCGGTGCTACCGCGGAGATTCCTGTCTTCATCCTCTGGCACCCCGTCATCAACGGCCGGCAGGCCGTCCAACACTTGCTAAGGCTGCACCTGGCCGGCGGCCTCCTGGGACGCGAAGGGAGTGAGTCGGTCGCGTCGCTTCGCGCCGGACTCGCGCAGACCGGATGGATTGAGATTGCCGGCTACCGGCTGTCCGCTGAGCTGGTCGCCAGCCTGGAGGGGAGCGCGCTCGGGGCTCCTGGACCGCGACGCATCGGCAGGGTGGAATGGTACCAAGTGGTCTCGGCACCCGGTCAGGTCATCCCGCCGTCCGTCGACCAGTGCGCACAGACCTGGAACGAGGCGGGCATCCCGACCGGCGTCCGAGCGATCGAAGGGGACACCTTCTGGGCTAGCCAGGAGATCGTCGAAGGGACCAGCCTGGTGGCGGCGACGGTCCGTAGCCTCCTGGAGGCGGGAACCGACGATGGTCGTACCTGAGCCGGAGACGCCGCTGATCTTTGACTGCCGGGGTACTCAACTGCTGGGCCTCCTGCACCGGGGCGCGGCGGATGCCGAACGCGCCGTGGTCGTCGTGGTCGGTGGCCCCCAATATCGGGTGGGTAGCCACCGCCAATTCGTCCTCCTGGCCCGCCACCTCGCTGGTGCGGGTATACCCACGTTGCGCTTCGACTATCGGGGCATGGGCGACAGTGAGGGCAACCCACGGCCCTTCGACACCATCCAGGATGACCTCACCGCAGCCATCGACCGCCTGTTCCAAGAACTTCCTGCCCTCCAGCAAGTGGTCCTGTGGGGGCTCTGCGATGGGGCCACGGCGAGCGCATTCTATGCGGCGTCAAATCCCCGGGTGGCGGGCCTGATCCTGCTGAATCCCTGGGTCCGCACGGCGGCTGGGGAGGCCAAGGTCTACCTCCGGCACTACTACACGCGGCGTCTGCTCAGCCGCCAGTTCTGGTTGAAGCTCCTCCGAGGAGGTGTCCAGATACGCCAATCCCTCGGTTCCTTGGGTGGGTTCTTGCGCACGACCAAGGGGCCACCCCCTGACAGCATGAGTCCCGAAACGCCCGCTGATCATCCTGGGATCTCAAACCCCCCAGGTCCGGCTAGTCTGGGACAGACGCCTTTGCCCGCGCGAGTGTTACAGGGCTTATCCGACTTCCGCGGTCCAGTCCTTCTAATCCTGAGCGGTAACGACCTAACCGCGAAGGAATTCGTCGGGTTGCTCAAGGCCGAACGTCCCTGGTCTCAATGGGCACGCCGCAGGACGGTCAAACGCCTGGACCTACCAGCCGCCGACCATACCTTCTCGACCGCCCTGTGGCGTCAGCAGGTGGAGACCTGGACACTGGCGTGGCTGCGCTCCTGGTAGCCGACGCCCGCCTGAGCCTGCTCAGCCACCGCGGAGTCTGATGGAGTTTTCGTCGTCGGACTGATCCCGGATGGGTTGACAGCCCGCTGCCTAAGACTGCTCGCAGGGTGCAGTTCTGGGATCGCTGATGGCTCATAGCTGACGCCTGATTGCGTCTTGCTGGATCAGAAAACACTAATTTAGGGTTTACCCCATAAGGGTTTTCCCCTAAACTGCCGATCCATCCGCAAACGACCGACCGCCGGTGCCGTCCTGAGAAGGTCAAATCTGATCCGATCAGGCCCTCACACCCCCGGGTCGGCCTAATACGAATGGTTCCGACCGATGTATAAGACCCTGATCTCCAGCACCCTGCTCGCTGGCCTGCTCCTGACCGGCACCGAGTCCCAGGCCGCTGCCCCCAAGAGGGACTCCCACGCTGGTATGGCCTCCTACTACCACGACCGCTTTCACGGTCGGAAGACCGCCAGTGGCGCCCGCTACAACAAAAACTCCCTGAGTGCTGCCCACAAAACCTTACCCCTGGGAACCCGGGTGCGAGTGACCGACAGCCGGAGCGGCCGGAGCGTGGTGGTGCGCATCAACGACCGCGGCCCCTATGCCAAAGGCCGGGTCATCGATCTCTCCCGGGCCGCCGCCAACGAAATCGGGCTTGTCGCTAAGGGCGTCGCTCCGGTTCGGCTCGAGGTCCTCAAGACATCCGAGGCATCGGGAATCTGATCCGCCTTTCCCGGCAGGACACGGCAAGCGCCGCGTCTTGACCGGTCTGACACATTCACTCCACCGCGACCACGGGGCCGCGGGAGCCACGCGAATTCAGGGGGCTTAACCCATAATCCTGGAAGGAGCAGTCAGCGGTCAGCCATCAGCCGTCAGCTATTTCAGAACAGCGACTTGCACACAGTTTATTGGCGACGTGCGCTCACCCTGCTGGTGATCCGTCAGGCGACGATATCCCCATGAAACTCAGAGCTGAACGCTGACGGCTGATCGCTGACTGCTCTTTTCAGGATAATGGCCCCCATCTCCCCCCCGTCGGCCCCACAACGACACCCCGCTGGGTGACGGTGGCGTCCACCAGGTCGGTGGGGGTCACATTGAAGACCGGACTGCGCGCGGCACGATTCGACCGGGGCCGGGCGCCGGTCGCCGCAAGTAAGCAACTCCTCCGGGTCTTGCTCCTCAACATTACGACGGGTCGCGACGGCCCCGCCCTGTTTAGTGGGTAACGATATCGGTCCGTCTCTCTATGAGTTCGGCCCCAGGTCACCCCCACAACCACTCACGGACCGGTCCTCTTCGTGGATCCGCAAGGCCTCGGCAAGTAGGGTTTGCACTGGGCCGGCACCGTCTGGGGTCGGGGCAGCGGGACGTTTGGCTTCCATAGGGGCTCCGGTTAGGATGATTTCTGGCGTTGTTGCCGATTCAGCCCCCGTCGCCATAGGACCCGCCCCATGCATGCCGAGCTTCTGATCCACCCCCAATGGCTGCTCCCGGTGGATGCCCAGGACCGGGAACTGCGGGACCATGCGGTGGCGGTGGCGGAGGGCCGGATCCTCGCCGTACTACCCTCCGCCCAGGCCCGCGGTTCCATTACGGCCGAGCGAGTCCTGGAATTACCCGGCCATGTGCTGATCCCTGGCCTGGTCAACGCCCATACCCACGCGGCCATGACCCTGATGCGGGGGCTGGCCGATGACCTGCCGCTCATGACCTGGCTGCACGACTACATCTGGCCCATCGAGAAGCGCTGGGTGGAGCCCGGGTTTGTGGGCGACGGCAGCCGCCTGGCGGTGCTGGAGATGCTCTGCGGAGGCGTGACCTGCTTCAACGACATGTATTTCTTTCCGGAAGTCACGGCCCAAGCGGCGGCGGACGCCGGCATGCGCGCGGTAATCGGCATGATCGTCGTGGACTATCCCACCGGCTACGGGGACGGGGCGGACGCCTATATCGCCAAGGGCCTGGCCATGCATGAACACTACCGGGACCATCCCCTGATCCGTGTCGGCTTCGCGCCGCACTCACCCTACGCGGTATCTGACGGTCCACTCGAGCGGGTGCGCGCCCTGGCCGATGAACTGGAGGTGCCCATTCACATCCATGTGCACGAGACCCGAGACGAGGTGGTCCAATCCCTGCGCGATCACGGGAAACGGCCCCTCGCCCGTCTGGAGACACTGGGCCTGATGGGGCCCGGCCTGGTGGCGGTGCACATGACCCAACTGAAGGACACCGAGATCGAAACCCTGGCCGCCACCGGCGCCCATGTGGTCCACTGCCCGGAGTCTAATCTCAAGCTCGCCAGCGGCTTCTGCCCCGTGGCGAAGCTGCTGGCGGCCGGGGTGAACGTGGCCCTGGGCACGGACGGGGCGGCCAGCAACAACGACCTCAACCTGCTGGGGGAAATGCGCACCGCTGCCCTGCTCGCCAAAGGGGTGGCCGGGTCAGCCGCGGCGGTCCCCGCCGCCACCGCCCTGCGCCTGGCCACCATCAATGGGGCCCGCGCACTGGGTCTGGAGCGGGAGATCGGCTCCATCGAACCCGGCAAGTCCGCGGACCTGGTGGCGCTGGATCTCCGCGACTCTCACACCCAGCCCATCTATCACGCGGTCTCCCAACTGGTCTATGCGGCCGGTCGCCATCAGGTGCGACAGGTCTGGGTCCAGGGCCGCCAGGTGATCCGCGACGGGGTGCCGACCAGCGTAGACCCAGCAGGGGTTATCGCTGCTGCGCAGGGCTGGGTCGAGCGATTACGGCCGTCCTGAGGGATGACTGGAGTCAGCAGGCACAGGCATGGTTTCATCGTCTGTGCTGTGGTCAGCGAACGGGCGGCCGAGGCCCGGTTTATCACCCGGCTCCGAGCACCGGCAGCACGCGGTGCAGGTTCTCGTAGAAACCGCGCTTGATGCCAAAGTGGGTCGCGATCGACTCCGGCGTCGTGTAGTTGAAGCCGTACAGGGCAGGGTCGAGTTCGACCGCATCCGCGCGAGGTTTAATCAGATACGCGTAGCAGAGTTGCTCGAAGACGGGCGAGGTGTACATCAGGTCAGGATTTCCGCCGACCCAGGCCTCGATGCGGTCAAGGTCATAGACCTGGGACTTCGTGAGGCAGAGCAGACCGGAGTTCAGCGTTCGCGTCACCTTCGGCCCGAAAGACAGACTGCCATCCGGCGCACGTTTCGGTTTGTAGCCCTCGACACTGTAGAGGGTTCGGGTGTCGGCGGGGGCGCCGGCCCAGTGCGCAATCAGTTCCGGGCGGCGGAAAAACAGTACATCGGCGTCCAGGATGATGATCTTATCGGCGTCGGAGAGCAGGTTCATGTCGAAAAGGATCAACGACATGATAAACATGTTGTAGCTTTGACCCCGATGATTGGTGACCATCACCTCACCGAACCTGAACCTGGTACAAGCCGGGTACCCGGCGAGGCGCTCACGCACCGCGTTGTCGGCGTCGCGCCGGGCAATGATCCGCGCTCCGGGCAAGTGCCGGCGCATCAGGGCAATGTCGTCGACGCTCAGACTGCCGTCGTCGTGGATCACGACGCCGAACCCCGCATCAGCGGCCTTCACCAGGCTCTTCAAGGACCAGAGCCCCATGCCGACGTGGCGATGACCGAGCAGCTGATGGACCTCGGTCCGGGCACCGGTCTCAGTGACCGGGGCCGGAGGTGTGGCCTCCAGCCACTCCCGATACTTCTCACGCAGAGCAACGTCGTTCTTGACCTCCATGCGATCGGCAAAGCGCCAGGGCAAATGGCGCTCCAGAAACAGCGTGCTCGTCAGAGGGAATCCAAGGTTCAACATCGGCGTCGCTTCACAGGGTTGAGCTGTTCAATTTACGTGTCCGCCACGGCGCATCCCGACCGGGCCGCGGCCCGACGGGGCGTCCGAACCGAAAAGTCGTGCGGTCAGGCGGTGGAATCACGGATCGCCGCATCGAGCACATCGAGGGCCTGCTCCAGGACCTCAGGTTCGATGGTCACCGGCGGCAGCAGGCGCAACATCGGGCCGGCCTGACTGATCAGGACGCCGTTCTCGTAGCAGGTGTCCGCAATGCGCTCGGCGATCGCGCCGTCGCCGCAGTTGACGATGCACAACGCGCCAAACAGCGTCACCTGAAACGCCGCCGGCGCCGACACAGTCAGGTGGCGATTGATCCGCGCCTCGATCGCCCCGGCCATGTGCTCGACCGGCAACCGCGCGACCTCCTGCAAGGTGCCGACTACCGCCGCCGAAGCCAAGGCATTCTCCGCATAAGTACTGAAAGGCAGCATCGCCGGGGTTATCCCCAGGTCCCGCCGCATCAGCACCGCCGAAACCGGGAAGCCGTTTCCCATGCACTTGCCAGCCAGCACGATATCGGGCTCCAGCGGAAAGCGGGTGTAGAAAAACAATGGACCGGTGCGGTGGAATCCGGTCAGGACCTCGTCCAGGACAAGCAAAGTACCATGGGCTCGACAGAGCTCCGTCAGCGACCGGCAAAACCCGCCGTCCACCGTCGCACCGCCGCCGCTGCCCTGAATCGCTTCCAAGAAAACAGCCGCGGTGGTGCCCCGCGCCAGTACGGGCTCCAGCTCCTTAAGTACGTCCCCAGCCACCTCCCTTGAAGGGAAGGGCAGCCTCGTCACCCCAGGGACAGGATGACCGTACGCGCTGTCCCAGGCCAAAAACGCCGTCGCAATGGACTTACCGTGCATCGCCTTGGCAAAACCCACAAAATCCTTGCGCCCGGTCAACACCCGCGCCGCACGCAAGGCAAACTCGGCAGCCTCCATGCCAGTGGAGTAGAATCCCGACACTTTGAAGCGCTCCGGGATCGCCTCCTCCACAAGCCGTGTTGCCAAAAGCCGGGCATCGGTATCGAGTCGACCCGTGATCCAGACCTTCTCGTTCTGCTCCGCCAGCGCCTTGACCACGGCGGGATGGCAATGACCAAGCAGAAGTGTGCCGTTGGCGGCGAATAGGTCGGTGTGGGAGGTACCATCCGCATTGCGAAATGTTGCATTGCTTGCGGCGACGACGACCTTGCGCGAACTCATAAAACCAGCTCCGGGTTTGCTGTTGGTGGATTCGGCCGACTCTACGCTCTTAATGAGTGCACAGGGGTGACGGCGGTCTCGGCAATTTCGCCGCGAGTGGAATTTACAAACGGCCGTCAGCCGTCCTTAGTAGCGCGATGCCCGTAAGTCTTGCCCACTCCAGCGATGCTTGTCAATTCCACTCCGGCGATACTTGTCCGTTTCTCTGGCGATGCAAATTGAATTGGGCCTCAACCCGCGCGCCTCCCCTCGCGACCAGAGACGATCACTTACGTCGTCGCGACGCGGTCATGGTCACCGCGTCGGACGCAGCGTCCGAGGGCCGCGGCACGCACACTTTCTGCACCCGGCGCAAGCCACCCGCAATTGGCCGCCTGACCGACCCTTCGGTTTCGACTAGACCAGGGTAGGCACGGCGCAACTTAAGGCTAAGGCGCACTGCAGGTGCTCGCAATGTTAAGAAAGTCAGGTGTTGACCGTCCCCGCCAGCGCCATGATTCAAGGCCCTGGCCGCGAAGTCCGCATCCGACAGAGAGCTTCCGTCACCTGATGCGAGGAGCCGACATCGGATTGAGGTGACGATCAGCGTCAACCGCTTCCGGTGAAGGACATTCGCCACCGTTCCTGGAATGTTATAATTTATGTAGAACGAATCGATACTCAGATGGGCTTCCCACTGCCGCCCTGAGCAAGCCGGCAAAGTGGCTTTTCTCGACTGCCGTTACCGCAGCGCCAACATCTGCGCAGCCCTGACGCTCTCGACCGGATGGCCGAAAACACCCGATCATGACATGCCCGTAAATGCCGTCGCTTCCCAAAAAACCTCGCCTCGGCGGGACATATCCATCCGGTTTCTCTAGGCACCCCGAAACGTAAGCCGTGCTGCCTTGTCGCCTACTCCTTGCCGGACATTGCGAAGTGCGACTCCGTCGGAGCACTTGGGCGAGGCGACCGGGGAGGTATTTCGACAACCTGAGGTTCGATCAGGCGCAAAACCGGAGGGACGCTCACTGACGAAGACCTTCAAATTGCCCTGAGCAGGGGGACCTGAGCCGACTAACGCCCTCGGGTTTCCAGTCTGGGTTTCGGTGAACACCGAGACAAAAAGCAGACACTTAGTTGAAACGCGGACTTAACCGCAGTCGGAATTTAGTCTCACCCGCTCGCCGCATACAATCACTCTTATCGTGCGAGAACATTACCGGCGACAGCAATAACATGCCCTTATTTCCGATTGACAAGAAAACTCCGCCAACCTCAGAAACCTCAAAACGGGTCCAGATCACGCCTAGACAAGCAGTCGGCCGCTTCGGCTCCAATCGACCCGATGGTCGATCCATGTTGCTATTACAGCCGTGTCGTCGCATTGAGCTCTCAGCGGCGTATTAGGGTTTCTCTTAGTGGGGAGTAGGTGCATGATCATCGTCTTCGAGCCGACGCTAAGGGGATCTGGTCACAGCGTCCTCAATGCGGGGATACTGAATACGCTACGCGAAGCGTTTCCGTCGGCTCCCATCTCGTTTTTCGCCGACCCCTCCCACCTTGACTATGTTCGCTCTCATGTATCCCAACAAGTTGCCAGTACCGTGGCATTTCGTCCCGTTAACTTCTCAGCCCCATTGGTTGAGCAGGGTAGTCGTCGACAGGTTGAACGCTTAGTTCAGGATCTATTCAGGGAGACATTTGAAGTAAACTCTTTTGTCTATCTGTTGACTACTTCCTTTTACCGATCACTCGTGCATGTGATGATGGGGATTGCCGCACGCCTTAAGCCGACTACGAAAATTTTCACTCATTTCATGCTCCATGGAACGAACCGCCATGAACTCCTGCATCGCAGCAAGAACCCGCTGGTGCGCTGGTGGGACTTTCATTCCGCTGTTCAGCGGTACAACCCGAACGACCTGAAGTTTCTCGTCTTGGATGCCGCCACGATCCCGGCTTGGTGTGATATCTGTCCCCGAATGGCCCCCATGCTGCTCCCTCTCGATATCGCCCTGATACCTGACGAGCACTTGTATACCGCCACCCGATCCTCACTGTCCTATCCGATCAAGTTCGGCATGCTCGGGCAGGCGACCGCAGCGAAGGGTTTTTTTGCGTTCCGAGAATTAGCCGGACTCTTGAACGAAACGACGCCCGGCCAGGTCGAGTTTCACCTGGTTGGACGTCTCTCATCAGCGCTAGCGGATGTCGATACTGGGAAGCTGATCATGCACTCGGAGAAGGCCCAGGGGCTAGGTGAACCCGCGGCGCAAATGGACAGACGATCGTACCTAGCAAAAGTTGCATCACTCGATTATGTCTGCTTGCTGTACGCCGGTGACTACTATGACTCGGGCGCCAGTGGCGTCTTCTTTGATGCAGTTAACCTGGCACGGCCGATGATTACGAGACCGACGCGATTCGTCGAAGAGGCCTTCGCGCGCTTCGGCAATATCGGATTTTTATGCAGAGAAGCCTCAGCGATTAGCGACGTCGTCAAGGGCATTATACACGGCGATTATACTGATACGTATCCGGACCAGGTCAAGGCACTGGAATCTGCGCGACAGCACTGGTTTCCCGAAGCAGTTGCCGCCAGGTTCAAGGCGTCCCTGACGACTGCTTGCCCGGATTTGGTTAAGGCCCTCGACGAGTAAGTCACGAAATTATTGGCATGGTCAGATGACGGGGATAGCAGGTTAGCTCTAATAGCCACAGCCCGATTAGAAAGTGCGCCCACTTTAAGGCAAGTGACATAAATCTGGCCAACCACCCCAGATTAACCGGGAACCACTCGCGATTAATGCTCCCGAGTTTCTGCCTCATCACCCCTATTCCCAGATTTCTTGTGTAGTGCAGGGAGCCGATCCGAAGCTGACCACCTAGCTGCCACCGTAGCGGAAGTCTGCGGCACCAATGACTGGCTGTGAAAACCTGTTAATCAAAGCTAATCGGAATTTTTTTTTACTGCCGGGTATCCATGTGATAGTTAGACAAGAAGGGATTGAGGGGGAGGGATTATGATTGACGACGCCCTTGCGCTCGGAGTTATGCGACGCCTTTCTTCCTGGCCGGCATCGCCGATCCAAAGCGGTATCGATGACCGTCTATGCGATGGCCGGGCTATTTTCGTACAACGTTTAGGCGCTCAGGGCACTAGCGGCATCGCTCGGCTGTTTCTGAGATCACCCACAATGAGATACAGCGCCCACGTATGTTAGCAACGTACGCCTTACTAGCAAGATACTCCCATAGCACTTCAGGGTTACAGAGATAGGCGAAACAGCGTGTCCTTGCTTAGCAGCTCTATCACGGTCATGGCCGGTCGCGGAATCGGCATCGTCATTCAGTTCGTGGCCGGGGTCATTCTAGCCAGAGTGCTTACGCCAGACGAATTTGGCGTCTTCGCCGTTGCCGCTGGGGCGGCGTCTGTTCTCCATGCGCTTCGGGAGTTCGGGAGCTCTAATTATCTTGTGAGAGCACCTTCGATCGACCGGGACACCGTTGGGTCGGTCCTGGTAGTCAGCGTGGCGATGTCCACCGCTCTGGGATGTGTTGTCGTATTGAGCGCAGGTCCCTTGTCGGTCTTTTTCGGAGACGACCGGGTGGAGTTGCTGCTATACGTTCTGGCAGCAAACTTCTTGCTCGTTCCGCTTGCGATGCTCGGAAACGCGTTACTGGTCCGGGAACAACGGTTTAATGCCTTGACGGCGATAAATACGGCGAGTGCTCTCGCCGGATCCGTGGTGATGGTCGGTCTTGCGGTTGTCGGCGGCGGACCGCTAGCACTCGCGTTGGGAACCTCAATGTCGACAGTCGTCCTTGTCGTGCTGAGCATTATGGCCAAGCCAAAAGGCTGGGTATTATGCTTTTCACTGCGCGACGTGAGTTCGGTCGTAACCTTCGGTGGCTGGCTCACTGGAATGAGTCTGGTGTCTCAGTTTTCCGAAAGGGTAGCAGAGCTGGTGATTGGTAGAACTCAAGGGCTCGCCGCTGCCGGGTTGTTCGATAAGGCGGGTTCCCTCGTCCGCCTCGTAGGCAGCTTCGCCGCTCCCGTGATCCATAGCGTACTTTTTTCACAGGTTGCGGAGGAAAGCCGCGGCGGTAGGGATATGGGCGCCGCCTATTTACACAGACTTGCAGTGGTAAGTTCCGTGGCCTGGCCAGCGTTCTTATTCATTGCGATTCAGGCAGAGCCCATGGTGCTGTTGGCCTTCGGTTCCCAATGGGGCGAGGCCGTGCCAGTCGCGTTCTGGCTGGCGATCAATGCAATGCTTGCCACCCCCTTTCTTCTTGCAGACAATATTCTGATAACGAAGGGGCAAGTCGCAGACCTGTTCTGGCAGAAACTGCTTCTGCTGGGTGGGCGGTTCTTCGTGATCTTTGGCCTCAGCTCGTTCGGTCTGGTCGTGGTGAGCGCGGCGCTACTTTTCCCGAACCTGGCCTACCTTTGGGTGAATCAAGAGTCGGTCCTTAAGGTCCTTGGCACTCGCTGGAGCGTGTTGTTTAGTTCGCTACGTCAGGCGGCGCTTCTTGCTGCGGCTGTCGGCGCCGTCACACTCTGGGGGGAGCAGTCCCTGTCTGGCGTCGGAGTGCTCGGAATGATTCGCGACCTGGTGCTGACTGCCGCGTTTGCGGCCTTAGTCTGGGTTGCGGTCAGCGTCCTATCGCAAGGGCCAGTGACCGGCCTGGTACCTCGCGTCGCGGTCGGACTTTTGAGCTGGGTCACTGCGACCGGGCGTCTGCGTAAGGGTTTTGCCGCGAAATGGGGCTGTACGTTCAGATTTCGTCGCCACCTGCATTCTGACGGAAAGAATCAGAAAAAGTCGGGGTAGTCGACCGGGAACTTGAGATTGCATATCACACAGCAGCGCAGCCTGCTGCACGAGGCAACTGATCTTGACCGCAAGTTCGAGCTCTTATCTTGAATGTCAAACTTGTCTGAAATCGAACTCCTGCCGCAGAGTAATCACTTAGTCCTGGTCGGCAGCGACCAGGAGGTGCCGGCGGTGTCATCGACACATCAAGCGTATCCCTTGGCGGATCAGCGCCTGGAGCATCCTTTACAAGCGATTGTCGCAGTGGCGACACGGCGAGTACCATCCATTGCAAGTCCTCCCCAGAGGCTGGGCAAGCGGGGTTGCCAGCCCGCGGGATCCATGCCAACTGGCTGGGCTTCGAAATGCACGGCGGCATCTGATTCTTCATCGAAGAGGCGACTATCTTTCAAAGCGCGCAGCTTTCAGCGGCAATGGCTTTCGCCTGTTTTGTTTAACGGACGGCCGAAGTCGTGGCCCGAAATGTCGCGATCAGGTTAACGCACCCTTGTCCCAGGCATGGAACGGACGGCCAATGTTAGAGTTTCCGCCTTCACTCGCACAATGAATCACGATTTGTCATATCAAACGAGGTATAGAGGTACCCAGTGGCACCAGCAGCAGGCATTGTGCGGAGTCTATTCCATCGGGGTGTCGATAGACTGCTCCTCTCAAGCTACGTCCGGCAACAGCTGTGGCGGGCTTGGGGAAATGTTCTCGCATCCCGAGAGCCCAGGTTTCGTACACCTGTAGACCTGCTTGACATTCCCAGACAGTACCAGAGTGCTCTCGACTCAAGCGTCTCGGTAGGACAACGTTTCCCGCGCGCGCCCATATTCGTGACGGCACGTTTTCGCTCAGGCTCCACGTTTCTCTGGCAGATATTCCGCAAGCTCCCGCAATGTACTGCTTACTACGAGCCACTGAATGAGCGCCGCTGGTTCCTGCAAGACCCCGGGGACAGGGGAACCGACCCCACCCACCTCGGAGTCGATGACTACGGGACCGAGTACACCGGTTTATCCTGGTTGGATGGAATTTTCAGTACCGACTGGGCGTTTCATGCACTCTATATGGACAGTTGGAATTCGAACTCGCGGATGCTTGCGTACATCCGAGCATTGATCCATAACGCTCCAGGACTTGCTGTTCTTCAGTTCAACCGGGTTGACTTCCGTTTATCCTGGCTGCGAGCGCACTTTCCAGAGGCGAAGATTCTTCATTTATACAGAGATCCGAGAGAGCAATGGATTTCAGTACAGACACGCTCGCAACCGGTCCCGCTTGGGTATCGGTGCAGGGAAGACAGCGATCTGGGTCTGTTCTATACGCTCGAATGGGCAAGAGACCTTAGAACTACTTTCCCTTTTCTGGACCCCTCCGACGCTGGGCACCCCTACGCAATTCATTACATGTTGTGGCGATTATCATATAGCTTTGGCGCGAGCTTAAGCCATGTCTCAGTCGCCTATGAGGATCTGTGCACTCGGTTCTTCGACACGATGTCCGTGATCGCCAGCAGCCTAGACATTGAAATCCCCGACCTGCAAGTGCTGAGCGCCTTGAATCGCGGCAAGGTGACGCAGCGCTGGAGAGATTATGCGTCGGCCGAGTGGTATTCGGAGATCGAGCTTGAGTGCGACAGAAAAATGGCCGCGTTTTTCGATCATACTGGTCCATTGACGCGGCCCGAATCCCGAGAGCCAGATTAGGTGCTCGCGGGTCATGGGCCGCCTCCTCACTGGTCGCGACTTTCCAATTTTAAACTCACGAGAAGCGGCACTAACGGCGTTTTGAGCAACTGGTATTCAGCGGCTGTCGACGATCCGGCCATCGCTCGTCCACGCAAGCACTTCGGTCGGGATTTTTGCTGCAATGGCTTACGATTATCGATGGCCTCCGGTAATTCGGACGGCACTTACCAAAGCGGGCAGTGACCGCTAAACGAGGCGGCGTATGATGCACAGCGGCGAACGCCCAAGATGCCTTCTGGTAGCCAATATCTTTGCTCCTATCCATGGCGGCTCAGCTGTCGTTTACGAGAGCTTGGCCCGCTTCGCACCTCCGGGTACGATGTACATCCTTGCGCCCTGGAGGCATTATCTCACACTGCGGGAGATCGACGGCTGGCGCGAGCATGACGCCAACGCAGGTTACCCAATACACCGCATCGAGATGCTGCGTCCACCGGTCATTAGCAGCATCCCCAGGCATCGGCTCGAGTCGGCCTGGCGGGTCATCACCATTGACTTCCCGCTGTATCTAAAAGTCCTTCGAAAAGTGGTCTCTCTTATCCGATCGGATAGGATCAATATCATTTGCATTGGCGAGCTCGCGTCCAGTACCTGGATCGGAATCATTTGCAAGCGCCTTTTCGGCATCCCATATATTAATTACATCCATGGTGAAGAAGTGACCACTGACATGCCCTACCGGCGCTTTGGAAAAAAACGCAGAGAGTATCTGCTGCAAGCCGACGGTGTCGTCGCGGTGAGTGAATTCACGACCCGGGCCTTAGGTGAACTGATGGGAGTCCCCCGCGGGAAGATTCAGCTTATACACAACGGAGTTGACATCGACCGCTTTACCCCAAGTCGACCCCACGCGGATATCCTCGCTCGCCATGGGCTGACGGGGCGCCGGATAATCCTCTCAGTTGGGCGACAGGTTCCTCGCAAGGGCTTCGACCGAATGATTGAGGCCCTACCGGCGATTCTTGCTGATTGTCCTGACGTCCATTACTTGCTCGTGGGCGAGGGGGAATATCGAAAGGACCTTGAACGCTTAGCCGAAAGCGTGGGGGTTCGTGACCGGGTGACGTTCGCCGGGTCCGTAACGACGGCTGACCTGCCCCGATACTATCAGTCCTGTGAACTCTTCGTCATGCCGAATCGGGAGCTGCCCGACGGCGATACGGAAGGTTTTGGCCTGGTCTTTCTGGAGGCAAACGCGTGCCACAAGGCCGTGGTTGGCGGCCGTGCCGGAGGGGCGGTGGAGGCGGTGAGCGACGGCGAGAATGGCCTGCTGGTGGATGGCAACGATACAGGCCAGATTGCCGCAGCGGTTCTCCGCGTACTCACCAACGAAAGGCTGCGACGGTCTCTCGAAGATCGCGGTTTGGAACGGGCTCGGTCCTCGTGCTGGCGAGTCCAGGCCCGACGCTTCCAGGATTTCTGCCAGCAGATCCTCGACTCCAAAAGGATTGCCTAACCAAGTAGATTTGCCGGGATAGAATCGCACTTTGAATGGCAACACGAAGTACGGCGCTGGATTGTCTAGTCCGCTACGAATGGCGTTTTTTTTATTCGCTGCCAGAAAAGTTGGAGAAATCCGCCTACGTCACCATGGGATTCCCCCCCAGACCCCTGGATCACTTTTCCCCTGTCCAGTTCTCTTGACCTGGAGAGCGCAACCCGCCGTCAGGCGTTAGCAATCAACAGTCAGCCTTCAGCACAGTCAGAGCGCAAGCAGGAGCAAGAGCAGGGCTTCGGTCAGTTCGACCAAGGCCCCCGCCGTGTCCCCGGTGAATCCACCCAAACGCTTGATCAGGGCTCGCCGGATCACCCAATAGAGACCCGTCGCTGCCAGCAGGAGCAGGAACCCAGTCAAGCCAAGTGCCAGGAGTGTCCCCACCCAGGCCACCCCGATAGCCAGACGGCAGTCCCCAGGAGGTGCGTGGCGCGCCGGGTCGCCGGCCATTCCCCGAGGCCGGGCATACGGCGTACTCAGCAGGAGCAGGGGCAACTGCGACCCGCGCGAGCAGCGGGACCCACAGGAGCAGCGAGGCATCTCCAGCCGTGATCAAGGCCTGCAATCCGGCGAACTTGGCGATCAGAACCAGGACCAGGGCGCTGACCCCAGCCGGCCCGCTGGTGGGGTCTTTCATGATGGCCAGGGTCCGATCCCGACTGCCGAGGCCGCCAACCCAGGCGTCCGCGGTATCTGCCAGCCCATCCAGATGCAGCCCCCCGGTGGACCAGACCCACAGGCCCAGCACCAGGGCCGCCGCCACGCCGGGTTGTCCGTTGAACATTGCCGGACCCAAAAGAACGGCGGCAAGACCGACGACCAACCCCAGCACCAGTCCGATAGCGGGATACCAGGGCACGGCCTGGCCGAGTTCGGCCGGTGCAATGGGACCAGGGTCTGGAAAGGGGTAGCGGGTGAGGAAGCGGCCGGCGATCCAGAGGGGACGAAGATCAGGATGATCAATCCTCACGGTTCGACTCTACCCGCCCGCATGAGACATAAGACTCGGCTGGCCCGGCGGCGGAGGCAGCCGCAACCGGGTCACACAGGCATTAGGAACCTCGATCAGAATTCCGGAGCGATTCGTCATCCCCAGGACCTGGGCGAGGATGATACGCACCGCACCGCCATGGGTCAGGACCAGGGTGTGCGCCTCGGCGCCTCCGGCTAGTGCCTGCCACCCGTCCAACACCCGCTGCCGGAAGTCCGCGAAGGGCTCGGCCCCGGGCGGGTCATAGCCCACCGGGTCGTCCCAGAAGCGGGACAGCGCAGCAGCCGGGATCTGGTTGGCGTCAAGGCCCTCCCAGTCACCGAAGGAGCGCTCGCCAAACGCGGCTGACAGTTCGAGGGGCAGACCTCGCTCCGTTGCCAGGGCGCGGGCGAATTCCGCACAGCGCCGCGCCGGGGAACTGACGACGCGGGTCGAGGTCAGGCTCCCGGGCCGCGGCCGCTCGCAACTGGGCCCAGCCCGCGTTGGTGAGCGGATCATCATTACTCCCGCGAAACCGAGGCCCGCCCTGGACTTCCCCATGACGCAACAAAACGATGAAACGGTCGGACATGGGCGCGCTGTGAGCAGTTCGGATAGGTCTGACGCCGGTGATCGCGGCTGCGGCCGCGACAGTCGAATGGAAGGTCAAGCCCGGGGCCGGGAGCCGGAGGCTGGAGTCTGATAATCAGCCCGCGACCCCCGCCTCCGCAAAGGTCGCCATACCATTGTGAAGGTCGCAGGCGAGGCGCACCAGGGGCAAGGCCATGGCCGCCCCACTGCCCTCACCCAGCCGCATTCCCAGGTCCAGCAGTGGCTGCGCGTCCAGGGCGGCGAGCAGGCGCCGATGCCCTGGTTCCGCGGAACTGTGGGAGAACAGCAACCAGTCCCGCAATCCCGGGTTGATCCGGCAGCCGCACAGGGCCGCGGCGGTGGCGATGTAGCCATCCACCAGGACGGCAATTCCCTGCTGAGCGGCCCCCAGGTAGAGCCCCGCGAGGGCGGCGATCTCGAAGCCACCGAGCCGCTCCAGGATCACCAAGGGGTCCATCTCCTCCCCCGCGTGAAGTAACAGGGCGCGATCCACCACCTGGGCCTTGCGGCGCACCCCGGCCTCGTCGAGCCCAGTGCCCGGACCCACCAAGTCTGCGGCGGGCAATCCCAGCAGGGCGCAGCCCAGGGCGGCAGCCGTGGTGGTGTTACCGATTCCCATCTCGCCGCCAATCACCAGCCGCACCCGGCCCGCGGCCGCACGTTGCGCGGCGGCACGCCCCGCCGCCCAGGGCCTGCGCCAACTGGGCTCGGCTCATGGCGGGCCCCCGGGTCAGGTTGTCGGTCCCGGGACCGACACGCTCGGAGCGGACCCCGGCCACTGGCCCTGGGTCCTCCAGGGTGCCGCAGTCGATCACCTCCAGTCCCGCCCCCAGGACTGCGGGCCAGGACCGAGACGGCCGCCCCGCCGCCCGCGATGTTGCGCACCATCTGCACCGTGACGGACTGCGGAAAGGCCGAGACCCCCTCCACCGCCACCCCATGATCGGCAGCGAAGAGGTAGATCTGGACCGGGTCCACGCCTGGCCGCGGGGTGCCCTGAAGCGCGGCCAGTTGGATCGCCAGGGACTCCAGTCTGCCCAGTGCCCCGCGCGGCTTGGTGAGTCGATCCTGGCGCTCCCGCGGCGGCCTTGGCGGCCTCCGGATTTGAAGATGGGCAGGGGCGGGTAAGCCAATGAAAGGGATCAGTCGTATTCACAAGGGTTTCGGTCCGAAAGTAAGCGCGACAGAGGTTGGCGCCAGGCCGCGCGACGGAAACAGGATCAAAGCCCGTGGGCTCAACCTTTCATCATCAGGGGCAGCCCCGCGACCATCAGAACCACCTGGTCGCAGCGGGCGGCCAGGGTCTGATGCAGGCTCCCGGCCAGGTCGCAGTAGCGGCGGGACAGCTCGCCTAGCGGGATGACGCCCATGTTGGTCTCGTTGCCGACCAGGATCAGCCGCCCAGGGAACGAGCGCCACCACCTCGCAGCAGGGCCGCAGACTCCCGGTCGATCCGGGCTTGCATCGGCCTCCATCAGGAGGTTGGTGAGCCAGAGGGTGAGGCACTCCACCAGACAGCAGCGCCCCGGGGCGGCTGCCGCCGCCAGCGCCTCGGCCAGGGCCAGGGGCTCTTCCACCAGGCGCCACCGGCGGGGCGGCGGCGCTGGTGTTCGGCGATGCGCCGCGCCATCTCGCCGTCCCCGGCCCGGGCGGTGGCGACATAGGTGACCGGAAGGCCGCTGTCCCGGGCCAGCCCCTCAGCGTGGCGACTCTTGCCGGAACGCACTCCGCCCAGGATCAGGGTGCGGCCGGACGACCCGGCCGCCGCTCACAGCTCGATGCCCTTCTGGGCCATCACCCCGGCGTCGAAGGCGTGCTTGATGGGGCGCATCTCGGTCACGGTGTCGGCGATCTCGATCAGCGCCGGCGGGGCGCCCCGGCCCGTCACCACCGCGTGCTGGTGGGCCGGGCGGCCCTCCAGGGCCTCCAGCACCCGGTCCAAGGGGCACCAGGCCCAGCTTCAGGGCGATGTTGAGCTCATCCATGACCACCAGTTGGTAGGCCGGATCGGCCAGGAAGCCCGCCGCCTGAGCCCAGGCGGCCAGGGCGGCGCGCCGATCCCGGTCCGGGTCCTGGGTCTCCCAGGTGAACCCCTCGCCCATGACGTGATATTCCAGTTCAGGAAAGCGCCGGAAGAATGCCTCCTCACCGGTGGCCATGCTGCCCTTGATGAACTGGACCACCGCGCACCTTCATGCCGTGCCCCAGGGCGCGGGCAACCATTCCGAAGGCGGAAGAACTCTTGCCCTTGCCGTTGCCGGTGTTGACGACCAACACCCCGCGGTCGAGGGTAGCACCGGCCACCCGGGCGTCCACGATCTCCTTTTGGCGCTGCATGCGCCGGCGGTGACGCTCCCGTGCGGCGTCCTCGCTCATCGGGAGCGGATGCCGCCCTGTGCTTGGTCCGTTGCCCGACCAGCGGTGAGGGCCAAGTGGGCCAGCGCGGTCAGGGCCACATAGCCGAACATGGCCAGCAGGGTACCGGGCAGATAGCTGACCAGGCTGTGGCCGAGGCCGATCAGGCTCGGCTCGAACCGGCCAGAGAGGAGGTAAAAGCCGCCGCTGGCAAGGGCCTCCGCGACCAAGCCACCGACCAGGAGCACGGCCCCAAGCACCGGGAGGGTTGCCGCCTCCCGACGATAGTGGCCCTGATACCAACGTCCCAGGGCCCAGAGGCTGCCATAGGCCGGCACCAGCATTCCGTAGGCGGGGCTCAGGCAATAGGCGCTCACCCCACCCCAGCCGACGGCGGTTAGGTCGATGACAGTGGCCAGGCCAAACAGCGCCACCGGCACCCAGAGAGCACGCAGATAAACCCGGCCAGAAAGAACACGGCGAGGGAGGCATCCGGCAGATGCTGTCCCAGTGGCGCGAACGCCTGGCTGCGGGTGGCTGCCAGGAGGGCGGCCAGAGCCAGGCCGGTCAGTATCCTGGAGCGGACATCGGTGGTATCAGTCATGGGGCAAACTCCTCTGGGGACCTGTTGCAGATGGGACGGGCCGGGGGCGTTCCGGAGTGCGGCGCATTGTAGGTGTTCGCGGGGAAAGTCACTAGTCGCCGGGTCTTGCTCGCCCGCGGCGGCAATAACCGAGACTGCGGCTGCGACTTTTATCAATGCACCGAGCGCACCGGCCGCCTAAACTCGCCCGCAACCAATCCTTGAGTCCCCTGCCCGCCCGCCCCTCCGGCCACCGGCGCGGCGCCGCGCCGCTCCGCCACCGGAGTCACCCGATGTCCAGCTACAGCTTCGCCCACCGCCAACCGCTCCAGACCGCCGCGACCCGCGCGCACCTCTGGCCCTGGCTGCCCGTGCTCGTCGCCGCCGCGGGGTTGAGCGGACTACTGCTCGCCGCGTCCTTTCTGATCCACTGAGGCCGCCCCCGAGCACCCCATGAATACCCCATGCTCGTCGCCCCCCGGCTCGAAAACTTCCCCATCTCGTTCTTCGCCATGGTGATGGGAATGTCGGGCCTGACCATCGGCTGGGAAAAGGCCCAGCACATCCTGGGCCTGAACCTGGGGATCACCCCCTGGCTGGTCGGTGCCACCTCCCTGCTGTTCGTGGTGCTGGCCCTGATCTACGGCACCAAGCTCGTCCTCTACCGCCAGGCCGTGCTGGCCGAACTGCGCCACCCGGTCAAGCTCAACTTCTTCCCGACCATCTCCATCAGCCTGCTGCTGCTCAGCGTCGCCTTCCTGCCCCTGGCGCCGGACCTGAGCCGCGGTCTGTGGCTGGCCGGGACCGCCTGCACCTGGCCTTCACGCTCTATGTGGTGAACGTCTGGATGCACCATGAGCACTTCAAGATCCAGCACATGAACCCGGCCTGGTTCATCCCGGCGGTCGGCAACGTGCTGGTGCCGGTGGCCGGGGTGCCCCTGGGCTATGTGGACGTCTCCTGGTTCTTCTTCAGCGTCGGCATGCTGTTCTGGGTCATGCTGATGACCATCATCTTCTACCGGGTCCTCTTCCATGACCCCATCGACGAGCGCCTGCTGCCGACCCTCTTCATCCTGATCGCCCCGCCCGCCGTCGGCTTCATCGCCTACAGCCGGCTGGTTCCCGAACTGGACCCCTTCGCCCGGGTGCTCTACTACGGCGGGCTCTTCCTCACCCTGCTGCTCTTCACCCAGGCCGGCCGCTTCCTGCGGCTGCGGTTCTTCCTCTCCTGGTGGGCCTACTCCTTTCCCCTGGCGGCCATCAGCATCGCCAGCCTGGTCATGTTCGAGCGCTCCGGCACGGACCTCTACCGCTATCTGGGGCTGGGCCTGCTGACCCTGCTGACCGGTATCGTCGCGATCCTGCTGGTCCGCACCGGGCATCGCCGTCTGGCGCCGGGGCATCTGCGTGCCCGGTCACTAGATTTCGCCAACCCCGGCCAGCGCGCGGGGCCACCCCAACCCCGAACGCCGCCATCAACGACCCCCAGGCCGCCCAGGAGTCCTCATGTCAGCCCCTCTGCCAGACCCCACCGACACCGTATCGGAACCTGAATCCACCGACCAGACCCTGGCCCGCCTGCTGCCTCTCGGTCTCGCGCTGCTCTTTGGCGCCGGCGTCATGCTCGCCTATGTTGTAGACCCAATTCGACCGACTCCCCCCCTGGTCCCGGCGCCGGCCCAACCCCAACTCCCCGCACCGATCACCGACCACGCCAGTGACGCGCCCCGGCACCGACCTGGCACCAACTGGTCGCCGCCCGCTCAGCGCAGAATTTGCCGCGCTGGAAGCGCAGATCGCCGACCTTACAGGCGCGTCTCACCGCCAGCCGTGGCCTCGGGGCAAACCCGCCAAACAGCCTCAGGCCCAACCCGAGGGGTCAACGACACGTCGGAACCAACGCTACGCGACCCTCGGAGCCCGCTTCACTGAACGAGGCCTGCTGGTCACCCTAGGGGAGCCTGAGCTGCAATTTCGCCCCCGGCAAGGCCAGCCTGCCGAGCACCCAGCCAGCCAGGGCTTGGCGCAACTCGCGGCGCTTCTGGCTGCAGGAGCCGCTGCTTGAAATCCAGATCGAGGGGCATACGGACAGCTCCGGCCGGGCCGCGGCCAACCAGACCCTGTCCGCCCGGCGGGCTGAGGCAATCAAAACCGCCCTGGTGGAACTCGGCGCCGACCCGAACCGCATCCAAACCCAAGGGCTGGGCGCGACGCGACCCGTCGCCGACAATCAGACGCCTGAAGGACGCAGCCGCAACCGGCGGGTTGAGCTTTATGCACTGATGTGGAGCACTGATGTTTTCAGGCCTTGGCTTGCCGGCCAGCAGATGGCTTCACCCGTTGTGGTTGGGATGACGGTACCGCAGTAGTTCACTCCTCACCACGCGGCGTTGCGGGAGCGCGTCTAGCGCTACCGATCAGATTCATTGGCGACGCCATGAGGCACGTGGCCAGTCGCCACATGCAGCCGGGCCTCGTCGCAATGGAACTCCTGATCGTCGAAGAAGATATCCGCATCGAAAGCGGCGAGAAAACTGGCCTTGGACAGCCCCCCCAGGAACAGGGCCTCATCGATGCGGATATCCCAGGCACGCAAGGTCCGCACCACCCGCTCGTGGGAGGGCACGCCCCGGGCGGTGACCAGGGCGGTTCGTAAGGGCGAAGCCTCGGGCGGAAACAGAGCCTGAAGTTGCTGAACGGCCACCAGCAGGCCCTTGAAGGGCCCGCCCGGCAGGGGTTCGTGGGCGGAGGCCGACTCGCTGGCGTTGAATACGGCCAGCCCCTCCTCCCGATAGAGCCGCTCGGCGTCATCAGAAAACAGCACCGCGTCCCCGTCGAAGGCAATGCGCACCTGACCATCGTCCGCCCCACGGTCGGCGGAGACAGCGGGCAGCACCGTGGCGGCAGCGCAACCGGCGGACAGGGCCAGGCGCACGTCATTGGGGTCGGCGGACAAAAACAGATGGGCCCCGAAGGCGGCCACATAGCGGTATGGGCTGGCACCCCCGGTAAAAGCCGCGCGGGTGATGTCGAGCCCGTGACGGTGCGCGGAGGTCAGGACCCGCAGGCCCGTGTCGGAGGAATTGCGGGACAGCAGAATCACCTCCACCCGCCCCCGGTCGCCCAGGGTGGCGTTGAGGTTCATGAGCTTACGCACCAGCGAAAAGGCGACCCCGGGCTCCAGGGTGTCGTTCTCGTGAGCGACCTGGTAGGACCGGTAGGCATCCACCCCTTGAGTCTCGAAGACCCGATGAGATTCGCTCAGGTCGAACAGGGCGCGGGAGGAAATGGCGACGATAAGCCGCACCGCCTGATTCTGGTCGTGCGTCATCCTGGAACGAGCGGTCAGCGGTCAGCCGTCAGGGGTTGTAGAAGATCATCGGACGAATCGTGATCAAGCATTGACTCAACACACTCAGTACTGACCGCGGACGGCCGATAGCCGATCCCTACCAAGGCATGAACCAGTTCATGAACTGCAACGGCCGGCCGATGTTGCGATTCATGTTGTTCATGTCGGTGGTCATGGCCGAGGTGTTCATGGTCATGTGCTGCACCGCCCGGTCCAGATTCTCCATGCTGGTGAGCATGGGCTCCAGGGTGCTCACGTCCCGGGCCATGGAGTCGACACTGACGGACATGCTGCGGACATTGGCGCTCATCTGGCTAACCGAATCGGTGATGGACTGCATATTGCTGGCCATCACCGTCAAGTTCGAGTCCACGCTGATGGCCATATAGTGCATATCCTTGGCCAAGCTGAAGATAAGGTAAAAACCGTAGGCCGCCAGGATGATAAAGGCAAACAGAGACGGGTAGACAATCAATTCCCAGCGCTTGGCGCTGGTCTCGAAGGCCTGGGAGAGGCGGTCGATGGCGAAGGCGTTGATCTGGGTCTCGGTGACCTCGGACTGGAGGTCACCCGGCAAGGTCCGATGACCGTTACCGGGCGTGGTCGGGGCCGGCAGCGGCGCCCTGGGAGTAGCTCAGTGTCCGCCATGTCGGGGTGACCGAAAAGTTTTGTACGGTGATCAGGAATGTCGCGAGAGCTTAACAGAAAACTCAGCTGACCAGATTGGCATAGAGCCCCGCCGCCAGGGCCAAAAACTCCCGCGCTGCCTTCCCCCGCGACTCCAGTTCGAAGACCGCGAGTCCCTCGCTGAAGGACCGCCGGAAGACCGTCCGCTGGGACAAGCGCGGCTTGATGAAGCGGATCCCGGGCAGCGACACCAGCGCGGCGGCAGCCTCGGTGGTCTCTCGCACGGCGTGATGGGTGTCGCCGCGGTTGATAAAGCCCAGGACGTCAACGGGGCGCTCCCGCTCCACCGAGGTCACCAGGTGGATGAAGCGCTGGACCGACCAGATATCGGCCTGGGAGGGTTGCACCGGGACTATGACCCGGTCGCAAAGGGAGATGGCGAGCCGCATACTTTCCATGTCTGCCGTGCCCATGTCGATCAGGGTCTCGTCCGCACTGCCCAATTGCTCCCGGTTCAGGGCGCGTTTATCCAGCACCTTCAAGGAGGGATCGAACCCCTCCTCCCGTCGGACCTCCGCCACGTCGGCCAGGGTCGCCTGGGGATCGATGTCCACCAACTGGACCTTGACCTCGGCCATCGCCAACCAGACCCCCAGGTTGAAGGTGACGGTGCTCTTACCCGAACCGCCCTTGAGACTGCCCACCAGCGTGATCATGGTTGGTCCTCGCCGCTCTGGTTATCGTCCGGATGGGGCTGACCACCCTGGGGTAGCGTCTTGCGGGTGTAGCCGGCCGGAACGGTGAACAGATCGTCGGCCTGGGGGCCGACCCGGACGTTCTTCAGCTCGCTCACATAGCCCCCGGGGAACTCCTCCCGCACCGCGAGCTTGAGCTCCGGGTCATACCATTGGAACGTGCTGTTCGGCTGTTGGTTCGGCGCCGTGGTCGTCAGTTCCCACTTCTCCGCCGGACGCCCCTCAATGGTTTCCTTCCCGATCAGCTTGAGCTCCATGGTCTGGCCGTCCGGCGTCAGATGCTTCAAGGTAGACCCCGCTCCACGTCAAGCCACTGGGCTCCGGTCAGAGTCTTGCCCTGGTCGCTGGTAGACAACTCCCACTTCACCGCCGGGCCGCCCGTTGACGTCCTCCACGCCTACCCGACGGCAGGTCATACCTGGCAGGCCGGTGCAAGGGTCGGTCTCGGCGGACGGCGCCGCGGGTGCTGGCGCCGCTCCGGGTGCCGCTGACCCCGCTTGCCCGGGTGGTGCCCCGCGCTCGAGATAGCTCTGTTCTCCCGGGAACAGGATCCATTCCATCTGGCGCTTGTAATCGCTGATCCGCACGACCTCCTGACCCTTCTGGGACATCTCCATGCGGGTACGCCCCTCGCCCACGAACATCTTGCCCGCGGTGACCTGACCGTCCGGGGCCCGGCGCACCATGTCCGCTGAGAACTGGGCGCCCGCCGCATCGGCCTGAACCGACCCGGACACCACCGTAACGACCGCCAGCAGGGCCGCCGAGATCACGGAACTGTGCTGCATTCTCACGATGCCTTTCCTCCTCTGGATGTGACTTAAGACGCACGGGGCCGGCGCGGCGCTGACACCGCGGTCGCGCCCCTTCAGGGTGATTGCCAGTGCCCGGGCTCGAAGCCATAGGCCGCGCCCGGGGGTTGACCGGGCGTGGGTGATTGCCGTTGCCCGGCCCGCGGGTCCACCGGGCGCCAGCCGGTGCTTTGGTCACGGCGCCCCTTCTCAGACTCCGTCAAGGGCCGGAACCGATAGGACTCCTCGGCGCCGCCCCGCCGGGAGCGATCTGCGCCCCCCGGCGGATCGCCGCGGAAACGATAGGCGGGGCCTGCCGGGTCGGACCAATTCCCGTCCTGCGAAAAATCCGACCAGGGCGCAGGCTCCCAGTACGCCCCCCCGCCCGCACCGGCTCGCGGGCGGCCAGCCGGATCGCCGTAGGCAGACCCAGGTGATTGATCTCCCGCCCCCGGCGGATTCGAACGGGACCAGTCGCCCCCCCAGGTCGGCACCCGACCCTGGCCGCCAGGAGCCCGGTCAGGCCCCGGCCGCTCATAGGGAACGCGGTCCTCGTCGCTGGACGCGCCCGATCGGCCGCCATCCCAGGACCCGGACCCGTTCGTCTGCCAGGTGGGGCGCCCCGGCGATTCGCGGCCCTGAGACGCTTGGTCACCGGCTCCCCAGCCGGGCTCACGCTCGGCATAGTCCGGCAGCCCCCAGGGGTTGGCGGACGCCCAGCCCGGTTGGGACCCCGAAGCCAAGCGCCATGAGGACCGACAGGCACCACCGCCACTGATTCAGGCCAACACTGCCCGCGATGCCATGCCGGCACGCGATCACCGTGACCGCACCCCGGCGATCGTGCATCAGGGGTGCAACCGCGAGGCGCGCTCGATCAAGACTCGTCCCCATCCAGGTCGTCGTCGATCTTCAGTCGAATCCCCCGGCGGGGCGATTTCTTCTGCACCGACTGCAGCGTCTGCTTGCCGACCCCGGAGGCGGTGCCGGTCGCCCGGGGCGCCTTTGCGGCCGCAGGCTTCTTTACGCCTCCGGTCTTGGTCCCGGTGCCCGCTTGCTTGGCCCGGGCCGGGCGCGGCGCGGGGGTCGGCAGCGGCTTGGGCGCGGTCTGCTCATCGGTGCCCGTCCCCCCTGACACCGGCCGGAGCACGAGACCGGACCTCAGGCGGGCGGTTGACCCATCCCCCGCGGCCTCCGGCTGGATCGGCTGAGCGGCTGCGCTTGCGCTGGCGACTGGTGCGGCGGCCGGCGACACCGGGGCGGGCGGAGTGCCCACCGGTGCGCTGCCCGGCGCCCCCGACCACAGCGCCTCCGGTCCCGGACGACGGGACCGGCCGCGACGTCTTGGGCCGGGGTGCGGGCTTCGCCTTGAAGAGGTTCTTCGCCAGGTCGAGCAGCAGGATCAGGATGCCGCGCAGGCCATAGAAGACCAGCGTCAGGACCTCCCAGACCTTGCCCAAGGCGCCGCTCAGGCCGCCGCCCTCGCGGACCGGAGTCGGCATCGTTTGTTGCTGCGCCGCCTCGATTTGGCAGGGCAGTCCGGAGGCCGGCAGATGGGTGGCAGAGGCGGCGGCCACCTCGCACATGTCGCGTGCTCGCCGCCACGCACCCCAGGGGGATGACGATCAGGGTCAGAACCGTGGAGACCAGGGTCCCGGCCAGGCAGCGAGATCGCCATGCCCTGGAAGATCGGGTCCGTGATGATCACACTGGAGCCCGGCGACCAGGGCCAGGGCCGTGATCAGGATCGGCCGGGTACGGATCTTGCAGGCGCGAATCACCGCCTCGGCGACCGGGACGCCGCGCTGGATCTCGTGGATGCGAGAAGTCCACCAGCAGGATGGAGTTGCGCACGATGATACCGGCGAGCGCGATCCAGCCGATCATCGAGGTGGCGGTGAACTCGCCGCCCAGGCCCAGGTGGAACATGACGAAGTGGGCCGGGATGATGCCCAGCAGGGTCAGCGGGATGGGCGCCATGATCACCAGGGGGATGCGGAAGTTGCCGAACTCCCAAACCACCAGGATATAGATCAGTACCAGGGCGACCATGAAGGCGGCGCCCATGTCGCGGAAGGTCTCGTAGGTGACTGTCCACTCCCCCGCCCACTCCCAGGCGAGCCGGCTTGTCGTCGGCGGGGGCCCCAGCCAGTAGAAGGCATCGCCGAAGCCGCCGCCCGCCGCCGGCTTGGTGCCGTCCGGGGCCGTGTAGTCCGCCGTCGCCATCAGGTCCTGGACCTGGAACATGGCGTAGACCGGCGCGGCCAGGCGCCCGCCCACGTCCGCCACCACATACTCCACCGCGCGCAGGTCCTTGTGGTAGATGATGTCCTCCTCCGGGGCGCGGCGGAACTGGTCCCAAGCTCCCGCAGCGGCACCGTGAAGCCCTGGCTGGACGAGATGGGCAGGTCGCCCAGACGCTCGATCTGGGAGCGCTCGGCGAGCGGGACCTGGAGCACGATCTGGGTCGGTTCTGACCGCTCTGCATGCCCGGTCGCCTGCTTGATGTCCCCGATCGGGGCGCCACCCAGGGCCATGGCGAGGTTGCGGTTGATGGCATCCACCGAGATGCCGCGGCGCACCGCCTTCTCCGTATCCACGTCGAAGCGCCAGTAGTCGTAGGCGTCGCGCAGATAGTTGTCCACGTCGCGGTTGCTCTCGGCCTTGCGGAAGAACTCCGTCACATCGCGGGCGAACTGGCGGCGCAACTCGGGCGATCGGCCCGTGGATCTCCGCCACCACCGACTGCAGCACCGGCGGCCCCGGGGGCATCTCCACCACCGAGACCATGGCCCCGGAGCCCTCCGTCAGCTGTCCTTGAGCATCTCGCGGGCCTCCACCGCGATCTCGTGGCTGGTGCGGTGCCGGTCGTGCTTGTCGCCAAGCTGGACCTGGAGTTCGCCCTGCCAGGGATCGGAGCGCAGGTAGTAGTGGCGCACCATGCCGTTGAAGTCGAAGGGCCGCGCCGTGCCCGCATAGAGCTGGATGGCGGTGACCTCGGGCAGGGTACGCAGCTTCTCCGCCATGCGGTGGGTCAGGTTGGCCGTGACCGGCAGGGCCGTGCCCTCCGGCATATCGACCACCACCGAGAACTCCGGCTTGTTGTCCAGCGGCAGCATCTTCACCGCCACCCACTTGAAGTAGAAGAAGGCGCAGGTAAACGAGGAAGGTGCCCCACAGCACGAGCGCGGAAGATCCGCGCTTGCTGGGACTCTCGATCAGCGGGCGAGAGGACCTTGCGGAAGACGCGTTCGAGCTGCTCGGCCTCGTGGTGCTCGCGCTTCTCCGCCGTCGTCCAGGTAGTCCATGGAGGGGCGCAGCCACTTGGAGACGGCCAGGTAGGGCGTGAAGACGAAGGCCGCGAACAGCGAAATGAACATCGCCACCGAGCCCAGCGTGGGGATCGGCGCCATGTAGGGGCCCATCATGCCGCTGACGAAGCCCATGGGCAGCAGGGCCGCGATCACGGTGAAGGTCGCCAGGATGGTCGGGTTGCCCACCTCGCGCACCGCGTCCACGGCGGTCTCGTCGTCGGTGCGGCCCTCCTCCAGCCAGCGCCGGTAGATGTTCTCCACCACCACGATGGCGTCGTCCACCAGAATGCCGATGGAGAAAATGAGCGCGAAGAGACTGACGCGGTCGATGGTGTACCCCATCACCCAGGCCGCGAAGACGGTCATCAAGCAGCACCACCGGGATGATCAGCATGACCACGATGGCGGGGCGCAGGGCGCGGAAGGCGACCCAGCACCAGCAGGAAGACGCAGACGGTGGCCTCGAACAGCTTGAAGATCAGCTCGCGTGACCTTCTCGATCCGCGGTCTGGCCGTAGTTGCGGGTGATGCTGACCTCGACGTTGTTGGGGATGCGGCTGCCCTTGAGCTCCTCCACCCGGTCGATGATGGCGTTGGCGACGGTCACGCCGTTGGTCAGTTCCTTCTTGGCCACGGCGATGGTCACCGCCGGGCGGCCCTGGGCCGTGGCCTGGTCGTCTGCCGCCGCCGGACCCGTGTAGAAGGCGACCAACTGGGTGGCATCCTCCGGGCCCTGGCTGACCCGTGCCACGTCGCTGGATGTAGACCGGGACGTCGTTGTGGGTCCCGACCACCAGGCGGTTGATCTCGTCCACGCCCTTGAGGAAGGAGCCGGTGGTGACCGTGAAGTGGGACCCGCTGGACTCCACGCCCCCGGCGGTGGTCTCGGCAGTTGGCGGTCTTGCAGGGTCTGGGCGACCTGGTCGAGGCTGATCTGGTAACCGGACAGGCGCTCCGGGAGCGACATCGACGGTGACCTGCTCGCGCCGCCCGCCGACGATCATGCCGTGGCCCGGTGTCCTTGACCTGCCGAGGGCCTGGAGCACGTCCTGGGCGAGCAGACGCAACTGACCGTCGTCCACGTCCGGCACCCCGTCCTTGTCCATGTCCTTGGACCACAGGGTCAGGGTGACGATGGGCACGTCGTCGATGCCCTTGCTCTTGACCAGGGGCGGCAGGACCCCGGGGGGGATCTTGTCCATGTTGGAGGCGAGCTTGTCGTTCACCTTGACCAGGGACGGACCCATGGGCTGGCCCACGTCGAACTCGACGGTCACGATGCCCTGGCCGCGCTGGGAGGCGGAGTAGACGTGCTTGACCCCGGGGATCTCGCTCATGATCCGCTCCAGGGGCTGCATCGCCATATTGGCGACCTGCTGGGCCGAGGCCCCCGGGTACTGCACCATGATGTCGATCATGGGCACGGAGATCTGCGGGTCCTCCTGACGCGGCGTCAGGACCAGGCCCGAGCAGCCCCATCATCAGCATGGCCACGTAGAACAGCGGCGAGAGCGGGCGAGCGGATGAAGAAGCGGGCGGTGCGCCCGGCGATCCCCAGGCTCTCGTCCGTGTAGGGCGGCGCTTTGCCGTTCGGGGTCAGCGGTGTCGTCTTGGCTCATGGTACTTCCAGGACAATCCGCGCGCCCGCGACGTCGCTGAGCGACAGGTCCGAAGGCGGCAGCGGGTGTTAGATTTGCTCGCCGGGTCGGTTGATGTCACCGGACCGGATGAACCGCCGGCCGGTCCGGCCTAACGGCCCGGGGGCGCCTCCTTGGCCCAGCCCGCGGTGACCCTCGGACCCGGATTGGTCGAGCACCCGCTCGCCGGCCGCCAGGCCGCTCAGAACCGTCACAAAGCCGCCGCTGACCTCCTCGCCGATGCGGATCAGGCGCAGCTGGGGCTCACCCTTCTCGCGTCACCACATAGACGCCGGGGAGGCTGCCGTTGTAGCGGATCGCGGTCGTGGGGATCACCGGACTGGAGCGCGCCGGGGCGTTGAAGTCAGGCAACAGCACCTTGGCATACATGCCCGGCTCGGACACCCCCTGGGGCAGGTCGAACTTGACCTTGACCGTGTGGCGCTGGGCGTCCGCCATGGGGAAGATCTGCGCCACCCGCACCGGCACCTGGCGGTTGTTCAGGTCCAATTCGGCCTTGACCATCATGCCCTCACGCAGACCCTGGGCGCAGCCGCGCCGGCACGTCCACCTCCACCTGCAGATACTCGACGTCGGCGAAGTTGAGCAGGGGTTGGCCGGGCTGGACCGTATCCCCGACCTCCACGAACTTCTTGACGATGACCCCGGCGAAGGGGGCAATGCTGCGGGCGTCGCGGATCTTGGTATCCAGGGCCTGCAGCTCCGCCTGGAGGCGCAGCATGGCATTCTGGGCCTCCTGGACCTGGATGCCGGAGGCGAAGAGGTCGGCGCTGCGCTCGGCGCCGCGCTCCCGGTCACCGACGATGTTCTCCATGGGCCGGGTGAACATCTGGTCGAACAGGTTGGGGATGCCCATGCCGCCCGGTGCGTTGCTGGCGCGGGGCGAGAAGATCTCCCGGTTGTACTGCACGCCGGCATTGCGCATCTGGGCGTCGGCGCTGGCCATCTGGGCGATCATGGCGCGACGCTTGGCGAGCAACTCGGCGTCGTCGATGGCGACCAGCAGAGTCCGACTCCTTGAATTTATCGCCCTCGATGCCGGCCAGATAGGTCACCCGGCCCGGCAGCTGGGCGGCCAGGGTGACCTCCTTATAGGGGATCACGGTCCCGCCCACGGAGACGCTGGGTGCCCCCTGGGCCTGCTTGCACCACGAAGGACTCGCCCAGGTCCCCGGCGTTTGGGCCCTCGCAACCCCGGTGACGACCCCCGGTGAGACCGAGGGTCAGGACGAGCAGGCAGGCACTGACGGTACGTCTAGTCATGTTTCCCATCGAATCGCACACCAGGCGCTTGGTTATGAATCGTATGACCGGCGGGCTAGACGCCCCCGGGTCGGTAGCCGAGACTGACCCGCGCCGCCCGCACCGACGCGGACCCCAGACGAACCGGGGGCCCTCCGGGCGGGCGCAGGAATGGCTGAACTTGATCGATTTGGGTCCTTCGGCATGGCCTTTGCCGTCATTGTTATCGTGGCTGCCCTGGGCAGAGAGGCGCAGTATGCACGCGCGCCCCCCAACGATTCAAGCAACGCGCGGAGAACCTAAGAGAAAACAGCGGGGTATCGAGGCACCCGCGAAGGACGCCCGGGCGCCTCCCGACAGCCCGCCAAGAAAGCCCTTACTACAGCGTGACTTGGCTGCCAGCCCCGAGGACTCGAACCAGCCACCGTTCCCGGAGACTACCGCGCCGTGAGTGATCGGTATACCATCCGGCGCTCTTTTTCGCCGCGTCGGCCGCGCCGCCCCCTCCGGCGCCAGGCCCACCCAGGCGGGCGCCGTGGGGCCTCGCTACACCGCGCAAGGGCACGGGCAGTTCGTCATCCAATCCCTCTTAATTAGGAATCCCCGATGCCATCAGCAGAGGTCGTCGCCCAGCGCCTGAGAAACCTGGAGCACCACCTGGAGCAAGAGAATCCGGTGCTCCTGAGTTCAGTCCAGAGTTTCAGAGAGCTCGACAAGATCGCCCATGGCATGGGCCTCCTGGCGGAAGAAGAGTCCTACGCCACCCAGATCCCCTGGTGGCCCCTGGTCTCCATCCTGGGAACCTTCTCGGCCGGCAAGTCCACCTTCATCAACCACTTCCTGGGGCAAAAACTCCAGCGCACCGGAAACCAGGCGGTGGATGACCGCTTCACCGTCATCTGCTACAGCCGCACGCCAACTCCCCATGCCCTCCCCGGGGTGGCCCTGGACGCGGACCCGCGCTTCCCCTTCTATCGCATCTCCAACAGCATCAATCAGGTGGCGAGCGGCGAGGGGGAGCGCATCGACGCCTACCTGCAACTGCGCACCTGCGCCAGTGAGCGGCTGCGGGGCAAGATCCTGATCGACTCCCCCGGCTTCGATGCGGACAAGCAGCGCGACCGCGACCCTGCGCATCGTCGATCACATCATCGACCTGTCCGACCTGGTGCTGGTCTTCTTCGACGCCCGCCACCCGGAACCGGGGGCCATGCGCGACACCCTCCACCACCTGGTGGGCAATACCATCAAGCGCGCCGATCCGGGCAAGTTTCTGTTTATCCTCAACCAGATCGACATGACGGCACGCGAGGACAACCCGGAGGACGTGGTCGCCGCCTGGCAGCGGGCCCTGGGCGAAGAGGGCCTGACCGCCGGCCGCTTCTTCACCATTTACAGCCCGGACGCCGCCAGCCCAATCGAGGACGAAGCCCGCCGCCGCCGCTACGAGGGCAAGCGCGACGCGGACCTGGCCGAGATCCACGGACGCATGCACTCGGTGGAGATCGAGCGCGCCTACCGCATCGTCGCCGCCCTGGACAAGACCGCCAACGACGTCAGCCAGACCGCCGGTCCCTTGCTGACCGAGGGCCTGAAGCGCTGGCGCACCCGGGTCCTGACCACCGACGCCATCCTGCTCGCCCTCGCCGCAATCATCTTTCTGGTCTGGAGCATCAGCGCCGGTCACTGGCAGGGGCTCACCTACAACCCGCCCTGGTTCGCGTACCTGCACCTGGTCGACTGGGGTCCCAAGGCCCTGGTCGGGGCCCTGATCGCCCTGGCCCTGGGGGTTCATTTCGGCATCCGCCGGCTGGCGGCCGACGGACTCCTGGAGTGGCTGCGCACCCGCGTCAAGGACCTCAACTTCCGGGGCGACCTGCTGGCGGCCTTCAAGCGCAATACGGCCCCGCGCCGGAGCATCTTCGCCAGCACCCCCCTGGGTTGGGACCGGGACGCCCGGCAGCGGGCCGAGCAGGTGCTGCAAAACTGCGATTCCTATATCCAGACCCTCAACGACCGCTTCACCAATCCCTCCGGCAGCGCGGGTCTGAATGATCCCGCCTGAGGGCTCGGCTTGAAACGTACGGTTAATCCTGAACCAACGGACGCTTTGCCCCGAGCGCGGCTCTCGCCCCTTCAAGCCGCCGCCCGCCGCCCCGCGCCGCCCCCAAACAAGGCACCCATCGGGCTTTGTACCGCCGACACCCCACGCTGGGTCACCAGGACCGACAGAAAGCGCTCCACCTCCGCCTGACCCATCGCCCGGGGATGTCGTTTGTCGTGAAACCAGTTGAAGCGCTTGATCCAGCCCACAGACGCCTCTTCCGTTCGCCCGCTTCTGAGCACGGTTGTAATGCAGCTTGCGGAGCTTGCCCCGCACCTGATCGAGCAGTCGCGCGGGTCTTGGCGGGACGGGGGCGGTCTGAGCGGGGGGCGAGGCGATGGTCACGGCGACCTCTCCTACAGTCTCGCGAGAACTGTATGAATAGACAGCCAGAAGGAAAAACGCAAGTGCCGTTTAACCCAAATTCCAAACCCAGCCACGCCGGCCGATTGCGTGAGTATCCACAGTGCGCGCCGCATAACTGGGAACTCCCGTGCCTCTGTTGAGATAACCCGCAGACGTGACAACCGTTTTTCCAGAGGCTTTGGTTCCTACGGAACCGGTCTAGGCGGAAGGATCCTCTCCACAAACCGGCTTATGCGGCAAGATTGCCGCATAACACGCCTGACACGCGCTCAAGCGAATCCTCAAGACCGTTGCTTTTACGCTTGGATTTCCTCCGTCTCGCTCGGCCGGGCCGGTTTACCCGGAAGTTCGTCCACCTCCTGGCGGTTTAGGCGGCAGACTTGCCGCATAACGCCCGAACGTTGCGGCGAAATGACACTCGGAAGTTGTTGACAACAAATCGAAAACCTGGGAGGGTTTGCTTGGCCCGGCGGTTTATATGGTAGTTCGTCCGCCGAAACCTAGTTGA
>CAVTDM010000028.1:0-101794 GCA_963733415.1 uncultured Gammaproteobacteria bacterium | reverse complement strand
TCGGGGAGCGCCAGGCCCCCGCTGACCTGCGCGGGCAGCAGGTCCGCCGGGGCCTGGTGCCCCAGTAGTGCCAGGGCCTGGTCGGTCAGACCCCGCCACGCGGCCTGCTGCAGACCCTCGGTGGAGGGATAGATCGGCGTCAGACCCGGCGCGGTGTCCAGCTCGCCCTCCGCGCCGCGCAGGCGATACTCGGGGTGGACGATCTCCAGGCTGTTCGGCCCCTGGCGCACCTCCCCATAGCAACTCAGCCGCACCCCCGGCTTCAGGGCCGCCAACTGCTGAGGCGAGAAATGGAAGAAGCGCAGCAGCACGCCGGACCCATGCCACTGGTCAGCCGGGGCCGCCCCGTCGGTCAGCCAGACCTTCAGCGAGCGACGCCGGCCATAGGCGATCTGGGCCTCGCTCACCTCCCCCTCAAACTGCACCTCGGCCCCCGGGCGCAGGTCCGCAATTGGCACCACCCGGCTCCGGTCCTGATAGCGGACCGGCAGATGAAACAGCAGGTCCTGGACGGTCTGGATGCCCAAACGCCGCAGCCGCTCCTGTACCCGGGGGCCGACCCGGTGCAGGGCCGTGACCGGGAGTTGATCCAGCGGGGTCGAGGCGGGGATGGGGGCGGACGTCGGGGTGGTCACGGGTACTGCCGGGGGTGTGAGGGAGCGCGCGGGATGGGTCGCTGGCGTTTACCGCACGGGGACCGGAGAATCACGATCTGCTCCCCTGCGACCCTGCACGAGGCCCCTGCATGCCGGACGACATTCCAGCCCATGGGCGCGTCTTCCTCACCAAGACCGATCTGACCCTACCGGTGTGCGACGGCCGCCTGGCGCTGGGCACCGGGCAGGGACTCTATCTCTACGAACACCGCACCCAACCCCATGGCCACCAGGTCCTGCTGACCATCATGGGGGACTGAGCTAGAGGGTCGCGTCCACCCCATCGCCGCCCTCCCCCTGCTGTGAGACCCGGGTGCCGGCGGCGCCACCGACCCGCGCCTTGACCGCATTGCCCAGTTGATACACGGCCATGGCGTAATAGGTGCTGTGGTTGTAACGGGTGATCACATAGAAATTGTTCAGTCCCAGCCAGTACTCGTAACCGCTGCCCACGTCCAACTTGAGCAGGCTGACCGCGTCCGCCCCGCCCACGGCAACGGCCGGGGTGATGCCGCTGCCCGGCCAGAGTCGCGAGTGAATAGCGGGTATCGAAGCCGGCCTTCAAGGCCCCGGCCCCGGCACCGCTGGCCGTCGCCCGCACCGCCACCGGCTCCCCAGTGCGCCAGCCATGGCCCTTGAAGTAGTTGGCAACACTGCCGATGGCGTCCACCGGGTTCCACAGGTTGCGGTGGCCGTCGCCGTTGAAGTCCACCGCGTACTTCCGGAAGCTCGAGGGCATGAACTGGCCGTAGCCCATGGCCCCGGCGAATGAGCCCCGGGGCTGGAAGGGGTCGATACCCTCTTCCCGCGCCATGAGGAAAAAGGACTCCAGCTCCCCGGTGAAGTACTCGGCGCGGCGCGGATAGGCGAAGGACAGGGTGGCCAGTGCATCGATGATGCGGGTCTTGCCCATGATCCGCCCCCAGCGGGTCTCCACCCCGATGATGCCGACGATGATCTCCGGCGGCACCCCGTAACTTGGCCGAAGCGCGCTGCAGGATCCGCGCTGTGCTGCCGCCAGAAGTCCACGCCCTTGTCGATGTTGTCGTCGGTGATGAACTTGGCCCGGTAGCGATTCCAGGCCCCGGTCGGCACCGCGGGGCCTTGCGTGCTGCTTGCGCATCGGTTTGTCCATCTGCTCGATGATCCAGGACTCCCGCTTGGCCCGGCGAGAGGGTGGCCACGACCGCCTCGGCATCGAAGCCGTGACGCTGCTGCATGCTCTGGGCGAAGCGCAGGCGGCCGGGTTGTTGGCGAAGCCACCGACGCCGGCGTAGGCGCCAGTAGGCAGAACCCTCAGGCGCCTCGGGCGCCGTCGTCCTTGGCCGGATTCGAGCCGCAGCCGGCGAGCGAGAGGATCAAGCAGCAGCGGGAACAGGGACAACGATGACCACGCACGAATACACTCCGCGGACCTGCGGCAGCGACGAAGACGAGGCGGGATGGTAAGCGCATTCCCTCAGGAATGCAAGCCAAGGTCTCAATTTTGCAGGGCTATAGTTCGAGCCGATCGAACGGGACCCGGCGCCTCAGCCATCAGCACCAGGATCGCATCCATCTCCACCGCCGCACCCTTGGGCAGGGCCGCCACCCCCACCGCCGCCCGGGCCGGATAGGGCTCGTCGAAGAACTCGGCCATGACCTGATTGACCAGGGGAAAGTGGCTCAGATCGGTCAGAAAGACGTTGAGCTTGACCACATCGGCGAGGCCGCCGCCGGCCGCCTGCGCCACCGCGGACAGATTGCGAAACACCTGCCGGATCTGCGCCTCCATGTCCCCGTCCACCAGGGCCATGGTCTGCGGCACCAACGGGATCTGACCCGAACAGGTAGACCGTGTCCCCCACCCGAACCGCCTGGGAGTAGGTCCCGATCGCCCGCGGTGCCTGGTCGGTGCTGATGATCTGTCTGGGCATCGTGATCGCTCCGTGTCTTGGTGAATGAGGGCGCCAGGGCCGTGGCGGTCAGTCGAAGACCCGCTGCCACCAGCGCCGTCGGCTCCTGGTCGGTGCCCGCGAGGCCGGCAGGTCCACTGGCGGCAACAGGCTCATCACCCAGCCGGGCAGCGGCGGGTCGGCGCTGGAACCGCAGGAGACCCCCAGGTGGTGAGGGTCGTAGATCTTCACCAGGCGCGGCGCCTGGGGATCGTCCGCGTAGACGATCCCGCAATAGTCCTCCTGGTGCTCCGCCCGCAGCAGGGCGTCGAGCTCCGTGATGAAGGTCTGCACCCGCGGCCGCGATCCGCCGGGGCCGCCGGCGGCGGCTCGCCCACCGCGTACAGGAACCAGCCGGCGTCGGCCCGCTCGCGCAGCCGTGCCCAGAGGTCGTCGAGCTGATGCCAGCGCAGGGCGGCCGTGAAGCTGCCCCGGAAGGCCACGAGAAAGGGATCGGTCGGTGCGCTCGCCGCGGATCGAGTCGGGGAACTTGCTGTCATGGGCTACCGGGCTCGTATCGGGTCAGGCGCAGGGCCCGGGATCGGCCGCGAGCCGATATACTGTCAGCCCACTCGACCCGGGAGCAAGCCATGTCCGCACTCTTTGAATCCAATCTCCAGGGCCTGCCGCTGATCGGCGCGGGGCAAGGTCCGCGACATCTACGGGGTCGGCGACGACCACCTGCTGGTCGTGGCGACCGACCGGCTGTCCGCCTTCGACGTGGTGCTGCCCCAGCCCATCCCCGGCAAGGGCGAGGTCCTGACCCGGGTCTCCAACTTCTGGTTCGCCCGCACCGCCGCCCTGATCCCCAATCACCTGAGCGGCATCCCGGTCTCCCAGGTCGTCACCGATCCGGACGAACTGCGCCCAACTTGGCGAGCGCGCCGTGGTCGTGCGCCGACTCAAGCCCCTGCCGGTGGAGGCCATCGTCCGCGGCTATCTCATCGGCTCCGGCTGGAAGGACTACCAGGCCAGCGGCGCCGTCTGCGGCATCCGCCTGCCGGCCGGGTCTGGTCCAGGCGGATCAACTCCCCGCGCCCATCTTCACCCCCTCCACCAAGGCCGAGGCCGGCACCCACGACGAAAACGTGGACTTCGCCCACACCGTCGGCCTCTTGGGGGCCGAACTGGCCGCCCAGGTGCGGGACGTCAGCCTGCGCATCTACCAGCGAGAGCGCCGCCTATGCCCTGGGACCGGGGCATCATCATCGCCGACACCAAGTTCGAGTTCGGCCTGGACCAGGCGGGCCGCCTGCACCTGATCGACGAGGTACTGACCCCGGACTCATCCCGCTTCTGGCCGGCCGACCAATACCGCCCCGGGATCAGCCCCCCGAGCTTCGACAAGCAGTTCGTGCGCGATTATCTGGAGACCCTGGACTGGGACAAGACCGCCCCTGGTCCCGACCTGCCCGCGGACATCATCGAGCGGACCGCCGCCAAGTATCGGGAGGCCGAAGAACGGCTCACCAGGGCCTGAGGCCGTCGGCCGCGCCGCGCGGACGCTTTATAGAGGACGATGTTCCGTGGCGTCCTGGCGCCTTGGTGGCGTGACCAGATGCCGGACTGTGGGTTCAGCCCCACCCCAACGCCGCAGCACCCGCCAAACCCGGCTACCCAGGGTCACGACCAGGAGCACCAGGGCGCCGGTCATGACCCCGACCAGGGCATCCATCAGCAGGGGCGTGACCGGTTCCAGCACCACGCCGAAGGTCGGCAGCCCGCGGGCCGCGTGGGTGATCCCCTCAATCAGATGATGGGCGGCGGGAATGCCATGGGTGATGATCCCGCCGCCCACCAGGAACATGGCCGCGGTGCCGACTACCGAAAGGACCTTCATCAGCTTAGGCGCAGCGGCCAGCAGACTCCGGCCCAGGCCCCGCACCAATCGGGCGCGCTTGCCCTCCCCGCTCACCCGGCTCAGGAAGAGCCCTGCGTCATCCAGTTTGACGATCCCCGCCACCAGACCATAGACGCCGACGGTCATGATGACCGCGATCCCCGCCAGTACCGTCACCCGGTTAAGGAAGGGCGCGGCGGCCACGATCCCCAGGGTGATCACGATGATCTCCGCGGAAAGGACAAAATCGGTGCGCACCGCACCCTTGATCTTGTCCCGTTCCAGGGCGGCCAAATCCACCGCCGGGTCCTGGAGGGCCCGGGTGAGTTCCGCATGATGTACTTCATCTTCCGCCCGGGAGTGCAGGAACCGGTGGGCCAGCTTCTCGAACCCCTCGAAGCACAGATAGGCCCCGCCCAGCATCAGCAGCGGCAGGATGGCCCAGGGGGCCACGGCGCTGATGGCCAGGGCCGCCGGGACCAGGATCAACTTATTGACCAGGACCCCTTGGCCACCGCCCACACCACCGGAAGCTCGCGCTCCGCCCGCACTCCGGCCACCTGCTGGGCGTTCAGCGCCAGGTCGTCCCCCAGGACGCCGGCGGTCTTCTTGGCCGCCACCTTGGTCAGGATCGAGATGTCGTCGAGGACGGTGGCGATGTCGTCGATCAGCGCAAACAGGCTGCTGCCGGCCATGGGTTTGTCTCCTGGTGTTCTCAAGGCGCGATGATATCGGCGGCTGCTGCCGCCGTACAACGCGCGGGGGCAGTCGATTCAGGGGGCGCCGATCGCCGGAATCCCCAGGGTGCCGAGCAGGGCGATCAGGCGCCCGTCCCGGGTCAGCACGCTACAGGCGTGACGGCGGGCGAGCACGGCGTAAAGCACGTCGTAGACCGGCTGTCCGTGACGGCACGCCGCCGCCAGGGCCTCGGTGACGAGTTCCCCATCCGGTATCGTCACACGGTAACCCCGCCCCCGCCCCTTGGCCCTATACTGCCGCGCTTTTCCCGCCAGCCGCGAGCAGGTCACCCCATGCGTTTCCGTTTCCCCGTGGTCATCGTCGATGAGGACTTCCGCTCCGAAAACGCCAGCGGCACCGGGGTACGGGTGTTGGCCAAGGCCATCGAGGAGGAAGGGATCGAGGCCTTGGGTGTCACCAGCTTTGGCGACGTCTCGTCCTTCGCCCAGCAGCAGTCCCGCGCCTCGGCCTTCATCCTCTCCATCGACGACGAGGAGTTCTCCTCCCCCGAGGCCTCGGCCGCGGCCATCGCCCAGTTGCGCGCCTTCGTGGAGGAGATCCGCTTCCGCAACACGGACATCCCCATCTTCCTCTACGGCGAGACCCGCACCTCCCGCCATATGCCGAACGACGTGCTGCGCGAGCTGCACGGCTTCATCCATATGTTCGAGGACACCCCGGAGTTCGTCGCCCGCTACATCGCCCGCGAGGCCCGCAACTATCTGGACTCACTGGCCCCGCCCTTCTTCCGGGCCCTGATCCACTATGCGGCCGACAGCTCCTACTCCTGGCACTGCCCGGGGCACTCCGGCGGCGTGGCCTTCCTCAAGAGCCCGGTGGGTCAGATGTTCCACCAGTTCTTCGGCGAGAACCTGCTTCGCGCCGATGTCTGTAACGCGGTGGAAGAACTGGGCCAACTCCTTGACCATACCGGTCCGGTGGCGGCGGCGGAGCGCAACGCCGCGCGCATCTTCCATGCCGACCATCTGTTCTTTGTTACCAACGGCACGTCCACGTCCAATAAGATTGTCTGGCACTCCACCGTGGCCCCCGGTGACGTCGTCGTGGTGGATCGTAACTGCCATAAATCCATCCTTCACGCCATCACCATCACCGGCGCCATCCCGGTCTTCCTGATGCCGACCCGCAATCACTACGGGATCATCGGACCCATACCTTTAAGCGAATTCAGTTGGGAGAACATCGAGCGCAAGATCGCCGCCAACCCCTTCGCCAAGGAGGCAACCGGCCGGCCGCGCATTCTGACCATCACCCAGAGTACCTACGATGGGGTGCTGTATAACGTCGAGACCATCAAGTCGATGCTGGACGGGCATATCAACACCCTCCATTTTGATGAGGCCTGGCTGCCCCACGCCCCGTTCCACGACTTCTACCGGAATTATCATGCCATCGGCGAGGGCCGCGCCCCCTGTGCGGACGCCATGATCTTCGCCACCCAATCCACCCACAAAATGCTGGCGGGTCTCTCCCAGGCGTCCCAGAATCCTGGTGCAGAACAGTGAGAGCTGCAAATTGGATCGGGATGTCTTCAATGAGGCCTTCCTCATGCACATGTCTACCAGCCCCCAATACGCCATCATCGCCTCCTGCGATGTGGCCGCCGCGATGATGGAGCCCCCCGGCGGACCCTCATTGGTGGAGGAGTCGATCCTGGAGGCACTCGACTTCCGTCGCGCCATGCGCAAGGTCGACCTGGAGTTGGAAGAGTCCTGGTGGTTCAAGGTCTGGGGGCCGGACGAACTGGCAGAGGAAGGGATCGGCGAGCGCGCGGACTGGGTCCTGCGCGCCGACGAGCGCTGGCACGGCTTCGGGGACCTGGCCCCCGGCTTCAACATGCTCGACCCCATCAAGGCGACGGTGATCACTCCTGGGGTCGACGTGGACGGCGACGTGGCGGACTGGGGCATTCCCGCCGCCATCGTCACCCGCTATCTGGTCGAGCACGGCATCATCGTGGAAAAGACCGGGCTCTATTCATTCTTTATCATGTTCACCATCGGCATCACCAAGGGCCGCTGGAACACCATGGTCACGGAACTCCAACAATTCAAAGACGACTACGACCACAACCGCCCGCTGTGGCGCGTCCTGCCCGAATTCGTCGCCAAGCAGCCCCGTTATGAGCGGATTGGCTTGAAGGACCTGTGCGACCAGATCCACGCCGTCTATCGCGAGCACGACATCCCGCGCCTCACTACCGAGATGTATCTGTCAGAGATGGCCCCCGCCATGCGCCCGGCGGACGCCTTCGCCCGCATGGCGCATCGTGAGATCGAGCGTGTCGAAATCGACCATTTGGAGGGTCGGATCACCGCCATCCTGCTCACGCCCTACCCGCCCGGCATCCCGCTGCTGATCCCCGGCGAGCGCTTCAATGCCACCATCGTGCGGTATCTCAAGTTCGCGCGGGATTTTAACGAAAAGTTTCCGGGATTCGAGACCGATATCCACGGACTGGTCAAGGAGCAGGTGGGCGGGCGCGTGAGGTACTATGTAGACTGTGTGCGGTGAGGCTGAACGGCGGGTGACGCTTCGCTAACCTGCCACTCCATCCATGCCGAACCTGGGAACAAGTCAAGCGAGATGACCGAACTTTGCGTGACCAGGCACGGTGAAACCGATTGGAATATCAGCGGGATACTCCAGGGTTGGATTGATGTACCGCTGAACGATACCGGCAGACGTCAGGCCATCGAGCTTGCGGAGACGCTGGCGGATGCAGGTTTCTCCAGGGTCTGCACCAGCCCGTTGCGAAGATCCGCGGAAACCGCGGAGATTATCACCAGGGCCTGGGGGCTGCCGCCTCCGACCGTTTGCGAGGGCCTGAAGGAACGGCACTTCGGCCTCATTCAAGGCATGCCCAAGCGTGAATTGTCCATCTCCCATCCCGGACTCCACCAGGAGATCCTGCGGCGAAATCCCGCGTGCCAGTTCGACCAGGGCGAATCGCTGGATCATTTTGCGGACCGGGTCATGGATGGACTGAAGGCAATCGCGCAACAGCACGCGGGTACCCGCGTCCTGGTGATCACGCACGGGTGGGTCATGGATGTGATTACCCGACACATCAGACAGCTTCCGCGCGCCAAGGTGCTGGAGATGAAGCGCAAGAACGGAGAGTCGCTCTGGGTCGAGACGGTCTCCGGGTCAGATTTCTCCGAACGGGATACCCTGCGTTAACGCCCATATAAGGCATCTTGCGGCACCCCGGAACATCAAAATCTCGACTTTCAGGGTCACCCACCCTTCGCCCTCTGGCCCTTCGACATACGGCGCTGGTTGTACTATGCGGAGGCGGAGCAGACCTCAACGCAGGCATGGACGCCCGGCCCCGATCCTTGTATCCTTTCCAGCCCGTCGGAGTGGTCGGTGACGACACTGATCGATCCAAGGCCAAAGGCCGAAATTCCGAAGACGGGAAATCAAAGTGCAGTTTCAAGCGCCCGTAGCTCAGATGGATAGAGTACAGCCCTCCGAAGGCTGGGGTCACAGGTTCGAATCCTGTCGGGCGCGCCAAATTCCAAAAAAGTCAACAGGTAACCCATGGCGGCGCCATCTACTGCGCTTCCGGCCGCTCTGTTGCCCGGTTCTACCGCCCTCCCCGGGCTAACCCTCGGACTGACTTCCGCCCGAGAAAGACTCACGGGCGCTGATTTCACCCGGGGCCCGCCGGTGGCCCATCCGAAGCCCCCGGTGACCCCACCGGTTCTTGCCCCCGCGACGCCGACCTGCATCGTGCGGGGAAACTGGCCACCCGGTTCGCAGTAAAGCGGATTCACACCCACATCGGCGAACCCGCCGAGTCGTCGCCGATCGCCGAGGCGCGCGGGCCGCGGGGACGCAATGGCACAACCCCAACCCGCGATTGCGTTCGATCAGGGCATCGCTGGTAGGCCAGGTCGCGTTCTCGCCTGAGTCGGTCGCGCACGGTGGTTTGTGCCGCACGCGTCATCCCCTATTCTGGTGGTGCTGTCCGCTCTCCCATGCTCACCGAGGCGCGCCCAAGACCCTCATGCGCGCCCCGGACAACGGCGCCCTCGGCCTTGACTGCTATCCAGCTCCGGGCTAGGGTTTGCCGTGCCTCGGCCTGAGGCCGTTGGATTTCCTCTCCCCAGATCGTGAGGTAGCATGCGTCTCGCCGACCGTCTTGTCTGGGCATTGCTCATCGTCGTCGTGGACGCCGCGGCCTTCGCGGTCCCTCTCGCGGCGCTCTTTCTCGCCTACGTCCTGCTCGCCCGCCCGCCCTGGTTCCGGGACTGGGTGGAGCAGCTCTACCGTGAGGCCCCTCGATAGCCGGCTGCCGCGCGGGGACAACCAGCGCCTGGACAGCTCAGGCGCTCGGAGGAGAGGCACCCACCAGAACTCGATCACGCCGGCTTATCGTTCCGTTTCAAGCTTATCGTTCAGTTTCCGTGATGGATAACAGGGGATTAACAGTCGCGGAGTCGGTTTAGGCATCACCAGCGGCCGGGGGAGAGACCCGGATGCAATGCACGATCCGCCCGCCTCCCAACCGCGTTTCCCCTGGGTAGGCCCGACTGCAAGCCGCGATGGCCTCGGGGCATCGGGGGTGGAAATAGCAGCCTGGGGGCGGGTTGGATGGTGAGGGCATATCGCCCTCCAGGCGGATGATCTGGCGGCGGCTAGCCGGGTCCACCACCGGAACAGCGGACAAGAGAGCCCGCGTGTAGGGGTGGCGCGGCTCGTCCAGAACCAGATTGACCGGCCCCCGCTCCACGACCCGCCCGAGATACATGACCGCCACCTCATGGGCCAGGTAGGCCACCACCGAGATGTTGTGCGTGATAAAGAGGTAGGCGAGCCCAAGCCGGTCTTGCAGGTCTTTCAGAAGATTGAGGATCTGGGCCTGGACCGAGACGTCCAGGGCACTGGTGGGCTCGTCGCAAACGATAAGCTTGGGCTCCACCGCGAGCGCCCGGGCGATACAGATCCGCTGGCGTTGGCCGCCGGAGAACTCGTGGGGGTAGCGGTCTGCGGCCTCTGGGCTCATCCCGACCAGTTCCAGCAGTTCCGCCACCCGGCGGGTCCGCCCCGCGCGCGTGCGCTCGATCCGCAGCGCCTGCAGACCCTCGCCGATGATGTCACCCACCAGCATGCGGGGATTCATGGCGGCGAAGGGGTCCTGAAAGATAATCTGCAGGTCCTTGCGGTAGGGGCGCATGCGGCGGTGCCCCAGGCCTCGCAGCTCCTGGTCCCGGTAGCGCACTGACCCGCCGGTGGGTGGGACGAGTTGGAGGATGCCCTTGCCGGCGGTGGTCTTGCCGCAGCCGGACTCGCCCACCAGGGCCAGGGTCCGACCGGCCCGAAGACCCAGGGAGACGCCATCGACCGCCCGGACCTGCCCGACCACCCGTCGGAAGACCCCCTGATGGATGGGAAAGTGGACCTGCAAGTCCCTGACCTTGAGAAGGTCTTCGTCAGCCGAAGGTTTGGCCTCCACCGGCGGCTCGACCGCTTGAGGCGAGCGATCGGGTATGGTCTCGGCCCCGGACCGCCCGCCGCTCCACAGGTGGCAGCGTACCCCGTGCCCCGGGGCCAGGTCGCTCCAGCCGGGGGTCTGGGTCTGGCATTCGGGCAGCACCGCGGCGCAACGCGGCGCGAAGCGGCAGCCCACAAAGGGCCGGTCGAGGGGCGGCACCCGCCCGGGGATGACAGCGAGACGCCCTTCCCGCTTATCGGCGGTCGGCAGGCTGTCCATGAGCCGCCTGCTGTAGGGGTGGGCGGGGGCGGCGAAGAACTCGGCCACCGTGGCGGTCTCCACGATCTGGCCCGCGTACATCACTGCCAGCCGGTCCGCGGTCTCCGCGACGACCCCCAGATCGTGGGTGATCAGCAGCACCGCCATGTCCGTGGTGCGCTGCAGGTCCTTGAGCAACCGCAGTACCTGGGCCTGGATGGTGACGTCCAACGCCGTGGTGGGCTCGTCCGCAATCAGGAGTTCCGGGTCCCCGGCCAGGGCCATGGCGATCATGACCCGCTGTTTCATTCCGCCGGAGAGTTGGTGGGGGTATTCCCCGAGGCGCCGCGCCGGGTCCGGGATGCCCACGGCGTCCAGGAGCTCCAGCACCCGGTCCTCCGCCAGACGGCGGGGCCGGCCCTCGTGGACCCGCACCGCCTCTCCGATCTGATCGCCAATGGTCAGCACCGGGTTCAGAGAGGTCTGGGGCTCCTGAAAGATCATGGCCATGCGCCCGCCGCGCCAACCGCGCATCTGGGCCTCAGTCAGACGCAGCAGATCGGTACCGGCGAGCAACGCGCTCCCGGCGCTGACCCGGCCGCCCGGGGGCAACAGGCGCATCAGTGATAGGGCCGTCATGGACTTACCACTGCCGGACTCACCGAGCAAGGCAAAGGTCTCACCTCGGTAGAGGGTAAGCGCAAGGCCATCGACGACACGGGCCAGGCCTGCGCCCGGGCCGGGTCCGGTGCCGATCTCAGTGGTGAGGCCCTGGACCTCGAGCAGGATATCCGTCATGGGGTGCTGGCCTCGGGCCTTGGGTCGTCTAACCGCAGGAGGATACCGCAACCGGCAGCCCGAGGACGGCCCTGGCCGTGGCGCTGGTCCGCTCGGCCAGCCAGGCCGGGTCCTCGCCCCGGACTTGGGCCAGGGCGGCCAGCACGTGCGGCAGATACTCCGGGCTGTTGCGCTCGCCTCGATGGGCGGCGACCGTGAGGTCCGGGGCGTCAGTCTCCAGGACGATGGCCTCCAGCGGCAGCTTGGCGGCCAGGCCTCGGAGCTTGGTTGACCGCTCGAAGGTCAGCATACCGCCAAAACCCAGTACAAAGCCCAGGTCCTGGTAGCGCCGCGCCTCGTCGATCCCGCCGCTGAAGGCGTGGGCAATGCCGCCGCGCACCCGGATGCGCTTCAGGGTCGCCAAGACCTGCTCATGGGCCTTGCGCACATGCAGGATCACCGGCAGATCGGCGGCTCGGGCCATAGCGAGTTGGGCCTCGAAGACGGCCTGTTGGCGCACCCGGTCCAGTTCGCGAACGAAGTAGTCCAGCCCGATCTCGCCCACCGCCAGCGGTCGGTGGTCGGCGATGGCGCGCTCCAGGGCTGGAAGGTCAGCGTCCTGATGCTGGTCCAGATAGACCGGGTGCAACCCCAAGGCGGGATACAGGTCAGAAGCGGTTTCGCACAGGGTCAGGAGGCCCGGCCAGCCCACCCGATGGATCGCCGGTATCACCAACCCGAGCACCCCGGCGGCGCGGGCGCGCCGCAACACGGCATCACGGTCCGGATCGAACTCGGCGACATCCAGGTGGCAGTGGGTGTCAATCAGGTCCACGTGAAGACGCGATGATCCCCGATTAGCCAACGAAAAACGGCAAACTAAACATAACTTTAAACAGAAATTGGTATCGAAATCGCGCGGGGATGCCGAGGCTTCCGCGACGACCCCAAACGCTGGGCATCGCGCTCGTTCTGCCCATCCGGAAATCGCGGCAGATCAGAAGACAGCGGGGTGTCGATTACCACATGAGGTCATCGGGCACCTGGAAGTCGGCGTAGGGGTCATCCGCAGCGGGCTTCTGGGCCGGTTGGTTGTGCACCAGCACCAGACTCGGGTTCCGCTCGCGAAGGCGGGCCGCAATCTCGGCGGGCACCAGTTCGTAGAAGGTGTCCTGACGGACCAGGGCCAGGCGCCCGTCCACCAGCCGGGCGTGCTGGTCCTTGTTGACATAGAGCCGTTTGAGCGTGGTGCCGTCGGTAAAGTTATAGGCCAGATCACCGCCCTCCCGCACCAGCCGATGGGCATGGATCAACTGGCGGATGTCGTTCTCCCGAGCCCGCGCCTGGGCCTCCTCCTGGCGCTGGCGATTGAGTTCCCGGTCCTTCTGAGCCTTCTCCGCCCGCGCCTGTTCGGCCGCCCGGCGCGCCGGGTCGTCGGTCGCTGCGGCCCGACCGCCCGGCTGTTTGACCGTCTTGCGCTTGTCCGTGCGCGTCTCCTTGACCTTCTGCTGGCTGACCAGACCAGCCTTCAGTAGTTGTTCCTGAAGCGAGTTACCCACGCTGACACCACTTTCGGGAAAGGGGCCGGCGCGGCCCTGGGGGTACAGAGCATCCGATAGCGGCGCCCAGAGTGCAAGCGGCGACCAACAGCCCCGGGACCTGGTCTCCGTCGCGATCCCAGGTCGCCGTAGGGGTCACACGCACATCCTGCTAGAATCCCGCGCCAAACACCGCCGCGCCGCTGGCCGGCGCGGCCCACACCCGGTCCCGACTTGACCAAGACCCACACAACCCGACCCCCTTTCCCTCGGAGCCTCCATGATGCCACGCCGCCGCCTCGTGCCCTTTCTGATCCAATCGCTGACCACAGTGGCCTTCACCCTGCCGCTGGGGCTCGCCCAGGCCGCCGATGTGGGCTACATCGACATGCAGCAGGTCATCGAAAAGAGCAAGGTGGGGAGCAAGGTCCAGGAGCAACTGCGCAAAGACTTCGAGCCCAAGGCCAAGCCAATCGGCGAGGAAGAGCAGGCCATCCGCCAACTCCAGGCCAACCTGTCCCGGGACGCCGCGCTGATGAGCAAGGACCAGGTCGACAAGAAGCAGGCTGAAATCAAGAAGCGGATCGAGGCCTTCGAGAAGACCGCCGGTGCCTTTCAGCAGGAGCTGTTGAAGGCGCAGCAGGCAAAAGGCCAGGAAGTCCTGGTGCCGGCCCAGAAGGCGGTGGAAGCGGTGGCCAAACAGAAGAAGATCGGCATGGTGGTCGAGCGCAGTCTCAATGGCATCGTGTACATCGATAAGTCCCTGGACATCACGGCCGACGTCATCAAGCAAATGGATGCCGGGACCAAGTAATCGCAGGTCCGGGACGCGGGTGTTACCGCAGTATTTCTGCCCAGTCTCTCTGGGGTAAACTAGCGGGACTCCGGGCCCTGGCCCGGACCGGCGCGACCAGACCATCCATCGGCCGACCACCGGCGCGCGGCCGGCCTGACCACACAGAGGAACGGATCCAATGCTTGGCGAACCCCATGACCTCCTCCACGAATTTCCGGAGTTGGAGGGCAAGATCGAGAGCATGCGCGAGACCAACCCGGACTTCGCGCACCTGATGAACGACTACGACGACCTGGACGCCCGGGTGCGCCAGCTCGAAGAACTGGGTATCCCGGTCGCCGACGAGACGATCGAGGAGCTGAAGAAGGAGCGCGTGGTCCTGAAGGACCGCCTCTACGTCATCCTGCGCGGCTGACGGGGCTCCGCCGGGGCGGCCCGGCACAAAGGGGCACCGTGACATCCTGGACGGCCTTTGGAGCCAAGCGGTGTCGTTGCCTGGACAGCCCGGCCCCGGGCTGGGACCATGGCCGCCAACCGCCCCCTGTCGCGAGACCGCCATGGACTTCCGCATCCTCCCCGTCACCCCCTTCCAGCAGAACTGCACCCTCCTCTGGTGCACAGCCACGCGCCGCGCCGCCATCATCGACCCCGGCGGCGAGGCCCCGCGCATCCTGCGCCTGATCGACGAGCTGAAGCTCGAACCCGAGCGCATCCTGCTGACCCACGGCCACCTGGACCACGTCGGTGCCACCGCCGAACTGGCCGAGCGCCTGGCCGTACCGATCTGGGGCCCGCACCGGGACGACGCCTTCCTGATCCAGGGCCTGGCCCAGCAGTGCGAGATGTTCGGCTTCCCGCTGGTGCCGGGCTTCGAGCCGGACCACTGGCTGGCTCAGGGCGATAGGGTCCCGGTCGGCGAGGAGACCCTGGAGGTCCTGCACTGCCCCGGGCACACCCCCGGCCATGTGGTCTTTTTCCATCGCGACGGGGCAACTCGCTCAGGTCGGGGACGTGCTCTTCCAGGGCTCCATCGGGCGCACGGACTTCCCCCGCGGGAACCACCGTCAGCTGCTCGAGTCGATTACCGGGCGGCTCTTTCCCCTGGGCGACGAGGTGCGTTTCATCCCGGGCCATGGTCCCATGTCCACCTTCGGGGTGGAGCGGCTGAACAACCCCTTCGTTGGGGTAGGCTGCCGCCGCGGACACCCTGAGCGGCGTACCCTATCTGAGGCCACCGGTCCGCACGCCCAGCCCCCAACGAGCGGTCTCGGGTTCTATCCTTGAGGTCGGGACACCAGGCAGGCCTTCGCCGGAAACCATAGAGATGCGCAAAGCAGTCACCGACCGGGCCACCCCCAAGACCGCGGGCAGCGGGCGTCGCCAGTGGATCCATGCCCAAGATCCCGCCGACGGCCCCGGACGCGGGTACCGAGCGGCCGGCCAAGGCCCGCTTCCTGGCCGCCTACCACCTGGACGAGACCCAGCGGGCGGCGCTGCTGGCACCCCTGATCGCTGCCCAAGTTGGCGATGGAGACAGCCGCGACCCTCTTCGTCTCCGCGGTGGAGTACGACCTGGCTCTCCTCCGTCAGGCAGCGCCCGCCCCCGAGTCGGCACCAGAGGTCGCGCCCGAGGTCGCCGCGCAGCCCGCAACTGCACCCGGGTTCGCGGCCCCGAGCGAACCCGCCCCGCGGACGGCCACCCCCACCGGCCATGCGGCCCTGGCGGATCTCGCCGGTACGGCCCGCGTCCTGGCCCAGCGCGCTTCGCGACCTGGATGCGGCCGGGCGCGCGGCCCTCGGCCACCGCCCTCATGGCGACGGATCGGTTCGAACGCGGCTACGGCGAGGACTATCTGGACGCCCTGAGCGTCGAGTTGACCCGCCTTGGGGCGGTCAACGCCCGGTCAGCGACTCCCTGCCCCCGCCCGCTCCACCACCTGCCGCCCCGCGCCCCGCCCCGCAGGTGACTCCCGCCCATCAGCCCGGCGATCCGGCGCTTCGTCCGCCGTATCGCCCGGGTCTACGAGCAATGTCTGGAGACCAGGGCCCTGGTGGCGCCCGCCAGCCCCTTTCTCGCTGTCCTGCAGGTGCTGGCCCCTGAGGTTGGGGTCAGCCTGCCGCAGGACCCGGACATGCTTGCCAGCGTCCTTAGCGACCCCTCAGCCCCTGGGCGGCGCTCGGGTACAATGTCCGGATCGGGGTACAGCCGCGGATTGATTGCCGATGTTATTCGATCGCTTTTTTAAGAAGTCTCGCCAGGCCTATTGAAAGGAAAGCGGACCCAGAAACTCTACTGGAATTGGCCCAGCGCGGGGATGACCTTGCCATCCGCTACGACGCGGTCCGCCGCCTGGCCAGCCTCCCCCATCTGCGGGAACTCCTGACTGCTGAGGGTGACCTGGGCCTGCGGGAGATCGCCTTCGCTCGCTACCGGAACCTGCTGGCCGGGACCGACCAGGCCCACGTGCCCCTGGCAGACCGGCTGACCGAGTGCGGCCTGGTCGCGGATCCCCGGGTCCTTGAGCACCTGGCCCGGTGACGGCAAGGAACCCGAGAGTCCGCCGCGCCGCCATCGAGCGGGTCGATAGCCCGGCGGTCCTGGTTGACTGCGCCCTGAACGACGCCCTGGCCGGCAATCGGGGCGCGGCCGTGGCCCGGCTGGAGGACCGGGTCGGCCTGGAGCAGGTGGCCCGGAAAATCGGCAAGAAAGACAAGGCGGTCTATCGTACGGCGCGGGAGAAGCTGCGCCTGATCACTGAGCGGGATGCGCAGCCGCGCCGCATCGCCCCGGTCTGCGCGGACCTGTGCGAGCGGGCGGAGCGGCTCGGCCACCTCCAGCAGTGGACCCAGGATCGGGCATTGCTCGACCACCTGGACCGCCAGTGGGCCGAGATCGTCGCCCAGGTCGAGCCCGCCTGGCAAACCCGCTACAGCGCCGCCCGCGAGGCCTTTCTCGCCGCCTACGGGTCCTTCCGCGCCGCCAACGCCGCCCAGCTCGCCGCCCAGGAGGCCCAGGTGGCCTTGCGCGCCCGGCGGGAGGAACTGATCGCGGAGGCGGCGGAGATTGCGGCCCTGGACGCCGAGACCGCGATCCGCGAGACCCGGGAACGCCTGGCCGCCGCCTGGACCGCCCTGGAGGCCCTGCCCGGGGGCGAGCAGCGGGACTTCGAGCGCCGCTTCAACCACCACCTCCAGTCCGCTGACACCAAAGCACAGGCCCTCGCGGAACAGCGGCAGCAACTGGACCGGATGCGCAAGACCCACACCCGGGCCGAGGGGCTGATGCGGGAGTCCAAACCCCTGGACCTGACCCAGACCCGGACCCTGATCGAGCAGGGGCAGGCCCTGGCCGCCGGGCTCACCCGCGGCGGGACCGCCAGCGCAGATGCAGCCGCGCTGGCCGCGGCCTTCAGCGACCTGGCAACGCGCCTGGAGGCCCGACTCAAGACCCAGCGCCGTCACGCCGAGCAGCGCCTGGCCGAACTGCCCGCCCGCATCGACGCCCTCCAGGCGTTAGTGGAGGCCGGAGAGCTCAAGCAGGCCGACCCCATCCACCAGAGTCTCCAGGCCACCCTGGACCTGATCCACAGCAGTGGCCTGCCCAAGAGCGTTACCGGGGAACTGGAGGCCCGGTTGCGCACCCTGAGCCCGCGGGTTCGTGACCTGCAACACTGGCGCCGCTGGGGTGCGGACCAGCACCGGCAGGCCCTGTGCGAGGCCATGGACACGTTGCGCGAGCAGGACCTGCCGCTGGCGGCAGTGGCCGAGCGGCTGCATGTGCTCAAGACCGATTGGCAGGAGGTGGAGCGCGCCGGCTCCCCTGCCAACAAGGCCCTGTGGGAGCGCTTTCACCAGGCCGCCACGGCGGTCGGGGAACGGGTGCGGCCCCTGCTGGAGGCCCAGGCGGTGGAACAGGAGGCCCACCGCGCCGCCCGTGAGCAGGTCTGCCAACAACTCGAAGACTTCCTGGCGCAGGTGGACTGGGAACGGGTGGACTGGAAAAGGGTCATGCGTGCCGAACGCGAGGTGCGCCAGGCCTGGTCTCTGCTCGGACCCTGCGAGCCCCGGGCGCGGCGCCGACTCGACCGTCGCTACCATCAGGCCATCCGGACCCTGGACCAACGGCTGGAGGATGAGCGGGCGCGCAATCAGGCCCACAAGCAGGGCTTGATCGAACGCGTCCGAGCCCTGGCGGAGCAGCCGGAGCTGGACGCCGCCATCGAGGAGACCAAGGCCATCCAGCGCCAGTGGCACACCACGGTTCCGGCCCGGCAGCGGGACGAGAACCGCCTGTGGCAGAGCTTCCGTGCCGCCTGCGATGCGGTCTTCGAGCGGCGCGCCGTCAAGCATCAGGCCCAGCGTGGTGAGCTCGAGGCCAACCTGGCCACCCGCACCGCCCTGTGCGAGGAGGCCCTGGCCTTTGCCGCGGCGGAGACCGATCCCCGCCGCCTGGCCGCGGGTTTGCGGGACTTCGAGCAGCGCTGGCGGGACGGGGAATCGCTCCCCCTCCCCCGGCGCGGCCGCGGCGGCCCTGAACCGCCGCTGGCAACAGGCCCGGGAGCGCTTACAGGGGCGCCGCCGGGAGCGCGACGACGCAGAGCGGCAGGCGGCCATGGACTTGCTGATCCGCCGGGCGGCCCTGTGCGAAACCCTGGAGCAGGGTCTGCTCGATCCCGCGACGGCCACCCTGAGCGCCGAGGAGGTCCAGGCCGCCTGGTCCAGCCTGCCGGCACTGCCGGACCGGGGCCTGCAAGAGGCCCTCAGCACGCGACTGGACGCCGCCCTCAAGGCGGCAGCCGATCCCGGCTGCCTGGCCTCCCTCCAAGAGAGTGCCCAAGCCAACAGAGAACTGCGGCAACGGCTGTGCCTGGAACTGGAGATCGCCGCCGGGGTGGAATCCCCCGACAACCTGTCCCAAGAGCGGCTCAAGCTCCAGGTCAGCCGGCTCGCCGAGCGCATGAGCGAGGGCGAGGCCGACACCCGGCGCAGTGTCGCCGACCTGCTGCGCGCCTGGTACCTGAGCGGCCCGGCCTTCCGGGACCCGGCCCTGGAGGCGCGGGTGGAGCGAGTTCGACACGCACTGACGGCCGGGACCGCGGCACAGGCCCCGACGGCGGAGCCGGCATGAATACCCGTGACTGACGCCACCTGGCTCAGCCTGTTTCCGAGTCTGGCAGCCGGAGATCCCGCGACCCGCGCCCTTTTGGCAGGCGCCCGGACCCTGGAGATCCCACCGGGCCAGCCAGTCTTCCACGCCGGGCTCCAGTGCAGTAACTACGTTCTGGTTCTGGCGGGGACGATCCGGGTCCAGGTCATCGGCAAGGGTGGCCGGGAGGCGGTCTTGTACCGGGTGCTCCCGGGCCATGCCTGCGTGCTGACCACCTGTTGCATCCTGGCCGGTGACGACTACCCGGCAGAGGGGTTCACGGAGTCACCGGTGCACCTCCTGAGCCTGACCAAGCCGGTTTTCGACCGCGCCCTGGAGGAAGCCCCGACCTTCCGGCGCTTCGTCTTCGCCAACCTGGGCCAACGCCTGGCCGGGGTCATCACCCGCATGGAGGAGCTGGCATTCCGCCCCATCGAGCGGCGACTGGCGGATTTCCTGCTGCTGCGGAACACCGAGGACCCGGGTGTCCCCATCGCCATCACCCACCAGGAGATCGCCGTGGAACTTGGCACCGCCCGAGAGGTGGTCTCCCGTCATCTCAAGCGCATGGAGGTCGCCGGGCTGGTGCGACTGGGACGCTCGACCCTGGTGATCCTGGACCCCGCGGGCCTCGCACAGATCCAGCTTGGTCCCATGTGACCTAGTCACTGAACCAGGTCCGTGCCTCGGGTACTCTGATCAGCGTCCCCGATCCCCGGGGTAAGCACTCACCAATCATTGGAGATCGACACCATGAACCTCACCAAGAACGTCGGCACTGTTGACCGCGCCGTGCGTGCCGTCGCCGGCATCGCCCTCATCGCCCTTACGCTCATGGGCACCATCGGTGTCTGGGGCTGGATCGGCATCGTTCCCTTGGCCACTGCCCTGATGAGCTGGTGCCCGGCCTACACCCTGTTCGGCATCAAGACCTGCTCCACCGCCAACTAAGGGTTGAGCGCAGACGCGGCCCGCGGCCACCCCGTTAAGCGGCCCCGTGGCTGAGCGGGCACCAGACCGCGGGGGTCCCTCACCGGGACCCCCGCGGTTTTTTTGTTCCGCCGCTCGAAATGCCCGCCACGACGCGATTAACACCACACCGGTTCCCAAGTAATCGGCACGACCCGGACCCAGCCGCCTTATAGAAACTGACTGATCGCCGACAGGTTCGCGATTTCCTGCTCGACCTGGCGCCGGATTTGGTCTTCCAATCCCACTCGGGCGCCGTCGGCCTGGGCCTTTACCTTCTCCGCCACCTGGGCCTTGATGTCAGCGCGCAGGCTGGCAATCTTCTCGTCCGTGAGGGCGCGGGCGATGATCCAGCGGGGAGTGCCTTCCCAGGATTCTGCCCGGCGTTTGGCCTCTTCCATGCCGTAGGTCAGGACCAGACCGCCGGCGACCAGGCCAATCAAGGCACCGAGCAGGAGGCCGAGGTGACCGGCCATGATGAGCGCGGTGCCGGCGCCGCCGCTGATAACGGCCGCCAGGACGGTGACGATAGTCGTGGAGAGGGCGAAGACGACGCCTTCAATCTCCGCATAGATGTTCGGGTCAGCGATGCTCAGGTCTGTGCCCGTCTCCCGGGTCCGGCCGTCGTGGGTGAGCCCGTGCCCGAAGCTGAGCCGGTGGCGGCGGTACCAGTCCCGCATCAATTCCGTGGTGTCGGCGGCCACACCGCTGAGGACCCTGCCGATCTGGGTCGTCACGATGGCCTCGATCTGGGGCTGGAAGGCGGCGGCCTGGGCCGCGATCTGCCCCTTCAGGTTGGCGACCGACCCGCCCTCCTCACGGAAGCGATGCAGGAGGGGCGCGATGCCCTGATCGAACAGGCCCGCCGCGACCTCCTCGGCGATACGGTCGGCGACCTCGTCCAGCCGGCGTGTGAGCAGCGGGTGGATACGGTCGCTGATGAAGCCCGGGAGTTCAGTGCGCAGACCGGTTTGGGTCGTCGCCAACCGGAGCTGAAGCGCCGGGAGTATGGCCAGCCCCTGGGAGACGGTGACATAGGGCCGGTCGCTGTGGACCAGTCGCGGTGACTGGGACAGGTGGGCGAGTTCCTCCTGGATGATGGCCGGGACGAAGGGCCAGGCGCTGCTGCCCCCGGTCAGGATCACGCAGGCCAGCTCCTGGTCCTGCACCCGTTCATGGGCCAGCCCCTGTCGCAGCGTCTGGCGAAACCAATCGAGCAGGTCGAGCCCCTGGTCAGCGCCCAGCAGGTGCGCGTAGGCGCCGGGATTCATGGCCTGGAGATAGTCGGCGAAGGTCCGCGACGGCCGGTAGTGGCGCGCGCGCGCCAGGAATGCCTCCCAGGTCACATCGCTGATGCGCCCGAACTCGCCGACGGCCTTGCGGAAGACCTGGGTGGGGTCAAGGGCCATGGCAAGAGAGAATTTCTCCTTCGCCTCCCGGCAGCGCACCGCTAGCACGAAGAACTCCGCCCGCTCCCGTTGCATCGCCGCCGCGGCGTCCGGGTTCTGTTCGATGAGCCATTGGAAGAAGAGGTCATCGAACAGGCGCCCGCCCAGGTGCATATCACCCCAGGAGTGCCTGACCTCACCCCGGACCAGGAGCGCAAAGTCACAGGTGCCGCCGCCGAAGTCGACGACCAGGGCGCCCTTGAGCGCCTCGGCGGGCGTAATGTCTTTGCGTTGGAGGTGGAAGTAGATGGCGCCCTTGGGCTCGTCCACCGTGCGGACCTCACCGAAGCCCGCATCCCGAGCGACCGCGCACAGGACCTCTCGGTAGTCCTCGGAGGCCTCGCTCGGGGCGCCGAAGATCACCTGGCGCTCTAAAGGGGCGATGTCCTTGTGCTGGCGCCGGGCGACCTCCAGCAGGCCGATCAGGAAGTCACGGGTGTTACGGCGCGCCTCCTCGCTGGTCGCCAGGTCCGGCTTGAACTGGGCACGGATGCGATAGTCCGCGTGCTCGGCGGCCCCGTCCCCGAACTCCTCCAGGGCCAGGTTGCCGATCAGGGGCTCCTTGCCTTCCCGGTAGAGGATGGCGGTCGCGAGGCCGTCGCGACCGTCGCCGAAGTCCACCCCCACCGGCTCCTCCCGATCCGCCGCGCACTTGGTGACGTAGGTGTTGGAGGTCCCGAAGTCGATGGCCAGGGTGGGTCGGGGCTCCACTGATCCGGTCTGGGGTGAGTCAGGAACGCTGTTTTCGTACAAGACCTTTCTCCAATACGACGTCGTTCTGGATGACCGGCTCGTCCTCGACGATGACGGTGTCACCCACCGCGATCAGACCGAAGGGGCGGTAATGCTGTGCGAGTTCAGGTCCCCAGCGCAGCCGGCGGCGCTCGGACTGGTCGGTCCGAGCCGCGGCCGCGAAGCCTGGGGGCTCGCTCAGGCCAGCGAGACCGAGGCGGCGTCCCTCCAGCAACAGGGCCTCCGCGGCCATCGGCAGGCCGCGCAGGTCGGTACGGTGCAGGTCCTGTATGGCCCGGGCCAGGTCCGCGTCCAACGCTTGACCCCGGGGCTGTTCCACCGGCGCCCCGGACAGGCTGCACAGCAGGAGTGAGGAGCAATCCACCCACTGCCGGATCAGGTCCCGGACCGACTCCCGGTAGGCACCGCGGTCGTATTGTGCGCTGCCCCGGGTGAAGGTCAGCAGGGCGACCACCCCGGGGTAGAGCAGGATACGCCGCAACAGTCCGACCCCGGCGAGTCGGCCCCAGAGACCACCGAGCCCCAGGGTAGCGGCCCGCGCCAGGTCCAGGGTCCCGGCTATGCCCACCAGGGTCGTCAGGGCGATCCGCAGGGCCTTGCTCTCGGCCAGCCGGCCCACGGCGTACAGGGCCCCCGCGGCGCCGGCTGGCGCCCCGATCAGCATCCCCAGGGCCCGCAGGTCCAGACTCAGGTTCAGCACGGTCCCGAACACCAGCATCCCCAGCAGGCTCCCACCGGCGGCGGCGATGGCCAGCCGTGGCGCGGAGAGCGAGCGATCCGTCGTCGGGGGGCCGGGCAACACCCAGGCGGGGTTGAGACCGTACCACCGGCTGCGCAGGGCCTCGCGGGCACCGGCATCCGGCGGCGGGAAGGGCAAATGCTCCAGCACCGCGTCCGTGGTGAGTGCCGCGAATACCGCGTCGCGGGCGGCGGCGACGGCCCGCCCCAGCTGGGCGGGGGTCGGGGGCCCGATGCCCTCCAGGATGGCAAAGAAGCGCTCGACTCCCTGGCCGGTGACCTGCTCGCGCAGCCCCCGATTCACCGCCATCCACTCGCGGATGGCCTCTTCGATGATGACCGACACGGTAGTTCCCCTCTCGATTCGGGCGCGATCAACCGCCCTTGATGACCTCATAGGCGGCCAGGGCCTCCAGCCGGGAGCGGGCGAGGTCGACCAGCGGGAAGGGATAGTCTGATCCCAGGGTCACCCCGGCCCCGCGCAGGATGGCCGCCGGAGCGGCCCAGGGCTGGTGGATGAATTTGTCCGGCAAGCGGGTCAGTTCCGGGCACCAGCGCCGAACGTAGGTGCCCTGGGGATCGAAGCGCTCCCCCTGGCGGACCGGGTTGAAGACCCGGAAGTAAGGGGCGGCGTCCGCTCCGCAGCCGGCTGTCCACTGCCACCCCAGGGTATTGGCGGCCAGGTCCGCGTCCACCAGGGTGTCCCAGAACCAGCGGGCACCGGCCTGCCAGGGCAGGAGCAGGTTCTTGGTGAGGAACGAGGCCACCACCATCCGCACGCGGTTGTGCATCCAGCCCGTGTGCCAGAGCTCCCGCATGCCGGCATCTACCAGGGGGATGCCGGTCTGGCCCCGCTGCCAGGCGGCGAGCAGGACCTCGGCCCCCTCGCTGCGCCAGGGAAGGCGGTCAAAGCGCTGGTCGAGTGGCGCTTCCGGCGTGTGGGGAAAGTGGTAGAGCAGGTGATGGGCGAACTCCCGCCAGCCGATCTCTCGCACATAGACCTCGGCGGCCGTCGTCTCCGCCGTGCCGTGGCGGGCGGCGATGAGGGCGAGCAGTCGCCGGGGACTGATCTCGCCGAAGTGCAGGTGCGGGGAGAGGCTCGAGGTGCCGGGCGTACCGGGGATGTCCCGGCCTTCCGCGTAGCCCGTCAGTGCCCCATCGATAAAGCGGGTCGCCTGCTCCAGGGCCGCGCTCTCCCCCGCCTGCCAGCGCGCGGCGAGACCCTGATCCCAGGGAATACGAGGGAGGAGGTCGAGGGCCTCCAGGCTGAGACCCGTCACATCAGGCGCCGGTTTGATGGCGGTCGGGGCCGGCAGCGGAGCCTTCAGTGACCCAGGGGTGCGAAGACCGCCGAAGGCCTTGCGCCAATAGGCGGTAAAGACCCGATAGGGCTCACTGACCCCGGTGAGTACCTCCCAGGGCTCGTGCAGCAACAAGGCGTTGTGGCTCTCGCAGTGCAGTCCCTGGGCGCGCAGGGCGAGCTTGATTCGACCGTCCCGCGCCCGGATGGCGGGGTCATAGAGACGGTTCCAGTAGAAGCGGCTGGCGCCCACCTGGGTGCCGACCCGCTGCAAGACCTCAAGGCTGTCGCCGACGGCGATCAGGAGTCGGCTGCCCACCTGGTGCAGGGCTTGATCCAGGGCGCTGAGGCTGTGATGCAGCCACCAGCGGCTCGCGGCCCCAGGCGCCCAGGGGGCCTCAGCGGCCGGATCGTAGATATACAGGGGCAGCACTCGAGCGCTGTCCGCCATGGCCTGGACCAGGGCCGGATTGTCATCCAGGCGCAGGTCGCGCCGGAACCAAAGGATTGCGGTTGCGGACATGGTTGAGGGGATCGAACTGGGACCTGAGCGTGACAGACGTGCAGGATAACGTTGATCGGGCTCCAGGTGTCCCGCGGCTCTGCGATTCACCGGCACTGTCTGGGAATCTTGCCGTAAAACCCAGACGACTCAGTGGCATGTTTGCACCGGCCTGCATGCAACCATCCAATGGCCAATGGCGCCTGCCCGATGATCCGTGGTTGGAGGCGCCGGCATCGCCTATCCTTGACGACAAGGAGAACGCCATGTCGACCGTACGCTTGCTGACGCTGGCCATGTTGGTTATCGGACTGACTGCCCAGGCAACACTGGCGCAGGATCACAAAATAGCCAGGGTCGGCCTGCTCGCTCTCGACGAGCACGAGTGCGGCAACGAGCCGTTGCGATCCGGGCTGCGCGAGCTCGGCTACGTGGAGGGCGGGAACTTTGTCATCGAATGCCGTCACGGCGGAGGACGTTACGAGGGTCTAACTGCTTGCCGCGCGGGTGCTGGCGCGCGCGCAAGCCCGACGTCATCGTTGCGCTGACCCACCTCACCGCCGATGCGGCGCACGCGGCGACCCCGAAGCATACCCGTCGTTTTCATCGCGAGCAGCGATCCCGTTTTCGGCGGCTTTGCCGCGAGCCTCGCCCACCCCGGCGGCAACATGACCGGGCTCACCTATTACGCCGGCGAGCTGAACGCGAAGCGGCTCGAACTGCTCAAGGCCGTGGCGCCGGGTATCCGGCGCGTCGCGGTCCTGGCCAGCGCCAGACATGTCGCCGAACGTCAACGACGGTCTATATCCGCGACGTCACCGCCGCGGCCGAGACCCTGCAACTGGAGATTCGGGTCTTCGTGGCCCGGCGAGGCAACGATCTCGAGCGCGCGTTCGACGAGACTGGACGAGTGGAAGGCGGACGCCCTGTACCCCCTGCCAACCATCGTCTTTGCCTACGAGGCCCAGCAGATTGCCGATCTCGCCAAGTGGCGCGGCCTGCCGACCATGCACTGGTACAAGCCCTTCGCGGCGATGGGCGGTCTCATGGCCTACGGCGTCGACTACCCGGCGCTCCAGCGGCGCGCCGCGCGTCTACGTGGACAAGATCCTCAAAGGGGCCAACCCGGCCGACTTGCCGATCGAGCAGCCGACGCAGTACGAGCTGGTCGTCAATCGCGAGACGGCGGATGAGCTGGGGCTGACGATACCGCCAGTCCATCGCGCTGCGCGCCGACCGGATTATCGAATGAAAGGACGCGCCACCGCTTCCCACCCCGAGCGCCTGCGAATCGCAAAACGCTGAACTTATGGCCGAAAGGTCCGCTGTTTCATAAGTACTTCCTGTACTTCCTCCTGCTGGTGAGCTCCGCCCTGCTCGCCAGCGAAGCGACCGGACTGTACTTCTCCTACAAGGAGACGCGCGCCGCGCTGTTCACACTGCAGCGGGAGAAGGCCCTGGGGGCAGCCGTGCGCATCGAGCAGTTCGCCAAGGACATCGAACGGCAGATCGGCTGGACGCTGTTCCCCCAAGCCGGCGGCGGCAGCACCCTGGACCAGCGCTATGTTGAGCTCCTGAAGCTCCTGCGCCAGGTCCCGGCCATCACCGACGCGAGCTGGCTGGACGCGAGCGGGCGCGAGCAGCTGCGCGTCTCGCGTCTGAGCCATGGATCGGATCGGCAGCGGCGTCGATCGCTCGGGCGATGCGGCGTTTCGCGGCCGACGCCTGGGCACCCCTATTTCGGCCCCGTCAATTTCCGTCAAGGAAACCGAACCCTACATGACCATCGCGGTGGCGCCGGAGCGCCGCAAGAGCGAGGGCGTCACTGCTGGTCGAGGTGAACCTCAAGTTCGTCTGGGACGTGGTCTCGCGGATTCGTATCGGCACCACCGGTCTACGCCTATGTGGTGGACCGTCGCGGCCAGTTGCTCTCCCACCCCGACATCAGCCGGGTGCTGCAGAAGAGCGATTTCTCCGGCCTGCCCCAGGTGCGGCGGTGCATTGGCGGGCGGCACGAACCGCGGACGAGCGATCTGCAAGACCCTGGCACCGGGCAGCGACCCGCTGGGTAACCCCGTGCTCGCCGCGCACGTGCCGATCCCCGAGCTTGGCTGGGTCGTGTTCGTCGAGCAGCCGCTCACCGAGGCCTACGCCCCCCTGTATGCCGCCATGCGGCGCACCGGCGGTGCTGCTGCTCATCGCGCTCGCGCTCGCGGTGCTTGCGAGCCTGGCGCTCGCCCGGCGCATGGCGATGCCGATCCGGGCCCTGCAGCAGGGCGCCGCGCGCATCGGCGCGGGCGACCTCGACCATCGGATGGAGGTGAAGACCGGCGATGAGCTCCAGTCACTCGCCGAGGAGTTCAACCGCATGGCCGCGCGGCTGTGCAAGTCCTACGCCGGTCTGGAGCGCAAGGTGGCCGAGCGCACCCAGGAGCTGGAGCTCGCCAACCAGGCCAGGTCGCGCTTCCTGCGCACCGCGAGCCACGACCTGCGCCAGCCGCTGCACGCACTCGGGCTCTTCATCGCGCAGTTGAACGAGCGTGTCCAGGACCCGGAGACCCGGCGCATCGCCGGCCAGTCCGGGGTCGCGGTGACGGCGCTGCAAGAACTCCTCGACGCGATCCTCGACATCTCGCGGCTGGACGCCGGAGTGATCTCGCCCGAGGTGGCCGATTTCGGCATCGACTCGCTGCTCGAGCGCCTCGACACCGCCTTCGCCCCCAGCGCAGCGGAGAAGGGCCTGCGGCTGCGGATCGTACCGAGTCGCCTCTGTGTGCGCAGCGATCCCGTGCTGCTGGAGCGCATCCTGCTCAATCTCGCCGCCAACGCCGTGCGCTACACGCAGCGCGGCGGCATCGCGATCGGCTGCCGGCGCCGCGGCGACTCGTGTGCGCATTGTGGTCTGTGACACGGGCATCGGCATCGCGCCTGAGCAACAGCAGGCGATCTTCCAGGAGTTCTACCAGGTCGGCAACGCGGAACACGATCGTCGCCTGGGCCTGGGCCTCGGGCTCGCCATCGCCGCGCGCCTGGCCCGCCTGCTCGGCTGCCGGCATCGAGGTCGCTTCGCGCCCCGGCAAGGGCTCCATGTTTGCGCTCGAGGTCCCGCGCGGGGAGCAGCCGCCAAGCTCCGGTCGCACGCGGCGCCGGCGTCAGGCCCGACCGACTCGCTGCGCGGCGCCCTGGTGCTCGTCGTGGAGGACGATGCACTGGTGCGCGATGCCATGAGCAGCCTGCTCGCGCAATGGGGCTGCGAGGTGGCGGTCGCGGCCAATGGGGAGGAGGCCCGCGCTGCCCTCGAGCGACTTGACCGGTGCCCGACGCCATTCTCTGCGACTATCGGCTGCCCGGCCCAGAAACCGGCATCCAGGTCATCCGCGCACTGGACGCGGCCGCCGGCAGGGCGATCCCGCGGCGCTCATCAGCGGTGACACCGCCCCTGAATCCCTGCGCGAGGCCAAGGCGAGCGGTTATCCGCTGCTAGCCGAAGCCGGTCGCGCCGGCAAAGCTGCGCGCCCTGATCGAGCACCTCGCCTCGGCCTCGCACCGGCGGCGGGGGTGCCCCGTCGATGACGCTCAGGGTCTAGCAGGCTAACCGCCGCCGGCCTTGCCCGGTGCCTCAAACCGCAGCGCCGAGCCGGTTGATCATGACCACTGCCTGGGTGCGGCTCGTCACCTTGAGCGCCTTGAGGATGGCGGTGACGTGGACCTTGACCGTCGCCTCGGCCAGGTCGAGATCGCGGCAGATCTGCTTGTTCGACTTGCCCTGTGCCACCAGCGCGAGCACCTGCTGTTGGCGCTCGGTCAACCCCAGCGCCTCAACCGAAACCGGCCCACGGGTCACGCGGCTGGCGGCCGGCCCTGACCCGGACGGCCAGTCAGTCGCGCATCAACTCGGGCGGCAGATAGCGTCCACCCGAGAGCACGAGGCGTAGCGCGTTGACCATGACCGGATGGGAACACGACTTCGGGATGAACCCCATGGCGCCCCCGGCCAGCACCGCCTTGACGGTGCCCGGATCGTCCAGCGCCGAAAGGGCCACGAGCGGCAGCGCCGGATAGTCGCAGCGCAGCTCGTCGAACAGATCGAGCCCGCTCACGCCGGGCAGGCAAATGTCGAGCAGCACGAGATCGAGGTCGGAATGCTCGGCCACGAGCCGTCTCACGGCCCCGCCGTCCGCCGCCTCGAGCACGCTGACCCCGCTGTCCAGTTCCCGGAGCACCTGCGCAAGCGCCTCGCGGATCAGGGGATGATCGTCAGCAACCAGAATTTTCACTGCCCCACCCCTCAAGATCCCAGTGGACAAAGACGCATTCGATTGTCCTACGCCCAGAGTATTACATTCCCTTTTTTCCCCATGGACAAGGCGCATGGAAACACTCTCCCTTACGAGAAGGATGAGTCGTGCGAGCAGAACGAGCCACGACTTATCCTTGTGGTTGGACGAGCCCGGCCGGTTGACACGGCGCATCTAATCGGAACTATCTTTTGCCGGTCCCTTGTGGCCGGTTCGAGTTCGGTCGCTGCTGCGCCGGGTAGGCCCGCGACGCCGCGGCCACAGCCGTTTGCCCGCGGGTCGCGGGGAGTTGCATTCCCCGATCTTCTCGCCGCCAATCAGCTTGCGTGCATGGCGAACGTCTGTTGGGCGATCTTGCCGTCGCGAACGATGAAGGTGTCCGTGCCCAGGGGCACGCTACCCTTGACGTTCCAGACGATATACCCGAGGTCGCCGCTGTGTTCGCGGCGCTTCAACTGGAAGTCGTCGCGCGCACCAGGGGGCAGGTTGGCCAGGAAGCCCAGAAAGAACTCCCGGATCGCCGGTTTGCCGCGATAAACGGCCTGCGGCGTGAGAAACACCGCATCGTCATGGTAATCCGCCAGGATGGCCTCGACGCCCCGGCCCTCGATAAACGCCGAGAGGTGTCGATCGATGACCCGCTCGGTCTGATTGGGGTGATGCCTTCGATGTGCTTGACGGACGATGGGCATGGTCTGATCTCCTCTGTTGTCTGGTTGCCGGTGGCCGCGTTCGTCCCCGGTGCAATGAAGTCTGGACGCACGACGGGTCGCCTGCGATACTTTCAATCCTGGAGCAACCCAATACAGTTTCTGGAGTAACCAACTACCCATTCTGTAGTAACGGCAGAGCAAACCATGAACTATGCCCAGTTTTGCCCCATCGCCAAGGCCACCGAGATCCTCGGCGAGAAATGGACCTTGCTGATTGTCCGCGAGCTTCTGATGGGCGGCACGCGGTTCAACGAGCTGCAACGGGGTCTGGGTCTGATCTCGCCCACGCTCTTGACGAAACGCCTCAATGACCTCGCGGAGGCCGGGATCGTCATCAAGAAGAGGATCAGCGGACAACGCGTGCACGAATACTTGCTGACCGCGATGGGGCGTGAACTATTGCCGGTCATCATGCAATTGGGTGAGTGGGGGATGCGTTGGGCGCGTGGTGCCTTGCCCGACACCGACCTGGATGTGGAGCTGCTGATGCTCTATCTGCAGCGCAGCATCAAACCGGAGGCATTGCCGGGCAACGAGACGGTCATTCGCTTCAGATTCTCCGACCTGAAGCGGCTGAGCGATTGGTGGCTCCTCGTCAATGGCAGCGACATCGACCTGTGCGTTCAGGACCCGGGTCGTGAGGTGGACATCTACTTCGCCACCGACCTGCGGACCATGATCCAGGTCTGGATGGGCGACCTTGCCTATCGCGCGGCGATGGCCGATGGACGCATGAAGATCGTCGGGCCCGCGGCCCTGACGCGTGACATCAAGAGCTGGCTTGCCCCGCACATCTTGGCCGACATTCGCCCGGCAGTCGGAAATCGCCCCGGGAAAGCCATAAGACAGGTCATTCCCACGGACACGCGCACAAGCCATCCGCGGGACATTCACGGCGCCGCCACCGTGCGGCGCCAGGTGGCCGGGGGCACCCCGACCAGGCGCTTGAAGGCCCGCGAGAAGGCGGCTTCCGAGTCATAGCCGACATCCAGGGCGATCGAGGCGACGTTACGCGTGGTCTCGCGCAGCAGGCGCGAGCCGACTTGAATGCGCCAGTTGGCGAGGTAGTGCATCGGCGGCTCGCCCAGAAACTGCATGAACCGCTCATGCAGGGCCGAGCGCGACAGGCCGACCTGGCGTCCCAGCTCATCGATCGTCCATGGCCGCTCGGGGTATTCGTGCAGCAGGGCCAGCGCGCGGCCGACATAGCGGTCACGCAGTCCGGCGAGCCAGCCGGTGGCGTCCTCCGGCAGGCTGTCGAGATAGCGCCGCGCGGTGTCGACGAACATCATCTCCGCCAGCCGTTCGAGCACGGCATCCGCGCCGGGGCGGCGCTGCGTCGACTCGCTGGCGGCCTGATCGATGACGCGGGCGACCCAGCCGCCGGCGCGCGCCGCCGGCAGGTGCAGCAGGCGTGGCAGGGCCGCCACCAGCGGATTGAACGGCCGCAGGTCGCAACCGAGGAAGCCGCACACCAGGATGCTGTCCGCGTCGGCCACCGGTGCGCCGGCGTCGGGCTCCCTGACGCCATGGTGAAAGGCGACGGGCATGGGTTTGGCTTCATGGCGCGTGGCGAACACCCAGTCGGCGGTGATCCGCTCGGGCTCCAGGCCCGGCGCGCTGGAGATCACATGGGCGTCGCCGTGGGGGAACATGACGATGTCGCCGGCCGCCAGCCGCACCGGCGCCAGCCCGCTGATGGCCGCCCAGCCGCTGCCCTTGGCGACCATGTGGAACTCCATCACATGCTCGGCGCCGGGCATGACCGCCGCGGCAATCTCGCGCGCGGGCGGCGCTTCCGCCGCCCAATCGTGCCAGTTGCTCACGTAGTAGAAGACCGCCCCGCGCAGACGAACGGCACGCAGCAGGTCGGACAGGGTATCTCGACTCATGGGCTTGCTCCGGTCGGCAGTGCGCGGCGGCCGGGCGGTCACCGCGGATCAAGCGCCCGCGCAACGGCGGACGCCTGAGCAAGATTGTAGGACTCTCGGTGAAGCAGCAAAGCGCCTCCGGCGGAACAATGGCCTCGTCGGAACCGGTGGTCGGCACGCCGACCCAGGTCCGGAGCAGCCCCAACCTCAATCCGCAGGAGACCAACATGAACGCACCCTTTGTGCCTCAGCCCATCCGGCCAGCCCGCCGTCCAATCCATTCCCGTGCCGCCGACACCGGACCTCGAGGCGATCAAGCAGCGCCAGCAGGCCACCTGGGCGAGCGGCGATTACGCCGTCATCGGCACCACGCTGCAGATCGTCGGCGAGTCGCTGGCCGAGGCCGTGGACCTGCGCGCCGGCGAGCGGGTCCTCGACGTGGCGGCGGGCAATGGCAATGCGACGCTGGCCGCGGCGCGGCGCTTTGCCGCGGTGACTGCGACCGACTATGTGCCGCACCTGCTGGACAAGGCCGCCGTGCGCGTGCGTGCCGACGGCCTGGCAGCGGAATTCCGCGTCGCCGACGCGGAGGCGCTGCCCTTTGCCGACGGCAGTTTCGATGTCGCCCTGTCCATCTTCGGCGCGATGTTTGCGCCCGACCACCACCGCACCGCGGACGAATTGCTGCGCGTGGTTCGCCCTGGCGGGCGCATCGGCCTCGCCTCCTGGACCCCGGAGGGATTCATCGGCGAGCTGTTCCGCGTGGTGGGTCGCCATGTTCCGCCGCCCGCGGGCGTCCGCCCACCGGTGCAGTGGGGCGATGAGGCCTACCTCGTCGAGCTGTTCGGCCGCCAGGCCGCCGACTTCCAGTGCACGCGGCGCACGTTCAACTTCCGCTACCGCTCCGCGGCCCATTGGATCGAGGTCTTCCGCACCTACTACGGTCCCACGCACAAGGCCTTTGCGGCGCTGGACAGTGCCGGACAGGCCCGGCTGCACGCCGATCTGATGAAACTGCTCGAGTCCCGCAACGTCGGTGGGCCGGACACGCTGGTGGTTCCGTCGGAATACCTGGAAGCGGTGATCACGCGGCACTGAGCAGACGCCGATTCGATCCAGGGACGGATTGAACGGTGGTGGGAGCGGGCGCCGTCGGGGCGTCCTGGCCCAATCCAGCGTCTGAGCCCAGGGCGGCCCGGAGAACCCGAGGAGAACCAGGATGAACTCGATCACACAGCACTATGATGACCACCTCGGCCCGGTCTATTCATGGATGGTCGGCGACCTCGACGCGGCGCTCGTGCGCAGCGACGCCGAGCTTGCCGCGCTCCCGTTGCCCGACCGGACGACGGGCCTGGCGGTCGACCTGGGGGCCGGCATCGGGTTGCACGCCTTACCCCTGGCGCGCCATGGCTTCTCGGTCCTTGCCGTGGACTCCTGTCAGGTGCTCCTGGATGAGCTTGAGGCCCGCATCGGGGCGCTTGCGGTCCGGACCCTCAATGCCGACTTGCTCGCCTTTCGTGCGTCCCTCGAAACGGAAGCGGACATCGTCCTGTGCATGGGCGACACCCTGACGCATCTGCCCGATCGGGCGTCGGTCGAGCAGTTGTTCACCGACGTGGCCATCAGCCTTCGCCAGGGCGGGCTCTTCGTCGCAACCTTTCGCGACTATGTGTCAGCACCCCTGCAAGACGATGGACGGTTCATTCCCGTACGCAGCGACGCGCAGCGAATCTTGACGTGTTTTCTCGAGTACGCGAGAAACCACGGTCAAGGTCCATGACCTCCTGCACGAGCGCGAGTGGACGCAATGGCGGTTGCGGGTGAGCAGCTACCCGAAACTGCGTCTCGACCCCGAGTGGGTCGTCGATGCGTTGCGGTCCCGCGGTTTCGCCGCGCAGCGCGCCATGGCACAGAACGGCATGGTGCTTGTGGTTGCTCGGTTATCCCGACGCTAAAGGAATCTGGGGTGGTCAAACCGCATCTGTTTGCGCTGAACCGCGATCGGGGATGCGTCCTTACCGGCGGGCACAGCGTCTCGGCAACCTCGGGGATGATCGCGCCGCTCCTGCGCTGCCCGCGCCGGAGGTCTGGGCGCCATTGCGATCAATACCGTCGCGGCGAATGGCCGCGTAGGCGCTCCAGTTCATTCGGCGAGTCCCGAGGCGCAACCTTTTTCGCGTCTCGAATTCACGGCTGGATCGTCCCTCCGGTGAACGCCGAGTACATCCCATGCGCGCGGGCACCTAACCTTGGCACCATAAGATGAACGCAATCGTATACAGTCGGACATAGCAACCCCAGACGATTCCCATGACATCGCAGTCATGGTCGGTGAGTTGCTGAGTGAAATCATGAACACCATTGGCGTTCAAACATTCAACTTCGATCTAAAAGAAACAACTGACAGACTCATTGACTTTCTCAATCGCGAAAAATACGTTGTATTTATCGCGCGCGATGAAGGTGGAAAGGCGATTGGGTTCCTTGCACTGTATGAAAGCCACGCCCTTTACGCCGAAGGCTCCTTTGGCACCATACCGGAGCTTTATGTTCGCCCTGAATACCGCTCAGACAATGTTGGCTTGCGCCTCGTATCCCAAGCAAAGTCTTTCGGCGTCTCGCAGGGCTGGAAGCGCCTAGAAGTCACGACGCCACCGCTGCCGCAGTTTGAAAAAGCGTTGGCATTTTATGAGCGTGAAGGCTTCGCTATTACTGGTGGCCGTAAGTTAAGGGTGGTGCTGTGAGTTGCCAGCCGAACATTGCGGTCAAGCGAGACTGGCTTCCAGAGGGCTTCGCCCGCTTCCAGCCAGCCCCTTACCGTTGATCAACGTGGATCTTGTCGAGCGCGCCTGTCGAGGAATGCATTGTTAAATCGTTAATGCATACGGGCTCACTATCCAGCGGGGACGGAACAGCGAGCAACACTAAGGGCTCTGGCCGTTTGCTCGGGCAGCGACCATCGTCATGGAGCCAACTCGGCGGCAAGCGTGCGCAGAAGGTTTGCCCCATCGCCGCGCCATGCGCTTCCGTGCATGCATGCGAGGGTTGTGGGATCGGCAGTGGCCAGCCTTTCCAACATGACACGCGCTTTGGTGGAGTGGGAGAAATAATCCATCGCGTGTCGGAAAGCCTCGCTCGGCCCAAGAATATCTGACTCCGTGATTGGCGGAAGGTTTGCGCCACCCTGCGTGAACAAGTCGCCACAAAGTAAAGTACGGGTGCTTTCTTCCATCAGAAATCCGCATTCCCACGCGTGCGGTAGATGGGGCGTGTCGAACCAACGCACGGTATGCTTGCCAAGGGGGAGCAACTCTCCATCGGCCAGAGCGGTTGGGGCCCGATCAGCAAGGTCTCCGATTGATACCATCGCGGCGATCGTGCCGCAAAGTGGTACCGATCGCGGAGCGACGGCAAGCCATTCGTTGAGCGATCCGCACTCATCGGCCTCCACATGAGAGAAAGCAATGTAGCGAAGTTTTTCAGGCGGCAGGATGCTCGTCACTGCTTCACGCACAAGCGGAAACATCTTTCGCAGCCCGGTGTGGAAGAGCAGAGGTTCCTCATCGACGACGAGATATTGGTTGAACGAAAATCCGCCTGCACCTTCGATCACGACCGGAGTGTTAATGCGATAGATCCCGTCGGCTATTTCATGTACATTTGTCCCGGACTGCCGATTCGTAAGAGTCATTAGGTTCTCCTTGAGCCGTTAGGTGAGGCTCGCCGTCTGCAGCGCGTTCTGATCATCGACGAACCTCATGATCGGTCAGCGTCTCTGGCAATGGCCGATCACGCGATGGGCCTGATGTTTTGATTCAGGTGAAAGACGTTGCCAGGGTCGTACTTCTGCTTTATTTGCGCCAGCCGTTCATAGTTCGGCCCGTAGGCTGCGCCGACGCGGTCAGTTTCCTCTTCAGTCATGAAGTTGACGTAGACGCCGCCCGTGGCATGAGGCTTGGCCGCCTCGAAGAAGGCGCGGGACCATGACACGCATTTCCCGTCTTGCTTCGGATCGTCCCACCGACCATGCACGTTTATCACGAACTTCACGTTCCGGTGCGCGTAGGCGGTGGCATCCTCTGCGATACGATTCGCCTCGCCCCCTAGCAAAGCGATGAAGATCTCGCACTGGGGCGAGGGCAGCTGGCCGGCGTATTCGACGACGGTGTCAACGGCCCCGTCGCTTAACTCGGCAAAGTTGTGCGACTTCCAGTAATTGCGCGCACCTGGGGTCAACAGCGGATCGAAGCCCTGCTGCCAGCCGGCATACGGGTTCGGGCCGATATGCTCGCCGTAGGCGTCGCCAAAATGACGGACCGGTTCAATCAGCCGTTCGCCCTCAGCCAGGTCGCCGCTGTGCATGAAGGCGAAGACCACAACCTCTCGACCGTGCACCTCATCGGGGAGAAACGGCAGCGGCGGTGCCTTGCGCAGGACGACCCACACGCAGAGATCGTCGGGGATAGTTTCGACATACTCCCGGTATTGAGTCAGCAAAGACTTGGCTTGTTCAAAGGGAAAGACAATCAGTCCGCTCAACACCTCCGGGCCCACGGGGTGAAGCCGGAAGACAACCTGGGTCACGATGCCGAAATTGCCGCCCCCGCCGCGGATCGCCCAGAACAAATCGGCGTTGTCCTCCGCGCTGGCTCGCACGCGCTGTCCATCCGCGGTCACCATCTCCGCCGCGATCAAGTTGTCCACCGTCAGGCCGTGCTTACGCGTGAGCCGGCCGAAACCGCCACCGAGTGTCAGCCCAGAGACCCCAGTCGTCGAATTGATCCCCAAGGAAGTGGCCAAACCGAAGGCTTGGGCTTCATGCTCGAAGTCCCCAAGCGTCGCCCCAGGTTCCACGTGGGCTTGTCGATGGCACTCATGGCTTTGACCCTCCTGGTGGGTGGTTTTCTTCGTTGCGCATCTGTTCATCTGACACCCTTAGGCGATTGCCGGAATATCATGTACCAGATCGCGAAGGATTTTCGTCTGCCTTCAAGGAGCGCCGACAGGAGCATAGCTGGGCTATGTGACTGTCGGTGCGGCGCGGAAGGCGGGCGAAAAGACGAGCGAGGTGGTACATGATTTGACAGAAATCGCCTGAGTACATGAACACGCCCGTTCGGCCGGTCGTACCGCGCCGTGGCTGGCCGTCCCCGCTAACCCGCGTTATCAATCTGACCCATGTCTGGCAATGGTTTCAGAAAGCCGATCTGATTGAGCCACACGCGCCCACACGCGCCGGCTAGTGCCTCTCAAAGCCTAGTCCAGTCCTCGGAAAAGGAAAGCTTACTAAATTTGCTGGAGTCCCCGGATATCGCCGGGTTTGGAGGTTATCTGTCTTACCGGCATCGCACCGCCAGCTCAGTACAGAAGGTCCGGTCTTCGCCCCTCATCCTGCGGATTCTGTTGCAGGCAATCGCCTGCGGGGAAGACCTTGGTCGTAAGGCTTCTGATTGATACCGCGGAGCCGCACCCGGGTCCACACTTTCAGCGTAGATGGACGCATCGAGCCTGCGCCATCTCGACAACACAATTGGCTCGACGGTGGACACCCCAAACAACGGAGTAACCGATCATGAAGACAAGGCCCATCATCGCCATGCTCGCCGGACTGTTCGGCCTGGCCGGCACTGGACTCGCCGCCGAGGCGGTCGACCCCAACAGGCTCGAGCCCTGCATCAACGGGGAGGTCTCTGCTTCGGGTCTGTACCCGACGCAAGCCGAGGAGGATGCGGCCCGTGCCGAAGGGACGTTCGTAGGCCGGACCCTGAGGGGGCAGATGTCGGCGAACGGACGCTAGCCGGACGAATCGAGCCTAAACTTTCTTGGCAATACCGTTCAGCGCGGGAAGGGATGTCCAACATAATCGAGGAAACCGCCATGAAGGGAAAGCTCATCCTCGCGATCCTGCCGGTCGCCTTGGGCGCGAGCGCCACTTGTGTGACAGACTCGCCCGAAATGGGGGACATAGGCCCCAGTTCCGAGCTGATCTGTAACCTGCTCGAACGCCAGTTCCCCGAGTCTGCCTTGGCCGTCCGGGGCCGCTCCATTCACTCGCCGACTGAGGTCTCAGTGGTCACGTCGGTGGATGGTCGCCCGGTCTCGCTGCGCTATGAGCTGTCTGGTTACACCTGGCGACTCGACGAGTCTCGTGCACGAATCCGTGAACCCCAAGCCCAGCAGGCCAATCTTGCTATTGGCAACTGAAGTGAAACCAGCGAACCGAGGCGGCAAAGGCCCTGCTTGGCACCTTCCCGCTGGGTTCCCTGCGTGGCATCCGGGTCGTCGCTTGGGAGTCAAGACCCCAGGTCGGCCAGCCACTGGCGGGCCGCGGGCAGGCTGAGCAGACGACCCGGCCCCTGAGCCTCAGGATCAAGGTAGAGGAGCAGGTTCATGCCCTCACCGATGGGGGGCCAGGGTGGCGGCGGGCGCTGGAGGCGACCGGATTGGCCGCGCATATGGCTGCGGTCACTGGTAAAGTCACGCCGGTAGTCGAGCGCCGGGATCACCCGCAGACGGGGCGCATAGATGGCAGGCAGGCGCTCAGCCAGGGCGAAGGTCTGATCCAGCCAGGCGACGCCCGGGATCGGCACGGACAGCCGGCTGTCCTGGTCCCAGACCTGGCCCCGGGCGTCCACGACGATCACGTGATAGTCCCAGGCGATCAACTGGCCCGGTGGAGCCGCGCGCTGGTGCAGCATGGGACAGCGTCCGGCACGGCTAACCAGGAAGACCACCTGACGCTCACCGTGGCCTAAGGCCGGGTGGGCACAGAGCCACCAGGCGTTCTCCTCGCAGTAGAAGGGCTGATAGGGAAGCTCCTGCGCCATCGCGAGGGGGTTCTCAACCTGAGCCGCGGAAATTGGTCCGCGAAGAACGCGGCGTGGAGTTACACCCCGCCTGCGCGCCGGGATGGCCTGCGAAAATCACCGCGAACTCAGGGCAACAAGCCGGTAAAGCGGCGTTCCATTTCGCGTCACCATGTCGCGTCAATGGCCTTGTTCGCGCACCGATTTCAGGGCTTACAAGTAACGGTGCAGGTCCCGGGTCTCCTCGCGCCACCGGGCCTCGTCCGCGGTCAGGCGGCTTTCCAGGTCCCCGGGCTGGGCCTGGGGGTCATCGACCCATTCGCGCAGATAGGTCCCGCCGGTCAAGAGGTCGATGGCCAGGCGCTCGGTCTCATACTCGTACGGGAAGTCTCGCCAGATCGGGTAGTCCGGGTACTCCAGACGCAGGGCCTTGAGGAAGAGGGCGATCAGACGATAGGGCCGGAAGCGCTCATGACGGTACTGGGCACCGTCGGTGTGGAACTGGAGCCCGGAGCAGAGCCGACCCGCGTGCTTATGAAAGGTGGGCTCGAACCAACAGGGCCGGATCAGGACGCCCGCGGTCCAATCCGTGCCCGCCGACCCCATCCGCGCCAGGATTCGCCCAGAGTCCAAATCCGGCGCGCCCACCAGCTCCAGGGCGACGGTCGTCCCCCGCCCCTCCGACAGCGTAGTCCCCTCAAACAGCACCGTGCCCGGGAAGCAGCGGGCCATGTTGAGGCTGGAGGCGTTGGGGCTGGGGTTGACCCAGGCCAGATCCCCCAGGGGCCAGCCGTAACCGGGGGCCGCGTCCGGTCGATAGCCTTCCATGGCGATCAGCTTCAGGTCCAGGTCCAGACCCCGTTGGGTTAAGAACCAGTTGGCCAGTTCGCCCAGGGTGAGGCCATGCCGCATGATCAGGGGCCCGGCGCCCACGAAGCTCTCCCAGCCCGGCTCCAGGATACTGCCCTCCACCGGGCGGCCCGCGGGATTTGGGCGGTCCAGCACCCACAGACTCTTGCCGGCAGAGGCGCAGGCCTCCAGCAGGTAGGCAAGCGTGGTGACATAGGTGTAGATGCGGGTGCCGATGTCCTGCAGGTCCACCAGCAGGACGTCGAATCGTCTCCAGCATGGCCGGGGTCGGATAGCGTACGTCCCCATACAGACTGAACACCAGGATACCGTGGCGCGGGTCCAGATAATCCCCGCTCTCCACCATGTTGTCCTGCTTGTCCCCGCGCATGCCATGCTGGGGACCGAAGGCCGCGGTCACCCGGAGATCGCCCAGCGCCATCAGGGCGTCCAGGCTGTGGCGGCCGTCGCTGGTGACGGACGCGGGGTGGCCGAGAAGTGCGACCCGCCGGCCCCGCAGCGGGGCGCGCAGGTGCGGATGGGCGAGCAGGCGATCAATGCCGAGCTGGATCATGGACGACCTGGCGGGACAGGAAGGGGGACCGCGATTGTCCTTACAACCCTCGCCCAACTCAACCGCTGGGCACCGTCGCGGCGGGCGGATCAGGCGGGCGCCGACAGGCCCGCGCCAACTGACACCCGAACCCGGTAAACTGCCGACCCCCAGTCACCAGAGAATGATCCATGTCTGAGTTCAAGCAAGTCACCGTGGTCCGCGAGGCGAACATTTTTTTTGGCGGCGGGGTGACCAGCCGCACCATTCTGTTCCCGGACGGCACGAAAAAGACCCTAGGGATCATGCAGCCCGGTGAGTATGAATTCACCACCAGCTGCGGGGAACTGATGGAGATCCTGGCCGGGGATCTGGAGGTGCAACTCCCCGGCACCGACGCCTGGCGAACCTTCCAGGGCGGGGATGCCTTTGAGGTGGGCGCCGGGGAACGCTTCGGGTTGCGGGTGCGGGCGGTGACCGACTACTGCTGTTCCTTCCAGACCCCAGTCGGGGCCTGACCTGAAGGTCGGGACCGACTCACCATTGCAGGCGTTGGCGCAGTTCCTCACGCTGGGCCTCGGTGGGGTAAATCACGGTCCCGGCCCCATCGATCAGCGCGATGGACAGGCTCGGACAACCCTCCGCGACTGCCCGCAACTGGGCCTCGGGGGCGAGCCGACCGGTGATGTCGGCCTTGTAATCCTCGCCCACCTCCACCTCCCGGAAAGTGTCCGGGCAGGCCACCCAGCAGGTGCCGCAGCCGATACAGGAAGGGATGTCAACTTCGACCTTTGCGATCATAGAGCCGTCTCCTCGCGGCGGTGTGTAGATTGCGGACCTGGAGACCCGGGTCTGCCGCTGGTGCCCCGCGGGGTTCAGCCGGCCGATTGGCAACGGACGCCGGGTGTCAGGCGTCCGTGACAGTGTCCGCGACATGTAAGGGATCGCAACGATAGACGCATTCGATCCCCGCAAGCAAACTGATGACGCACCTGTGACGCCGCGCCGTCGTCAGGTTGTTGGTTGTACGTTGTAGGTTACCGGCATTCCGGCAGCTTGCGGTGAAATGGACAGTTATCCCCGATTCGATACCAGGAGAAACCATGATGCTCCAACCCCGCTTGCGCTTGGCGGCAGTAACCCGCGCCACACTGGGGTGCGGCCGTCCCAGGGCGCTTTCCCGACGGACCGGTTTGCGCGCACTGGCCGGATTGCCCCTGCTCCTCACGGCCCTGTTCGGCTCGCCGGTCTGGGGCACCGAGGCCCCGGAACGGCCGGGGCAGATCACCGAGTCCGGTCGCGGCTTCAGCATCACGGCGGACTTCCCCGTCCTGCCCGGCGACGGGGCGACGGTGGACGCCGTCAATCGGGAGATCCGCACCCTGGTGGATGGTCTGATCGCCCCCTTTCGCGCCGACCACCAGGAGGCGGCGGCCCAAGGGGAAGTTCCCGGCGCGGCCTGGGCCCTGCAGATCAGTCACGACGCGCCCCATCAGACGGCCCGCTACCTGGCTGTGCTCCTGACGGGCTATGACTTCCGCGGCGGGGCCCACGGAATGCCGATCATCGAGCCACTGGTTATCACGCTGAACGACGGGCGGCGCGTCCCGCCCGCGGGCCTGTTCCGCCCCGGTGCAGACTGGTTGAGTACCCTGGCCGGGCGCTGCTACGCAGAGCTGAAGCTACGCAACCTGACCGGTACGGATGAGACCTGGCTGCGCAGCGGTACCGAGCCGAAGGCGGAGAACTACCGTCTTCTCTATCCTGGCCCCACCGGGCTCAAGGTCATCTTTCCGCCCTACGCGGTAGCGCCCTACGCCTACGGCAGCCAGGAAGTGCTGATCCCTTTCCAGGACCTGGCCGACATCCTGGAACCGACCCTGTTCGGCGATCTCGGTGGTCAGTGAGCCGCTCGCAACATAACACGACATACAGGGTCTCTTGCTTCACAAAACCACTAGATGTTGTAATTTGGCCTGGACATCTCGATCTCTTTGCCTAGAATGGGAAGGGTCAGACAGGTTTGGCGCCACCCTTGCCGCCCCCCGATCCCCAATCACCGCCATCATCGAGGACCCGCTGCCATGCTCAACTGGGACGATCCCCTCGCCGTTGCCCCGCCCGCGCCCCGCAACGGAACCGCCGCACCCCAGTTTGGTGCGGACCGGCCCCAGGCAGGCACCCGCCGGAGTGCGCACGACACCAGCACCCATGTGCGCCCAGGTCGCGGGGTGGTCGCCAATGAGACCCTGATGAGCACCGCCGGCAGTGCCCCGGTGGTCGATCCCAACCCCTTCTCGCCCCAAGTGGAATTGCCCTTCGAGGACACCCTGTTGGCCGGTTTGGGCCGGGCGCCCCAACCGGTCCGGATCGTCACCCCCGAATCCGCTGACGGGGCCGCAGGTGGCGCCACTGGTCTGGAGAGCCTGGAGATGGGTGCCGGCCGGGTGCGGGTGGACGACAAGCGCATTATCAATTGCCGCGCGGACCTCAACCAACTCGTTCCCTTCAAGTACGAGTGGGCCTGGCAGAAGTATCTCGATGCCTGCGCCAACCATTGGATGCCGCAAGAGATCAACATGAATGCGGACATCGCCCTCTGGAAAGACCCCAATGGGCTCACGGAGGACGAGCGCACCATCATCAAGCGCAACCTGGGCTTCTTCTCCACCGCCGATTCCCTGGTCGCCAATAATCTGGTCCTGGCGGTCTATCGCCACATCACGAATCCGGAGTGCCGCCAATATCTGCTGCGCCAGGCCTTCGAAGAGGCGGTGCATACCCACGCCTACCAATACGTGGTGGAGAGCCTGGGGCTTGACGAGGGCGAGATCTTCAACATGTATCGGGAGGTGCCGGCGGTGGCGCGCAAGGCGGAATGGGCCCTGCCCTTCACCCGTTATCTGGCCGACCCCCACTTCCACACCGGCACCCCGGAGAACGACCAGAAGCTGCTGCGGGAACTGGTCGCCTTCTATGTGATCTTTGAGGGGATCTATTTTTACGTGGGCTTCGTGCAGGTCCTCTCCATGGGCCGGCGGAACAAGATGACGGGCACCGCCGAGCAGTTCCAGTACATCCTGCGGGATGAGTCAATGCACATGAACTTCGGCATCGACGTCATCAATCAGATCAAGATCGAGAACCCGCACCTCTGGACGGAATCCTTCAAGCAGGATCTGATCACCATGATCCGCGAGGCGGTGCAGCTGGAGGCTCAATACGCTCATGACACCATGCCCCGCGGTGTGCTGGGGCTCAATGCGCCGTTATTCGAGGAATACCTGCAATTCATCGCCAACCGCCGCTGCGCCCAGATTGGTCTCCCGGAGCAATACCCGGGCGCCAACAACCCCTTCCCCTGGATGTCCGAGGTGCTGGATCTAAAGAAGGAAAAGAACTTCTTCGAGACCCGGGTCACGGAGTATCAGACCGGCGGCGCCCTGAATTGGGACTGACAGCAAGCAACTCCCCACACATGAGCGACGGGCAAAGGGATGACACTCAACTTCCAGCGATCCCCCCTGCGCCCGCAGCAATCGCGTGACGACGTTCCTGCTGCCCCCTCCCATTAACGTCCGCGACCCAGCGGCGCCATCCCGCCGGTTGGTCACCACTACGACCAGCCGGGCGCGCGACGCTCGGCGCCCCCAGGCCCTGTCACCGCACCACCGACGATCAGACACGCGGCTGACTCCCCGTGGTCCTTGTCACGCGCCGGCAGATGGCCGGCTCAGCCTCCTTTCTTGGCCCGCTTCGCCTTAGCCGCGGGTAGGGATTCCGCCAATTCCCGCAACTGCGCACGACCCTGATCGTCGGTGGCGCGGTAGCGGGCGATCAGGTCCGACTCATCCGCGGCCAGCGGGGGATGGTTGTCCAGACACAACAGCCAGGTCGGGGTGACGGTGCCAAGGGCCGCGGCCAGGACCATGGCCTCCTCCAGACCCATGCGGCGCAGCCCTTGCTCGTAGTTACTGATACGCGACTTCGAGTAGCAACCCGTCCGCTCCGCCAATTCGCTCAGGGACAATTGGAGGTCGTGCCGGGCCTCGCGCAGGCGGTTGCCGATGCGGTGGGTAAGCTCATCAGCGGCGGCGGTCTGGGGGGCATTCTTGATCATGGCGGGCCTCTTGGGTTGATACTCGGCGCAGCAACAAGGTTAGCCCACTTCTGACACGTTTTGCATGTGAATCCTTGTTCCGAACCTGCACGGCCCCCTGCGCGAGCCGGGTCCGGACCGACCCTGGATTGATCCGCGTCATCCAAACCGCCGGTAACCCTTCGTCGGCGCACCCCACCGGTTGACGCCCCGGGATGCCCCCCCTAGAGTGCCCCCCCTGATCTTCCGGTGCCCCACGGGTGTTCGCCCCCGGGGTTAAACGGGAAGCTGGTGCGCCATCCAATTGGACTGGCAATGCCGGCGCTGCCCCCGCAACGGTAGACGAGTCAAGGTCCGGCAACACGCCACTGTGTCCCGACACGGGAAGGCGCCGCACCGGGGGTTCCGCCCCCACTCGTGAGCCCGGAGACCGGCCAGGAGATCATCACCGGGGTCGCGGGGTGCGGCCGGCCGGGATGTGTGCCGCCGTCTGTCCGTCGCCTGCCTCACTCCTGACCATCCCCCTCCTGACCCTACCCGTTGTCGACCCGCGCGGGTGTGCTCGGGTCACCGATGTTTGGAGTCCTATGTTGAAGAATCCCCTCTTGCTGGCTGCCCTGGGGCTGCCGTTTTCGCTCCCTACCCCGGCGAACAGCGCCCCAGCGCCCGATGAGCAGACCGTCCTGGATCCCGTGGTGGTCACCGCCACCCGCACCCCGGAGCGGGAGGACCGGACCCTGGCGTCCGTCTCCGTGGTAGACCGTGCCACCATCGAAGAGCGCCAGTTACGCTCGGTCCCGGATGCGCTGCGGGGACTGCCCGGGGTCACCGTCTCCACCAGCGGCGGGGTCGCGTCCATCTTCTTACGCGGGACCAACTCGGATGCGGTCCTGGTCCTGGTGGATGGGGTCAAGGTAGGTTCCGCGACCCTCGGCACCAGCCCCTGGGCAGACCTGCCCATCGAACAGATCGAACGTATCGAGGTCGTGCGCGGCCCCCGCTCCAGCCTCTACGGCTCCAAGGCCATCGGCGGCGTCATCCAGATCTTCACCCGACGCGGCGGCGGGGCACTGACCCCGCGGTTCAGCGTGGGCGCCGGCTCCTTCGACACGGCCAACATCTCAGGCGGCATCTCCGGGGGTGGCGACCAGGGCTGGTTCAACCTGAGCGGAGACTTCAAGCAGAGCCAGGGTTTCGATGCCTGCTACGGCCAGGTCTTCCCCTTTGCCGGCTGCGGCGTGGTGGAGCCGGATCGGGACGGCTATGAGCAAATCGGCGGAAGTGCCCGCGCTGGCTACCGCTTCAGCGACCGGGCCGAGGTGGACCTGAACTACCTGGGTGCCAACAACACGACGGATTTTGACGGCAGCATCTTCTCGGGCAATCAGTCCCAAACCGCCCAGCAGGTCCTGGGTGCCAGGGCACGCCTGGTACCCCTGACACCCTGGATAGTTACCCTGGCCGCCGGTTACAGCCTGGACAAGTACGCGGCCACCTTCAGCGGCGACGGAGATACAGGACCTTCCGACCGGAGACTTCGACACCGAGCGTGACAGCCTGACCTTCCAGAACGACATCAGCATCCGCCCCGGGCACCTGTTGACCCTGGGACTCGATTACCAGCAGGATCGTATCTCCGGCAGCACCGAGTACGCCGAGGACTTCCGGGACGACACCGGAATCTTCGGTGAATACCAGGGTGAACTGGGCGCCGCCACCTTGAATCTGAGCCTGCGCCAGGACGATAACCAGCAATTCGGCACCCACAATACCGGCAGTGCCGCCCTGGGCTACCGCTTCGCCCCGACCCTGCAGGCGTCCATCTCCTACGGCACCGCCTTCAAAGCCCCGACCTTCAACGAGCTCTACTACCCCTATTTTGGCAATCCGGAGCTGGACCCGGAGGAGTCAAACAGCCTGGAGGTGGGCCTCAACGGCGCGCTGCCCGGGTCACAAGCGCCCAGGGCGATCTTTACCGGGCGCTGGGGACTCAACCTCTACCGAACGCTGATGGACCAGATGATCGCCTTCGACGCCTTCACCCAAGGCCCCAACAACATCGCCGAGGCCGAGGTCCAAGGTCTGGAACTGACCGCCAACGCGCAGATCCTGGACTGGGAGCTTGGGCTGAGCCTGACCCTGCAAGACCCCCGCAACCGCTCAGAGGGGCCGGACGACGGCAACCTGCTGCCGCGGCGGCCCGAGCAGATGGTCCAACTCGATCTGGATCGCCGGCTGGACCGCTGGTCCGCGGGCCTGGGCCTCTTTATCTCCGGACGCAGCTACGATGACCTGGCCAACGCCTACCAACTGGACGCCTATACCCTGGTAAACCTGCGGACCGAGTTCGCCTTCACCCCCGCCCTGCGCGTCCAGGGGCGGTTGGAGAACCTGTTCGACCAGGACTACGAGACCGCCGCCTTCTACAACCAGCCCGGGCGGGCCTTCTATCTCACCTTGCGCTACGAACCCTGAGGGGTGGGGTACCGGTCCCAGGTTGGGGCCGGTTTCCCCGCCAGCGCGCGTCGCCTGGCCCGCTCCCCTGGCCTGGTCACCCCCGTTCTGGCCCCATGGCACTGCGCCGGCACGAGACATACCTCACCCCCCCTCAGCTTGGGGTATGATCTCGAGTGAACCCGGGATCAGGTCATTCCGCCCTGATGGGTGTCGTGACCGACTGGAATTACCTCGTGAGTCAACCCCAGCGCCCCCAGGATGAACTGCGCGCCGCCCTCCGGGCCAGTCGCGGGTCCTTTCTCTTCGTCGGCCTCTTCAGCCTGTTCATCAACCTGCTGTTGCTGGTACCCGCGCTTTATATGCTGCAGGTCTATGATCGGGTCCTGGCGAGCGGCAGCAACACGACCCTGTTGATGTTGACCCTGCTGGCTGTAGGTCTCTTCGGTGTCATGGGAGTTCTGGACCTGCTGCGCTCCCGCATCCTGGTCCGGGTTAGCGCGCGGTTGGATCTATCGCTCAATAGCCGGCTCTTTCGCGCCATGTTCGATGCCAACCTGCGTGGCCGTCGGGGGAACAACGCCCAGCCGATTCAGGACCTCACGACCCTGCGCCAGTTCTTGACCGGAAACGGGCTCTTTGCCTTCTTCGATGTCCCCTGGATTCCGGTCTATCTGGCCGTTCTCTTCCTGCTGCACCCGGTGATCGGCTGGGTGGCGGTGGCAGGAGGGCTGATTCTGATCGCCCTGGCGGTGGCCAACGAATACGCGACCCGCACCCCACTGAAGCAGGCCAATGCCCTGGCGGTGCTCGGCGGGAACCTGGTCGCCGGAAACCTGCGCAACGCGGAGGTCTTGGAGTCTATGGGAATGCTCGCCAGCGTTCACGGCCGCTGGCTCACGCGCCACCGGGAGGTTTTGCAACTCCAGGCCCTTGCCAGCGACCGCTCCGGCCTCCTCAGCAACCTCAGCAAGACCCTGCGGATCACCTTGCAGTCAGTGATCCTTGGGGTCGGCGCCTACCTGGCGGTGCAAAATATCGTCACTCCAGGGGTGATGATCGCTGGTTCCATCCTGATGGGACGGGCGCTGGCACCCATCGACCAGTTGATCGGTACCTGGAAGGGTTTCCTCAACGCCCGCAGCGCCTATGGACGACTGCACGAACTGCTGGCGACGGTACCGGAGCGCGCCCTGGCGATGCGACTGCCAGACCCCCGCGGCGAGCTCGCGTTAGACGCGGTGGTCGCGACCCCCCCGGGGTCCCAGCGCGTGGTCTTGCGCCAGGTCAGCTTCCGGGTCGCGGCCGGCGAGGCAATCGGAATCATTGGTCCCAGCGCGGCGGGCAAGTCGACCCTGGCCCGGGTCGCTCTCGGCGTTTGGCCGCCGGTCTCTGGCAAGGTCCGCCTGGACGGCGCGGACATCACTCAGTGGGATCGCGACGCGTTGGGACCTCACCTGGGTTATCTACCCCAGGACATCGAACTCCTGGACGGCACCGTGGGTGAGAACATCGCCCGCTTCGGCGCGGTGGATCCAATCCAAGTGGTGACCGCGGCCCAGCGGGCCGGCGTGCACGAGATCATCCTGCACTTGCCCCAGGGCTACGACACGCCGATCGGCGAGGGCGGTGCGGTGCTCTCCGGGGGCCAGCGCCAGCGCATCGGCTTGGCCCGGGCGCTGTATGGCAACCCCCGCCTCGTGGTTCTCGATGAACCCAACTCGAACCTGGACGACCAGGGTGAGGCGGCACTGATCCGCGCGATCGTCCAACTCAAGGCAGCGGGCACCACACTCCTGATCATCACCCATCGACCGAGTCTGTTAAACGGCGTCGATAAGCTCCTGGTCCTGCGCGAGGGGGTGGTGGAGACCTTCGGTCCCCGGGATCAGGTCATGGCCCGCTTCACCCGGCCCGCGGCGGTCGGGTACAAGGAGGCCCAGAATCACTGACCATCCATCACCCCCACGCCCTAAAGGCCCCCCTGAGGTCCCGACCAGCGACCAGCCCGAGCGCATCGCCGGGATCCTGGTACTCCTGGCAGCCTTCGGCGGTTTCGGTGCCTGGGCGGCATTGGCCCCCATCGACAGCGCGGCGGTCGCCCCGGGGGTCGTCGCCGTCGAGTCCTCCCGTAAGACCATCCAGCACCTGGAAGGCGGCGTCGTCGAGGAGATTCTGGTTCACGAGGGCCAGCGGGTGGTTGGGGACCAGCTGCTGGTAAGGCTCGACGATACCCAGGCACGCAGCCAGCTCGAGATCGTCCGCAGCCAATACCTGGCCAATCGCGCCCAGGAAGCACGCCTTGTCGCGGAGCGGGATGCGCAGCCCGCGATCGAGTTCCCTTCGGAGCTCCTTGCAACCAAGGATGACCCGCGGGTCGCAGAAGCGATCATCGGCGAGCAACGGCTGTTCGCTGCCCGCATAACGGCCCTGGACGGCCAGGAGGAGGTCCTGCGCCAACGCACCGGCCAACTCGAAGAACAGGCTCAGGGGCTCGAGAACCTCGTTGCCAGCAAGACGCGGCGCATCGTCCTCTATCAGGAGGAGATCGCTGGCCTCAAGACACTTTTCACCAAGGGGCTGGGCGACAAGAGCCGCCTGCGTGAAGCGGAACGCCTGCTGGCGGAGGTGGAGGGGGAACGGGCCGAGCACCAGGCGGCCATTGCCTCGGCCCGCATCCAGATCGGTGAGACCCGAATCCAGGTCGCTCAACTGCGCCGGGAGTTCACCCGCGAGGCGGTCACCGATCTGCGCGCGGTCCAGACCCGGCTGGCGGACCTGCGCGAGCGCATCCGCGCCCTCGACAGCACTCTGGCCCGCACCCTGATCAAGGCCCCGGTCGCAGGCGCAGTGGTCGGCATGACCGTGCATACTCCAGGCGGGGTGATTCGTCCCGGCGACCATATCCTGGATATAGTCCCGGAGGGCGAGTCCCTGCTGATCGAGGCCCAGGTCCGGCCCAATGATATCGACCGGGTGACGCCGGGGCTGACCGCTCAAGTCCGTCTCAGCGCCTTCAACAGCCGTACCACGCCGACTGTGGAGGGCATGGTACTGACGGTGTCTGCGGATCGCCTGAGCGACCCGACTACCCGCACCTCCTATTACCTGGCTCGGGTCCAGGTGACCCCCGAGGGGCTCGCCGCCCTGGAGGGCCGCACCCTGCAGCCGGGCATGTCCGCTGAGGTCATGATCAACACCGGTGAGCGGACCTTTCTGGACTATCTGATCCGTCCCCTGACGGACCGATTGGCGCGGTCCTTCAAAGAGGAGTGAGCAGAAAAAGGCCCGCCCGGCCAGACACCGGACGGGCCGGGCGGCGCCCTGCTGACGCCGGTTACAACACGAAATCGGCCGCCGTCATGCTGTTTACGCCGATCACCTCGATCTCGAAGTCGGCCACGCCATCGCCGTTTTGATCGAACTGGACCAGATGGTCCGCCGTATCGAAGCGCATCTGGCCGGCGGCCCCCGTAAACGTGCTCACCAGCTTAAAGGCCTGGTCGCCCGCGAGCACCGGGTTCGCATCGATGGCCTTCACGTCGATCTGATCCCCGTCCGCCGTGGAGAAATCCGCGATGACGTCGCGTGCGGGGCCGCGCGTGCTGTCCGTCAAGGATGCGAAGACAAAGATGTCCTTCTCCGAGCCACCCGTCATGTTGTCCTGGCCCGCGCCGCCGTTCAGACGATCAAGCCCCGCCCCGCCCACCAAGAGGTCATCTCCGTCCCCACCGTTCAGAATGTCGTTCCCGGCCCCGCCGTCCAGGGTGTCGTCGCCTGTGGTGCCGTTGAACAGGTCATCCCCGGGGGTCGGAGTGGTCGTCGATCCTTGGATGATGCGGATGTCGGAGCCCGAGAGCTGGAACCCCGCCGCGCCGATGGTCGCGTCCAGCAGGTCGATGTGCAAGTCCGCCCCGGCGGCGCCATCGCAGCCCACATGCACCGTGGTCACGGCGTGACCGTCGACGGTGTTGGTCTCGACCTGGACCCCACCAGCGCCAAGGGTGGTGCCATCGCCGCTGGTGACCGAGCCAGCCATGGTAACCCCGCTTACCCGCAGGAAATCCCCGGCCTCCGCATCGCGAATGGTGTCGCGACCATTGGCCCACCACTGGCCGAAGTAGAACTGATCAGCCCCGGTTCCACCCGTCAGCTGGTCGTCACCGTGAGAACCCTCCAACCGATCGTCCCCCGCTCCACCAACCAGGGAGTCTGCATTAACCCACCCCGAGAGCTTGTCGTTGTAGGCAGAGCCGGTGAACTGGTAGACCTCGAAATTCCCGTAATCCAGCTTGTAGGAACCGCTCGCGTCCTGGAAGCGATTCCCGAAGGCCCCTGCGGAGACCCAACGGATGCCGGAGGTCGCCGTGGACATGTCGGCAATCAAGGTATCGGTGCCGGTGCCGCCATCGGCATAGTCATAAGTCCCCTTACCGACATTGATCGTGTCGTTGCCGGTACCGGTGCTGATTTGGTCGTTGCGCGCCAAAGCGGCAGTGCTGATGGTGTCAGCGCCAGCGCCGGTGGTCAGTTGGATGCGCTCGACTCCGCTCAGAGTCGTGCCGACGCCCTGGATGGTCCCGTTGCCCCCTGCCGACAGGGTCAGCTTGATGTTGGCGATCGACCCGCCATAATTTCCTTGGAACAGATCGACCCCGGAGCCCCCGATGATCGTGTCTACTCCACCCCGGCCATAGAGCACATCACTGCCCGCGTTGCCGACCAGGCGATCGTTGCTGTCACCGCCGCGCAGATCGTCGTTCCCGCTACCACCAGTGAGGTCCCACTGCTCGAAGTTGCGTGCCTCAATACTATTGGCAGGGTCCTCGGCACCGGTCTGAAAGTTCCGCCGGTACCACTCCTCATTGGTATAGACAATACCGGCGGTCGCGGTGCTCCAATCCAGCACCAGCTTGTCGGTACCCGCCGTGACCCCACCGTCGCCGTCGCCGGAGACATAGTCGTTGCCCCCCCCGGGGTTGATGATGTCATCCCCCGAATTACCCAAGATGCGGTCGTCCAGGGCGTAGCCGGCAGTGGAGAGGTTATCGTCGCCGAGGCCACTGGTGAGGTTGAGGGCCTCGACGTTGCTCACCGAGAGTCCGACCGCCGTCCCCTGCGCGGCGGTCTGGCTGGCAACGGCACTGAAGGCGATGCTCTCGAGAATGGCCCCGAGGTTGCCAGCCCACACATCGTTACCCACACCACCGTCGATGATATCCAGACCGCCACGGCCATCGAGCGTATCGTTACCACCGTTGCCGATCAGACGGTCGTTGCTGTCGGCCCCGCGCAGGTTGTCGTCCCCGGCACCGCCGGTGAGGTCCCACTGTTCGAAGTTGCGCGCCTCCAGACTGCGGGTGGTGGTGCCGGTCCAGTTGTCATCCTGCAGGATGCGCCGGTACCACTCTTCGTTCGTGTAGACGATGTTCCCGGTGGCATCGCTCCAGTCCAGCACCAACTTGTCGAGGCCAGCGGTCACCCCACCGTCCCCGTCACCAGTGGCATAGTCGAAACCGCGCCCCGGGTTGATCACATCATTGCCCGCACTACCCCTGATGGTGTCATTGAGGGCATAGCCGGCAGTGGAGATTTGGTCGTTGCCGGTCCCACCGGTCAGATCCAAGGCCTCGATCCCGAGAATGGACAGCCCAACCCCGGTCCCCTGGGCGACGGTCTGGCTGGCGCCTGCATCGAAGACGACGTCATCCGCAAAGGCACTCAGGTCGCCGATCCACCGGTCGTTGCCCTCACCACCGTCGATGCTGTCCTGCCCACCCCGCCCGGCAAGGGTATCCGCGCCGGCATTGCCGATCAGCCGATCGTTACTACCGCCGCCGCGCAGGTCATCGTTCCCGGCGCCGCCGGTTAGGTCCCATTGCTCAAAGTTCCGTGCCTCCAGGCTGCGGGTGATGGGGGCACTCCCGTTATCGTCCTGAAAGATGCGCCGGTACCACTCCTCGTTGGTGTAGACGATGTTTCCGGTGGCATCACTCCAGTCCAGCACCAATTTGTCGAGCCCCGCGGTCACCCCAGCGTCGCCATCACCGGAGGCGTAGTCAAATCCGCGACCCGGGTTGATCACGTCGTTGCCGCCATTACCCAGGATGCGGTCGTTCAGGGCGAAGCCCGCGGTCGAGAGGCTGTCGCTGCCGGAACCAGCGGACAGACTGAGGGCCTCGATGCCACGGATACTAAGCCCTGCCCCGGTTCCTTGGGCGGCAGTCTGACTACCAGTCGCGTCGAACAGAATCGCCTTGGTATTGGCGCTCTGGTCAGCGATCCAGAGGTCCGCGGTACCCGTGCCGCCATTCACCGAATCGAGCCCGGCGCCGCTGTTGAGGCGGTCGTTGCCGGCACCGCCCACTAAGGTGTCCGCCAAGGCGCCGCCGTGCAGATCGTCTTTTCCGGTGCTACCGGTCAGGTTGAAACGTTCGAAGTAGCGGGCATCCAGGCGGTCACCACTGGTGGACTTGTAGACGGTCCGCCACCACTCCTGACTCTCGACACTGATGGCGCCGGCGCCGGTCCAGTTCATGATCAGGGTATCGGTGCCGTCGCCACCGTCGGCGTAGTCCTTACCTCGCGAAACGGACACTGTGTCGTCACCGCCGCGGGTCTCGATGGTGTCGTTATAGATGCCGGTCATGGTCGTAACGGTGTCGGCCCCGCTGCCCGTATCCAGGTCCAGGGCCTCCACGTTCTTCACTACGGCCCCGCTCGCCGCGCTGCCGAACTTCACGGTGGCGGCCACGCCCGCGGCGACATTGATGCTGACCGTGACGTTCTGAAGGATGTTGCTGAAGTCGCCGATCCAGCGGTCAGTGCCAGTACCGCCGTCAATGATGTCGATCCCCTGCCTGCCGTAGAGGGTATCGTTGCCCGCGTTGCCGATCAGCCGGTCATTGAGACTGCCCCCGCGAAGGTCGTCCGCCCCGCTTCCGCCCGTCAGGTCGAAGCGTTCGAAATAGCGGGCGTCCATGGTCCAAACCGGGTCCGCCAAGCCGTCCTGGAACTGGCTGCGCCACCATTCCTCGCTGGTATAGACAATGCCCTGGGTGCTGCCGCTCCAATCGAGCACCAGTTCATCGGTGCCGGCACCCCCGTCCGCGTAGTCCCGACCGGCGCCGACCTTGACGGTATCGTTACCGGCATTGGTGACGATCCAGTCATCCTGCTGGTAGGCAGAGGTGTCGATGATGTCGGCACCAGCGCCAGTGGTGATCGAGAGTGCCTCGATGCCCTTGACTTTGGCCCCGGTGGCGGTAACCGTATAGTAGTCCGTCGCAGCCGCGGCCGGCACGACGACCGAGACGTTCGTGAGCAAGCTACCGTAGTCCACGGACCACCGGTCGTTCCCGGTACCGCCGTCGATGATGTCTGCCCCCAAACCACTCGACAGGTTATCGTCACCGGCATTACCGAAGAGTTGATCGTTGCCGTTTGTAGTGCGCAGGTCGTCGTTGCCGGAGCCGCCTTTAAAGGTGACGGTCTCGAAGTTGTTGAAGGCGACGGTGTTGAAAAAATCGTCCGTGAAACGCCCTTGCCCCCATCCCCCCCACCAGGCGATGTCATGCGTCAGGGAGGACCAATCGATTGTGAGGTTGTCGGTGCCGGCCAGGCCGTCGACGTAGTCTGTACCCGGGGCGGTCACGGTGATGTTGTCGTTACCGACGGTCGGTGTTCCGCTGATGCTCATGATGCAACTCCGCTCCAGATTACTCGAGACGCCTGGGACATCCCCCTGCCAGGCAGAGGGTTTTCAAGCTAAGTGTAGACCCGCCCAACCAGGGTCACCAGAGACCGCTTCACACTTCTGGAAGGATTTTGCGACCGTCCGTCGAGATCGGTGCTCCGACGCTCTTGGGCGCGACGCCTGCCCAGCCCGAACTCAAACCCGAAGCTCGACCGACTCCAGGCCGTCGTAGTTGCCGTCCGCGGCCAGGGTATAGCCCTGGACCTCGGATCGGTTGGCGAGGCAGTGGTCCTCGTACCAGAGGGGCAGATAGGGCAAGTCCGCGTGCAGCAGGGTCTGGAGTTCCCGGTAATAGACGCCCTGCTCCGCCAGGCCCGGCTGGGTTCGGGCAGTCGCGATGAGTTGATCCGCCGCGGGGCTCTGGTAGCGCCCGCGGTTGGCCCCGTCCGGGGGAATCGAGCGGCTGTGAAAGGCGTAGCGGAAGATATCCGGGGTGCGGATGGCGACCCAGGTGAGCCCGAAGACCTGGAAGCGTCCCGCCTGGACGTCCCCGAAGAAGGTCCCCCAGTCGTAGCTGCGCACCCTGAGTGGGAGGCCAACCGCCGTCAGTTGGGCCTGGATGGCGGTGGCGAGCCGCACCCGCAGGGGATCGCTGCTGGTCTTGAGACTGAGTGCCAGGGCCTGGTCCGAGCCCAGGCCGGCGGCGACCAGGTTTGCCCGCGCGCGGTCCGGGTCGTAGGCACGGACCGGCAACCTGGGGTGGCCGGCCCAGTGTCCCGGCGGGAGCAGGGACTCGGCGGGGCTGGCCCGACCACGGAACAGGTAACGCACCAGGGCTTCCCGGTCGATGCCCTGGGCAATGGCCTGACGCACCCGCGGATCGCCGGTCAGCGGGTCGGTGAGGTTGAAACCCAAATAGGAACAGTTGCTTCCGGCGCGGGTGGTCACCCGGATCCCAGGGCGTTCGCTCAGCCAGTCCAGCAGTTCCGGGCTCAGGTCGTTCTGCAGGAGCTGGACCTCCCCCCGCAGGAGTTTCAGGACCCGCACGCTCGGGTCCTTGACCGCCACCAACTCCACCGGCTGGCCATCTCGGCGCCGCTCGAACCGCAGCCGACCAGGCGCCGGGCGGTCCAGCAAACGGAAGGGGCCACTCCCAAGCGGCGACTCCGTAAAGGGCCGGCCCTGGGCGATCCCGGCGGCTGGCAGAATGCCAATCCCAAGGTAGGCGGGAAACAGCGGATCAGGGGACCCAAGCTCGAACTCGATCGTGTCGGGGTCCGGCGTCTGAATGGCGCGGATCAGCGCCAGCAGGGTGCGATGGGGCGAGGTGATGGCAAGGTCCAGGACGGACCTGTAGGTCGCCGCCACGTCCGCGGCGACCAGCCAGGTGCCATCCGCGAAGCGCCGTCCGGCATCGCCGAGTCGGAAGCGATAGCGAACCGGGGACACTGGCGTCCAGTCCGCGATCCCGGGCACCGGCAGCCCCGCCTCATCGAACTCTACCAAGCGCCGGTAGAGCAGCCGGTTGACCCGCTCGGAGGTCGCATCGGTGGCGAGTCGCGGGTCCAGATTGCGCGGCGGAGTGGCCAAGCCAAAGCGTAAGACCCCGTCCACCGGGAGGCGCTCCGCGCAACCGCCAGCCAGTCCTGCCAGGGGGGTCAAAAGCAGGTCCCGGCGTCTCACGGGCGACCCCTGACCAATTACCAGTCCTTGGACGAATGCCGGGCCAGGTTGGCGTTCTGGTAGTGAAAGTCCCCGGTGACATCTTCACCTGCCCAGGGGGGCAGCGGGGAGGGCTGGTCGTCATTCTTGACCAGGAACTTGCGCTCGATTTCCAGTGCCATGCCTCAAGCCCCGGGGCGTTCGAAGACCGCCATTGACTCGACATGGGCGGTGTGCGGGAACATGTCCATGACGCCGGCGTTGAGCAGCCGATAACCCAGTCCGTTGACCAAACGGTCCGCATCCCGGGCCAGGGTGCTGGGGTAACAGGAGACGTAGCAGATACGTTGGACGCCGAGACGAGGGAGCCAGTCCAGAACCTCCAGGGCGCCGCTGCGCGGCGGATCCAGGAGCACTTTGTGATACCGGCCGCGGAGCCACGGGGCGTCCGTCAGGTCACCGTAGAGGTCCGCGGTCTCGAAGCGGGCGTTGGTTATGCCGTTGCGCTGCGCATTGGCGACCGCGCGGGCGATGAGACCCCCATCGGCCTCGACCCCCAGGACTGCTGCCGCCCGGCGCGCCAGGGGCAGGGTGAAGTTGCCGAGCCCACAGAAGAGGTCCAGGACCTGTTCGTCCGGCTGGGGGTCGAGCAGATCCAGGGCCTGATCCACCATGAGTCGATTGAGCTCCAGATTCACCTGGGTGAAATCCGTGGGCTCAAACGCCAGGCGCAGGCCATGGCGGGGCAGGTCGTAATGGAGCTCAATCCCCTGGCCCGGCAACGGACGGATCGTGTCCGGCCCACCCTGCTGCAGATAGATGTGAAAGCCGTGGTCCTCGGACAGGACCTGCAGGACGCCGAGGTCCGTCGCACTGGGCGGGGCCATGACCCGGAAGATCAGTACGCAGGGTACCTCCCCCACCGCCATTTCGATCTGGGGCACCTGGTCGCGGATACTCAACCGCCCGACGGTCTCCGCCAAGACCTGAAGACGCTCGCCGACCGCCGGGTGCAGGACCTCGCACCGGGTCAGGTCCGCCAGATAGGGCGTCCCTCGCTCCCGAAAGCCCACGAGGGTCCGGCCCTTCTTGATCACATGGCGCACCCCCAGTCGTGCCTTGCGCCGGTAACCCCAGTGCCCCGCCACCAGGGGCGGGAGCCAGGTCTCCGGGGCCACATGACCCAGGCGCGTAAAGACGTCCGCCAGGGTCTCCTGCTTCATGCGGATCTGGGCGCCAGGTTCCTGATGCTGGAGGCTGCACCCGCCGCAGACCCCGAAATGGGGGCACCGGGGCTCCACCCGTTCCGGTGAGGCGCGCAGGATCTCCACGGCCAAGCCCTCGTCATAGCGACGCTGGACCTTGGTGTAACGCAACCGCACCCGCTCCCCAGGCAGGGCGTTGTCCACAAAGATCGCCTTGCCGTCGAAGTGGGCCAGACCCCGCCCCTCGTGGGTCAGCCCCTCGATCTCGACCTCAACCAGGACCTGAGGAAGTGGCTTACGTTTTTTGGACAAGCGAGTTGTTCCTGTGATCCGGACCGATCTTCTTCACCTTCCGGCCAATCCTCAGTCCGGGAAGACCCCGGTCGAGAGATAGCGGTCACCCCGGTCGCAGACGATCGCGACGATGACCGCGCCGCTGACCTCCGTGGACAGCCGCAGGGCCGCCGCGACCGCGCCGCCGGAGGAGACCCCGGCGAAGATCCCCTCCCGCGCCGCCAGGTCCCGGGTGGTCTGCTCAGCCAGGGCCTGAGAGACGTCAATGATCCGGTCCACGCCGGCCGGATCATAGATCCGCGGCAGATAGGCGGCCGGCCAGCGGCGGATTCCAGGGATGTTGGAACCCTCCTCCGGCTGGACTCCGAGGATCTGCACCTGGGGGTTCTGTTCCTTGAGATAGCGCCCGGTGCCCATGATGGTGCCCGTGGTCCCCATGGAACTGACAAAGTGGGTTAGGCGCCCGGCCGTGTCCCGCCAGATCTCCGGGCCCGTGGACTCATAGTGGGCGGCCGGGTTGTCCGGGTTGGAGAACTGGTCCAGCCGAACCCCCTCGCCCCGGGCCTCCATCGCGTTGGCGCAATCGATGGCGGCCTCCATGCTGCCGGCCTTGGGCGTCAGCACGATCTCCGCGCCAAAGCTGCGCATCGCGCCCCGGCGCTCCGCGCTCATATGCTCGGGCATGATCAGCACCATGCGATAGCCCATGATGGCCGCCGCCATGGCGAGCGCGATGCCGGTATTGCCGCTGGTGGCCTCGATGAGGGTGTCCCCGGGGCGAATCCGGCCCCGCTCCTGAGCGCGGCGGATCATGTTCAGGGCGGGACGGTCCTTCACGGAGCCCGCCGGGTTGTTCCCTTCCAGTTTGGCCAGGATCAGATTATCCGTGCTCCCCGGCAACCGCTGCAGGCGCACCAGGGGCGTGTTACCAACACAGTGTTCAATGGTGGGGAAGGGCGTGGTCGGTTGGGGCATGGGCGCTAAAGCGGGCCGGCAGAGAGACGATGGGGCGATTGTGCATCAGCGACGGCAACCAACCAAGCCGGCCGTCCCCAATAGACTGGCCCCCGGCCGACCGCTAGAGTACCCGGGAACTCACCTCGCCAGAGCCAGATCGTGGCAGAAGACCCCGTGAAAGCCCGCCTCTCCCAACTCCCGGCCCGGGACCCCGTGGCGGCCCTGGCCACCGCCGGGGGCGACCCGGACCTGGCCGCCGACCTGTTTGCGGCCCTGCTGGCCGGACTCCCTGCTGAACTGGCGGCCGTGCGCGCCTGCATCGCCGCGACCGACTGGCCGGGACTCGCCGAACAGGCCCACCAGGTGCGGGGGGCCACCCGCTATTGCGGCGTCCCGGCCCTGGACGAGGCCACCGAAAGCCTGGAGCGCGCCGCTCGCATCGGCGACCCCGAATTGATCGCCAGGGCCTTCATCAATCTGGAGGCGGAAGCACTGCGCGTCCAGCAGTCCGGCGATTGAGAAAAAACGTAAATTCTATCAGCTTGTTAGCAGCCGCCGACTCCGGTTGCCAACGAGTACTCGCTGGCTTGACAGGGTTCCCAACCTTGGGTTAACAAGGGGGCGTCATCGTTTCGTCACCTGGAGGAAATCGCCATGATCCCCATCCATGACGCGCGGCCCCTGATCCCGGTTGCCAATCTGCGGGCCTTTTTTCATGACGCCCTGCATGAGGCAGCAGAATCCCAAAAAGTCGATGCGGACGCCGCCATCATCGCGTATCTCACCCATCTGCTCACCGACTACGCCCGTTCCGACCGGTTCTTCGACCACACCGCGGACGGGGTCGTGCGCCGCCCCCTCGTGGACATCTACCGACAGGCTAACGAGGCGGAGTCCAGCAGCGAGCGGGAACTGACCCTGCAGCGCCTGGGGGACCTGGCGCTGTTCGTCACCGGGATCCTGCCCCACAGCCTGCAACGGAGCCTGGTGGACGTTGACTATTACATCGCCATGGGCGCCTCCGCCTACGGCTATCTCTCCGACAGCGGTAGCGCTGGGGCGCGGGTGCGCGCCCTGCGCTCGGTCTTCGCCCAGTTGTCCCGGCGCTTTGTCGACTATGTGGACCTCCTGGCGGAGACCGTGGACCATCACCAGACCACGGCTCAACCGGACCTGCTGCGTCTGCACGCGCTGTGGAGCAAAACTGGCAGCCGGCGTCTGAGGCGCCAACTGGACGAGTACGGAGTCATGCCCCAGCACACGGCGCGGATGAATTGACGTGCGCTGACCGCTGACCACGGGTTTTCTACACCCATGCCCGATCGACTAACCAGCGACCTCATCCGCCAGCGACTGAGCCCCCGGGGCTGCCGCGGCGCCGCCCGCGTCGAACGGGCGGGGGCGGAACCGGCGGACGCCGCAAACCGGCCGGTGCAGCGGGCCGGGGTCCTCTTGCCCCTCTACCAACTGGACGGGGCCTGGCACCTGATCTTCATTCGCCGCGCCGAGCATCAGCAAGACCGGCACAGCGGCGAGGTCGGCTTCCCCGGCGGCTGCCGACAGGTGAGTGACCCTGACTGCACCGCCACCGCCTTGCGCGAGGCCCGGGAGGAGATCGGCCTGGCCCCCAACGCGGTGCAGATTCTTGGTGAACTAAGACCCCTGCACACCGTCAGCCATTTCCTGGTCACCCCCGTGGTTGGCTGCGTCGCCTGGCCCCAGCCCCTGCGGCCGGACCCCCGGGAGGTTTCCCGCATCTTCAGTATTCCGCTCGCGTGGCTGGCCGACCACGCGCACCACCAAGTGCGAACCTACCCGGCCGCGGGTCACCCGGAGGCACGGGACCTGATCTTCTTCGACGAATATGACGGGGAACTCCTATGGGGGGTAACCGCCCGGATCACCCTCGACTTTTTGGCGTGTCTCACCGCCCCCCCGTCCAGGGACCCGAACTGATCGAACGCCGGAACTGATCAAACGCAAGAAACAGGTCGATCGGCCGCGCAATCTCCGGAGGCTTGTCGTAACTTAGTGGGTCAAAGCGAACCGGATGAGGTATCCGCAATGGAAGACACGCTGCAACGTCTCCTGGCCGCCGAGTTGCGGGCGGAAAAGATCGCGAGCCAGGCCGAGCAAGACCAGGAGCGCATCATCCAGGCGGCCCTGGCCGACACCAAGGCGGAGAACGAGCGCTTCACCGGGCGCATTCCCGACCTACACCGGGCCTTCATCGCCAAGGCCGATGAGCGGGCGGAACAACACACCGCGGAACTGCGCCGCCGCTATGACGAGCGCCATGCGCAATTGCGCAACCAGGCCGAGCAACGGGAGGAAGAGGCCCTCGCGGCGGCCTTCCAGGTCCTGATCGACCACCGCCGCTAGGCGCCCTTGCCGGACCCCGGCGCAACCCCGCCGCCCTCCACAGCCCCAGGTCCCCATGAGCAACACCGCCGCTCAGGCCTATCTGAACACCCGGGTCGCCGTGATGGCGACCCGACTCTTCGACCCGGACACCATCGGGCGCCTGTCCCAACTCCAGTTGCCGGACTTGGCCGAACGCTTCGGTCTAACCCCGCTGTTGGACGACCAACTGACCGCCCAGGCCCGCAGTCGCGCCATCGAACAGACCCTGATCCAGGTCTTGCTCGCGGACCTGCAAATCCTGGTGCGCCCGATGAACGCCAACGAACGGGCGATCGTGCTGGCCTGGGGCCGGAAATACGCCCTCTTCAATCTCAAGACTCTGATCCGCGGCAAACTCCACGACCTGGGCCAGCAAGCAATCCGCGACAGCCTGTTTGACCTGCCGCCCATCATCCGCCTGCCCGATGAAGAGATGCTCAGGGCCGAGAACGTGCTGGAACTGCTGCGTCAACTGGAGGCCGGCCCCCACCGCCTGATCGCGCGCCAGGCGCGCGAAATCTACGAGCAGCGGCGGGAGCCCTTCGCCCTGGAGGCGGCCATCGACCAGCGCTACTACACCGGCCTGGCGCGCCAGGTCATGCAGTCGCAAGACGCGAGCACGCACCCCCTGCGCCAACTGATCGGTGCCGAGCTGGACCGCACGGCACTGCTGTGGCTGTTGCGCTTCCGCTTCTCCTACCAGCTCTCGCCCTCGGAGACCTTTTACCAATTGGTCCCGTCGATGCGCCTGCTACACCGGGAGCGTCTGCTCGCCCTGGTCAACCTGGAGACCTTCACCGCCGTGCTGGCGGCCCTGCCCCCGCCCCTGGACGCCCTGTTGACCGACTGTGCGACAGTGATCGACGTGCAGCGGCGCATGGGCCGTTATGTGGCCCATGAGGCCCGCCGGCTCCTGCGCCAGAGTTCCTCTGGGGTGACCCGCGCCCTGGCCTATCTGATGCTGCGGGAGATGGACCTGTTTCTGCTTTTCGCCCTGGTGCAGGGGCGCCTGTTGAATCTCTCCGCGGAGGTGGTGGACATCGCCCTCGAGATCACCGAGCCGACCTGTCCCTGGGCGGGTGCCGCCACTGGGACCAATGTCCGGACCAAGGCGGCGTAGCCCCGGTGACCAGCATGTTGCACCTGCTCCACGACGGTCGTTCCGGCACCTTCCATCGAGGGGGCAGAGCGGGAGCGATGGCCACCCTCAGGGAGCACGGCGGCATCAGGGGCGTCGCTAGGCTCCGCCCTTCCTTCGCGCTCTTGACGGGGACACGGGAGTCAGTGAGATGCTGCGACCACGCCTGATGAAGCACGTCCGGCTGCTGGTCCTGACGGAGGACCTGCCCCAGGCGTCCCTGGCCCTCGCACAGACCCTGAGTTTCCACCCGGACACCCGCCTGCCGCTGGAGTCCGCCCTCGTCGGACTGCCCGCCCGGGACTATCGGGATTGCTTCAATCAGGCCCGCTCCCGGCTGGATAAGCTCGCCAAGCTGGTGCCCCTGGAAACAGACCCGACCCTGGACCAGGTGCGGGTCGTGCCCTTTCAGGAACTGTCCGATCTCAACGATTGGCTGGGTCAACTATGGCAAAAGGCGTCCCGCTACGAGGAGGATTTGCGCCGGCTGGACGACCAGGAGCGGCTGATCCGGGAGCAGGAAGCGGCCCTCGACAACTTCCAGCACCTCAACATCGATCTGGGGATGCTGCGCAGCAAGACCCGCTTCCTCGATTTCTATATCGGCATAATCCCCCGTGAGAACCTGCGCCAACTGGAGGGCGCGGTGGGGCTGGCGGGGCACCTGCTGCACGTTTACATGCAGCGGGGCGAGCACATCCACGTGGTCATCGTCGGTCCCACCGGGACCAAGGAGGCGCAACTCTCGGCGGTACTCAGTGCCGCCGGCTTCCAGGCCCTGCCCATCCCCGTGGAACTGGACCAGAAGCCCGAGCAACTCCGCCAGGACCTGGAGGCCCGGCACGCGGATGCGCGCGCCCAGCGACAGGCCCTGTACGAGCGGCTCGCCGCCTGGTCAGGCCCCTTCCGGGGGCGGCTACTGGAGGCCCACCGCACGCTGATGCTGGCCGAACCCCTGGTCACCCTCGACCCCTCCATCCGCAGCGCTGGCCACCTGGCCCACCTGGCCGGCTGGGTGCCGGCAGCGGCCGTGGCGGACCTGAGCGCGCGCCTCAGCCAGTTGCTGACGCTGCCGTTCGAACTTCAGGCCCGGGACCCCCTGCCGGAGGAACGCCGACTGGTCCCCACGGTCGGCACCAAGCACCGTTTACTGGAGCCCTTTGCCCTCCTGGTCAAACAATACGGCATCCCCGAGTACGGGGAGGTGGACCCCACACCGCTCTTTGCCGTCACCTTCCTGCTGATGTTCGGTTCCATGTTCGGGGATGTGGGCCAAGGTGCCGTGATCGCCGGCCTGGCCTGGGCCCTGCGGGGTCGGCTGGGCCGCTTTTGGCTCTTCGGGCTGCTGGCGGGGCTGTCCTCGGCCGCCTTCGGTCTGCTCTACGGCAGCGTCTTCGGCTACGAGGAGGTCCTGCCCGCCCTGTGGATGAGCCCCATCCACGACCCGCTCCTCATGCTCAAGATCGCCTTGGGGTACGGGGTGGTCTTTCTCACCATCGCCTGTCTGCTCGCCATCTATAACCGGCTGGCGATCCGTAACTGGTGGGGGGCGGTGTTCGGGCACCACGGGATCGTGAATCTTCTGTTCTATCTGGCCCTGGTGTGGGGCGGGCTCAATCTGGGGCGTGGCGACCCCTTTGGCACCGCCCCCACGAGCCTGATCGCCGTCGCCCTGGCGGCCCTGGCCTGGTACGCCTGGCGCCACCTGGAGGCACCGGTCGGGGAGAAGATCCTGGTGGTCTTCATCGAGACCCTGGAGACCATTCTCGGCTATGTCTCCAATACGCTGTCGTTCCTGCGGGTGGCCGCCTTCAGCCTCAATCACGTGGCCCTGTCCATCGCCGTTTTCACCCTCGCCGGGATGATGGGGACCTTCGGGCATGTGATCACGGTGATCCTGGGCAATGTCTTCGTCCTGGTCCTGGAGGGGGGAATCGTGATGATCCAGGTGATGCGTCTTCAGTATTACGAGGGCTTCTCCCGCTATTTCTCGGGTGAAGGTCATGCGTTTTCGCCCTTGCGCTTGCGCCAGGAGTCGGCGGATTCCTAAACGATCATGGTAGGAAGCATTAATGGGTCATGTATTCGCTGATACTGAGTTGAGCAACCCGCGCCAGCCGGGAATGCAGTCGATGTCGGAGAGAACTTACCGTCGACCCCCAAAGCCCGAATATTCCCCGTGCGCGGGTGAAAGCGGCAATGAAAAGGTAAATGCGATGGGCCTGGACTACGCCAACATCGCACCCATTAACCCGGCCTCCGTTGTGAAATAGTCCGCAAACCCGCGCCCCTGCGCGAATCCGAAAAAGCCCCAGGAGTCTCCCATGTACTGGCTCGTCGCACTCATGTCCCTCGCCGTCCTCGGTCTCATCGTCTCCGGTATCCTGTTGGAATGGCGTCCGGGCCTGGCCATCCGTATCCGGCCCTGGTATCAGCCCGCCCTGGGGACCCAACTGGTCGCTTTCGTGGGCGCCCAGCTCGGGCTCCTGCTGCTCGGCATTTCCGACGCCCTGGCCGCCCCTGAGGCAGCAGCGGAGGCGGCCGGGGCCGTCGCAGAGATGTCCACCGGCATGGGTCTGGCCATCATCGGCGCCGGGATCCCCACGGCCCTTTCCACCATCGGTGCCGGGATCGCCGTGGGGCCCATCGGGGCGGCCTCGCTGGCGGCTATCACGGAGAAACCGGAGAACCTGGGCCGCACCCTGATCTACCTGGGTCTGGCCGAGGGTATCGCCATCTACGGACTGGTCATCTCTATCCTGCTGCTGAACAAGATCTGAGCGGGCCTCGGCCATGACCACCGAGCATGAACAGGGCCACCCAACCCGGATGCTGTTTCTGGGCGAGGAGAGCCTGGCGGACGGTTTCCGGCTCATCGGCTTCGAGACCCACCCCAACCCCACCCTGGAGGAGGCGGACCGGGTCTTTCGGGACCTCTCCCGCAATCGTGAGAAGGCGTTCGTGGTGGTGGATGACCGGGTGATGGCCGCAGACATCCCGCACCTGAAACGGGTGCGGCGGGAGGGTGGGCGGATTCTGGTGATCGCGGTGCCCCTGCTCAATGCCCCGCCGGTCCTGTCCAGCGAGGTTTCGGACCGCCTGACCGCCCTGTTCGGGGCCGGGCCTGGTGCCGCCACCGCGCCCACCGGTCCCACCGCCCACCCCGGGGATGTCACATGAATCAGGTTGAAGAACTGGAACAGGCCATCCTGGCCCGGGCCGAACGCCTGGCGGAGGAATACCGCGAGCGGGCCAGCCGCAGTCGCGACAGCATCCTGCGGGAGTCGGCGGAACGCCTGCGCCTGCGCGAGGCCCGGGAAGAGGCCATCGCCAAGGCCCTGGGAGAGCGCAGCTTCCGCCAGCGGGTCCAGGCGAGCGAGCTGAAGATGCAGAGCCACCTGGACCGGGTGCGCTGGAACCTGGTCCAGGACGTGGAGCGGCGACTGACGGACCGGATGCGCGACTTCACCAAGGACGAGGCCGCCTACGGACTCTGGCTCCAGAACCTGGTGCTGGGGGCAGCCACGCTGATTGAAGACGCCCGGGTAAGCGTCCACGCCAATGCCGCGGATCACAAGCGGCTGGCGGCCCACTGGGACGCCATCACCGCCGCCGCTCCGCCCATGCGTCAACTCACCCTGGCCGATGACCCCATCGAGACCCTGGGCGGCTGCCTGCTCCTGAGCGGCAACGGCCGCATCCGCGTCGACCAGACGTTCGAGGGCCGCCTGGAGCGGCTGCGTCCGCGGGTCCAGCAGGTGATCCTGGAGCGCCTGCTGCCCAGTGGCTTCGACACCGGCAACCTCTTCTCCGCGTGAGCCCTTGACCGAGAGAAAATGACAGAAACAAGCAGACTCGGTGTCATCCGCGACATCAACGGGCCCATCGTCACCATTGAACTGCCCGGCGCCCGGAGCGGTGAGCAAGTGAAGATCGGCGAACTGGGGCTGTTCGGGGAGGTGATCTCACTGACCGGTCAACAGGCCGTGGTCCAGACCTACGAGTCCACCGACGGGGTTCGCCCCGGGGAGGTCGCGGTGGGTCTGGGCTTCCCCCTCTCCGTGGAACTGGGACCCGGGCTCATGGGCGGTATCTTCGACGGGGTCCAGCGCCCGTTGGAGAAGATTGCGCTCCAGTCCGGAGACTACATCCGCCGGGGCATCAGCGTACCGGCCCTGGACCGGGCCAAGCTTTGGGAGTTCGCGCCCAACGCCGACCTGGAGCCCGGCGCCAAGGTGGGGGGCGGCAGCGTTCTCGGCACGGTGCAGGAGACCCAGACGGTCAAGCACCGCATCCTGGTCCCGCCGGGCATCGCGGGTGAGTTGGAGGAGATCGCCCCCGCCGGGGACTACGACATCGAGACCGCGATTGCGCGGGTGCGCACCGCCAAGGGTCAGAGCCTCAAGCTGAGCATGTATCACCGCTGGCCGGTGCGCCGGCCCCGCCCCTATCTGCGGCGCGACGACGGCATCTCGCCCCTGATCACCGGGCAGCGGGTCATCGACACCTTTTTCCCCCAACTCAAGGGCGGCAAGGGGGCGGTACCCGGCCCCTTCGGTGCGGGCAAGACCGTGGTTCAGCAGCAGATCGCCCGCTGGTCCAACGCCGACATCGTGATCTATGTGGGCTGCGGCGAGCGCGGCAATGAGCTGGTGGATGTGCTGGAGAGCTTCCCGGAGCTGGATGACCCCTACTCCGGATGCAAGCTCATGGAGCGCACCCTGCTGGTGGCCAACACCTCCAACATGCCGGTCGTGGCCCGGGAGGCGTCCATCTATGTGGGCGTCACCATGGCCGAGTATTACCGGGACATGGGCTACGATGTCGTGATGCTGGCGGACTCCACCTCCCGCTGGGCCGAGGCCCTGCGGGAGGTCTCGGGACGCCTGGGACAGATGCCGGTCGAGGAAGGCTACCCGGCCTATCTGGCCTCCCGCCTGGCGGCGGTCTACGAGCGCGCCGGGCGGGTCGAGACCTTCGGGTCCGGGTCCGGCTCAGTCACCCTCATCGGCGCCGTCTCCCCCCCCGGCGGGGACTTCTCCGAGCCCGTCACCAGCCACACCAAGGACATCATCGAAACCTTCTGGGCCCTGTCCAAGGAATTGGCGGACGCCCGTCACTACCCCAGCATCGACTGGGTCACCAGCTTCTCCGGTCACGTCCGGACCGCGGCCCAGTGGTGGCACAAAGAAGTTGACCCGAACTGGGAGAAGCGCCGCACCGCGGCCCTGGCCCTGCTCGCCCGGGATGCGGAGCTCTCGCGCATCGTCAACCTGGTCGGCCCCGAGGCCCTGTCAGACGCCCAACGTTGGGAGCTGGAAGGCGCCTCCCTGGTCAAAGAGGGTGTCTTGCAGCAAAGCGCCCTGGACGACATCGACACCTTCTGTTCACCCCAGAAGCAATTCGCCCTGGTCGACCTGGCCATCACCATTTACCGGGAGGGAGCGGCCCTAATTGAGCTTGGGGTGCCCGTCGCCGAACTCCAGAATCTGCCGATCCTCGCCAAGATGCGGCGCATCAAGTCCATCTACACCAGTGAACAGATGGACCAGATCCAGGCCTTCCGGGCAGAAGTGAACGCGGCCATGGGCGGGGATCCGCCTCGAGTATGCCAAACAAGGCGAAAGCGCATGAGTATCAAAGAATACCGGACGGCGACGCAGGCCCGCGGCGGCCTGCTGGTGGTCAAGGACGCCCCCGCGGTGGCCTTCGGCGACCGGGTACGGATCGAGGACTACCAGGGCGGCGTACGCAACGGCCAGGTCATTCGGGCCGCGGATAACGAGGTGCTGATCCTGGTCTTCGAGGGGACCGAGGACATGGACCTGGACCAGACCTGGGTCCGTTTCCTGGACGAGCCGGTGGAGATCGCCCTCTCGCCGGAGCTCCTGGGCCGCGAGTTCGACGGCCTGGGGGCGCCCCGGGACGGCCGTCCGCCCATCCTTTCCAACCTGCGCCGACCGGTGGCGGGCTCCGCCATTAACCCTGCCGCCCGCACCTACCCGCGGGAATTCATCCAGACCGGCATCTCCACCATCGATGGCCTGAACAGCCTGGTGCGGGGCCAGAAGCTGCCGATCTTCTCCGGCTCCGGCCTGCCCCATAACCGGCTCGCTGCCCAGATCGTCCGTCAGGCCAAGCTGAAGGATGAGGACACCAGTTTCTCCATCGTCTTCGCCGCCATGGGTGTCTCCTATGCGGACGCCAAATTCTTTCGGGACGAGTTCGCGTCCTCCGGCGTGCTACGCAACGTGGTCATGTTCATCAATCTGGCGGACGACCCGCCGGTGGAGCGTCTCACCCTGCCCCGCACTGCACTCACGGCCGCCGAATACCTGGCCTATGACTTAGACCGCCATGTGTTGGTGGTCATGACCGACATGACTTACTACGCCGAGGCCCTGCGGGAGGTCGCCACCGCCAAGGGCGACGTGCCGGCGCGTAAGGGTTATCCGGGCTATCTCTATTCAGACCTCGCCGAGATCTATGAACGCTGCGGGCGTATCCATGAACGCCACGGCTCCATCACCATGATGCCCGTCGTCTCCATGCCCTCGGACGATATCACTCACCCCATCCCGGACCTGACCGGCTATATCACGGAGGGCCAGATCGTGCTCTCCCGGGAACTGCACAATCAGGGTGTCTATCCGCCCGTGCATATCTCCCCCAGCCTGTCGCGCCTGATGAAGGACGGCATCGGCAAGGACGACACCCGCGAGGACCACCCCCGGGTATCGGCCCAGATCTACGCCCTCTATGCCCGCGCCCAGGAGACCCGCAACCTCGCCTCCATCATCGGCGCAGATGAACTCTCCGAGCGCGACCGCCGCTTCCTCGCCTTCGCCGACGCCTTCGACCAGCGCTTTGTGGGCCAAGGCGAGTCCGAGGACCGCTCCATCGAGGCCACCCTGAACCTGGCCTGGGAGCTGATGAGCGCATTCCCCCGGGATCAACTCACGCGCATGAAGGAGACGGACCTGGCCAAGTACTACACGGGAAGTGATTAGCGAGCGGCGCGGCACGCCGGTTGGTCCATGCAAACCGGGACGGCTATAGTCCGAACATCTATCCGCAATCCTTGAGAGCATCGATCATGGCCCTGGCCCACCAGACCTCACCGCCCGCGCCGGTCACCGATCTCTATGAGACCGACTTCAGCCGGTGGCTGTTCGAGAACGCCCGACTGCTGCGCCAAGGCCGTTTCTCGGAGGCCGACATCGTCAATATCGCCGGGGAGCTGGAAGACATGGGGCGTAGCGAGCCGTCGGGAGCCACATCGCCGTGCTGCTGGTGCACCTGCTCAAGTGGCAGTTTCAGCCCCTGCATCGCAGCAGCAGTTGGCGCGGATCGATCTACAACGCGCGAGACGCCATCCATGAGCTGCTCAAGGAGAGTCCAAGCCTGCGCAATCGCGTCCCCGAATTGGTCGCCGACCGGTATAAGCTCGCACGTCAAAACGCGATCAACGAAACCGGCATGCCCGACTCAAGCGTCCCACAGGCGTGCTCGTACACCGTCGAGCAGGTGTTGGATGAGGGCTTCTGGCCGGGCGAGGCCTAGGCCGATCGAACGGTTGGCATCAGAAACCAATAGACCGCGTTAGCCGACCGTCGGGTCGCAACACCTGGATGCTCGCACCGGGTCGCGTTCGTCTACAGCGCCGCGGAAGCCCAATACCTCCATGCCGCAAGTACTCGACGACTCACCCACGCCACCCGATCCGCGGATGGCGGCCACCTGCGACCACTGCGCGGCCGTCTGCTGCCGGCTGGAGGTCCTGTGTATCACCGAGACCGGTGTCCCCCGCCGCTACACCCGCCCTAACCCCGGGGGCGTCCCCTCGATGGACCGCCTGCCGGACGGCTGGTGCGCCGCCCTCGACCGCGACACCCTGCGCTGCCGCATCTACGAACAACGCCCCCTGATCTGCCGTGAGTTCGAAGAGGGTGGAGCAGACTGCCTGGCCGAACGCGCCGCCTGGGCCGATCCCAATCACCAGCCTCTGGACCCTAACCACGAGCCGCTTCCCCCATGGCCCAACAACTGATCAAGGTCCCGCCCACCAAGAACACCCTGCTCAAGCTCAAGAAGCAGGTTAAATTCCTGGAAGAGGGTCATGACCTCCTGGAGCGCAAGCGGGAACTCCTGACCCGCCTGGTCTATGAGCGCATCGGGGACTACCGACGGCTGCGCGCGGAGGCGCAGCAGGCCCTTATCGAGGCCTTCCGCTGCCTGAGTCTGACCCATCTGCGGATGGGCAGCCGAAGCATCCGACAGGCGTCCCTCGGGGCGGAACCCGCACTGAAAGTGGACATACTCCCCCGCCGAGCCCTGGGCGTTGAATACCCTTCTGTGACGGCCGAGCGGCGTCCGCTGAAACCCGTTGGCCTGCTCGGCACTGACGCCAGCTTCGACACCACCCGCGACAACCTGGCCAATGCCGCCGTGGTCCTGGCGCGACTGGGCGAGGTAGAGATTGCCCTGCACCGGCTAATGGAAGAGCAACGCAAGGCCCAGAAACGGGTCAATGCGCTCAAGTACAACATCATTCCCCTCTATCGGCGGACCATTCACTTCATCCAGTCCGCCCTGGAAGAAGAGGAGCGCAACACCCTCTTCCAGGTGAAGCTCCTGCGGGAACGGGCCGGTTAAACCGCGGTCAGCGTTCAGCCGTCAGCCACATAGCCCGGATGGAGCGGAGCGCAATCCGGGGGCGATCCAGCCGGAACATGCTGTTGACCCTGAAAGTCACCCGGTCGCGTCCTGGGAGCGGCCCCTTACGGCCACGGGCCACGCCCGCGGAGGGGTTACATGCCCCGGGGTGGCAAGGCCAACTGGCATGATTATTCGCCCTTCTTTGCCCTCTCAAAGGCGGCGGCGAAGGCACTGTTGGCCGGTGGCTGCTGTTCGGCGGGCTGGCGCTGGGCGGGCGGACGCCGGTCATCCCGCGGACGGCGCGGTTGTTCCTGCTGGCGGGGCTGATCCCGGCGTGGTGCACCGCGGTCTAGACGCTCACCGCCCGTGTCACCGCCACGCGGCTGCGTCGGCTCGCTCAGCCGCATGCTCAGCGCGATGCGCTTGCGGGGCAGGTCAACCTCCAGGACCTTGACCTTGACCAGGTCACCGGACTTGACCACCTCGTGGGGATCCTTGACAAAGCGGTCGGCGAGCATGGAGATGTGCACCAACCCGTCCTGGTGAACACCGATATCCACGAAGGCGCCAAAGTTTGTGACGTTGGTCACCGCGCCCTCCAGGATCATGCCCGGTTCCAGGTCCTTCAGGGTCTCCACGCCTTCTCTGAATTCGGCCGCCTTGAACTCCGGGCGGGGGTCCCGGCCGGGCTTCTGGAGTTCGCTCAGGATGTCCTGGACCGTCGGCAGACCAAAACGCTCGTCGATGAACTCCTTGGGCTCCAAGCGCCGCAAGGTAGCGACATCGCCGATCAAGTCATGGATGCCCTTCCCTGCCCGCTCGCAGATGCGCCGCACCACCGGATAGGCCTCCGGGTGGACGGCGGAGGCGTCCAGGGGCTCGTCCCCGTCCGGCACGCGCAGGAAGCCGGCGCTCTGCTGGAAGGCCTTCTCGCCGAAACGCGGCACCGCCATGAGGCGCTTGCGGTTGGCGAAGGCCCCGTTGGCCTCCCGGAAGGCGACGATGTGCTCGGCCAGGCCCCGATTGAGTCCCGAGACCTGGGTCAGCAGGGGCACGGAGGCGGTGTTGAGGTCCACGCCCACGGCGTTCACGCAATCCTCCACCACCGCCTCCAGGGTGCGGGCCAGACGGGTCTGATTGACGTCGTGCTGGTATTGGCCAACGCCGATGGCCTTGGGCTCGATCTTGACCAGCTCGGCCAGGGGATCCTGGAGCCGGCGGGCGATGGAGACGGCGCCGCGCAGGGACACATCCATGCCGGGGAGTTCCTTGGAGGCAAACTCGGACGCCGAATAGACCGAGGCCCCGGCCTCACTCACCACCAGGGACCGCAGGCCCAGGGCCGGATGGCGCTTGATCAGTTCCCGGGCGAGCTTATCAGTCTCCCGGGAGGCAGTACCGTTGCCGATACTGATGAGCCGCACCTGGTGGGTCTCACACAGCACGGCCAGCCGGGCGATGGAGGCATCCCACTGGTTCTTGGGTTGATGGGGGTAGATGACGTCGGTGGCGGCGACCCGGCCGGTGGAGTCGACGATCGCCACCTTGACCCCCGTACGCAGGCCCGGGTCCAGGCCCAGGGTAGGCAGACGCCCGGCAGGGGCGGCGAGCAGCAGGGCCTTGAGATTCAGGCCGAAGACCCGGATCGCTTCCTCCTCTGCCGCCTCCAGCACCCGGCCTTTCAGGTCCAGGTCCAGGCGGGTCAGCAGTTTGATCCGCCAGGTCTTGCGCACCGTCTCGGTCAGCCAGTCGTCCGCCGCCCGTCCCTGTTGGCGGATGCCGAAGCGCGCGGCGATCTGGGCGCGATAGGGGGCATCCGGGTCCTCACCGTCCCCGGACAGGAGTTCGAGGTTCAGCACGCCCTGATTACGCCCGCGAAACAGCGCCAGGGCGCGGTGCGAGGGGACCTTGGCGATGGACTCCCGGTAGTCGAAATAGTCAGAGAACTTGTTTCCCTCCTGCTCCTTGCCGGCAACCACCTGGGAGACCAGGATACCCTGCTCCCACAGACGGTCACGGAGCCGGCCAGTGAGTTCCGGGTCCTCGGCGAAGCGCTCCATCAGGATCTGGCGTGCGCCCTCCAGGGCGGCGGCCACATCGGCCACGCCCTTGCCCGTGTCCAGGTAGGCCGCGGCCGCCATGGGCGGGTCCTGGGTGGGATCGGCGAGCAAGCCGTCGGCCAGGGGTTCGAGCCCCGCCTCCCGGGCGATCTGGGCCTTGGTTCGGCGCTTGGGTTTGTAGGGGAGATAGAGGTCTTCGAGCCGCTGCTTGGTGTCCGCGGCCTCAATCTCGCCGCGCAGTTCCGGCGTCAGTTTGCCTTGTTCGTCAATACTGGCCAGCACCGTGGCCCGCCGCTCGTTGAGGTCCCGCAGATAGACCAGGCGTTCCTCCAGGTGACGCAGTTGGGTGTCATCCAGGCCATCGGTGGCCTCCTTGCGATAGCGGGCGATGAAGGGCACGGTCGCACCCTCGTCCAACAGCCGGATGGCCGCCTCTACCTGCGCGGGGCGGGCCTTGAGTTCCTGGCTGATGGTCTCGGTAATGGTCTGCATGGGGCGGGCGGTCCTGCGGGAAAATGGGGTGGAGCGGCAATGGAAAGGGAGGAGAAAAGTGAATCACTCCGCGAAAAACGCGGATGATCGCGATAAGGAAACGGCTGTTCGACTCTGTTACCGCGACCGGCCGAATGGATCAGCCCAGGCGGCAGGTGTCGCCGTACACGGCCATGATGGCCCGGAGCTCAGCGAGAAGCTCCTGGCGCTCCGCGGGGTTAAGGTTCCAGGTCTCGGGCAGATCCTCGCCCCGCTCCAGGGTAGCGATGTCCGCACGGACCTGGCGGCAGCCCTTGCTGCAGACCGCCTCGACCCGCGCCACGACCTTCGGTAAGTCAAGGGTCTGCACTCTGTCTCCCCGCGGCACTACCCGAACCGCGCTGGTCAAGGTCTGTTGGTGCGGGGGATTATAAGAACATCAGGATTTGGTAAAAAGGCCCATCAGCACTCCCATCAGCACTCAAGAGCGCACCCGCCACCAATGAATCGCAACCCAGCTACCGATCCCGATGCGCTGCACTGGCAGCCCGCCGCGGCGGCCCCCGCCCTCCCCCCCGGCGGTCTCCACCTCTGGCAGGTCCGCGCAGATGATCAGGGCGAGAATCTGGACAGCTGCCTGGGACTGCTTGGCGACCGCCAGCAGCGGCGCGTCCGGGGCATGACGCATGCCGGCTATCGGGAGCGTTACATCCGCGCCCATGCCGGGCTGCGGCGCATCCTGGGCCTGTACCTCGGTTGCCCGCCTCAGGCCCTGGAGTTTATCCATGGCCCGGCCGGCAAGCCGGCAGTCGTGCAAGGCGACGGATGGTTTGAATTCAACCTCACGACCACCGCGGACCTGGCACTGGTGGCAATCTCCGGCGGCACCGAGGTCGGCATCGACTGCGAATGGGTCCTCCCGCGCCGGGATCTGGACGCCGTGGCCCGGCGCATGTTCGCACCGGACCAGGTCCGCGCCCTGATGGAGACGCCCGAGACCGGCCGCCTGGCCTACTTCTACCGCGCCTGGACCGCCCTGGAGGCGGACGCGAAGGCCGACGGCCGGGGTCTCTTCCGCCCCCGCGCCCCCGGCGCCCGCCCGCCCCAGGTCCGGCACTGCATCCCCGCGCCGGGGCATATCGCCGCCGTGGCCAGAGCGGAGCTGCCGCCCCTGGACCAGTGGCTCACACTTGACCCGTCGCCCCTTGGCACCTGACCCGCAAGCCTGCAGTTTCCTGCCAACACTGACCGCTGACCACTGGCCACTGACCACTGTGATGATGATCCCCGGTTATCGCGCACTGCCGCCCCAGCTCATCCATAATTAGGGCGCAAAATATCCAGCGCGTTTGGACGGGAACTTGTGCCCCCTCGCCGCCTCTGAGTCGACCATGAACCACTGCAACAAAACCAACGGGCGCCGCCGCCTCGCGCTCAGTCTCGCGGTCGCCCTCACCCTCGCCGGGGGTCCCCTGCCGACGGCGCCCACGCGCGCCGGCCAGTTGGAACTCCCTGACATTGGCACCTCATCGGACGCGGTGATGGGCACCGGCGCCGAAGCCCGCCTGGGCAAGCTCTTCATGCGCCAGGTACGCGCCGCCCTGCCGGTATCGGACGACCCCCTGTTGACCGCGTACCTGGAATCGCTGGGCAACGAGTTGGTCACCGCGGACAAGAGCGCCGGGGGGAGCTTCAGCTTCTTCCTGATCGATCAGCCGGTGGTCAACGCCTTCGCGGGACCCGGCGGCCACATCGGCGTCTATCAGTGGACTGATCATGGCCGCCCAGAGCGAGGACGAACTGGCGGCGGTCATGGCCCATGAGATCGCCCACGTCACCCAACGCCACCTGATGCGCGGCTTTGAGGACCAGGGCAAGCTCAGCATCCCCACCACGGCCCTGATGGTGGCAGCGGCGATCCTGGGTGCCCAGGTGTCCGCGGATGCGGGAGCGGCGGCCCTGGCCGGCATCCAGGCGGCAGCAATCCAGCGCCAGATCAACTTCACCCGGGAAAACGAGAAGGAGGCCGACCGCATCGGCATTGCGACCCTGGCGGGGGCCGGCCGCGATCCCTACGCCATGGCCGGGTTCTTTGAAAAGTTGTCCAAGGCGAGCCGGGTCTCCGAGAGCAGTGTCCCGGAGTTCCTGCGCACGCACCCGGTCAACACCAACCGGATCGGCGATGCCCTGGGTCGGGCCGGGGAATACGGCACCCGCCAGCGACCCGACAGCCTGGGCTTCCTGCTCGCCCGAGCCCGCCTGCGGGAGCGCGCTTACAAGCGTCCGGAGCAGTCTCTGGAAAGCTTCAGGGCGTCCCTGCGGGAAGGCCGGTTCAGCAACGAGACCGCTGAGCGCTACGGCTATGCCCTGGCCCTGCTGCGCTCAGATCGGCTCGACGAGGCCAAGGCCGAGACAACCAAGCTGTTGGCCGCCCAACCCAGCCTGGCCGAGTTCATTGTGCTCGCGGCTCAGATCGACCAACGCCAGGGCCTCAGCGGACAGGCCTTGGACCATCTGCGGCAGGCGGTGAATCTGTCTCCCGGAAGCTGGGCCCTGCGCACCGCCCACGCCGAGGCCCTGTTGGCCGCGGGGCAACCGCGTCCGGCCCTGGAGGAACTCAAGATCGTGGCCCGCCAGCGCCCGGGTAACGCCCTGCTCTACGAACTCCTGACCCAGGCGGCGACCAGGGCCGGGGACAAGGCCGCCACCTACCGTTATCACGCCGAGAAGCTCTACGCGGAGGGCGACCTGGAGCCGGCCATCAAGCAGTTGGAGTTCGCCCTGCGCCAGCCTGGTATCAAGTACCAGGACGCGGCCCAGATGCAGGTCCTGCTCGACAGCATGAAAGAGGAAGAGCGCGACGCGAAAAAGCGCGGACGAGACTCGTTCGGGTTCAGCGCCGCGGGCCACACCGCACCCGGACCTGGCGCCAACCGTTAGGGAATGACGGTTTCAAGTCCAACTTGAGTGCGGTAAGCTAGTGGTCTGGTCGGCTTTGCCGGCCTGGGTACGCGGGCAACCGACAGGCGCTGCGCTGACCGAGCCGTCCCACCAGAGGGCGGGTAAGAACCACCAGACAGCGTTACCAGAGAGGAGGACACGCGGTGCTGTGCGGCCCACTGCAATTCCCGGCCATGATGACATCGGGTAACGTGTCCCCGGCAGCGCCAGCGATGAAGCCAGAGCCAATGTCGAACCCACCGGGACCGCGCATTCGACCTTGGGTCCCGGCCCAGCGGCAGGCGGGATCGTCACCGGGCTGCCACATCCCCGTCCGGCACCCCCGAATTACCGACACCTGTTCCTAACTGCCGCGGCCGCGAACCGCCATCCGGCCCTGCGGCGCACCCTAGCCCCAACCACCCACTGATGCTCGATGAGGAGATCGTTACATGATCGATGCAACACGCAGAATCCTGCTCAAGGGCTCCATGGCCGCCGGCTCCGTCGGGGTCGCGGTCGCCGCCGGATTGCTTTCCCCACGCCTGGTCCTGGCCGATTGGAACAGCGCTGCCTTCGAGGCCAAGGACGTCGCCACTGGTCTCAAGAGCCTGCTGGGCACTGACGCCATGGAGACCAATGATGCGGTCGTGATCAAGGCCCCGGATATCGCCGAAAACGGCGCCGTGGTGCCGGTGACAGTGGAGACCACCCTGTCTGACATCAGCTCAATCACCATCATCGCCGCGGGTAACAACACTCCCGTTATCGCCTACTTCGCGCTGGGAGCTGCCGGCATGCCCTTCGTCTCCACCCGCATCAAGATGGCGAAGACCGCCGACGTGGTGGCGGTCGTCAAGCAGGGCGACAAGCTCTTCAGCAATGCGAAAGAAGTGAAGGTCACCATCGGCGGCTGCGGCGGCTAAGCGCGCTTTCCCGAACCAATTTCAACACCCCGCGAGAGGTCACCGAACATGTCTGATATCAAGGTACGCGCCAAGCTCGAAGGCAATGAGACCGTGGTCAAGTGTCTGATGAACCACCCCATGGAGACCGGGTTGCGCAAGGACTCCAAGACCAATGAACTGGTCCCGGCCCACTTCATCGAGGAGGTGATCTGCAAGTGGAAGGATCAGGTCGTGCTCACCTGCGCCTGGACCGGCGGCGTCTCCAAGAACCCCTATCTCTCTTACAAGTTCATCGGCGGCGCGGTGGGTGACGCGGTCGAAGTCTCCTGGAAGGACAACAAGGGCGAGACCCAGTCAGAGGCCTCCACCATCGCCTGAGCCGCCGCCCTATCGCGCAATAAATTTTATCGCGCAATAAAGAGGCCCCGCACCGCGGGGCCTTTTTATTGCGCGGTAGGCGAACGGCTGATAGCTGACCCCTGACCGCCTTTTCCAGGATAATACCCCTAACTTCCGCTGAGAGCCGATCCCGTCATGCCCCGTCTGAACCGCTGGATATCCGCCCTCGCCCTGACACCGGCCGCCCTGCTCGGTGGACTCCAGACCGCTGCGGGGTATCCACAGCCTGCCGCAGCGCCTGCCGAGGCCACTGCCGATAGCCTCTTCAACGAGGCATTCTTTCTCAAGCTCGGCTTCTCCTTTATGGTCGGCCTTGCGGTTGGCTACGCGCTGAAGGTCGCCTTCAAGATCGCCCTGGTCGTGATGGGCCTGATCCTGCTCGGCATCTTCGGGCTCCAATACGCCGGGATCGCGCACATCGACTGGTCCGGCATGGAGGTCCGCTACGACACCTGGGCCGACTGGCTCGCCGTCAACGGCAGCGCCTTCCTGGACTTCATCGGCAACAACCTCTCCAGCAGCGCCTCCTTCATCGCCGGCCTGGCCCTGGGGCTCAAGATCTAGCCGTCTCGCACGTTACCAGCGCCCGGACAAGGGCTTATCCCCGCTCGCGCCGAAGGGACTGCTGGTCAGGTCGTCCGCCGTCAGGCTGTTGCTCCCGTTCGCGTCCAGATAAAACCTCAGCTCGCTTGGGCGGTAGACGCCAATCTCGTCCTCGCCGTCGCCGTCATCGTCCAGATCGGCGGTGTCACCGGTGCCGTCGCCGTCGGTGTCGCACCATGCGCAGGGTGGATGCCCGCAGGGCGATCCGCCATTCCAGCGCCAATCGGGATGCCGCCTCCCGATACAGGTCGGAATAGCGATCCGGCACGGCCCCTCTCGGCAATTGGCGGAACCTCCTATCGGAGTTCCGCCCGACGTGCGCTGGCAGATTCGATACGCAAGTGGCGGAACCGCTACCGCGTGCCGCCCTTGGGCAGCAGAATCCGCCCAGTGACCCGCTGCAAATCGCCGGTCCGGGTACTTCGCGCGCCATCTTATTCACCCACGAACATTGCCTATTTCAGTGGGACCGGGTGACCCCGGCCATGGTAGAAACTCCCCATGCCGTTCCAAGTGCCCTTCCCACCATGACCGCCCGACCCTCTAGCACCGAGATGTTGCAGACCATCGCCGCCGCCAACCGGACAGTGGCGACCGAATACAGCGATCTGACCCTACCCTGCGCCCTGGGCTCGGTGCCCCCTGACCTGGCGGGGGTCCTGTTCCGCAACGGACCCGGCCGGCTGGAGCGGGGCGGTGTCCCCTATGGGCACCCCTTCGACGGGGACGGACACATCGTCCGCCTCGCCTTCGATCAGGGCCAGGTGCACTACACCAATCGGTTCGTCCGCACCCGCGGTTTCGTGGCCGAAGAGGCGGCGGGGCGGATCCTGTTCCGCGGCTTCGGCACCAATCGCCCCGGGGGACTCTTCGCCAACCTGCTGCGCCTGAATTTCAAGAACACGGCCAACACCAACGTGATCTGGCACGGCGGCCGACTGTTGGCCCTGTGGGAGGGCGGACTGCCGCACCGGTTGGATCCGCGAACCCTTGAGACCCTCGGCACGGAGGACTTCGACGGCCGGCTGCGCAACCCCTTCTCCCGGATAGAGCGCGCACTGGCCCCATACCTGCCTTTCTCGGCCCACCCCCATCTCGACGCGGACACGGGGGACCTCTACAACTTCGGCATGATCTTCGGCGCCAGGAGTCGCCTGATCCTCTACCGGGTGGCTGCAGACGGCGCGCTTGGCCAACCCCGGGTCCACGAACTGGAGCGCCTGAGCTTCGTCCACGACTTCGCGTTGACCGGGCGTTATCTGGTGTTTCTGCTGCCCCACGCGGATTTCGACATTCCGCGCGCCATTCTCGGCCTTGCCAGTCCGGTGGCCTCGCTCAAAATCGCCACGGATCGGCCCCTGGAGGCCCTGTTGATCCCCCGGGACGGCGGCCCGGCCATCCACCTGGAGGCCGGCCCCGGCTTCGTTTTCCACATCGCCCAGGGCCATGACCGGGAGGACGGCACCCTGGTCCTGGACGTGGTCCGTTACCCGGAATACCCGGCCTTCGACCGGCTGGAGTCCCTGTTCGCCGACGACGGACCCGCGGTCATGCCGCGCCTGGAGCGACTGCTCCTGGACCCGGGCAGCCGCACCTGCCGGACGGAAGCCCTGAGCGATCGCGGCGCCGAACTGCCACGGATGACCCCCGAAACCCGCGACGGCACCCCGCCCATCATCTACAGTCTGGGGGCACCCCCGGACCGCCGGGCACCCTACCTGACCTGCATCCAGCGTCTGGACACTGGAAGTGGTGAGGAGCGTGTGCGGGAGTTTGCCCCGGACCTCCCCGGGGAGCCGATCCCGGTCCCAGGGTGCGACGGGGCGGTCTGGATACTGACCCTGATCTATCGCGCCCAGACCGGGCGCACGGATTCTGGTCATCCTGCGCGATGAGGACCTGGCCGTGCAGGCGGTGCTGCCCCTACCCCACGGGCTCCCCCTGGGCTTTCATGGAAACTGGGTGGAAACCGCCGCCCTTGGGTAGAGCCGCAGGGGGCGGAGATGGCGTAGATTCGACGTTCGCTTTACAGGGTGATGGATTACGCCCACGGCAAGTAATAGTCTCGCTCCAGTATCTGCGCCTGGCTGAAGGGACAGTCCCGCGGAAAGACCCCTGGGGTCAGTTCCGTTTGATCTGCCGCCAGTTCGACGGCCTGGGGATAGGACTCCGCGATGGCATCGTCCAGGACCCCCTGGAGCCAGTGGTTCTGCTCCAGGAGGTAACGCAAGGCCGCCCGTTGTTCGAGGATGGAGTTACGCCAGGTCTTCCCTTCGATTTCTGCCCAGCGGGCGCTGAGCCGTCGATATTGGAATTGCCACTTGAGCAGATCGGCCAGCAGCACCCGCAGCCGGTTGACCAGTTCGCCCCGCTCGCGCTTGCCCATGTTGCCCAACTCCTCTACCAGATGATCCAGGTCCAACTCCCCGAAGCGGGCTTGGCTGAGGAGCGCGATGGTTTGCGCGCTCCAGGCGGGGAAGTCCTGCTCATACAGCCGGCTCAGGTCGCTCATCGTTCGCCTCCCCTGTCATGATCTCTCATCTGTTGACTGCCCGGCCCAACGCTCAGGGTCCGTCTGGACTCAGGCGTCCGCAAGTACCGCGGCCGCGAACTCCACCAGCGATCCGAGTGGAGAACCCGCGGGTCAGGCGTTCTCTTTGTTACCCCGCCGCCGCGAGGGCCTGATCCAGGTCGGCAATGATATCGTCCACGTGCTCGATTCCGATGGATAGCCGCACCAGGTCCTGAGAGACCCCGGCGCGGGCCAGTTCCTCGGGGGAGAGCTGGCGGTGGGTGGTGCTGGCCGGGTGGCAGGCCAGGGTCTTGGCGTCGCCGATGTTGACCAGACGCACCGCCAGCTTCAGGGCGTCGATGAACTGCGCCCCCGCCGCGGCGCCGCCCTTGATCCCGAAGGAGAGGATAGAACTGGCCTTGGCACCGTCCATGTAGCGCTGCACCAGGGGGTAATCCGGGCTGTCGGGCAGGCCGGCATAGCGCACCCATTCGACCTTGGGGTGACCCTTGAGGTAGTGGGCCACCGTCAGGGCGTTTTCGCAGTGGCGGTCCATACGCACATGCAGGGTCTCGATCCCCTGCAGGATCAGGAAGCTGTTAAACGGGGAAATGGCCGCGCCCATGTTGCGCAGGGGCACGACCCGGGCCCGGCCGATATAGGCCGCCGGGCCCAGGGCCTCCGTGTACACGACGCCGTGGTAAGACACGTCCGGCACGTTCAACATGGGGAACCGGTCCGCATGCTGGGCCCAGGGGAACTTGCCTGAGTCCACCAGCACGCCACCGATGGTGGTGCCATGGCCGCCCATGTACTTGGTCAGCGCATGGACCACGATGTCGCACCCGTGCTCGAAGGGCCGGCACAGGTAGGGACTCGGCACCGTGTTGTCCACGATCACCGGGACGCCGTGGGCATGGGCCATGTCGGCGATAGCGGTCAGGTCCGCCACATTGCCGGCCGGGTTGCCGATGGACTCCACAAAGACCGCCTTGGTCTTGGCGTCGATCTGGGCGGCCATGCCGGCGACGTCATTGGGGGCGGCAAAGCGCACCTGGATGCCGAGACGCGGCAGGGTATGGGCAAAGAGGTTGTAGGTACCGCCGTAGAGGGTGGACACGGCGACGATATTGTCCCCGGCCTGGGCGATCGTGAAGAGCGAGTAGGTCACCGCCGCCATGCCGGAGGCCAGTGCCAGGGCCCCCACCCCGCCCTCCATGGCCGCTACCCGCTGCTCCAGCACGTCGCTGGTGGGGTTCATCATGCGAGTGTAGATGTTGCCTGCTACCTTAAGGTCAAACAGGTCCGCCCCGTGCTGGGTATCATCGAAGGCGTAGCTGGTGGTCTGGTAAATGGGCGTGGCCACGGACTTGGTGGTGGGGTCCGGGGCAAAACCGGCATGAATGGCCAGGGTCTCGATCTTCATAGGGCTCCTTGGGTGGTGTGTGACAGTGGTCTGTCGCTTGTGGTTGGTCTTTTGCCCGCTACTTTTTCCCAGGGGCGCACGGGCTCGCGGACGGATGGTAGCGACCGGCGCCCGGGCTGTCGATGCACCGTCGACCTGATCACCGCCCTCCGGGGAATGCCTGCTTCTGATAGATTTGCGACCGTTAACACCGCGCTGAGGCAAACATGATCACGATCAAACATCGAGAGACGGGCGAGATTCTGGGAACCATCGAGGCGGGGTCCCTGATCGGGGCTGACCTGAGAGACATGCGCCTCGACCACGCGGACCTACGGGGCGTGGACCTCACCGGTGCCAACCTGGAGTCCAGCGACCTGGTGCAGGCGGATCTGAGCGGGGCCAATCTGACAGACGCGATCCTCGTCGGGGCCCACCTCAAAGATGCCGACCTCACCGGTGCCAATCTGACGCGTGCCCGCCTCGGCGCCGAGCACCCCTCCCGGGCCGCCCTGCTGAGCGGCGCCACCCTGACTCAGGCCAATCTCACACGCGCGGACCTGCGTAATGTGGAGGCACGCTACGCCGACCTTAAACAGGCAAACCTGAGCCACGCGGACCTGCGCGGTGCCGACTTCAACGGCAGCAACCTGTGTCACCTGATCGCCCCGAAGGCACTTTTCATCCGAACCAACCTGCGGGAAACCAACCTGTGTAATGCGGATCTGCGGGACTGTCACCTGAACGACGCCAACCTGGTGCGCGCCAGCCTGCACGATGCGGACCTCACCAGTGCATTTCCCGGGGGCTTCACCGTCGTCAACCTGGCGAACTTCGAGGGCGCGGACCTGCGCGGGGCGCGCCTGCGCAACTGCTCCGCCCAGGACACCAATTTCCGTCATGCCAACCTGACCGGGGTGGACTTCACCAACGCCGTCCTGGGGGGCGCCATCCTGCATCGGGCGGATGTCACCGATGCGGACTTCACGGGGGTGGAACTGGCAAGCGTGACCATGGAGTTCGCCAACTTTTCCAAGGCCAGAAACGCTGTCATTCCGTCATATAAGAAGAATCTACGCTGAGGCCAAGCCGCCAGGGAACCGTGGCAAGTCGCAGGGCGGGCTGTCACACCCTTTGCGGGCCTGCTATTTGCGCTAAATTGCGGTCAACGGATCTTCAGAGGAGAGTCCCTCCGGCACCACCCCTGCCCATAGGGCGTCATAGAGACCGGAGGAACGTGCTAGCCGCCGCTGCACGGCGGCCGCCAGCCGCTCGGCCCCTGCCACCAGGGTCAGCTGATGGCGCGCCCGAGTGACGCCCGTGTATATCAGCTCCCGGGTCAGGACCCGGCTGTCATGGAGTGGGAGGACCAGGGCCACCTCATCGAACTCAGACCCCTGGCTCTTGTGAACCGTCATGGCAAACAGGGTCACCACCGCCGGCAACCGATGGGGAGAGAGCGATCGCAGGCCCTCCGCGGTCTCAAACCAGGCCCGTAGTTCGCCCTCGGCTGCCGGGTCCGGCAGCAGGAGCCCGACGTCTCCATTGAAAAGCCGCAGGTCATAGTCGTTGGCGGTCACCAACAAGGGCCGCCCCGCATAGCGTCCGCCCGCCGGGCGGATCAGCCCGGCGCCGGCCAGGGCCTGCTCGGCCAGTCGGTTGAGGGTCTGCAGACCGAAGGGGCCATCATGCACGGCACACAGCACCCGGTACCGCCCCAGAGCGGCCAAGGCCGCGGCCGGATCGGTCGCCGCCAGCACTGCCCGGTGCCGGGGTACCACAAAGCGGGCAATCCAGACGGCAAGACCGGGGGCGTCCAGGTCCAGTCGAGAGGCGTCCACCCGCCCGGCGTCCGCAGCCGCCACTGCCCCGGGACCATCCCCACGCTGAATGGCGGCGGCCAGGGCCTGGATACCGCTGTCCGGCCGGAACCGATAACTGCGGCGTAACAGGGCCACCGAATCCCCGAGGCCCGTGGTGTTGGCCGCAGCGACGCGCGGCAAGGAAGCACCCTCGCGAACCGTCCCACCGAGGGCCCCACCGACCGCCCCAACCTCGATGAGGGCCGCCACCTGGGCCGGCGATCCAGCCGGCTCCCAGCCGCGACCGCACAAATCCGCCAATACCGCCCCGGCCTGGACCGAGGCAAGCTGGTCCCGATCCCCCAGCAGGATCAGCCGACACCCCGCGGGCAGGGCAGCCAGCAACCGGGCCGCCAGGGGCAGGTCCAGCATGGAGGCCTCATCCACCACCAGGAGGTCCAGGTGCAAGGGATTGTCCGGTCCGTGGCGGGGCGCGACCCGTCCGGGTCGGGTACCGAGCAGGCGGTGCAGGGTCAGGGCCGCCTCCGGGATCGCCGCAGCGGTGGCGAGCTCCAGTGCCCCGGACTCCAAGAGCGCGGCCTTGGCCTGGCGGATCGACTCTGTAAGCCGCGCGGCCGCCTTGCCAGTGGGCGCGGCGAGCCCGATCCGCAGCGTTTTGTTCTGGGCGCCGGCTTGATCGACCAGCAGGGCGAGACAGGCGGTGACGGTACGGGTCTTGCCGGTCCCCGGCCCCCCGGAGATCACACACAGCGGCCGCAGCACGGCGATGGCCGCCGCCACCCGCTGCCAGTCAGTCGCGCCGTCGACCGAGGCCGGAAAGAGCCGACTGAGGCCCGCCGCCAGGCGCCGCCGATCAACCCCCGCCGCCCAGGCCGCCGCCCGCTCCCCGATGGCCTGGGCGACAGCCCGCTCGAAGTGCCAATAGCGCCCCAGGTAGAGTCGGTCCGCGCGGTCCAGGACCAGGGGCGAGGGCGCACCGGTCGCCAGGGCCTCGTCCGCAGTCTGCACCGCGCCCCAGGCCAGGAGGTCCGCCCGCCAGCGGTCCAGACTCGGGGTCAGGAGCCCCGGAAGATCCGGGAAAGGCGCTCGGCCCGCCAGGGCGGGCAGGTCCAGACACACGGCGCCCTCCCCCACCTGCCGGCTCGCCAGGGCCGCGGCCAAGAGGCGCGGGCCGGTGGCCTCCCCCACCAGGTCCCCCAGCCAGCGAGCGAAGTGCAGGTCCAGGGAACGCAGGCGCCCCGGTGCCACTGCCTGGCACAGCAACGTCAAGGGCGGGGTTAAATCCCTGACGCCGAGCGCTTCCAGCGTCAATCCACCCACACCCGCGCATTGCGGAAGAGCCGCAGCCAGGGGCCGTCCGCGCCCCAGTCGTCCGGGTGCCAGGAGTGCTGGACGCTGCGGAAGACCCGCTCCGGGTGGGGCATCATGATGGTGACACGGCCGTCCAGGCTGGTGAGGCCCGCAATCCCCTCGGGCGAGCCGTTGGGGTTGGCCGGGTAGGCCTGGGCAACCCGACCGTCGTTCTCCAGGTAGCGCACTGCAACGCTGGCCCGGGCGGCCTCCAGGTGCCCGTCGTCACGGAACTCGGCCCGCCCCTCCCCGTGGGCCACGGCGATGGGCATACGGCTGCCCGCCATCCCGGCCAGGAGGATGCTGGGGGTGGGCAGGACCTCCACCAGCAGGGTGCGGGCCTCGAACTGCTCCGAGCGGTTGCGCACGAAGCGCGGCCAATGGTCGGCCCCGGGAATCAACTCATGGAGGTTGGAGAGCATCTGGCAGCCGTTGCAGACTCCCAGGGCGAAGGTCTCTGGCCGCGCGAAGAAGGCCTGGAACTGGTCCCGGGCACGGGGGTTGAAAAGGATGGTCTTGGCCCAGCCCTCCCCGGCGCCCAAGACGTCCCCGTAGGAGAAGCCCCCGCAGGCCGCGAGCCCCCTGAAGGCGCGAAGATCCACCCGTCCGGCGATGACATCCGACAGGTGCACGTCGACGCATGCGAAGCCGGCGGCATGGAAGGCGGCGGCCATCTCCAGTTGGCCGTTGACGCCCTGGTCCCGCAGGATGGCGATGGCCGGCCGGGCGCCCCGTTCCAGATAGGGGAAGCTGAGGTCGTCTTCCGGGTCGAAGCGCAAGCTGGCACTGAGGCCCGGGTCCGGGTCGCTGATGCGCTCATAGGACTCCGCGGCGCAGTCCGGGTGGTCACGCAGGGCTTGCATGCGGAAGCTGGTCTCGGACCAGGCGGCCTGAAGCCCGGCGCGGTTGCCGCAATAACGGACCTCGCCGTGGCGGCGCAGCCGAATGGCGCCGCCCTCGTCCAGGGTCCCGATGACGGGGCTTAACTCTTCCAGGCCGTGTTGGGCGAGGATTTGCAAGACCTCGTCGGTGTCCGCGTGACAAACCTGGATAACGGCCCCCAACTCCTCGGCGAAGAGGGCCGCAAGGTCATCCGGCCCCACTAACGCCAGGTCCACGTCCACCCCGCAGCGCCCGGCGAACGCCATCTCGCAGAGCGTGACAAAGAGCCCGCCGTCGGACCGGTCATGGTAGGCCAGCAGCAGCCCCTCGCGGTTCAACTCCTGGATGGCGGCGAAGAAGCGCTTGAGCAGGTCCGGGGTGTCCAGGTCGGGGACCCCGTCGACTGCCGGGTCACCCAGCTGTCCGTAGACCTGGGCAAGACAGGAGCCGCCCAACCGGTTTTTGCCCTGCCCCAGGTCAATGAGGATCAGGTCCGTATCACCCCGGTCCGTGCGCAACTGGGGGGTGAGGGTGGCACGGATGTTCGTCACCGGTGCGAAGGCGGAGACGATCAGGGACAGGGGCGCGGTCATGGCCCGGGAGTCGCCGTCCGGCCCGGACCAGACCGTCTTCATGCTCATGGAGTCCTTGCCCACCGGGATGGCGATGCCGAGCGCCGGGCACAGCGCGATCCCGACGGCACGCACCGTGTCATAGAGCCGGGCGTCTTCGCCAGGGTGACCGGCGGCGGCCATCCAGTTGGCCGAGAGGCGGATGTCGGAGAGGCTTCCAATGGATGCCGCGGCGAGGTTAGTAACGGCCTCCGCCACCGCCATGCGCCCGGCCGCAGGGGCGTCCAGCAGCGCGAGGGGTGTGCGCTCACCAAGGGCCATGGCCTCTCCGGTGAAGCCCCGGTAGTCACTGGCGGTCACGGCGCAATCGGCCACTGGCACCTGCCAGGGACCCACCATCTGGTCCCGGGCCACCAGGCCGGTGATGCTTCGGTCACCGATGGTGATGAGGAAGCTCTTATCGGCCACGGTCGGCAGGGCCAGGACCCGGGCGATGGCCTCATCCAGGTGGATGGCCGCCAGGTTGAGCGGCACCCGGGGCGGAGTGCCCCGCAGCACCTGCCGGTGCATCCGCGGCGGCTTGCCGAACAGCAGTTGCATGGGCATGTCGATGGGGGCGTCCCCGAAGTGGCTGTCCGTCAGCGTGAGCTGGGCCTCCGCAACCGCCTCTCCAACGACCGCATAGGGACAGCGCTCCCGCTCGCAGATGGCCTCAAAGTTCGCCAACTGGTCTGCGGCGATGGCCAGCACATAACGCTCCTGGGCCTCGTTGGACCAGATTTCCATGGGCGTCAGACCCGGCTCCGCGTTGGGCACCCGGCGTAGCTCGAAGCGCCCGCCCCGGCCGCCGTCATGGACCAGTTCGGGCAGGGCGTTGGAGAGACCACCGGCGCCCACGTCGTGGATAAAGAGGATGGGGTTGGCCTCCCCACGCGCCCAACAGCGGTCGATGACCTCCTGACAGCGGCGCTGCATCTCCGGGTTGGCCCGCTGGACTGAGGCAAAGTCCAGGTCCTCCGCGGACGCACCCGAGGTCATGCTGGAGGCCGCCCCGCCCCCCAGTCCGATCAGCATGGCCGGACCGCCCAGTACCACCAGGGGCGTCCCGGGCGGGAAGGGCCGCTTGGCGACGTGCTCGGGACGGATGTTGCCGAGGCCCCCGGCGAGCATGATGGGCTTGTGGTAGCCCCGCAGTTCGGGGGCACCACCCGGCCCCGGAACGGCCTGTTCATAGGTTCGGAAATAGCCGGTCAGGTTGGGCCGACCGAATTCGTTGTTGAAGGCGGCGGCGCCGATGGGTCCCTCCAGCATGATGTCCAGTGCCGAGCAGAGACGGTCGGGGCGGCCATGGTCCTGTTCCCAGGGCTGCTCGAAGCCGGGAATACGCAGGTTGGAGACTGAGAAGCCGGTCAGCCCCGCTTTCGGCTTGGCCCCGAGCCCCGTGGCCCCCTCGTCCCGGATCTCGCCGCCGGACCCGGTGGCCGCTCCTGGGTCCGGGGCAATCGCGGTGGGGTGGTTGTGGGTCTCCACCTTCATCAGGATGTGGATGGGCTCCTCGTGGACCCCGTACACCTGGGTCTGGGGGTCCGGCAGGAAGCGCAGGCCGTCCCAACCCGTGATCACCGCGGCGTTGTCCTGGTAGGCCGAGAGGACCCCGCCCGGGGTGCATTCGGTCGTGTGGCGGATCATGCGGAACAAGGACTGGTCCTGGGGCACGCCGTCAATGGTCCAGTCCGCGTTGAAGATCTTGTGCCGGCAGTGCTCCGAGTTAGCCTGGGCGAACATCATCAGCTCAACGTCGGTCGGGTCCCGGTCCAAAGCGGCGAAGCTTTCCGTGAGATAGTCGATCTCATCGTCGGACAGGGCGAGCCCCAGGGCTCCGTTGGCCTCGACGAGCGCCGCCCGGCCCCCCGCCCGCAGGCCCACGCGCGTCAGGGGACCCGGCTGCGCGTGCTCAAAGAGCCGGCTGGCGTCGGCCAGGTCGAACAGAACCGACTGGGTCATGCGATCGTGGAGCAGGGCCGCCGCCTGCTCCAGGTACGCGGCCGACAGTCCTGACCCGTCCGCATCCAGATAGTAAGCGATACCCCGTTCCAGTCGCTGCACCGCACCGAGCCCGCAGTTGTGGGCGATGTCAGTCGCCTTGGACGACCAGGGGGAGATGGTCCCGGGGCGGGGGACCACCAGGATCAGCCGACCGACCGGGGCCTGGGCCTGCCGGCTGGGGCCATAGCGGAGCAGGCGCTCCAGGATGGCCCGTTCCGGGTCCTCCAGGGGGCGCGCCAGGTCCGCAAGGTGGAGGAATTCCGCATAGAGGGCCGCGGACTGTCCCAGGGCGGCGGTCAGGCGGCCCTGGAGCTTGCTGAGACGAAAGTCAGAAAGCGCCGGGGCGCCGCGAAGGACGAGCATGGTTGATTCCCTGACGGTTTGAGAGGCGGTGCGGCAGGGTCGGGATCATAACCCGAAGCGATCGGCGGTGACGGCCGCGCGGATCATCGAATCCGGTGTGGGACTGGTTCCGAACCCACCGCGGATCCGCCACCGACCCACCGCGCCAAGGGCATCCGGAAGGCTAGCAGGACGGCAAGAATGGCGGCATAGATGAGGGGCTCCAGAAGGTCTGCCTTGACCAGCCAAAGGAAGTGCAGCACGCCCAGGACCGCGATCAGGTAGACGGACCGGTGGAGCAGCTGCCAGCGGCGCCCGAGCCGGCGCACCCAGCCACGGGTTGAGGTCACCGCCAGGGGCACGAGCAGCACGAAGGCGGCAAAGCCGACCATGATGTAGGGCCGCTTTGCCAAGTCGGTGACGATCTCGTCCCAGACCAGGGCGCGATCCAACACCAGGTAGACCGCAAGGTGAAGCACCACATAGAAGAAGGCGAAGAGCCCGAGCATCCGCCGGAAGCGCAGCAACCAGCCGAGTCCCGTCAGCCGCCGCACGGGTGTAACCGCGAGCGTCACCAGGAGCAGGCGGAGGGCCCAGTCACCGGTGCGGTGAAGCACCGCCTCCACCGCGTTCGGACCGAGCGTGTTCGTCGCGACCTGCCAAACCAGCAGGGCCAGGGGCACCAGGCACAGGGCGAAGACCAGGGGCTTGCCGTAACGGATCGCGGAGTCCTGAGATAAGCGGGGCATCGGGTTTTCCAGAGGTAAGGCGATTGCCGGAAAATCATGTACCAGATCGCGAAGGATTTTCGTCTGCCTTCGAGGAGCGCCGACAAGAGCATAGTTGGGCTATGTGACTGTCAGCGTGACGCGGAAGGCGGGCGAAAAGACGAGCGAGGTGGTACATGATTTGACAGAAATCGCCTAAGTCTCGCAAAGGTCCCGCCATCATGATGTGCCAGGGACTGGCGGCCGGAACGCGATGCCGCGGCCTGCGAGGCTACAGGCCGCTCCCAACCGCCGGCACTTCAGTTTCCGGGACGTCTCAGGTGATCAAAACGAACGGCGCAGATCCATGCCCGCGTAGAGGCTCGCCACCTGGTCTGCATAGCCATTGAACATCAGCGTCTTACGCTTCTTGGCAAAGAGCCCGTCGCCGATCATCCGGTGGCTCGCCTGACTCCAGCGGGGGTGGTCGACCTCCGGGTTCACGTTGGCATAAAAGCCGTATTCATCCGGCTGCATCATGTTCCAGGTGGCCAGGGGCTCCTTCGCCGTGAAACTGATGCGCACAATGGACTTGATGCTCTTGAATCCGTACTTCCAGGGCACGATCAGGCGCAGGGGGGCACCATTCTGATTCGGCAGTAACTGACCGTAGAGCCCGGTGGCCAGGATCGTCAGGGGGTGCATGGCCTCGTCCATGCGCAGGCCCTCCCGATAGGGCCAGTCGAGGACCGCCCGACGCTGGCCGGGCATCTGCTTCACGTCGAACAGGGTCTCGAAGGCCACATAACGGGCCTCGGAGGTCGGCTTGAAGCGCTTGAGCAGGTCCCCCAGGGGGAAGCCGACCCAGGGCACCACCATGGCCCAAGCCTCCACGCAACGCAGACGATAGATGCGTTCCTCCTGGGTGAAGCCCGCCAGGATGTCCTCGATCCCGATCTCGCCGGGGGCCTCACAGGCCCCGTCCACGACGACCGTCCAGGGCCTGGGCCTGAGGGAGCCGGCGTTCGCCTTGGGGTCCTCCTTATCGGTTCCGAACTCGTAGAAGTTGTTGTAACTGGTGACGTCCGTTAGGCTGGTCGGCGGCTCATCCGTGCTCAACGGGCTCTTGCGGACATTCGGGATCGGCGCGCCTGAGCCGGCCTCTACCGGAGTAGCCGCGAGGAGCCTGCCCCCGGCCGCCACACCGACGCCGGCCCAAGCCGGCCTTGAGCAGTTCCCGCCGACACATCCAGACCCCGTGCGGCGTGATTTCGGAGGGCGGTATCTCGTTCGGCGTCTTGATGATCATCGATTTGCTACTGGGGTTTCCGCGGTGAATGATTCGGTTAGATGCGGCCGAAGCCCTGTGGTTCGAGTCCCCACCCGCTGCTTCAACCTTCCAGCGCCACGTCCTGGTAAATCTCCGCCAGAGAAAAGCGCAACTGCAGATCGGCACGCGCAAGCACCAGGGTGCCGTCCTCGTTGGTCGACACACCTGCCGCCGGGCGCCGCCTTGAGATCGGCGACCCAACCCCCAGAGTTGTCAGGCTAATCACCAACCAGGCCCGACCATGCCAGACGACTTCAGCCCTCAGAACGACCTCGAACGCCGCCTCATCGCCGCCCAGGAGGGTCAGAATCCCCCCGGAGGACTTCTTCGCGACCCTGGTGGGTTCGGAGGTCTTCATGCCGGTGTATGAGAAACACCAGATCGGCGGCCTCCAGACGCAACAGGCAGCCCAGCCCTTGAAGCTGACCGGTGAGGACGGGGGCGAAGTGCTCGTGCTCTTCACCAGCCCGGAGCGGGCCAAGGCTTTCGTCAAGGACTACCCGGGCTATGGCGGGGGCCTGGTGGCAGACTTCAGTTGGATTCTGGAGAAACTCGGCGTCGGCTACGCCATCAGCCTCAACCCCGGGCTCCCGGTAGGGATCGACTTCGCGGCCGAAGACCTGGCCCAGATCGCCGGCGTGGGACGACCAAACTGAGACCCTCAGCAAGGACTCCAGAGTGTTTAGGATCATCGTGACGGAGTCGGACACGGCGTCCTCCGGCAGTTGTCGAAACCGGGGCTCGAATCGGTTCCCGGCCCTGTTGTCCCTGCTCCTTACCCTTGCAACCCTCACGGGGTGCGGAACTTCCCCGCCGATCCGGCCGGACCGTTTTTTCCGGCTGGCCCCCGTGTCCCTGGAGGGCCCGGTCGGCGCCCCGGCGCCGGCCATTCTGTTGGTCAACGATCTGGCTGCCCGGGGTTTCCTGGGGGGGCGCGCCATCGTCTACCGCCACCGGGACCAGCCACTGGTCGCCGAACGCTATGAGGATCTCCTGTGGGAAGAACCGCCCTCCCGGGGCCTGACCAAGGCCCTGGTGACGGCCCTGAGGACGGCGGAGGTCTTCCAGTTCGTGGTGGTCCCGGCGGAGCGGGCTCAGGCCGACTACCTCCTTGGCGGCGAGTTGCAGCGCTTCGAGCACCTCCCCACGGACCAACCCCCGCGGGTCGCGGCGGCTCTGCACCTGGCCCTGGTGCGGGCCGATAACCGGGAACCGGTGGCGAGTCGGGACTTCAGCGGGGAGGAGGTGGTGACTGCCGACACCCCGGCGGCCATGGCTGAGGCCTTTGAACGGCTCAGCGCCCGCCTGATCGCCGAGGCAGTCCGGGACCTCCAGGCCAACCGGGGACATCTGCGGGGCACAACGCGCCCCTGACCCGGCGCACCCCGGCCAATGCCCAGACCCATGGCGCCTGACCCCTTCGCGGGCCTCCATCCGAATGGAATCGAGCGGCTGCTGGTGGCCTGGCACCACCTGGAAGTCCCTGGGCCGCCGCCCGCGTATCAACTCGCCGGTGACGAACTGACCCACCCGGACCCGGGCATCCGCTTCGCCCGCCGGACCATCCAGCGCTTCGACTGCGCCGGGGGCCGGGAGTCCCTCGCCCTGGTGGATAAGGCCCTGCCCCACAGCCTGTTCGACCTGATGCTGACCGAGGTCTCGGCCCGGCCCCGGTCCACACCAATGGACGTGGAACCAGTCACCGGTCGCACACTCTGGCGGACCGGGCTCAACTTTGTGCGCTTCTGCTCAGACCCACGGGTGATCCGGGACTTCCGTCTAGCCGGGGGTGAACTGCACCTGGCCCTGAACTGCGACCCCCACACCCTGGATCGGGAGAGCGTTCAGGCGGCCAAGCAGTTCCACCTGCACCTGCTCTACTGGCCTCGCCCTGCCCTGATCCCCTTGGTTGGGGCCGAGCGCCTGGGCCTGGTGGGGGATCGGCAGTTGCGCCGCCAGGCTCTGGACCCGGTCAGTTTTCTGGGCGCGGACCTGATCGCCGAACACCTGGCCGCGCTAGACCTGAGCTTGCCGGGCGCGCGGGTGTTGGGCCCGGACCCGGCCGCGGTGCTGGACGGCACGCGGCCCCTGGGCTGCCTGATCGCCTTGCCGGGCTGGGCGGTTCTGGCCGAACCCGCCTTTGAGGACCTGGTCCGCCGTGTCCACGGCCTCTTGGCGGACCTGTCCGCGGACCTGCTCCATGCCTTCACCGGTCGGCGCGATATCCCCGCGCCCTGGCACCGCCACCCCCTGCGCCCGGGGGCCGAGATCCTCTCCCGCCTCGCGGACTTGCCCTACTCGCCCCGGACCCGGGCGGGGCTCGACCCGCCTGGCCACGGTCCTGCGCAGTCTCCCGGACCCGACCGCCGCCCGCCTCGCCCAAGTCGGCCCCCGCCGCCGGATGGATCAGATGACCCTCAACCAGCCCGCCTATGCCCTGAATCTCCATGCCCCGCACCCACTGGCGCCTGGTCGTCGGCTGATTGACGCCCCGGAGGTCCATCTGATCATCCAGCCCCGCCTCTTCTCCGGGATCGGCGGGGCCGGGCTGCTGACCCTGGGTGGGGTGCCCAGCGTGCGCGTCCTGCGCGGTAGGGGCACCTATAGCCCCGAACAATGGCATCATCGCGCCCGGTTCCAGCGCCGCTTCGCCCGCTATAACCAGGGACGGCTGGGCGCTGACACCGACCTGGCGGTCCTACCGATCCGCCGCTTTCTGGGCCTGGAGCGGGGTTGGGCCTGATCGGAAGTTGCCACCCCCGGCGGGCCGATCGGTCGGCCTCCCTACCGGGGCTTGGTTCAAAGCTGCAATAGTCCCACCGAGCGCTGCGCATCGCTGAATGGATCTTTCCCCCTTAGCCCACCTCTGGGTCCTGTTCGCCCTGGCCTCCGCCTTCTTCCAAGCCTCGCGCCTGGCGGTCACCAAGCATCTGAGCCCCCGGCTCTCAACCGAGGTCCTGACCCTCTATGTGAACGTGGCAAGCCTGGTGGTCACCCTGCCGCTGGGGATCTGGTACCACGACTTCCCCTGGCAGAACCCGCACTACCTGGCGGCGGTGGCGGCGGGCGGGTTGATCTCCGGGCTGGGCGGTTGGGCCCTGAACGCCGCCCTGCACCGCACCGAGGTCTCCCTGGTCGGGCCAGTGATGACCCTGAGTCCGGGCTTCGCCATCGTCTTCGAATGGTTCCTGACCGGGGCCTTACCCGGCCCCATCGGCCTGGTGGGGGTCGCCCTGCTGGTGGCTGGGGGCTACATCCTGAGCCTGGGGGAGATTGGGGCTCGTTGGTACCTGCCCTACAAGCGCCTCTTGCTGGACCCCGGCAGCGTCCTGGCCATGATCGCCGCCGCCTGCTTCGCGGCCGCCAGCGTCTTCGGGCGCATCGCCATCCAGTTGACCGACCCACTCTCGTTCTCGGTCGTGGTGGCCATCGTCAACCCACTGATCCTCTGGGTCCTCTTCACCCTCAGGGACCACCGCTTTCACACCCAGCTGGTCGCGGGGGACTTGCGCCGGGAGTTCCGTCCCCTGCTCCTGCTCGGGGTCCTGTTCGCCCTGATGCGCATTGCCGACCAGATCGCGCTGAGCCTCACCCTGGCCTCCTACGTCATGGCCGTGAAGCGCACCGCCGGGGTCTTCTCGGTCCTGCTCGGCCGCTGGTTCTTCGCCGAGTCCCATCTCACCGCCAAGCTCATCGGCTCCCTGGTGATGTTGGCGGGGGTGCTGGCCTTGACTCAGTAGCCTCAGTGTCCACCGAGGTCCCGCCGCGCCAGCCGGCGGCTGTTGGAGACCGTGCGCCGGTGCAGGGGTTGCAGCAGACGCTGGCCGCTGCGCCAGGGGTCGAAGTGCCCGAACCAGAGGTCATAGCCCGCCCGCTGCATCTCCATGGCGACCTCCATGGCGGCCCACACCTTCTCGCTCCACATGGAATGCCATTCGCGCTGAGCCGCGCCCCGGGTGGGGTCGGCGGTGGTCAGCCAATTGGTGCGGCTCATGATGTTGTAGGCGGAGGTCGCCCAGAGTTCGGTGGCCATCCACCCTAGGCGCCAGGCCTCCCAGGGATTGCCGGATTGGACCGGGTTACGGATGTACCGGACGGTTTTCATGGTCATAAGATTCGGGATCAGAAGCGTGTTGAATGCACCATTGTTGCTGGCCAAGGCATCTAAAGCCATGTCCGCCGTTCAATGCTCGCTATTGTCAAACAGGTCCGCGATAGCCGGACCCTGACTGACCGCCGGCCGCACCGGGGCGGGCAGGCCCAGGTGCTGGTAGGCGGCCTGGGTCGCCATGCGCCCGCGGGGGGTGCGCATCAGATACCCCTGCTGGATCAGGATAGGGCTCCAGGACGTCCTCGATGGTGCCGCGCTCCTCGCCGATGGCCGCGGCCAGGCTCTCCACCCCCACCGGGCCGCCGTCGAACTTCTCGATCACGGCCGCCAGCAGGCGCCGGTCCATGTGGTCGAAGCCCAGGGCGTCCACCTTGAGCATGGCAAGGCGCCAGGTCCGCCACCGCCACCGTGATGCGCCCGTCGGCCTTGACCTGGGCGAAGTCCCGCACCCGCCGCAGCAGGCGATTGGCGATGCGCGGCGTGCCCCGGGAGCGGCGCGCGATCTCGGCCGCCCCGGCCGACTCGGTCTGGATGCCGAGGATGTCGGCGGAGCGCGCGCACGATGTGTGGCCAGATCCTCCGCGCTGAATAGTACTCCAGACGCTGGACGATGCCGAAACGGTCCCGCAGGGGCGAGGTCAGGAGCCCGGCGCGGGTGGTGGCGCCCACCAGGGTGAAGGGCGGCAGGTCGAGCTTGATGGAGCGGGCGGCGGGTCCCTCCCCGATCATGATGTCGAGCTGGATAGTCCTCCATGGCCGGGTAGAGGACCTCCTCCACCACCGGGCTCAGGCGGTGGATCTCGTCCACGAAGAGCACATCCCCCGCCTCCAGATTGGTCAGCAGGGCGGCCAGGTCGCCGGGCTTCTCCAGCACCGGGCCCGAGGTCTGGCGCAGGTTGACCTGCCATCTCGTGGGCGATGATGTGGGCCAGGGTGGTCTTGCCCAGCCCGGGGGGGCCGAAGATCAGGACATGGTCCAGGGCCTCGCGGCGCCGGCGGGCGGCGCCGATGAAGATCTCCATCTGCTCGCGCACCGCCGGCTGGCCGACATAGTCCGCCAGGTGGCGCGGGCGGATGGCCCGGTCCAGCGCGGCGTCGTCGTCCGCGGCCGAGTCGGGGCTGATGAGGCGATCGGGGTCGGTCTGCATGGGACTGGGGTCCTTGGCGTGCGTCCAGGTCGTGACACGAGTCTTGATCATAACCCCGGCCACCGGTGCTCGTGGCGCGGAGTACCAGCCAGATACGGGAGACCGCGCAGCGGTGACACGCAAGACCCAAGACCCCGTCCAGGACCTGACCCCGTCCCTCGTGGCCCTTTCCCTTAATGTTCGTTAGCGAACCGAACAAGCCAGAAACCCGTCGTAGACTATAGATGAGTAATAGGCCCGTCACAAACCAGCGAGCCACCTACATTAAGAACTGAATCGTTGAGTAGGAAATTTTTGAAACGGATTTCGATCTGTTTATGATGTCTATGGAGGATCAGTGATGACAATGCAGTCAACGACCAAACGCCTGACGACAGCGACCTACGCCCTGTCGCTTGGGTTATTGCTCTCCGGTTCGCTCGCGATGGCCGCGGATGCTCCAGTGGAAACCCAGTCGACCGCTCCCGCCGCGATTGCCACCGCCCCTAACTGGACGGCGGCGCAACGCCAGCAATACCGGGAGCAATACTGGGACCAAATGAAAAAGAGCGCGGGCGATCTGTGGACGAAATGGGGCTTTACCCCGGAGGAACGCCAAAAATACCGGGAGCGAATGCAACAGAGTGTGGGCGGTCTGTGGACGAAATGGGGCCTCACCCCGGAGAATCGCCAACAATACTGGGCGCAAATGCAACGGGGGTGGCACGACCTGGGGATGAAGATGAACCCGCCCGCTGAGACGCCACCGACGGCTCCCGCAATGGTAGCGGTTGCTCCAGCCGCAACCCCGTTGACCGCTGGCCCCCCAGCCGTCCCCAACCCTCCAGGGATGATTAACAGCTGGACGCCGGAGCAACGCCGGCAATACTTGGAGCAACTGCGACAGAAGGCCCCTTCTATATGGATGACATGGCGCTTAACTCCGGAGGAACGCCAACAATACTGGGAGTTCATGCAACGGGGGTAAGACGGCGTGGGAACGATGATGAACACGCCCGCCGAAACGCCGCCTAGAAACGCTCCATAGAAGACTGCTTATCGACAGGCACTCCGTCCCCCTCCGACCACCGATGCCTTCAGAAAGGGTACACTTGCATATCGAACAACCGCTCCAGAGGAGAGTTTCGTTGTCTCCCAGCCAAAGCCAGATCTTGAACCGAATCGAACTGGAGATCGAGTTGCACTACGAGGTCGCCGAGACCGGGGCAGACTTCGTGTTCAACATACACGCAGCGCACACGCCGAGGCAGCGCTTGGCCGCCGAACGGCTGGCGCTAAGCCAGGCCGTCGAGCCATGGATGCACACGGACCCCAGTACCGGCAACCGGTACCTGAGGGTGCATGCCGAACCCGGTCCGCTGGGTCTCTCGTACACCGCGACCGTCGATCTCATGCATCACCGCGGTGTGGCGGCGCAGCTCGATGAAGTACCCATACGCCAGCTTCCACCAGCGGTTCTGGGTTACCTCTATCCCAGCCGTTATTGCCAATCGGACCGTCTGGTGAATCTGGCCAGCCGTGAGTTCGGGAAGCTGAGACCTGGCTACAGTCGCGTGCAGGCCATCCGGGACTGGGTGCACGCGCACGTCTCCTTCACGCCGCACTCCTCGAACTCGAACACGTCGGCAATTGACACCCTGATCGAACAGGTCGGCGTCTGCCGCGACTTTGCGCACCTGATGATCGCGTTGTGTCGCGCCGTCAACATCCCCGCACGCTATGCGACGGGGACCGACTACGGTGCCGATCCGGTGCTCGGCCCACCCGACTTCCAAGCCTACGTCGAGGTCTTTGTCGGCGACCGCTGGTTCATCTTCGATCCGTCCGGCACGGCAATCCCGATGGGCTTCGTGCGCTTCGGCACCGGGCGGGACGCGGCCGATGTCGCCTTCGCAACCATGTTCGGCGGCGTCCGGTCGCATGCGCCGATCATTCGCGCCGTGGCCATCGAGGATCCATCGCGGGGTTTCGCACTGCCGCATCTGTGCGCCGACGCGCTATCGACTGACGGTGGAAAGGAACCGGCTTAGCAGATCGCGCGCGTCCGATCAGACCCAGCGTACCTTTGCGACACCCTGCAGCTCGGCACAGGGTCGCCACCCAAATGGCGGCGATTGCCCTGACATCTGCCGCCTGCCGGCTGGGAACCCCAGGCGATCGGCGCTACAGTGCGTGACCCTCGCCCGGCGTCGCACTGGCAAGAGCAAGCCGCAACCCAACAACAACCGCCATGATCGAGCCCCTGCTGCTGACGACTGCCCGCGTCTCGACCTTCTTCGGAACCCAGATGCTGACCGGGGCCAGCGGGTTCTTCTTTGAACGCGACACGCGTCTCTATCTGGTCACCAACCGTCATGTGCTGATCGACAAGCCGAGCGGCCATCTCCCGAATCGGATCGAGATCGAGGTGCATACCGACGCGGCGAATCTGACCCGGTCGGCCGTCCTGTCGGTACTGCTTTATCGCAACGGCAAGGCGATCTGGCACCAAGGGCGGGATAGCGCGGGGGAGATCGACGTGGCGGCGATCGAATTGGACCGGGCCGCCATGCCGGCCGCGGTGGCGCTACGGGCCTTCACACCGGCACATTTGCAGCACCGGTTGCAGGAGGTCAAGGTCGGGACGCCATTGCTGGTGGTGGGCTTCCCGCTGGGCTTCCACGACACGCTGCACCACTTGCCCGTGGTGCGGCAAGCCGTGATCGCGTCGTCGTTCGGCCTACGCTTCCAGGGTCAGGGCTATTTCCTCACCGACGCGCGAACTCATCGCGGAACCAGCGGGGCACCGGTCGTGATGAGGTACCCCTCAGGGAGCGGACACTTGCCCTGGAAGCTGCTCGGTGTTCACTCTGCAAAAATGGAAATGGGCGGCCGGGACATGCAGCTCGATGAATCGCTCGGTCTCAATTGTGCCTGGTACGCCGACATCCTGCTCACTCTCACCGGCGCCGACCTGAGTGGCCAATCGCCTTAGAGGCGTCGCGGCGATCCCTTGAATCGTGACCGATCGAGGACCTTGATCTAGTCTTGGATATTGACGTCAGTGCCAGCGCACAGGGCAGCACCGCCGTGCAATGACAGAGTCGCTGAATGCAATCGCCCCGCTCGCGAACCCGGCGCCGCCCCTGCTCAGGCCGCCAATTCCGGGCCCGGAAGGCGGCTGAATACATCGCGTACGCCCGAACTCCACTGGCTACTCAGTGCCGTGAAATACGCATCGCCTTCCGCGAAGCGGCGGCGCATCTGAATCTGCAGACTGTCGCGTTGGTAGCAAATCAGATCGATGGGCATACCGACCGATAAGTTGCTGCGCATGGTCGAATCGAATGACACCAGCACGCATTTCGCAGCGTCTGCCAGGCTTGTAGCGGGTGTGATCACGCGATCGATGATGGGCTTTCCATACTTTGCCTCGCCGGTCTGGAAATAGGACGTCGTGTCGAGCGCGGCCTCAATGAAGTTTCCTTCGGAGTAGATACGGAACAGCCGCATGGCCTCGCCCTTTATCTGCCCGCCGAGTATGAAGGAGGCATTGAAACCGCCGCTGTCGATCAGGTAGGTGCCGTCGCGGCGATCGATGTCGCGCATCGCATCCGCGACCAAACCCGCGACATCGAACAGGGTCTTAGCACTCCAGATGGTGACCGTATCTTCCACCGTGCTACGCTGTTTCAACAGACTGATCACCGCCTGCGTTCCCGCAAGATTGCCCGAACTGAGCAGCACGATGACCCGGTCACCCGCCCGTTCGAACACGGACATCTTGCAGAAGCTGGCGATGTTATCGAGACCGGCATTGGTTCGCGAGTCGGACCCGAAGACCATTCCCTGATCAAGCAGTATACCCACGCAGTAAGTCATAGTTTCCCCCTCTTCTGGTGGCAGAGCCAGACGGTGCGCTCATCGCCCGAGTGTTCTGAAGCGTTACGGTGCGAGCGGCGCTGAAGACCGGTCTGCCTGAAGTCGAATGGAACAGCGATCGCTTTTGATCGTGCCCTTCTCACGGTGAAGCGGCTTCCCCGGATTTTCTGCACCTTGGACCAAAAATTGATGGCACCGGATGGCCGCCAGCTTATCATGGTCATACGGGGTGCGTGCTCGCCTCGATCCGAGTGAGGCGTCAACGTCGGCTCCCGCAACGCCCGGTCACCATCTACCGCCTGGTCGCCAAGGACACCATCGAGGAGCGCATCCTCAAACTCCACGCCGCCAAACGCGACCTGGCTGATGGGCTCCTGGAGGGCACCGGGGACGGCGGGCGCGTGAGTTATTAGGATATGCTGGCGCTGGTACGGGGGGTTGTGGATGGGGGCTAAGCCGCCCGCGGCGCGCGATTGGATACGGTCTCCGCCACGCTCCGCCCCGGGGCGCCGCCCCCAAACAAGGCATCCACCGGGCTCTGCACCGCCGACCCGCCGCGCTGGAGCACATGGGTGTAAATCTGCGTCGTCGTCACGTCCCGATGGCCCATTAGCTCCTGCACGGTACGGATGTCGTAGCCCGCCTCCAACAGATGAGTTGCGAAGCAATGGCGCAACCTGTGCGGCGAGGCCCGCTTGGTGATCCCCGCGCGCAGCACCGCGGCGCGCATCGCCTTTTGCAGCCCCGAGGGATCGATGTGATGCCGCTTGATGCGCCCGGTGACCGGGTCCCGGGATCGGTCGACCGACGCGAACACATACCACCACTTGAGTTCATACGGCGCCCGCGGATACTTGCGCACCAGCGACTCCGGCATCGAGACCTCCCCGAACCCCGCCGCCAGATCAGCCCCCAACAACCGCTCAGACTCCTTGATCTGCTCCCGCAAGCCTGGAATCAACGCCGAGGGTAGTGGCACGAACCGGTCCTTGGCACCCTTACCGAAGGAACAGCAAACTGCACAACGCCTGATTCTGCGTCGACGCCGACACCCCGCGCTGGGTCGCCAGGTCCGACAGAAAGCGCTCCACCTCCGCCTCACCCATCTCCCGGGGATGGCGCTTGTCGTGAAACTAGATGTACCGCTTGATCCAGCCCACAGACGCCTCTTCCGTGCGTGGGCTGTAATGCAACTTGCGGAGCTTGTCCCGCACCTGATCGAGCAGGCGCGCGGGTGGCGGCGCGGCGGGGGGCGGAGGGACGGTCATGGCGGTCTCCTCTTCGATCTTCCGGTAACTGTATAAATAGACAGTGATCCAGGAAAACGCAAGTGCCCCCGAGCCCCAAACCCACCACGAGAGCCGAGCGGCGATGCCCAACGACCGCCTGAGGGCCCACCTTGCGCGCCGCATAAATCGGGAACTCCCGTGCCATGGTTGCATTAGGCCCCTGAGGGGCTGACCATTTTCCCCGAACCTCAGGTCGCCGCCGAACCGGATTAGGCGGCCGCGTCTTCTTCACGAACAAGCTTATCCGGCAAGATTGCCGCATAACACGCCTGACACGCGGTCGAGCGAATCCTCAGGACCTTTGTTTTTACGAATGTATTTCCTCCGTCTCGCCCGGCCGGGCCGGATTATCCGGAAGTTCGTCCACCTCCCGGCGGTTTAGGCGGCAAAGTTGCCGCATAACACCCGAACGTTGCGGCAAAATGACACTCGGAAGTGGTTGACAAAAAATCGAAAAACTGGGAGGGTTTGCTTGACTAGGCGGTTTATGAGGTAGTTCGTCCGCCGAAGTCTAGTTGA
>CAVTDM010000027.1:0-56531 GCA_963733415.1 uncultured Gammaproteobacteria bacterium | reverse complement strand
ACTAATCCGCTCCGCGGGGCCTCTCAGAGCCCCTCCTGAAAGGCCCGTGGATTGCGCCTGACGGCCCGATCCACTGGCGCGCCGCATCGCCGTTCTCCCCCCGTCCTTTGCTCCCCATCGTCCACACTCGAAACGGCCCATTCCGGGTCGTTTGTCGAGGACTGGATGATGAGTCCGTTACGTCAGAGCATGATCACCGCCATGCAGATGCATGGCTTCTCCCCGCGCACCCACGACAGCTATCTCGCCGCGGTGCAGGACTTGGCGAAGTTCACTCGCCGCTCCCCGGATACCCTCAGCCACGCCGACCTCGCGCGCTACTTCGAGCACCTGGTGGTCGAACGCGGGCTCGCCCCGGCCAGTGTGCGGCTGTCCTACAACGGCATTCGTTTTCTGTATCTGCAGGTGCTCGACTGGCCGGCGGTCGAGTTGGAGGTGGACCTGCCCAAGCGCCCCCAGCGCATTCCGGGCTTGCTCACCCGCGCGCAGGTCGCGGCCATCCTCGCGGCCTGCGACAGCCCGCGCTACCGCGCCATGCTGGTGGTGTGCTACGGCTGCGGGCTGCGCCTGAGCGAGGTGCTGGACTTACGCGTGGCGGACATCGACGGCGAGCGTAAGCTCTTGCGCATCACCCAGGGTAAGGGGGCGAAGGATCGGCTGGTACCGCTGTCCCCGACGTTGTTGGATGAGTTACGCGCCTATTGGCGCTTGTATCGCCCCGACCACTGGCTGTTCGCCGGACGCGGTGGCGAGCCGCTGTCGCCCACCGTCCTGCAGAAGGCCTTCACCCAGGCCAAGCGCGCGGCCGGGGTAACCACCCCCGGGGGCATTCATGGGTTACGTCACGCCTATGCCACGCATCAATTGGCGGCCGGACTCGGGGTCGAGCGATTGCAACGGCTGATGGGCCACAGCAGCATCCAGACCACCCTGCGTTATGTCCATTGGCTGCCCAGCGCCGCCGAGGGCGAAGGGGCGCTGGATCTCATTGCCCAGTTGGGAGTGAGCCATGGCTAACACCTCCCTGCAAGCGGTCATCCATGCCTGTCTCGCCGGCTACGCCGAAGACCACCCCTTAAGCCCACGCCAATGGCAGGTCTGTCACCACCTGCTGGAGTGCCGCACCGCCGCGCTGGGCGGCTTTGCCTTGTCCTGCGACCAGTGCGGGGACCGCCCGATCCTGTATCACGCCTGCCGGGATCGCCATTGCCCGCGCTGTCAGCACCGCGCCTCCCAGGACTGGTGCGCGCGCCAGCGCGCGGCGGTGCTGCCGGTGACCTATCACCATCTGGTCTTCACCCTGCCCGACACCCTCAACGGCTGGGTCGAGGTTCACCCCGAGGTGATCTATGGCCTGCTGTTCGAAACGGTGTGGGCCACCTTGTCCGCGTTCGGCGCGGACCCCAAGCGGCTGGACGGGCAACTGGGCATGACGGCGATGCTCCACACCTGGGGGCAGACGCTGGTGCGGCATGTCCACCTGCATTGTCTGGTGCCGGGCGGGGCCTGGGGCGCCGACGGCACCTGGCATGCCGCCAAGAGCACCTATCTGTTCCCGGTGCGGGCCCTATCGCGGCACTTTCGCGGCGGCTTGGTCAGCCGGCTGCGCCGGGCCTTTGAGGATGGGCGACTGCCGCGCATCACCGACGCCAAGGAGGTCGACCGGGTGCTCAAGACCCTGATGGGCACCGAGTGGGTGGTCTACTCCAAGCCCTGTCTGGCGCGCACCGAGACCGTCGTCGATTACCTCGGCCGCTATAGCCATCGGATTGCGCTGTCGGATAGCCGCCTGCTGGGCTTCGATGGGGAGTCGGTGGACTTGAGCTACACGGACTATCGCGATGGCAACCGCCGCAAGGTCATGACGCTCACCGGGGAGGAACTCATCCGGCGCTTTCTGCTGCATGTCCTGCCCACGGGCTTCATGCGGGTGCGCCACTTCGGCTTTCTCGCCAACCGCTGCCGGGCACGGCGACTGGCCGTGATCCGCACGGCGCTCGCGGCCCCGGCGCCACCGGTTGCCGAAGCGCACGCGCCGACGGCGCCCTTCGACGGCTATCCCTGTCCCAAGTGCCGCACCGGCCGGCTGCAGGTGACCGCACGCCTGGCCCCGCAGCGGTGTGACGGAGCGCGACGCGCATGACCGTGCGCACCTAAGGACCGTTGTCTCCCGCGGTGCCGGACCGGCCGCCCGCGGCCTGCGGTCGCGCTCGCCCCGGTTCCGGAAAATGGCCTACACTTCGCTCTGAATCGCCCCCCTGCAACCCTTGCGGAGCCTCGCGGATGCCCGGTTTGCGCCTGACCGACCGCCGTCGCTGCCCAGTTCCGCCCCCGCGCGGGGACACACGACCCCGGTCGCGGCGATACAATCCCCTATCTAAGTAGGTGACCGTCCGGCCCGCGGACGCCGTGCCAGGATCGGATTAGTTCAACACTCATTTATCCGCCGTGCGCGCCCGACGCCGTACCACGACCGCGGATCAGTGCGGCGCGCACGCCGGATAAATGCTTAGTCGTTAGGAACGGCACTGCCCCTCGGAGCAAATTGACAGTGAAAGACCCGATACTTGAAGGATACCTTAAAGATTTTGCGAACCAGCATGATCTGCATGCCGTAGAAGCCACAGAACTATTCGAGTATTTTTCCATTTACTGTATTGCTTCGCGTTTGTACCCGGAGATCGGCGACATTGAGGAGCTTTCTACAGGCGGAGGCCAAGACGCCGGCATAGATGGCATAGTAATATCTGTTAATGACCATGTCTTGACATCATTAGAGGCAGCAAAATATTTCTGCAATGCGTCGCATCAACTTGACATCCATTTTATTTTTATTCAGGCAAAAACGAGCGCCAAGTTCGATTCCGGGGACATCGGGAATTTCATTTTTGGAGTGAAAAACTTTTTCGCGCACGACTCCGCCCACGAGGAAAATGAACGTCTAGGAGAGTTTCGGGAAATCAAAGACTACCTATTTTCTAATTCAATCAAATTTTCCAGCGGTCCCGCTGCCTCGATGTACTACGTGACAACGGGGCAATGGGTGGACGACGGCTATCTTTCCGGACGAATAAAGCGCCAGGTTGACGATATAGAGTCCTTGCGCCTTTTCTCGGCGGTTCGCTTCAACCCTGTGGATGCAGAAAAGGCTAGGCTCTTTTACCTTGAGTTGAAGCGCAAGGTTGCAAAGGAGATCGAACTGCAAAGGTACGCGGTTTTCCCACCGATTCAGGGGGTAAGGCAAGCGTATCTCGGCGTCGTCCCAGTGGGAGAGTATCTCAAACTAATTGTGGATTCCGAAGGCAACCTTCAAAGATCGTTGTTCTATGAAAACGTCCGAGATTACCAGGGAGAGAACCCTGTCAATCAAGAAATCGCAAGGACAGTTTCCAGCCCGACGGAACAGCAGAAACTAGGCGTTCTAAACAATGGTATAACAGTTGTTGCAAAATCCGTAAGTCAAGTAGGCAACACGTTCCGACTCCAGGATTTTCAGATCGTCAATGGATGCCAGACAAGTCACGTACTTTTTCGCAATAGATCAAGCATCAATGACACGGTGTATCTGCCGATAAAGATCATCGAAGCACAGGACTTGGATCTCGTCAATCAAATCACAAAGGCAACGAACCGGCAAACCGAGGTCAAGATCGAAGCTTTTGAGTCGCTCCGTCAGTTCCATAAGGACTTAGAGGAATTTTATTCTCACCTAGACGTCTCGAATAGGTCGCGCCTTTACTACGAGAGACGCAGCCGGCAATACAACGATACTGAGGTTCTTAGGCATCAGATTGTTACGATGCCGTTTCAATTAAAATGCTTTCTCGCAGTCTTTTTGGACGAACCACACAGTACACACCGGTACTACGGGGAACTGCTGCAATCTTATCGGTCTCGGGTGTTTCAAGATGGTCACGCGCATTGCCCTATTACACGTCCGCAAGAATATTCAAGAGCATCGACGAGCTGATTCGTCGTGGTGAACTTCAGCCTTGGGTGAAGAAGTATCGGCATCACTTGGCGTTTATGTACAGATCCCTCATAGGACAGGTTCCTCCTTTGCAGAACGAGAAGAAGATGCGCCCCTACTGCGAAAGCGTGCTCAACGCTCTTTCTGACCAAAATCGCGCCGCAAACGAGTTTGTAGAACTTGCGAAAATTCTAGCGAGCACCAGACGTAATATGCTTCACCTGCAAACGAAGCGAGCTCCACTGTCTGCGACGAAGCAGTTTACGGAACAGTTGAAAGTAGCGATACGCGAGAATCGTTCCTAACCCTTGCGGCACCTCCGACGCCCGCTTGGCCCGCCGGCGTTAAGGCGCCGGCAGCCAAGCGGGCGCGGGGTCCTGAGTTCCGGTGACAGTTTACTTAATTCGTGCAGCGGCGAAGAGCCCTAATGCCTAACGAACGCCCAAAGAGCGAGCGCGCGCCATCAGGGCTCGATCTGGTTTTCAGGGTCCGTGGGTGGCGCGCGCCGCCTTCGGCTGAACGTTATCGCGCCGAGCAAAGCTCGGCGTCTCTTGCGGGGTGAAAGTCCCCGTCGGGTAAGGGTTAGCCGCCCGCCCGTATCGAGTGTTGGTCCTGCTGCGGAGTGGCGTAAGCCGCGAACAATAGTGCAGGGCAAGCGTACACAGAGCATTCTGTAGACCGTAGGGGAAATCGCGTTCCCTGAAGTGCTGGTACAGCTTCGAAATAGGCTTGTTGCGGATGTCGACCGCGTTAACGTTCGGGAAGACAATACGAAGCGCCCTTACTGGCTTGGGCGTGGAGGTCCGTCGGAGTCCTCAGGCCATGGTATGCAGAAAGAGAGACGTCGGAGAACTCGGGAAGCCCCGTTGGCGCCTGGATGAAGCGAGATGATGAAACCGTCAGTGTTGGGACACGTAAGGGTGATGAGCCCGGCAACAGCGTGGGCACGGGTGGAGACGTTGAGCAAGGAGCAACCAGGTAGGCGGTTCGCCGCCGGATGCCAGCGAGGTGTCTTATCGGGCATAGTAGTCGGAGGTTGGGAAAGCCAGCCACATGGCGAAGGACCCGACGGACGTACGCAGCCCACACAGGAAACTCGTGCCGGACATGCAGGATCGGGTAAACACGAGCCAACCTCACTGCGGGCAATAGCCAATCGAGCAAAAGAGAGCAAACACCATCGCTTTCGCAACCTCTACCACGAGGTGAACGCCGAGTTGTTGATGCACTGCTGGCATGGCTTGAATAAGGATGCGGCCAGCGGCGTCGATGGGCTGACGGCGGAGACCTATGGGGCCAACCTGGAAGGCGACATCGCCGAATTGGCGGAGCGCGTGAAAGCGGGGCGCTACCGGGCGAAGCTCGTCCGGCGCGTCTACATCCCGAAAGAGAACGGAACAGAAAGGCCGCTGGGTATCCCGGCACTGGAAGACAAGCTCGTGCAACTGGCCTGTGCCAAACTGCTGGGGGTGATCTACGAGGAAGATTTCCTCGATTGCTCTCACGGCTACCGCCCGGGTCAGAGCGCCAAGGACACCGTCCGCGACCTCAGCAGGACGCTGACGACCGGCACGTTCGGCTACGTGGTGGAAGCCGACATCCGCGGCTTCTTCGAGCACATGGACCACGACTGGTTGCGGCGGATGCTCAGTCTGCGGATTGACGACCGTGCCTTTCTCGATCTCATCGGCAAATGGCTCAAGGCCGGGATCCTGGACACCGATGGAGCGGTACTCCAGCCCGACACAGGGACCCCGCAAGGAGGGATCGTCTACCGGTATTGGCTAACCTCTACCTGCACCACGCCTTGGACCTCTGGTTTGAGCATGTCGTCGATGCCCCGCTGCCGGGGCGAGGTGCTGCTGTGTCGGTACGCCGACGATTTCGTCTGTGCCTTCCGCTACGGCGACGATGCACAGCGGTTCTTCACGGTGCTGCCGAAGCGGCTGGAGAAATTCGGCCTCGACGTCGCCCCAGAGAAAACGCAGGTTTTGCGTTTTAGCCGCTTTCATCCGAGCATGAGGCGGCGCGTCACCTTCCTTGGCTTCGAACTGTTCTGGTTCCCGGATCGGAACGGGACGCCGCAGGTGATGCGCCGTACCGCGCGTAAGAAGCTTCACGGCGCAATTGCGCGCGTTACGGATTGGATCAAGAGCCACCGGCATCTGCCGGGCAGGGAGTTCATCAAGGGACTCAATCGACGGTTGTTGGGGCACTACCATTACTATGGCCTGCGGGGTAACTCCCGCGGCCTGTGGTGCTTCTTCCAAATGGCCGTCGAGTGCGCGTTCAAGTGGCTGAACCGGCGCGGCGGCAAGCGCAAGAGTTTCACGTGGCCGGTATTCAACCGGACCTTGCAGAAGCTCGGAATTGCCCGGCCCCGCATCACCGAGAGGTCAGACGCACAACCGGTGTTCGCATGACCGAATTTGCTCGCGCGAAAGCGAGTACAACCGAGGAACCGGATGCGGGAAAACTGCACGTCCGGGACTGTGCCGGGGGCGCCGGGTAACCGGCGTCCCTACGGCTGAGGCTCAGGGAAAACAATCATGCCCAGGAAAAAGAGCGTCAAGCTTTCTGCAACTGACTTCAACGCTCAAGTCGATGAGATCACGGCATTCCTTGCCGCAGTCTCGGTTGGTCAGTCTGACGAGCATGTCACATGGCTGCACAACTACGCGATCATTCGTCTCTACAAGGCGTTTGAAGGGTTGATGCTAGACGTGCTCGTGGGCGCGGTGAACAATGACACGACCACCCTTGAAGCGACTACTGATGTCAAGTTTCCCAAGCACCTCACGGACGAAGTGTGCGAATTCCTAATCACTGGCACTGGCTACTTTGACTTCAAAGGCCGATCGGGACTGATAAAGACGTTCAAGTCATTCGTCCCTGATGCGCATTACCTTGTCACCACAATCAAGAAGGCTGCGTACAAAGACGTGCTTGAGCAACTAACCACGCTGCGAAACTTCGCGGCCCACGAGAGTCAGGTATCCAAGCGTGCCGCCCTTGCGGCCATTGATTCATCAGCAACCTTTCCTCAAGTGGCGCTTGGCTCAAGCGACAGGGTCGCTTCGGAAACATCGCCTCGCAGCTGAAGGCTCTCGCCAACGAACTGCATGGGCATGCACCGTACTGAGCCTAACCCTTCCATCGAGGGGACAACTTGCCAGCCGCTTCGCGTCTGTCAAGCCGCCCCTACAAGTCAAACGTTAGGCTCTTAGCATCAAATTGGTAGCTGTGTAATAATAATTGAGGGGATAATAGATGGGCACCTATATTCCTACAGCAGAAGAACTGATTGGTTTAAAAGAAGCATTTTCCAGCATTAAAGCAGAAGATGACAAAATACTCCAGGCGCGAATGTATGATCTATTCGTAACCACATCTGAATACTATGAAACCGAGGTTAAAGGCAAATCGATCGTCGTAGGACGTAAGGGAAGTGGGAAGACCGCTATTTTACTTGGTTACTCTCACAATCATGGTGCTAAATACAAGTCAATGAGCCAAATTGACGCAGATGATATACCAATTACGAGTCTCTATAATTTCTACCTCAGAACACATATAAGAATAAGCGCAGAGCTAGTCAATAAGGCCAAAGAAATTAACTCAGAAATCGAGTATACAGAACTTGCTTCTTTAATAGACCCCGTACGCCTTTCTTCACATGCATGGAGTAAAGCATTTCAGAATTTTGCCATTTACTTGGCGGCGACGCATCTTTTGGATGAAAATAACTGCTCCAATGAAGAGAGGGATATATTGTTTAGAGTCACCAATACTATTCGTGGACAACTAGACGATAAAGATGTTACTGCTTTTTTGTATGCGTTGCTTACCGAGAACTACGGCGAGATTGTAGATCTCATCCAAGAGACCGTCAGTAGCTACGTAGGTAATGCATGGGCAAAACTTATTTCTTTAATTACTAATAGGCTGCTTGGTAGGTTTAGGGAAAAACCGACAACTGACTTTAAGAATGCGCGCAGCATAATCAACAAGTATGCTGAATCTAATGAATGGAATATCCTAATAACGTTCGACCGCTTTGATGACTTTTATGACAAGCATTATGAGGACTTGCAACAATTAAAAGATGATCATGATGCAAGCTACTTGGCTAGGCGGCAAGTATTGTCTGCTATCTTAGAAGGGCTTATACTTGGTGTTTCTGAAATAAAGAAAGAAAAGGATTACGAATGGCTAGATATCCTTATTACAATACCGATGGATAAATTCATGGAACTCGATTTAAGGGAGCGGGCTAGAATAGAATTGAAAAATGTAATAATGCTTCATTGGACGCCACTGGAGCTTTTTGACTACGCAAACCGTCGCATAGCGGCGATCCTTGGCACAAAGATACCTGAAGGGAAATCCCCGTGGTATTTTATGTTTCCAGATACAATTAGTAATGCTGCAGTAAAAAACATCAAAGAAGATTCTTTTTTGTATTTGCTGAGGCATACTTTGTGGAAGCCCCGAGAGGTTCAGATGTATATCCTTAAGCTGTTAGAGCGTCTGTTCGAAGGGGGAATAGCGTTTGAGGATCGTGAGGTAATATTTCGAGAGGCGATAGCTGAGCAATCACGGGATATCATCAGACAGGAATTTAATCCGGAGTTTAAAAAACAATATCCAAGACTGCGAAATCTGTTTAAGCAGTTACAGGCTTCCAAGGTGTATACAGTAGTGCCTCTATCCGATTTAATGGACACTCTAAGTGGCTCTTCTCTGTCTAGCGACATAACGGACAAAACTAAGGTATTGCGTAGACTTTACTACATGGGCGTTGTTGGCGTACGGAAGATTTTCCCAGCGAAGCAAAAAAACACCGAGCCCACCGTAACTCAATCCAAGCAAGAAGTGGCGTACACATTCTTTTTTAACTCCAACGATCATGATCCTTTCTCTCCAAATTCGATATTGTGTTTTCATCCAATGTTTTTTGACGAAATTGGTGCAGAACACCGAGAAGATTATGTGGTCAATGAGCTAAAGTGGGATATGTTTAGAGCGGATGGGAAGAACTTGAAATTTATCCCGCCAATCTATTGATACTAGCCATATAGGTCGAGTAACGGCTTTATAGGTGCCTGACATTCCACACAGTATATTGGCCTAACGTTGCGCTCCACCGGAACCCGCTTCGCTGCGCTACGCGGGTCCGGTGAGCTTCGACGTTAGACACAAGCCAAATCAAGCGCCAGAGGGATAACTGTGGGATACGACGAGATCGTCAAGCATTGCGAGCAGCTTTCTTACCGGGACAAGTTCAGGCTCGCACAACTCCTAATCCAGCTTGCGAGAAAAGAGGAAGAAGAACGAAGTCCCGATCACAGAAAAACAAGTTCAACTGACTCGCAAACTGTAGAGTATGTTGCTGAGCGCCTCATGAAATCAAAACCCGGAAAGGAGGCGTCGTTGCTGAACTTCATAGGTGCTATGTTTCAATTCCAAGGAGGTATTTCGCGGGAGACGGGGTCAGGTCTTGCCTTTTGCCTTTTTCGCTCCGCGAACGATGCGGCTGACCCGCGCGTAGTGCAGACCGAAGTACTCGCCGATCTCCTTCAACGTGTCATCGCCGCTGGCATAGGCAGCCGCAATCGTCCCGGTCTGGGTGCAGGGCGGCGTATTCGGCCAGCGGCTTGGCGGGCGGTCGGCGCTGCGCGCGGGGGACCTCCGATCTAAGGGGGCGAGCCATGCCGAGAGCTTAACTCGCCGGAAGCAAAAGGCAAGACCTGACCCTGTTGCCCCTCGCCGCCCTGACCGCACGCCGAGCCCCCTCCTGCCCGGACAGGCCGTCCCGCGGCCTGCGATGGCGCTCACCCGAAACCCCAGAAATCGGCTAGGCTTGGTCCCCAAGCGCCGCTCAACGCCACCCTCGGAGCCCCCAGGATGCCCGGTTTCCGCCCCCAACGCTGCTACCCGACCCTGACCGCGACACCTCCGCGGGCGCCTGCCGCCCCCATCCAGGGGATACAATCCCCTATACCCGGCCCGGATCGAGCCCGCCCCGGGCACCGTGCCGGGATCGGATTAGTTCAACAGACGTTTATCCGTCGTGCGCGTCAGGCGCCGCGCCGGACCGCGAGATCAGTGTGTCGCGCACGACGGATAAACGCTTAGTAGTTGGGCATCGTGAGGAACTTATGGCAATTCGTATTGACCGGGACCTTCGCCTCATTTTCGCATTTTCACTTTTTGCGTTAGTATCTGCAATTGGTGGTTGCCGGGGAGCAGAACCAACTCAGGTTGAATCGGCCAAGAATGCGTCTAACGTTTCTGCCCCGTCGGGACGGGAGTCAATTCCCCAACCTCCATCTTGGTCGTTTCCTCAAGTTATCGAATCGGCCCGCGCTATAGCCCCCCGGAACATCGAAGGGCGTCCCTTCGACCAGTACGGCTTGGCGTATTCCCGGGACGTACTGACGGCCCTCCCGATCAAGGAAATGCCCGCTACGGAACTCGCGAAATACGCCGACATCGTGACACATGCGTACCCAGACGCCGTGGCGCGACAACTCCCGTCATCGTGTAAAGGTGTGCCTGCCAACCAAATGAATGAGACGTCCGTCGCCAACATTGCATATATCTCGCTTCACGCTACCGATCCCGCCGCGCGCGCCAGAACAAGAGCTTGCCTAGAGGAGGTTCAAAGCTCGTGGAAATCAACATCGCGCTAGAGTCAGAAGCAGCGGGGTTTTGTCTTTCGCCTTACTTAAACGACAGGATGACCAAAAAACTCACCACCTCCGATGCCAAACTGCGGTCTTCGCTCTCGCCCAGGCCGGAGTGGAGCGCGGGTTGCTGCTAACGTTGGGCAAGGGGAGGCTTCTATGGAGATGCGAGTTAAGCGGCGCTTTCGGCTATTCGCAGTGCTACTACTGCTAAGTTTGACGGGTCTAATCGGCGGCTGCGCTGGTAGAGATAAAAGTATACCTGAGTCTGACAGAGGCCCGCACGTATCAACCGCCCCGGCGCCATTGGACAAAGCAAAATTGGCGGCGGTGGTGGACGAACTCAGCCAGATTAAGGGGTCGGGACCATGGCAACAATATAGTCGATTAATGCTCTCTTTCCCGAACGGCAAAGCTTTTGTTTTCCAGTGCGCGGGGAGTGAGATGCTGATCGAATTTTTTCACAATAATCAAGTGCGATCCGAGGCGTTCATCATTCCAAAAGCGGTACTCATGACGAAAGACCTGCCAACAACTGATGGTCCCCCGTCGCACGTAGTCGAGCGTGCCGGTTTAGAGGGTCAATTGGCCCTGTTCGTTCTTCAGCAGGCTTTTCCAGCGGGACCTTCCGCGGTGCAAATGCTTAAGCACGCTGTCGTTGTAGAAAACGTCCAAGAGCACCAATTGCGCTTCTTGGCGGGGCTGGTAAAGTTGCGCCCGCCTTGGCAAGCGGAAGTGGACGCAAAACCGTCCGGACAGGGACGGATTGATTTTGTGATTGCTATGGTCAATCCTAACAAGCCCAACGGGGTGGCTTCGCTTAAGGGTACCTGGGATAATAGAAAGATTGCACGCATGCCCTCAGATTCGGAGCGCGTTTCGGGCTGGGATGTTAGCTTTCATGGCGCACGCAGCCTTTCGACGGGGAAGCTCAATCCGACGATCGGAGATGCCGCCACGTTCGCCACGATTGGCGACATTCGCCGAGTCGCCCGCTCCGCGCAATAGGCAGCGTTTTTCAGCTTAGCAGTGAGAACTCGCCCAACGATTGGCTCGGCTGCGACCGCCCGTTGCCTCGCCGGAGCGTAGCGACGGCTCGGCAACGGGCGGCGCGCCAGCCTTAACGTTGGGCGCGAGAAACGGGGACGTAAGTAGATGCCCACCATCTCAATGTTCTACGGTGTCTTGATCCGGATGTTCTTCTATGACACGGACAATCACAACGACCCGCACATACATGCCGAATTCCAAGGGTAGGTTGCCGTTTACTCGGTCCCTCAAGGTGATTTATTGGCGGGTAGTCTGCCGCCAAAGAAACACAAAATGGTTGTCGCTTGGATAGCGATCCACGAAGATTAACTCATGGCAGATTGGGATCTCGCTGTAAACGGCAAAAAACCTTCCGCAATTCGAGGGCTTGACCAATGACAATCGCTGAAGTCGTCGCCATGGAAGACCATGTGCTCTTTGTGGATACCGAAGACGGCACTACCGGCTTGTTCGATGTAAAGCCCTATCTCAGGTCGGAAGTTTTTCTCCCTCTTCGCGAGCGTGGAGAGTTCGCGGCCATTCACAATGGCGGGTATTTCGTAGAATGGGCTTGTGGAGCCGATCTTTCCGCGGACACCATCGAGGCACACTTGGCGCCGACCCCACCGAAAATCGCCCAAAAACTGGCTAAGCGCCGACCCGATCCCGCGCACGCAACTCAGTGCTAGACTTCAGACATTTCGTGGCGCGGTATTGGGCCGGCTAGCCAAGATGGCGTAGAAGAAAAAATCAACCTCCAAGAAGATAATGGAAAGGCAAAACCATATCAGGTCCGTCAGGTTCGCGCTATACTCATCAAATATCGCCTTGCGGGAGAAGATTGATGTTCAAATATGAGACCATTATTTTCTGGAGTGATGAAGACCAAGCTTATTTAGCAGAAGTTCCTGAACTTCCAGGGTGCATCGCTCACGGCGACACATACGAAGCTGCGCTTGCGAGTGCCAAGGAAGCGATTCAACTATGGCTGGATACCGCTTTGGAGTTCGGTGATGTCATTCCGAAGCCAAAGGGCCGGCGGCTCATGTACGCATAACCCATAGCCACGGTCTATAGGGGTCAGGGTCTATAGGGGTCAGTACCCTTATCAGCTATCAGGGCCAGGATACTTTTCAGCGATCCTGCCTCGTCGGCCAGCCTAGCGTAGCAGCCAGTACCGAACCTGCCCCGCCCACTCGCCTGCCACACTGCATGTTGCGAGCAAATGGATCTACTCGATGGCTAAGCTTAGCGGGGCTTTACGACAGACCTCGAAGACGCCCGACATGGGCTTGGAATGGCGAATGCGGTCATTGGCGAAGCGGCGATGGTACTCAGCAACGAGTCAAGAACAAGTTAAGCACAAACGTAATCCTTGTCTTTGTCGTAATCGGAGAAGCGATACAATTTGGGTTGCGAGAGAGTCCGGGGCGCGACGATAACCTCGATTACGACAACGACAACGACAATAACGCTGCAAGCATTCTCTAGTCGATGAGCAAAACCCGGTGATTCCGGGCGGCCCACTCCAGTACGGTCGCGTCGTCGATTCCGGTCAATCCGACGTCTTGTACGCGAAAGATATCCGCCGCCAAGGCTCGCCGACGAACACCGCGAACGATTTTGTTCTTGCGAATTTAACGACCCGAGGCGCTGACCTGGGGTCTCGCTCCCTGCTGAATCCCCTGGCAAAGCCGGGAACCCAGTCGTTCCGTTTCGTTTCCTGGGGTCAGACGCCGCTGATCCTAGTCGCTTCTCATCCGCCAGACGATGACGTGGCTCACAGGCTCGGGGTCTGTGGTTTATTCCCCCCGTCGCCGGATTCCAAGCGCTGCTGGGCCTCGGCCTGATGCTGCTCCGAACTGCGTCGGGCGCTGCGTGCCTGGTAGAAGAGCAACCAGACAGCACCGCCGATGAAGACAGCGAACTCGATTATCACGAGGCTCTTGGGCATGAGGGGCTCCGATGGGGTTGGGGGGCTTGGCAGTCGTGCGGGGATTTTTCAGCGTCACGGGCCGAGCTGGTGCCCGGCGCTCCCGGAGTGCGCATGGTCGTGGCCCCGGTCCGGCAACTGGCGGTACTCAGAGCAGCGCCTCGGCGTGGGGATGCCCTTGCCGGGGTTGAGCAGGGCCAGGGGATCGAAGGCGGCCTTCACCGCGTGGAATTGGGCCAATTCCTGGGGGCTGAACTGGACGCACATCTGGTTGATCTTTTCGATGCCCACGCCATGTTCCCCGGTGATGGTGCCGCCCACCTCCACGCACAGCTCCAGCAGGCGCCCGCCCAACTCCTCAGTCCGCTCCAGCTCGCCAGGCTGATTGGCATCAAAGAGGATCAGGGGGTGCAGGTTGCCGTCCCCGGCGTGGAACACATTGGCGACCCGCAAACCATACTCGGCGGACAGTTCCGCGGTACGGCGCAGGACCTCCGGCAGCATGCGGCGGGGGATGGTGCCGTCCATGCAGTAGTAGTCTGGGGAAATGCGCCCCACCGCCGGGAAGGCGGACTTGCGGCCCTTCCAGAAGCGCAGGCGCTCGGCGTCGTCTTGGGAGACCCGCACCTGCGTGGCGCCATTGGCGAGCAGCAGCTCGCGCACCCGCTCGGTCAGCTCCGTCACCTCGGCGGCGGTGCCGTCGATCTCGCAGATCAGGATGGCAGCGGCGTCCGTGGGGTAACCCGCGTGGGCGAAGGCCTCCGCGGCCTGGATGGCCGGCCCGTCCATCATCTCCAGCCCCGCGGGGATGATGCCGGCGGCGATGATCTCGCCCACCGCCTGGCCGGCCAGTTCCACGTCGCCATAGGCGGCGAGCAAGGCCTGGGCCCGCTCCGGGACGGGCAGGAGCTTCACCGTCACCTCCACCGTGACCCCCAGCATCCCCTCGGAGCCGATATACAAGGCCAGCAGGTCATAGCCCGCCGAGTCCAGGGCCGCTGAGCCGATTTCCACCAGTTCCCCCTCCATGGTCACCAGCTTGACCGCCAGCACGTTGTGGACCGTCAGCCCGTATTTCAGGCAGTGCACACCGCCTGAGTTCTCCGCCACATTGCCGCCGATGGTGCAGGCGATCTGGCTGGAGGGGTCCGGGGCATAGTAGAGGCCATGAGGGGCGGCCGCCTCTGAGATCGCCAGGTTACGCACGCCGGGCTCCACCCGGGCCGTGCGGGCCAGCGGGTCCAGGTCCAGGATTCGATTGAACCGGGCAAGGCTGAGCACGATGCCGTCGCCCAATGGCAACGCGCCCCCGGAGAGGCCGGTCCCCGCCCCCCGGGCCACCACGGGAATGCTGCGCTCGTGGCACAGGCGCAAGACCCGCTGGACCTCCGGCACCGTGCGCGGCAGGACGACCAGCAGGGGCAGTTGCCGGTAGGCCGAGAGCCCGTCGCACTCATAGGGCCTGACCTCTTCCTCCTGCTCCAGCACCCCATCGGCCGGCAAAAAGGCACGCAGCTCCCGGACCAACGCGGCGCGGGTGGCGACCAGTTGGGGGTCCTGAAAATCGGTCCGGGTCGGCTGCAGCAGACTCATGGGGCTACCTGGTTGGCTAGGAAGAATGCGTTTTTGTCCACAAGTAAACGCAGATGTGGGCAGCGCGGCCTCTAAACCAGATACCCGGGGACCACCGTCTCGATATCCGTGGCCGGGATACCCAGCTCCCCCAGGCCGTCGCGACCGCAGACACTGTCCACCTGGAGCGAGCGATAGTTGTCCAGCGTAAAGGGCTTGCCGGGCAACCACTGGAAGACCTGCCCCTGGAGCCATGAGAGCCGGTCAGACAGACCAATCACCCGTACCCGCCGACCGATCCGCGCCCCCGTGTACTCCACCAGCTCCCGCAGGGTAAAGACCCGCGGCCCGCATAGTTCGTAGGACTGCCCGACGGTGGCGGCGGAGTCCAGGCTGAGCACCATGGCTGCGGCCAGGTCACCCACATAGACCGGGGCGAAGCGGGACTGGGGGCAGGCCAGGGGGAAGGGTCCGGGCAGGACCCGCAGCAGGGCGGCGAAGCGGTTGAAGAAGCTGTCCCCGCGTCCGAAGACCACCGAGGGCCGGAAGCTGGTCACCGCCAGGCCCCGTTTACCGGCCGCGAAGGCCAGCGTTTCCCCGCGGCCCTTGGAGCGCAGATACTCACTGGGCCCAGCCTCCCCATTAGCGTGCAGGGCGCTCATGTGCAGGTAGCGGGTGACACCCGCCTCCCCCGCGGCGAGCAGGGCCCGCTCCACCAGGTCCACATGGGTCGCCGCGAAGGTCCGCCCGCCCTGTTCGTTGAGGATACCAACCAGGTTGATCAGGGTCCCACAGCCGCTCATCTGCTCCGCCAGGACCGGGACGTCCCAGCCAGCCATGGGCCGGACCTCGCAGCCCGGCACCAGTTGCAGGTCCCGGTGCCGCTGGGGTTGGGAACTGGGGACCCGGCACTGGTAACCGGCGGCGGACAGGGCGTTGATCAGGTGGTGACCGACGAAGCCGGTACCGCCGAGGATACAGACGTGGCGATTCTTCATGGTTGTACTTCAGTCATCTGAGATTTAGCAATGAGCCTGCGAAACACCAGGCCGGACGGGGCATTCGCCCGTCCGAAACCAGCGATCAGCCGTCAGCGTTCAGCTCTGAGCGTAATGGGGAGTTCGTCGCCTGACGGATCACCCCCGGGGAGAGCGCCCGTCGCCAAAAAACTGTGCGCAAGTCGCTGTTCTAAAATAGCTTACGGTTGACTGCTCCTTCTAGGTTAAAAGGGTGAGGGACGGGGTGAGTACCCCATTCCACATTGGGACCCCGCTCCCACTGGGGCCGCGGCCACTCTCGGGGACTACCCCGGGTGCGAACTCACCCGACTTTCTTCTGCGAGCGGCCGTGGTCCCCAGGTTAACATCCCTGGCCTGGATTCAGGCCCTCGTCGGCCCGTGCCGGAATGACGACACACCGGATCGCCCCGTTGGTGCCAGACGCCAATCGCCAACCCCCGCTGAAGGACTCCCCCATGCCCCTCCTCGACCTGGCCGGCTTTCTGCTCACTGGCCTGCTCTCCGGACTGCTTGCGGGCCTCTTCGGCGTCGGCGGGGGCGTCATCATGGTGCCGGCCCTGATCCTGTTGTTCGGCCACCTCGGGATCGGTGGGGACTGGGTCCCTCACCTGGCGGTGGGTACCTCGCTGGCGACCATCGTCGGGACCGGAGCGGCCTCAACCCTGGCCCACCAGCGACGCGGGGGGGTCTGCTGGGACCTGGTGGCCGCCCTGGCCCCCGGGATCGTCCTGGGCGCCTGGGCGGGGGCGGCCCTGGCCGGGGTCCTGCCGGAACTCTGGCTCAAACGGCTGTTCGCTGGCTTTCTGACCTACGTGGGGCTGCGCATGCTGATCCCGGCGCGGCCCAGTACCCCCCGGCCCCTGCCCGGTCGCGGGGGCCTGTGGGCAGTCGGGGGCGGGATCGGCGCACTGTCGTCTCTGGTCGGGATCGGTGGGGGCACCCTGACGGTCCCTTTCCTCTCCCGTTGTGGGATCGGCCTGCGCCAGGCCGTGGGCACCTCCGCCGCCTGCGGCCTGCCGATCGCCATCGCCGGGGCCATCGGTTTCATGGTGGTGGGCTGGGGCCGGGCGGGTCTGCCGGCGGCGAGTACCGGCTTCGTCTACTGGCCGGGGGTAGCCCTGATGCTGGTCGCCAGCATGCCCACCGCACCCCTGGGTGCGCGGCTGGCCCACGCCCTGCCGGTGACCCTGCTCAAGCGAGGCTTTGGGATCCTGCTCTTGGTGGTTGCCGGACGGCTGGCCCTGGGCTGAGAGGTTGGGAAAATTACCCCTCGTAGGTTGGGTCGAGGAACGAGGCCCAACGACAAGGCCAATGTAACCCTCTGATCGTTGGGCCTCCTGCGTCGGCCCAACCTACGGGAAACCGCGGATTCGCCCGTCGAGAACGGGTATTTTCACAGCCTCTGAGGGCCTCAGCCCCCACCATCCAAGACCAGTTTGCGGTAGAGGTACACCTGACCCTGTGAGTCACGCATGGCCAGGCGCCCCTGATCGAGAGCGTACTCAAAGTCCAGGCTGAAGTTGGCCCGGCGGCTGGCCATCCGCACGCGCTGCCCGCTAACCTCGATAGTCCCGTCGACGTAGGCCCCATTGGGTGCATAGAGGCGATAGTTAACCCCCTGCACGATGAGGAGGCCGCCGCCGCCGGCCTCCCACAGACCTTCAAGCGCCCCCCCCACCCAGGGCAGTTGCTCCATCCCCGGCACCATGGCCCCACCACCCGGCAGGCCCTTCATCCCCTCCATCATCCGTTTGCCCATGTCCCCCGCCTGGTCCAGCGGAACACCGGGCACCCCGGTTCCTCCGGGCATGCCAGGCATCCCGGGCATCCCGGGCATCCCTGGAGTCCCGGGCATGGTCCCGGCGCCCCCGCCGAAGACCCCCATGGCCTCCATCATCCGCGACATGGCATCGGCCATGGCCTCCCGGCCTCCAGTAGCCGGGTCGGCCCCCAGGACCGGGTTGCTCCCCAGCAGCACCGCGAGCAGGGGGACAAGCGCCCGGATGACGACTGGAGACCAAGGGCGGCAACCCCGGGTCAGCCGGGCGGCAAGGCGGGACAAGCGGGGGGTCATGGAGGTAAGCACCAGTATGGCGAGGAATCGCCGAGGACAGTATTCGCCGCGCCCGTTCCGCCTAAGCCGCCGGCCCGGGGCGGCGGCCCTGAAGGCCAGCAAACGGATCAAGCACGCATCAGTCATTAGGAGTCAAACGCATCGCTGGTCAGTCCGCTGGCCGGTCGTCAGGGTGTTCGTCCGACGTCGGCTCGGGCTTGGCCAGGGTCACGACCGCCTGGCGCACGCCGCGTCCATACAGGCGGCTCACTTCGAAGCTCAGGCCCTCCCAGTCGACGCGGTCTCCGACCAGCGGCGGCCGCCCGAGTTCGCTCAGGATCAGGCCGGAGACGCTGTCTAGCTCCGGGTGCTCCAGTTCCCAGCCTATGACCGCGCCCAGGGTGTCCAGTCGCACCGTCCCCTGCACCTGATAGCGGTCGAGTCCAACCGGCAACACATCCGGGACATCGTCGGCGCCCTCTTCGATATCGCCCACCGCCTCGGCGCAGATGTCCTCGATCGTGAGAATACCCGCGGTGCCGCCGTGCTCGTCCATCACCACGATCATCTGATTGTGCACCCGGTCCATCGCGGCGAGTACATCATCCAGCGTGGCAGTCTCCGGCAGGTAGGCGGTTTCCCGGACCGCCGCCTGGGCGAGACCAGTCCCGGCGCGCAGCAGGCCGAGCAGGTCCTTGATGTGAACAGTGCCAACGATCTGATCAAGATCCCCCGTGAACACCGGGTAGCGGGTATGAGGATGAAGCACCAGGATGTCCCGCAGCATGGCATCGGTAGCGCTGCTCGGGATGCCATGGGTGCGCACCCGCGGGACCATCGCCTGGCCGGCGGAGATGTGACTGAAGTCGGCAAGCTCCTGAAAAATGCGTCCGCTCTCCTCACTGAGCAGCCCGCTCTCCTGGCTCTCGCGGGCGAGCGACTCCAGTTCGTCCTGGGCGTGGTAATGGGAGGCGCTGCGGCCACGCTGGACGCCGACCAGACGCAGCAAAGAGTTGCCGGTCGCATTGAGCCCGCGGACCAGGGGATACAGCACCAGTCCGATCAGCAACATGGGCGGGGTGACCCACCAGGCGACGCGCATCGCCTGGCTGAGTGCCAGCGCCTTCGGGATCATCTCCCCGAAGACTATGTGCAGATAGGTAATGGCCAGGATCGCGAGCACCGCCGCCAGACCGTGCGCCGTGACCGGTACCGCCAGACCAGTGAGTCCGGCCGCAAGCAGCCAGCGCTCGAAGAACAGCGCCAGAGTGTGCTCGCCATACATCCCCAGCCCCAGACTCGCGAAGGTGATGCCGAGCTGCGCGGTCGCCACATAACGGTCGAGACGGGCCGGATCATCAAGGATGGCGGCGATGCGCCTGGCGCTTAGATCGCCGGCCTCCGCCCGGGCGGCCATGGCCGCGCGCGGGGTGCCGATGATGGCGAACTCGGCGGCGACGAAGAGCCCATTGACGGCCACCAGGGCCATGATGACCAGTAGGACGAGTCAGCAATTCAGTCATCCGCAACTCCCCGCGTCGCCTCCGGAATCCGGATCAGCACCCAGTTGATCGCTGCCCCATCCATGGACTCGATCTCGAAGTCGAGACCGGCGGCGCCGAAACGACAACCGACCTCCGGAATCGCGTCGAGCCGTTCCACCAGCCAGCCGGCCAGGGTCTCCGCCTTGCTTGGGTCCCAGGCTGGGGTACCGAGGGATTGCGCCCACTCAATGGCCTCGTCGAGCGGCAGGCGTCCCGGCAGCCGCCAGCGGCCATCGGGCAGTGGCGTCGGCGGCCAGGTCGGAACCGGATTTGAACTCGTCGGAGAGCTCGCCGAGCAGTTCGCGGATGATGTCTTCGAGGCTGATGAGCCCCTCCACGTCGCCGAACTCGCTGACCACCAGGGCGATCCGCGCGCGGTGATCGCGCAACTGGCCGAGCGCCCGATCGATGGTCAGCCGGCTCGGCAATGCCAGCAGCGGACGGACCAGCGATTCCAGCGCCACTGGGTCACGCCCACCGCGCGATCGCCATCGCCACATCCTTCACATGCAGAAAACCGCGCACATTGTCGAATCCGCCCTGATGGACCAGCAGCCGCGTATACGGCGACTCGTCGATCTCTGCCAACAGTTGCTCGCAGCGGCGCATCCAGATCCAGACTGGCGATCTGGCGCCGTGGCACCATGAGCTGGCGCACCGTATGACGGCCCAGCCGAAGCGCCTCGCGCAGACGACTGCTGTCCTTGACCTCGAGCAGCCCGCCCGCGCAGCTCTCGCGGATCAGAAGATCGATCTCGGCGGGTGCATGCACATGCCGATGACTGGTCTCCGGGTTGGCGCCCAAGCCAGCCGCAGCACCAGGTTGCCGCTCCCGTTGAGCAGGCTGATGAGGGGTGCATAGAGCGTCAGCGACCAGCGCATCGGCAGATAGGTATAGATCGCTGTGCCGACCGGATATTGCAGCGCGACCGTCTTGGGGATCAGCTCGCCGAACACGACCTGAGTGGATGACAGCACGACCAGCACGACGGTGGCCGACAGCGCATAGGCGCCGATCGGTTCGAGCCCGCCGTGGGACACCAGGAGCGCACCCAGGGCCAGCCCGATCGTCGCCTGCCCGAAGGCGCCGAGCACCAGACTGGAGAGCGTGATCCCGATCTGACAGGCGGCGATGTAACGATCCAGTCGCGTCGGGGTCGCGCAGGATTGGCAGCAGCGCGGCGGCCCGGCGGATGGCCCTGGGTCGCGAACTGCTCGACGCGCGTCACGCGTGCGCCGACGATCGCAAACTCGGCGGCCACGTAGAGCGCGTTGATGAGAATCAGGATGATGACGACCAGGATGACCCAGACGCTCATCGGCCGGCCCTCCAATCCTGCCGGCGATGGCCAGGCCCGGAGAGCGTCGCGGCAGAGTTATCGGCAAGGTTTGAGTCAGAACCTGGCCTGTCAGGTTCTTCGGCGTCTTCGATTGGGGGTTCCGCCGTCGCAGGTACGGGGCTGGTATCGTTCATTGCCCCCACAGTATGCCAGATTGGTACCGCGGCTGCATGGCGCCCGCCCGGACGCCAGACGGTCTCAAGCTGCTGAATCGACAACGGCACGCCCGCTCAGCGTCGCGTGCCGACCGGCCTGGGTAGCGCCAGTCCATCGAGCATCTGCATGGTTCCCACGCCGAGCAGGCCACCGATGACCATCGCCAGATAGATCAGAGCGACGGGGTCCTCCAACAGAACGAAACCAAACAGCCCGACCCCGGCGCTCAACTCCATGAGTCCGCAACTCCAGCGAGCCTTGCGTGGGACGCCCTGAAGAGCGTGACTTGGGCGTTCGCACGAACTCGGTCCGATAGCCGAGCAGGGCCTCCAAACCGCCGCGTGCGTTCGAGAGCAGGAGCCCACTGGTCAGGACCAGGGCACCAAGGACTTCCAGCGCCGTCTGACGCGCGCCGTCCCGGCTTCCGGCCAGCGTGAGGAAGCCGATGGGGGCGGCGAATCCCAGCGTCGAGGCGACCAGCGCCACCCGGCTCAGGGTGCCCGCCTGACACCGCCGCTCCAGCGATCAACGGCAGGCCCAGTATGATGCAGGCCGTTCCCAGCAGAGAACGCCAGCGGTTGACCGAGTCTGGAGGCTGACCATCAGCTTCTGCCACCGCGGGAGCGCGGGGCTCGTCCACACCAGGGGCATGAGCTTGATGAAACACTGCACGAAGCCCTTGGTCCAGCGGAACTGCTGAACCCGCCAGGCGCGGGCCGAGACCGGCAGCACGCCCGGCACGGTCAGATCCTTCATGAACCCGGACGCGCCAGCCTCGCAGGCGGGCGCGCAGACTCAGATCCAGATCCTCGGTCAGGGTATCGCCTTCCCAGCCGCCTGCATCCTCGATCGCCGCGCGCCGCCAGACACCGCAGGTACCGTTGAAAGGGATCGGCAGACCCAGTCGCCAGCGCGCCTCCTGCTCGACCCCGAAGTGCGAGTCGAGCAGGCGCGCCTGAATGCGTGTCAGGAGGCTCTCGTCCCGGTTGAGATGGGCCCAGCGCGCCTGGACGATAGGCCCAATCGGGCTGGGCGATCAGGGCGCCGACCGTGCTCGCGCAGAAAGCTCGGCGGCGGGACGAAATCGGCGTCGAAGATGGCGACGAAGGGCGCGTCGGAGCGCTCGAGCCCGGCCGCCAGGGCGCCCGCCTTGAAGGCCGTGCGCTCGACCCGATGCAAGAGCTCAATCTCGACGCCATCCTTGCGCAGGGCGGCCACCGCGTGCCGGCTCAGAGCGAGCGAGCCGTCGACGCTGTCGTCCAGGACCTGAATCTGAAGTCGGTCCCTGGGCCAATCGAGGGCCATGACGGCGGCCAGGATGCGCTCGACCAGTTCGCCTTCGTTGAAGAGCGGAAGCTGCACCAGGACGGTGGGGCAATCGGCTGCCGCGGGCGCTGCCGTGGCGATCCGGCGCTTGGGCATCAGTAGGCGAGCCAACGTCAGGATGGCCAGGTTGAGGGAAAAAATCCCCAGAATAACGAGACATGAGCGTCAGGGAAAGCTCAACCATGGATTCCTCCGCGAGCATGCTGGACAACTGGCCTCTGGATAAGATGTCGCGATATTTTTGAATGCCTTAGCGCGGTACGGCGCGAAAATGCTTGCCTCCGCCTGCACAATGGGATGTTCAATCGCCAGAAGATCGAGCAGCCGTCTATTCGGCCAAGCGGCTGGCCTGAGCGGCGATCCTTGCGCCTGCGCCTCGCCGGCGGCGAGTAACTCTGGGTACAACCAATAGAACGAGCGGCCCCGCCAGCAAGGGTGACATCAAATAATGCGCGCCGCTTGACAGAGTCCATCGATCCCTCCTGAGGGCATTGATCATGGTTCCGGCCAACAGGATAACGCCAGGCCGTTGGGAGCCATCGTGGCCGGGGCGAGCCGCACCACCGACGAGTCTGTCGGGAAACCATTGCGGCGACTCACGGAATCCACTCCAGTGGCACCACCCCGAGCTTGATCGATCGGCGCTGCCCGCGGAAGTCGATGTCGAGGATGTCCCGGTCGATGAAGCCGACCACGTAGCCCTCGCCGAAGACGCGGTGGCGAACACGATCGTGCAGGGCCCAGGGGCGCGCGCCCGGCGCGCCGGCCCCGGGCACTGACCCCGCGGGCGGCGCAAAGCGCTCCGCGATCCCGACCTCTCCCAGATACCGGTTCAACAGGGCCACGGCAGCGGCAGGCGCGGCCGGCAGCGGAGCATTGGGGTCCGCGCCGGACAGCCGCGCGGCGATCACGCCCCCGAGGTCCGCGGCCGTGCGCAGCTCGGCCTCGAAGACGAAGCGGCTCGCCGGCGTGCGCGAGACCCCGGGGCCGCGTAGCACCTCGCCCGCCCAGGCGGCGTCGAAGTGCACGTCTGGGGGGACCGCGAGCGTCAGCCGTTCCTTGGCGCGGGTGAACGCAACATAGGCAAGGCGGCGCTCCTCTTCCGGGTCCGAGCGTTGGGAGGGAAATTGCCCGTCCTCCAACCCCGACACGATGACGAAGGGCCACTCCAGGCCCTTCGCCTGGTGGATGCTGATCAGGAGCAGCGCGTCGCCACCGGTCTCATAACGTTGCCGCGCGAGTCGCAGCCCGTCCATGCGAGCGAGGAAGCCGCGCACGTCCGCCCGGGTGCGTACCGCCCACCCGAGGAGGGTCTGGTAGGCGATTTCCTTCTCGCTCGCCGCTTCGCTGCTCGCGGACCGGGCAAAGACCGTGGCCAGCTCGGTGCGTGCGGCGTACAGGCGCAGGGCATCCGCCGCGGGCAGATCGCCCCAGCCCGGGACCTCGCCGAACAGGTCGGCGCGTTCGCGGATCTTCGCGGCCTGATAGGACTTCCTGGTCTTTGCGGCCACGCCGAAGAGCAAGTCGCGGGCACGGGCGGGCGCGCGTGCAATCGCGTCGGCAAGATCGGCGACCGCCTTCCCCGGCAGCCACAGGGTCGGCGTCGCGAGCATGGCGCGCAGGGACTCGGGGGCGCGCACGTCCGCGAACAGGGTGCCGGCGGCCAGGCGCAGCCAGCCGAGCAGCCCCACGACCTCTTTGACCGAGAACAGGTCCCCTTTGGGTTTGTGGTAGGGGATATCGCGCTCCATCAGGGCCAGTTCGAGCCCGAGGGTCTGCGCCCAAAGTCGGGCGAGCACCGCTCCGTCGCGCAACGACCGACCGCTGCCCCGCCAGTCCTCGATGGCCTTCACCACGGGCGATTGGTCGCCGACGGCCGTGGTCCGGAGGAGGTCGATGCGCGTGTCCGGGGTGGACGGGGCAGAGACGCAAAGCGTATCCATGCGGTTGCGGTTGTTCGTGATCAGCAGTGCCGCGGCCAGCGACACCCGGTGCCCGAAGCGGAAGGTCCGCGACAGGGTGTAGCGTGTTACCCCCGGGAAGTACCGATCGAAGTCCTCGCCCATGAACTCGGGTCGGGAGCCCCGCCAGGCGTAGATGCACTGGGAGTCGTCGCCGACCGCGTTGAGGCTCGCCCGGGTGCCGATCAGCTGGCGCAGCAATTCGACCTGGACGCGGCTGACATCCTGAAACTCATCGACCACCACCACGTCGAGCCGGTTGGCGACCATCGCGAGCGCCTGGGGGTTGGCCCGCATCAGGGCCACCGGTTCCGCGAGCAGGTCAGCGAAGAACCGCACGCCGGCCTGCTCGCGGGCCTGCTCGAAGTGCTCGAAGGCGCGCACGAAGTAGCCGTAGGACCCGGGAATGCCGAATGCCTTGAATGCCTCGCGGGCCGGGAGGATGTCGGACTTCACGAGTCCCGACAAAGGCGCGGAAGGCTTCCAGGTCGTCCTGGCTCGGGTAATCGTCCGCATCCTCGTCCTTGAGCGCCGCCAGGACCGCCTCGCGGGCGAACGTCTTCTCCACCGACTCGTTCTCTTCCAGGCGCCGGTGCGGCAGCAGGCCCGCCTTCTCGAAAAGTCTGAGTGAGCCTGAGCCCCAGGCTGTGGAAGGTCGAGACCTTGGGGGCCTTGAACGCCGCGGGGAGCACGCCGGCCAGCCGATCCGCAAACTCACGGGCCGCGGACTTGTTGAAGGCCAGAACCCGGACGCGCTCGCTCGGGATGCCCTGCTCCAGCAGGAAGCACACCCGCCCGACCAGCATGTGGGTCTTGCCCGAGCCGGCCACCGCGTAGGTCAGGCTGTGGCCGCCCGTGTGCTCGATACAGCGCAGTTGTTCTTCGGTAAATGGCATGGTCGAACGTTAGTCGCACCGGCAACCAAGGGCAAACGCCTCCGCGACGCCATTCAGACCCGAAGATTCGTTCACCGCCGATCCGCCGAAACCCGGACTCACGATCGACCATTGCGAAATGTTCACGGCGGATCGGCCGAGTACTATACCCACCGACTGCTCAGTTCGTTTCCGATCCTCACGCGATGCGAGGAGCGATAGCCCGACCGCGGCGCGGTCCCATCGGAGCAACAGGATGTCCCTCAACGAAGCCGATACCGCGAGACTTTTTCGATCTGGTCATCGTCGATGAGTGTCACCGCGGCAGCGCGGGCGACGAGAGCAACTGGCGGGAGATCCTGGAGTGGTTCGAGCCCGCCTATCAGCTCGGCATGACAGCCACACCCCTGCGGGCGGAGAACCGCGACACCTACCGGTACTTCGGCAACCCGGTCTTCTCCTACAGCCTGCGGCAGGGCATCGAGGACGGCTTCCTCGCCCCCTATCGGGTCCACCGGGTCGTCACTGACGCGGACGCCACCGGCTGGCGCCCGAGCCGGGAAGAGGTCAACCGCTATGGCCGCGAGATCCCTGATGAGTTGTACGAGACCAAGGACTTCGAGCGCATCGTCGCCCTGAAGGCCCGCACCCAGGCCATCGCCAAGCACCTGACCGATTTCATGCGGCGCACCGACCGCTGGGCCAAGACCATCGTCTTCTGCGTCGATCAGGAACACGCCGCGGCGATGCGCCAGGCCCTGACCAATTTGAACCAGGACCTGGTAGCCAGGCACCCGCACTATGTGGAGCGCGTCACCGCCGACGAAGGTGACACGGGCCGGGGTTTTTTGAGCAACTTCCAGGACCCCGAGCAGACGACGCCGGTCATCCTCACCACTTCCCAGATGCTCACCACCGGCGTCGACGTCCCCACATGCAAGAACGTGGTTCTCGCGCGGGTCATCAACTCCCTGACCGAGTTCAAGCAGATCATCGGGCGCGGGACTCGACTGCGCGAGGACTACGGCAAGACCTGGTTCAACATCATCGACTACACCGGCTCGGCCACGGCCCGCTTCGCAGACCCGGACTTCGACGGCTATCCGGACGAGATCGATGTGACCGAGATCGACGGCCAGGGCCGAGAGACCGCCATCGAGACCCTTGACCCGACTGACTCGACCGACCCCGGCCCGGGACACGACGAAGCCGAAGGCCAACTAGACGACGGCGGCAATGGCGGGGACCCGGGCCACGGCGGGATCAAGGAGCCCCCTCCCCCGCCAAGCAAATACTACGTCGATGGCGGTACCGTGGAGATCATCGGACATGTCGTCTTTGAGTTGGACGGCGAGGGCAACCAACTCCGCGTGATCCAGTACACCGACTACACCGCCGCCCAGATTCGCACCCTGTTCCGTACCCCGGAAGCCCTGACCGCCGACTGGGCGGATCCGATCAAGCGCGAGGAGATGCTGGAGCGCCTTGAGCGGATCGGCATCCGTTTTGCGGACCTGTCCGCGGCCGCCGGCACCCCGGACGCAGACCCCCTGGACATCCTTTGTCACCTCGCCTTCCAGCGCCCCCTGCGCACCCGCCGGGAGCGGGCCGACCACCTGCGGCGAAACCGCCCCGACTTTTTCGACCAGTACAGCGCCGCCGCCCGTGGCATCCTCGACGCCCTGCTCGACCAGTGCACGGAACACGGCCCCGGTGAGTTCCAGATCCCCCACGCCTTAAAAAACAAGCCCATCGCCGCGCGTGGCAACGCCATGGAGATTGTCGACCTTTTCGGCGGACCACTCGCCATGCGCCAGGCGGTAAGCCAGCTTCAGAACCTGCTCTACCGCGAGTAATGCCGTAGAATGCGGGTAAGGCAATATTACGGAAGTAAAGCGATGATCGCGTTTGAGAAGACGGCTAAGGTCTCAAGCAAAGGCCAGATTACCCTACCCAAGCCGGTCCGGGACCTGCTCCAGTCCGATTTCGTGCGATTGGTGATCGAAAACGGCGCCGTGCGCCTGGAGGCCGTCCCCGACCTCGCCGGCAGTCTGGCCCGGTACGCCCAGGGTCGGCCCGTCGAGAACGAGCGTGACGCGGCCTGGGAGGCGGAGCTGCGTGACCGCTACCTACATCGTTGATACCAATGTCGTCCTGCGCTACCTGTTGGCGGATCATCCCGAACTGCATGCCCGGGCCAAGACCTTCTTCGATACCGTCCGTGCGGGCGACGGTCACGCCTTACTGCCCGAGTCCGTCCTCGCCGAGTGCGTCTATGTCATGCAGCGCATCTACCAGGTCCCGCGCGTCGAAATCACGGCGAACCTGACAACACTTCTGGGGTTTCGGGGCATCGTCGGCGAGCAGGTTCCCCTGCTTCGCCACGCCCTTGGCATCTATGCCGCTACCAACTTAAGTTTCGTCGATGCCTTGATCGCCGCCACCGCCGCGGCTAGGCAACTGCCCGTCGAGACCTTCGACGACGGTTTGCGCAGGTACCTGGATCTCTGACCCATGCCTCCCAAGAAGCCCGCCGCGCCCCAGACCACCGCCCAGCAACTCGCATCGATCATCAAGTCCGCCCGCAACGTCATGCGCAAGGACAAGGGCCTGAACGGCGACCTGGACCGGCTGCCCATGCTCACCTGGATCATGTTCCTCAAGTTTCTCGACGACATGTTCCCGACATTTGACATCGACTCCAGCCATGTGCTGCCGCAGTTCCTCTATTGGTACTTCCGCTGCCCTGCAACCTGGGAGCAGCTTGCCAGACATTCCACGGGCGTCGGAGCCAGGCGCGAGCGGCTTCACCCGAACAGCTTGTTGGCCGAAGCGATCCAGTTACCACCCCTGCCGGAGCAATGCCGCATCGTGGCTACCCTGGACGCCATCTCCGCTCGCGTCGCAGAAGCCCGACTGCTGCCGGCAGGAGATCCAGGACGACGCCCAGGCCCTGCTGCACAGCGTCTTTCAGCGCCTAATCCAGGGTGCCGCCTACCGCCCGCTCGCCGAGTTCGCCCCCATCGTCCGCCGCCCGGTGCCGATCGAGCTCGATGGGGCCTACCCGGAGCTTTGGGTGCGCTCCTTCGGTAGAGGCACCTTCCATAAACCCTTGCTGCCAGGATCAGAAGTCGGTACCAAGAAGCTCTTTCACATCCGCCCCGGCGATCTGGTCTTCAGCAATGTCTTTGCCTGGGAGGGCGCGATTGCAGTGGCCAAGCCGGAGGATGCGGGGCGTGTTGGGTCGCACCGATTTATCACCTGCGTTGCGCGACCGGAAGTCGCGACTGCCGACTTTTTCTGCTTTTACCTTCTGACACCTGAAGGCATGGAGCAGGTCCGCGACGCCTCCCCGGGGGGCGCAGGGCGCAACCGGACCCTGGGCCTGACCAAGCTCGAAAGGATCCGCGTCCCGGTTCCCGGTATCGATGACCAGCGGGAATTCACCGACCTCCAAGCCAAGGTCGCCGCCATCCGCCAAGCCCAATCAGCCAACCAGCCGGAGCTGGACGCCCTGCTTCCCGCCGTCCTCGACAAGGCATTCAAGGGCGAGCTGTAAATGACCCTCAGGACCTTGATGCCTTTTTTGTGTCGCGGCGTCCGCGCACGCCTCGCGTGCAGGCCTGGTGAATGACCCAGAGCGTCCACTGTGTTTCATGCGCTCACCCACTGTAGGCATAACAACTTCTGGACGCTGCCGTGAACGCCGTCGCTTGCCAGTACGCAATCATCCGCTTCGCTCCCTTTGTGGAGACGGGCGAGTTTGCCAACGTCGGCATACTCCTGTTGGCCCCCCGCGCGGGGTTCTTTGGCCACAAGAATCCAAACCCGTCGTTACGCCAGAATCACCCGCTTCTTTGACGACATGGACGCCAACACCTACAAGGCGGCCATGACCACGGTCGGCGCCGAGTTAAGCCACTTTGCGGCACTGGCGCGGGAGCACGGCTTTCTTGCTAACGGGAGCCCTGGCGCCATCGCCTTCGCCCAGAAGGTCTTTCACGAGATCATCCGGCCCCGGGAGGGGATCGTCCGTTACAGCGGCGCCCGGGTAGTCATGGCGGCGGACCCGGCCGTCACCCTGCACGAGCTTTTCCAGCATTACGTGGAGCGCTCCTTTGCTACACGGGAGTACCAGGAGACGGTGCTTGAGCGAGGACTGCGTATGCTGCTTCAGCGTGCCCGGCTTGGGGCGCGTTTCGAGAGCTGTCGGGTAGGCGATGACGGCTTTCATGTCACCTTTCCCTTGGTCGAAACCCGTGACGCGATGCCGGTCAGCTTTCCCGGGACTGTGACGACTTCCGGCTCATCCGTACCACGGGGCCGTCGAGTCCGAACCTTTTGGTGATTTCCGGAAATTCAGGGGGCCGAAAGGCGGCCGTCTTTCCTTCTCCTTCACTGGCGTCTATCGTCTGCCGATCCCCATTCACCCGGCACGCAGTCATGCTCCTGGTCCAACCGATCCCCGCCTTTGACGACAACTACATCTGGCTGCTGACCGAGCCCCCTGGGCATAACGCCGTGGTGGTGGACCCGGGAGATGCGGACCCGGTTCTGGCGGCCCTGGCAGCGGCGGGGCTGAGCCTCACCGCGGTGCTGGTGACCCACCACCACGGTGACCATGTGGGCGGGCTCGATGAACTCCTCCAAGCCTTCCCGGGCCTCGCCATCATCGGCCCCCGGGACCCGCGCATCCGCGCCCTCACCGCGCGGGTCGGCGCCCAGGAACAGGTACAGCCGCCCGGCCTGACCAGTCGCTTTCAGGTCCTGGAGGTCCCCGGCCACACGGCCACCCACATCGCCTTCCTCGGCGAGGGCTGTCTGTTCTGCGGGGACACGCTGTTCGCGGGCGGCTGCGGGCGGGTCTTCGACGGGACCTTCGAGCAATTGTCCGCTTCGCTCCGGCAGCTCGCGGTCCTGGACCCTCAGACCCGCTGCTACTGCGCCCACGAGTACACCCTGGCCAACCTGGGCTTTGCCCGCTGGGTGGAGCCGGACAACCCCGCCCTGCAAGCGCGTACCCGGGACGCCGAGGCGACCCGTGCCCGGGGCCTGCCCACGGTGCCCTCCACGCTGGCGGAGGAGCTTGCCACCAACCCCTTCCTGCGCACCGGGGAGCCCCAGGTCATCGCGGCGGCGGAGCGTTTTGCAGGTCGGCAACTGACCGGTCACGCGGCGGTCTTTACCGCCCTGCGGCGGTGGAAGGATTCAAAATACGACTGACAGGACCCGGGGTCCGCATCGTCTCCGCCCGCAAGGCGGACGCCGCCGAACGCAAACTGTACGGACCCTGAGCCATGAAGAAGACCTACGACTTCAGCGGAGGCACGCGGGGTGCCGTTGTGCCCGCCGCGGCCCGTGGCCAGACCCCGATCACGCTGCCGCTCGATGACAAGGTCATCGATTGGTTCCGCCGACAGGTCAACGACGCGGGCGGCAGGGACTACCTGGTCCTGATCAACGCGGTCCCGCGGGAACACATCCAGCACCGCTCCGGCCACCTCGTTGAGGAGACCCTGCGCAAGGTCATTCGCGAGGAGCTGCGGGCCGGCGACTTCGCCGCCCTCGACCTGGAGCATATTGCCGGGGAGATCGAAGACGTGGGCAATTGTCCTTGGGCGGTCGAGCAGGTCCTGGCGGCTGAGTTCTATCCGGTTTGAACGTCCGCGACTCAGGGGTTGGGCACCAAACCGGGCACGGCGATCGAACCGCACAACACGCCTCAGACCCTCCGGATTCCGCCTCACCGTCGGCCAACCCGGCGCGTTGTCACCGGCGACGACGCCAAGTCCTACCAGGCCCTTACCGCAACGGCTGGCCGGCGCCTGGCAAAGAGATTGTTGGACGCGGCCTGAACGCCCCTGGATCGCGAGGCGCCTGCTTTCCGGCTCCGACAGGGGTCTCCGGCGGTCCGGGAGTCCTTTCGCGAATCTCAAACCGACACCGCCGACGCAAACATTGCGAAACCCTCTGCTGATTCGCGCGGGTTCTCGCCCTGTCACACCTGAGCGAGCGCCCCCGGGCGCTTGCAAGGTCGACGCAGGCCGAGGGATGTAACCTGGCCTCCTCCACCCAACCCTGAGGCTCAGCGGGGTCGGGCTGCCCTGCCCCGACATTTGACCCAAGCCCCCGGGGCTGTTAGAAGGGCGCCGGTCTTTCACCCATGCCCTAAAGGGGGCCCCCGATGTCACTGCGCCTGGTCCCCTCCCTGCCGATCCTGGTCGCCTTCCTCGCGGGTTCGCTCACGGTCCTGGGTTTCGCCCCCTTCTCCCTCTACCCGGTCGCGGTGCTGACCGTCGTCCTGTTGAACGAGCTCCTGGCGGTCGGTTCGGCCCGCGCCGGATTCTGGCGCGGCTATGCCTTTGGCCTGGGCCTGCTGGGCTTCGGGGTCTTTTGGATCCGCATCAGCCTGAACGAATTCGGCAACATGGACCCCTGGGCCGCCAACGCTCTGATGGCGCTCTTCATCGCCGCCATGGCCCTCTATTACGGACTGGTGGGCTGGCTCACCCGCCGGCTGCAGGCCGGCCCGACCTGGGTCGCCCCCCTGCTCCTGCTGCCGGGGCTCTATGTCCTCTTCGAGTGGCTGCGCGGCTGGCTCTTCACCGGCTTCCCCTGGCTGAATCTGGGCTATACGCAGATCGACGGGCCCCTGGTTGCCTATGCCCCCCTGATCGGCGTCTATGGCCTGAGCCTGCTGACCGCCCTTTCCGGCGGACTCCTGTGGGGTCTGCTGCGCTGGCCCTGGCGGGGGCGACTGGCCGCGGGCCTGGCCCTGGTGGCCCTCTGGTTCGGTGGCACGGCCCTGAAGCCCCTGGACTGGACCCGGCCGGACGGGGCGCCCTTCACGGCCACCCTGATCCAGGCCAACATCCCCCAGGCCATCAAGTGGGACCCCCAGGCCCGCGTCGGTATCCTGGAGACCTATGTGGACCTCACGCTGGAGCACCTGGACTCGGACCTGATCCTGTGGCCGGAGACCGCCATCCCGGACTTTCTCGACGAGGTCCGAGAGGTGTTGATCGACCCGCTGGCCCAGCGGGCACGGGAGGAAGGGTTGGAGATCGTGCTCGGCATCCCGGTCTTTGACCAGGCGGCGGGTCGCTACTACAACGGGCTCCTCAGTATCGGGTCCAGGGAGGACCTCTATACCAAGCGGCACCTGGTGCCCTTTGGGGAGTTCATGCCCTTCAAGGACTGGCTGGGTCCTTTGGTAGAGATGTTTGAGGTGCCTATGTCCGACTTCAGCCCGGGCACGGCCCCACGGCCCCTGCTGCGGGTCGGCGGGCGCACGGCCGGGGCCTCCATCTGCTATGAGGACGTCTTCCCCACGGAGGTAACCCAGGCCCTGCCGGAGGCCGGGTTCCTGATCAACGTGAGCAACGACGCCTGGTTCGGGGACTCCCTCGCACCCCATCAACACCTGGAGATGGCCCGCCTGCGCACGCTGGAGACCGGCCGGGATATGGTGCGCGCCACCAACACCGGAATCTCGGCCATCATCGACTGGCGCGGCCAGGTCCTGACCCAGATCCCCTCCTTTGTCCGCGGGACCGCCAGCGCCCAGGTCCAGCCCCGCGCTGGCGCGACACCCTTCGTGCGGCTGGGCAACTGGCTGCCGGTCGGCCTGGCCTTCGGGCTGGTGGCCGCGGCGCTCATGATCCGCCGGAAAACCGTTTTTTGAACAGTGGCTTGCCTTATTTAGGATGGGCAGAGCGAGAGCGATGCCCATCGCAAGGCGTCGGGCGGCGGGACAGGGGTACGACCGAGCAACGCCGACGCGCCTGCCAAACGCCGCGCGCAGGCTTTGGCCAGCCACACTGCCCCGATCAAACCCCTTTGGATGACACACTTGAGCGATCTCCGGGAAATCTGTTACTACCCATCGTCGGATCGGCTGTAGGTGCGACTGAAGTCGCACCTACTTATGGCGGTATGCCAATTGTTGGAAATCGCCTTATACCAGGGGCCATGAGTCAGGGACCGCGGCGCCGGTATATCATGGCGCCATGGTTCCGCCGCAGGATGTCGCCGTGCCGGCTCTGATCCGCTTTTTTGTCGAACTCTGCCTGCTGCGGCGGGCACCCCAGGACCTTCCAGCCTCCCCCTTCCTGTTCTGGCTGACCCTGGCCGCCGACCTGGCCGCCGGGCTGGTGGTGGGTCTGGTGTCCGGGCTGGGGCCCGGTTCCAGTCTGCTCCAGGGGACCGCGGAACTGGCCTTGATGTTGGGACTCCTCTATTGGGCCCTGCGGATGACCCGACACCCGGGGCGCTTCATCCAGGCGGCGACGGCCTTGCTCGGTACCGGCGCCCTGGTCGGCGTGCTCGCCGTGGTCCCCCTGTCCCTGGACCCCACTGGCAGCGAGGCCTCCAACGCCGCCGCCCTGGGCGCCTTTCTGCTGCTCGCGCTGGTGGCATGGCACATCGTGATCTCCGGCCATATCCTGCGCCACAGCTTCGGAATCACCATGGGTCAGGGCATCGCCATCGCCGTGGCCTTCCAGGTCCTGGCGATCGCCCTCATCGGCGTCCTGTTCGGCCAGGTGTAAAGCGATCCCCAGGGTGCGCGGGACCGTGTGCAATCCGTCCTTCCATTCAGCCATTCGTCTGCACAGTACCTTGGGTGGCCAGCTAACGAGTCAAGAACAAGTTAAAAACCTACGCGATCGTTGTCGAAGTCGTAATCGGAGAAGCGATGCAATTTGGGGTGCGAGAGAATCCGGGGCGCTACGATAACCTCGATTACGAAAACGACAATAGCGATAAACGCATTCCCTAATCGATTTGTTTAACTTATTAGTGATCCGTTTCTCGGCGTAGCGCCCATCTAAATCTCTGATTTTTTTTACCGTAACCTCCACAGCCGTAATATTTCCCCCATGCACCTACATATTCTCGGAATCTGCGGCACCTTCATGGGCGGCATTGCCCTGCTGGCCCGTTCCCTTGGCCATCGCGTCACCGGGTCTGACGCCAACGTCTATCCGCCCATGAGTACCCAACTGGAGGCGGCGGGTATCACCCTCATGGAGGGCTACGACGCGGCCCACCTGGACCCGGCGCCCGATGTGGTGGTGGTCGGCAACGCCATGCGTCGCGGTATCCCGGCGGTGGAATACCTGCTGGACCGGGGTCTGCCCTACTGCTCCGGCCCCGAGTGGCTCAAGGCCAATCTGCTGCGGGGCCGCTGGGTGCTGGCGGTGGCCGGCACCCATGGCAAGACCACCACCGCCAGCATGCTGGCCTGGGTGCTGGAGGACGCCGGACTCGACCCCGGCTTTCTGATCGGCGGGGTGCCCCTGGACTTCGGGGTCTCGGCGCGCCTGGGGTCCGAACCCTTCTTTGTCGTGGAGGCGGACGAATACGACACCGCCTTCTTTGACAAGCGCTCCAAGTTCGTCCATTACGGCCCTCGAACCCTGATCCTGAACAACCTGGAGTTCGACCACGCCGACATCTTCGACGACCTGGGGCAGATACAGCGCCAGTTTCATCATCTGGTCCGCACCGTCCCTGGCAGCGGGCTCATCGTCCACCCGGCCGCGGACCCCGCCCTGGATCAGGTACTCGCCATGGGCTGCTGGACCCCGCGGGAAACCTTCGGGGTCTCAGCCGGCACCAACTCGGTGGGAGCGGGTTCCCGCCGCGCGCCCGCCACCACCCCGATTGCCCAAGGCTGGACGGCCCGCCTGATCGAGCCTGACGGATCTGCTTTCGAGGTGCTGCTGGACGGCACTCACCAGGGAGCGGTCACCTGGGTTCAGACCGGACTGCACAATGTGAACAACGGCCTTGCGGTCCTCGCCGCGGCCCGCCACGCGGGGGTGCCGGCGGCGACCGGGATCGCCGCCCTGACCCGCTTCGGCGGGGTCAAACGCCGCATGGAACTGCGGGGCGAGGCTCGGGGCGTGCGGGTCTTCGACGACTTCGCCCACCACCCCACCGCCATCGCCACCACCCTCCAGGGATTGCGTCGCCAGGTCGGCAGCGCCCGCATCCTCGCCGTCCTGGAGCCGCGCTCCAACACCATGCGCCTTGGGGTCCACAACGCGGAACTGGCCGCCTCCCTGGGAGATGCGGACCTGGTCTATGTCCACGCACCCAAGGACCTCGGCTGGGATGCCGCGGGCGTCTTCGCGGGGCTGGGGGAAAGGGCCGTGGTGTTGGATCGAATCGACGCCATCGTCGCGCGGGTCGCTACAGCCGCCGCCCCCGGGGATCAGGTGCTGGTGATGAGCAATGGCGGCTTCGGCGGAATACACCAGAAATTGCTGGATGCATTGGATGCAAACGGACGGTAAGAACACCGGCCGCAAATGGCCCAAGACCATCACCGTCGCCATCACCGGGGCCTCGGGGGTGCAGTATGGGCTGCGCCTGGTGGACTGCCTGGTACGGGCGGGGCAACGGGTCTATCTCCTGGTCTCCCAGGCCGGCCAGGTGGTGATGCAGATGGAGGCCGGACTGCACGCACCCTCCCGGCCGCGGGAGGCAGAGGTCTTTTTCCGTGAGCGATTCCAGGCCCAACCCGATCAACTGCGGGTCTTTGGCCGCCAGGAGTGGACGGCCCCGGTGGCGAGCGGCAGCAACCCCCCGGACGCCATGGTGGTCTGCCCCTGCACCACCGGGACCCTGGCCAAGATCGCGGCCGGTTTCTCCACGGACCTGATTGACCGGGCCGCGGATGTGACCATGAAAGAGGGCCGCAAACTAATCCTGGTGGTGCGGGAGACCCCCTTCTCCGTCATCCACCTGGAGAACATGCTGACGCTCGCCCGCGCCGGGGCCGTCATCATGCCGGCCAACCCGGGTTTCTATTTCAATCCCAAGGGTATCGACGAGATCGTCGACTTCATGGTCGCGCGAGTATTGGACCATCTGGGGGTTGAGCACTCACTGGGACACCGCTGGGGGGAGGAGGCGATCGGGTCGGGGTGACGGGATTGCGCCCGGCACCCCTCCCACACCACCGGACATGCGGTTTTCCGCATCCGGCGGTTGCGTCCGGCGGACTTACCCCGCAAGCGCCCATAGTAGATAAATCGACCATGGTGCCCATTGAACCCCTTCTGGCGTCTGTGCTCGCGGTCACGGATGACTTGGTGGGCGCGGGCCTCCCCCATGCGGGAATCCACCCGTTCGGTTTGGCTCGCCGTCCCGGTAGCTGCCGCAGTTGCAACGCCGGGAGCGTTTCGCCCGCCTGCTCGCCCTCCGGACCAGATGCAGACTGTGGTTCTTTCGTGACTCTTCGGCCCTTCGCTCGTCCCGGCTTTCACCGGGCGTCAACGCTACTATGGCCTCTGCTGACTCCTGGCCCGCTCTCGCGCGCCAGGTCTCCCCGAGTAAGAACATGTACTTTCGACCCGTGCCGTCAGGCTCTACCTGGATGCGTCTTTCGGTGACTGTTGGATTTCGCGTTCCCTAGCACGCTCATCGCCCGCACCCGGCCTCACTGCCTGTTCGTGTTCCTACGGTCGTGTCTTTGCTACGCCCTTCTTTCAGCTTGGCCTCGCGGTGTCCACCTTGGGTTTCGCTACGCTTCTTGTCACTCTTTGCGGTTACCTCCTTTCAGGTAACAAGTACATGCCCATGTCGGGCACACTAGGGTGCGGTGAGAAACGAACCGCACCACAGCGACCCCGCGGTGCGGTTCGTTCCTCACCGCACCCTACCTCATATTCCTAACGATCATGGAGAAGGTTCCCGGCACCCCGGAACATGAAAGATACTGCGCGGGAGACGGCGGACTCGAGGTCGTTCTCGAAATGTAACTGTTCAGGTCACCCGGTGAAGCTACGCGAGGCGCGGCATCGGCGGGTTGCCCTGGAAGGTCATGACCAGAGCCTGATAGGTGTCGATGGACTGCTTGCGCAGGGTGGAGAGGTAGGAGCGGATGGTGGCGAAGTCCTTCGCGCCCGCGTCCGAGCGGAAGCCGCCGGAGACCTTCTGCTTGAGACAAGGGCCATGCGGATGTCGCGCTCGGCCCCGTTCGCGATCAGGGTTGTTGTCGAACGGCACGGTGAGATCGGTGACGAAGCGCAAGACCGCGTCGCGGTGCTCCCGCAGGCGGGCGATCAGGTTGTAGGCCGGGGATCTGCTTGACCCGTCGGCGACGCCCTGGGGGACCGGTGCGTCGGGGGTGATGGCGGGCGCCCTCGGCGAGGAGGGTGTCGTAGCGGTTGAAGAGGTCCGCGATGAGCGGACCGGGGAGGGCGTTGAGGCTGGCGGCGCGGGCCATGCAGGTGGCCTCGTTGGCCTCGCACAGCAGGGCGATGAGCTGCTTCGGCCAGGACAGCGCGGGGTAGGTCTCGGCCACGGCGATCAACTCGCGCAGGTGGTGGGCATTGCAGAAGGCGTGCTGGCAGCGGTAGGCGGCGTAGGCCGACCAGTGGTCGTGGACCAGGGTGCCGCGGAAGCTCGGCGAGCAGGCCGATGGCGGCCAGGGCCTGACGCCCGCGCTTGGCGTGCACGGCATAGCAGGTCAGGGTCGCGGTGCACAGTACATGCAGCCACTGCAGGGCCCCGGCGACGCGCATCCCGGTTTCGTCGGCATGCGCCACCGCCTGCGCCACCAGCGCCTGGCCGATCGCCGCCACCGGCGCGGCGAGACGCGCCGCGGCTTCGCGCCCCAGGGCGACGAGCGTCGCCGGCGAGAGGGCGATACCGGCCAGCGCCTGCAGCAGTTCGGCGGTGCGCTGATAGGGCAGGTGTTGGTCGTGGGTCAAGGTAGACGTCCAACGCCGCCACCCCCGACCCGTACTGCACCGGCGCCGCGACCCCGGCCGGCCAGGCGCTGCGATGGACTTGCCCGCAGGCGCACACGGCCCCGGACGGTGCGATACTCGGTGACCGCGCGACGGATCACCAGATCGACGACCTGGCGCCGCTCGGGCAGTTCCTCGACCGGGAGTGCGGCGAGGTCTTGCCCGCAGGCGCAGCACCCGCTCAGCGGGAGGGTGACGGTGTGCTCAGGGTCCTCCACCAGCGCCCGAGTGGCGCCGGGATGGCCCTTCTGGCCCCCGGGCCACGACCCTTGGATTGGCGTAGCGAGCGCGGCGGGGGCTTTTTGAAAGGCGGGTCCGAGGACGGCGGCTTGCTGGAGTTGTGGCTATCCTTGGCCAGCCGCGCTTCCAGCTCGCGCACCTGTTCGAGCAGTTGCTCGACCTGCAACCGCAACGCCGCGTTCTCGCCTCTCAGACGCGCCAACTCGGCATCTGGGCTTTCGACAGAGACGGTTGTGGGTAGCTGCTCCCGCATGACGCAAACTTACACGCCCAGGCCGCTGTACTGCAAGGGATACCAGAACAGTTACCTTTGAGCAACAGCAGGAAGTTTGATCCCGCCGACTGCCCAGATGTAAAGTGCAAGGGTTTCTTCGGCCTGAGAGACAACCGGGTGAAGTACGTCAACTTCCTGTTCCACATCTACCAGCCCCCCACCCAGGACCCCCGGGTGCTGGACCGCATCGTGGACGAGTGCTACGGGCCCCTCAGCGAGCTCTTCCTCGAGCTCGCCGACCTCCGCTTCACCCTCAACATCGCCTACAGCCTGGTGGAGCAGCTCGGGGACCGCCACCCTGAGGTCCTCGACCGCCTCCGCCAGGCCTGGGCCGCGGGGACCCTGGAGCTCACCGACACCGCGGCCTATCACCCCATACTCCCCCTGATCCCCCGGGAGGAGGCCCGCCGCCAGTTGGCCATCAACCGGGAGGGGCTACAGCGTTGGCTGGGCCCGGGCTTCCGACCCGAGGGGGTCTTCCCCCCGGAGATGGCCATCGACGGGGGCCTCGCCGGGCTCCTGGCCGAGGCCGGCTACCGCTGGGCCGTGGCGGACGACGGCATCCTGGCCCACTTTGGGCGCCCCATCCCGTATGACTGGGTCTACCGCTTCGCCGGCATCGCGGTTCTCCTGCGCAGCAACCACTGGAGCAACCGCTTCGCCAACGCCGATGCCGCCTGGACCGACGGCGCCGGCGCCTTCGGCGACCTGCGCGACGGCCTGGCCGCCTGGATGGGCGCCCGCGACGGGTATCTCATCGTCTCGGTGGACGGCGAGACCTTCGGCCACCATCACAAGCACCTGGGGGCACCCTTCCTGCGCCACCTCTTCACCCCCTTTCGCGACGCGCCGGAGGGCCTGCGCCTGACCCACCTCGGCGAGATCCATGCCAACCCCGCATTCAAGCAACGCGAGGGCTTCATCCCTCCTGGGTCCTGGTCCTTCGACCCCGTGGACATCGAGCGGGGCGACCACTTCGCCTGGTGGAAGGCCAGCGGCAACAACATCCAGGCCGACCTCTGGGCTCTCTTGGATCTGGTCCGTGTCGAGGTAGGGCGGACCAGCGACCCGGGGCTGCGCGGGCAGATGGATCGGGCCCTGTACTCCTGCCCCTTCTGGTACGCATCCATCTGGAAGTTCAACGCCGGTCAGGTCTACAAGGGGGCATCCCTCCTGATGGAGACCCTCCAGGCGGCCACGGCCCTAAGCGGGGACATCCGATCCCTTGGCCGGGGGGAGCGGCTGCTGCGCAATCTGGTGACCGCCTGCGAGGTCCAGCGTCACGCCCGCCGGCGGGGCGGGAGGGGCTGACCATGGCGCGGCTGCATATCGCCCTCGTCCTCGAACTCTACCAGCCCCCGACCCAGGGCCGGGAGGTGCTGGAGCGCGTCACCAACGAGTGCTACGCCCCCCTCGCCAAGCTCCTCGCCGCTGAGCCGCGGCTGCGGGTCACCCTCTCCTTCACCCGCTCCCTCATCGAGGGCCTAAAGACTTATGGGCTGGACGACGCGGTAATCCCCGCCATTGCCCAGGCGGTGACCGAGGGCAACGTCGAGCTGGCCCACTCCGGGGCCTATCACTCCGTCTTCCCCCTCCTCTCGGACCGGGAGGTGCGCCGTCAGGTCGAGCTCGATCTGATGGCTAAGGAGCAGCCGTTCGGGTCCACCCCGCCGCGGGGCATCCTGCCCCCGGAGCTATGCTACAGTGATCGCCTGTTGCCCTTGTTCCGGGACCTGGGGTTCCGCTGGACCCTGGTGGACGACAAGCTACTGTGCCGGTTCGGCATTCCCATCCCGAGCGGCGAGGTCTACCGGGTCGAGAACCTCGCCGTCCTGTTCCGCAGCGACCTCTGGAGCGACAGCATCCGCCAGCCCCGGGAGTCCGGGGGCCACTGGACCGGCCGGGACTTCGCCGCCGAGCTGGCGCGCGAGGCCAGGGGGCTGGCGGGGGACGCCTACAAGGTCATCATGCTCCCGGGGGAGACCTTCGGGCACCACATTCCCTGGTTCCAGGAAACCTTCCTTCGGGACCTCGTCTATGCCCTGGGCGACTACCCGGACCTGTGCCTTAGCACCGTCTCCGAGCTCCTTGGGGTGGGTCGCTTCCCCCAGGTCCCCCCACCGCCGCACGGGGTGGTCGGCTTCGGCTCCCTGCCCCCCTCGTCGCTGGCTACGCGGGAGGGGGACTGGGCGCGGGGGGACCCTTACCCGCACTTCAACTCAAGGGGCAATCCCATCCACAAGCGCCTGTGGCGCCTGACGGGGCTCATCCTGCGGGTCATCGACGGGCAACCCCTGGGGGCCCACGAGTTTGGGCGCCTGCGCGCCCTCTTGGACTCCGCCTTCTACTCCGGGCAGTACTACCACGCCTCCATGTGGTTCTGGGGCCCGGAGCCGGTGCTGGAGGGGATCGACCGCCAGATGCGGGTCCTCTACGAGTACGCGCGGGTCACCGGGGACCTGCGGTCCCTGCGCCTGGGCCAGAGGATCTATGCCTCCCTGCTCTGGGAGGTTCATCAAAGGCGCCAAGCCGAGGCGAGAAACGGGGCAATCTAAGGCAACGCGAGGGCCCGACGGGGACAGGCCCGGCCAGGCGGAGGGAGAGCAATGGACAACGAGTGGAACTTGGCCCAGGAGCGGCTGGCCCGAGGGGATGCCCTGGCAGCCCTGCGGGACCTCTTGCGCCTCCAGGCGGAGGGGCTTTGCCGCCTGGACTCCCGCCATTACCCCCAGGGGCTGCGCCGCCTGGTTCCGGCAGAGCTGGCCCCGGGGGGCCAGGACGACATCCTGCTCATGGGGCGCGACGGCAGCCTGGTGGTAGACCTGGGCCGGCCGGACCAGACGCCCCGACCGCCCCCACTCCAGCAAGCCGGCCCGTACACGGATGTCTGGTCCCTCCCCCCAGAGCCCGGCAGCAACCTGCCCCGGCTCTTGCTGGCCAAGGCATCGGATCGCGGCCAGACCCTGCTCCGCGCCTACCGATTCGAGCGCGTCCGGGCAAAAGCGGCGCTCCGCGTAGACCAAACGGCCCAGGTCCCCGGAGGCCCGCTGGAGGCCATCTGTCGGCGGGGCAACGAGGTCTTGGTCGCCATGCCGGGTGGGGGCCTCCACCGCTTCAACGCCCTCACCTTGAACCTCAGGGCCAGCAATAGCAACCCGTTGCCCCTGAGCGCCCTGGTCCCCGGCCCGGGAGCCGACTCCGCCATCGGGGTCGGGCGGGACACTGGGCTCTGCCGCTACACCTTCACCGGGGCAAGGATGGAGGCGCCCCCCTTCGCCCCGGACCGGCGATTCCGAGCCGCCGCCATTGGAAACCTGCGGGGCTTCGGGGTCGCCAACATCGTGGCGGTCACCCGGGGCGGGGCCGTCCTCGTCTACGATGCCGAGGACCTCAACCTCATCTTCGAGGCCAGCGTTCCGGACGAGCCGCTGACCCTCTGCTGCCTCCCCTCGGGGCAGGGTGACCGGGTCCTGGTCGGGGGGGCGAGCGGCAGGCTCTACGCCCTGGCGGTCAACGAGCGTTCCGAACTGGCCCAGACCCAGACATGGGACCTCCCGCACCGCATCACCCACCTGGCGCCCCTACGCTGGGCCTTCCCGGAGGGCGACAACCGCGCCCTGGCCGTCGGCCTGGAGACCGGGGAGGTCCAGGTCCTGGCCGTCCCGAGCCGCCAGGCGCTTGGGGCCGTGATCGATGCCAGCCTGAGGGCCCTGCGCCGGACCGGGCCCGGCTGGGTCGCGGGGCTCCTCGCCGACCAGGACCCACGGGTCCCCGCCTTTGCCCTGGCACGCTTCTCCGCCGACCTCGACTGCCGGGAGCTGGTCGCATTCCTCGCCGGCATGGGCGCGGAGACCCCCGCCATCCCCGGCATCCTGGCGGGGCTAACGACCCTATTGGATCGGCACCGGGACCGGTGCCACGCGGAGGTGGGCGACGCTGCCTTCGCCCTGCTGGCGCGCCTGAGCGAGGGGTCCACGGGGGCCACGCTGTGCCATGCCACCTGCGGGGCCCTGACCGACATCGTGGACCAACCGGGCCTCTGGACCCAGAGGGCCCAGGACCTGCTCCTCAAGGCCCAGGGCCGGCGCGACCGCTTCCTGATCCTGCGCGCCAGGCAGCGAGACCGGCTGCTCCAGGTGGCGGCCCTCCCGGGCCATGAGGGAGAGGCCGAGCAGATCGTCGAGGCCCTGGAGACCCACCGCCTGGACCTGATGGGGACGGCCCCGGGCTCCGGGCGGGTCGTCGGCCTCGCCCTCACCGGGGAGGGGGCCGGGCCGGTTTTCGTTCGAGCGGAGGGGGACTGCGGCGCCCTGACCCCAGACCTGACCCCCGCCGCTGGGCCCTGGCCCGGGGTCGACGCCGCCCTCGCCCTGCCTGCCGAGGCGGCTGGGGGTTGCCTACTGTTCCGCGACCGGGAGGCCCTGCGCCTGGGCCCGGACCTCGCCGAGCTGGCCCGGTTTCCCCTCACCGCCCCCGTAACGACGGCCTGCCTGGCCCCCGGGTCGGGGGTGACCTGGGTGGCCGCGGCAGGCGACCGCGCCCTCTACGGGGGCATCGCGGGCCAGGTCGGGGAGGTCCGAGTCGACGGCCAACTGGTCACCATCGTCGCCCCGATCCCTGGGCCCAAGGCCCCGGCCTATGCCGTCTCGGTGACCGGGGCCCTCTACCGCCTCGACCTCGCGCCGGGGTCCGGCAAAGGCGACCGCCGACCGCTAACACCCTGGTACCGGATCGAGCCGCCGATCAACGCCCTGGGGGCCATTGCCGGGGGCCAGGGTGAGGTCTTGGTGATCGGGGCCCAAGGGTTGTTCCTGCTGCGCGGGTTGCCCGCCAGGCCCCATCAGATGATGGTCATGGTCCCGGAGCTACCGGTGTGCGCCGTGCGCCTCCCAGGGCCTGGCGAAACGGACCCGCGGTGGCTCGTCTCCACCCGCAACCACGGGCTGCGCCACCTCGACGGCACCCTCAAGGCCCTGGGTGCGACCCACCTGGACGACACGGCCACCGCCCTGGCCTGTACCGAGACTGGGTCCCACGGGCCCCGCCTCTATGTCGGCTGTGCCCGGGGCAACATCCTGAGCCTCGACCTCCTCGGGCCCGAGGCCATGGCCGAGGTCCATGCCCTCGGCGACCGCTCCCTGATCTGGTCCGCGGAGTTCGACGGCCTCCCCTGCCCCGCCCAATTGGTCCTGATCCGCCTCGCGGCGACCGAGGCAGACACCCGCCCCGGGGCCGACGCACTCTACCAGGGGCTCGACCGCCGCATCCGCGCCCTCATCTCCCCCGAAGCCATCCTCAACGCCCTGATGACCCTCCAAGGGCGGGGGCTGATCCTGATCGAGGGGGATGCCCGCTACCGCTTCCGCTCCGAGGCGATGCGCTGCTGGGTCGCAGCCCGGCACCGGGACCCCTTCGACGTGGTCCGCGCCCACGCCCGAGACATCGTCACCTCCTGGACCCTGGCCGACATCGCCCGGGTCCAAGCGGCGGCCAACGCCTGCGCCACCCCCCATTGGCCGGGGGAGGCATTCGGCATAGACCCGGCCATCTGGGCCCGGGCAGCCCAACTCGCCGATCTGCGCCGCGCCCTTGACGTGGCCCCTGCCGATGACCGCTCCCCCCGCTTCGCGGCCTATGTCCAGGCCGTCGCCGGGTTGGTCGGGGCGAGTGTCAGCGGGCACCCCGAGGCCCGGGACCCAGGCCCCTACCTGGCGACCCTCGCCTTTCCCGAGGTCAAGTTCCAGGGCTTCGGGGACATCCGGCTCGTCTTCCCCGCGGCCCTCCAGGACCCGGACCTCCCAGAGGCACTGAGGGGGGTGGTGGACCGCGCCGGCCACCTGCTGCGTATCCTGGTCCTGCTCTCCCGGGGGGGACATCCCCAAGGCCTCGCCGATGCTGCCGCCCCCGCTGGCCTGGCCCTGATGGACGAGGCTGACCTGGCGGCGGTGGCCCTGAGCCCCGACCCCGGGCAGGGCTTCCTCGACCGCCTGACGGCCCAGATCGACATCGCCGCCCTCTCCCCCTTCCAGACCAGGGGCCCGGTGCGGGAGACCTTCCATGGACGGGAGGCCCAGCGCCACCGCATCCTGAGCTATGTCCTGCGCAAGGAGGGGAGGGGTTGTGCCGTCATCGGGCCCCGCCGCATCGGCAAGACCTCCCTCCTCCAGCGCGTCCAAGACGAGCTCCGCTTGGAACGTGGGATCGAGGTCCACTACCTCGATGCCTCGCCCTACGGGACGGACCTTGGGGGGCTGCTGCGAGCCATCCTCAACCGCCTCGGGGTGACGGCGGGACCGGTCGACGGCGCGGGCTTCCTCGCGGCCCTGCGCGAGCGGGGTCTGGCTACCCCCCGGCGACTCGCCCTGTTCATCGACGAGATCGACGCCCTCGCCGCTGCGGATACCGCCCAGGACTCACCCTTTCTGAACACCCTCAGGACCCTGACCAACGAGCTTGGGGTCGCCGTAGTCCTGGCCGGCTACCAGGTCCTCTACGACCAGATGAAGGACCTGAGCTCGCCCCTCTTCAACATGCTGGAGCCCATCGAGCTCGGGCGCCTGGAGGATGCGGCGGCCCTGGCCCTGGTGGCCGACCCCCTCCGCCATGTCTACCGCATCGAGAACGAGCTGGTGCAGGAGTTGGTCACCCGGGCGGGGCTCTACCCCAACTTCATCCAGATCGCCTGCGCCTTCCTCATCGCCCGAAAGGGCGCCGAGGGGGATCGCACCATCCGCCGCGACGACATCCAACAGGTCATGCAGAGCCGGGACCTCTTCGATCACATGGTCCAGTTCTATCTGGTGAACCTGGATGAGCGCCACCAGGCCGTCCTCTTCCTCCTCGTCTCCCTCTACGACGCGAAGCGGGGTGCATTCGTCGTGAGCCCAGAGCACTTGGAGCGGACCCGCAAGGGCGGCTACGCACCCTCGATACGCTCCAAGTCCACCTTTAGCAGGCAGTTCACGCCCTACGACCTGCACCGCATCCTCGAGCTCCATGGCGTCTCCCTGGACCCATCCGAGATGCAGGCCCTCCTCGGGCGCCTGGTCCTCGCCTCGGTGATTGCCCCGGTGCCGGACACCAGGGCCTACGGCTTCACCCTCCCCGACCTGCCCCTGGTCCTGAGTCGCCACGTCGAGGTGGAGGAGCAGACCGTCCACTACGCCGAGCGGCTCGTCGAGTTGTTCCGTACGTCCCCCACTCCCCCCTGAACGGAGCCAGCCATGAGCAACCCCTTCGTTTACACCAAGGCCCGCCCCGCCGAGTCCGCCGTTCGCCGGACCTCGGTGCGAAAACAGGTACTGGATCGTGTCTTCGGCCAAGAGTACGTGTCTGTTCTGGCGCCCCGTCAGTCCGGAAAGACGACCTTTTTCGACATAGACCTCGCCCCGGCCCTCAAGGATTCGCACACGGTCTACCGCCTCGATTTGGAGAACGCGCGGGCGGATTCCATCGTCCCCGAACTAGCGCATGCGTGGGAGGGGCTGGGCCTTGCCTCATACTCCGGTGACCCACTTAGCGGCCCAAGTGTCGGGACCTTGGTCATCAGCGACTGGCTAAAGCATCTTGCCCCGCCCAAACAGGCCGTGTTCCTGGTGGACGAACTCCCCAAGGACCCGGTGGTCGCCACCTACCTCCTCACCAACATCCGCGCCTATTTCAACGAGGCCCAGTCGCACCCGGAGCGCCCCCGGCACCTGTTCGTCTTCGCGGGAGCCGAGGACCTCGCCTTTCTCACGGCGCGGGGGGCCCCATACAGGTCGGTCTTCAACATCGCCTACGAGGTCGACCTGCCGGACCTCACCCGAGACGAGACCCGGGACCTCGTCACCCGCCTAACCAAAGACGGGGACAGGGCGACTACCTTCGACCCAAAGACCACCGACAGGGTCTTCGACCTGACCCTGGGGCACCCCTATCTGGTCCAGTTGCTGTGCTCCCAGATTTGGGACGCCCCGACAGAGCGGGACCTGATCCTCCAATCCCCCGCAGACGCGGTAAGGCGGTGCGACATCGAGGGCTCCACCAACGCCCAGGCCATGATGGGCCGCATTGAGACCCTGCCGGAGGAGCGGGCCCTCCTGGCAGGCCTGATACGCTCGGGGAGCAAGATCCCCTTCGCCAAGACCCACCGTACCCATAGGACCCTCCAGTTGCAGGGGTGCATCCGCGACGACGACGGGTACTGCGAGATCCGCAACCCGATCTACAAGGTGATCTTCCGCAGGTACTTCGAGGCCGCGCGGGCCTCCGCACCCCTGGCTTCGCGCGAGACGCCACCGAGCGCGGATGCCTTCTGGGACGCCCTTGAGCCCCAGGTCCGTCCCTTCGACGGGTTGTTACATGTGCGGGTGTTGGGCCCAGGTGGCGATGTGGCCCAGGCGGGGACGGCACAGGCCCCCGATTTCCGGCTCGAGTGGGACCAAGACTACAGGCTTGAGCTCGCATTGGTGGAGGGCGGGGGCCCCACATCAGGGGCCAGTGCCGGGCCTGACCGCGCCTTACCCCTGCCGGTGCGTATCGAGGGCACGGGCGACCACGACCGCCCGGTCGTGTACCGGCTGGCCCCGGAGTCCTTCACGGTAGACCTTACGCCCCGAGAGATCCCGGTCGAGTTCCCGACCCCCGGGGGCGCCAGGGTCACCCCCATCTATTTCCCGTTCGCCTTTCACACCCCCCCTAGACCTCCGGTGCTCGACTCCGACTCCAACCCGCCCACTCCCAGGGATCGGAGGTTTCAGATATTTCTCAGGTTGTTCGAAGGCCCCAACCCGCTCTGGCAATGCCCGCTCCAGTGCTCCGTGGGCGATCCCGATTCCGTTTCGTAGCATCGGGAGCCAATTCAATGGACAGGAAGGACGGGGACACGGGACCCATCACCGTGAAGCTGGTAACGGACGTAGGCACGCCCTATCGGCGGCTGCACGTGCGGTTCCCAGGCACCGGCCAACCAATCTGCGGGAAGCCCTTGACTCGGACAACGATCGAGGGGTTGCAGCACGAATCGCGGCGGCGCTTGCAGGCGTTCGTCAGCGAGTTGCTCGGCAAACCCATCCCCGACCAAGAAACCGGCGCTTCCGCCTCGGGGCGGCGGCCCGAACCCACGTGCCACTGCCAGGGATGTACGCTGCGCAGGCTCGTCCGGACGCTTGGCGAGGCGAGCGCCGAGTTCCTCTGTCGTGCATTCCCCCCGGGGCCAAGGCGGGAACTCCTCGATGCATTCCGCAGCATCCGCAGGCAGCGTTCGGACGATCCCATCTTCTCCGTGGCCCCCCTCGCCAACATCGACCTGATCGGCGATGTCGAGTCCTCTTTGCCCATCGAGTACCTGTTCCTCGATTGGGATGACTTCAAGGCATCGCCCCTTTGGGGCCGCGCGCATCGGACCCTCGGGCTCACTGCCGTGGCACGCCTGGCGGCGGGCTTTCTCGCCTTTTCGTTCAATATCCGTCGCTCCCCGTCACGCGACGGAGCGCTCCCCGACGACCCGGTTGCCGCCAAGGACCACACGGATTCTGACGGTCTCCTGCAAGTCCCGCTGGAGCCGGACGACCGGCTGGGCGTTTGTTTCTACCGTTACGAGGGGTTGCAGTCCACCACGGCCGAGCGCGACTTTCTTGGTGCTGAGAACGACCATGGTTTTTGCTTGCAGGAGGAGAACCTCGGTGAGGACGTGGACACGGCCGTAAGACGTTTGGGGGAGATGATGGGGGCCACCGACAAGTTCCCGATTCACCATTTCGCCTGTCATTATGAGGAGGAGGATGCGCTGACCGACACGCCGGCAGCGTTCCGACTCTCATCGCAAGGACTCGGCTTCAGAATCCCTTTGAACAGGATACTCAGTTACGTACCTGCTGCGATGCGCGATCATTGGGTCGCCTACCTGAATGCCTGCCACGCCGGCAGCGCAGTCTCCTTTCGCAACGGCAACCTCGTGTCTACCTTCTTGCACGATCTCAATGCGGCCTGCCTGATCGGCCCCGACATCGAGGTCCCCGACGCTTTCGCCAGCGAGTTCGCCCGAGTCTTCTATGCCTACTGGCTGCGAGAGCGGAACCTGGGTCTGGCCCTGTTCAAGGCGCGTTGGTTCTTCCTGTTGCGGCAGCCTAATCCAGTGGCCCTTGGCTTGTTCTATGTCCACTTCGCCGCCCGCCCCATTTGGCTTGCGGGGATGGGACGGCATGCCTTTTTGTGATGCTCAAGCAACCTGAGGTGCCTCCCATGACTGCTCAGTGGTTATTTTTGGTTTACATGGCCGGAGACAATGGAAAGCGATTTCCGGACGGTCGGCCGATTATGCTCGACCTCAGCCAGGAAGGGTGGAGCGACCTTAGGGAGATGGCATCCATCGGCTCGTCAGATCGGGTCAAGGTTGTTGTGCAGTTCGATACCCTGGACAGCCGTCAGACTACACCGCGCTTTCTCGTACATGGGAATGGCCGGCCGGTGGAACTGGTGGACCAAGTCCCTTCGGTCAACACCGGTGACCCTCGAAGTCTGACCGAGTTTGTCGTCTGGGCGACAGCGGCGTACCCCGCCGAGCGGGTCGCGCTGATCCTCTGGAACCACGGCACCGGATGGGATGAAGAGGATGTCTACGCCCGGTATCGCGAGGTCGGCGAGGGGCTGAGGAAGGATCGGCAGCGCGGACTGGTCTCCGAACGGCCCGGGCGCGCACTGTTCCTCAGCAGCCTCGCAGCGGTCGCGGCCCTTGCCGACGACGACACTCGTGCCATTTGTTACGATGACTCGTCGATGGACTTCCTCGACAACGCCGATCTCGACGCGGCGCTCGCCGCCGCATCCCAGCGGACGGGGCGTAGGGTTGATTTCCTCGGTATGGATGCCTGCCTGATGGCGTCTGTCGAGGTGGCCTATGCCGTTCGTCGGCATGCCGATGTATTGGTTGCATCCGAGGAGGTGGAGCACGCGGATGGGTGGCCCTACGCGCAGATCCTGGGTGCGCTGACAGCCAGCCCGGAGATGGACGCCGCCTGCTTGGGGCGCCACATCGTCAATGCCTTTGCTGATCGCTACAAGTCGAGAACCAGAACGCCTGGGCGGTGGACTCTGGCGTCCTTGGATCTCGCGAAGTTGGAGCCCGCCATCGAGCGCTTCGGACCCATCTGTGAATGGCTGGCGGAGCGGATGTCGGACGATTTTGACGTCGAGCGAAGGCTTCTCCGGGCTCAGAAGGAGCTGCGCCGGTTTTCGCGACCGAAGGACGATCCGGTAGACCTGTTGCAGCTTCTGGAGATCCTCGGTCAAGGCGGGCATGGTCCACTGGCAGCTATGGCGGAAGAGGTTACCGGGCACTTGGAGGGAAAGGCAATCGATCGGAACTGGAGCGCCGCGGGCCAAAGCGCGGGGGGACTGTCGATATATCTTCCGCTAGGCGGCTATTCGCCATTCTACGACCGGCAAGCGTTTGCCAAAACCGGCTGGGGCAGAGTCATCCGGACGCTGAATCGCGTAGCTGACCTGGGTATCCGCGAAACACAGCCCGCGGGCTGAGGGAACCCCGCAGGCGATACGGCGCGATCCGTTCCCCACCAAGACAGAGACGTAGCGATCACTCGCGCACGGAAGCAATGACTCCACCAGTTCGGGAGTCTGCCCATACTATTTGATCGGAGACATGCTGGTTCTGCGTTTCGTCTGGTGGGTGTACGCCCTATGACTGCCGTTGTAATTCCTTTACCGTGTTGGTTCTTTGGCCTAAAAGGAAACGCCGATGCCTTCGGACCAGACTCCCAAGACCGCGTTCTCTGCCGCTGACTCAGCGCTTGGGTACCTGTACCAAGTCAGATTGGCGCTTCTCTCCGCTCTACAACGCTTCACACGTGACGAGGTGTTTGCCGCCTACCTCGAAACCTTGGACGATGTGGTCTTTGACTCGGACGGCTCTCCGCTGGAGCTGTTGCAGCTTAAGCATCACTGCCAGCGTGCAGCAAACCTGACCGATGCGAGCCCCGACCTGTGGAAGAGTCTGCGGGTCTGGATCGAGGGTCGGGAGGCGGGGCGCATCCCCGAGGACGCCCAGATGTATCTGGTCACGACTGGACCGGTCGCCGCCGGGTCCGCCGCGGCCTGCCTGGGCTCGGACGGGCGGGATGAGGACACCGCACTGACAAGGCTCCGGCCACTGCGGCCATCTCGCTGAACGAAACCAATAAGCCGGCCTATCGCTGTTTCTCCGCGCTCTCCCCCGATGCCCGACGGGCGCTCTTGGCCTCGGTCACGATCCTCCCGGGATCACCGGACATCGCAGCCGCGGGGGACCGCCTTAAGGATGCGGCCCGGCTGATGGTGCGCCGAGAGCACGTGGATTCTTTCCTGAGCCGTCTTGAAGGCTGGTGGTACCGGCGGGCGGTACAGCAGCTTACGGATGCCGCCAAGCCGCCGATCCTCAGCGTCGATCTGGAGGGCCAGATTGATGACCTGCGGGAACAGTTTCGGCGTGACGCACTGCCGGTCGACCAAGACATCCTCGATGCGGAGATACAAGCGGATGTTCACCGCGAGTCGGTCTTCGTCCGGCAGGCCGAGCTGGCCGGCGTCGGAACCAGACGCATCTTAACAGCCATTCGCGACTACTACCGCGCGTTCACCCAGAGGTCGCGTTGGCTGCGGGAGGAGCTGCTGCTTGTCGGCGAGCTGGGTAGTTACGAGCAGTTGTTGCGGGAAGAATGGGAGCTTCAGTTTGCCCGGGCGGCCGACGCGCTTGGGGAGGGCGCCGCCGAAGACGCCAAGTCCGCTGCAGCTCAAGCGATCTACGCCTGGGTCGAAACAAGCCTGTACCCCATCCGCCCGCAGGTTCGACACCCCAGCATGACCCGCGGATCCTTTCATATCCTGGCAAATGACCTGCGCGTCGGCTGGCACCCGGAGTTCCTGGATCGGCTTCGCCATGTGCTGGAGCCGGGGAGTGTCCGATGAGACTGAGGCACTGGTCGCTGCGCCCCGTGGAGGAGGCGAGGCTACTCAACCCGGCCTTTCTCGCGGTGCTGATCTGGGCCTGCGCCCGAGGCTACTCCGGAGAAGGACGGAACGGCGTTCCGTTACCGCTGCTGTTCGTAGCCCTTCCCTTGGTACTCCACAAGGCGACTCGGCAGGACCTGCCGTCGACGGTCCGAGCGCAGCTCCCGGGATGGCTCGCCGACCATCCTGAGGTCCAGCTGCGGTTTGCCGCTCGCGCGCAGGCATTAGTCCCTCTGGTGAAAGAGGGAATCCTGTTCGGCACGAGCGGCGAGCTGCTCGCGCTCTCCGCTCATCGAGTACTCCCAGCCGCCAGACCGCGGACCATGGCCGGATTCCTCGAGGAGGCAACCGACGAAGTCGCGGACTGCATCAAGAAGGCAGAGCTCGTGGGCAGATGGTTCGCCCGCTCGGGCAACTACAGCACCGTAATGGCACTCTGGGGAATGGCACCATGAGCATTCAGATCCTGGATGTCGTCCTGTATTCGACGCGCGGCCTCCGCCGCGTGTCTGCAGTTCCGACCCGGGGCCTTGAACATCGTCACCGGGGATTCGAAGACCGGGAAATCCGCCCTGATCCACATTGTGGACTACTGCCTGGGCAGCTCAGTCTGCACAGTGCCAGAGGGGGAGATCCGAAATCACGTCGCCTGGTATGCAATCCGGCTCACCGATGGCTCGGCCGAGCACTTCGTCGCACGCCGCGCCCCCGATCCCGGGCGAGCCACGACATCGGATGCCTATTACAGCCTGGGCACCTCGGTTGCCATCCCAGAGGCAGGGGAGCTGTCGGTCACCATCAACATCGACTCGGTGGTAGAGCAATTGACGGGCGTGGTCGGCATCGCGCTGAACCTTCACGAGCCCCCGACGGGCCAGACACGCGCCCCCTTGATTGCCAAGCTCCGGCACGCCTTGGCCTTCGTCTTTCAACCGCAGAACGAGATCAGCCAGCCGGCCTTCCTGTTCCATGACCAGAGCAACCACTGGGTGGCGCAGTCGATCAAGGACACCCTGCCCTATTTCCTTGGCGCTGTCGAGGATGACCACGTCGCCTCCAAGGCCAGGCTCAAGGACTTAGGACGCCGGTTGCGCGACCGAGAGCGGAGCACTCTCGCGAGCCGAAGCCCTGGCTGGCGAGGGTCGTCGGCGGGGTAGCGGCACTGCTGGCCGAGGCCCGAAACGTCGGCCTTCTTCCGCTCGACGAGTCGCACCAGTCTTGGGCGGAGGCGGTCGATGCGCTGCGGAGCGCAGCGAGTGCGCCACGTGAGGAGCAGACTCGCACGCGCCGAGCAGAGCCCCGGGGAGGCGGAGCTGGAACGGCTCAACGAGGACCACCGGCAGCTGCGCCAACGGCTCCAGCGCGAGACCGATGACCTCCAGTGCCATGGAGGCTCTCCGCGCCGACGAGGGCGGCTTTGCCGGCGAAACCCGTGAGCAGGTGTCGCGACTGGCGAGTCTGCGGCTCGTCGCGCCAGAGGGCGAAAGCCGGTGCCCGCTCTGCGACCATATGACCGAGGGGCGCGTGCCCGCGTCCGAGGATTTGCTCGCGGAGTTGCGCCGGGCATCCGAGCATCTGGAGCGGGTGGTGCGCCATACCCCGGGGCTGGAGGCACTGATTGTTGAGCAGGGGCGTCGAATCTCCGAGACCCGCCGGCTGTTGAAGGAGAATCGCTCGGCGCGCGAGGCCTTGCGAAGGTCCGACGAGACCCTGGCGACGATGCACGACGCCGACACCCTGCGGGCACACACCTTAGGGCGGATCAGCCTGTTCCTTGAGACCGTCCCCCAGGTTGAGGACTCTTCGGAGCTCAAGGCTGAGATCACACGTATACAGCGGGAGATCGAGCGGATTGAGGCCGAGCTGAGCGACGAGGGCGTTCGGGAGCGGTTGGAATCCATCCTCTCGGTCATTTCGCGCAGTCTGACCGAGTGGGCGACGCGGCTTGAGCTTGAGCACCGGGGAAACCCGTTCCGACTTGACCTGCGGCGATTGCAGTTGGTGGCGGATGCGGAGTCAGGACCGATTCCGATGGACCGCATGGGGAGCGCCGCCAACTGGATCGGCTGCCACTTGATGGCACATCTGGCGCTGCATTCCTGGTTCGTGAAAAGGTCCAGGCCGGTTCCGCGGTTCCTGTTCCTCGACCAGCCCTCACAGGTCTATTTCCCGCCGAGCGCGATATCGATGGCTCCATCAATGTCCTAAAGGACGAGGACCGACTTGCAGTCGTCCGCATGTTCGAGCTGATGCGCGATGTAGTCCAAGAGCTGCACCCTGGACTGCAGATCATCGTTACCGAGCACGCGGACATCAACGAGGAGTGGTATCAGCAGGCGGTCGTAGAACGTTGGCGTAACGGCGCGGCGCTTATCCCAGCAGACTGGTCCAAGAGCCCGGGTGCGAATCCCGAGAGCAGCATCTAACGAGGCGTCGCCTCAGACCAACGAGGCGTGCGCGTTTGTGCAGTGCACACAGAATTTGACTCATTTGTGCAGATCTGGGTCACTCAAGGAACCCGAGTGATTCGGGGGTACTCGGAGCATAGGACGATTGCCCTGCCCGGTTTAAAATATGGATTCAAACGCGCCTTGGAGTCGGGCTCTATTGATGGTGTGAATCTCGGTGCGCACTGTCAGTCGCTATCCGTTGTTGTAGTCGCACCTACCAGTTGCCGACAAGGAAGGCGGCGGGAGGAACAATCGGGATTCCGCGCCATGGATTAAGGCTGGTGAGGTGCGGATCGCTGGCCACATCGAACTTCGGTCTCAGCAAAACGGTTTCCAGCTCGGCCAAGGTCTCGGAGGATACGCAGACATCAAAGTGTAGAAGCGCCTTCTCGAGGGCCAAGGCCGGGACGGATGTGGGTCTTATCGCCGCGCTCACCAGGACTCCGGTGTCGATGACCAGGCGGCTATCGAAGCCCATGGACGAGCCTGTCCACGATCTCGTCCGTCAGGTCGTCGGCGCCAGCGTCCTTTCCTCGCTTGGCCTCGGTCCTCTGCCGGTACTGGGCGTACCAGAGTGCGGCGGCCTCGCGGCGCTTGCGAACGTCGAGCAGTACCTGCATGTCGCCCGGCGACAGGACATAGGCGACAGCTTGGCCGAGGCGCGTTACGACGACGGCTCTTTCTGGGATCGATCTATAAGCTCGCCAAAGCGGGTCTGCGCTTCGGCCGATGTCATGCTGATCATGCGGTGCTCCGGAAGGCGGTTCGCGCCGCCAATCCTAAGCGCTCCGAAGGCGGCAGAAAAAGCCAGGTCCCCAACGCCGGGGCCGACCCCTACGCCCAGCTCGCCGTGGACATGGCCGAGAGCGAAGAGGAGAAGGCCGCGGCGCGGGCCAAGCTGGAAGTGGCTCCGCCGTCCGTCCTGAATCTCGACTACCGCCAGGACACGGACCTGCCCCAGCTCAAGTGCCACTTCGTGCGCGGCTAAATTGCCCTGGCGGCGGAGCGGCTGTCCAAGGTCGGTGACACCCTCACCCAGCTCAACCTGGAGCCGGAGCGGGTGGTGGTCTACGAGGTCGCCATCACCGACATCCAGCGCGCGCCTCAGTTGGTCAATGACATGGCCGCGACCGTCGAGAAGATCGGTATGAGCCCGTTCAAGTTCTAATCCAAAGACCGATCGCATGCGGTGAGGAACGAACCGCACCATAGCGACCCCGCGGTGCGGTTCGTTCCTCACCGCACCCTACCTCATATTCCTAAGTTACCGCTCGGCGAGGATGCCGCATGCCACGTCAACGTGGCGTGCCCATATAACCCAGGACTTGCATCAGGCCGGTGGCGACGCTCGCGCCCAGGCGCTCAGCGAAGCTCTCGAACAGGTCCTTCTTCTTCGTGTAGTCCACCAGGGTCTCGGCGCCGATCAGTTCGCGGGCGACGTAGCTTGAACTGCCCAGCCCATCCACCAGCCCCAGGGCCAGGGCCTGGTCCCCGCTCCAGAAGAGTCCGCTGAAGACCTCCTCCCCGCCCTTGAGGCGGTCCCCGCGGCCGCTCTTGACGGCGGTGATGAACTGCTGGTGCAGGTCGTCCAGGACGCCCTGGAGGAACTCCCGCTGGGCCTCGGGCAGGGGCGAGAAGGGGTCGAGGATGCCCTTGTTGGCCCCGGCGGTGAGCAGGCGGCGCTCGACACCCAAGTCCTTCATGGTCTCGTTCGAAGCCGAAGCCGTCGATGCGCACGCCGATGGAACCCACCAGGCTCGCCTTGTCGGCGTAGATCTGGTCCGCCGCCACCGCGATGTAGTAGCCGCCGGAGGCGCACAGGTCGACGGCCACCGCGTAGACCGGCATGTCCTTACCCTTGTCCTTTCTTGTATTTTTCCTTGAGCCGACGGACCTCGTCGTTGATGTAGCCGGACTGGACCGGGCTGCCGCCGGGGCTGTTGATGCGCAGGATGACGCCCTTGACGTGCTCGGCCTCGAAGGCCTCGCGCAGGGCCGTGATCACCCGGTCGGCGCTGGCCTCGGTCTCGGCGGAGATGACCCCCTTGACCTGAATCAGGGCGCGTGTGATCCTCGCCGCTCTTGAGACCCTCCCAGGCGTTGCGCGACAGGGCCACCGCCAGGATGCCGATGAGATAAAGCAGGATCAGGAGTTTGAAGATGTTGCCCCAGCGCGCGCCCCCGACGCTGATCGCGCAGATGTTCCAGGGCCATGCGGTTGATCAGGGCGCGCTCCCAGTCCGGGTCTCCCGGGGCGGGCATGGGTTCGGTGCGGCGTTGCCAGAATTTCCAGTTCATCGCGCGTCCTCAAGTCGGGTGATCGGGTGTTGACCTAGCCCAGGCGATTGACGT
>CAVTDM010000026.1:0-71512 GCA_963733415.1 uncultured Gammaproteobacteria bacterium | reverse complement strand
CCGTTCTATCTCGTTCCCACGCTCCGCGTGGGAACGCAGCCTTGGCCGCTCCTGCGGCCCGTCCCGCGCGGAGGATGGCATGAACCCTCTATCGAAACTGAATGAGACGACCCTGGCCCATCTTTGCGAACGGCACCACATCCGCCGCCTGGCGCTCTTCGGCTCGCAACTGAAGGGCACTGCCCGGCCGGATAGCGACATCGACCTGCTGGTGGAGTTCTTCCCCGAGGCGCGGACCACCTTGCTGGACATGGCGCAGATCGAAATCGAGTTGTCCGAGGCTTTGGGCGGACGCAAGGTCGATCTGCGCACCCCGCAGGATTTGAGTCGTTATTTTCGGGACGAGGTGGTGCGCACAGCGGAGGTGCAGTATGTCTCCGGATGATCGCTGGCGGATCAGCCACATGGACATCTTGTGGGATACGGTCGAGCTGGCGCTGCCGGCCTTGCTCGCTGAGCTCCGCATCCCATCGGATGAGGATTAGGGAGCGGCGATGGCCATCACCAATCACGAACGCGTCGGCAAGGCGCTGGACCTTCTGAAGGTCGGTCTGGGGCCGTTCGTCGAGCGCGAGATTCATGGAGCGCCATGCGGCGAACGCCGTCGCCATGGAGTAAGCGTCAAGGGCTTCGTCGACGACCCGAACCTGGCCAACAGGGGCATCGGCGAGTGGGACGCGGCGGCGCAGCTCAAGCTGATGTGGGAGACCTGGAACGAGGTGTTCCGCAAGAAGCTGGGCCACGCGGAACGCAGCCTCGTGTCGGAGATCCGGATTGGCGCAACAAGTGGGCGCACCAGGAGCCCTTCTCCAGTGACGACGCCTACCGCGCGCTGGATTCCGCCGAGCGCCTGCTGTCCGCCGTCTCGGCCCCGGAGTCCGATGAAGTGGGCGGATGAAGATGGAACTGCTGCGCCTGCGCTTCGACGAGCAGGCGCGCGGCGAGAAGCGCAAGACGGCCAGCCAGGCCATCGAGAGCGGGGTGACGGGCAACCTCAAGCCCTGGCGCGAGGTGGTCACGCCGCACGAGGACGTGGCCAGCGGCCGCTACCAGCAGGCCGAGTTCGCCGCCGACCTGTGGCAGGTCCACCTGGGCGAGGGCGACGGCCGAGTACCGCGACCCGGTCGAGTTCTTCCGCCGCACCTACCTGACCGAGAGCCTCAAGGGGATGCTGGTGGGCGCCCTGCGGCGCCTCGACTGGCCGGCGGCGGCGACCCGGTGGTCCAGCTCCAGACCAACTTCGGCGGCGGCAAGACCCACTCCATGCTGGCGCTCTACCACCTGTTCTCCGGCATCGCGCCGACCGAGCTGGCCGGTATCGACGCGGTGATGTCCGACGCCGGCGTCGAGCACGGTTCCGACCGCGCGGCGCGTGGTCCTGGTGGGCAACAAGATCTCGCCCGGCAACCCGAGCGTCAAGCCCGACGGCACCGTGGTGCGCACCCTGTGGGGCGAGCTGGCCTGGCAGCTGGGCGGCAAGCCGGCCTTCGCCCGCGTACAGGCCGACGACGAGAAGGCCACCAGTCCCGGCGATGTGCTGCGCGAGCTGTTCAACGAATACGGCCCCTGCCTGATCCTGGTGGACGAGTGGGTCGCCTACGCGCGCCAGCTCCACGACCAGAGCGATCTGCCGGCCGGCGGTTTCGAGACCCAATTCAGCTTCGCCCAGGTCCTGACCGAATCGGCCAAGCTGGCGAAGAACTGCCTGCTGGTGATCAGCCTGCCGGCCTCGGATACCTCGGGCCACTCGCACCGGCGGACGACGTCGAGGTGGGTGGCACCCGCGGGCGCGAGGCCCTGGACCGGCTGCGCAACGTGGTGGGGCGCATCGAATCGTCCTGGCGGCCGGCCAGCGCCGAGGAGGGCTTCGAGATCGTCCGTCGGCGCCTGTTCGAGCCCCTGGCCGACCCCGCCCAGTTCAAGGACCGGGACGTGGTGGCACGGGCCTTCGCCGAGCTCTACCGCACCCAGCAGGCCGAGTTTCCGCCCGGATGCCGCGAGGCCGACTACGAGCAGCGCATCAAGGCGGCCTATCCGATCCACCCGGAGATCTTCGACCGGCTCTACACCGACTGGTCGACCCTGGTGAAATTCCAGCGCACCCGCGGCGTCCTGCGCCTGATGGCGGCGGTGATCCACAGCCTGTGGGAGAAGGGCGACCGCAATCCGCTCATCCTGCCGGCCAATGTCTCCATCGACGACCCGCGGGTGCAGTCGGAGCTGACGCGCTACCTCTCGGACAACTGGGTGCCGGTCATCGAGAAGGATGTGGACGGGCCGAATTCCCTGCCGCTGAAGCTCGACAGCGAGGTGCCCAACCTGGGCAAGTTCTCGGCCTGTCGCCGGGTGGCACGGACCATCTACATGGGCTCGGCGCCGACCACGGCCGCCGCGCACAAGGGCCTCGAGGACCGGCGCGTGAAGCTCGGCTGCGTCATGCCGGGCGAATCCCCCGCCGTCTTCGGCGATGCCCTGCGCCGCCTGGCGGGTGCGGCCACCTACCTGTACCAGGACGGTCCGCACTACTGGTATTCGACCCAGCCGACCGTCACCAAGCTGGCCGAGGACCGTGCCGAGCAGCTGAAGCGCGAGCCGGACAAGGTGGTCCACGAGCTGGAGAAGCGCCTGCGCAAGGACCTGCAGCGCATGGGCGACTTCAACCGCATCCACCCGATGCCGCAGAGCGGCGCCGACGTGCCGGACGATCTGGATGCGCGCCTGGTGGTGCTGGGTACCGCCCATCCGTACAGCAAAGAGGCCGGCAACGCGGCCGAGCTGGCGGCCAAGGCCATCCTAGAGTCGCGCGGCAACACGCCCCGCCTCTATCGCAACACCCTGGTCTTCCTGGCGGCCGACAAGACCCGCTTGCAGGACCTCGACGAGGCCGCGCGCAAGTATCCTGGCCTGGGAATCGATCCTGGCCGAGCAGAAGGACCTCAATCTCACGCCCTATCAGGTGACCCAGGCCGAGACCCAACGAACCGCCGCCGAGAGCACCGTGACGGCCCGCCTGCCGGAGACCTACCAATGGCTGCTGGTGCCGGGACAGGCCACGCCTCAGTCCGCCATCGCCTGGGAGGCCCTGCGGCTACCCGGGACCGACGCCCTGGCGGTGCGCGCCAGCAAGAAGCTGCGCTCGACACGACCCGGGTGGGCCGGGACGCGAGTCGCATTGCCGAGGAGGTCATCGCTCACCTCGCCGGTCTGGTCGGGGCGAAGGTCACCGTCACCATCGAAGTGGAAGCAGAGATTCCGGACGGTGCACCGGATAACGTGGTACGCACGGTGACCGAGAATAGCCGGACCTTGAAGTTCAGGAGTCATGGGTTTGAGAACGAGTAGCGCCGCCTTGGGAGAGTGCGACGGTTCGGCGCGCGGGAACGGCGTGAGTCTCTTTCGACAGAGCCCGGTAGTCGCTATCCTTGGCGCCCCCGCCCCGGCCAGTCCCCCAGGAGCCCCATGAAGATTCTCGTGTACCGCGGTCTGGATACCGCGGCCATTCCCGGTTTCGACAAACTCGCGGCCTATTTGCGCGCCAATGACTTCCGCTCCGCGGAGGTCAAGAAGGTGGGCGAGAACCTCTATCGCGCGCGGCTGGACCGCAGCAACCGGCTGCTGTTCTCCCTCTATCGGCATGGGGACGAGCGCTGCGCCCTGGTCCTGGAGTACATCCACCAACACGCCTATGAACATTCCCGCTTCCTCGCCCGGGGGGTGACCATCGATGAGGAGCGCATCCCGGCAGCGGGTCCGGAGAGCGCGGAAACGGCCCCTGAACTGCCCTATCTCAACCCGGCACTCCACCGGTTTCATCTGTTGGACAAGGTCTTGTCCTTCGACGACGACCAGGAGGCGATCTACCGGCAGACCCCGCCCCTGGTCATCATCGGCTCCGCCGGCAGCGGCAAGACGGCCCTGACCCTGGAGAAGCTGAAGGACGCCCGGGGCGACTGCCTCTATGTGACCCGTTCGCCCTTCCTGGCCCAGAACGCCCGGGACCTCTACTACGCCAATGGCTACGCGAACGAGGAACAGGAGATCGAGTTCCTGTCCTTCCGCGAGTATCTGGAGAGTATTCATGTCCCCCCGGGCCGGGAGATGACGCCCTGGGTCTTCGCCGGCTGGGCGGCACGCCAACGGCTGCCGAAGGAACTCAAGGACAGCCACCGGCTCTTCGAGGAGGTCCAGGGCGCCATCACCGGTACCGCCGAGGACCGGCCCCACCTGGACCGGGAGACCTACCTGGCCCTGGGGGTCCGCCAGTCCATCTACCCAACCGAATTGCGCGGGGCTGTCTATGACCTGTTCGAGCGCTATCTCAAGTTCCTGGCCGATGAGGGCTGGTTTGACAGCAATATCCTGAGTCATGCCTGGCTGGCCCGGGTGGCGCCCCGCTCCGACTTTGTGGTGGTGGACGAGGTGCAGGACCTGACGAATGTGCAGTTGCTCCTGATCCTCAAGGCCCTGCGGGACCCGCGGGGTTTTCTGCTGTGCGGTGACTCCAACCAGATCGTCCATCCCAATTTCTTCTCCTGGTCCAAGGTCAAGACGCTGTTCTGGACGCAGCGCGACGACTCCGCGGCACCCGCCGAGCTGATCCGCATCCTCAACACCAATTTCCGTAACTCACCCCAGGTGACGGAGATCGCCAACCGGCTGCTGCACATCAAGCATGCCCGCTTCGGTTCCGTGGATCGGGAGAGCAACTACCTGGTGGTCAGCCGCGGGCCCAAAGCCGGCCGCGTCGGACTGTTGGCGGATACGGATGCGGTGAAGCGGGATCTGGACCGGCGCACGGCCGCCTCCGCTCGTTTTGCCATCCTGGTCCTGCACGAGGACCAGAAGGCCGAGGTGCGGCGCTTCTTTCGCACCCCCTTGGTCTTTTCCATCCACGAGGCCAAGGGTCTGGAGTACGAGAACGTCCTGCTTTACGGCTTTGTGAGCGGAGAGGAGAAACGCTTCCGGGACATCGCCGGAGACCTCACGGAAGCAGACCTGCACGGTGAACTGCGCTATGCCCGGGGGCGGGACAAGGATGACAAGTCCCTGGAGATCTACAAGTTCTATATCAACGCCCTCTATGTGGCCGTGACCCGGGCGGTGCGGAACCTCTACCTGATTGAACCGCGCCCCACCCAACCCCTGCTCAACCTGCTTGGACTCTCGCAAGTACAGCAAGGGGTGGATGACGTGGAGGAGCAGCGCTCCAGCCTGGATGAGTGGCGGCGGGAGGCCCATCGGCTGGAACTCCAGGGCAAGGATGAGCAGGCGGCCGAGATCCGCGACCAGATCCTCAAGCAACAACAGGTCCCCTGGACCGTCCTGCGGGGTGAGGCCCTGGCGTCATTGCGGGACCAGGCCCTGGTGAAGGGCGACAAGAAGGCGCGTATCGCCCTGATGGAATATGCCCTGGTCTACCGGGACCAGCGCCTGCTCAATGACCTGCATCGGGCCGGGCTGCAGGCCGCCAGTCACCCGGACAAGGCCTGGCCGACCCTGGAGAAGAAGCACTACCTGCTTTACAGCCTCAAGAACCCGAGCGGGGTCCTGCGCGAGGTGGATAAATACGGCGTCGACTTCCGCAACTGCTTCGGTCAGACGCCCCTGATGATCGGCAGCCGCATGGGAAACGCCGACCTCATCGCCCAGTTGCTGGAGCGGGACGCGGATCTGAGCCTGGCGGACGGCAATGGGCTCAACGCCTTCCAGATCGCCCTGGACCGGGCGTGCGCGGACGAACGCTTCGCCCGTGCCCGCCTGCCGGGGGTCTTCGAGCGGCTGGCCCCGGCCAGTATCGACATCCAGGTGGATGGCCGCCTGGTTAAATTGGACCGCCGACTCATGGAATATCTGATGCTCTGCGTCGCCCTGGTGCTCTTCTACCAACGGCTCGGGGAGAATTGGGCCACGCATCGGCACCTCCTGGCCGCCGTGGACTTTGCCGAGGTGCTGGAACACTTTCCGGAGTCCGTGGTGCCGGCGCGGCGCAAGAAGCGCGCCTATGTTTCGTCCATCCTCTCCAAGAACGAGGTCAGCCGGGACGGTCCCGGTAACCGCAAACTCTTCCTGCGGGTGCGCCACGGCCAGTACCTGATCAATCCCCGTCTCGCCTTGCGGGTGGAGGGCGAGTGGCGCCCCATCTACGACCTGCTGGTGCCAGACCGGCTGGGCTCCGCCCTGCGGGACCTGGAGTTCTGGGCCAACCGGGAGTGGGATGCGAATGCCTGGCGGCAGGAGGCCATCGATGACCTGAGGGCCATGATCGGACGCCTGGCCCGGGGCGAGGCCTAATTCTACCGTGTCACCTTTAACGCTCTGGTTTCTGTCCCGTCTGGATGCCTTGGAAGGTTGCTTCGTTTTTTTCAGGTTTCAGGGAACCAGGCTCTTCGGCGTGGCCGGGCGGGCGACGACCGGCCGTAAATCGTGGGGCGCCGATGATGTCCGTAGACACGCCTCAGCCGAACGCGCGCTTGGTGTGAGCGCCAGCCCCGTCATGGCCTGCTAATTGTCTCTGGGCTAGTGGTCTCCGCGACATGCCAAATCTGCCTGAATTTCCGCTTTCGCTGGCCCTCTACAACTTTCTGCCGGTTGGGTTGACCGGCGTCGCCCTGTGGTTTCTCGCCCGCTACGTGGCTGAGCAGGACTCCGCCCGGCCGCCGGCTTGCCCTCCTGGGCGGGGGGCTGATCCTGGCGGGCGGCCTGTCGAAGGCCACCTGGAAGCTGATTGTCGCCGCCAGCGGCTTGGACCTCGGGTGGCTGTCCAATGCCCTGTTTCCGCTTATGGCCCCCGGTTTTGCCCTGCTGGCCCTTGGTCTGTGGGGTGCGGTCTACCGTCAACGCGGGAACCCGCGACTCGCCTGGCTGGGATGGGCGGGGCTTGCCGCTGTGGTGATTGTCTTCGCCGTCGCGGGGCTGCGCGCCTGGGTGCTGGACATCCCCCGGGGTTGGTTTCTGCCGCTGCTGGTGCTGGCGAGCCTGGGTAACCTGGGGTCGAGCGTGTTGCTGATCCGCGCCGCCCTGGGCCTGCGTCGCTGGGGTACGGCACTGCTCTTCGCCGTCAATCTCGCCATGATCTTCGCCCTCCAGCCCATCGCGATGGCTAGCCCCAAGACGCTTGCCATGCACTGGCTGGAGCAGTCGCTCACCGCCGTGGGCACTGCTTGCTTCGCTCTCGCCGCCTACCGGCTGTGGCGGGCGAGCGGGACCGCGACGCGGCGACCGGGCTGATGCGGCGCGGCAGCCTCGGTCTTCTGCTGACCGCCGGGGTACTGGTGCTGTGGGTCCTGGCGGCCCTATGCGCACCGTGGCTGAGCCTGAACCCGAACCGGGTTGACCTCCCGGCGATCTTGATTCCGCCCGGTGGGCAGGCCCTCCTGGGCACCGATGACCTGGGGCGCCCGGTCCTTGACAGGGTGCTGGTCGGGGCCCGTATTTCCCTGATCGTGGGCCTGGGGGTCGTGACCCTGAGTGCCCTGATCGGCACCCTGGTGGGGGGGCTTGCGGGCTTTATCGGGGGCTGGGTGGACCTGCTGGCGCTGCGGGTGATCGATGTCTTCCTGGCCTTCCCCGGCATTCTGCTGGCCATTGCCCTGGCGGGAGTCCTAGGGCCCGGGATCGACAACGTGATCCTGGCCTTGGTGGTGGTGGGTTGGGTGGGTTACGCGCGGTTGATCCGGGCCCAGGTGCTGAGCCTCAAAGGGCGTGACCATGTGGCCGCGGCCCGCGCCCTGGGCAGCGGTGGCTGGGCGATCCTGCGGCGGCATCTGATTCCGCTCGCCATGGCGCCGTTGATCGTGGAGGCGACCTTCGGGCTGTCCGGGGCCGTGGTGGCAGAGGCAGGGCTGTCTTTCCTGGGGCTTGGGGTGCAGCCGCCGGACCCCTCCTGGGGCAGCCTGGTGCGGGACGGGGTCGCCTACCTGCTGGTGGCACCGCACCTGGTCATAGCCCCGGGCGTGGCGATCCTGCTGGTGGTGCTGGCGGTCAACCTGTTAGGGGACTGGCTGCGGGATCGTCTGGACGTGCGGGGGCGGGGTCGGTGAGGTCGCCCGTCCCGCGACAGTCCGCCCCGGCTGTGCTAAAAACGCGCCCTTCATGCCGGACGTTGGCTTCCGGCGATGCCCCGGAGCCCCTGTGATGCAATTGCCATCCGCTTTGCCTGCTGAGACCGCTGGCGTCCCGCGTCCCGGGTTGGGGGGCTGACCATGTCACTGGGACCCATCATGGTGGACCTGGCGGGTACCGAACTCACGCCAGAGGACCGGGACCTGCTGCGTCATCCAGCGGTGGGCGGGGTCATTCTCTTCGCCCGTAATTACGTCACGCCCGCCCAGATGGCCGCGTTGACCGCGGCCATCCATGACCTGCGGGAGCCCCGACTGTTGATCGGGGTCGACCAGGAGGGGGGGCGGGTCCAACGCTTTCGTGAGGGCTTTACCCGCCTGCCCCCGGCCGGCCGTTTCGGTGCTCTCTATGCACAGGACCCGCGGCGGGCCTGCGCCGCCTGTACCGCGGTCGCCTGGCTGATGGCGGCGGAGTTGCGGGTGGTGGGCGTGGACTTCAGCTTTGCCCCGGTCCTGGACCTGGATCGGGGTCTGAGCCGGGTGATTGGCGACCGCGGCTTTGCTGCGGCGGTGGAGCCAGTGGCGGCCCTGGCGATCGCCTGGGCGACCGGGGTGCGCCAGGCCGGCATGGCCGCGGTCGGCAAGCACTTTCCCGGTCACGGCGGTGTGGCGGCGGACTCCCACACTGAACTGCCTCAGGACCTTCGCGATCTGGCGGACCTCCTGGTGCAGGACCTGGAGCCCTTCCGGCGGCTCATCGCCCACGGGCTGGAGGCGGTGATGCCGGCTCATGTCGTCTATCCGCGGATCGCCCCGGAGCCCGCCGGGTTCTCCCCTTTCTGGCTCCAGGAGGTGCTGCGCGACCGGCTCGGCTTTGCCGGTGTCATCTTCAGCGATGACCTCAACATGGCGGCCGCGGGCGCGGGCGGCAGCTACGCTGAGCGTGCCGCGGCCGCCGTGCGGGCCGGCTGTGACATGCTCCTGATCTGTAACAATCGTCCGGCCGCGATTGTCATCTGCGAGGCCTTCCGCAACCACCACGACCCGGCCGCCCAGGTGCGTCTGCTGCGCATGCACGGGCGCGGTCGCCTGACCCGGGAGCGCCTCCATGAGGAGCCCCACTGGCAGGCGGGCGTGCAGCAGGTCGCCCTGCTGGAGGACTTGCAGACCCTGGACCTGGCCCTCAGCGATCCCTGAGCGATCCCACTGAACCGGCACGACACGCATGAAACTGCCCCCCGACACGTACGCCGCCGTTGCCGATCGCGCCGAGTGCCTGGTGACCCAGGAGGTCATGGAGCAGGCGCTCGATCGGATGGCCGAGGCCATCTCCGAGCGCCTGGCCGGGACCGATCCCCTGGTCCTGTGCGTGATGACCGGCGGTGTCATCGCGGCCGGTCTGCTGTTGCCCCGGCTCAACTTTCAGTTACGCGTGGACTATGTTCACGCCAGCCGCTACCGCGGTACCACCCGTGGTGGCGAACTGGACTGGCATTACCGCCCGTCCGAGGCCATCCGGGGGGAGCAGGTGCTGATCATCGACGACATCCTGGACGAGGGCATCACGCTGGCGGCCATCACCGCCGCCTGCCGGGCGGACGGGGCCGCGGGGGTGCACACGGCCGTGCTGGTCGAGAAGGAGCGGTCACACGTCTGCGCGGCGGATTTCGTGGGGGTGAAGGTCCCGGATCGCTACCTGTTTGGCTACGGACTGGACTACAAACATTACTTCCGCAACGTCCCCGGCATCTTTGCGGTGGCCGCCGCCGACTGCTGACCGCCGGTTGATCGGAAGTCGCTTATAAACCAATATTAATAAAGGCGTTTTGACTCCGCGGCGGTTTTGCGGTAAATGGCCAACCACATGTTTGCGTGCGCCCCGGACCCTTGTGGTCCAGCGCCTCAAGCGTGCCTGCCACTCGGCGCCGCCTATGAGTCCCGGCGGCGGCGTTCGCGGAGTAACAACGAGGAGGATGGTTCATGCAAACCCTAGACGGTTACCGCAGCACCCACTCGGAGCTGCGCCAGATGATCGATGACCTGCGTTCGCTCCTGACCATGGAGCAATTGCGCATCCGCCCCAACGCCAAGACCGCGTTCGAACTGTTGTGCGATCTGGGCGAGAAGGTGCGTCGGCACCTGGCCGCGGAGGATCGCGGCCTCTATCCCACCCTGCTGATCCATGAGGACCCCAAGGTCAAGTCCATCGCCTGGGGGTTCATCAGCGGCGAGAAGCCCCTGCGCAAGACCTTCGACGACTACCACAAGCGCTGGCTGAAGAACTGCGATTTCAACTTCAGCGACGAGTTCCTGGCCGAGACCCACGAGGTCTTCGAGATGGTCGGGCAGCGCATCGAGCGTGAGGAGCAGGTCCTGTTCCCCAAGCTGGTCGAGATCGGAATGTTCCAGGAGGCCCGGTTCTGAGGTTGCCTGTGGTCGGGGCAATCGTTGCAGAGCGGGGCGTGCCGCCTCCGCTGGCAGGGGCCTCTGGGTGGTACGCCCCGATTCCTCTGGGGACTGGCCAAGGTCTCGGTCGTCCCTAGGGTCCGCGGGGGGCTTTTTCGTGATGCCGCGCGCCGGGGTCACGCTCATGATCACCGACCTGGTAAGGTTGGCCAGGCCAGACCTCCGGCCTGCGGCGGCCCCTGGGTTCACGGCGTACGCGTGAGTCTCCACTGAGGTCTAATTGCATCGGCGCCTCACCCGGGTGAGAGCGCCGTTTTTTTCGATTCCATGGCCCCTGGGTTAGACTGCTCCCCGATCAAATTCGGGGATGTTCCATGGGTTTTCTTGCGATCATCGGCGGTTCGGGATTTCAGCGTCTGGAGGGACTCGAAGTCAGCGGGTCGCAGCCCGCGCAGACACCCTTCGGCCCGATCTCCGCGCCCCTGGTGCAGGGTCGGCTCGCGGGTCGGCCTGTTCTCTTCCTCGCCCGCCATGGGGAGGGCCACCGGTTGCCACCCCACCGCATCAATTATCGGGCCAACCTCTGGGCACTGCACGCCGCCGGGGCAGCGCGTGTGGTCGGGCTGGCCGCCGTCGGCGGCATCACCGCGGGCTTCGGTCCCCGGTCCTTTGCGGTCCCGGATCAGTTGATCGACTACACCTACGGGCGCGACCACAGCTTCCACGACGGAGTGACCCTCCCGGTCCACCACGTGGACTTCACCGAGCCCTATTGCCCGGAGCCTGCGCCGCGCCCTGCTGGCGGCCTGTGCGGTCGCGGGTGTTCCGGCGGCGGCTACCGCGACCTATGGGGTGACGCAGGGGCCGCGGCTGGAGACGGCGGCGGAGATCGCGCGGATGGAGCGCGACGGCTGCGACCTGGTGGGCATGACGGGCATGCCGGAGGCGGCCCTGGCCCGCGAGTTGGGCCTCTGCTACGCGAGCCTCGCCTTCGTGGTCAACTGGGCCGCGGGCAAGGGCGAGGGGGCAATCACCATGGCCGAGATCGAAGGGCACCTGGACCACTGCCGGGGCCAGGTCGAGCAGATCCTGGCGGCCTTCGGAGGCGCCGACTGAACGTCCAGCGCGGCGTCGGGGGTCGCCGTCCTTCTTCACCGAATTGCAAACGCCGTAAACAGGGGCACAGGATTATGACAGAGGCGCAGTCCGCCGCACGTGAGGGTTTCGGATGGTGGGCCAGGCTGATGCTGTGGTTGCTGGTGCTGGTCTTCGGCCTTTTTTATCTGGGGTCGCTCCCGCGCCCCGGGGGCGAACGCACGGGTCAGAGGCCCGTTGACTCAAGTTCGCCGGCTGTGCCCCCGCCACGCAGTGACCCCCGCAGTCCCGAGCCCCGCCGCAACCCTGGCCGCGGACCCGTCACCGCCCGCGCCCCCCGCATCTGCCCCGGCCCCGGTGGAAGCAGCGGAGTCGGCCGCTTTCGCCAACACCCTGATAAGTAATAAGGAAGCGATGAGCGCCCAGGAAGCGATGAGCGGCCAGGGAGCCGATCAGCCGGCCGCCGTTCCCGCCGGGACGTCCGCCGCGGCAGTGACGCCGGCCCCCGCTGGGTCGGCGGAGGCTGTCCCGACCGGCTCCACGGTGCCGGCCGCGCCGGCACGGGCGCCGGCCCTGGCCCCCTCGGGGGCGGTGCCCGGGCCTGGGATGGAGACATATGCGGCGCAGCAGCGGCGGATGATGGCCGAGTTTGAAGCCTCGCGGCGCGCCTGGGAGGGCCAACGGCGCCAGCCCTGGGGCCAGTGGCCACCGCCGGTCATGCCGCCCTACGGGCCGCCCGGCGCCATGCCCGGGAGAGCCCCGGGGGCCTATGCCCCGCGCTGAGGATTGGCACGAGAGGCCAGGGCGTCAGCAACCCGACCCCGCGGGGTGAGTGCCGGGCCGGAGCGGGGTGGCACAGCGGCGGCAGATGTAGGTCCTCCCGGCCAGCACCCGGTGGTGGCGGATGCTGCTCAGCCGGTGGCCGCGGCAGTCGCAGTGGTACGGCGAACTCCCGGAGGCGTGCGGCCCCGCACGTGCGCAGACGTCATAGCGGTGGCAGCGCTCGGGCGCGGCGCCGAAGTGCCGCATGATTGCCTGCCACTCAGTCCCGTGAGGACGGATGCCGGACCCGTGCCGCGCAAAGGCGATCAGATGGGCAACCTCATGGGGCACCGTGGTCGCGAGAAAGTCCTCCCCATTGGCTCGGAGCAGCACCGGGTTGTAGCGAATGACCCACGGACCTCGGGCCCCGAAGCGGGCCTGGCCGGCGGCTCGTCCCCGCAAATCGAAACGGATCTGGGGGTCCGGCGGGGCGGACCGCAGCCAGGCCGCTGCCTCCGCCAACAGCGTGCGGGTGCGGGCGATCACACGCCCTTGCAGGGCGCTGTCGCGCGCTCACGGGCAGCCCCCCGGCGGGTTGGTTCAACCGGGGCCTGGGCGCCATGGGGAGGCCATGGGACTGATGGTCGTTCTCGGCGTTCATGGGCGCGGTTTGTACCATGACCAGGGGGCGGTTTAAATCGGCAGCGCCCACGAAATCGACGGATTGCCAGGTCAACAGCCTTGCGGAATGGGCTCGCAAGGCAATACACTTCCGGCGCTTGACGTGTGACGGACATCTGGTCCCCCACGGTCGCGGTCCCTGATTTCCCGTCATGAACCCCGCAACCGGGGTTTTTTTGTCAGTCATGAGGTGGGTCGCTCGGTCCGCGGTCAACCGTGGGCGGAGGCGCCAACGTAAAGTGGGCCGCTGGCCCATTTTTTGTTTTAGAGCGATTTTTTCGGATTCTGCGATGCAGCCGGTCGACAGCACCCTGACCCTCCTGGCCCGCCGCGTGGTGGAGCCCATGGGCTACGAACTGGTCGGGGTGGAGCACTTCCAGCGCGGCGGCGGGGCCTCCACCCTGCGGGTCTACATCGACCATGCCGCTGGCATCAACCTCGACGACTGCACCGCCGTGAGCCATCAGCTGAGCGGCGTCCTGGACGTGGAGGATCCACTCCCGGGTCACTACGACCTGGAGGTCTCCTCCCCGGGGCTGGATCGGCCCCTGGTATTTCCTGAGCATTTCGCGCGCTTCGCCGGGCAACGGATCAAGGTCCGGCTGGCCGAGAAGGTCGAGGGCCGTCGCAACCTGGAAGGGGTGCTGCTCGGCCTGGGGCCGGAGGCGGGCGCCGCCACGGTGGTTCGCCTGGAGGCCGAGGGCCGGACCTGGGAGCTGCCCCTGGCGGCCCTGGAGTCCGCCCGAGTCTGATTCCCGATTTTGCAGAGGCCGCGCGCCGGTAGCAGCGGTCACCGGTAGCACTGTCCTGAGAACGCGAAGGTATGAGCAAAGAGATCCTGCTGGTCGTTGAGGCCGTATCCAATGAGAAGGATGTCCCCGAGGATGTGATCTTCGAGGCCATCGAGGCCGCGCTCGCCTCGGCGACGCGCAAGAAGCACGGCGGCGAGATCGATGCGCGGGTGGTCATCGACCGCAAGACCGGTGACTACCGGACCTTCCGCCGCTGGGAGGTGGTGGAAGACCCGGTGGCGGGCGGGCTGGAGGCCCCGGAGCGCCAGATCACCCTGTCCGCGGCGGAGATGCTGGAGCCTGGTCTGAAGGCTGGGGATTTCATGGAGGAGGAGATCGATTCCGAACTCTTCGGCCGCATCGCCGCCCAGACCGCCAAGCAGGTCATCGTCCAGAAGGTGCGCGAGGCCGAGCGCGCCAAGATCGTCGACGCCTACACCGACCGTAAGGGCGAACTGGTCACCGGCCTCGTCAAGAAGGCCGAACGGGGCACCATCCTGCTGGACCTGGGCGGCAACGCCGAGGCCCTGATCCCTCGCGATCATGTGATCCCGCGCGAGTCCGTGCGCTCCGGCGACCGGCTGCGCGGCTACCTCTTCGACGTCCGCGCCGAGGCCAAGGGCCCCCAGCTCTTCGTCAGCCGCACCGCCCCGGAGCTCCTGATCGAGCTCTTCAAGCTCGAGGTGCCGGAGGTGGGCGAGGGCATCATCCAGATCCTGGGTGCCGCCCGGGACCCGGGGGCGCGGGCCAAGATCGCCGTGCGCACCAAGGATCCGCGCATCGATCCGGTCGGTGCCTGCGTGGGCATGCGCGGCTCCCGGGTCCAGGCGGTCTCCAACGAACTCAACGGCGAGCGGGTGGACATCATCCTCTACGACGACAATCCGGCCCAATACGTCATCAACGCCATGTCCCCGGCGGACGTGGTCTCCATCGTCATCGACGAGGAGGCGCGCAGCATGGACGTGGCGGTCAAGGAGGAGAATCTGTCCCAGGCCATCGGTCGCGGCGGCCAGAATGTGCGCCTCGCCAGCCAGCTCACCGGCTGGGAGCTGAACGTCATGAACGAGGATGAGGCGGCCGCCAAGAGCGAGCAGGAGGCGCACCGCTCGGTGCAAAGCTTCATGGACCAGCTCGGCGTCGACGAGAACCTGGCGTCCATCCTGGTGGACGAGGGCTTCACCAGCGTCGACGAGGTGGCCTATGTGCCCCTTGCCGAGATGCAGGCCATCGAGGACCTGGACGACGACACCATCAACGAGCTGCGCGAACGGGCCAAGGACGTGCTGCTCACCCGCGCCATCGCCACCGAGGAAGTCTTGGGGGTCGAGCCTGCGGCAGACCTGCTCGGCATGGAGGGCATGGACGAGGGTCTGGCCCTGGCCCTGGCCGCCCGCGGGGTGGCGACCATGGAGGACCTGGCCGAGCAGGCGGTCGATGACTTGATGGAAATCGAGGGCATGGACGCAGAGCGGGCGGCGCGTCTCATCATGAAGGCACGCGAGCCCTGGTTTGCCGATGCGGGTCGAGGAATCCCGTGAGGAGGTCCGTTCATGAGTGAAGTAACAGTCAAACAACTCGCCTCCACGGTCGGCATCCCGGTCGAACGTCTCCTGACCCAGCTGCAGCGAGGCCGGTATCCGCGCCAGCGGTGCCGAGTCCACCCTGACCGAGCAGGAAAAACTCCAGCTCCTGGCCTACCTGCGCCGCAGCCACGGCAAGGGCGGAGCCGAGGGTGGGGCCGATCCCAGCCAGGTGACCCTGAAGCGCAAGTCCGTCAGCGAGCTGCGCCAGCCGGTGGTGGCCCCGCGCGCCGCCGGGCGCTGGCTTGGGGGGCGCGGGCGGCTCCCGTCCCACCCCCACGGTGCGCGCCAAGACCATCAGTGTCGAGGTCCGGCGCAAGCGCACCTATGTGAAGCGTGGCGAGGAGTCGACACCCGTGGAGGCGCCCGTCGAGGCCGCCGCAGCGGCTGCGCCTGAGGCACCCGTGGTGGTGGCAGCGGCGCCCGTCGCCGCCCCGCCGCCCCGCCGGCCCGAGGCCCAGCCAAGCCGCCCGCCCCGGGAGCGTCAGACCCTGCGGAGTACACCCCATGACGGCGGCCGGCGGCGCAGCGAACTGGAGGCCTTGCGTGCGGAGCAGGAGGCCCGCCGGCTCGGCGAGTTGGAGGAGCAGGAGCGCCGGGCGCGGGAAGAACAGGAGCGTCGGCGCGAGGCCGAGGACGCCAGGCGCCTGGCGGCGGCCGATGCCGAGGCTCAGCGCCTGCTCGATGAGGCAGCACGCCCGGCCGGTGAGCCCGAGCCGGCCCTCGCCGAGGGCGAAACACCGACCCCGGCGCTGGTCCCCGACGTGGCAGCCTTGGTCGCTGAGGCCGATGAGGTCAGTACACGGCGGCGCGGCGAGGCCGCCAAGTCCGGCCAAGAAACCCGCCTTGTCCCTCGCCGCGCCAAGCGGCCGGCAGAGGTCTCCGAAAAGGAGAAGGCGGTCAAGAAGGCCGGGCGCAAGGATACCCAGCGGAGCCGGGGTGACCAAGTCGTCCCGCAGGTCGAGTATGAAGAGGTGGACGGCGATACGGCTGGCGGCCGTCCGCGCCGTCGCCGCAAGGGCGCCAAGCCCCAGCTCCAGGACAAGCATGTCTTCCAGCGTCCTACGGCTCCGGTGATTCGCGAGGTCGAGATCCCGGAGACCATCTCCGTCGGCGAATTGGCCAGTCGCATGTCGGTGAAGGCGGGCGACGTGGTCAAGGCCCTGTTCAAGCAAGGGCATGATGGTCACCATCAACCAGATCCTCGACCGTGATACCGCCACCCTGATCGTGGAGGAGATGGGCCACAAGGCCGTGGCGGCCGACGAGCGCACCGCCGAGGACACCTTGATCGAGGAGGCCGACGAGCAGTCGGGCCTGGCCGAGGCCCAGCCCCGCGGCGCCGGTGGTCACCATCATGGGCCATGTGGACCACGGCAAGACCTCGCTCCTGGACTCACATCCGGCGCACCCGGGTCGCCTCCGGCGAGGCCGGCGGCATCACCCAGCACATCGGCGCCTACCATGTGGAGACCAGCCGCGGGGTCATCTCCTTCCTGGACACCCCCGGTCACGCCGCCTTCTCGGCCATGCGGGCCCGCGGCGCCAAGGTCACGGACATCGTGGTGCTGGTGGTGGCGGCTGACGACGGGGTCATGCCCCAGACCATCGAGGCGATCCAGCACGCCCGGGCCTCCGGCGTGCCGATCGTGGTCGCCGTCAATAAGATGGACAAGCCCGACGCCAACCCGGACCGGGTCATGCAGGAGCTCTCCCAGCACGATGTCCTGACCGAGGCCTGGGGCGGCGACACCATGCTGGTCAAGGTGTCCGCCAAGACCGGCGAGGGCATCGACGACCTGCTCGACGCCATCCTGCTGCAGGCCGAGGTGCTGGAACTCAAGGCGCCGGTGGACGGCCCCGCCCGCGGGACCATCGTGGAATCCAGCCTGGACAAGGGCCGCGGCCCGGTGGCCACCATCCTGGTGCAGTCCGGAACGCTGCGGCGCGGCGACATGATCGTCAGCGGCGGCGAGTACGGCCGGGTGCGGGCCATGTTCGACGAGGCCGGCCACCCCGTCGAGGCCGCCGGTCCCTCGATCCCGGTGCAGGTGCTGGGTCTGTCCGCTACCCCCAATGCCGGTGACGACGTCCTGGCGGTGGCGGACGAGCGCCGCGCCCGCGAGGTGGCGGAACTGCGCTCCTCGCGCATGCGCCGCTCCAAGCTGGACGAGAACCGGGGCGTGAGCCTGGATCAGATCTTCTCCCAGCTCAAGGACGGCGAGCTGAAGTCGCGTCAACCTGATCGTCAAGGCGGACGTGCAGGGCAGTCTGGAGGCCCTGCGCGAGAGCCTGCTCAAGCTCACCAACGACGAGGTCAAGGTCATCCTGGTGGCGACTGGAGTCGGCGGTATCACCGAGTCCGATGCCAATCTGGCGGTGACCTCCAGCGCCATCATCCTGGGCTTCAACGTCCGGGCCGATGCGGCGGCACGCCGGGTGGTGGACGAGAAGGGGCTCGATCTCCGTTACTACAGCATCATCTACGAGCTGATCGACGACGTGAAGAAGGCCATCTCCGGCCTGCTCAAGCCGGTGGTCACCGAGGAAATCATCGGCATGGTGGAGGTTCGCGACGTGTTCCGTTCCTCCAAGTTCGGCGCCATCGCCGGCTGCATGGTGGTGGACGGGATGATCAAGCGCAACAACCCCATCCGCGTCCTGCGCAACAATGTGGTGATCTACGAAGGAACGCTTGAGTCCCTGCGCCGCTTCAAGGACGATGTGGCCGAGGTTCGGGCCGGCACGGATTGCGGTATTGGTGTGAAGAACTACAACGATGTCCAGGTCGGCGACCACATCGAGGTGTTCGAGCGGACCGAGCGGGCGCGGGTGTTGTGACCGCGTAATGAAGGAATTCGACCGTACTGAGCGCATCGGCGCTGAACTCAAGCGCGAGCTCTCTGAAGTCCTGCGCGATGAGGTCCGGGACCCGCGCCTCGCTGATCTCACGATCCATGAGGTGCGCGTGGTCAAGGACCTGTCCCACGCCAAGGTCTTTTTCACCTGCTTTCCCGCGGTGGCGCCTGGGGCGCAAGCGGGCATCGCCGCCGACGATGACCGCGGGGTCGAGCAGACGCGGCTCCTCAACGGTCGCCTGGCCGGTTACCTGCGTCACGCCTTGGCCCAGCGGGTGCGGTTGCGCACCATGCCGGTACTGCACTTCGTCTATGACGAGTCCATCCGTGCCGGGATGCACCTGGCATCCCTCATTGACCACGCGGTTGCGGACCTGAGCGATTCGGGCGACGAAACCGGCGATGGGCCGCTTGGGAGCGCTGAGCATGCGCTCGGCGCGGATCGTCCGAGCGACCTCCCGGAGGACCCCGTGAGGAATGAGTCCCCGTCAGCGGGCGGACGGGCGTTCGCCGCGGACGCCGCGCCCAAGGACCTGGAGGAATCGCCGCGATGATGGGAGGCAAGCGCCGCAGCCCGGGACGGAATGTCGCCGGTATCCTGCTCCTGGATAAACCCCTGGGGCTCACGTCCAATGATGCCCTGCAACGGATCAAACGCCTGTATCGGGCGGCCAAAGCCGGCCACACGGGAAGCCTTGATCCGCTGGCCACCGGGCTTCTGCCCGTGTGTCTGGGGGCGGCCACCAAGTTTTCGGCCTTCCTATTGGACGCCGATAAGCGCTACCGGGTGCGGGTGCGCCTGGGTGTCACGACCACCACCGCCGATGCGGAGGGGGAGGTAGTGGAGACCAAGCCCATCGAAGGGGTCGACCCGGCCCGAGTACGGGCGGTGCTGGACGGTTTTCTCGGCCTGATCGAACAGCTTCCGCCCATGTATTCCGCGGTCAAGCACGGCGGCGAGCGGCTCTACAAGCTGGCCCGCCAGGGTTTGGAGGTGGAGCGGACCCCGCGCCCCATCCACATCTTCTCCCTGGACCTGCTGGCCTGCGAACTGCCGGAGATCGAACTCGACGTGCACTGCTCCAAGGGTACCTATGTACGCACCTTGGCAGAGGACATCGGCCGGGCGCTGGGCTGCGGCGGCCATGTGAGTCAGTTGCGGCGGACCGGGGTCGGGCCCTATGCAGAGAACGTGGTAGATTTCGTCACCCTGGACCAGGTGCGCGACCTGGCGGAGGAGGAGGGCGCCGCCGCGCGGTTGGATGCCCTGCTGTTGCCCCTGGACTCCGCCCTGGGCCATTGGCCGGCCGTCAAACTGTCCGCCGATGCCGCGTTCTATCTCCAACAGGGCCAGGCTGTCCTGGTGCCCCAGGCCCCCACCGAGGGCCTGGTTCGGTTGTACGACGTGTCCAAACACTTCCTTGGGGTCGGAGAGATCCAGGAAGACGGCAAGGTCCAGCCGAAGCGGTTGATTTAGCCTGGTCAGCCGTCAGCCGTCAGTGATCGGTTCTCTGGTTTGATATGGCTTCCTGGTCGGCCGCAGTGCCCCTGCGGTGAAGGCTCAGAGGCTGTGAATTTACGTTAAAATTTACCCCGCGTTTATATCCGGTCCGATCCCCTGAAGTCATTGTTGGGGTGATCACTGTCGGCAGGTGCCGTCGGTACAGGACCATTTTATGCCCCACTGAGCATCAGGAGACCCTCAATGACTATGACCGCAGCAGACAAGAAAGAGATCGTCACGGCTTATGCCCGAGGCGAAAACGATACCGGCTCGCCGGAGGTTCAGGTCGCCCTTCTGACGGCCCGGATTCAGCAACTGACCGGCCATTTCAATATCCACAAACACGATCACCACTCGCGCCGCGGCCTGGTGCGCATGGTCAACTCACGGCGCAAGCTGCTCGACTACCTGAAGCGCGAGGACCTGGATCGCTACCGCGCCCTGATCGCGCGGCTCGGCCTGCGGCGCTGATCGCAGCCGGTGGGGGCGGCCGACCCCGTTCGTCCGGCCCCCGGTCCCGGTCGTGTTCGCCCACGCCGCCGGGTCATCGACATCCGGGGCGTCTGCCCTCCTGGGGCCGGCGCCGCTCCAGCCCCGCCAGGGTCCCGACGCACCAGGCAACTGACGCTGCGGCGACTCCACACCCGAGGCCAAGCGCTGGGCGTCCCACCAGACCCCAGAACCGAGCCCCAGACTTGAGCCCAGACCTGAGGAATGACCCGTGATCCCCACCCCGATCGTTAAGCAATTCAAGTTCGGCAACCACACCGTCACCCTGGAGACCGGCGAGATCGCCCGTCAAGCCGATGGGGCGGTGCTCGTCAGTATGGACGACACCGTCGTTCTGGTCACCGTGGTAGTACAGAAGAAGGCCGGTCCCGAGCGCGACTTCCTGCCGCTCACCGTGGACTACCAGGAGAAGACCTACGCGGCCGGCCGTATCCCCGGCGGATTCTTCCGCCGGGAAGGCCGCCCCAGCGAGGGCGAGATCCTCACCTCGCGCCTGATCGATCGACCGATCCGCCCCCTGTTCGCCGATGGCTTCACCAACGAGGTGCAGATCATCGCCACGGTAAAGTCCCTGAACCCGGCGGTGAATCCAGAGGTGGTGGCCCTGATCGGCACCTCCGCCGCCCTGGCAGTCTCGGGCGCCCCCTTCAACGGCCCCGTCGGCGCCGCCCGGGTCGGGTACAAGGATGGGGAGTACATCCTGAACCCCGCCGTCATCGGCCTGGGGCCGGACAGCGACCTGGACCTGATCGTGGCCGGCACCGAGAAGGCCGTCCTGATGGTGGAATCCGAGGCCCGGGGTCTGTCGGAAGAGGTCATGCTCGGGGCCGTCCTGTTCGGCCATGAGCAGATGCAGGTGGTGATTCAGGCCATCCGCGAACTTGCCGCGGAGGTCCGAAAGGCCCCGATTCCCTTCGCCCCGGTCCAGCCGGACCTGGAACTTGCTGAAGCCGTCGCCAAATTCAGCGGCCAGATCGCTGAGGCCTATACCATCAAGGAGAAGATGGCCCGCTATGACGTGCTGGATGCCGTCCGTGCCGATGTGATCGAGCGCGTTTGCGGCATCGAGGGCGCAAAGTGGAGCAGCCAGCAGGTCCAGGGTGCGATCGAGCGGCTGGAGAGCCAGATCGTCCGCGGCAACATCATTGCCGGTAAGCCCCGCATCGACGGCCGCGACACCCAGACGGTGCGTCCCATCACCATCCGCACCGGCGTCCTGCCCCGGACCCACGGCTCCGCCCTCTTCACCCGCGGTGAGACCCAGGCGCTGGTCATCACCACGCTCGGCACCGAGCGTGACAGCCAGATCATCGACGCCCTGGAAGGCGAGCGGCGTGAGCACTTCATGCTCCACTACAACTTTCCGCCCTTCTGCGTGGGCGAGATCGGCCGCGTCGGCAGCCCCAAGCGCCGCGAGATCGGCCACGGCCGCCTGGCCAAGCGCGGTGTGCTGGCCGTCATGCCCGGCATCGAGGCGTTCCCGTATTCGGTGCGCGTCGTCTCCGAGATCACCGAGTCCAACGGCTCCAGCTCCATGGCCAGTGTGTGCGGCACCAGCCTGTCCCTGATGGACGCCGGGGTCCCGATCAAGGCACCCGTGGCCGGTGTGGCCATGGGCCTGATCATGGAAGGGGAGCAGTTTGCCGTCCTCACCGACATCATGGGCGACGAGGACCACCTGGGCGACATGGACTTCAAGGTCGCCGGCACCCTCGATGGCATCAACGCCTTGCAGATGGACATCAAGGTCGAGGGCATCACTCGGGAAATCATGGAGGTGGCACTGGCCCAGGCGAAGGTCGGCCGGCTGCACATCCTGGGCGAGATGAACAAGATCATCACCGTCCACCGCTCCGAGATGTCCGAGCACGCCCCGCGCATCATCGAGATCAAGATCCACCCGGAGAAGATTCGCGATGTCATCGGCAAGGGCGGCTCGGTCATCCGTGCCATCACGGAAGAGACCGGCGCCACCATCGACATCACCGACGACGGCATCGTCAAGATCTTCTCGGTCGAGAAGGCCGCCGGTGAAGAGGCGAAGCGGCGCATTCGCCTCATCACCGCCGACGTGGAAGTAGGTAAAGTCTACGAGGGCAAGGTCGCCCGCATCATGGATTTCGGCGCCTTCGTCACCATCCTTCCCGGTCGCGACGGCCTGGTGCACATCTCCCAAATCTGCGAAGAACGGGTTATGTCCGTCAGCGACAAGCTCAAGGAAGGCGACGTGGTCCGGGTCAAGGTCCTGGAAGTCGACAAGCAGGGCCGTATCCGCCTCAGCATGAAGGCGATCGAACCCGGCGAGTGATCCGCTGATCGCATCGGTCCGGCCATCTGCGGATGGCGGAGCAAGGAGAAGGGGCCGAAAGGCCCCTTTTTCGTGGGAGCGGCTTCAGCCGCGACCGCCTCACCTGCCGGTGATTTGATGCTCAGAGGGCCCCCGAGCGAGCGAACCGGGTAGGTGGCGCGTCAGTCCGGCCGAACCACTGAGAACTGTGGTCAACCGATCAAGTCCGTGTGCGCTGGGTCGTCGGGGCCATTGCCTCGGTCATCGCAATGGTGCTGATGTTTACAGGTCTGCGTGGCCGAGATCGTCCAGACCGCAGCCCGGACGCTGGTGGATTACCTCGCCAGCCCGATCATCGACACGACCCGGCGCGCGCTGCGAGATCGGTAGGCGATCGGGCTTAGCCGCCCGGCCGACGACTCCCTTCCGGCCCAGCGTCGACTCAGTCGCTCATCATGGACGCGAGCTGTTCGCTTTGGTACTCGATGAGCAGGGGTTCGATGATCTGATCCAGCGCACCTTCCATGACTTCATCGAGCTTGTAGAGGGTGAGGTTGATGCGGTGATCGGTGAGGCGGTTCTGGGGGAAATTGTAGGTGCGGATGCGCTCGGAACGGTCGCCGCTGCCGACCTGAAGCTTGCGGGACTGGGATTCGGCGGCGGCTTGGGTGCTCTGGGCCTGGGCGAGCAGCCGGGACCCCAGTAGGGAGAGGGCGCGGGCCTTGTTTTTGTGCTGGGACCGCTCGTCCTGGCATTCCACCACCAGGCCCGAGGGCAGGTGGGTGATGCGCACCGCGGAGTCGGTCTTGTTGATGTGCTGGCCGCCGGCCCCGGAGGCACGGTAGGTGTCGATGCGCAGGTCGTTGGGGTTGACGTCGATGGCGTCGATGGACTCCACCTCCGGCAGCACGGCGACGGTGCAGGCGGAGGTGTGAACCCGCCCCTGAGATTCGGTCTCAGGCACCCGCTGCACGCGATGGGCGCCGGGCTCGAATTTGAGCCGGGAATAGACCCCGTTGCCGGCGATGCGGATCACGACTTCCTTGTAGCCGCCCAACTCTCCCAGGCTCTCGCTGATAGGTTCGACGCGCCAGCCACGGGCCTCCGCATAGCGCAGGTACATGCGCAGCAAGGCGCCGGCGAAGAGGGCGGCCTCGGCCCCGCCGGTGCCGGCCCGGATCTCAAGGAAACAGTTGCGCTGGTCATTGGGGTCCGGCGGCACCAACAGGCGGTTCAACTCCGGCTCCAGGGCGTCCCGGCGGGCGGCGGCGGCGGCCAGTTCGTCCCGGGCCAGGTCCGCCATTTCCGGGTCGGCCAGGAGTTCCTGGGCCGCGGCCAGTTCCGCCTCGTACGCGCGGTAGCGGGCGAAGCAGGTGACCAGAGGTTCCAGCTGGGAATATTCGCGGCTGAGATCCCGGAACCGGTGGTTATCGGCCTGGGTCTCGGGTTCGGAGAGGAGCAGGGTGATCTCGCTGAAGCGCTCGTCCATGCGCTCCAGCCGGTCCCGGATGGACGGGTTCATTGGGCGGCGGCGACGGCGGGCGTGCTGAGTTGGACCTGGCTGAGTTGGAACAGTTCGTTGGCGGCCTCCAGCATCTGGGCATCGCCTTCCCGGGCGGCCTGGCGCAGGCGCGTGCTGGGGGCATGCAGCAGTTTGTTGGTGAGGGTGTGGGCCAGGAAGCTCATGACCTCCGCCGCGGGTTTACCGGCCTCCAGTTGGCGCTTGGCCCGGTCCAGGACCTCATCGCGCAGGCGCTCGGCGTGGTGACGGTAGTCATGGATCACATTGGCCGCGTCCAGGGAACGCACCCAGGCCATGAATTCGTCCGCATGGAAGCTGACGATCTCCTCCGCCTCCAGGGCTGCGGCCTGGCGGGAACGCAGCCCCTCGTCGATGACCCCTTGCAGGTCGTCGATGGTGTAGAGGTAGACGTCGCTTAAGGTGCCGACCTCGGGCTCGATGTCCCGGGGGACCGCGATGTCCACCATGAACATGGGCCGGTGCCGCCGCTTCTTGAGGGCCCGCTCCACGGTACCCTTCCCAAGCACCGGCAAGGGGCTGGCGGTGGAGGCGATGACGATGTCCGCATCCGCCAGGTGATTGGCGATCTCGGTGAGCGCAATGGCGAAGCCGTCGAACTGGGCGGCCACCTCGTGGGCGCGCTCGACCGTGCGGTTTGCCACGATGATGCGCCCCACACCGTTCTGGTGCAGGTGGCGGGCGGCCAGTTCGATGGTCTCACCGGCGCCGATCAGCATGGCCGTCTGCTGGGACAGGTCGCTGAAGATCTGACGCGCCAGGCTGACCGCCGCGAAGGCCACGGACACCGGGCTGCTGCCGATGGCGGTATCCGTACGCACCGTCTTGGCCACCGAGAAGGCGTGCTGGAAAAGCCGGCACAGGAGCTTGCCGGTGGCGGTGCAGTCGGTGGCCGTCTGGAAGGCGCCCTTGACCTGGCCCAGGATCTGGGGCTCACCCAGGACCATGGAGTCGAGGCCGCAGCCCACCCGCAGCAGGTGAACCACGGCGTCCCGCCCCGCATGGGCGTATAGGAACGGATTGACCCGCTCGTGCCCGATGCCGTGGAACCCGCCCAGCCAGTGGCGTACGGTCTCTTCGCCGCCGTCTTCGATGGCGCAGTAGAGTTCAGTGCGGTTACAGGTTGAGAGGATGACCGCCTCATGGACGCCCTCGTGGCCGCGCAGGTCGCGCAGGGCCCCCGCCATGATGTCCGGCCCGAAGGCGATACGCTCGCGCACCTCGATGGGGGCCGTCTTGTGATTGAGTCCGATGACCAGCAGCTTCATGATGAGACCGGCTAAATTTCGACCCCGCGATTGTCCGGCTTATGGCGCGAGATGCAAGTCATGGTTGCGTGGGGCGCGCACCGGCGGTTGGTCGGCCAGTTCCGCTGGCCCCGCGTCCGGCTGGTCAATCCGGACCGCGGGTCCGCAACCGGCTGGTTATACTCCGCTCCCTGCACCCCAGGAATCTCTCAATGAAAGCCTTCCTCCCTGCTGTCCTGCCGACCCGCCAACGCTGCCGGTACCTCGGCGCCTGGCGGCGACTGATCGCCGTCGTGTCGGTCACGGTGATCGGGGCCGCGCTGGCCGAAGTGCCCGCTGGCCCGGCGGTCCCGATCCCGCCGTCCCTTGCCCCTGGGGGCGGCTCCGCGCTGCCGACCCCGCGCGAAGGACCCGGGGCCCCCGGACCCTTGGCGCAGGAGACGCCGGGGGTGCATCCTGCCGCCGGGATCCAGTCGGCGCCCCCGAGCCGGCCGGAGACCGCGATCGGGCCGGTACCGGTCATTCCCACCGGTACGGCAACCGCCGGCAGCGGCGGTCGCCGAACCGATCCGGATGCTCCACAACCCCGCGACAGCCTGGACAGCGACCTGGTCTACGCGGTGATGGTCGCGGAGGTTGCCGCGCGGCGTGGGGACCAGGCGATGGCCTTCACCCACTATTTGCATGCCGCCCAGCTCGCGCGGGACCCCAAGATGGCCGAGCTCGCGGTGCGTGCCGCGGTGAGTGGCGGGGACGACGCGGGCGCCGGGCGTGCCGTGGCCTACTGGCTGGAGATTGCGCCGGAGGCCCCGGGTGCGCACCAGGTCGCGGCCCTGCTGCGCATCAAGGCGGGTGACCGGGAGGGCGCCCTGACGCACCTGTCGCGCCTGATCAAGCTCGCCGCGCCGGATGCCGAGTCCGGCTATCTGCAAGCGGCGGGGATCATCGGCCGGGCGACGCCCCCGGCGGACCGGCTCGGGCTGATGCGCGACTTGGTCGAATTGGATGGGGAGAACCCCGAGGCCCAGTTCGCCTTGGCCATGGTGGCGGCGAGCATCGAGCAGAATGCGGTGGCCACGGCGGCCGCCCGGCGGGCCCTGGAATTGCGCCCGGACTGGGAAAAACCGCGCCTGTTTCTGGTGCGGCTCCTGCTCACCGAGGGCAAGCGGGACGCGGCGCGCACCCTGCTGGAGGAGTTCGTCACCGCAGACCCGGACGACCAGGGCCTCGGCATGTTCTATGGCCAGTTCCTGGTGGAGGAGAAGGAATTCGCCAAGGCCCGGGACGTCTTTGCGAATCTGCTATCGAGCCGGCCCCAGGACCCGGAGCTGCTGTTCGCCGCGGGCGTCCTGTCCCTGGAACTGGACGACCTGGACGGCGCGCGGATCTATTTCACCCGGCTCTATCAGACCGGCGAACGGCGCGACGAGGCGAGTTTCTACCTGGGTCAGGTCGAAGAGCGGGCTGAGCATCCGGCAGCGGCACTCGCCTGGTATGCCAAGACCCAGGGCGCGAACCGGATGGACGCGCAGGTCCGCATGGCGGTCCTGCAGGCCAAAGCCGGGGAGGTCGAACGCGCCCGGGAGATTGTGCAGCAGTTGCGCGACCAGTTCCCCGATGAGGCCCGGAACCTGTTCCTGGCGGAGGCCGAGATCCTGGACCAGGTGGGTCTTCAGGATGCGGCCATGCAGGTCTACGGGACGGCACTGGCCGCCCTTCCGAACGATTCAGAGGTCCTTTACGGGCGGGCCATGTATGCCGTCAAGCTCGGGCGAATCCCGGCGGCGGAGCAGGATCTGCGGCGCATCATCGAGCGGAACCCGGACCATGCGGACGCCCTCAACGCCCTGGGCTACACCCTGGCCGATCGCACCGACCGGCATCAGGAGGCACTGGGGTTCATTCAGCGCGCCTACCGGCTCAAGCCGACGGAGCCGGCGATCCTGGACAGTGTCGGCTGGGTGAACTACAAACTCGGCCGCTATGAGATCGCCCTGGAGTATCTCCAGAAGGCCAACGAAGCCCTGAAGGACGGGGAGATCGCCGCTCACCTGGGCGAAGTCCTCTGGGCCCTGGGCCGCCAGGACGAGGCCAGGGCCGTCTGGGATGCGGCACTCCAGGAGCACCCGGACCACGCCTATCTCCAGGAGGTGGTTGGGCGGCATCGGATCACACAGCAGAGCGGAACCACCCCATGAGCGCTGACACGCGTGGCGGCGATCACGCCCACGCCTGGCCGGCGCCGGCCAAGCTCAACCTGATGCTGCGGGTCCTGGGTCGGCGGGCGGATGGTTACCATCGGTTGCAGACGGTCTTCCAGTTCATCGATCGCTGCGACCGGCTCTGGTTCGCGCCGCGGTCCGATGGCGAGATCCGGCGGGCCGACGAACTTCCCGGGGTACCCGCGTCCGCCGATCTCACGGTCCGCGCGGCCCGCGCCTTGCAGGATCACACCGGCTGCCGACTCGGGGCGGACATTCGCCTGGAGAAGAACCTGCCCATGGGCGGGGGGCTGGGGGGCGGCAGTTCGGACGCCGCCACCACCCTGGTCGCCCTCAACCGGCTCTGGGGACTCGAGGTCCCCGAGGATGACCTGGCGGCGATCGCCTTGCCCTTGGGGGCGGACGTGCCGGTCTTTGTCCGGGGACGGGCGGCCTGGGGGGAGGGCGTCGGTGAGCAACTCACGCCGGTTGAGCTTCCGGAACCCTGGTATCTGGTCCTGATTCCCGCCTGTCAGGTCTCCACCGCGGCGGTCTTTGGGGACCCGCAATTGACGCGCGACTCCCTTCCCGTCAAACTTGCGGACTTCGTTCAGGGCGACCGGCGCAACGATTGTCTCGGGGTCGTCCGGCGCGGTTATCCGGAGGTAGCCGCTGCCCTCGACTGGCTTGAAGCGGTCGGGGGCGGGCAGTTGACCGGGACCGGCGGCTGCGTGTTCGCCGTCTTCCCGGATCGGGAGCATGCCTTGGCCGCGCGGGATCGGGTACCGGCCGGGCTCCGGTCCTTTATCGCGCGGGGGCACAACCGTTCGCCGCTGCTCGACCGGCTGGCGTCTGCCCCGCTGGCGACTGGTCCTCAAGCCTGAGTCAGCAGTCGTGCGGCATGCCGGAGGCGGGTCCGCCATCGCCCTGGCAGGTAACACCAGGTCGCAGTCAGCCGCGTCATCAGCAACCTAACCGGCGCATTTTTTTTGGGGCGTCGCCAAGCGGTAAGGCACCGGGTTTTGATCCCGGCATCCCCAGGTTCGAATCCTGGCGCCCCAGCCAACTCATGCACTCAACTCATGCTCGGATGCGCGCCATGATCCCCGAGCATGCAGACAGGAAAAGCCCCGTGCCCGCCAGTCACATGATGGTCTTTTCCGGGAACGCAAACCCGGAGCTTTCCAGCGAGATCGCCGGTCACCTGGGGCTGTCCCTCGGCAAGGCGGTGGTCGGCCAGTTCAGCGACGGCGAGGTGATGGCCGAAGATCCAGGAGAATGTGCGCGGTCGGGATGTCTTTGTGGTCCAGCCCACCGGGGCACCGACCAACGACAATCTCATGGAGCTCCTGGTGATCACCGACGCCCTGCGCTGGGCCTCGGCCAAGCGCATCACGGCGGTGATCCCCTACTTCGGCTACGCGCGCCAGGATCGGCGGCCCCGCTCGGCGCGGGTGCCCATCACCGCCCGGCTGGTGGCCAAGATGATCGGCCAGGCCGGGGCGGACCGGGTCCTGACCATGGACCTGCACGCGGACCAGATCCAGGGATTCTTCGATATTCCCGTAGATAACGTGTATTCGTCGCCGATTCTTCTGGGGGACATCTGGCGCCAGAAGTATCCCGACCTGATCGTCGTCTCCCCCGACGTGGGGGGCGTGGTCCGGGCGCGGGCCCTGGCCAAGCGCCTGGACGACGCGGATTTGGCCATCATCGACAAGCGTCGACCCAGGGCCAATGAGGCCCAGGTAATGAACATCATTGGCGACGTGGATGGCCGCTCCTGTGTGCTTGTCGATGACCTGGTCGACACCGCCGGTACCCTGTGCCGGGCCGCCGCGGCCCTCAAGGAGCACGGCGCCCAGCGCGTCGTCGCCTACTGTACCCATGCGGTACTTTCCGGCCCCGCGGTCGACAACATCGCCGACTCAGTTCTGGACGAACTGGTGGTGACCAACACCATTCCCCTGCGCCCGGAGGCCCGCAACTGCCCGCGCATCCGCCTGCTCAGCATCGGCGAACTATTGGCGGAGACCATGCGGCGGGTCTCGAATGAGGAGTCGGTCAGTTCCCTCTTCATGGATTGACTTTTCGATAGGGAATTCGAACCGCTGATGCTTTCCCTTGTGTGCCGGGGAACCTGGTCGCGGGTCCCCGGCGCGTTGTTTTTGTGTTAACCGGAGAACGCCCATGAGCGTAAGTTTTGACGTCCTGGCAGAGTCCCGCAGCGATACAGGTAAGGGTGCGAGCCGCCGCCTGCGTCGCCAGGGGCTGGTGCCGGCCATTGTCTATGGTGGTCACCAAGAGCCGGAGATGATCTCGCTGCGTCACAACCTGGTGCTGCAGCACCTGGAGCACGAGGCCTTTTACTCCCACGTGCTGAACCTTCAGGTCGGCGAGACCACGGCCTCGGTGGTGCTGAAGGACCTGCAACGCCACCCGGCGAAGCCCTTCATTCTGCATATGGACTTCCTGCGCGTCAGCCAGGACGAGAAGCTCCGGATGGCGGTGCCCCTGCACTTCCTGAACCAGGAGAAGTCAAACGGCATCAAGGCCGGCGGCAACGTCTCGCACAACTTCACCGAGGTGGAGATCGTCTGCCTGCCGAAGGACCTGCCGGAGTTCATCCCGGTGGATCTGTCCGGGATGGACGTGGGCGACATCATCCACCTGTCCGAACTCCCGCTGCCGGAGGGCGTTGCCCTGGCCCATGCCCCGGACCCGGACGAGCCGGTGGTGGTGATGCATGCGGCCCATGCCGGTGCCGAGGCCGCCGCCGAGGGCGAGGAGGGGCCCGCCGCCTGAGTGCGGTCCCGCCTGGGTCTTCCTGGAGTCCCCGGGGACCCCGGGGACTGGCAACCACCGGGCCCGGCGGCGCGTCCGCCGGGCCGGTGACCAACCGGAAGGAGCACCGCCATGGATGCTGCCGGAATCCGTCTGATCGTCGGTCTTGGCAACCCAGGCCCGGACTATGCCCCCACCCGCCACAATGTCGGCTTCTGGTTTGTGGACGCACTGGCTCAGGGTCAGCCGTTCAAGGCCGAGGCACGCTTCCACGGCGAACTGCTGCGCCTCACCCGGCGGGGCAGTGACCTGCGGCTCCTGAAGCCCGCCACCTATATGAATCACAGTGGCCGCTCCGTGGCCGCCGTGAGCCGCTATTTTGAGATTCCCCCGGAGCAGATCCTCATCGCCCACGATGAGCTGGACCTGCCCGTGGGCACCCTGCGCCTTAAGCAGGGCGGGGGACATGCCGGTCACAATGGCCTGCGCGACACCATCAACATGCTCGGCAGCCGGGACTTCTGGCGCCTGCGCATCGGCATCGACCACCCCGGGGACCGCAGCCAGGTCGTCGACTATGTCCTGGGTCGACCCTCCCGGGACGATGCGATACGAATCGAGGACGCCCTGCGGGATGCGGAGTCCGTCCTGGACGACTGCCTGGACGGGCGCTTTCAGGCGGTCATGAATCGGCTGCACCGGGCAGCCTGAGGTTCACGGCCTCCAGGCGTTGGCTGGCACCCGTTTGCGCGCGGTCTGGGGGATTGACCCTGAAAAGAGCCGTCAATCATCAGCCGTCAGCGTTCAGCTCTGAGTTTCATGGGGATATGGTCGCCTGACGGATCACCACCGGGGTGAGCCCTGGGGTGAGCGCCGGTCGCCAAAAAACTGTGCGCAAGCCGGTGTGCTGAAATAGCTGACGGCTGACGGCTCCTTCGGGGATTAAGCCACCCGATGACGCAGGGTCTCGATCAGGATCTCGCGGTTGCGAAAGCGCACATCCTTGCCCTCGGCAACATAGATCACCTGTTCGCTGATGGTGCAGGCGTGCTTGCCGATCTGCTCCATGGCGTGGGCGATGACGAAGAGGGGGCCGAGCTTCGCGGGGGGCAAGAGCGGATCGGTCGGCGTGGTCAGGGCCAGGTGCAGGGCGCGGCTGGTCTCGCGCATCTCGGGTTCGTCCTCAAAGATGCCGACAGCGGCCTGCAGATCGAATTGGGCCACCGCCGCAATGCTGCGCTCGAAGGCGCAACAGATGATCTCGTCCTGGGCGCGCAGGGCGTCCCGGATCGCCGCGGGCAGTTCGGTCTCGCCCTCACGGAACTCCAGGGCGCGGCTGGCTACCCGGGCGGCCTTGTCGGCGGCGCGCTCGGCCTCCCCGGCGACACGCCCCAAGGCCAGGACGATGCGCAGGTCCACGGCGGTGGGCTGGCGGCGGGCGATGACCCGGAAGACCTCCTCATCGGCATCCAGGGCCAGATAGTCGATCTGGGGCTCCCGGTCCAGGACCCGATAGGCAGGGCTGAGGTCCTGCTCCAGCAGGGCGGTCATGGCCCCCTGGACCTGCTCCACGGTGCGCTCACCCATCTCCAGGATCAGGCCCCGGAGCCGGGACAGTTCCCGGTCATAGGCGCGGACGGTATGGCCGCTGGTGAGGCCGCCGCCGACCCGGGGAGCGCGCTGGGCTGACATCAGCCGAAGCGTCCGGTGATGTAGTCTTCGGTCAGCTTGTGCTGGGGGTTGGTGAAGATCTGGGTGGTCTCGCCCACCTCCACCAGATCGCCCAGATGGAAGTAGGCGGTGCGCTGGGAAACCCGCGCGGCCTGCTGCATGGAGTGGGTGACGATGGCGATGCTGTAATTTTCCTTCAGTTCATCGATCAACTCCTCGACCACCGCGGTGGCAATGGGGTCCAGGGCCGAGCAGGGCTCGTCCATCAGGATCACCTCGGGGGACACGGCAATGGTGCGGGCAATACACAGACGCTGCTGCTGCCCGCCGGAGAGCCCGGTGCCGGGTTGTTCCAGACGGTCCTTGACCTCGTTCCAGAGACCGGCCTTGCGCAGGCTGCCCTCCACCAGTTCATCCAGTTCGGCCTTGCTGTTGGTCAGGCCGTGAATACGCGCCCCGTAGGCCACGTTCTCATAGATGGACTTGGGGAACGGGTTGGGCTTCTGGAACACCATGCCGACCTGCGCGCGCAGGGGCACCGGATCGATCTTCTTGTCATAGACGTCCTGCCCGTCCAGCTTGATGGAGCCCCGCACCCGGCAGCCCGGGACCGTGTCGTTCATCCGGTTCAGGCAGCGTAGGAAGGTGGATTTGCCGCAGCCGGAGGGTCCGATCATGGACACCACTTGGTTCTTGCCGATATCCAGGCTCACGTCCTTGATGGCGTGTTTGTCGCCGTACCAGACATTGACCTCCCGGCACACCATGCGCGGGTCCGGTGTGGTGATGTCCCCGACGGTGCCGCTGAAGCGGCCGCCCCGGGCCAGGTCCGCGGCGGTGATATTGCCGGTGTCCCGGATCACTTCGCTCGCCAATGTACTCATAACTAACCTCGTCTAATCTTGGGGGAGTTGTCAGCCGTCAGCCGTCAGCCGTCAGCAACTAGGGTAGACGTCGTGAGCCTTGCTGGCGCTCGGAGCGGCCGTCTGACCGCTGGTCGGGCTGACAACGAAGACCTCAATGAACCACTGCTGATCGCTGACACCTGATGCCTAACCGCGATTGCCCCTACCACCGCCGCTCGAACCGCCGCCGCAGAATGACCGCCGCCAGGTTCATCAGCATCAGGAAAACGAGCAGCACCATGATGGCGGCGGAGGTACGTTCCACGAATCCGCGCTCCGGGCTATCCGCCCACAGGAAGATCTGCACGGGCAGCACGGTGGCCGCGTCCGTGAACCCCTGGGGGATGTCTACGATGAAGGCGATCATACCAATCATCAGGAGCGGCGCCGTCTCGCCCAAGGCGTGGGCCATGCCAAGGATGGTTCCGGTCATGATGCCCGGCATGGCTAGCGGTAGCACATGGTGGAATTGGGTCTGCAAGGGCGAGGCACCCACCCCCAGGGCCGCCTCCCGGATGGACGGCGGGACCGACTTCAGGGCTGAACGACTGGAAATGATGATGATCGGCAGGGTCATCAGCGACAGCACCAGGGCACCCACCAGGGGCGTGGAGCGGGGCACCCCGAAGAAGTTGATAAAAACCGCCAGACCCAGGAGGCCGAAGATGATGGACGGCACCGCGGCCAGGTTGTTGATATTGACTTCGATCAGGTCAGTCCAGCGGTTCTTGGGGGCAAACTCCTCCAGGTAGAGGGCCGCGCCCACCCCGATGGGGAAGGAAATCAGGAGCGTCAAGGTCAGCGTATAAAAGGTCCCGGCCAGGGCCCCGGCGATCCCGGCCATTTCCGGCTCCCGGGAGGTCCCATTGGTGAAGAAGCCGGTGTTGAAGCGCTTCTCGATCCGGCCATCCGTCTTGAGCCGGTCGACCAGGGCCAGGGAACTGTCTTTGATGCGCCGATCCGCCTCTCGGAGGTCGCGGTCGATTTGACCCTTGATCAGCATGTCCACATCGCTGTGGGCGAGCAGCCATACGTCCCGGGTGGTGCCCAGAACGGACGGGTGTTTCAGCACCAAATCCTGGAGCTGCTGGGCGGAACCCACGCTGACCAGGGCATAGAGTTCGCGCAATTGCCGCCGGTCGGACAGGTCCGGGAACAGCTTGCGCATTGACCCCTTCACCACGGCCAGATAGTCCGCCTTTGCCAGTTCCTGGGGATCACGGGTGCCGCTCGGGTCCAGGGTGGCGGGATCGAAATAGACCGGGACCTGGATATAGGTCTGCTGGAAGGCGGTATAGCCCTTGAGCACGATATCCGTGAACAGGATGACCACGAACAAGAGCCCCAGGACCATGGCGGTGGCGCCCAGGAAGCGAAAGCGGGCCTCCTGGGCATAGCGGCGCTTGAGACTCGCGTTGACGATGTCGATGGTGCGGCGCCGGGGTGGTTGGGGCGTGTCCGCGGCCGGGGCGGCAATCGGATTATTCATACTGTTCCCGATACTTGCGCACGATGTGCAGGGCGATGATGTTCAGGGTCAGGGTGACCAGGAAGAGGGTCAGCCCCAGGGCGAAGGCGGCCAGGGTCTTGGCGCTGTCGAACTCCTGATCCCCGGTCAGCAGGGTGACGATCTGCACCGTGACGGTGGTGACGCTATCCAGTGGATTGGCCGTGAGATTGGCTGCCAGGCCCGCCGCCATGACCACGATCATGGTCTCGCCGATGGCCCGGGAAACCGCCAGCAGCACCCCGCCCACGATCCCAGGCAGGGCGGCGGGGATGATGACCCGGCGCACCGTTTCGGATTGGGTGGCGCCGAGGGCGTAGGAGCCATCGCGCATGGCCTGGGGCACGGCGTTGATCACGTCATCAGACAGGGACGAGACGAAGGGGATGATCATGATACCCATCACCAGACCCGCCGCCAGGGCGCTCTCGGAGGCCACCGCAAAGCCCATGGACTCGCCCAGTTCGCGGATCAGGGGCGCCACCGTGAGGGCGGCAAAGAAGCCATAGACCACGGTCGGGATGCCGGCCAGGACCTCCAGGACGGGCTTGGCCACGGAGCGCACGTTGCGCGGGGCGTATTCGGATAGGTAAATCGCTGCCATGAGCCCGATCGGGACGGCCACCACCATGGCGATGAAGGAGACCATCAGGGTGCCGGTGAAGAGCGGGACGGCGCCGAAGGACCCCTCCGCAGCCACCTGGTCCGCACGCATGGCCGTCTGGGGGCTCCACAGGGTGCCGAAGAAAAACTCGGAGGGAGCGATCTTCTGGAAAAACTGAAGCGACTCGAAGGCCACCGAGAGCACGATGCCCAAAGTGGTCAGAATGGCGATGGAAGAAAACAGGATCAGTATCCCGACTACGATGGACTCCACCCGGTTGCGGGCGCGCATGGCGGGTCGGGTCTGCGCCCACGCATAGCTCATTCCGCCCACGGCCAACCCCAGCACCGCCAGCCACATGGCCCACCGGGCCAGTTGCTGTAGCCGCAGGTAATGGTCTGCGGCCACCTGGATGGCGGGGGTCACGGTCCCGGAAGAGATGTTCCCGGCGGCGACGTTCTTGACGTCGTTAAGCATGAGGCCCAGGGCGCCCTCGGAGAGGTCTGCTACCACCGCGGTGGGGAGTTCGGCCTTCACCAGGCCGGTTATTACCTGATCCTGAACGCCTGCCCAGAGCCCCAGCAGGAGCAGGGCCGGGACCGCAGCCCACAAGGCCGCGTAGAAACCGTAGTAGACGGGCAGGGAGTGCAGCGTATTGATTTGGGTGCTGCCGCCCGCGCTGCTGATGGCGCGCTTGCGGCCCAGGTGGTAGGCCAAGGCCGCCGCGGCGAGCAAGGCGAGCATGAGGGTCCAGGCGTGCATCGGAGACCTGCTGTGTGTCTTGGGGGAGCGCGGCGCTGTTGGGGGCGCGCGGCCGCGAGTGAGTCCCTGAAAATCGTGACCGCGGCGCGGCCGGCCATCAGCCAGCCGCGCCGCACTTCAGAGTCGGTCTTTAGTGGCTGGGCTTGTTCATCGGCGTCAGGGCGGCGGCGCTCTTCGCCACCGTGGTCCGTGCCGCATCGGGCAGGGCGATCAGACCCTTGTCCGCCAGATAGCCTTCAGGACCGAAAGCCTTGTCGCTGGTGAATTCGGTCACGAACTCCTTGATGCCCGGGATGGTCCCCACATGGGCGTTCTTCACATAGAAGAAGATCGACCGGGAGATCGGGTAGGAGCCGTCCGCGATGCTGTCGTACTCGGGGGCAACGCCGTTCACCTTGACCCCTTGAATCTTGTCCGCGTTCTGCTCCAGGAAACTGTAGCCGAAGACGCCGACGGCCTTGGGATTCGCGACCAGCTTCTGGACGATCAGGTTGTCATTCTCGCCGGCCTCGATAAAGGCGCCGTCCTCACGGATGCCCTGGCAGACGGCCTTGTGCTTCTTCTCGTCGCTCTTTTTCATCGCCTTGATTTCAGGGTAGGCGTTGCAGCCCCCCTCCATGGCCAGTTCGACGAAGGCGTCCCGCGTGCCGGAGGTGGGCGGGGGTCCGAGTACCTCGATCTTGGCGTTCGGCAGCTTGGGGTTCACGTCCTTCCAGGTCTTGTTCGGGTTGGGCACCAGCTTGCCAGAAGCATCTGGCACGTCCTTGGCCAGGGCGGTGAACGAGATCCTTCAGGGTCAGGTCCATGTCCAGGCCGGACTTGGATTCGGCGATCACGATGCCGTCAAAACCGATCTTCACCTCGGTGATGCCCTTGACGCCGTTGGCCTCGCAGGTATCGAACTCGGTGGCCTTCATGGCCCGGGAGGCGTTGGCGATGTCCGGGTGCTGCACGCCGGTGCCGGCACAAAAGAGCTTGATGCCGCCGCCGGTGCCGGTCGACTCAACCTTCGGTGTCTTGAATTTGCCACCACGACCAAAGGTTTCGGCCACCGCGGTGGAGAACGGGAACACGGTGGACGAGCCCACGATATTGATGGTGTCGCGGGCCAGGGCCTGGGCGGACAGGGACGCGGCAGTAACAGACATCAGCGTCGCGATCAGGGTCTTGTTCATAGGGTACCTTCTCGGGTTGCAGGGGACTTGGGATGACCGACCCGCGCAGTTTAGGTGCCAAGTCTTACCCCAGAGTTAACCCCCCGTGATGGACAAGTGAACAGTCTATGTCACTAATATGACGATGTGATGACGGGACGATGACGGCGGCCCTTTGCGGGCCGCTCGGCGGCTACTTGGCGGGTTTGGCCATCGGGACCAGTTCCCGGGCGTTCTTTGCGGAGGCGATGCGCTCAGCGGTGGGCAGGGCGATCAGGCCCTTGTCGGCAAGATAGCCGTCCGGTCCCCAGGCCTTGTCGTTGGTGAAGGCGGCCACGTACTCCTTGAGGCCCGGGATCTTGCCGACGTGGGCGTCCTTGACGTAGAAGTAGAGCGCACGGGAGACCGGGTATTTCCCACTAGCGATGGTCTGGTAATCCGGGGTCACGCCGTTGATCTTGGCACCACGCAACTTCTCCCCGTTCTGCTCCAGGTAGCTGTAACCGAAGACGCCGAGGGCATTCGCGTTCTGGACAAGCTTCTGCACGATCAGGTTGTCATTCTCACCAGCCTCCACAAAGGTCCCGTCTTCGCGGATTCCCTGGCAGACGGCCTTGTGCTTCTTTTCATCGGTCTTCTTGAAGTCCTTCAGGCTCGGGAAGCTGTTGCAGCCGCCCTCCATGGCCAGTTCCGCAAAGGCGTCACGGGTGCCGGAGGTGGGCGGAGGCCCGAGCACCTCAATTTTGGTCGCGGGCAGGGCGGGATTCACGTCCTTCCAGGTCTTGTTTGGGTTAGGGACCAGGTCGCCCGCGGCGTTGGGGACGTCCTTGGCAAGGGCCAGGAAGATGTCCTTGAGGGTCAGATCCATCGGCTTACCGACCTTGGACTCGGCCAACACGATCCCGTCGAAGCCGATCTTGACCTCGGTGATCCCCTTGACGCCGTTTTTCTCACAGGTCTCGAACTCGGTCGCCTTCATGGGCCGGGAGGCGTTAGCGATATCCGGGAAGTCGACGCCGGTGCCGGCGCAGAAGAGCTTGATGCCGCCGCCGGTCCCGGTGGACTCCACCTTGGGTGTCTTGAATTTGCCGTCGCGCCCGAAGGTCTCAGCGACTGCAGTGGCGAAGGGAAAAACGGTGGACGACCCGACGATGGTGATGGCGTCCCGGGCCATGGCCTGGGCGGACAGGGAGGCGACGGCCAGGGTGAGGAGAGCGGTGCTGAGGGTCTTGTTCATGAGTTCCTGCTCGGGACGATGGGTAAACGGGTAACGAAACCCGACCAGTGTATTCGCCCGGGATGACCGCCCAGTTAACCCCTTATGACAGCGGGAAGTCCGCCTTGATGGAAGTCGCGACAACCCTGCAGATTTTCTCGACGCCGTGGGTCAGCCCGCAGCGGCGTTAACATTGCGGGATTGCGGCATCGTGGCCGCGCGACGATCGCACGTTCCCGGCAACGCCAGGCCGGAAGGCGGTTGCCACTGTCTTGCTCCCGACAAAGACGTAGTAAGGTACCCGCAGCCCGGGCAGATAAGGCACCGGGGCGCGATGCTCCGTCAGTCGATGATCGGGCAGCAGACGGCGCAGGGTGCGCAGATGGGCCGGGTTGGGATGCACCCCGTCGTGGGCGAACCAGCGGGGCCAGAACCAGCGGGTCAGGGCGCCATGCCGGACCAGACCCGGTGCCGGGTCCGGCGTCCGAGACATAGAAATCCACCACGCCCAGGTGCCGCCCGGTTTGAGCATGGCGAGCGCATTGTCGCAGCGCCCCCTCCCAGTCCGGGATCATGGTCAGCGAATAGGAAAAATAGACCAGATCCGCCGGATGGTCAGGGCGGTAGGTGACGGCGTCGGCCTCCACCACCCGGACATTGGGCAGGTCCCGGGTGCGCCGGCGCGCCTGTTCGAGCAGGGCCGGGCACAGATCGACCAGTTCGACCGACCCCAGACTCGCCAGCCGCTCGCCCAGAAACTCCAGGTTGCGCCCGGTGCCGGCCCCCAGTTCGATGACGCGGGCGCCGGGCTTCGGGGCCAGCCGCTCCATCAGTTCCGCGCGTCCGTGCAGCAGGCGTTCACGGAAGGCATCGTAATGGGCGGCCTGGGGTCCATAGAAGGCCTTCAGCCGTTCGGCCAGAGTGCCGCGGCGCGGCTGGCCGCGCACCAGCCGCCACAGGACCTGGGCATCGCCGGCGGCCCATGGTCAGGCACCGACCAGATCGGCGACATGGAAGCCGGCGTAGGTGTGGACCCGATCCCGTCGTTGCAGATCCTGCGCCAGGGATCGTGGAAGACCAGGCGCTCGCGCAGACGCTCGCGCGCGCGCCGACCTCGATCAGATCGAGATAGGCCGGCGCGGCGTGGGCGCTGCGGAAGATGACCCGGGCGTCCGGGGTGGCGCGGTCCAGGATGGCCGTCCACTCGTCGGCCAGCGCCTCGGGGTAGTAGGAACTCATCCAGTCCATGTGATCGAGCAGCACGAACCGGGAGATCCGCTCCTCGCGTCTGCTGCAGAAAGTCGGTCACGGTGCAGGTGTGCGGGACGATGCGGTCGGCCAGCCCGGCCTTGAGCGCCGCGAAGTTGTCCGCGCTTCAGATACTCGGGGCAGCAGTCAGGGTGTAGCGCCCGTTGATATAGACCATCCAGAAATAATTGGTCCAGACCGGCAGTTCGCGGAAGACATATTCGATCGCCTCGCGGATGAAGCCGGCGACCCCCTGGTGATGCTGCGCCTGGACCTGGCGGCGCTGGGCATAGGGTACCCCCAGCAGGCTCATGGTGAGCTGGCGCGACAGGGTCCAGTTCATGCCCGCGCCCCACATCAGCGGCTGGACCCGGGTGTCGTAGATCGCCCGCTGATCGTCCAGCGAGTCCGCCTGGAACAGGTCCCCGACGCCCGCCGCCAACTGCGGGCGGACCTTCAGATAGGCGTGGAAGGCGCGCGCCACGATCCCGGCGAGCCCCTGGAAATAGAAGCCCCCCTGTCGGGCGCTGAACCAGTGCAGGCGCTCGTCCCAGAAGCCGTTGCGCGAAGGGCGAGAGATCGGCGCGCAGGGCGTCGTGGTAGAGCTCACGGAACCTGCTGGTGGACCCGCAGCCGAACAGGGCGAAAAAGTCCTCGAACGCCAGGTGCCGGATGCCCGCCAGCTTGAGTTCCAGCAGTGCCGTCTGGCGCGGATTGGCGTCCACCGCGTGGATGCGCCGGGGGCCGGCCAGTGCATAGTCCAGCACGTTACAGCCGGCGCTGGTGATGACCAGCAGGGTGTCGTCCGGCGTCAGGTCCAGTGCGAGCCGGTCCACCGCCGGATCTTCCCAGCAGGTGTTGTACACCAGCGAGCGGGAATAGATGGCGTTGAAGACGGCATGGTCGATACGGTCGCGCAGGGTGAGGGTAGCTTTCACGGCGGGGCTCTGGGTCACGTCGAGGCGTTCGGTGGGGTCGGGAGAGTCTAGCGATCGACTATGACCCCATGGTGACGGTATGGCGACTGCCCCGTGACGGGCCGGGGCCTTCACCTTGAAGTGAGCTGTCAGCTGTCAGCTGTCAGCTATCAGCCGTCAGCGATTTCAGAACACCGACTTGCGCACAGTCTTTTGGCGACGGGCGCTCACCCCGGGGGTGGGCCATCAGGCAAGGATGTTCCCATGAAACTCAGCGCTGAACGCTGACAGCTGATCGCTGACTGCTCTTCAGCAGTCGAGTTCACCCCGTGCGGGCCAGGGCGAGTCCGTGGAAGGGGCCGGCGATGCGTTCGGGGATGGCGTCCGTCCAGCGCAGCAGCTCCAGTCGGCCGTCGTGATGCTCCACCAGGGCGGTGCAGTTCTCCACCCAGTCCCCGCAGTTGCAGTAGAGCGCGCCCTGCAGTTCCCGCGCACCTCGGCGTGATGGATGTGGCCGCAGATCATGCCGTCGACCCCGCGTCGGCGGGCCTCCGCGGCCACCACCCGCTCGAAATCGCCGATGTAGTTCACGGCGTTCTTGACCTTGTGCTTCAGGTATCCGGCCAGTGACCAATAGCGGAGACCCAACAGGCGCCGCACCCGGCTCACCAGACCGTTCAGGGCCAGCAGGTGGTCGTAGGCATGCGCGCCCAGCCGGGCCAGCCAGGGGCCCGCCTGGACCACGCCGTCGAACAGGTCCCCATGCAGCACCAGGAAGCGCTGCCCATCTGCCGTTTCGTGGATTACCTCGTCGCGGATGAGCACATTGCCGAAATCGGCGCCCAGATGCGCGCGCAACAACTCGTCGTGGTTACCCGGGCAATAGATGACCTGGGTGCCGCCGCGGGCCTTCTCCAGCACCTCCCGGACCACGGCGTTGTGGGCCTCGGGCCAGTAGACCCCGCGTCGCATCTGCCCAAAGGTCAACGATGTCGCCCACCAGATAGAGATGCTTGCACTGGCTGGCTTGCAGAAAATCCAGCAGATAGCCGGCCTGGCAGCCGCGAAATCCCAGGTGGACATCAGAGATGAAGATGCTGCGATACCGCAGAGGTTGAAGGCGCGTGATCTCGGACATCGCAGTGCGGCCCTCGATGATGAATTGCGCCTATGGTCGGATAACAGTGTTGCCGATCCATTGAGGAGCGGTGAATCTCTCGTGAAGCCAAAAGGAGCAGTCAGCGCTCAGCCATCAGCAGTCAGCTATTTCAGAACACCGACTTGCTCACAGGTTTTTGGCGACGGGCGCTCACCTTCCCTAGCGCACACTTGCCTGAAGCCATCCGTTGTGACGCTTCACCCGCTGTTTGATCACCGCGGCCCGCGCCGGCGTGCTCGTCGTCCGTGCGCGCTGACCCCCTCGGGATCAGTCACACTCGCCCGGACCTGTCATCGAATCGTCAAACTTTCTCGGTATGGTGAGGGGTCACGCATCCACCCGAGGGTGGATTACCCTGATCCGCTTCGGAGGGTCGAACATGACGGAGTCCCCCTTGCTGGTAGAACGTAAGCGCGAGGCCTTGCAGCAGTCCCTGCTCGCACTCGGCGAGCAGGTCGAGGTGGCCTTGCGGCAATCGCTGACCGCCGTGCGCGAACGCGATCTGGACTTGGCCCGGGAAATTGTCGACGCTGACCCCGCCATCAACCGCCAGCGTCGCATCCTGGAACAAGAGGCGCTCTTGGTGTTGGCCGCCTACCAACCGGCCGGTACCGATCTGCGGATGATTGGCGCCATCATGGAGATGGTGGCGGAAATGGAGCGGATCGGGGACTACGCCGCGGATGTGGCCCGGATTCTGCTTCTGCACGCGGATCATGCGTTTCCGCCAGCCTTGATCAAGCACGTCACTGAGATGGGCGAGGCCGCCGTGGCCATGTTCCGTGATGCCCTGGCGGCCTTTGCGCGAGATGGGGGCGATGCGATGTTGGCGCGGGCAGTGGCCGCCCGCGACGACCAGGTCGATGCGCTCCAGCGCGACATGATTGACGCGATCGTGGACCTGATCCGTAACGCCCCGGAGGCGGCGGCCGTCGGGGTGGCCCTCTCCTGGGTGGGCCACAACTACGAGCGTGTCGCCGACCGCGCCACCAATATCGCCGAGCGGGTGGTCTACATCGCAACCGGCGAAACGCCCGATCTGAATTGAGTAATTTGGGGCCAAGCTCAAGCCGCCAAGGGAACCCGCAGGTCGATCTCATCCCAGGGGACGAAGACACGCTGGCGGTCGTCGATCGCAAGGACACACCCCGACGGCACCGCTCCGCTGCGCCGCGTAGCCGACGTGGTCACGGTCGTGGCGCAGATCACGCCCGCCAGGACGTCCCGGTCACGAATGCGAGCAGCTTGGCTGCGACCACGACGTGAGGTTCCCGATCGAGCAGCACATCGAGCACGACATTTGTGTCGAACAGCACCTTCACCGGTGCTTGTCCTCCAGATCGCGCCGGTAGTCCCGCTCATCGACTGTTGACAGGGATAAGGCACCGAGCAGCGCGCACGCCCGGGGCGTCAGCTCCGTGTCTGTAGTGTCCTCGCGGGCAGCGGCCGTAGAATGCGGGAATATCGGTTCGCTCACTGGCGCTGATGAGACGGATTGGCATAAGGTTATGGTTCTCGCGACAGGGCTTTGGACAACTCCATGGCATCATGCAGCAGGCGGATCACCTGAATGTTGCCTTCCGGGGTGGCGCGGTAGACGACGAAATGACGGGCCGGGCGGCCCCGCCGCCCAATGTGGAGGGTGCGAATTCCAGAGCGAATTTCATCGCGCGCGCGGCTGGCCGGGTGTTGCGGATGCTCAAGCAACTCGCCGAGTGCGCTTTCGATCAACGAGCGATATTTCTCACGTTGCCCCGATCCCCAACGACGATCGCTCTGCCGCAAGGCGTCGGCAATGTCCCGACGCGCCGACGCGGCAAGAAGCAGTCTCATCAGTTTTTAGTCTTTGGTCGGCATCGAGACCATCTGCTTGGCTTCGATCTCGTCGAGGTAAACAGCGATCTCCGCGCGCGAGCGCAGCACCTCGAACCGGCCTTCATCGATGTCGAAGCAACCGATTTCGACGGCTTGACGTAGCGCGGCGAGTCGTGCCGCATCCTCGGCCTCACGTTGCTCCAGCAGCCGTAGCCCTTCGCGCAGCACTTCGCTCGCATTCTGGTAACGGCCGCTTTCCACCAGGTTGCCGATCAACGATTCCTGATGATCCGTCAGGACGACATTTCTGGTTGGCATGCTCGCTCTCCGTCAGTGGCATGAATCGATCATAGCAATGATTGGCATAATGTGCCATCAGACAAGCCCGCACAAGATCACCCGATGAACTGGCGTTTTTTAATTGCTGTCAGAGCCGGAAAGTCTGCTTACCATCGAAGCATCCCCGTTCGAGTAACTGGTGTCGGAGGTACGCTTTTCGGCGCAATCGCACAGTTGCGCCAATATGGCCGTCGCTGCACAGGGATGTCGACCCCGTCCGTATTCCCGTCCCCTGAGAGGGCAACCCTTTACCACGTCGTCTAGCACCACCTGGAGACCTGTCTCGCGCTGGCGCGCGAAGGAGGAGACTGGGGTGGCCAGCGGATGCCGGCCTACGTGGAACGGGAATTCCGCAACTACCTCACCCACGGCATCCTGGCCTACGGGCCGCGCGTTGGGTCTGACCCGTCAGGTGCCACTCAAGCCGCCCGGCTGCGGCTGATCCAGTGGCTCAGGGTGCGATGCAGCTCTTTTAGCCCGAGGGGCTTGCTCAGATAGTCGTCCATGCCGGCCTCCAGGCAGCGCTCCCGGTCGCCCGGCATCGCCAGGGCCGTGAGCGCAATGATCGGGGTACGCCGCAGGGCCGGGTCCCTGCGTAGCCGCCGGGTGGTTTCCAGCCCGTCCATCTCCGGCATCTGGACATCCATCAGGATCAAGTCCGGAGTTTGCCGCGTTGCCCAATCGACGGCCTCCCTGCCGGTGCGGGCCGCGAGCACCTCGCAGCCCTTGGTCCGCAGATAGGTCGACAGCATCTCCAGGTTACCGTCATTGTCATCGACCAGCAGAACCCGCGGACGCGGGAGCGGCTCGGCCGGTGACGGCTTGTCGCCGGGGAGGTCAGGGTCCGGCGGTAACTGGCCGGCGATCTGGGCGTCCGGGTCCCAGGGCAGGATGATCTCGAACCGACTGCCCCGTCCGACCTCGCTGTGGACCCTGATTCGGCCCTGGTGCAGCTCGGCCATGCCGGCGGTGAGTGCCAGCCCGAGTCCAGTCCCATCGTGCTGGCGTGCGGGCCTGTTGTCCAACTGGACAAAGGGTTGGAACAGGCGGTCGAACTGGTCGGCGGGGATGCCGACGCCGGTGTCCCAGATACCGATCCGCACTTCATGTTGCTCGGGTTCCGCGATCACCTCCAGGCCGATCGCCCCGCCGGGGGGCGTAAACTTGACCGCATTACCGAGCAGATTGACCAGCATCTGTTTGAGTCGGCGGCCGTCGCCCCGCACCAGCCGGACTCGGGGATCCAGCGTGGAGGAAATGGTCAGGTCCTTGCGCTTGGCCGCTGGGCCGATCAGCCGCAGGCTGGCGTCGCAGAGTTGGTCCACCGGCACCTGGTCCCAGCTCAATTGCAGCTGACCGGACGCCACCCGCGACATGTCCAGGATGTCATTGATAAGTTCGAGCAGATGGTGGCCGTTCTCGTGAATGATGCGGACCGCCCGTTCCTGGGGCTGGCGCAGCGGACCGAGCAGACCGTCGCCCAGGGTCTCCGAGAGCCCGAGGATGGAGGTGAGCGGCGTGCGCAGTTCATGGCTCATGGCCGCGAGAAACTCATCTTTGGCCCGCGCCGTGCGGGCCAGTGCGGCGTTGGCCCGATCCAGGTCCAGGGTGCGTTGGCGCACCCGTTCGGCCAGTTGGGCGCGCTCCTGGGCCAGCGCGTCGAGCGCGGCGCGCAAGGCGGCTTCGGCCTCCTTGCGGGCGGAGATATCGAAAAAGGTGACCACCGCGCCCACCAGTTGACCGTCCTGGTGAATCGGGTTGGCCTCGTATTCGACCGGAAACTGACTGCCATCGGCCCGCCAGAAGACCTCGTCGTCCACCCGCGCCGCGACCCCCTCGCGATAAGTCGCCGTGGCCTGGCAGCGGCTGGCGGGATAGGGGGTGCCGTCGGCCTGGGAATGGTGCAGGGTCGCGTGCATGTTGCGCCCCCGCAGTTCCTCCGGCGTCCGGTAACCGAGCAGCCGCGCGGCGGCGGGGTTGCAAAAGGTACAGCGCCCTTGGGTGTCCACCCCGTAAATGCCCTCGCCGGTCGATTCCAGGAGCAGGCGGGCCCGGGCCTCGCTCTGGCTCAGACTCGTCAGGGAGCTGGTCAGGCTCTCCTGCATCGTCTTCAGTGCCGCCAACAGCTGGGCCGGTTCGTCCGCACCGCGCACCGGGATGGGTGTGGAGAAATCGCCCGTGCTGACGCGGCGGGCGATCACCGTGGCCATGGCGATGGGCTGACCGATGGTGCGGTCGATCAGCCACATGAGGAACAAGACTGCAATGCTCATGACCCCGACCATCAGGGCCAGGATGCGCCGCTGCAGGTGCTGAGCGGCGGCAGCGATCTCCGCCAGGGTCTCTTGTTTGTGGGTCAGCACGCCGGCAACCACCTGGTCGATCAGGTCGGTGGGTTCGCGGTCGATGTGCCGCACCCGCCGATCGACCTCCAAGGGCGCGTTCGGGTCCTGCGCGCGATAGTGGGCGAGGGCGGCGCGGTACGCCTCCCCCAGTCGCTGATGGGCCACCAGGAAGCGGTTGGCGATGGCGGTTGACTGCCCGTCACCTGCCAGCAACCGGATCAGTTCCCCGACGGCCGCGCGGGTGCTTGCCTCCTCCTGCTCAAAGCGCTGGAAATACTGGTCGAAAAGCGCCGCATCCTGGCCCCGCAGCAGGATGTTCTTCCACTCCTGGACCTGCTTCTTGAAGTGGACCTGGGTCGTGAGTGCCGCCGTCACCAGCGCGGAGCTGGTCTCGCGGACCGCGGACTCCCGATCGGCGGCCTGCGTCAGGCGGTGGAGCCCATAGAGGCTCACAGTCAGCGTGACGACCAGGACGGCGATTAGCGCGGCGGCGAGCTTGGTGCGGATATGCATGAAATGCCGGTGGGGGCGGGCGGCGACGGCCGGGGCGGATGGGGGCGCCGATTCTACCCCGGGCGGTCGGGAACTGTGCTCGCCCACGCTGGCCGTGCCGTTCGCCTTGACGGTGATCGGCCTTGATCAAAAATCCGGCGAGCTTCCTGGGAGCGCGAATCTCTGGCCCGTGTGCGGGCGGGACGCCCGCGCTCCCAGGACGTGCCCCGGGGGCTGAAGGGAATGACACACGGCCTCACGATTCGATCGGTGCGCAGGATTTCAGAATGGGAGACCGTGGCGCAACCCACGGAATCTGAGAGAATCTGACCGAAACCGAAGCAAATTGGTTGGCGAGGACGGCGGTTCGCGCCCGGCGTCCCGGCGCGCTGGCGGGCGCCGCGGCATGGCTGGCGGCCAGGCTGGGGCGGCCGGTGCCGCGCACCCAGGGGCCCGTGCGTGCGGTGGTCCTGGTGATTATCGGCCATGACGTTGCTCGGGGTCCTGACGGTACTGTCCACGCAGGCTGGTTGGCGCCTGACAGCACCATAGGCCGGAGATAACGTGTGAGGCCCAGGCCCACGGGCTCATGTCGTGAGCCTGTCAGCGTGGCATTATCCAATACGGCGATTACTGTTCCCTGCAGTCCTCCCCAGACCACACTATGGCCCTGCCCGATAAGCCCATCTACTTCGATACCGCCGCGACCACTCGAGTCGACTCGGAGGTGGTGGCCGTCATGGTCGAGGCCCTCGCGGGGGTGCATCTCTTCGCTAACCCCTCGTCTGCCCACGACTTAGGGCACGAGGCATCGATGGCGGTCGCCCGGGCGCGGGCCGCCGTCGCCGCGGAGCTTGGTTGCGCGCCCGAAGAGGTCGTCTTTACCTCCGGGGCGACTGAAAGCATCAACCTGGCTCTGCAGGGGATCGCCCTGGCCCACGCGGACCAGGGGCGACACCTCGTAACCACCCGCATCGAGCATCAGGCTACCCTTGCCTGTTGTGCCCACCTAGAGACGCTTGGCTTCGAGGTAACCTACCTGTCACCCGGTCGCGACGGCGTCGTCGCCCCGGATAGCGTCTCGCAGGCCCTGCGGCCGGACACCCTCCTGCTGTCCGTTATGCACACCAACAACGAGACCGGGGCGATGCTGCCCATCGACGCCATCGCGGCGATCGCGGCAGAGCAGGGCGTCCTGTTGCATGTGGACGCCGCGCAAGCCGCCGGGAAATTCCGCATCGACTTGAACGCGGTCCCGGTCGACCTGCTGTCCCTGTCTGCGCACAAGTTCCACGGACCCAAGGGGGTCGGCTGCCTGGTGATCCGCGACCGCCCACGGCTGCGCCTGCGCCCGCTGACCTTCGGCGGCGGACAAGAGTTCGGCCTGCGGCCAGGCACGCTCCCCACCCATCAAATCCTCGGGCTGGCGAAGGCGCTGACGCTGGCCGCGCAGCGCCGCCAGGCAGACCTTGAGCATGTTGCCGCCCTCAAGGCACAATGCTTGGAGCGACTCAGGGCAAGGCTCGCGCTTTCCGTCCACGAGGCCCCCAACCGGACCTCGCCATACATTCTGAATTTCGCCGTCCCGGGGATCAGGAGTGATGCACTGATCAATCAGACGGCAGCCGCGATCAGCATTGCCTCAGGCGCTGCCTGCTCGTCCGGTGCCGTGGAGCCGTCCCGGGTTCTCCGGGCGTTAGGGATCGAGGGCGATGCCCTCTACGGCGCGGTGCGCGTGAGCTTCGATCGCACGCACACCGCAGATGACATTGCGGTGCTCGTCAACGCCATTATCACCGCCGTTCAACGGATGCAGGAACTGGACGCCTAAATGAAGCTCGACCCAAGACAAACGGCCTTCGGTCGCCACGAAACCTTTCCGTTGCGCTACGCCTGGCTCACCAAGGGGTTCGATGCGATCCTCGACCGGCCGGACATCTTCAGTGAGCCGGATCGGGCCATGGTCGTGCTGGGGGTAGGACGCAACATGGTCAGCGCCATTCACTACTGGCTGCAGGCGGCGCGTCTGGTCGCGTTCGCCGATGGCCAGGGCAAGCCCACCGTCCTGGGCGATCTGTTGCTCGGCGACGATGGAGACCCCTACCTGGAGGACGAGGCGACACTCTGGATCCTGCACTGGCTCATCGCCTCCAACGCCGCCCTGGCCACGGGGTTCTTCTGGTTCTTCAGCCGCTATGCCATGCCCCGATTTCAGGAGGATGAGGTCCGGGCAAGTATGACCGAGTTCACTGCCTCGGAGCTTCAGATCGCGCGCTCCCAAAGCACTCTGAAGTCGGATGTCTCCACGCTCCTGCGCATGTACGCCCCCGTCGCGGACAAAGACGAAGACCACCTCGACAGTCCCCTGGCGCAACTACGCTTGATCGAGATCGAGGGCGACGCCAAGGCCAGGACCAAGACCTACCGTAGTCCGCGGGCCACTCGTCCCTTCCTGCCCCCCGTCGCCCTGCATTTCGCTCTGGCAGAGTGCTTCGCCGACGCGCCCGAACAGCCCGCCCTGCCGGTGCGGCTGGTCCTGTACGGCGGTGACGAGCGCGCTGCCCCCGGGGCCGCGTTCCGGTTGAGCGAAGAGGGGTTGATGGCCAGCCTGACCCAAGTCATGGCACGCTGGCCTGGCCACTACGAACTGAGCGACACCGCGGGCGTGCATCAGATCTATCGTGGGGAGCGCTTTGCCGATCCGCTTGGGACGCTGCGCGGTTACTACCTGGGGGCAGCGGCATGACCAATCCGGCCCCGCCGCTGTCCCAGTCCGTCCGCATCCGCGCCGGGTTCAGCCGTTCCGTCAACCTGGTCCGTGACCAGGACTCGGTCAAACTGCTGCGTACCTATGTGCCCACCTCCCGTGCGATCGCCGCCTTGGAGCAGTTGGTCGGCGCCTTGGTCGCCAGGGATCTGTCGATCGTGCGCTGGCGCTGATCGGCCCCTATGGCGCGGGCAAGTCCGCCTTCGGCCTATTTGCCGGTGCTCTGCTATCTGCCCCCGATGGCCAGCCGCACCAGAGCACGATCACGACCCTGCAACGGTTCGCGCCCGCGTTGGCTCAGCGGGTGTGCGACGCCCTCGGCCCCACCGCGGGGATGCTGCGTGTTCAGATCAACGGCATCCCCGACTCCCTGGCACGCCAAGTCCTGCTGGCCTTGGCCAAAGCCGCCGAGCAGGCCGCCCTGGCGCCCGCCCTGGTTGAGCGCATCCGTACCAATGCCCGGCCGGGTGTGCGCATGGACCTGGTGCTCCAACTCGTCGCCCAGGTGCAATGCGCTTGGGCGCCAGGCGGGCGGCACCGGTGTCCTCGATCGAGATCGATGAGCTCGGCAAGTTCTTGGAGTACGAGGCCGTCAACCCGCAGCACCGCGAGGTCCATTTGCTGCAAGTTCTCGCCGAGCAGGCCGGCGCCGCCGGACCGGTACCGCTGGTACTGCTCGTGATGTTGCACCAAGCCTTCGAGCACTACAGCAACCACCTGGGCAAGAGCCTACGGGACGAATGGAAAAAGGTGCAGGGGCGTTTTGCCGCCATCGCCTTCCTGGAACCGGCGGAACAGACGCTGCGGGTGGTCGCCGCGTCGTTCGAGCGCGAAGATGACTTGTCTGCGGGGGTCGCGGGCGGCCTCTTTGAGACCGCCGCCGAACTCGCCGAGCAAACAGCACTTCCTGGCGGGATCGACCTGGCACACGCCACCGACCTCTTCCAGGCGTGCTACCCGCTGCACCCCGTCACGCTCCTCATCCTGCCGATTCTGTGTCAGCGGGTCGCCCAGAACGAGCGTACCCTGTTCTCCTATCTCGGCAGCACCGAACCCTTCGGTCTGCGCCGTCGCCTTGACGAGTTGGCGATGGGCGACTGGATCGGCCCCTGGGAGATCTACGATTACTTTGTCCTCAACCAGGCCGGTGGCTTCGCTGACCCGTTGACCTATCGCCGCTGGGTAGAGGTTATCACCGCACTGGAGCGCTACGACGGCGACACCAGCGGCGGTAGTCAGGACCCGGGCGCACGTCTGCTCAAGACCATCGGCCTACTCAACCTGATAGGTGCCCAGCGCGGCCTCAAGGCATCAGGCTCCCTATTGCGATTGCTGTTCGGTGAGACGCTGGATGCGCAGCTGACCGCGCTCGAGGCTGCGTCGATCATCCACTTCCGCGGCTACGCCCAGGAGTATCGCGTCTGGCAGGGTAGCGACTTCGATCTCCACGGCGCCCTGGCACAGGCCGCCGCCGAGCAGGCCGGCAAGCCGCTGGCCGACACCCTAAATGCGCTCATGCCCTTGGCGCCCCTGGTGGCCACGCCGGGCCTCCATCGAGACGGGTACCCTGCGCCGTTTCGAGCCGGTCTTCGTGTCCCAGGAACGCTGGCCCCCCAAGATCCAGGACGGCCGAACTACCCCTGTGGATCTACCTAGCGGAGCCCGAGGAATACCCGGATCTCACCAAGGTGCAGGCGCGGGCGGTGGTCGCCGTCTGCCGCTTCTCCGAGCGCCTGCTGGAGGTCGTGTCCGAATGGATGGCCCTGCAGGAACTACCACGGCGGCACGCGGCCTTGCAGCAAGACCCCGTTGCTCAGCGCGAGCATCAAGCCTGGCTCGCCAACGCGGAGACCGAGGCCATCAGCGCCATTCGCTCCCTGCTGGAGGCGCCCGAGGCCCTGGCCTGGTACTTTGGCGGCGAGCGCCGTTCCATCCATGACCGGCGCGACCTGCAACGCGCCCTGTCCGAGTGGGTCCAGGGACATTGCTTCCCCAAGGCCCCGCTGATACGCAACGAGCTGATTAACCGTGAAAAACCCTCTACCGCCGCCAATAGCGGCCGCAACAAACTGCTGGCGGCCATGCTCAAGACTCCGGAGCGGGAAGGGCTTGGAATCGACAAGGCACCGGCCGAAAAAAGTCTGTATCTCTCGCTGCTCCACGCGAGCGGCCTGCACCGCGCCGGGGCTCACGGACGCTGGGACTTCTTCTCCCCACCGCAGGCCGATCCCTGCGGACTGCGCCCGCTCTGGCAGGTCATCAGCGACACCCTGGGCGGCAGTGGCGAGCAGCAGGTTCCCCTGACGACACTCTATCAACGCCTGCAAGCACCACCCTTCGGGGTACGGTTCGGCGTCTTGCCCATCCTGGTCGTCGCCTACCTGCTTGCCAATCGTCGGGAAGTCGCCCTTTACCAGGAAGGCGCCTTCTGCGAATCACTCACCATTGAGCAGGCCGAGCTCTTGTGCCGCCGTCCAGCCCTTTTTGCCCTGGAGCGCTTCGCCCTTGCCGGACTGCGCGGCGATCTGTTTCAGCGCTACCTCGGCTCCATCGTCGGCAACCTGCGCGACGACGCTACCCTGCTCGACATCGTCCGGCCGCTGGTGCGCTTTGCCGGCGCCCTGCCCGAATACAGCCACCACTGCGGTGGCTTGAGCCCAGAGGCTGAGCGGGTACGTACCGCCTTCCGCCAGGCCAAACGCCCTGGGCACCTGCTTTTCGATGCCCTGCCACGCGCCTGCGGCATCGATCCCGCGGCCTTCAGCGGCGACGACGCCGCCACGGTCGAGCAGTTCATCACCCGCCTCATTACCGTGCTGCGCGAGTTGAGCGACGCCTACCCGCAGCTGCTGACGGACTGGCAGGCGCATCTGGGACAGCACCTGCTGGACGGCCTGAGTGAGGGACTCGATGAACTGCGCGCCTCGCTGGCCCGGCGCTACCACGGACTGGACCGCTACGCCCCGCAACAGGGCACGGTCGGCGCCTTCATCCGCCGCCTGTCCGATACTCATTTCGAGACCGCGCAGGCCTGGCTGGAATCCGTCATGACCCTGCTGGGCAATGCCCCGCCGGCCAAGTGGCGGGAATCGCACCGCGTATATGCGGAACTGCGCGTCCGCGAACTGGCCACGCAACTGAGGGAACTCGAACAACTCTATCACGTCCTCCCGGAGGCCCGCGCGGCGGGCCTCAACGGCGACGCCGCCGTGCTCGTCAAGCTGGTGGAAAGTGCCCAGGCTGACATCAGCCGTGTGATCCGGCTCACCCCCGGGCAGCGACAAGCCGCGGATCGCACCGCGGATCGTATCGCCGGCGAGTTCGATACACTCGACGACGCCACCCAAATCGCCGTGGTCGCCGCGCTGTTGAGGCGCCTTGCCCCAGTGGAGACCCTCGGAGACCAACCACCATGAGGGAAGCAACACCAACCAAGCCCGTGCGTCACCTGCTGGGATTGTCCGGCGGCAAAGACAGTTCCGCGCTGGCGATCTATCTGCGCGATCGGATACCGGAGATGGAGTATTTCTTTGCGGATACGGGAGCGGAACTTCCGGAGACTATAGAATACATTGATTTATTAGAGGACTATTTGGGAAAACCCATTGTACGACTGAATGCCGAAAGAGACTTTGATTATTACCTCAAGTATCACAACAACTTTTTGCCATCGGCACGCCAACGCTGGTGTACCGTAAACTTGAAGCTTGTTCCATTTGAGTTATTCGTAGGCGAAGATCAAGCAGTTTCCTATATTGCGATTCGGGCCGATGAACCCTCACGTTCTGGGTATCTTTCCACCAAGCCAAACATCACCACTCGGATGCCGTTTCGCGAAGATGGAATCGCCAAGGAAGATGTCTTTGCAATTCTGGAAGAATCGGGAATCGGCGTGCCCCGTTATTACAAATGGCGCAGTCGATCAGGTTGCTATTTCTGCTTCTTTCAGCAGCAGCAAGAATGGGCGGGTTTGAAAGAGTGCCACCCCGATCTCTTCAAAGCAGCGAAGACATACGAACGCGTCGATGAGAAAACCGGCCGTCTTTTCACCTGGAATCAGACTGGTCCACTAGACGAAGTAATAAAGCGAGCAGAAGAGAGTCGCGGACGATCCACGAAAGTATCGCCGCCGAAGAAGCTGATGGACGCGTTGTCCTCAGGCGACGATGGCGCTGACGATGCCTGTTTGATATGCATGAAGTGAGATCGTGAACATGGAAAATATTGAAGCGCGGTTGCTCAATGCCTGCGTTTTTCAGGAAAATGGAAATCCTTCGCTTCACAAGGGGCTGCTCTTATTGTACGCGCTAGCGAAATTGATAAACTTCGACCAACGATTGATCATCTTTGGAAATATCGATCTCGCACTAGACCAGCTCTTGAAACAATTTTCCCCACAGGCATCGGCTCGGTCAAATACTCATGCGAACTTTCTGACGCAAAGGGAGGCGGAACAGTGACTGTGCGCGAGAACGATTTTATAGCCTACCTGAACTCGCTACATAATCTGACCGCTAGTGGCGCAAATGCGCTCGCAGAATCCCAAGCCCTGAGCCCGTATTTCGGAGACCTCTACGAACCCTTTCCGCTTGCGGGGCGACTTAAGTCGCTGCTCGCCGACAGGACCGAACGGGTTGTCATCCTCACTGGGCATGCGGGCGACGGCAAGTCGACTGTCGCCATCGATGTGCTCAAGACCCTGCAAGGTATTCCCACGACTGAGCGGTTGAGCGCGCCGTTCAAAGAGCGGGAGCAGCACGGCTCAGTCACCATCGTGAAGGACATGAGCGAGCTGAGTGCGAATGCCCGCCAGCAGTGGATCGACGAAGCCATCAACCAGCCGGGCAGTTGGCTCATTATCAGCAATACCGGCCCATTGCTGGATAGCCTGGTTAAGTACGCCGACGAGTCAGGGTTGGCGGACGTGGAGAGCAAGCTCCTCTCGCTGCTGAACCGCCCGATCAACGAAGACGCTTTAGAGCAGCACGCCCTGGCTGGTTTCGGCAAGCCGCTGCTGGTTCTGAACCTCACCCGGCTGGACAACGTCGAACTTGGAGCACGGATACTGACCCGGCTCGTGCAACATTCCGGTTGGCAACAATGCGCTGGCTGCTCGGTAGAAACGGCCTGTCCGCTGGCCTTGAATCGTCGCGCCCTGGCAGAGGCGGCCTCGGTCGTAGAAGAGCGGTTGCGTTGGATTTACCGCCGTATCAACGACTATGAACAACGTCTGACCCTGCGGCAGATCGTCGGCCAGCTTGCTTACGGCGTCACCGGCGGGATGGGCTGCGCCGAAGCGCGGGCTCGGGTGGAGGTATCGACGGCCATTGGGGCAGATCGGGGCACCGCGGCGCTGCAAGAGACCCTCTTCAGCGAGGGCTTCTTCGGCTACCGCGCTGGGGCACCCCGGCCAGAGTTGAACGCGCTTCAGGCCATCGCACTGTTGCGCCGCAGCCTGATCGGCGGACCGGTCGGCGCGGACTTCGAGCGCCACTTTATCGAAGACCCCGGTGGCGGCTGGGCGCGGTTGCCCGATGCCTTGCACCATTTAGGCGAGCTATGGCGCAAACGGGCCTCGGCCCAGGAGGCGCTGGCGGCACGAGCCGCGCTGCGGCGGATGGCCCTGTTCTTCGGTAGCCCGCGGCCGGATGCCGTCGACCAGTCTGAAGTATTCTTGGATGCGATGCTGCGTTCTCCGAGCCTGCGCGAACTGGATGCCTGGCAGCGGGCGGGGGCTTTCACGTTGTCGCGCGCCGAGAGTAAGCGCTTGCGTAGCGCCTGCCTGAATGTACTGCTTGAGGCATATTCGGGCTTTAGCGCCGGTCAGTTCGAGGATCGACACGATCGGCTCTATCTCACCTTGCGCCGTCCGGACCGCGCCGTGGTGCAACCGACCCAACTCATCATCGCCAGCCTGCCTTTTCAGGACTTCGATCTGGTCTTTGATCCGATGGCGCGACTGCCCAAGCTGCGCTATCGCAACGGCTCGGTTGCGCTTGTGCTGTCTTTGCCCTTGCTGGATTACATCCGGCGTCGCGATGTCGGGGAGCTTGGTAATGGCTTATCGCCGATCCATCAGGCGCAATTGGATCGGTTTGCGGCGCAACTGTTGGACGCCCGAGACACCGTCGGTTATCCAGGAGAAATCGCCTTCTTGCGTGCTGGCATTGACGGCGGAGTGGCCGTCTATCGCTATTTCTTTGATGAGAAGGAACAGACACTGGAGAGAGAATGATGCCAGAGCGGTTTCCCCCGATCGACGGCACCGGTGAGCCTAGCAACCCGGCGATTCAGATTTATGGCCGCCGATTCTATAGGGATCAAACACCTGTCGAGTATCTGGCCGAATTCCTTTTGGTTTTTGCCTCGCCGAAGGGTCAGGCCGGTGAAAATAGCGATGCACACTCTTTCACTTTTTCCATCGGTGATGATACGGGCAGGGCGACATACTGGCCGGAAGATCGCGTTGCGTTGAAGCTATTTGCTTTCTTTGCCGCATCCAAACTAGACACACGTCATGAGGCGCACCAAAGCGCCTATCGCGAAGCGCTTGATGACTTGGCTGAGCGGATCGAAGGAACAGCAGCGGACAAAGACGAGGCCATTCGATTATTGCAGAGCCTGCTTGCCGGATTCGTCGGCGTAGCCAAGAACAGAACCTGGGCGACCTATACCTTTCTTCCTGCATCGTACGGACTATTGGCGCGGGAGCTGGATTGGCTGCATTCAAAGGCGCCGAAGCCCCCGCAATTGACGCAATGGAGTGCCGCGCGCCAATATTTCGCGGCTGACCGCCATAACTTCATGGCGCGCGGCGGAGAGTTGCTTTTTCTGCAATTGGCGCATCTTTTTCAGTGTGATGACACGCCATTGAGTACGCATGATGGGGGCAAATTATACTCGCATGTGAGCGGGGTAAGTCTAGCGACATTATGTTCCGTTACGGAAGAAGCGCTACGCGTCGTTCTTGAGGATGCGGTCCGGCCCCTCAACCAGCTTTCCCATTTCGTGGAAGGCGGCTTAAGCGCTTTTCGACTCTATGATACCCCCAAGCGCGCCCCGCTTGGTTGGGTGCCAACAGCAACGCTTGCCGAAGCGCATTTATTCGCGTTCGAGGTCCGGAACGTCGCGTTGTCTACGCTCGCGGACCTAGAGAAATTGAATCTCCTGCAGACCCTTTGCTGTATGCAAGTCTTGCGAACTCTTTGTTCCCAGGCGGTCCGGGAAGATGGGTCATCAACGAGCACCGACGGGTTTATTGGTGGCTACGCCTGGATTACGGCTAACTCGGATTCACCGCCAGGCACACCTACCAGGAAGCTTGCGCAGGGATCGTTTGAGCAAATTGAGGAGTTGCTGTTCCGTGTGCTACGCAAGAGGGCGAAGTCAGATCCCGCTGCTGGCGGAAGCCTAACCGAAGCGGATAAACACGGATTTCTGATCTTCAGAGGACTGGCGAAGGTTCTGGGACTCGTCATCCCCCGCACCGGCCCCGGCCAGCGCTTCGTCCTACCGCCGCACTTGCTGCGCTTCCTGGTCGCCGCCTTGCTGGAGCCCGGCGAGCATATCCGTTTGACCGAGTTCTACGCGCGCGTCTTCGCCCATTACGGCATCGCCCTAGGCGACCGGCAGTTGGCTGCAGCGCTGGCCTGGGGCGGTGCGCAGAGTGGCAGCCGTGATTATGCCATCGCCGCCGATACCCGCTGGATCGAGGAGACCCTGCGGCAGGGCGGCTTCCTGGTGGAGCTCTCCGATGCGGTGTCCATTGTCCACAACCCCGGCGCTCGGCAGGACGAGGCATGACCCGATGCCAGGCATCGCGAATCCTGGCGTCTCGGCGGCAGGCCCGCATCGGCGCCTGACCCAAGGCATGGTGCTGCAATGGCCGCCGAGTACCGCCCACCCTTCGCACTGTCTTCGCTGATCCTGGCGCTGGTTGCGGAGATTTCTGAGTGCATCGGCCAGGTCAAGGCCATCACGGACAGCGCCACGGAACTGCGGCTGCGCCGCATTAATCGCATTCGCACGATTCACGGCACCCTGGCCATTGAGGGCAACCGGCTGACGCAGGAACAGGTCACGGCCATCCTGGAAGGTAAGCCGGTGCTGGCTCCGCCCGGGGAGGTACAGGAGGTTCGCAACGCACTCCTGGCCTATGAGCGCTTCCAGTACTGGACGCCAAACAACGAGGACTACCTGCTGGAGGCACACCGCCTGCTGATGACCGCTCTGGTGGACCACCCCGGCGCCTACCGTAGCGGCGGCGTCGGGGTCATGGCCGGGGAGACCCTTATCCACATGGCGCCGCCTGCCAACAGGGTACCGCTGCTGATGAGGGACCTGCTCCGCTGGCTCGGCCGGAGCGCCGATCATGCGCTGATCAGCAGCAGCGTCTTCCACTACGAACTGGAGTTCATCCACCCCTTCGCGGACGGCAACGGTCCGATAGGCCGGCTTTGGCAGACCCTGATCCTGAGCTGCTGGCGGGGGCTCTTCGCGGACCTGCCGATAGAAACTCTGGTCCATGCCAATCAGGGGGCCTATTACCAGGCCATCCAGGACAGCACCGATGCGGGCAGCGCCACACCCTTCATCGAGTTCATGCTGGGCATGATCCGGACGGCCCTGGCGGAACTGGAGTTCGCGCCGCCCGATGACACCTTGGGTGAAACCGCGACCGAACAAGTAACCGAGCAAGTAACCGAACAAGTTCGCCGACTGGTGGCGGCGCTGGGGGATGACACCTGCCCCGCGAAGGAGTTGATGGCTCGGCTCGGCCTGGCGCATCGTCCGACGTTCTTCTACGACTACTTGCGGCCGGCCCTCGCCGGGGGCTGGCTGGCGATGACCGATCCGGATCATCCCCGGAACCCCAGTCAGCGCTATCGCCTCACGGCCCTCGGCCGGCGGTTGGCGACCTAACGACCACAGGAGAAAAGGACCCCATGAACCTGTTTATCGAGTCTCTGGCAGAGTATCTGACCTGCGAATGGGACCGCACCCTCAATGCCCCGGATGGCCCCAAGGAGGCCAGGTTCATCGTCCAGAGCCTGGACCCGGTGGGCACGCTCGCGCTGTTCGAGGCACTGGATGCCCACCGCCAAGACTGGTCCGGCCGGATAAGTCTGGTTTGTTATTTCCGGGTCGCAAGAGGCCTGTGGGACGCCTGGCGAACCGATGCTGCGGCTGCATCGACGCCCGGTCTGACCGGGGCGATCCAAGCCCTGGAGCAGCACGATTGGATCGACCGAGAAGATCGGCTGACGTGGTATCGCAATCGCACGGTCCGGGACGAACAGGCCGCGGGCATCGTGACCGTGCTGGTGGGCTTTAACCATGCGACGGACCAAGGCGGTCTGGAGGCATTCCACCGGGTCGATGAACACCGGCTGATCAGTCTGCTCAAAGGCAGCTTTCAGCCTTGGCTCCAGCGGATCGCAACACGGTTGGGTTTTAGTCCAAGCGAGACGGAGTTGGAGCGTTTCGACGCCGTGCTGCGGCAGTTGTTCGCGCTGCGTCCGCTGCGGCTCGCGAAACTGGCGGATTTTCTGCAGCCGCTGATCGACCAGGGCAACTGCTATAGCCTGACAGAGTTTCGGGAGCGCTGCTTCAAGGCGCTGCCGTTTTGGGACATCCCGCCGCTACTCGCGAACGGGCCGGCGGGGGTACCGAACGGCAGCGAGGCGGTGAAGGCACTGAAGGAGGCCGACGCCTTCATCTCTCACGCCGGTTACAAGACCAAGGCCGGGCAAGACAAAGACTGGACGAAGATCGAGAAGGCGCTGAGTGAGCCCGGCTTTGTTCCGCCCGTGACCGCGGATGGCAAGGCCGTCTTTGCCGACACGAAAGACTACCAGGGCTGTCTCAAGTCATTCATCGAAGAGGCCGATCCGGTGGCGCGGGAGCGTTTGTTGCGGGCGGATTTCATGCCCTTGCAGCGGGCTCTGAACAGGCCGGAGCCCGGGCCCCGCCCAAAGCCCACGCGAAAATCGATGCCCGCTTTCCAAGGCATGAGCTTCGAGGCCCTGCTCCAAGGCATCTGGGATGCGTTGCTGCACTTTGAGGCCGAGGAGTGCGGTGACCAGCCGATGTGGGCGCGGCTGGCAGGCATTGAGGTCCGCTTGGAGTCCTTCCATCATGACCTGAGCGGCGATGATACCGATGGAATCGGCGTCAAGGAACTGGCCGAGGATCTTCTGCGCGGCTGTCTTGGCGGGCTGGAGCAGCGCTTCGCAGAGCTGGACCTGAGACTGCCCCTGAACGCGGAGCAAGCCGGGCGTGCCCCTGCCTACTGGGAGCGGCAGGTTGCGGTTGGCCTTGATCTCGCCATCGACCGCCTTGCCGTTAACGCGGTCCGCGGCAGTGCGCGCCCCTATGTGAAATTTTGGGTCAGCGTTGCGGACGTGGACAAGGCGCTGCTGGAATTGCCCTATCATTGGTACGTTGAGGCCACCCAGCCCGAGCGGGTCCTTCACGCCTGTGCCAAACGCGTGCTTCGGGCCTGGAACCAACTACCTCACCCGGAGCGGGTCTTGCCGGCTTTCCGCATCGACCGGGTGGACCTGACCGCGCTTTATTTCGCCGCAGACGCGGACGAGGCGAACCGGCTGGTCACTGCGGCGCTCGGCGATCTCACGCTCGTTGATCTGCGGGCTAGGCTACCCAACGATCAATTGGCCGCGGAGTTGCGGGAATCTACAAAAGCGCTGATCCATGCCTACCGTCACTGGCTCGATGCGAGCCTGACCCATGGCTATTACCAGGCCCTGTTCAAGGAACTGCCTGCGCTGCTCCAAGCCTTCGAAAATCTGGCATGCCTGGTCTTAAACGCCGACCTGCTCGGCGCTCCGGAGCTATTGCGTCGGCTCTATAAGGCATTCCTGCTGGTGGACGATAAAGCCGTCCCTAATGACCCCTTCCTGCCCGCGGCGGTAGCTTGGGGCCTCACCCCTGCGGTGCTGGAGCTGTCTCTGGCGCAGGCGCGCTTCCTGGCTGATGGGTTTCCCGAGGCGGTGGCGGAGCTAGCCATCGGCGGCAAGCTGAGCGGTAAGGCGGTCTTCGCCCGCCTGCTCGATCTTTCGCGTATCCAACGGCCGGTAACGGCGCTGGTGACGGACGCGACCGGTCATTTGTCCACCAAGAGCCGTTCCTTCGGCCTGCTGCATTGCCTGGGCGAGGTCCCGGATACGGCCAAGAGCCTGGCGGTGCAGAGCCTGCTCAAAGAGGACGAAAGCAACGACGACGAGGATGTGGGTCTCGTAATCCGCCCCGGCGAGGAGCAGCCGGTGGTGGTGAAGGTGCTGGAGCTCTATCAGGAGCTCCATGCCTATGCCCGCGACGGGCTGCGTATCCTGGCAGTGAATGTGACAGAGCTGCCGACCATCCTGGCTGGCGTCGATACCTTTCTGAAGCAGGCACTGAAGATCGAGAAGGGCGACACCACCGCACACGACCTGCCCCCATTCTATTGCACTCTGATGGTCTATTCAAGCTCCTCATCGCCGCTCGCGATGGAGAATGGGCTTGCCCTGTGGCGTGACCGCATGGTGGAGAGTCATCGGGAAAACGGCCGGGACTTGGACCTGACCGTGGGACATCGCTTCGCACCCAAGGACCGGATGATCGTGTTGCTGCGCCAGGAGCGCCGTCTCTATGACGTAGCCTTTTTGTTCCATTTTCTGCGCGCCGACATGGACGGGCGGGTGGACCCGGCGTTCCCCTTCACACTGGCCCAGGATGGCATTGGGGGGTACTTCCCCATTGCCGAGTACCCGCGGCCCATCAAGTCCGGAGACCGCGACCGTCGCCAGATGCTTCTCAGCAACCGACGGCTGCGCATCCAGACCAGGCACTCAGACCTCTCCGCACGACTGCGCAATGCGGGCCATGAGAGCGCCGATTTCGTGGTCTATGGGCAAGTGGACTTCGCACCTTGGGTGGACGTGATCGAGGGTCTGCACGCGCGCTCACAATGGGTAGCCTGTATCGATTCTTTCGTGGACAAGCGGTTGCTGAATTCAGCCCCCGCGACCACGACAACTGCACCAGACCTTGGCCGCCTGCGGAAGATCGTGGGTTTCGAGTCCGGCCTCGGTGCCTATGGTGAGTTGAACCTGACCATCTCGACCGAGCAGGACACGCTGGGGCAGTTGATCACGCGCGTGGCCCATGAGCTGAACGGCTTGCTGCCCTTTCAACAGCCTGTCGGATTCCAGGCCCTGGCGGAGCGCATCGTTGCCGACGCGGAGGAGATCATCGGGCTGGCGTCGCTCCGGGCCGTGCTGGGCCAGGGCGAAAAGCTGCGGGAAGTGGTGGGCTTCGCGGCCATTCGCCGCCTGTTGCAGGCACCGCCGGGTTGCGCCATGTCCCAACTGTTGCCGCTGGATGCGCTCGGCCATTGGCTGGCAGACGCCGATACCGAGTTACGGCCCGACCTGCTGCAACTGACCCTGGAGGTCAGGCCCAACGAGCCCCCGTGCATTCATGCGACCGTCGTGGAATGTAAGCTCGCGGGGCACAATCCGGTACATGAGGCGAAGGCGCTCGCCCAAGTTTCTCAAGGATTGCGGCACCTGAGCGCGCAGTTCGCCCCGCGCGATGTCGATGGGGGCCGCCGCAGCTTCGACCGTCGCTACTGGTGGGCTCAACTGCATCGGGCCATCGCATCGCGGGCGGTGGTGACGCTGGCCGACCGCGACTGGCGCGAGTTGGACCATGCGCTGGAGAGTCTGGCGGAAGGTCGCTTCGAGATCTGTTGGCGTGCTGTGCTCTTCACCTTCTGGACCAACGTACCCATGCCGGACCTGACGGTCACGTCTTTGACGCCGACGGAGCCGGTGACCCGCTCCCCAATCGCCACCCCCGCCAGATTCGTCATCGAGCAAGTCCAACTTGGTTATCAGGGCTTGGCCAGCCTGTTTGCGGCGGTCGATCCCGAAACGAGCTTCGTGCCCAGTGGGGTAGCCATTTGCCTGCGACCCAAGAAGGCCGCCACGCAGCAGCTGGCCAGTGAGGATGAAGCGGAACCCGGCGGTCTGAACTTTAGCGGAACGCCGGTTGATGACTCGCCACACGTCAGCCAGCCTGCGGGTGACGCGCAGAGCACTGGCGACCCTACTTTCGCGACCGCAGTGGGAGAAGCGAAAGCAGTGGATGAGTCATCGCCCACGCCGGGTCAGGAGTCACCCACCTCGATCGGCACGGAAACCGGGCAGGCCGACATCGACTCTGGTCCTTTGCCGGCTGGAGCGCCTGCCCGGTTCGTGACTGGAGCATCCGCGCAGGCAACGCCCGACACTTCGCAGCCAGCGCCGGTACACGAGGCCACGGTCGCCTCGGCCTTCCCCGTACCCGAGCGCATCCTCATCGGTACCCGTACCAATGGCGAACCGGTTTACTGGCACTTCGGACACCCGAAGCTTCAGAACCGGCATCTTCTGATCTTTGGCACCTCGGGGTCGGGCAAGACCTACGGGATTCAGTGCCTCCTTGCCGAGATGGCGAGCGCGGGGCTGTGCTCGCTGATCGTCGACTACACGGACGGGTTCCTACCCGGCCAAGTGGAGCCACGATTCCAGGCGGTTGCGCAGCCCCAAGACCATTTTGTTTACACCGAGCGGCTGCCACTGAATCCGTTCCGGCGTCAGCGGCAGGTCATCGACCCATTGAAGCCCGCGGTCGAGGAAGGGTCCTTCCAGGTCGCCGCCCGGATCGAGAGCATCTTCGCCTCGGTCTTCGCCATGGGCGATCAACAGTCCGCGGCACTGATTCGCTCCCTGCAAGCGGGTCTGGACCTGGACCCCGGCTTCTCGCTGGACAAGCTGTTGCCGCGTCTGCGCGAGGATAGTCCTCAAGGCGAGACCCTGGCGAACAAGCTGGAGCCCCTGATTCAGGCTAAGCCCTTCCGGGAGGGCGTCGAGTCCGAATGGAACGGTATGCTGACCTCGGCCGACAACCAGGTGCATGTCCTGCAACTTAAGGGTCTAGCACGAGAAATCCAAAAGCTGGTGACCGAGTTCGTCCTTTGGGACCTTTGGGACTACGCCCAGAGCACAGGACAGAAGGATCGGCCGATTCCGATCGTGCTCGACGAGATCCAGAACTTGGACCACAGCAGCGACTCGCCCATCGACAAGATGCTGCGTGAGGGCCGTAAATTCGGGGTGGCGCTCATACTCGCGACGCAGACCACCAGCCAGTTCAATCAGGAGCAACGGGATAGGCTTTTTCAGGCCGGCCACAAGCTGTTCTTTAAGCCCGCGACCACGGAGATTGATCGCTTTGCCCAGATCCTGGCCCAGGCCACTGCGGGAACCTCGAAACCGGAATGGACCCAACGCCTCGCGAAGCTCGAAAAGGGGCACTGTTGGTCACTTGGCCCGGTTTTACGCCCGGACGGCAGCCTCAAGGAAGACGCCGTGCTGGTCTCCGTCACTCCCCTGGAACATCGGCTGTTCGGGGGGTGAGCGATGTCCGGCTTACCGATGGATACGACACCTTTGCCTGCGAACTTTCCGCAAGACTTTCTGCCGGATCGATCCCTGCTGGCGCGCCTGCTGGGCTTCGCGGCGCGTAACGGCACCGGAAACATGGTCGAGATCGGCGCGGAGACCGGCATCCCCACCGGCATAAGCACCGGCAAGGTGGAGCCGATGATTCACTATTCCCGCGGCATGGGCCTGGTCACAGCGGAGAAGGCACGCGGATGCTGGCAACTTCATCTCACCGGTCTAGGTGAGATGGTCTATTCGAAAGACCGGTATCTGGACGAGACCGTCACCCTCTGGACGCTGCACCTGCTCCTGTGCCGACGCGCCGGTCCCACATCACCCGCGAGCGGAATCGCCGATCCCTGGTTTGCCCTCTTCGCCGAAGGCGGCATTCGCCTCGGCAACCCCTTTGAGCGCTCGGCATACCGGGAATTCCTGTCCGAGCGCCAGGGCCCGAAAGGCTATCTGCGCGCCTTGTCCGGATTGGTCCCCCGGAGCTATACGGAAGGGAGTTGCCTGGCAGCCGCGAACGTCTTGTCCGTGGTTGGCCGTGATGCCTATTGCCGGCATCCGGCGCCCGATGACCGCTCCTGCTTTCCGGCCTACACCCTGGCCCTGTTCATGGCGTGGGACGCACTCTATCCCAGGGACCGGCAGGTCAGCCTCGACCAGCTCTATCAGGAATCCAGGCTATTGAACATCCTGGACTGGAACCTCGCCCAGTCCGAGCATTGGTTATCGTGGATGGTGAATCGCAGCGTGCTGCGGCTCGACCGGCTGACCGGCGGGACCATGGCCTTGCGTCTCCAAGGGACAGATGCGGTGGTCCGCGGGCTCTATGACGAGCTGATATGAGCGGGGTCGGACTCGAATGGCGCTAAGTTAAGCCGAGTCATTATTTAAAACAATGCGTTACAGTCGCGCTCTGGCGCGCGTAATCGGTGCGCTCAGCGTTGCTTCTTGGGGTGTCCATTCTGCCGAACCTCCTCCTGCGCGAGCCGCCGGGGTTTGGTCAGCAGGGGGTAGCTTTTCAGGCGGCGCTTCAGTGCGCGCGGTTCGATTCGGCCGGGCCGCAGCCCGACCCGCGGCGCGGCGATGAGCACCAGCAGGGCATGGATGCACACCGCGTCGTGAGTCCCACCGCCGCGGCTCTGCCAGGAAATCCAGATCTGCACCGTGTGCTTGAAGCTCAGTTGGCGCGGGATCTGGTCGGCCAGTAAGGCCGCTTGGGCCATCAGGAGACGAATCAGATTGTAGGCCAGCAAGTAGACCCACAGCTCCTTGATGGCCATCTCCGGGGTCTTGCAACGCAGGTGCTCCATGCCAAGCGTGGTCTTGATATTGCGCAGATCCAACTCGACGTTCCAGCGGCGGCGGTACAGGACCTTGAGGAGGCTCTTGGGGGCCTCGTTGGGGCACAGGAAGGTGGCGACCATGATCTTCCCGCCGGCCTGAAATTCGCGCACGGTCAGGGTGGCGGGGACCTGGTCATAGGCGTTCTGGCTCATCCAGTCCGGTTTCTCGGGCTTGGCGAGGACGATGAGATGATCGCGCACACCCAGTGGCTGGCCAAGGCGGAAGTCGGTGCTGCGTTTGCGTGCGCCGTACTGCTCGAACACCCCATCAACGCCGCGGCGCCGCAACTCGCACAGCAGAAAATACGTCGCGTAATAGGCATCGGCGATCAGGACGTCGCCGCGCTGGAGGCCGTCGAGGAGCGAGCGCAGCAGCGTCTGTTCGTCGCTACCCTTGCCTGCGCAGGGCCCCGTTGCCGCATTCAGCACGGCCCCGGTCGGCAGGCACAGCAACACCACCATCCGACAGATCGGAAACCCCAGCCCCGCCTTCTGGCTCTTGGGTTGAGGATATTCCGCTTGATTCTCTTCGGTGTCGGCCAAGGTCACCGTGGCGCCGTCGACGAGACGTACCCGCCGGCCTCGCCAGTGCCACCACCCGGCGGCCCCTTCCGCAACGATTTCCCCCGCGTGACGGGCGAGGGTCGAGATCATCGGCAATGGCAGTCGCGCGCGCGCCTGGCAGTAGGCGCTGGTGCTGGTACTGTGGGGGGCGAGCCCGACCATCAGTCGCTTGACCGCGGCGTCGTCGACTGCCTGGCGGCAACTGCCATCCGGCGAGAGCGCCTGGGCGAGGAACATCGCCAGTGTCTCGGTGGGCGGAAACACCCGCTCGCGATGCTCCGGCAGCAGCCCCTCAACCCGCTCAAGAAGCTCCGGCCCGGTCAACAGGTTGAAGAAACCGTAAGCGTCGACTATGCCGGCGCGCTCGCGGACGCGTTGCCGCAGTGCGGCATGCTGGTTAGGATGCATGGGGGCTGGCTCCCGGGGCGGTGGGTTGGTGTCTGGCGACTTCCAGCCTACCACCCTTGCCAGCTCTTCCGATTATTTTCAGCGGGTTGGGCTTATCTTAGTGCCATTCGGGTCAGATCCCATTTCCGGTGAGTAGAATAGAAAACGCCTCCGGCGTAGGGACTCCGGTTGCCCGGAGCCCCCGCCACAGACCCGGACGTGCAGTATTCCCGCATCCGGTTCCTCGGTCGTACTCGCTTTCGCGCGAGCGACAAGGTTTCATGCAAACACCAGTTCGTGTTGCAAGCAGCGCGACTCGGTGATGCGGGGTTTGGCGATACCGAGCTTTTCGATGGCGCGACCGAAGGCCGCCCAGGTGAAGCTCTTACGCTTGCCCCCGCGCCGGTTCAGCCACTTGAACGCGTAGGCGACGGCCGTATTGTAGAAGCGCCACAGGTCCGCCGAGTTGCCCCGTAGACCGTAGTAATTGTAATGCCCTACCAGCCGCCGATTGAGTCCTTTGATAAACTCCATGCCCGGCAGGTGCCGGTGGCTCTTGATCCATTCCTTGATGCGCCGAATCGCCCCTTGCAATCGCTTGCGGGCCGTGCGACGCTTCACCCGTGGAATGCCTTCCCGGTCGGTAAACCAGAACAGCTCGAAACCCAGAAAGGTTGCGCGCCGTTGCATACTCGGATGGAAGCGGCTAAAACGCAGAACCTGCGTCTTCTCGGGCGCGAGCGCCAGGCCGAATTTCTCCAGCCGTTGCGGCAACGCCCGATAGAACCGCCGCGCATCCGTCTCGAAGCGGAAGGCGCAGACGAAATCGTCGGCATACCGGCACAGCAGCACCTCGCCCCGACAGCGGGGCTTCACCACCCGCTCGACCCAAAGATCCAGCGCATAATGCAGATAGAGGTTCGCGAGCACGGGCGAAACGATCCCGCCCTGGGGAGTCCCCGTTGCGGGATGGAGCACCGATCCGTCGGTGTCCAGAATTCCCGCTTTGAGCCATTTGCGGATGAGATCGAGAAAGGCGCGGTCGTCGATCCGTAACGAGAGCATCTTAAGCAACCAGTCGTGGTCCATATGCTCGAAAAATCCTCGGATATCGGCCTCAACGAGATAGCCGAATTTGCCGATCGTCAGCTCAAGGCTGAGATCGCGCACCGCATCCCTGGCGCTGCGACCGGGGCGGTAGCCGTAGGAGCAGTCGAGGAAATCGGCCTCGTAGATCGCCCCCAGAAGCTTCGCCACGGCCAGTTGGACGAGCTTATCTTCCAGTGCCGGAATGCCCAGCGGCCTTTCTTTTCCGTTCTCTTTGGGAATGTAGACGCGCCGGACGATACTTCGCCCGGTAGCGTCCCGCTTTCACGCGCTCCGCCAGATCGGCGATATTGCCTTCCAAGTTGGCCGCGTAGGTTTCCGCCGTCAGCCCATCGACGCCGCTGGCCGCGTCCTTATTCAACTGCTGCCAGCAGTACGTCAGAAGCTCGGCGTTCACTTCTCCGAAGAGGTTGCGAAAGCGATGGTGTTTGCGCTCCTGCGCTCGATTTGCTATTCCCCGCAGGGAGGTTGGCTCGCGGTATCCCGATCCTGCATGTCCGGCGCGAGTTGCCTGTACGGGCTGCGTACTTCCGTCGGGTCCTTCGCCATGTAATGGGCTTTCCCCATCGCCGACTACTATGCCCGATAAGACACCCCAAGGACATGCGGCCGTCTCCGGCCTGCCCGGACGCTCCATGCTCCACGCGTCCACCCGTGCCCACGCCGTTTCAGGGCTCATCGCCTTCTCGTGTCCCAACACTGACGGTGTCATCGTTTCACCTCGTCCGGGAGCCCCCGGGGCTTCCCGAGTTCTCCAGCGCCTCTCTTCCTGCATGCCACGGCCTGAGGACTCCGGCGGACCTCCCCACCCAAGCCATTGCGGGTGGTTCGTGTTGCCTTCCAGCAAGTTAAGACTGTCGGCATCCGCATCTTGGCCTTTCGAAGCTGTACCAGCACTTCAGGGAGCGCGACCTCCCCTACGGCCTACAGGATTCTCTGTGTACGCTTGCCCCGTGTCTTGTTCGCAAGTTACCCTGCTCCGCAACGGGACCAACACTCGATACGGGCGGGCGGCTAACCCTTACCCGGCGGGGACTTGCACCCCGCAAGAGACGCCGAGCTTTGCTCGGCGCTATAACCATCCGCCTCAAAAGCGAGCCCCGCCACGGGCCTTATCTCCGGCCTGCAAGGCCACACCAGGCGGGGCCGCTGTAGGCGGATCGTTCGGCAACAACAAAGGGCATCTGCCATGAGCAAGCACCCTTGGTGCTCCACGCGTGATGAGACGGTTATTTCAATGCCTCAATGCCAGCACCGAAGTTGATATGGAATGCTGCTCCATCCATGACGAGGGCTGGCACAGATTTGACACCGGAAGACTCCGCTTCTTTCAGCCGCGATTTGTAGTTACCGAGATGGACGATTTCGACATCGTATTTCGCAGGGTCAAGTGCATTGGCTACATTCTGTTCGGCGGCGACGCATACGGGGCAGCCTGCGTGGTAGAAAATGGCCTTGGTTTTCATGAATGTTCTCCTAGGATCGCTAGTGCCATGTGGCACGCACATAGTAGGAACAACGCCAGTCTCAGCATAGAAGGCACTTTTCGGTGCCCGGTAACCTTTTGGTGTAAATTACAGAAAATGAAGGAAATAAAAACTTCACGATCGGTCAAGCCTGCCTACTCGCAACTCGAAGATGTGGTTGGTTGCAAGTGGTCGGTCTCGGTTCTGCAAGCCGTCGCCGAGGGCGTCTCGCGCCCTGGCGCATTGGAGCGTCACATACAAGGAATTTCAACCAAGGTTCTATCTGAGCGGCTACGCAAACTGACCACTTATGGTTTGCTAACCAAGCATGTTTATGCGGAAGTGCCCCCCAGGACAGAGTATTTGCTGACCCGGAATGGTCAGAAACTGGTCAGCATTATTGATCAGATAAAGCTCTTGGATGACGAGATCAAAAGCGCCGAATCGGGTAAGGGCGGGTGTCTAACCCGCCCTCCCCACACCACCTAGCATGCGGGTCCGCACTAGGCGGTTCACGAGAAGGGAGCACACGACGGGTCAGGCATAGCCATGCGCTTTCATCCATTGATCACGAATGCTAAGCAAGCCCTGGCGTTGGAGCCATAAGAGGAAAGCGGGGAAAGCGGGGTTAGGTCCAAGCCGTCCGACAAAGGTGTTGCGACTTCCCTGGGGGCTCGCACGCGAATAGCGTGCGAGCCGCGCCGCGCGGACCGGGTGTTCCGGTCTAGGGCGATTCCGGCGTTGTCGCCCGCTCTCGGGGCCCCGGCGCCAGCGCACCCGCAGGTATTGAAGAGCGCCGGGGCTGTTCGGGGACCCCGGGTAGTCAGTGAGTTCGTCATGACCGCGATGGACGCACCGGTGTCCGTCGCGGCGTCGAAGTGCCTGCCGGATGCCGATTGCGGCATTTGTGCATCCACATCCAAGCGGCTGTCCGTCCGGATCGGAACAGAGCCCTTGCTCACATGACTCGGGAATCGTCTCGCCTGGGCGGAGAAACTCTCCAGCGGCATTGACCTGCGACGGGCGCATCGCGAAGCGTGCGGGCATCCTGGCCCTCCCGTCGCCGTATTGCCCGCATTCTGCATTCGGCAGCCGGGGCTACTCCTGAAAGTAGATGATGTCTTCCAGACTCACCCGGCCCTTAGCGAGACCCAGCCGCATCGCCGGGCTTTGCTTGTCCTGGCCGACGAGCACGTAGTTGTAGAACACGCGAAACATCTCCAAGAGTTGGACGATGGAGCGTGGGTTGTAGGCGCTGTAGCCATGCCACAAGCGGCGGTTGTTGCTCGCGGTGGCGATCGGCCGTTCCAGTAGCGACAGCCGGCGGCGCACCTGCATGAAGAACGCGTCGATGGCTCGCAGGCTGGCCTTGTTATAGAGCCACGCCAGGTGGTCGTCGTCGTAATCGTCGTAGTCGGTGAGATAGCAGACGGTTTTTTCCGGCTCGCTCATGCTAGGGAAGGGATGGGTCAGCCAGCGGTCCTTCCAGCGACCGATTTCGGCCATCTCAGCGAGCGCCTGCTCGATCGCGCACAGGCGCACGGCCTGACGATCGAGATCCGGGTGTTCGGCTTCCAGGGCAGCGAACCGCTCCCGACTGTCCTTGAGGGCATGCTTGCGCTCGTCGACGGTCATGTCCTTGTTGATGCGAACGTAGAAGGCGTCGGCTGTCCGCGCGCCAACACGCTCGGCAAAGGCCCCAAGGACGGCGGCACGCATCCCTGAGTCTTGGTCGACGAAGAGTCGGATCTTGTCGGCGCCGCCGCATAGGTCGCGCAATAGAAAGCAGTGGCCGTACAGAGTGTACTCGCTATGGACCTGCATCCCGAGCGGGGGTAACTGGGTGGTCCGGCCTGGCTCCTCGAAGACTTCCACGTCGGGGCGGGCTTGTGCCTCCCGGTAGCGGGCCGCCACGGCAGCGCGGAGCGTCCCGTCGGCGCCGACCGGCACCGTGCCCGAGCGTTGAGCCGCCGCGGCGTAGTCCGCTTCTAGCCACAGCCGGGCATGGCGCCGGAAGGGCAGCCCGATGCCTGTATCCCCAAGGTCTTGGGACTGCCGCTCGACCGATTGCGCATCCGCGTTCGGATCGAAGTTCAGGTGCATCCCGAAGACATAGCCGGTGACGTTATCGGCACTGCCGACGGCGGTGAGCTGGACGTTGCGCTTGTCCTCGCGCCGCGTCCAATTGACCACGTAGTCCTGTCGGTCGATTCCGATGTAGAGCCGCGGGATCGCGAACCCGCCGAGCAAACGCCGCTCCCGGTGGCTCGCGAAGGCCAAGCACTGGCGGTGCAGGAAGTCGATTTTCGGGTAGAGGGTCCCCGTGGCGATGTCAGCGACCTCGCACAACCGCCGGAAGGGGCTCTTGTTCATGAGCAGCCGGAAGATCAGCCGGTTCTTGTGCGGCTGCTTCTGTCCCACGGTGGACACGCCGATCGAGAAGGTCTTCCCGCAGGCGTTGCAGCGGTAGCGTTGGGAGCCAGACTTGGAAGCGCCATAGCGGCGGTAGTGGGGAGAGCCACGGGAGACGCCAACGGCGTGGTTGGCGCACTGGGCGTCTGGGCAGACGGTGTCCGGGGGGGCCGCGAGGTAGGCGCCAAGGCGTTCGCGCTCCTCGACGATCCCGCGGTTGCTCTTCAGCGGTGGGTACTCACCGCAGGCGAGGCACTCCAGCACCGGAAATTGACCACCAGCGCTGACCACGACGTAGCGATCCCGTTGGCTGCCCCGCCCAGTGGTCTGGGCAGCCGGCACGCCATAGTTAGGGCAGCGCGGGTTCTTGCAGAAATTGACCTGGATTCCACAGTACGATGGCGGGATGCGAGGCCGCCCATCAGCGGAAGATTTTTTCTGCATGTGAAGATCCCGCTACCCTCTTCAGGATAGCGGGATCTTGGGCCGCCACGGCATCGCCCGCAACACCTATGTCGGACG
>CAVTDM010000025.1:0-18531 GCA_963733415.1 uncultured Gammaproteobacteria bacterium | reverse complement strand
TGTTGCTGTTTCCTTGACCCGTTCGTCTTGCTACGCCAACCGGCGGCCGCGACGCGCTTCCGGGCCTGGTCGAGCATCTCGGGGCTCTGGTCGAAGCCGTAGACCGCGCCCGTGTCGCCGACCAGCCTGCGCAGCAACGGCAGACTTAGGCCCGTGCCGCAGCCCACATCGAGCACGCGCTGTCCTGGCTGCAGGTGCAGTGAGGCGATGGTGCGCTCGCGGATCGGCCAGGTGGGCCCACAGGTGGCGTCGTAGCCGGCGGCCCGCTTGCGGTACTTCGCCAACGATCGCGCCCGTACCTGGTGGTCGGGCAAACCCCCTGGATCTCTCCGTTTTCATGCTGGCAAAGGTGACGGCGGAGGAAGCGAGTTCAAGCGGACACGAGCCCGCCGCACAACGCGCCCGGTTGGACAATCACGGTGCCGTCCGATCAGCCAGGCCAGAATCGATCTGTTAATCTGGGGCATCACCTCGCATCCAGGCGCTTCAGTACCGGGCATCGAAGGCTCTTCTGGTCCGTCCGCCCCCGACTGACACCCTCGAGGAAAGCTGAAAATACACAAGGCGACCATGAAAATTCCCAAAAGTCTTGAACCGCTGGTACGCGATGGTCTTATCGATGAAGTGATCCGGCCGCTAAAAAGCGGCAAGGAGGCCGCGGTCTATGTGGTGCGCGCCGACGGCGCCATTCGCTGTGCCAAGGTCTATAAAGCAGCGAATCAACGCGGTTTTCACAAGCAGGCGCTGTATCGGGAAGGGCGTAAGGTACGCAATAGTCGCCAGGCGCGGGCGATGGAAAAAGGCTCCCGTTATGGACGCCAGGAACAGGAAGAGGTCTGGCAAAATACCGAGGTCGATGCGCTATATCGGCTGGCGGCTGCCGGCGTGCGCGTGCCCCAGCCTTATCACTTTGTCGAAGGCGTGCTGCTGATGGAGCTGATCACCGACGACGACGGCGATGCTGCGCCCCGACTCAACGATATTGAACTGACCAGCGCGCAGGCGCTGGACTACCACGGCGTACTGATCGCGGAAGTGGTCAAGATGCTCTGCGGCGGACTCGTCCATGGCGACCTCTCCGAATTCAATGTACTGGTCGATGCCCAGGGTCCGGTGATTATCGATCTGCCCCAGGCGGTCGATGCGGCGGCCAACAATAATGCTGCCTGGATGCTGGAGCGGGATGTCGACAATCTGGCGGCCTATTTTGGTCGTTTTGCGCCCGAACTGCTGACCACCAGCTATGGCAAGGAAATCTGGCACATCTACGAGAGCGGCAATCTGACGCCTGACGTCAAACTCACTGGCCATTTCAAAGGTCAGAATCAAGGAGGCCGATCTGGACAGCATCATGAGAGAAATCAATGATGCACGGGACGCGGCGATTAAGCGGAAACTCGAACGGGAAAGCGAGTAACGGAGACCTTGTCGCCAGGGTCCTGAAAACCTCCGGACTGCACCGTGGCGCGATCCGCCGGACCGGGGCCCCCTTAGCGGCCGGCGATCCCCGTGGTGCCGGTGTAAACGCGCATGATTCGAAAGGGCGGCGTGGCGCCCTCGACGCCGTCATTCAACGCGGGCGCCCGGTGGAGCTGGTTGACGGCGATATAGAGCCAGCCGGGCTCTCCGAAGCTCAGTGCATCGGGCCACAGTAGACGCTCATCCTGGACCAGCGTCTCGAGTCGGCCGTCTGCCTTCAGGACGGTGATGGCGTTATGTGCGAGGTCGGTGAAGTAGTGGTTGCTCTCGGTGTCCGTGGAGGCACCGTCTGAGACGGGCTTGGGACCGGTCCGCTGGACGGCTGCAGCAATGACGTCGTCCGTTGCTCCCTCGCGCAGCAGCCGGGTTGGTACCTGGTACCAGGTCGCTCCGTTCATGGCCCCGAAGTAGAGTGTTTCACCATCGGCGGAGAGGGTGATGGGGTTGACCGCGATGCGGGCGGGCTGGAAGGCGCCGGCGGCGTCCCGGCGACCGATGACCCGGCCCTCGACGACCAGGTCCCGGTCCTCCGCGTGCAGGGCCGGGGAGGCGGTGAAGCGCCGGGAGGTCTGGCGGTTGAGGTCCACCCACACCAGGGCGGGGGCCTGACTGCCGCCCACGTCGGCCAGATAGACGAAGCCACGCGTTTCATCCACCGCCAGGTCGTTGAGGAAGCTCCCGTCGGGCCCGGTTTCGGGTGGGAAGTCATAGCGTAAGGCCAGACTGCCGTCGCTCAGGGCGAAGGCCAGGAGTTTGGGCGTTTGGGGGGGCTCACCCAACCCGTTGTCGATCACCCACAGGCGGTCTTGGCGGTCGATGGCGATCCCCAGCGGGCTGTTCAACACCTCGGGGCCCGAGCCGAAGGCGCCGTTCCAGGTCTGGTCCGGCCAGGGGCGGTAGCTGGCGGGCCCGGTGATCTCGATCAGCTGGGCCTCGGCGCGGCGGAACTGATGCACCGTGGCGAAGACCCGTCCGCCTTCGGTCACGGCCAGGTTGCCCGGGTTGATGGGGAGTTCCGCCACCAGTTCCAGTGCACCCGGAATCAGCTGTTCATCGGTCGCCCCGGGGATCGGAAGCAACAGGACGACAACACTCAGCCAGGTCAGGATTGATTTGTTCATCTGGATTATCACCTCGCGCACTCGGGAACGTACGGATCGGTATAACGGTCACTCGGGAGCGGCAAGGGTGCTGCGTTGATGACCCAAATCGCCCCCAGGATAACGCCGGAATGGTGATCGCTGGTGACGAGTCACCCGCGGGCCGTCACAGCTCGTCGAGCAGGGCCGCCCAGGCCGCGCGCTCGCCCTCGGGCGTGAACAGGTGCCGGCGGCCGGCGCAGGCGGCCTCCAGGCTGCGGTAGAAGTCCGGATCCGACTCCGCCCGCAGCAGCAGGTCCCGCAGCGCGCGCCGTCGTCCTCCACCGGATAATAGCCGGGATAGTCTGGGCCCAGCAGGCCGACGGAGCCGTCGATCCGCGAGGCGATCACCGGCAGCCCGGCGACCACCGCCTCGGAGATGACGTTGGCCCCGCCCTCCATCCGCGACGGCAGCACCAGCAGGTGGGCACGCCGGTAGACCTGCCGCAACCGGTGCTGGGGGACCTCGCCGTGCCAGCGGTAGCGGGGGTTCACCGCCATCTCCTCGCTGCGCCGCGGCCGCCCAGTCCGGGGTATGGGCCGCCCCGTAGTGGTCGCACCCGCAGCCGACTCCCGGGCGGCAGGTCGCGCACCGCCAGGGCCGGTCGCAGCGGGTCCTTCTCCTCGCGCAGGTGCCCGGCGACGCAGACCAGGAAACTTCGCTTGGCCGGCTGGCGGGCGACTGGTGGGCTGGGCCGACTGGTAGATCACCCGGACCTTGGCCCGGTGCTCGGGCGGGACCGTCTCGCCGATCAGGTCGTGCAGACCCACCAGGCGATGGGCCAGGGCGATGGAGCGCAGCGTCGTGCTCCGGGTGGCTGTGGATGAAGCGGTAGGCGTCGGTACCGGTGAGGGCGACCACCAGGGGGCGCTCGCGGGTAGGCCTGCGGCGAAGCGGGCGATGGCCTCCGCACTGCGCCAGGCGTGCAGGGCGACCATCAGGTCCGCGGGCTCGCCCCGATAGTCCACCGAGATCTGAACCCGGTGGCCCGAGGGCGCGCAGGATGGCCGCCCAGCGGGCGGCGGTGGCCCGGTTCCCGGCACGGGAGCGCGGCGGCGCCGGGGTGATCAGACGGATGTGCATGGTATTCTGGGAGGACGCATGGGCGTGGCTGTCCGCGGTGCGCTCTGGGCGATGGATGCGGGGCCTCGGCTCTGTCGGGGGCCCGCACTTACGACCGTCCGGGCGCTGCACAAGCTGCCATGTTTCGACAGAGGTAACGCCATGACCGCCCCCACGCCCGCGGCCCTGATCGCCCAGATCGCAGGACGCCCGCGCCCGCACCCTGGCCCTGATCGCGGGCCTGGACGATACGCAGCTCATGGGTCCGCGGCTGCCCATCGTCAATCCGCTGCGCTGGGAGATCGGCCACGCGGCCTATTTCTACGAGCTGTGGGTCCTGCGCCACCACGGTCGGCGAGGCACCCGGCCGTCCCGATGCTGGACCAACTCTACGACTCCATCAGCATCGCCCACGACACCCGCTGGGACCTGCCCCTGCCGTCGCTGCCGGACACCCTGGCCTACATGCAGGGGGTGCTGGAGCGGGTGCGCGCGCCGCCTGGACAGCGGTGCCGATGATCCCCGCCGCGACTATCTGGCCGAGTACGCCCTCTATCACGAGGACATGCACACCGAGGCCTTCACCTACACCCGCCAGACCCTGGGCTATCCGGCGCCGGCAATCGGTAGCGCGCCGTCTCCGAGGCTGCCGGCCGACCGCGCCCGCTGGGTGACGCCGCGATCCCGGGCGGGAGTCTCCTTTCTCGGCGCCGCGCCCGCGGACGGCTTCTGCTTCGACAACGAGAAGTGGGGCCACCCGGTGGAGGTCCAGCCCTTCCGCATCGCCCGCACCGCGGTCAGCAACGCGCGACTATGCCGCCTTCGTGGACGACGGCGGCTACCGGCGACCCGAACTGTGGGACCCGGAGGGCTGGCAATGGCGCACCGCCAGCGCGCCTCGACCATCCCGTCTACTGGCGCCGCGCGAGGCGACGGCTGGGAGCACCGGCGCTTCGACCGCTGGGAGGCGCTGCCCCCGGCGCGCGCGGTCATCCATGTGAGTTGGTACGAGGCCCGCGCCTACTGCCGCTGGGCCGGGCGGCGCCTGCCCACGGAGGTCGAATGGGAGGTCGCCGCGGCCGGCGAGCCCGCCGCCGGCGGCCGCGACCCTGGCAGCGGATCAAACGCCGCTACCCCTGGGGCGACGCGGCCCCCGACCCGACCGCGCGCCAATCTCGACGGCGGGGCCCTGGGCACCATCGACGTGGCGGCCCTGCCCGCGGGCGACAGCGCCTTCGGCTGTCGGCAGATGCTCGGCAATGTCTGGGAATGGACCGATACCGTCTTCGGCCCCTACCCGGGCTTCACCCCGGACATGTATCAGGATTACTCCCAGCCCCTGTTCGGCAGCACCCGGGTCCTGCGCGGCGGCTGTTGGGCGACCCGCGGTCGGCTCATCCGCAACACCTGGCGCAACTACTACGGCCCGGAGCGCAACGACGTCTTCGCGGGCCTTCGGACCTGCGCCCTGTGAGCCAGCGACACCCCGGCCGCAGCCCGAGATCGCAGCTCCAGGACCTGCACCCGACCCCGGCCGATCTGGCGGCAGAGGTCCTCGCCGGTCTGCGGCGCCGACCGCGCTACATCCCGCCGAAGTTCTTCTACGACGCCCGCGGCTCGGCGCTCTTCGACGCCATCACCCAGACGCCGGAGTATTACCCGACCCGCACCGAGATCGCGATCCTGCAGGCCCATGCCGCGGACATCGCCGCCCGCGTGGGCACTGGCAGCGTGCTGGTGGAGCCGGGCAGCGGCAGTTGCATGAAGGTCCGGCTGCTGCTGGAGGGGCTCAAACCCTGCGCCTATGTCCCCATGGACATCTCCCGCGACCACCTGCGGGCGGCGGCCGAGCAGGTGGCCGCCGAGTTCCCCTGGCTCGAGGTCCATGCCGCCTGCACCGACTTCACCCGCCAGATGGTGCTGCCGGACAGCGCCCCGGAGGGTCCGCGGGTGGCCTTCTTCCCCGGCTCCAGCATCGGCAACTTCGACCCGGACGGGGCCGTCGACTTCCTGGCCGTGGTGGCCGCGCTGGTCGGTCCCGGCGGCCTCCTGCTGATCGGTGTCGATCTCAAAAAGGCACCCGGCGGTGCTGAACGCGGCCTATGACGATGCCGCCGGGGTCACCGCCGCCTTCAACCTGAACCTGCTGGCGCGCATCAACCGGGAGCTGGGGGCGGACTTCGACCTCGGGCGCCTGGCGCCATCGCGCCTATCTACAACGAGGCCCTCGGGCGGGTGGAGATGCACCTGGTGAGCACGCGTCGATCAGCGGGTGCAGGTGCGCCGGCGAGCGCTTCGACTTCGCCGCCGGGCGAGACCATCCACACCGAGAACTCCTACAAATATTCCGTTGCCGACTTTCAGGCGGTCGCCCGGCGTGCCGGTTTCTCCCCGGAGGCGGTGTGGACCGACCCCGCGGACCTGTTCAGCGTCCACCTGCTGCGGGTCCCGGCCGGGGGTTGAGCCCGGGACGTGCGGCCGTCTGGATCCGTCCTGACCGTTCAATCCAAGCCGTGGTGATGTGGGAGCGGCTGGTGGTCGCGCTGCGGTCCCTCGGTTCCGGGTGGGGGCTGGCGTGCCCGAAGGTTGATCTCACAGGTAAGTTTTTTTCTCGGTCGCCGCACCTACCACTCGAGTAGCCAGATCCAATGCAGAACTCCAATACACCCGTCGTCAAGGACCTGGTCCTCGTCGGGGGCGGTCACGCCCATGTCGTCCGTCCTGCGCCGCTTCGGCATGGCACCCGGTGCCGGGGTTGCGCGTCACCCTGGTCACCCGGGATGTCCATACCCCTTATTCCGGGTATGTTGCCCGGCTATGTGGCCGGTCATTACGACTACGACGCCTGCCACATCGATCTGCGGCCCCTGGCCCAGTTTGCCGGGGCGCGCCTCTACCACGCCGAGGTCGAGGGCCTGGACCTGGCGAACCGGACCCTTCAGGTCGTCGGGCCGCCCGCCCGTGCCCTTCGATCTGCTGTCCATCAACATCGGCTCCCGGCCGCGGACCCTGGACGTGCCAGGGGCCGCGGAGTACGCCATCCCGGTCAAGCCCATCGACCGCTTCCTGGTGCGCTGGGAGGCCCTGATCGACCGCATCCTGGCCAGCCGCGGCCCCTTTCGCATCGGGGTGGTCGGGGGCGGGGCGGGCGGGGTGGAACTGGTGCTCGCCACCCAGTACCGCCTGCGCCAGCTCCTCACCGAGCGGCGGCGACGACCCGGCGCGCCTGAGCTTCGCCCTGCTCACCGAGGGACCAGCGATCCTGCCCACCCACAACCCCGGCGTGCGCGCCCGCTTCCGGCGCGTGCTGGGCGAGCGCGGCGTCGCGGTCCTCCCCGATCATCCGGTGCGGGAAGTGACCATCGATGCCCTGCATGCCGACGGCTCAGGCGCCGGTCCCCGTCGACGCGGTCCTCTGGGTCACCAGCGCCGCGGCGCCCGGTCTGGCCCGGTGCGGCGAGGGCTTGCGGTGACCGATGAGGGCTTCATCCGGGTCGATGCCCACTTGCAATCCCTCTCCCACCCCGGGTGTCTTCGCCGCCGGGGATGTGGCCGCGCTGCCCGACCCGCGGCCCAAGTCCGGGGTCTTCGCGGTGCGCCAGGGTCCGGTGCTCGCGGACAACCTGCGCCGCGCGGCGACCGGCCAGGGTCTCGTTCCCTACCGGCCCCAGCGCCGCTTCCTGGGCCTCATCAGCACCGGTGACCGCTATGCGGTGGCCTCCCGGGGCGACTGGTCCCTGGAGGGGGCCTGGCTGTGGCGGGCCAAGGACTGGATCGACCGCCGCTTCATGGCGCGCTTCAACTACGCTGCCGCCGATGCCCTCGGACCAGGCCGCCCCGGCCCTGGCCGCCGGGCTCGCGGACCAGGCCGCCATCCGGGAGCTCTCGACCCTCGCCATGCGCTGCGGCGGCTGCGGGGCCAAGGTCGGCAGCAGTGTCCTGACCCGGGTGATGCAGCGGCTGTCGGCGGGGACCCGCGCCGACGTGCTGGTGGGGCTCGATGCGCCGGACGATGCGGCGGTGCTGCTGGTGCCGCCCGGCAAGCTGCTGGTGCAGAGCGTGGACTATTTCCGCGCCTTCCTGGACGACGCCTACACCTTTGGGCAGATCGCCGCCAATCACGCCCTGGGCGACCTGTTCGCCATGGGGGCGGAGCCCCAGTCGGTGCTCGCCATCGCGACCGTCCCCTACGGTCGGGAGCGGGTGGTCGAGGAGACCCTGCACGACCTCATGAGCGGCGCGCTCGCCATCGTCGGCCCCACCGGCGCCGTGCTGGTCGGCGGACACTCCAGCGAGGGCGCTGAGCTCGCCTTCGGGCTCACGGTCAACGGTCTGGTCGACCCGGATAAGGTCTGGCGCAAGGGGGGCTCACGCCCGGCGATTGCCTGATCCTCACCAAGCCGCTCGGCACCGGGACCCTGTTCGCCGCGGACATGCGCCGCCTGGCCAAGGGGCGCTGGATCGACGCGGCCCTGGCGTCCATGGTCCTCTCCAGCCAGGCCGCCGCGGCCTGCCTGGGGCGGCATGGGGTCAGCGCCTGCACCGACGTGACGGGCTTCGGGCTGCTCGGCCACCTGGTGGAGATGACCCGCGCCTCCGGCGTGGACGCGGTGCTGGATCTCGCGGCCATCCCACTCCTGGACGGTGCCGCCGAGACCGTCGCCGCCGGTATTCTCTCGTCGCTGCAACCCCAGAACCTGCGCCTGCGCCGGGCCGTGCGGGACCTGGAGCAGACGGCCAAGCACCCGCTGTTCCCCCTCCTGTTCGACCCCCAGACCGCGGGCGGACTCCTGGCCGGGGTCCCGGCGGACGCGTGCCGCCGCCTGCATTGCTGAGCTGCACGCCTGTGGATATCCGGCTGCTCGGATCATCGGCCGCGTCGAAGCCGCCAGCGGAGCCGCTGAGCCCATCGTTATCGCGTCGCCTTAGCCAGGCTAGTCCGACGTGCAGTCGGCGACAGCCGAATCCGGCCGCCTGAGACCAGCGGCCAACCGGCGGTGCAGGTCTGCGCCTGGTTTCGGTCGCAGCGTGATGTTCCGCTGTGGGTCGGGCTACAGTCCGACCGCCGCGCAGGGTGGCTAGACGAAAGGCCCATGATCGGGTCACGCAGGAGGTGGGTGTGACGCCGCTGGGGACCCTCACGGCGAAGTCGCAATCGAGACCGCGGGCGGTGCGATCCGTACCCACCACCAGGGGCCAACATGGCCAAAAAATGGCAAGATCCCGGGGCGAATAGTCGAAGTCGGGCTAGGTGTACCTATCATCAGTAGAGGGTGAGTGGGTGGCCAGAGTCTGAAGCTGTTCGCGCAAGGGCAACAGAGTGCACTTCGAAATTGCGAGTGACCCTGTATCCCAGACCTCGCATCCCGCACACCTGGGCGAACCGTCCGAGCCGCGACGGATCGTCCGCCTGGGATGACCTGCTCGCACCGCTCCGGACTGGGACGCGCTGGCGCAACCCGTGCCGAAGTGTACGTTCGCTAAGCGGATTTCCTGGTAAGCCCTCCGACTGGCCGACAGCGGGGCGCGCTCTGGTGGACGATCCCGGTCGCGCCGGGAGGATGCCGCCCCGCGGCCGTTAATCACGTGCCGCCTCCCGTCCGCCCCTCACCGCCCTTACTGCACGTCCCATCCCAGCCCCGGACCGCCCGACTTAGCCGCAAACGTGCTGGCCCGGTGTCGTTAGCGCGGCTACGATCGCCACCATATCCGGTCTCGGGTGGTTAAATGTCCTATCCGTGTCCGTTATCCGAATACGTTAGCTGTTATCCGTAACGGCAAAAAACCGGGCGGGGTGACCACCCCGCCCGGTTCATGACGTTTGGCAGCCCCGCCCCGCACAGGCGGACGGGCGGCTGCACTTAAGGCGTTTGACGGTCCAGCGCCCTAATTCACCGTGTAGGCCTTGGTCAGTTGGTTATTGCCATCGTTTGCCTCGGACGTCTGGCAGTAACTATCCACGAAGGCGCCGAAGGTAAAGATCCCTCCCGAACGCATCTTCAGGCCGGAGAAGGTCAGGTCAGTGCTGGCGCCGGCCGCCAGGGAGCCCACCGCCTCATACAGGTTGCCTTCCGAACCACAGACCGGGGTGCTGGTCTGGTTCATCCAAACATCGAGCCAGCCACCATCGCCCGAGGCCCCGCCCTTGTTTGTCACCCGCACGGTTGCGCTGAAGGTGCCGTTGACGGTCGGGCTCTCGGGGCTCAGGGTGATGGACGTCACCACAAAGTCCGGGATCGACGGCAACGGGGTCGTCACGCGCGCCACATTGGAGTAGGCCGAGTTGCCCGCGATATTATAGGCCCGCACCCGATAGTCGTAGCTCTGCCCACCGGTCAGGCCGCCGTTGTTGTAGGTGACGACATTGGCCGAGACGGTAGCAATCTGACTCCATGTGGTCTCAGTTGGGAGCTTGCGCTCGATCCGGAAGCGCGTCTCGTTGGTACTGTTGTCGGTCCAGGAGAGGCTCGCCCGGCTGGCAGAGGTCGGGTTAGCGGTCAGCCCCGTGGGCGCCGCGGGTTGGGTGGGCATGGTCACCGTGAACTCGTTGGAGTAGCCGGATTCACCGGAGGCGTTGCCGGCCCGCACCCGATACACATAGGTCTGCCCCCTGGTCAGGCCGGTGTCGGTGTGGGCGCTCACATCGGCCGCGACCGTGGCGAGTGGCGCCCAGGTGCCAGCGGCGCTGGTCTCGCGCTCGATCGTAAATCCCGTTTCGTCGGGGCTGTTATCGGTCCAGGACAGATCGACCCGGGTTCCGGACACGGCCGCCGCCAAGAGGTCCGTGGGCGCCGCCGGCGGGGTCTGGATGGTGACCGTCGCCTCATTGGAATAGGCCGAGTTGCCGGCGGCACTGGCAGACCGCACGCGATAGACATAGGTCAGACCGGCCGTCAGGCCCGTGTTGCTGTAGGTGCTGACATTGGCCTTGACCGTGGCGATCTGCGCCCAGGTGTCGGCGGCGCCGGTCTTGCGCTCGATCCTGAAGCTCGTCTCGTCGGTGCTGTTGTCGGTCCAGGCGAGGTCCACGGCCGTGTCCGACATGGCAGTGGCCGTCAGGCCGGTCGGCACCGCGGGCAGGGTCGGCGTCGTGGCGGTCGCCTCGTTGGAGTAGGGGGAATCACCGTTCGCATTGGTGGCCCGAACACGATAGTCATAGGTCTGCCCCCCGGTGAGGCCAGCTGCTCGTGTAGGTAGTGACATCGGCGGCTACGATGGCGATCTGCTTCCAGGTACCCCCGGCCCCGGTCTTGCGCTCGATCTTGAATCCGGTCTCGTCGCTGCTGCTGTCGGTCCATGAGAGGCTGACCCGCGTGGCAGCCAGCGGGGTAGCCGTCAGGTTGGTGGGCGGCGCGGGCGGAACGACCTCCGACGGAGATGCCGATGCCTCGTTGGAATCGGCCGAATACCCGCCGTTGTTGGTCGCGAAGACCCGATAGGTGTAGGTCTCACCGGGGATCAGACCCGAGTCGGTATAGGTGGCCACATTGGCGTCGGTCAGGTCCAGTTGGGTCCAGGCACCATCGGTCCCGATCTTGCGCTCGATGGTGAAATATTCCTCGGTGGCGCTGTTGTCCGTCCAGGCGAGGGTGATCCGCGTCGCCGACGCGGGCGTCGCCGCGAGGTTACTGGGGGCCGCGGGTGGGTCCAATTCGAATCCCGGGGCCTGCACGGGACTACGACGTTCGGTGTTCGTCTGGTCGCCGAGCTGGCCTTCGGAGTTGCGGCCCCAGGCCCAGAGGGTGCCGTCGGTCTTGAGTGCCAGGCTATGGGCACCGCCGCCCGCCATGGCGGTGACCCCCTCGGCAAAGATCTGAACCGGGCTCGGGCGGTTCTCGGTGGTCCCATCGCCGAGGCGACCGTTGCCATTCGAGCCCCAGGCCGAGAGGCTGCCGCCGGTCTGGATGGCCAGGGTGTGATACCAACCGGCCGCCACGTCAGTGACCCCAGTCAGGACCTGGATCGGAAGCCGGCTTTCCGTGGTGGTGCCGTCGCCGAGCTGACCAGAGGTGTTGAGCCCCCAGGCGCGAAGGCTGCCATCGGTCTTGAGGGCCAGGCTGTGTGCAAAACCTGCCGCCGTGGACCCGGCACCGGCGAGGATCGAGACCGGCGTCGTCCGGTTGTAGGTGGTACCGTCGCCGATCTGGCCATTGGCATTCTTCCCCCAGGCCCAGAGTCCACCGGCGGTCTTGATGGCCAGGGAGTGCCTTTCACCCGCGGCAATGGCCGCGACCCCGGTCAAGACCTGCACCGGGGTCAGGTGCATCGTGGTCGTTTTATCGCCGAGCTGACCGTTGTCGTTGAGTCCCCAGGCCCAAAGGGTACCGTCGGTCTTGAGGGCCAGGCTGTGGAATTCACCGGCGGCGATGGCTACGACGTCGGAGAGGATCTGGACAGGATTCGGGTTGTTGGTCGATGATGGGGTACCAGCATACCCATACACACAATCAAAATACGCCGGCGCTTGGTAGTCTTTCTTACCATTGCCAAGTTGGCCATAACAGTTCTCACCCCAAGCCCAGAGTGTGCCATCGGTCTTGAGTGCCAGGCTGTGCTCTAAACCGGCGGCGACGGCCTTGACACCGGTCATGATCTGGACCGGGAATTTGCGGTTCGCGGTGGTACCGTCGCCCAGTTGACCGCGATTGTTCGCGCCCCACACCCAGAGGCTACCGTCCCGCTTGAGGCCCAGGCTGTGGTATTGGCCCGCTGCCAACCGCTGCATGTTCGGATTGCTGGCCGCCGTTACCGCCGCCGCCGAGGGCGAGACCAGGAGTTGCTCCAGCCCGGCGGCATTCACACTCAGGGTGAGGCTCGACGCATCCGCGGCCCGCGGCTCCGCCTCGGCGGTGCCGGCAGGCAACTCGACGAGGAGTCCTTGCGCGGCCTGATCCAGGTCGCTCAGCCAGATCCCCCGCTGGGCCACGCTCAGGCGCGTGGTGGTGACCGCGGGCACGCGCAATTCCACCCGGACCCGCACCGTCCCATCGCGGGCGACCTGCTCGCGCAGGGCCTCGGCGGTGGCGGCCTGGTCACTGGAGGCGGCGCTGGCCGGGGTGGGAAGATCGAGCAGGGGATCGAAGCCAGCCGGATAGGGCGCCGGGTTCGGCGCCGCACCGCTGGCCGTAGGACCATCCTGGGCACTGATGCCGCCGAGCGACAGGGCTAGGAACAGGGTCAAGCAAAAACCGACGGCCCCGGAGGACCAGCTGCGTCGCGTGGGATGCCAAGACATGGAAGCCTCTCCTTTCCGATTGTAAATTACCGCACCGCATGGGGACAGCCAGGGGCAGCCCCTGGACATCGCCAAATCTGTCTTTGTTGTTAGCCGGATGCGGCGGTTGATCGGCCGAGGCACCCCCGCCAGGGAGGGAGTTCGCGGAGTCGAGCGACCTTACAAACACCAAGATTGCATGGTATTTACCGGACGAGTTTCCGTTTGTCAACCCAGTATTCGGCAAGGTCTAACGGAAGGAACGGATAGGAAATTCAACCACCCGAGACCGGATATGGCCCTGACTGATCCCGCGCGGAAGCTGCCGGGTAAGCCGGTTGATGGCGCAGGCGGACGGTCTGGGTGTGGTCCGGGACGCCCAGCGAGCCCGGCCGCGGAGTAAGCGGGGGCGGCAAGTGAGGAGCGGCCGCGATGCCACTGGCCCGGCATCACCGGGATCGTTCACCACCGAGTGCGCGCGGTCGGCGCGGCCGGATCGTCTTACCATGCGATGCGCTGATCTCGGCGCGGCTGGGCAAGCTGGCCATTGCGGGGGCCGGGACCGGGAGATCGATCAGTTGATCATCATCCGGGTTCGGACCCAGAAGTCCAACCCGCTGCTGTTAGGCGAGGCGGGGGTCGGTCAGGCGGCGATCCTGGACGGGTGGCTCGGTGACGCAGGAACCGCACCGCCACCCGCGCGGTCCTCGGTGCGGTTCGTTCCTCACCGCAGCGTACCGGGCTGGAACGTCTGTTGCGCTACTGCGTCTGATCGCCCTCATCACCGCCGCCTTTGCACGGCGACGATCGGGGCCGTATCGGGTCTCGGGTGGTCGAATTTCCGATCCGTTAGCCGAACCGCCGCACCTCCCCGGAACCCGCGACGTTCGCCACGCAGCGCCCGCACAGTTCCGGGTGGTCGGCGTGCGCGCCGACGTCTGCGCGATGGTGCCAGCAGCGCACGCACTTGGGATGCGGGGAGGCGCTGACCCGCACGGCGAGCCCCGACAGCTCGGTCGCGACCGCCGTCGCATCGCGCTCGGCGAGAGTGTGCAACCGGACCTCCGAGGTGATGAGCACGAAGCGCAACTCATCCTCCAAGCGGTTCAGGGTCCCGTAGAGCCCGGCATCGCAGTACAGGTCCAGTTCCGCGTCCAGCGCGGAGCCGATCTGGTTTGCCTTGCGGGCCGCCTCCAAGGCGGGGCCTACGGCGACCCGGGTGGCGAGCACCTGGTCCCAGAAGGTCCGATCCAGCAGGGTGTCCGGATCCAGGGGCGTCAGCCCGTCGTACCAGGTAACGGTAAAGACGTTGGTGGCACGCTGACCGGGCAGGTAACCCCAGACCTCATCGGCGGTGAAGGAGAGGATCGGGGCCAGCCAGCGGACCATGGCCTCGGCGATGTGGTACATGGCGGTCTGGCAGGAGCGCCGCGGCAGTCCGTCCGTCTGGGTGGTGTATTGGCGGTCCTTGATCACGTCCAGGTAAAAGGCGCCCAAGTCCACCGCGCAGAAGTTATGCACCTTCTGATAGATGAGGTGGAACTGGTAGTCCCGATAGGCCTCGATAATTTCCTCCTGGAGCTTTAGCGCCCGGTCCATCACCCAGCGGTCCAGGGCCAGCATGTCCCCCGGGGCCACTTGATTGGCGCTCGGGTCGAAGCCATTGAGATTGGCGAGTAGGAAGCGGGCGGTGTTGCGGATGCGCCGGTAGGCGTCCGCGGTGCGTTTGAGGATCTCATCGGAGACGCTCATCTCTCCGCGATAATCGGTGGCCGCCACCCAGAGGCGGACGATGTCCGCCCCCAGCGTCTTCATGACGTCCTGCGGGCTCACCACGTTGCCCTTGGACTTGGACATCTTCTCGCCCTTGGCATCCACGGTGAAGCCGTGGGTGAGGACCGCCCGATAGGGCGCCCGGTCGTGCATGGCGACCGAGGTTAGGAGGGATGACTGGAACCAGCCCCGGTGCTGGTCCGAACCCTCCAGATAGAGGTCCGCGGGGGTGCCCAGGTCCGCCCGTTGCTCCAGCACGCAGGCGTGGGTGACCCCGGAGTCGAACCAGACATCCAGGGTGTCCTGGACCTTCTCGTATTCGGCGCCTTCGGTCTCTCCCAGGAGCCCCGAGGGGTGCAGTTCGAACCAGGCCTCGATGCCCTTCAACTCCACGCGGCGGGCGACCTCTTCGATCAGTTCCGGCGTACGCGGGTGGAGGTTTCCCGTGTCCTTATGGACCAGGAGCGCAATGGGTACGCCCCAGGTCCGCTGGCGTGAGATGCACCAATCCGGGCGCCCCTGGACCATGCCCTCGATGCGGCCCTGACCCCAATCCGGCGTCCAGGCGACCGGGCCGATCTCGCGCAGGGCGGCGTCGCGCAGGCCCTGCTTCTCCATGCTGATGAACCACTGGGGCGTGGCGCGGAAGATGATGGGGGTCTTGTGGCGCCAGCAATGGGGGTAGCTGTGGGTGAAACGCTGCTCCAGGAGCAGGGCCCCGTGGGCCTTCAGCACCTCGACCACATGCTCATTGGCCTTGAAGACGTTCTCGCCCGCGAAGAGCGGTGTGCCGGGCAGGAAACGCCCATCGCCGCCCACGGGGTTGTCCACCGGGAGCCCATAGCGGCTGCCGACGATATAGTCGTCCAGGCCGTGGCCGGGGGCGGTGTGGACCGCGCCGGTACCCGCCTCCAGGGTGACATGCTCGCCCAGGATTACCGGAACCTCCCGGTCGTAGAAGGGGTGGCGCAGGCGCACCCCTTCGAAGTCCGCCCCCCGCCCATAGCCCATGACCCGATAGTGCTCGAAGCCCCAGCGGTCCATGGTGTCCTTGAGCAGGCCCTCGGCCACGATCAGGCGCTCCTGATGGTGGTCCGATTGCACCTGGACGCAGACGTACTCCAGGTCCGGGTGCAGCGCAACCGCCTGGTTGGCTGGCAGGGTCCAGGGGGTCGTGGTCCAGATCACCAGGGCGGCCGGACCCTCGCCGCAGCCATTTGGGGTGCCGTGGCACCGGGCCTCCAGGACCTCCGGTTCCACCAGCGGAAAGCGCACGTCGATGGCGATGGACAGTTTGTCCTGGTATTCGACCTCTGCCTCGGCCAGGGCCGAACCGCAGTCGATACACCAATGGACCGGCTTCTCGCCTTTGACCATATGCCCATTCGCGATGATGCGTCCGAGTGAGCGGATGATCTCCGCCTCAAAGGCGAAGTCCATGGTCAAATAGGGGCGCGACCAGTCCCCGAAGACGCCCAGGCGCTTGAAGTCGGTCCGCTGGCGGTCCACCTGTTTAGCGGCGTACTCCCGACAGGCCACCCTAAACTGGGCGGCCGTGAGCTTATCCCCCGGTTTGCCCTGCTTCTTCTCCACCTGGAGTTCGATGGGCAGTCCGTGGCAATCCCAGCCCGGCACATAGGGCGCATCCATCCCATCCAGGGTGCGGGCCTTGACGATGATGTCCTTCAGTACCTTATTCACCGCATGCCCGATATGGATCTCTCCATTAGCATAGGGCGGGCCATCGTGCAGGACAAAGCGCTCCGCCCCCACGCGGGCCGCCCGGATCTGTGCATAGATATCCAAGGCTTCCCACTGTTTGAGAAGCTCCGGCTCCCGCTGGGCCAGATTGGCCTTCATGGGAAAGTCGGTGTTGGGGAGGTTGAGGGTGTATTTATAGTCAGCCACTGGATTGTCTGCTCTTTACTGTCCGCGTATCAGTTTTTCTCGCTCCCACGCTCCCGCGGGCGAAGTCTCGACGCGCCAGCGTCGCGTGGGCATTTGGGCCGCTGGAACGACCAAGAGTGCAACCCCCGGGCGTCCCCTGAGGTGGCAACGCACACCACCTGGAAGGCTGGATATCGCCTTCGGCCTCTGGGCGTGCTGTAACCCCGAGGGGTTACGCTGATCGAGAAACGGCGAGGCGTCACAGGGCCGTTTTACCCACCGGTATTCAGTTGTCAGCAAGGTGCTGCTCGACCTTCATTCGCCTGAGTCTAGCCCGCCCGGCAATCCACTGTCTTGTGTCCCGCAGCCGCCTGGTCGGTGGTGCGAGTGGCCACCGGTCGGCAGGCCGAGAAAATCCCGTGCTGTCGCCGCATCCCTGGCGATCTGCTGGCGCAGTTCATCGAAGGATGAGAAGCGCTGTTCCTCGCGCAGCTTGAGCCTGAATTCCACCTCCAGGTGGCGGCCGTAAATCGCCTGATCGAAGTCGAACAGGTGCACCTCCAGCCGGCAGGTCTGACCGCCGACGGTGGGGCGGGTGCCGATGTTGGCGACGCCGGGCTTGGGCACGGGGCCCAGGCCATGGACCTGAACGGCGAAGACCCCATGCACGGGACTGACCCGCCGGTGTAGGTCGATATTGGCGGTGGGGAAACCGATGGTGCGTCCGCGCCGATCCCCATGACCCACGCGGCCCTGCATCCGATAGGGTCGGCCCAGCAAGTGGCGAGCCTGCTCCAGGTCCCCGCGCCCCAGGGCATCGCGGATGCGGGTACTGCTGATGCGTTCCTCGGCGTGGGTGATGGTGTGCAGGTCCTCGACCTCGAATCCTTGGCCCGCGGCGGTCGTCCCCATGGTGCGTAGCAGGGCGTAGTCCCCGGTGCGGCCATGCCCGAAGCGGAAATCGTCGCCGACCAGGAGATAACGCACGCCGAGGCCGTCCAGCAGCAGACGTTGAACGAAGGCCGGGGCCTTCAGAGCGGCCAGGCGCGGGCCAAACTCCAGAAGCATGACCCGCTCGATCCCGCAGTCCACCAGAGCCTTGAGCTTTTCCCGCAGGCGGGTCAGGCGCGCTGGGGCTCGGTCCGGGGCGAAGAACTCCATGGGCTGGGGTTCGAAGGTGATGACCGTGGCCGGCAGTCCCAGGGTCCGGCCGCGGGCAAGGAGGCGCTGGAAGACAGCGCGGTGCCCCAGGTGCACCCCGTCGAAGTTGCCGATGGTGGCAACGCAACCCCGGTCCTTGGGGCGCAGGTTATGTAAGCCGCGGATCAGCCTCATGAAGTGAAGGTACCAGCGATGAAGACGCGCAAGTATACGCGGTCCCTGGATCTGAAGCAGATGCCTGAAGCAGATGCCGCGGTCGGATGCCGACGGCGAGCAGTGCCCCGAGCCAGGGTCGCGATGATGGGCCCAACCATGGTCAGGAGCCCCACCGCCGCGGGCACGCCCAGCAACAGCAACCAGCGCAGACCCCAGTACGTGCAAAGCAGTTGACAGCCAGAGATTCGCCGTGAACAATGCGCGGTCTTTATCGGAGCCCGCGTCCCGGGCTCCTGCCCAATGGATCCCAGGAGACCCCCTTGGCCAATTCAGCACAAGCCGAAAAGCGCGCCCGCCAGGCCGAGAAGCGCCGTCAGCAGAACGCCTCCCAGCGCAGCACCCTCCGCACCTTTATTAAGAAGGTGCTCAAGGCCATCGAGTCCGGCGACAAGGCGGCGGCGACGGAAGCCTACAACACCGCGGTGCCTCGCATTGACAATGCCGCCGGCAAGGGCATTATCCACGCCAACAAGGCCGCCCGGCACAAGAGCCGGCTGAATGCCCACATCAAGGCCATGGCCTGAGGCGTTACCGAATCAGTTCCAAATTGGGCTATTTCCGAGCCTTCGCGGAGGCAAAAAAAACCGGCCCATCAGGCA
>CAVTDM010000024.1:0-144917 GCA_963733415.1 uncultured Gammaproteobacteria bacterium | reverse complement strand
CGTCCGACATAGGTGTTGCGGGCGATGCCGTGGCGGCCCGAGATCCCGCTATCCTGAAGAGGGTAGCGGGATCTTCACATGCAGAAAAATCTTCCGCTGATGGGCGGCCTCGCATCCCGCCATCGTACTGTGGAATCCAGGTCAATTTCTGCAAGAACCCGCGCTGCCCTAACTATGGCGTGCCGGCTGCCCAGACCACTGGGCGGGGCAGCCAACGGGATCGCTACGTCGTGGTCAGCGCTGGTGGTCAATTTCCGGTGCTGGAGTGCCTCGCCTGCGGTGAGTACCCACCGCTGAAGAGCAACCGCGGGATCGTCGAGGAGCGCGAACGCCTTGGCGCCTACCTCGCCGCCCCCCCGGACACCGTCTGCCCAGACGCCCAGTGCGCCAACCACGCCGTTGGCGTCTCCCGTGGCTCTCCCCGCTACCGCCGCTATGGCGCTTCCAAGTCTGGCTCCCAACGCTACCGCTGCAACGCCTGCGGGAAGACCTTCTCGATCGGCGTGTCCACCGTGGGACAGAAGCAGCCGCACAAGAACCGGCTGATCTTCCGGCTGCTCATGAACAAGAGCCCCTTCCGGCGGTTGTGCGAGGTCGCTGACATCGCCACGGGGACCCTCTACCCGAAAATCGACTTCCTGCACCGCCAGTGCTTGGCCTTCGCGAGCCACCGGGAGCGGCGTTTGCTCGGCGGGTTCGCGATCCCGCGGCTCTACATCGGAATCGACCGACAGGACTACGTGGTCAATTGGACGCGGCCGCGCCGGACAAGCGCAACGTCCAGCTCACCGCCGTCGGCAGTGCCGATAACGTCACCGGCTATGTCTTCGGGATGCACCTGAACTTCGATCCGAAACGCGGATGCGCAATCGGTCGACGCGGCGGTCCCAAGACCTTGGGGATATAGGCATCGGGCTGCCCTTCCGGCGCCATGCCCGGCTGTGGCTAGAAGGCGGACTACGCCGCGGCGGCTCAACGCTCGAGGGCACGGTGCCGGTCGGCGCCGACGGGACGCTCCGCGCTGCCGTGGCGGCCCGCTACCGGGAGGCACAAGCCCGCCCCGACGTGGAAGTCTTCGAGGAGCCAGGCCGGACCACCCAGTTACCCCCGCTCGGGATGCAGGTCCATAGCGAGTACACTCTGTACGGCCACTGCTTTCTATTGCGCGACCTATGCGGCGGCGCCGACAGAATCCGACTCTTCGTCGACCAAGACTCAGGGATGCGTGCCGCCGTCCTTGGGGCCTTTGCCGAGCGTGTTGGCGCGCGGACAGCCGACGCCTTCTACGTTCGCATCAACAAGGACATGACCGTCGACGAGCGCAAGCATGCCCTCAAGGACAGTCGGGAGCGGTTCGCTGCCCTGGAAGCCGAACACCCGGATCTCGATCGTCAGGCCGTGCGCCTGTGCGCGATCGAGCAGGCGCTCGCTGAGATGGCCGAAATCGGTCGCTGGAAGGACCGCTGGCTGACCCATCCCTTCCCTAGCATGAGCGAGCCGGAAAAAACCGTCTGCTATCTCACCGACTACGACGATTACGACGACGACCACCTGGCGTGGCTCTATAACAAGGCCAGCCTGCGAGCCATCGACGCGTTCTTCATGCAGGTGCGCCGCCGGCTGTCGCTACTGGAACGGCCGATCGCCACCGCGAGCAACAACCGCCGCTTGTGGCATGGCTACAGCGCCTACAACCCACGCTCCATCGTCCAACTCTTGGAGATGTTTCGCGTGTTCTACAACTACGTGCTCGTCGGCCAGGACAAGCAAAGCCCGGCGATGCGGCTGGGTCTCGCTAAGGGCCGGGTGAGTCTGGAAGACATCATCTACTTTCAGGAGTAGCCCCGGCTGCCGAATGCAGAATGCGGGCAATACGGCGACGGGAGGGCCAGGATGCCCGCACGCTTCGCGATGCGCCCGTCGCAGGTCAATGCCGCTGGAGAGTTTCTCCGCCCAGGCGAGACGATTCCCGAGTCATGTGAGCAAGGGCTCTGTTCCGATCCGGACGGACAGCCGCTTGGATGTGGATGCACAAATGCCGCAATCGGCATCCGGCAGGCACTTCGACGCCGCGACGGACACCGGTGCGTCCATCGCGGTCATGACGAACTCACTGACTACCCGGGGTCCCCGAACAGCCCCGGCGCTCTTCAATACCTGCGGGTGCGCTGGCGCCGGGGCCCCGAGAGCGGGCGACAACGCCGGAATCGCCCTAGACCGGAACACCCGGTCCGCGCGGCGCGGCTCGCACGCTATTCGCGTGCGAGCCCCCAGGGAAGTCGCAACACCTTTGTCGGACGGCTTGCCCCCGCCTTTGCTCCACCCCATGATTCTTGTAACCGGAATGTCACCACCGATCACCTGCTTGCCTCGCCGCGGCACATCTGCCCCCACGCTCCGGGTGTCGGCAGCAATCGAGCGACGATTTTCGTTAGCGCGGACCCCGACACACCTACGGACGGGTCCGATTCCTTAGCAGAGGGTGGATCATTTCCAGTTAGCCTTGAAGCAAAGATGGTCTGAGGAGCGGGGCCGATTCGAACCCACGCGTCGGCAACAGTGAAGGCGTCTTCCATGGTCACGCAATCGACTGGACGCACCAACACATCGACACTCTCGATCGGCATGAACATTCAACATTAATCAAGACCCACCAGACGAACGACCTATGGCATCAAGCGTTCCCTGGAATGCCGCCATGCATTTTCTGGCAGGACGCGTTCCGCCAGCGCTATTGCAGAATCGATGGTGAATCACGAGTCCGTCAAACCGACCGCCATCCGCATCGGAACTGAGCCGCAAGCACTCAATCAGACCACCCGCTGTCGAAACCAGTCAACGAGCGTGTCGAGATCAATCGGCCCCGGTTCAGTCCCCTTCAAGTAGAAAATACTCAGAAACTCATGTGGGGCGCGCCCCTGATGCACAAGGCTAACCGTGGTGATTGCCTCCTTTCGTCCATACAGCACCGAACGCCAACCCAGGATTGGATCCATGTTGCCTCGGTACAGGCCAACCGCCCCACCGGTGAGACGAAGACTAATCTCGCCGTTACCCCAGTTCGTAGGATGGGCAAAGCGAAGCGTGCCCATCTCGCCAACCTCCGACAATGGCGCCGATCCTGCCGATCGGAACTCCGCTCCGGTCCGCCTGACATCGGCCAGCAACGTGAACCGATTCTCGGACGTTCTGGTCACATCGACGCCCAAATGCCAATTCATCTCGAAGGCATGCACTCCCGACCCAAGCATTCCATCCCAAACGATGAGCAGCCACGAGGAGAACAGCACCCCCCGCCAATGCACGACGCCAAGATCGCTGATAGCCCGTCTGCCGCGCGAGCAACCGTACCTGGCCATTCCCGAGCCTTTCGGCCTCGACCAACTCGGCACCGAACGGCCTTGACCACATGAAGGGCGTTTCCGGCCGCGCCTGATCGCAGACCATCCAGAAGCACCGTGTTGTGCGCGCGCGTCCCGCGAAAATAATTGCGCCAGCGCTAGATCGCCCGTGTAGGTGTAAGTCCCAGGGTCGATCAGCAGAGGGCCAGAATCGTCGTAGAGTATTAGCGAAAGGGCATCCGCGTGTCCGTGTCCATAGGATGGCGGCATCCCCAATGGACCATGATCGAAGACGAGCGTCAGCCCGGATTCACTGGTGGGCCTGACCAACGTAAGCCCCGTGTCAGGAAACGTCCGCAACCGCTCCTGTGCGGGAGACGCCTCAAAAGATAAACGCAGAAAGGGCGACAGCGCGTAACCGGCGTCCGCATCCCCAAAGACCGGCAAGTCGGCTGGCGATTGCGCGAGACACTGCCAGGAAGGCGCGTCCGCGCGACAAGGCAGCGGTAATCTCCCCTGGAACCTCATGGCCCCTGAAAGTCGAGCAGCCGCTCCACCAAACCGATGAGGTCGAGCACGAACAGATGGTACCAGGTCGCGCGCTCGATCCCCCCGCCATCGGGCAGGATCTGTCGCGCCGCCTCCTGGCGCAGCGTCCTCAAACCGACCGTCATACCAGCCGGCAGCACCGCGCATCTCCGGGAACAAAACGCCCGCGAAGATCGAGCCCGGCGCACTCGGCGATGGTATGGTTACCGGAGGAAGAGTGGAGCGAAAGACGCCGCGCGATCAGATCCGCGTGTGAATGCACGATGCGCCGCCGCGCACCGCCACACGGCGGGACGGTCGATGATCTCCCGCCGGATGAGATCCAGGGCGAAACAGACCGCGATGATCCGCAGCCCGCACTCCATGGCCGAGACATAATGAATGCCGCAAGCCACTGGATTAGCCCGCATGCCAGGACAGCAATTGCCTGACGATCAGATCGACGGCGCGCGCGCGCGCATCTTCGTGCCGCCGAGCAATCAGCGCCAGCGTGACGAGCTGCTGAAGCCTGGACGGCTCCCACACCACCCGTGCATCGCCGAACGGATTGCCCTGTCTGTAACCGATTTTCCCGAAGAAGACCCGAGGCCAGTCGCGCCCCGTATCCGGCGCCCGGTGCCAGACCGCGGCGTCGGGTGTCCATGACCAGTCGAACCCCAGCGCCGGCCAGGCGCCCGTCAGCCAGGACTCGATCGCGTCGTCGCGCGCATCGAGCGTAAAGGGCACGGGCGGGAGCTGACGGCTCGGGATCGGTGCAAAACCGGAACGCGGTCGGATCATCATGGGCATATCCACGTCCCAAGGCGCCGGTGCGAAAGGCCGCCTCCCACGTCTTCAGCCGGATCGCTTCCAGCAGGCGCCAGGCGACTTCCGCGGGCGTCATCACCCTGATGCGCTTCAGGTACCAGCCGAGTCCACGCACCATTCCTGCCTCAATGGGAGATCAGTCCCCGAACTTACACCGGTCGTAGCCGGAGAGCCGACGTCCTCCCCCCAAGACGGGTGGGATATCCGCGCCCTATCCCGTCGCGCCGGCCGCCGTGATGATCGACGCCGGAGATCACACCGCCAGCGGCTCGATCTTGACCGCCTGCACCGGTCCGCAAGACTCGAGAACCTTAAACGTCGTCAGGGTCGTCGCGTAGGTCTCCGCGAACGGAATCGGGCAATCCGCCCCCTGTGTTAGCACCTCGATGAAACGCTCGACCATTGGCTTCTGTCCCTTGTCCTGATTGAGCAGTTTCTTGACGAAGGGCTTCCTCAGTCCGTGAATTTCCAGTTCCTTGAAATCACGGATGATGGCGGCGAGGCCGCCCTGATAGACCTCGATATATTCCTTCGGAAGCGTCTTAGGTCCATTGGCGAAATAGCAAATCGACCCGATCGAGCCATTCTCGAACGCCAGATTGATGACCACGGTGTCCTCCAGGTGCTCGGCATCCCCGAGCGCGCGGCATGGACGCTGGTCGGCAGGGAACCGCTCATGAAGAGCATCAGATCGATAAAATGGCACACCTCGCCGATGACCCGCCCCCCCCCGAGATCCTCGTCCTGGATCCAGCTACTCGCCGGAATCCGGCCCGCGTTGACCCGATAGACCATCGAAATCGCACCGGACCCAACTTACCCTTGACGACCGCCGCCAGCGGCGAGAATCGGCGGTTGAACCCAACCATCAGGCGTTGCTCGCCCTCCGACCAGAGCGCGACGATCTCGTCCAGTTGCGATTGCGTCAAACACAGCGGCTTCTCGACGAAGACATGCCGGCCCGCCGCGAGCGCCGCCTTGACGTAATCATAGTGCGTATCATGGCGCGTCGCGATGAACACCGCGCCCGTGTCCTCGTCACCGACGATATCCTCGACCCGAGAGGCCAGATAGGCAAACCCGAACTTCTCGCCCACCGAGCGCGAGCTGGTGCCCGAGGAGGTCATCACGCCATTGAGCCGGATCCGCCCATCGCTCGGCAGATTGGGCAGCAAATGGCTCATGGCATAGCTGCCCGCCCCGATGAAGCCGATGCCGCGCCCCGTAGGCGCGCGCCGCGAGCCCCGATGCTCCCGCAGTCGAATGGGCTCGCGATCGAGAGCCTTATCGGTGTCGTAGGTGATGACGATCCCGAGGAATTCCTCACTGCGCGACAGGATCAGATCGTACGCCTCGGGCGCCCGGTCGATCGGGAAGCGATGAGTCGTCAAATAGTCGATGTCGATCGCACCCGTCTGAATCAGACGCTGAAACGCCTGCATGTTCCGGTTCTCGGTCCAGCGGACATAGGCCGGCGGATAATCGTAACCCTTCTCCTCGTAGACCGGATCGTATCGGCCCGGACCGTAGGAGCAGGACATCCTGAGCGACAGCTCTTTACGATAATAATACGGGTCGCGCTCGAATCCGGTCGGCACATCGCCGACGATCACAACGGTCCCGCGTTTCCGCAGCAGCCGGCCGGCCACGTTGATCGGTTGCAGGCTCGAAGTGGCCGCCGTGATGATCACCGCATCGGCGCCGATGCCGTCCGTAAGTTCGATTGACGGTCGGTTTCGATCCCAGGGGCATCCATCGTCAGCCCCAGATCGACACAGTGACCCTTCCGCGATCTCCACCGCGCGCGCATTGATATCCAACCCGACGACCCGGACGCCGCTCGCCCTGAGCATCAGGGCCGAGAGCTGACCCAGCAGACCCAGTCCGATGACGACACAGGTTTCGCCAACCCGCAGAGTCGGCCTGTCGCACGCCCTGGAGCGCGATCGCCCCCAGCGTGTTATAGGAGGCGAGGCACAGATCCGCGTCCGGCGGCAGTTTGACGCAGAGATTCTCCGGCACCGCCACGAATTCGGCGTGATTGGCGTAGCCAGCTCCGGCACAGGCCACCCGGTCCCCAAGTGCAAAGCCGCGAACACCTTCGCCAATCCCCACGACCACCCCAGCCGAGCTATAGCCGAGTGGTGAATAGGAGTCCAGCTTCTTCATCACGGCGCGATAGGTCTGGACTGGACCTTGCTGTTGAAGGGTCTCGAGAACCTGTTTGACCTGTTGGGGGCGTTCTTTGACCTTTCCGATAAGGCTCTTTCTAGCCGTGGAAACAGTTCCACCTTCGGTACCAGGGCTGATCATCGAAAAGCAATTCTGGACAACAAGCAATCCCTTCCCACTGACTGGCGTTGCCACGTCTAACACTTCCATCGATCCATCTTTAAGGCGCTGCGTTAGTTGCTGCATTTCATATGTCTCTGCGTGAGCAAAGTGACTTTGAGAATTTGCCGAAATAGAAAATCGATGCGCAATTTTCGCCTACAGAAGACTCTCCGCTCAATAACGCGCTACGCTACCGATCGACGAACCTAGATGTTAATATAAACGCTCTTGATATGATCAAAAATTATCTTTGAATCGAACTTCTTGACCATTTCAAAACTCTGCGCTTTCATGCTCAACAGTTCCCTTTTATTTCCTGAAAGACCTTGCAATACTTTGACAAACCCATTTACATCCCCTGGCTCCAGCAAATAACCATTCTTCCCGATAATCCCAAACAAGATCTGGTATGCCGGCAACTCTTGTGCTCACGATCGCCAATCCACTACTCATGGCCTCCAGAATAGAAATAGGCATCCCCTCCTTATACGAAGGCAAGAAAAATACATCAGCACTCGCCAGCAAATCTCTTTTTTCTTGGCCTTGAACCCAATGCTTGATTGTTAAAATGTCGCCGAGGTCGCAAGCATTTATTTCCCCGGATAACCACTGCTCCATGTCACCTTTTCCTGCCACTATCAGTGATATCGAAATATCATTGTCACGCTTCAATTGCTTTGCTACCGAAACGATATCTTTAATGCCCTTCGCAGCGGAAAAAAAACCTAGAAATAGCACTCTTAACTTAAAACTGTCGCACTTGTCATTTTCAGATTGGGCATAGTCGGTAACCGAAACAGGATTGTGAACGGTTTTGACCGCTATTCCAGGGTAACAAGTTAACAAAGCTCGTTCCCAGTCTGCACAAAGCACAATGACAAGATCACAATGGCGAAAAACAAAGCGACATATAAATTGCTTCGGATTGCTTTTTGATAAAAAAAAGTTATAAAAATCACTGGCGTGCAAGTGAAAGATAACCTTTCTCGCCATTAACTTAGCGACTAAAAAAAATACCGCTTTTCGGTAAAAACTATAATAAGCAGAGCTGTGTATATGAACAATAGCTATATTTTTATTATGCAAGACAAAGGGGAAAGAAACGAGCTTCACGGCAAACAAAAAAGGTTCTGCATATTTAGTTCTTTCATTATAAAAACTAGTTTTTAGGAGACTTAACGTTACGGGACAGCCTTCTTTTTGGTTCTGACGGTAAAGCGTTTGAACAACACTTCCAATACCTCCACGCGAACATAAATCCGCTCCAACCATAAGAACGTTAATATCACGAAGATTATCTCGATTCATACGACCCCCCCACAATCCGAATTAGTTATTACCAAAGAAATGTCGCCGCTAAAACAGTATCAGTCAAGAAAAATGCGTTTCTATTCTCGATGCTAAAACCTTATAGTCATACTCATGCTTAACAAAGGTTTTCCCGTCACGACCCATTTTGATTCGAGCATCTTTATCATTCAAAATATACAACACAGCTGTAGCAAATTCTTTAACATCGTATTTCACAGCAAGTCCTCCGCCTGAACTTCTCAAAACATTGCATTGCTCTAAAATCTCTTGATTGCCAACAACTGGGATACCGTTTCCAAGACTTTCATATACTTTTGTTGGGGAACTATTGACATAATAAGACTTAGGCGGTATCGCAGATACGGTCAAATCACTTGCTAATAAATAAGACTTGAGTCTTGCCCGGTCTATATGCCCGGTAAAAACGACTGTATCATCCAGACCCATCTCTGTGCATTTCTTCATTAGTCGTTTATCTTCATCGTCCGTTGCCGATTTCCCTATGATGTAAAAAGTAAAAGCAGAGATGTTGCGTTTTAATTCCTTCGCAAGCCACAAAAGAAACTCAGGATTTCTAGTGGGATTTAATGTTCCAAAATATGATATTACGGGCCTGCCATCTGGCTTCAGTTGCAATGCTGGATTATCCTGACGAACGTCGTTAATCCAGTCGTTATCTATACCCATTGGAAGCACGACCAGTTTTCTTTCTTCTACGCTTATAGCAAGGGCATCTTTATGAAAATCAGATATTACAAAAATCAAGTCAGCATGTCTCATCGCTTGCCCAACAAAAAAGCGATGAGCGTACCCCTTCAAAAGCCACCAAAACTTTCGAAACCCTTTCAGAGATCTCGCGTACGCTATACTTATTTCCTCTAATGGCGCGGAATTCTGGTAGAAAACTTTTAACCGAAAAATTCGCCTAATTAAAACACAAAAAGTTGCTTCTATTGGTAAGTCGCGCAAAATAATAATATCGATCTTTTTAGAAATTATGCATTGCATTACAGCAAAGAGTCGAACCACAGAGTTAAATGGATAGAACATCGCTTTAGATAATCCTTTGCCGAAAACAGGCGCCAAAATCACTTGAGAATTATGCCACTTTAACTGCATATCCCCTGTTTTCTTTCCGCTAAAAATCCAATAAATATCACATTTTTTGGCAATCTCTTTAGCAAATACACTTTCCAAAACAGGATGCCTGCACGGAAACTCATAATAGGTTGTTATTAATATTCGTTTCAATTTCACGGCGCCCATAATCCTATACTCGGAGCAATTTCTGTGACACGTGCTTACGAAACTCACGGCGGAATCGCACCCTCCGAAGTCGGACAATCGCTGCCGCATAAAACAAAATAGGTGTGATAGTATCATCTGTAATCGGGGTATCGTTATAGACTAGAAATATAAAAAACAAATAGACAATCATTATCACTGTTCCAGCTAAAAAGGCTTTCCAATAAGGATCTTTCTCCGTTCGGAAAACAATATATGCATTTTTTGAAATAATCATGAAAAAGATGACAAAGCAAGATGCGCCAAGCAATCCATACTCCGCTGCAACTAAAGCTAGTCCCGTCCTGCCGTAGCTCCCATGTATATCGGGCATGTTATCGTTGATAAAACGATTCCCGGTAACCAAGGAAGAAAGTAAGGACCCAGGACCAAGACCAAAAAAAAGACTCCCGACGCCGCCTTCCCATAACTTGTCTACAATGACAAGCGTTGTTGATGCTCGCCCCATACCTCGCCCATGATTTTTCGCCGTTTCGTAACTTTCCGCAAACTCAAAAACATACGCGAAATCGATTGATCCTCCGATTTGTCTTTCTGGATTCAGTGTAGGAATATACCTCATCGTTGCGAGCATACTTCCAAGCGCAAGAACGAAAATTACTACAAATACCCCAATCTGTTTAAGAGGAGAAATCTTTTTATCAACGACATAGATAAGAAAGTAAATCCCAAAAAACGCGATCGGATAAAAAAACAACAACGCCCGCTTTGAACCAAAGATTCCAAATATAATATACGCGACGATGAGCAAGATATACAAAAACCGCCTCTTATGATATGCATAATAGGACCAGAAGTATCCAATAGCTACGATAGTAATAACTGTTGTGACTCCTCCACCCTGTGTGCCCCAAGTTCCTATAGTCATTTCGCTGATACCAAAAGTAACAAATCGAATAAAGGACGCGGGTAACTGCGCTATCAAAAACAGAAACAAAAGCGCATTGATCTTCACAAAATGCGTATCTTTAAAGTCCAAATTGATTACTGCTAAATAAAAAACATAATAACGTAATAATAGCCGGAGACTAGCAATAAGCCCCAAATCCAGTCGGTTATTTAGAAAAGCGGACGCAAAACCAAAAATTAAAAAACAACTAAAAAGCAACATTAAATGACCGTCGTATCGAGTCTTGCTCCTTTCCAGAATCGATATTATAAATAAAAGATATATCGCAACCTCAGTGATTAAGGTCACTTCAGGAGCAATATAATTTAACCCTACAATTAAATTTCCAAAAAAGGCGAATGAAATAATGATATAGACCAATATAATGGACAATTTGCACCTACCTCACGGCCCTCCAATCAACGCTAAAAGCGAAAATTCCCGAGAAAAACCCGGAACGTCATGGGACACGGATAAACATCGGATATTTAAATTAATGTGATTTAAATCACCAAATGTAAACGGAAATCAAAAAGCAATACGCTCCGATTATATTGTTAGAGATATTTATCTTGCCACAGCAAATAGACCAATATAGACCAAAGTTGTTTACCATAGTCGACGTGACCACTTCGATGAATAGTAAGCATTTGCTTGATTGCTTCGCGATTTGGCACGTCATCTCGATGGACTTGCTCTAAAATTTCGAATAAATGGTTCCCGAGCTTGCCTTTCATCCAATCCCCAAGCGGTACCGTAAACCCATGTTTACGCTTTAAATCGAGTTTTCTTGGGAGAATTTTTTTTCCCAGCTTTCTTAAAAGATATTTTTTTGCCCCCTGATGTATTTTAAGGGAATCCGGAAGCGAAAAAGCAAACTCGCAAATTCGGTGATCTAACAGAGGGACTCTTGCCTCTAGCCCAACCGCCATGCTGGCGCGATCGACTTTCGTGAGTATGTCGTCGGGTAAGTAATAACTGAAGTCTGTTCTCGACATTCTTTCCAAGGCGGATTCGCCATTCGCAAAATAATCTTTCTCGAAAGCTTTCTTGAATACTGATTGATCGTTGACATGAGCCAGTGTCTCTAATTCATGATCCTGAAAAACAGATACGCGCTCTTTAAATATTTCAAATTCACTTAATGCAAGAGACTTAACAAAATGCTTCCCGTAGTAAGATCGCGGCAAATACTGATCTAGAGAATTCACCACTTTACGTATGAGCATCGGTAGTTGCTGCCCAGCTATGACCCGCAAGACCCAGCTATACCAGTTGTATCCTCCAAACAACTCATCACCGCCATCGCCAGAAAGAGCCACAGTCACACTTTCCTTCGCCATCCGTGAAACGTAATACATGGGAATAGCTGATGAATCGGCGAATGGTTCATCAAAGTGATGGATCAGTCGCTGAAGTATTACGTCCTCTTCTATAACCGCAATGTGCTCATGATGTGAAGTACCAAAATGATTAGCGACAAGCCGTGCATATGGTAATTCGTTATAAGGCTTGTTATCAAATCCAATCGAAAATGTCTTCAGGGGTTCCGGTGAGTGCCTGGATGCAATTGCCGTGATTAATGAAGAGTCGACTCCCCCAGAGAGGAAAACCCCCAAGGGTACATCGCTAACCAGATGCCGCTTAACTGACTGATCTAACAATTCCTCCAATTGCTCAAAAGCATCAGATTCTTTGATCATGCATGTATCACCGCTCGGCACTGGAAGAGACCAGTAACGCCGCACGCTCAATTTATTTTCCTGAAAAGTTAAACAATGAGCTGGAGGCAACTTTCGAATTTTCTTGAATATGCAGAGATCTTTTGGAATGTAACCCAGACAAAAGTACGCAGCTAAAGCAGTCTGACAAATCTCTCTCGATACGCAAGGATTCCTTAATATAGCTTTGATCTCAGAAGCGAAAATAAACGTACTTCCGCTCACATAATAATAAAATGGCTTGATGCCTATACGATCCCGCGCCGCGAAAAGCTTTTTAGCGCGTAGATCCCAGATCGCGAAGGCGAACATTCCATCGATATCCTTCAGGCAAGACTCACCTGCTTCCTCATACAGTCGTAGAATTACCTCCGTGTCGCTGTTCGAAATAAACCGAGAACCGCTTCTCAGCAGTTTAGCTCTTTGTGACTCGAAGTCGTAGAATTCACCATTGTAAACAAGACAAAGAGTTCTACGCTCATTCCACATCGGCTGATTGGCTTCCTCAGCTAAATCGATAACCGACAGCCTGGCATGCCCAAAACCCGCACCGGAGACTACTTCTACGCGTTGTACATCTGGTCCACGATGCCTCAGTTCTAGAAGCATTCGCTCTAAAATGTCTTGACTGATCGGCGCCTGGTCAATCCAACCGCATAGCCCGCACATCAAAAATCCCCCCTGTAAGCGTTCATTTCACACTCTATACGCGACTTGACGCTGAATCGCTCTTGAACTAGGTTCCTCGCCTGTTTCCCAATGTCATACCAATCATCACGCCCTAACAGCAGGCGAATTTTTTCCGCAAGAGATGATGCATCACCAGTCTTAAATAATTCGCCAATATATCGCTTCGTTTTATGGCTGGCCCGGAATATCTCAACATTTGGGGGAATGTCCGATAATATCACTGGCAAGGAACATGACATGGCCTCAAGAACAGCGTTACTCATCCCTTCGGATCGCGATGGAAGGACAAACAAGTCAAGCGCATTCATCCATTGGACAATATTGCTCTTATGTCCTGCTATCCTTATAAAAGAATCCGCATTTTCTTTGGATATTTGATTTTTTAGTTGGGTATTATTGGGACCATCACCAATAATCAAAAATAGGATTCTCGATCCCTTGTCATTCAATACAACGGCTGCGTTTATCAAAACATCAATACCTTTCTCCGGCACAAGCCTGCAAGCGGTTCCGATTAAAATTTTCGTCGGATCCAATCCCAGTCGCACCTTCAAAGTTTCCTTTGATTCCTTGCTCGGATGAAAGATTTCTGTATTGGTACCTCCAGACGCAACTGCAAGTTTATGACACGGTACGCCTATGTCCAGAAACTCATTCTTTATCGCCTGAGACCGGCATATAATCCCCCTGGGCAACCGTGCAAGAAAACGTTGTTTCAGTCGAAACACCTGCTCATGGTATCCACCGATCCCCGCATAATGCCGAAACATAGTTAGCGGTAAATTTGCGGATGTGCGAAAGCGATCTCGAAAACCAACAGTGGCGCACACGCCCATGACGTAGTGACATGTCGGGGTAAAATATCCATGAACCACATCAGGCTTTTCACGCCAAATGATTTCTTTTAGGCACCGATAATGATGATAGGGACTGCTCTGATCCCAATTGAATTTCAATAAGTGACCGCCAGCTTCTTCAAAACCGGAAATAAAGTCCGCGCAAACCGGCTCATTTTCATATGCTACAGTCAGTTGGCCACCGTCGACTGCGAGGATAGCGGCTTTTTCCACAAGATACCGCTCCATGGATCCGTACTGGTCCGAGGTACAGCCCATTACTTGCAACACGTTCAAATTTACGTCTCCAGTTCCCTAAGATAAACTCTAACAGCGGATATTTAAGGATACTCCCGATCACATATCACGCATTTCAATACGCTTATTGAATGCTTTAGATTTCCGCGCTTTCATGTCAAGCTGCAGGACACTTGTCGCTCGTCAATGTTTACCTAACTGGCGCCATTTGAAAGATGCCGTTTGGCGACACTCCGCAAGCTCGTATATTGATTGTTCACTTGATCGTTCTTGTCTCTCAACTCCGTTACATGGCCCCTGGCATCTTCCTCAATCAAAACTGCCCCAATCGTTCTATTAGGCGACCAATTCCTCGATGAAATTCGGTTAACTGCCGCTATATTATCATTCGCGAGTGACTTTGCATAAACCCCGTACATGAGCTACAGCGTATAGCGCTTTTTTTATCTCAATTTGCAATATCAAAACATTGTTCTATCGAAGACAAAATCCATTGTTTCATTTCATTAAAAAATTACCCATTTGTCTAGCAAGTTATATTTGGCAGATCCGATCCAAATTCGCTAGATGCCAGATTTTCTCTGACTAGCTTTTAGAAAATGGGCAGCCACTTAAGCTTACCTCATTTTGCTACCCTTTGGATTTCCCGTATCAAACTAACAGTACCATCTATATTCGTAATTACATGCCTGCATAAAATCACTTCAAGCGACTTATCTTTGAATGGCAAAGCGCAGCCATCTCCCAAAATATACCACCTAGAAAAGCATTTTGATTTCTTCATCGAACGTTCTTTGCACCTGAGTCCCTGACACAGATTTTCGAAGGGTATATTAAACTGCCTCAACAAACGTGATCTCACGCCGTCTTCCAAGACCAAGTCATTATTTTTTTTGATCGTGGATTTTTTGGGTACGTAGGTATTAGCCAATGGTTGATAAGTCTTTCAAATTTCATCTTAGCTTATTCCTTGCAATTTAAAGCGAAAGTAATTGAATCAACAAAGGCTCTTGACATTCGAGAATAGCTGATTTGCTTATCGAATATATCTCTACTCGCTTTTCCCATCGCTGGAAGCTTATCTTTATTTGCCAACATGCTTTTCATCGCTCTGGCAAGATCTCCGACGGACGAATGGCGGACAATAAACCCGTTGACCCCCTCTTGGACCATATCATCCGAACAGCCTACAGCATCAGTGGCGATTACCGGTTTACCCATTGACATCGCCTCGCCCACCACAAGACCCCACCCTTCGTAATGGTTGCCGCAGATCCGGGATGGTAAAATAAACACGTCACAAAACTGGAAAAATGACGCCTTCAGGGACTCATTTACGTCCGGGATCGCCTCGTGAAATAAACATGTGACGACATGGAGATCCTTCGCTAGCTGCTTGCAGCGTTCCAGTTCGACGCCCTCGCCGACAACAAGCAAAAATGCATTGGAATAATAAGATTGGACAATGGCAAACGCGCGTATCAAATATTCGACTCCTTTAACAGGTATAATTCGGCCCAAAAATAGAAAAACAAAAGCATTCTCAGGAACAGGCAATTTTAGTTTCGCTGGCATTACTTTACTCGAGATCCAAGTTGCATTGCGGTGAGAAAAACAGTTTCGAGTCTTCAACTTTAAACATTTGACGTAAAAACTTCAAAGTCTTGGTGCTGGTTACAAAATGTGCATGTGCTAAACGATAAACACACCAAAACAAAGAACGCCGGACTTTCCCTCTCCACCGGTGAAAGAACCGCGCCAAGTCTCAGTCCACACGACGACCTTTTTATGGCGGATTCTTGCGATTAACACGGCGGCGAAACTCGCCGGTGCTGTTGGCGTCGAAACTACGAGCACGTCGTAGATTCCAGTTGCCGTTTCCCTCAAGAAAGTATTGAAGCTATCGGGATTCCGCCACATGCTGCCCTTCGTCGTTCCGATCACTGCATATTCGAACTGATTGCAGCCAGGAGAACAATTGAATAGAAACCGGATAATGGTAATTCGCTCGCCACGGTTTACCGAATAAGGGAACTCGGTAAGGCCGAAGTTCCGGGTGCTTGATCAATAATTTTGCCATTTCGACTAATTCCTGGGTCCCTACCGTATTTGTCTTACTTGCAGGAAGTTTGTTCGCGCACGAGCAAATTCTATCTCGCAATCCTCTCAAACACGTCTAGATATTTCGGCCCTTGGGACTCAACGCTATGATTTGCAATCGCATATTCTCGAGCCCGCCGCCCCATTACTGCTCGTTCTTCGGGGTTATCTAGCAAAAACCGCAGCTTCGTTTCCATTTCTTCCACGCTTAAAACGTGAAAGCCAATCTTATTGCGGGTTATTATCTGATCCTTATCGATAGTCGCGATAATTGGTGTCTCGCGGAACCAACCCGGATGTCCCATTACTAAACCCCTCTGCGCTGCTGGTTAAAACATTAACAGACGCTTTTCCAAGTAGACCGATAGCCTCATTTTGGGGCTTTTGCCCTAGGAACACTAGATTTGGGGTCTGATCTATTTGACGCCACAACCGACGACAGTAAACATCATTACTGATGCTTCCCATCATAATGAACTTCGCGTCAAGTATCGACGCAGCGTCGCGCCAAATCAATAAACATCTCGGGACGCTTGAGCCGCTTAATGTTATTCACCCAAACGACTTTATAGGGACTTCTTTAGTCGCATTGTCAGATGGAATACTTTGCATGTTGAAGATGGTTTCAGCAACACGACCTAAATAACGCCGAACAAAATCTCTTTCTTCATTAGCAAGGCATAATAGTTGAGTCACATCAGGCAATGCTCGAAATGAAAGGTATTCGTAAAGGCAGCGTGCCTTTGTTTTACGAACCCCTCTAAGTGCACTCAGGAAGGAAAACAGTTCGGGTGATAAACCAAATGGTATATGGTAGATAAATGGGGTTCCTGTCTGTAGCGAAGCCTGCTGGACAAAAAACAGACTTCTAATGCAGCGCGCATAGATCAAAGATGGCTGCTCTTGGCGAACGATATCCCTCAAACGTCGAAGACGGAATGCAGGAGCGAAAGCCTCTGGGTAGCGTCGAAAATCCTGATATACGCGCACTCCATTGATTTCGTAATGATCATTGCGACCTGAAACTCTTTCTGGAAAATAGAACGACACTTCGTATCCGCTTTGCATGAGAAAATCGGCCAGCGTACGCATTTGGTACTCACTGCCACCAATATTATCGAAGATAGAATTACCATGAACGATCAAGACTTTCATAAAATCATTCTTCGCTTTAAAAAGAATAAACTAGCGGATGATTTGGTTCAAAAAGAGAACACAGGCTTTGGCATCATACGGTTAATCCAAGCTCGCTCCTCTGTGCTAAATGCCTTGTTCGCCCAAGAGGTTAATAGAAAAATCAGGCCGCCCACCGCGGTAATAATTCCTAGAGTAAGTAGGCTGCTAGCGAACGGTCGCATCAAAAAAAGTATCAAAGCCATTCCCGCAGCATTACACCCAATTTTTAGAAGACTGCACCAGTTTATGGCGAGGTCCGCGTACCTCTTCGCGAACCAGTAGCAAAAATAATTTTTCAGGTAAGCAGCTAGGCATGTAATTAAAACCACACCCATGACGCCAAAGCGCTCGATAACGAGTAATGCCCCCGCAACATTAACAATAGCAAACACTTTACTATAAAGGTTAATCTGTACCTGCTCGACAGCTTGCAGTACCAAGCTAGCAGGCGTTGCAAAGATATTGATAGCAGTGGAGGATCAATTAGAACCCAGAGAATCGGTTCAGCTGGTAGATAGTCAGGTTTAAACACAAAGATGATCATTTTGTCACCCAACACGAAAATGCCTGCCGCCAATGGAAAGACGCAGAAAGCACCAATCTTGACCAGTAGATTGAACATTGCGTTCAAGTGCTGTTTTTTTCCGCTCTCGGTATACTTCGTAAAGAAGGCAGGGCGAATGACGTCAATCAGCACAATGTGAGGCATACAACTGAGAGATAACTTGATGACTCGGTCAGCAAAACCATAGACCGCCACTGCCCCAGGACCTAGGAAAGCGGAAATAATAAAAAAATCCGTTGACACGCTCATTGCCGCGCTCCCCGTTTCATTCAATGCAGAGAGACCTGCGTACCGGCCATAACGGCGCAGGGGGATCCGCGGACTGTTTCCTCGGGGATATCGCTTAGCGAATTGGGTGTAGTAAAAAAACCATTGCAGGGCGGTCCACAATCCCCACGAGACCACCTCCGACCAAAGAAGACCTTGGATACCCCAGCCGGTGTTGAGAAGTAGGAAAACACAAGCCCCACGGAAAAGAGTGTAGATCGTACCGGCAATAACGGAGTATTTATGCAGAAAGAGTGAATGGAGGACACTTGTGAGAAGGCTCGCCTCTAGGAAAAGAACAACGCCGAAGGCGAAGATGGAAAAAAAATCAAGGAAGCCTTCGAGTTTCAGTAGGCGACCGATAGGTCCATGTAATAGTAAAATTATACTCACGGTGAGAGTCGATAGCAGAACCCGCAGAGCCAGACCACGGTGGACGAGATTCTTGAGCAGGGCATAGTCCTTGTTCTGCAATGCCTCCGGGATGAAGCGGCGAAAGACCTCCGGGATACCGAACGAGGCAATGACGCTAACGTAGCCGATAAGGGAATACAGTATAGTATAAATACCGTATTCTTCGACGCTTAGGCTGCGGATGATGAAGGTGGTAATGACGGCACCAACCGTCAGGGAGACAAACAATCGTAGAATAACCCAGATGCTACTTGAGCGAATCGATGAATAAAGGTCCATCATGGCATTAGGTCATTATTAATCCATTTCAGCATCAGGGCGGCCGCCTAAATATCGGCAGTCTCTCTGCAATGGTCGTGGCCATGGCCAACTAGCTGAGGAGATAAAACGACCGCTTGCCAAAAGTAGAAGAGTTCCGAAGTGAGAATACACCAGCATTCGGCGGAGGCGAAGGCCGCAGATAAGTAGGTAGCCGCGGCCGATTATTGAGTGATGGGACGGCCACGGTTCAGTCTGTTTTTATTCGCAGCAAAGGAGGAACCAATGGCGGTGTGCCAAACTGATCATTGCTGCGATTCAATGATCGAAAAACGTCGATATTGTATAAAGAATGTGCTGGATCGTAAAAAACCCTGCTGTTTCCACTTGGATCCCACCAAATGTTATTAGACCAAGCAATCCTTGCGCTGTCTCCAACGACCCCATGATCCAGCACTCTTAAGATTGTTGATCCATTTCTTGGAGTAGTCGAAGTTACAACATTATTGTCGAAGACAATACTAGCCACTTCGCCAGAAAAATCGACTACAGATCCTCTGCTATTAGCTGTCTCGAAGATATTTCTGAGAATGTTGCCTCCCTTAAGGCCAATAACTGATAGTCTTGCGCTATTATTGGCGCCCGCAAAATAGCTATCTTCAATGGATACATTAACACTGGGCTCCGAGACTACTATGCCGAACGTGACATCTCCAACTGACCGATGTTTTCTTACTGTTACATGCTTGGCGCCGTGACCAATCGAGATCCCTCCATTATTAAGTGAGGTCTCATTGTTTTCCACGACAACGTATTCTCCAGATGTAATGTCGATTCCTTCTTCCCCGCACTGAGTAAGCTTGTTATTTTTAATTATATGATTTATCCCGAGATCGTATCTTTCTCCATCTTGATGAAGCGTTATTCCGTCGTTATCGTCAACATTTGAGATCGCGCATTTTTCTATCAGGGTATTTGACAATTTGTCGATAGAGTGACCGATCAGCGCAATTCCAGAATTTACTACGTTGTCTATTTTGCAGTTTCTAATATTGAGATCATGTCCGCCCTGCGCCAAAATTCCATTTTTGCCAATATTATAAATTTCTACTCCGTCGATAGTTATGTTGTTTGAGCCTTTCATTATTTCGATGCCTTGCTCTGATGTATCAGCCAAAACAAGGTTCATGATATTGATAAATTCCTTTTCGTAAACTGATATTAGCGTCAACTGTCCGTTGCCTACAATATAAGGCTTGCTAAACTCGTGCTCACCTCTTACTGTGATCCGCTTGTCAGGAGTGCCGCTTGCTTTAAACTGGATTATCTCTCGATAGGGGTTTTCAGCGCGACCCTCTTGAATTACTAACTCATCGCCGGGCATTAGGATCGCAGTCGCTTTGGATAGTGTTTTCCATGGTAACGACTGGGTTCCGGTATTTGAGTCGCTTCCTATAAGATTATTTACCCAAAAGGTATTCGCGTAGGTTGCTGTGCACCAAAATAATGCACAGATACAAGAAATAACTTGCATGCAAAGATTAGAATATTTATTGTGGAGCAATAATTTATGATGTAAGCGCTCAATGCGAATAGCTTTCATAGTTGCGGTCTCGTCTAAAGCTCAACAATGGGACAGTTTGACTGACCAGGTTTTTTGGGTCTCTGGTTGCCGTTCTCTGTTCGCGTGAGGATCAACCCTACGCGGTGCCAATTAACGCATCAGGCAAGGTCACGGGCTGAGTTAACCTGATAGGCATGTTAGTAGTAATATCCGACACCGGAATTTGCATCTTCGGACTTGTTGAGGACGGTCCCGATGATATTTTTCTCCCCAAGCAGCTGGTAGGTCCGCGTAAGCTCGTCTTTCGTGGTCTTGCCCTCCTCAATTACAATCATCACCGCATCCAAATAGGGCAGGAATGCGATCACGTCGTCACCTGCGAACAATGGCGGCAGGTCAAAGATTGTCAGCCGGTCGCTATAACGGTTTTTCAGTTCCTGAACCAGCTGGGTCATCTTAGGCGACGAAAGCATCTCTGATGACTGGGTGAACGCATGGTTGCCAGGCAGTATGACGAGCCGCTCAACACCTGGATTTATTAGCAGTTCAGACAGGTCAGTCCCATCGGTGAGATAGTCGCTGATACCCCGGGAGACGGTGTTAAAAAAGTAACGGCCCAGCGATGGGCGTCGCAGGTCCAGGTCCACCAGCAGGATCGTCTGATTGACCTCGCACGCGAGGGAGATCGCCAGGTTGATTGCCGTCAGCGTCTTGCCATTTCCCTCGCCCGGGCTTGTGACGCCCAGGGTCTTCCAGTTGTTGGCACGCATCCGCTGAAGCACATGGGTCCGCAGAACCTTGTAGGCGTCCGCTACCGGATCCTGCTGCTCCGTGAGGACGATCCGCCTTTCACGCAGTTGCGCGGCATCAACCGGGATGGTCGCAGTTTGGGTATAGGTGACCTTAATTTCCGCTCCCGGGGCACGGGTATGACGGGAATGACGGCGCAGGTTCACCGCTCCTGGCAATGCCCCCGCTGGGGCTAACCCCGCCGCGATCTCCCGTTCAGCCCGGGCACGTTCCAGCGCTTGTTTGATACGTTCCACTAGACTGTACCCTCAGGGAGCGGAACTGGTGAACAGGGGCATGAGGAGGTCAATCTTACGCATCAAGACGAACCATAGAACATCAAGCGGCTTCCAGAAGAAATGTACCGCCGCAGCGCTGGCCGTTAGGGCGACAACGATCCCCAGGATCCACAACCACAGACGCCGGGCGCGCCGGCTCCGGTCGACCTGCGTTTCTATATAAGGGATGACCGCAAGGGGCGGCGCGCCGGTAATTGCCAACACCGCACGAGCCCCGTGCAGGCCCTTGTGCAGCGCTTCGCGCAGGGCCAGGTTGCCGACGCCGCCCGCGACGGATAACACCATACCCAATACCAGGATCGCGGGGCGATTGGGCTTATAGGGCTTTTCCGGGACCAAGGGGGGCTCAATCAGGGAGAAGCGTTCGCCTTTTCGGTCGCTCTCCAGCGACTTGGCCAGTTCTGCCTGCATTCCTTTTTCACGCACTTCCTTGTACTTGAGCATCGCGTTGTCGTAATCGCGAACGATTGCCTTGTATTCCTGCTCGATCTTCGGGGATTCGGCAACGCGGGCCTCCAACTTTGCCAGGTCGCGCTCGAGCTCAACTTGGTTCTGCTTTAGCGAAGCAATATCCAGACTCGTACTATCAAGTCTGCTCCGTATTTGGACGTACGCAGGGTTCGTTGCGTTCGCGAGCTGCCCGGGGGACCCGCGGCCAGAGCGCTTAACCTTAACGAGTTCGCCTTCAGTCGCTGCGATGCTGCGCTTGAGCGCCGCCACATCAGGGTGGGTTTCCGAGTAGCGCTTCCGAAGCACTGCCAGTTGGCTGTTCATCTCTGACAGTCGGCCTTGTACCGCCGCGATATCCGACTGCCCTAGTTGATCGCGCAGGGCGGACATTTCCCGCTCGATTTGCACACGATCCGGGTGCTCTGGGGAGTAGCGAGCTGCGATGCCGGCGTATTCCATCTCCAGTTGCTGAAGACGAGCCTCAGGACTGCTGGCCGGCGCTCCGCCGGGTCCAGACATACTTAAGGTCGGGTTAATCTGCGCTAATTCCGATTCGAGGTAGGTCTTTTGCTCTTCGAGAGCACGGGAGTTTTGCAGGTTGTCACGGAGGCGCTGCTCCGTGCGGGCCATCGACTCGCGGTTGAGCGCGGCGAACTCCGGCAGGTTGGCCTGGTGTTTCTCCTTGAAGGCCGCAAGTTGGGTCTCCAGGGCGTTAATCTGATCTCTTAGCTTGTTGGCCTCGCCCGAGAGAAAGGCGCTTGCCTGTTCTACGGCAGCCTTGCGCTGCTCAATGTTCTCATTGAGAAACAACGACACCAGGTCGTTCGTCACCTTTTGTGCCAACTCGGCTGAATCACTTTCGTACGAGAGTGAAAAGGCGATCGTCGCCTGCTGTGGGCGTCCACTTCGCGGGTCGACCACATCGGCACTGATCATCTTTAGTTCAATGGCCAGGCGCATCTCCTCGACGGCCGAATTGATGCTCTCCCTTCGCCGTAACTCAGGATATAGATTGTAACGCTCGATGATCCCGCTCAAATTTCGGGTGGTCATGACCCGTTGGCTGATGACCTGGATACGCTGATCGGCGAAACTGCTCACCGTGGTGCGAACCAGATCGGCCGGGATCTCCTGCTGTTCGATGAGAATGGTCGCCGTAGAGCGGTACATTGCCGGGATAAACAAGGCGGCGAGTATCGCCACGATGGACAGCAGCACCGCCGGAAGGATGAATTGCCTCTTGCGGCGCTTGAGTATCGCCAGGTAATCATCAAGCGTTTTGATCTGCTCGTCCACGTCCAGTTGGTGCCTCGTATTCTAATTCGGAGTTCGTCTTGGACGGTGTCACCTAAGACCGAGGTTGGCGCTTATGGGGGCGCCGGGCTCGTCGGTCGTACGATGGGCAAAGCGTTGCGTGCCATCCTGACAGGGTACGGTGCGGGCCGGATGAAAAAGGTCGGGGCGCCGGCAATTCTTCCGACCACGAACCTCCCTACCACTCTCCGCGGGCTCTTGCCCATCCTAAGGTGATCGATCGACCATTTCGGTTTCGATCGCAACAGCAGCGTGCCCTTCCTGTAAGTCTTCCGCGGCCCCGATGGGCACGCTCGACCGGCGCCGCCGAACCTCTAGACCAACTCGCGCGGGCTTTGCCCATCCTACGGTGTTCACGCGTCCACATTGGCTTGCGCCGCTCCAGTTCAGCCACCTATCCTTGATCACCTTCACCTGGGAGCCGCGTCAAGGTGTCGAGGACGGGCAGGTCAGGCATTCACATATCCCAAGGTCGTGTCCAGTTCAAAGTCAAAAATACGGCATTTGAGACGGCGTCGTCGAGACCTCCGTCACGCTCCTGCCAACGAAGCCGATAACCGAGAGACAGCCGCCAGGATTCGTCCAGTTCGTACGCCAGGCGGGGAGTGAGGTCGGCATAGGTCAGGCGGCCTTCGCTCCGATCGTCGTAGGGGCTCCGGTTCCGGTAGGCGTTGGCACCGAGCGCGAAGAGCCAGCGGGGGGCCATCCGGAGGCTGAGGTTTGCGCGCAGCCCGGTCGTATCAAGCAGCTCGCCCCCGCCGCTCGGTGCCAGGTCGCGGCGCGCCTCCAACTTCAGGGTGCCGCCGACCTCGAATCGTTTTGAAAAGCCCACCAGATAGGTCTGACCAGAGCTTTCCCGAGTCACCCGAAGGTTGTCGAGGCCATCAAGGGTCTGCTCGGTGCGCCGGAAGCCCAACTGAGCTGAGAGCGAAGTTGTTTCGGAAAGCTGATAGTCCGCACCAACCTGAGCTCCAGCGTTGCCGTATTCATTGGTAAACGGCGTGTCCTGGGTTTCGTAACGCTCGTAGCTTAAGCGTCCGATCAGTCCGAGCCGCTCGGTCAGGCGATACTGGTTGGCAAGACTCACAGCGCCGAGGCGGTAGTTGAAAAGCGGAAGGAGTTCCACGTCTTCGTAGGAAACGTCCTGGTAGCTGGCGCCCAAATCAAGCGTCGCGCGATCAGTTAGCAGGTAGGCCCAGCCGCCGTCGAGCGTCAGTCGGTTCCGTTGCTTGTTGACCTGGTTCAAACCCGTGGTCGCCACCTCACTGGTCAAGGTCGACTCGGAGTCTAACCGGGCACCGAGCCGGAATTGGTTACGCTCCAGGCGGTAGCCCAGGTCGAGACCGACATAACCGCTGTTGTTATCAAGCTCCGAAAGCCCCGAATAGCTGGTCCCCGCAAGGCCGACCGAGAACTCGACATCGCTGACCTCGCTGCTGCGAATGCCCCGCAGGGCGGCAGCAAGGCTTCCCGAGAAAGCGCTCTGCGCATCGATCGCGGTGAGCCGTACGTTATCGTCGTACTCTGTTTCGAGACTCGCGGTCGGCTGGATTCGCCAACGTTCGGCCGAGACGGGGCCAGCCCCGAAAACGATCAGGAGCAGGCCCGCCAGCAGCCGGCTGAGGATGTAATGCGGGAAAACCACAGACCAGCCCCTACGCGCCACGACCACGCCTGCTCGCGCGCCGCGGGCATCACGCTTTCCTTGTGCCCTGCTCATGGCACCAGGACGGTGTCTCCGGGGCGCAGCACGATGTTTTGCTGAAGCTGCTCACCGCGTTGAACTTGCTTGTAGTTGAACGGAATGGCACGCTCAACGCCTTTCTCGCGACGCAGGATTTTGATGTCCTTTATGTCCGCGAAGGGAGTCAGACCCCCAGCCATGGCGAGCGCCTGCAGTACGTTGACGTCCTGGTTGATCAAATAGACGCCCGGTTTGGTTACCCGACCAGTAACATAGATCCGGTTACCCTGGTTCTCCTGCAGGGTCACAGTCACCACGGGACTCGGGATAAACTGGACGAGCTTCGCCGCAATCGTCGCGCTCAACTGATCGACGGTCTGGCCCGCGGCCATCAAATCACCCGCCAGCGGGAAGGAGATTCCGCCGTCCGGTCGCACCAGGATGCTGCGCTGTAGGTCCGGCTCCCGCCAGACTGACACGTTAACCAGGTCGCCGGGCTGGAGCACGTAGTTGTCTCCTTCCTTGGCATCGGTTCCGGTCGGCAATGCGGCGAAGCAGAGGGCAAACACGATGCCCAAGCCCATCAACCATTGGGCCGTCGCGCCCCCTCGGAAAAATACCGCTCTCATGTGACTCACCAACTGACTGCCTGTTTACGCTGGCGCCCCAGGACGCACCTGTTCGGCGAAATTACCCCGAACGAAGACAAGAAAATCCCCTTTTTTCGAGCATAACATAGGTGTATTTCGCTGACTATGGCCGGGTCCGGGGAGACACTTGCGCCGCTGCTTTTTTCGCGGACCCGACCGGACGTCGCGGGCAGCCGACCAGCCCGGTAAGCGGGCGTTTCCTCGCCGTTGCGGGCACACCTCGGCGCGCCCTTCCTGGCAAATGAGAACAGCTCTCAAAAACGCACATGCACGGACAGCCACCCCCGCAGGCGACGCTATAGCGGCCTGACCGGCAACGGTCAAGCGGAAAGGTTAACCGGTGGCGTGGATCGGCTGAGCCAGTGAGCGCATCGGTTCGATGCGACCTTGTTATGACGTGCCCCAGGGCCCTCGCCATCATGATTGCGAGGGCGACGCCGACCCGGCAGGTCATTTTCGCGCGGCCCCGAATGAAATGCCGCTCGAAGCCGAAACTGTTGTCGATGCGGTTATTGATGCGCTCCAAAGCGCTGCGGCCGTGGTCGCCGCGCTGCCAACTCGGGCTGCCGTGGGGCGTTGCCACGTCGTAGTCGTCTCGTGGGCTGTCGCTCATGCGGTTTCCAGGCGAACGACGGGCATCACGCTCGCTCTGCCCATCACACTTTTCGTTCCCGGGGATGATCGTGGTTGGTCTTGCGCGTTGTTGCGCATCGGTCCTTGGGGTCGGATCGGAGACGCGTGCCGTGATCGTCCCCCCTTCCCGACTCTTCGCCACCATGGGGATATCCAGTTACGACACCCTCACGCGCGGCAACGGACGCAGCGCTTTGGTTCGTTGGCACCCCCGGTCGTTAGGCAGGCTTGACGGTTTCGTGCACCCGATCAGTGCAACAGTTCGTCAAGCCGAGTTGCGGTCAGAACCCGCTCGGACCACTGGAGGAGGGTCGCGGCGTCCGCATCGCGCACCCGCTGACGCACGGACTCGTTAGGGGGACCGAATTTAAGCGTAATCTGACGCAACAGAATGGCGGCTTCGCCTTCCTGGCGACCCTCGTGGCGACGTTCTTGGCGACCTTCTTCGCGACCGGCTTGCCACCCGATCCGCTCAACGCTGGTGATGTAGGGCATGTTTTCTTGCTCCTCAAAAGCGATCAGTTCTTGAGTGAACTCCCGCGCCAGGTCGTCCGGTAGCTGAAGTAGCCAGTCGATGACGCGGAACAGGTCCTGGATCTGTTGGCGAGTATAAGCCACGGACATATGTTAATCGCCCCAGGTGGAGCTTTAACTCAATCCCCGCGGCATCACGCTTCGGGCAGGCCGTGCGCGGGCGTTGGGGCGGGGAAAACCGGCTACACTGGCGCCTGTATGTGGTCTTCGGCGAGGACGCCAGCCGCATCCGCAAAGGTCAGGCGCCGGCGATCATGACCACCGTGCGCCGCCTGTGCATGAATTTGTCCGAGCAGGAGGACCCACCCTGAGCCTCCCCAAGACGCGTCGCAAGGGCCGCGTGGAACGATGACTACCGTGCCAAGGCGGCGTTCGGCCGAAGGTTAATGCGCGCTCGCCCTGGACGGATGGCCCCGATGACAGACAAGATCCATCAGAACCCATTGGTTCGCGGACTATTGCCGAATTCAGGATGACAGACCCATCCTTTGCAGAGGTGGCATCGCCAGTCACACCCGCGGGGGCAGGACCAGCCGCGGTGCCGGCCACCCCGGCCGCGGCAGCAGGCAAACCGGAATGGCTCCCCCGGCGTGTCCTCTGCATGCTCTGGTATCTGGCGCCGAGGGTCCTGGCGGCCCTGGCACTGGGCAGTGCCTTGCTGGTCGGGTGCCTACGCTGGATCGATCCGCCCTTCTCCTCTTTCATGCTCCGCCAGGCCCTGGTCGCCTGGCGGATCGATCGCAAAGCGCCCGCCTACTATCACACCTGGGTGCCCTGGCGGGAGATCCCGCCGGCCCTGCCGCTGGCCGTGATCGCCGGGGAGGATCAACGCTTTCCCTACCACCACGGCTTCGACCCGGTGGAGATTCGCGTTGCACTGGCCAAGTGGCGGCGCACCGGTGAACTGCGCGGCGCCAGCACCATTACCCAGCAAACCGCCAAGAACCTGTTCCTTTGGCCGGAGCGCAGTTGGGTACGCAAGGGGCTGGAGGCCTGGTTCTCCGGCCTGATTGAGTTCCTCTGGCCAAAACAGCGCATTCTGGAGGTCTATCTCAACATCGTACAATTCAGCCCCAGCACCTATGGGGTGGGCGCGGCCAGCGAGCGCTATTTCCAGCGACCGGTGAGTGAACTGACCATGACAGAAGCCGCCCTGCTGGCCGCCGTCCTGCCCGCCCCCTCGGCCTATCGGCTGGACCGGCCCTCGCCGCGACTGCAACGGCGGGCGGACTGGATTGCCGACCAGACCCAGCGATTGGGCGGCCGGCGGTATCTGGGGCGGTTGTGAGGTGTCAATTCTCAGGTTGTCGGCCGGTAAGAAATACTCGATCCTGGCTGCTTTCCCAGTGTTGCGACTAGCCCAATTCAGCGGGCTGGGCAGGAGATCTCGGTGACCGAAGAGCAAGAAACAGGGTCTGAACCCGCCCTGGTCCAAGCGCTGATGCGCGCCACCCCGGCCGAACAGCACCTGCTGCTGGACTGGGCACGGGGCCTGGGCTCCATTCGCCTGGGGGATCTGCCCTGGTACAAGAAACTGGCGGCAATGCTGGTGCTCACCCGCGACCGGAAGGCCACCTGGCCCCTCGTCAAGCTCATCTCCAGGGCCTTGAAGCACATTGCCTGGGACGCGCGTTCCTGGAAGCTGCGCCTGGGTCTGGGTGCAGTGGTGGCAACCTTTGTATCGGTCGGGAATGCGGGGGCCGGCATCGTCCCCCTTGGCGGCGGTCTGGGCCTGCCTTTGTGGGTGATTGTTGGTGTCGGCGGGGTCTTGGCCGGTGCGCTGGCAGACGCCATCAAGAAGAAGGTTCTGCAGGTCCGTGCACGCTGAGCGTGACCATCCTGGGCGCCGGATTCCGGAGTCCTGATGGACTGAACTGGGCGCGCCGCACGGTCGGCGGCTTAGGGCGAAGTGGGACCCTCGGATGCGCAGCCACGGCGCCAACGCACTGGTTTGAGCGAATCTCGGAGCGCCATTTACCGAAGAAGCGGGCGTGCAGCGCCGCGACGCCTTTGTGCGGCGTTTTTGCCGGAAATTGCCTTACTCCTTTGTGCAATACCGCTCAGCCTTGGCCTCATGATGCGCCAACATCTGTTCTTTGTACTCCTGCTCGTCCCGGTCCCGATAGGGTTTCCGTACCGCGCGGCGCCAGCGGGCGATCTCGGCACGGTGTTTCGCGCATCTGGCCCGGTCGGTGATGACGGCCGGGCGGGCACGGGCCACCGGTTCCTTCCGTTGTTTCTCCGCTGGCGGTTTCTTGGCGGTCTTCTTGCGCGCGGCCTCCAGGGCCTTGAGTTGCCCTTCGACCGAATAATCCTTGGTCCCCGCCCCGCCTGGTTGGCGGCTATCCAACGCCAGTTCAGTCCCCGCGGACTCGGCGGCGCAGAGCGTCTGCTGGTAGACGACGCTGCCATCCGGTTGCAGGCATTTGTAGGGCGCCGAGGCGACTGGGCCGGCGATCAGGAGCAGGAAAGCGGTGCCTCGCAAATCCATGGGCCTGCGTCTCGGGGGTCAGTTGAGCGACGGTGCCGATCGGGGTGGAGTCAGTCCCTGCGTGCCGGAGAACGGTCTAACGGCCATGAAGGAATCTGCTATCACCCTGGAACATGAAAGTTACCGGTGGGAGCAGCCTGTAGTCGCAATGGAGGGCCACCGCAACCTGCGAGGCCCCGCACGTCTCCGGCCGCTCTCACAGCAGGATGGCCCGACGATCACGGAAAAGCCATCGGGCAGCCTCAGCCGCCGCGGCGTCGCGCCGCCGCCGCCTGGGCCAACTCGCGCAGCATGGGCTCGGTGTCGACCCAGCTCACACAGGCGTCGGTGATGCTCTGACCGTAGATCAGACCGGTAGCGGTGTCCAGGTTCTGCCGCCCGCCTACCAAATGGCTTTCGATCATGGCGCCGATGATGCGCCGGTCGCCCCGGGCGATCTGGCCGGCCACGTCCTGGCAGACCTGAATCTGCTTTTCCGGCTTCTTGCGGCTGTTGGCGTGACTGAAGTCGATCATGATCTTGGGTGTCAGACCCGCCTCGAGGATCTGCTCGGCGGCGATGTTGACGCTCTCGGTATCGTAATTGGGCCGGTGCCCGCCGCGCAGGATGATGTGGGTGTCCGCATTGCCGGCGGTGGAGAAGATGGCCGATTGCCCCTCCTTGGTGACCGACATGAAGACGTGGGGTCGGGCCGCCGCGTGGATGGCGTCGATGGCCACCTTCACGTCCCCGTCGGTGCCGTTCTTGAAGCCCACCGGACAGGACAGGCCGGAGGACAGCTCCCGATGACCCTGACTCTCCGTGGTGCGGGCGCCGATCGCGCCCCAGCTCACCAGGTCGGCGATGTACTGGGGGCTGATCAGGTCGAGGAACTCGGTCCCGGCCGGCATCCCCAGCTCCGCCAGGTCCAGCAACAGCTTGCGGGCCAGACCCAGGCCCTTGTTGATCTCGAAACTGCCGTCCAGGTTCGGGTCATTGATCAGACCCTTCCAGCCCACCGTGGTGCGGGGTTTTTCGAAATAGACCCGCATCACGATCAGCAGATCGGCGCTCAAGGCGTCCCGCACGGGCAGCAGTCGCTCGGCATACTCCAGGGCCGCCTGGGGGTCATGCACCGAGCAGGGGCCCACCACCACGATCAGCCGGTCATCGTCCCCGTGCAGGATGCGCCGGATGGCCTGGCGGGTCTCGAAGACCGTGGTCCCGGCCCGCTCGGAGACAGGATAGCGCTCGTGCAAGGCCCGGGGGGGCAGCACTTGCGTGATATTGCGAATGCGCAGGTCGTCGGTCTGATGGGGCATGAGAGGCGCGGCGAGGTCCGGGTAAAAAACGAAAGCGTTCCAGTATAGATCAAGACCAGCGATCAACGACCCGTCCTGACCGGGGCTTTAACCCCATTTGACCGGGATCAAGACCGAATCAGGACCAAAATGATCGGGATCAGTGCCAGACTGGCCAAATTGCCCCAGATCACAATTGCGGCGACTTGAGCCGGTTCCTGGTTGTATTTTTCCGCAAGCATGCAGTTCAACACCGCGGGTGGCTCAGCCCGGCAGGGTTGGTGCATTGACACAGGCGATGGCGGGGCCGTCCCGCCCGTGGCGGACCCGGACGATGCCCGCGTAGTCGATCCGCAACCGGTACCAGCACTGGGCATCCGCCCGCAACAGGTGGCCCACCAGGGCGCGCATCACCCCGGCATGACAGACGATCAGCAGGTGTCGGCCGGGATGGCTGGCCACCTGGCGGTCATAGGCCGTGGCGACCCGGTGGCTCAGGGCGGCCAGGGACTCCCCACCCGGCGGGCGATGGGCCACCGGGTCCCGGTACAGGGCCGCGAAGGCGGCGCTGTCGGTGGCAGCAACCTCCGCATGGGTACGGCCCTCCCAGGTGCCCATGCCGATCTCGATCAGGGCGGGCTCGATGGCGAGCGGCAGCCCGTGCCGCCCGGCCAGGTCCAGGGCGAAGTGACGGCAGCGGGCCATGGGCGAGCTGATCACCTGGTCCCAGGGATGGGCCTCCCCCAAGGCCTGGCGCATCTGCGCCCACCCCGTCGCCGAGAGCGGATCGTCGGCGCCGTTGCCGCGAAAGCGCGGGCCGCCGCGGGGCTCGCCGTGGCGAATCAGGTCGACCAGAGTGTCAGGCATAGTCCGTGCGTCCGCCTCAGTTGTGGCTTGGGAAGCCGTGCCCCGCGACTGACGCGGGGAGCAGGGAGGCACCCATTCTAGCCATCGGCGCCGGTGTCGAATGCGCGAACGACTGGTGCGCTAACTTCACCCACGCGCCGCCGGCAACCTGCGCGCCAGCTCGCTGCCGCTTCACTGCAGAGATGAACCTGCCGCGCTGGAACGTACCGCCCGACTTACCCGTGAATTCCGGGTGCGGCGTGACAGGCGCTCTTGGACGCGCCGCACGCCCGTCTCGTTGCGTCTGCTACTCTGTGGTCATCCCACGAAGCGAGCCCGGGTCCGGATCGCGGCCGGCCGCGGACCTCGATTACTCCATCCGCGAGACCAGTTGAGAATGAGGAGGAGCGATGAAAAGTATCCGGCGACTGCTGGACGAAAAGGGGCACCAAGTCTGGTGCATTGGCCCCGAGGCGACAGTCTACGACGCGCTTGCCCTGATGGCCGACAAGGGCGTCGGCGCCTTACTGGTAACCGACGCGACCGGACCGGTGGGTCTCTTTTCAGAGCGGGATTACGCCCGCAACGTGATCCTTAAGGGCCGCACCTCCCGCGATACCCCCGTGCGGGAGATCATGACCCGCCACGTGCTGTGCGTCGCTCCGGATCAACCGGTGGAGGAGGCCATGGCGCTAATGACCGAGCATCGCGTGCGCCATCTGCCGGTGATCGAGCAGGGCCAGGTGCTTGGCATGGTCTCCATCGGCGACCTGATCAAATCGGTCATTGCGGAGCAGAAGTTCATCATTGAACAGCTGGAGCACTACATCACCGGGTAACCGGCGGCACGGTCCGGAAGACCCGCCGAGGTGCGACGGGTCGGCCGGCGCCCGCGTGCTGTAATCGAGCACGGTCGGGCCGATTCACGCCACCCAACATTGCAAGACCCCGCAAGCCGTTGTCAGGAGTCCGCACGGGCGGCGATGCGAGTCAGCGGTTGGGTACACCCAGCACGGGGGCGGGCATGGGCTCATTCAGCGACGGCTTGAGGATGAGCAGCGCGATCGTGGTCAGCAGGGTGCCGACGACGATCGCCAGGGCGTACCAGCCCAGGTGAGTCACCGCGTTCGGGATGGCGAGCACGAAGACGCCGCCATGGGGGGCGCGCAGTCCGACCCCGAAGTACATGGACAGGGCCCCGGCCGCGGCGGAGCCAAGAACCGCCGCGGGGATGACCCGCAACGGGTCCTTGGCCGCGAAGGGGATGGCGCCCTCGGTGATGAAGGACAGCCCCAGGACACCGGCCGCCTTGCCGGCCTCGCGCTCGGCCTGGGTGAAGCGGTTGCCGCCGATCAGGGTGGCGATAGCGATGCCGAGCGGCGGGGTCATGCCCGCGGCCATCACCGCCGCCATGGGCATGAAGGTGTCGCTGGTCAGCAGCCCCACGGCGAAGGTGTAGGCGGCCTTGTTGACCGGACCGCCCATGTCGACCGCCATCATGCCGCCGAGGATCAGGCCGAGGATCACCGCATTGACGGAGCCCATCCCCTGGAGGAACTGGGTCAGCGAATCCATGATGAACTTCACCGGGGCGCCGACCACATAGATCATCAAGAGCCCCACCGCCAGGGTGGACAGCAGCGGGATGATCAGCACCGGTTTCAGCCCTTCGAAGTGCTGAGGCACCCGGACCCCGTCGCGGATCCAGAGTGCGATGTAGCCGGCGAGAAAGCCGGAGACGATACCGCCCAAGAAACCCGGCCTCCAGGTTCATGGCCAGCATGCCGCCGATCAGACCGGGGGTGAGCCCCGGGCGGTCCGCGATGGAGTAGGCGATATAGCCCGACAGGATCGGGACCATGAGCTTGAAGGCCGCACCGCCGCCGATGGCCATCAGGGCCGCCGCCAAGGTGCCCTCCTGCTTGAACGCCTCGATGCCGAAGACGAAGGACAGGGCGATGCAGAGCCCGCCTGCCACCACGATGGGCAGCATGTAGGAGACGCCGGTCAGCAGGTGCTTGTAGGGACCTTCGATCCGGCTCCTCGTCGTCTTGGACCTGCGGCCGCAGCCGCGGGGATCGGCGCCGCCGGCGGTGGTCGCCTCGACCTTGGCCCGCGCGATCAGGTCCGCCGCGCCCTTGACCGCGGCCCCGACCGAGGTCGTGTAGAGCGGCTTGCCGGCGAAGCGCGCGGGGTCGACGTGGGTGTCGGCGGCGATGATGACCAGGTCCGCCGCGGCGATCTGCTCCGGGGTGAGCTGGTTCTTGGCGCCGACCGAGCCCTGGGTCTCGACGGCGATCTCGTCCCCCGCCGCGGCGGCCGCCTTCTTGAGCGCATCCGCGGCCATGAAGGTGTGGGCGATCCCGGTCGGGCAGGCGGTGATGGCGACGATGCGCCTGGCCGGCCGGGGCCGGGCTCGCGCGGTTGCCGGTGCTTGCGCCGGCCCCGGCGCCAATCCCGGCACCAGGGCCAGCACCTCGGCGAGCACGGCCTGGGGGTCGCGGATGGCGCGGCTGGTGGAGACGGTCAGTGTCGGTTTGCCGGCGAAGGGCTCCAGCTCCACATGGATGTCGGCGGCGATCAGCAGGGCGTCGGCGGCGGCGATGGTCTCCGGGGACAGCGGATTGGTGGTGCCCTCGGCGCCGTGGACCTCCACCTGGATCTCGTGGCCCATCAGGGCCGCGGTCTTCTTGAGCGCCTCCGCCGCCATCATGCTGTGGGCGATGCCGGTCGGGCAGGAGGTGACTGCAATGAGTCTTGCCATTGGGTGCTCCGGAATCAGTGTTGGTTCAGCGGGCGTATCTGGACCCGCGCGGCAAAGGCCTCGATGACCGCGGGGCCGGGCAGGTTGGGGCCGACCTCGCCCAGGGTGCCCAGCGAGAAGGCGGTGGCCAGCCGGGCGCGACCGGCCAGGTCCAGCCCGCGCAGGGTGCCGGCGACGATGCCCGCCACCATGGCATCGCCCGCGCCCACGGTGCTCTTGACCGTGATGGCCGGCGGGATGGCGATCACGGCCTCATCGCGCTCGCAGAACAGGGCGCCGTCGGCCCCCATGGAGACGGCCACCAGGCCGACGCCCCGGTCGACCAGGGTTCGGGCGGCGGCCAGCACCTCGGCCTGGGATCCCAGGGATCGGCCCACCAGCTCGCTCAGCTCGTCGATATTCGGCTTGATGATGTCCGGGCCGCAGCCGACCGCCGCGGCGAAGGGCGCCCCGCTGGCGTCGAGCACCACCGTCTTGCCGAGTCCCTTGAGACGCCGGACCAGGTCCGCGTAGATGCCGGTCGGCACCCCGGCCGGCAGGCTGCCGGAGAGCACGAACCAGTCCGTGTCGGGGCACAGGGCGTCGATGGCCTGCCAGGAGCCGATCGAGGTCCGCGGGCGCCGGGGCCAGGCCCGGGAAGTTGATGTCGGTGACCTGGTCCAGGACCGCGTCGACGATCTTGACGTTGACCCGGGTGCGTCCGGGCAGGCGCACGCAGCGGTCCTCGATGCCCTTGCGGGCGAACAGCTCGACGAAGGGCTCGGCGTTGGCGCTGCCGAGCAGGCCGGTCGCGGCGACCGGCAGTCCCGCGTCGGCCAGGAAGGAGGCGACATTGACCCCCTTGCCGCCGGCATCGGACTGCTCCCACTCGACCCGGTTGACGCGGCCGGCGGTGAAGTTGGGCACCCGGGCCGTCTGGTCGATGGCCGGGTTCAGGCTCAGGGTGACGATGCGTTGGATCTGGGTTGGCTGTTAGGCATGGCTGCGGTCTCCATCAGCGCAGCCGCCGGACGGCGGCGGCGCTGTCGCAGGCCAGGGCGCGTGTGGCCAGGCCGCGGGCCTGGTCCAGGCTGAAGCCGCGGATCTGGGCCTTGACCGCGGCGATGCTCGGGATGCTGACCGACAGCTCCTTGACGCCCAGCCCGGTCAGGATGACCACCCCGCGCGGGTCGCCGGCGATGCCGCCGCAGACCCCGACCCAGATGCCGGCCTTGTCGGCGGCGCGCACGGTGCGGTCGATCATGCGCAGCACCGCCGGGTGCAGGCCGTCGGCCTGGCGCGACAGCAGCGGGTGCATCCGGTCCACCGCCAGGCAGTATTGGGTCAGGTCGTTGGAGCCGACGGAGAAGAAGTCGACCTCGGCGGCCAGCTCCGTCCGCCATCATCACCGCGGAGGGGACCTCGATCATGATGCCGATCTCCACCGGGTCGGCGCCCAGCTCCAGGCGCACCTCCTCGGTCAGGGCCTTGGCGCGCTTGAGCTCCTCCAGGGTCGAGATCATCGGGTACATGATGCGCACCGGGCCCGTGGCCGCGGCGCGGAAGATGGCCCGCAACTGGGTGCGGAACAGCTCCGGCCGGTTCAGGCACAGCCGGATGCCGCGCTCGCCCAGGAAGGGGTTCTCCTCCGCCGGCATGGACAGATAGGGCACCGCCTTGTCGCCGCCGATGTCCAGGGTGCGGATGATGATGGGCAGGCCGTTCAGGGCGCGGACCATCTCGCCGTAGGCCGCGGCCTGCTCGTCCTCGGTCGGGGCCTGATCGCGGCCCAGGAACAGGAACTCGGTGCGCAGCAGGCCCACCCCCTCGCCGCCGGCCTCCACCGCCTTGGCCGCCTCCTCGGGCGCGGCGATGTTGGCGACGACCTCGACGCGGGCGCCGTCGGTCGTGATGGCGGGCTGGTAGCAGGCGCGGCGCTCGGCCTCGCGCTGGGTCGCCAGGTCGGCCTGGGCCTGCCGGGCGTTGGCCTGGTCCGCCGTCGTCGGGACCAGGACCAGGGTCCCGCTGTTGCCGTCGAGCACACAGGGCGTGCCGTCGGCCAGGTCGAGCACCGAGTCGCCGGCCCCGACCACCGCGGGGATGCCGAGCGACCGGGCGATGATGGCGGTGTGCGAGGTCGGCCCGCCGGCGGCGGTGCAGATGCCGAGCGCCAGGGCCGGGTCCAGGCGCGCCGTATCCGACGGGCTCAGTTCGTCGGCGATCAGGATCACCGGCGTGTCCGGCGGCGTCGGGGCGTCCTCGATGCGCTCGGCCAGGGTGCGCAGCACCCGCCGGCCGACGTCGCGCAGATCCAGCGCGCGGGCGGCCAGCAGCGCGTCCGGCTGGGCGGCCAGGGTCTTGGCCTGTTGCCCGTAGCTCTGCTCCCAGGCATAGCCGGCGCTGCGGGCGTCGTTGCGGATCAGGTCCCGGGCCGCCTCGATCAGACCCTGGTCCTCCAGAAACTCGGCGTGGGCCAGGAAGATGGCGGCCTTGCCGGCGCCGGCCTTGGGCCTTGACCTCCTGGTAGAGCTCGGCCAGCTCGCGCTTGGCCGCCTCGATGGCCCGGTCGAGGCGGATCAGCTCGGCGGCGGGATCGCGGGCGGTGGCGGCCACCACGATCTTGCCGCGCTGATAGCGCCACACCGGTCCCAGGGCCAGGCCCGGGCGAGGCGGCCACGCCCGCGACGCTGCGGCCCTCCCAGGCGATCGCCGGCAGCTCCAGGGCCGCGGCGCCGGGCGCCGTCTCCTCCTCTTCCCCCAGGCCCGAGTCGATGGCCTCGCGCAGGGCGGCCAGGGCCGCATCCGCATCCGGGCCCTGCGGCCATGACGCGGATGGTCGCGCCCGACTCGATCCCGAGATTCAAGCAGCGCGATCAGGCTCTTGGCATCCCCGGCACGGTTGCCGTGGCGCACCCGGATGGTCGCGCTCGAAGCCCTTGGCGATGCGCCACCAGGGCCGTGGCCGGGCGGGCGTGCAGACCATGGGCCCCGGCGATGACCACGTCGAAGTCATTGGGCAGGTCATCGGGCAGGGGCTCCGGGGCCGGCCGGCCCGCGGCCGGTGCGCCGGAGGACAGGCGTTGCCCGATGTCGGCCGGATTGGTGGTCTGGGCCAGGCGCGCCGCCTCGTCCGCATCGCCCAGGACATCGGTCAGGTTGGTCAGGATCTGCAGATGCTCGTCGGACTTGGCCGCGATCCCCACCACCAGATGCACCCGGTCGCCCGGGTTCCACTCCACCCCGGCCGGGACCTGGAGCACCGCCACGCCGGTCTGCTTGATCAGGCCGCGGTCCTTGGGCACGCCGTGGGGGATGGCGATGCCGTTGCCGAGAAAGGTGTTGGCCACCTTCTCGCGCGCCAGCAGGCTGTCCACGTAGCCGGGCTCGATGAACCCGGCCTCGACCAGGATCTGGCCGACCTGACGGATGGCGTCGGTCTTGTCCGCGGCGGTGGCGCCGAGGCGCACCGCGTTGGGTCTAGAGAGATCATGCCGTTCCTCCTCATGCGTCATGACGGCCGTCCTTAGGCTTGGAGAATTCAGCGCTGCCCGTCTGGGCCGGTGGCCAGTAAGTTAAGCGCCAAGGCTTGAAATGGAGCCCGCAGTCTCGCCTCGCGAGGCGCGAGCTGGTTGAATGCCAGTGGCATGTGACGCGTCCCTTAAAGCGAAACGCCGAACTGCATGCCGATCACCGTCGCATCCGGGATCTCGCCGGTCCCGCCGGGCTGCATCGACGTATTGGATATCCGGCTGGATGTAGGCGAACTTGGTGAGCTGGATGCGGTAGCCCAGCTCCAAGATCCATTCGTAATCCGGATCGCCGTTGCCCAGGGCCACCTGCTCGGCGGCGTAGTCGTCGCTCAGCTTGCCGTAGGTGGTCCCGAAGATCAGGCGGTCCTGATTGCGCCCGGCGAAGGGGCCGACGTACTGGGCGCCCGAGGCTGACCTGGAAGGGGACCAGCGCCGGCTGCTGCTGGTCGGTATAGGCCAGGGTGCCGAAGAGGTAGAGCCCCTGGTCGGAGCCCACGCGCCTCCTGCGTGACCTGCTGATCCAGTCTGGGCGTAATAGCGGATGAAGGTGTTGGTGGTGGTGTCCGAATTGAAGTCCGGCATGTCGAAAGAGACGTTGTTCAGACCCAGATTGAAGTGACCGGGCTTGGCCAGCCCACTGTCCAGTCCCATTCGAGCTGGGCCATGACCGAGACGCCGTCGCTGGAGCGGAAGGTGAAGTCGGTGCCGTGCAGATCCGGGTCCCACATCTTCTCGGTCAGCTGGTAGACGCCGATCTTGGCCCGGAAGTCGTCCGTCGGGCGCGTACTGGAAGCGCGCGCCCCAGACCGCGAAGGGATAGGAGGTCATGACGCCGTCGAACAGCACGGCGCGGATCTGGCCGTTGATGCTGTTGGAGAGGTAGTAGCCGTAGAAGGGCGACCCGGCGAAGTCGTCGGTGGCCGTGATGCGGCCGAACTTGAAGGCGTACTTGCCGTCGGCCCAGGTCTTTTCCAGGCTGAGGTTGTAGAGGAAATAGGTCTGGCCGCCGACCAGCTGCATGACGCTGTAGATGCTGCCCACATCGTCGTCGATGCTGGCGCCGGCCCGGTCGATGCCGCTCAGATTGAAGGTCCAGCCGTCCCAGCCCACGGCCTTCTGCAGGTCGACCGTCATGCCCGCATAGAGATCCCCGGCCAGGGCCGTGCCCTGCTCGTTGCCGCCGCCGACGTTGCTGGCGACGATGGCGTTGTAGTAGGCAAAGAAGTTGTAGCCCTTGGCCGCGAGCTCGGTGCGCTTGCCGCCCCAATCGCCGGTCAGATAATCGCCGTTCAACCAGCCGCCCCCGAGGTCGAGGCGCTGCCCGCGCGGCAGAGGGACCTCGTCGCCGACGTTGCCGTCTACGGCCATGGCGCCGGCGGCGGGGAGCAGTGCGGCGGCCAGGGCGGCCGAGGCGATCGTGGTGTTGGTCTTTTTCATCGTCGCTCTCTCGATCTCGGTTGATGATGCGTGCCGACCGGTCGGCGCTCTCGGTGCGATCGGCTCACCGCGTCCCGACCCCGCGCCCGGATTGGACAGCCCGCTCGTCGGCCCGCTAGTCTCGCCTCCAGTCCGCTGCCGGGTCGCAGGCCCGTCGCCCCGATCCCTCGAGCGGCCTTCCCGTCGTGCTATGGGAACCCGCCGTATGAACCGAACAATGAAAGGCCTCGCCCGCGTCCTTGTAATTTTTGTCATCTGCGTCGTCCCCGGCCCGAGTCGGGGCTCGGGCGAGCGGACGGACAGCGGCCCCTGCGCGTGCTGACCCGCGACACCAGCGCCATCGGCGGTCCGGCGGAGCGGCACGGCCGAGAGCTTCGCGGCGGCGACCGGGACCCCGGTGGACCTGTCCCGGGTCCCCTTCGCCGACCTCTACGAGCGGATCATGCTGGGCTTCGTCACCGGCGACCTGCCCTTCGACGCCCTGCTGATCCCCTCGGCCTGGCTGCCGGACTTCGCGCCCTACCTGGCGCCGGTCCCGGAGCGCATCCTCGCGAGCCCCGCTGGTGGACGACATCCACCCCGTCTACCGCGACGCCCTGATGCGCTGGGGCGACCAGTGGAAGGCCCTGACCATCGACGGCGATCTGCACCTGGGCGCCTATCGCCGGGACCTGTTCGAGGACCCCGAGCCTGCGCCGGCCTTCGCCGCGGCGCACGGCCGGCCCCTGGAGCCGCCGCAGACCTGGTCCGAGTACCGCGAGATCGCGGCCTTCTTCAGCGGTCGGCCGGCTGCCCGACGGCACCCCGCTGGCCGGGACCCTGGAGGCCTATGCCCGCGACGGGCAGCGCATCTGGTACCTGTTCAGCCACGCCGCGGCCTACACCAATCACCCGGACCATCCCGGCGCCATGTTCTTCGACCCGGACACCATGGTCCCGGCCATCGACAACCCCGGCTTGGGTGCGGGCGCTGGAGGAGTTCCTGGAGCTGCGCCGATTCGGTCCCGCCGACGCCGACAGCCTGGACAGCGAGGCCGTGCGCACGCGCTTCGCGGCAGGTCAGGCGGCCATGGACATCGACTGGGCCGATACCGGCGTGCTGGCCGGGGCCCTGGTCGGGGCAGCGCGGATCGCGGGCGAGTCGCGCGATCGCCGGGCGACGTCGGCTTCTTCGTCCTGCCCGGAAGCCGCGAGGTCTGGAACCCCGCGACGCGGCGCCTGGGACCTGCTGCCGGCCAGCCGCTCGGTGACCTTCCTGGCCTTCGGCGGCTGGATCGCCGTGGTGCCCGGCGGCCAGCCCGAACGCGGAGCGGGCCTGGTCCTATCTCGCCTGGTACGCCTCGCCCGGAGCACAGCGCCGCGCGACGTGCTGGACGGCAGCTCCGGCATCAACCCCTACCGTCTCTCGCACCTGGACGACCCGGCACCCTGGCGGCGCCTGCTCGGCGACCGTCAGGCGGCGGACTACCTGGGCGTGCTGCGCGCCAGCCTCGCGGCACCTCAGGTCGCGCGGGACCTGCGCCTGCCCGGCTATCGCGCCTACATCACGGCCCTGGAGGACCAGCTCGACCGGGTCATGGCGGGCGGCGCGACGCCCGAAGAGGGGCTGCGCGCCGCGGCCGCGGCCTGGGAGGCCCTCACCGACCGGCTCGGCCGCAACAGCCAGCGCCGGCATTATCGGGAAGCGATGGGGCTGGAAGAATAAGATGAACATCCAACCGATATGAAATCCTCAACCGCAAGCGCCCGCTGACGCGCAATATGATCCGCAAGCTGCACGATAGACTAGGAATCCAGGCGGAGAGCCTGATTCGGCCGTTGAGCGACGCCCGGACCGGTTGAATGCCGATTGTAGCGTGCGATCCAGCGCTCATCGATGACCTGTCCGGAGTTAGGCTTATGAGAAACATGCGCCATTCCCACGGGTCCCGCGCTGGTTTAACTCGCTACGGGCGAGCAGTGGACTTAGACTTGCAAGGCATCTGGTACCCACAAATCGCCCAAATCGATCGTGACCGCGGATGAAGTGGAGCTCCGGCTCGGCGATGATCCACCAACCGCCGGGGCCACCACGGCCTTTCTGGAAAGGGTTGACCAAGTCGCCCGCCAGAGACGTGGCGGCGAGTCCATGGGGCCCGCTCGGGCGCGGGTGGGCGTAGAGTTGGCCGTCGAGGATTTCCCCAGTCACCCCGTCGGGCAGGGCTTCAAGCTGCGCGTAGAGCGTGGGGCGGGTGCGTGCGTGCATGGCGTCGACTCCCGGCTGATCGCGGTCGCGGGTAGGATGGGGCGAGTGTCGGCATGAGGACCTGGGGCGTCAAGGGACAGGCCAGGCTGGAAAGGCGCGGCCGATGCCGCATCGCCAAGGCCGGTCGCCCCCTCGCCGAGCTGGTGCCTTTGGGCGCGGCCCCGCGTCGGCGGGTGCCCGGCGGCTGGGAGGGCAAGGTGCGGGTTGCCGAGGACTTCGATGCACCCCTGCCCGAGGCGATCCTCGATGCATTCGAGGGCAAGGCGTGACCGTTACCCGCCTCCTTCTCGACACCCATATCTTCCTGTGGTGAAAGCTCGATGACCCGCGTCTGGTATCGCTCAAGCCCGAGTCGAAGGGCTGCCGATCATTACCCACGATCCCCTGTTCGATCCTTATGGCGTTCCCCTGGTTCGGACCTAAGCCCGGGTTTCGAGCGCGAATCGCGACCGTTCACACACCAGCTCGGAAATGGGCCGGTGGAAACCGGGCAAGGGTCAATCGCATGATAGGGAGAGCCCAACCCGCGGAACGGCAGAAGGCCACTGTCCGTCCTCAGAAACAGGCCGGGTGGATGTGCACTCCGCACGCGGGCCTTGGTCCTGCCTCAGGTCCCGCAGAAGGTCTGCTCCACGACCTCATGCGGTTCTGGTGGGCGCGTGTAAGACGCAGCCTCGGGGCGCTCGTTCCAGGGATCGGCAAGCACCTGCAGCAGCGCATCGAGCGGCGCGAGGTCGCCCGACGACCGCCGCGTCAAGCGCCGCCTCCACGCGGTGGTTTCTGGGGATGACCGCTGGGTTCGCGCGGCGCATCGCGGCGACGCGTGCGGCTGGGCTGGTCGCTTCGCGGGCCAGGCGTAAGCGCCAGCGCGCGAGCCAGGCGTCCGAGATGACGCTCTACGCCGAGCTGCGCCCGGAACGACTCGTCCGCCCCCTCGGCGGCATCGCACAAGGCGCGGAAGGCGTTGGTGAAGTCGGCGCCGGTCTCGGCCATCGCCTGCAAGAGCGCGTCGATCAGGTCGGCATCATCCGCATGTGCCTCCTGGAGGCCCAGCTTGTCCCGAAAGCCGGCGAGATAGGCGCCCTCGAAGCACGGACCGAACCCATCGATGGCGGTTTGGGCGTCCTCGACGGCCCTTCCCTGATCCGCGTCGAGGAGCGGCAGCAGCGACTGGGCCAGGCGGGCGAGGTTCCACTGGGCGATCCGGGGCTGATTGCCGTAGGCGTAGCGTCCGCCGTGGTCGATCGAGCTGAAGACCCGGCCAGGGTGGTAGGCGTCCATGAAGGCGCAGGGGCCGTAGTCGATCGTCTCGCCGGCGATCGACATGTTGTCGGTATTCATCACGCCATGGATGAAGCCGACGCCGAGCCACCGGGCGACGAGGTCCGCCTGCCGTGCGACGATCGCTTCGAGCAACGCCCGGTAGGGCCGGTCGGACTCCTTCGCCTCGGGGTAGTGCCGCGCGATGACGTAGTCGGCGAGGTGCCTGAGTGCGTCGGTATCCTGGCGTGCGTGCGAAGTACTCGAAGGTCCCGACGCGCACGTGGCTGCGCGCGACGCGCGTCAGCACCGCCCCCGGCAGCGCGGTCTCGCGATAGACCGGCTCGCCCGTCGCGACGACCGCGAGCGAGCGCGTCGTCGGGATGCCGAGGGCCTGCATGGCCTCGCTGAGGATATACTCCCGCAGGACCGGTCCGAGCCAGGCCCGCCCGTCGCCCCCGCGCGAGAAGGGCGTGCGGCCCGAGCCCTTGAGCTGGATGTCGAAGCGCTCGCCCGCCGGGTCCAGGACCTCGCCGAGGAGGATCGCCCGACCGTCGCCGAGCTGCGGCACGAAGTCGCCGAACTGGTGGCCGGCATAGGCCATGGCCAGCGGGTCCGCGCCGTCGGGCACCCGGTTGCCCGCGAGCACAGCCACGCCGTCCGGCGACCGTAAGGCCTCGGAGTCGAGCCCGAGCTGCTGGGCCAGCGCCTGGTTGAGTTTGACGAGCCGCGGCCGCGCGACCGGAACCGGGGCTAGCCGCGCGTAGAAGCGTTCCGGCAGCCGCGCGTAGGTGTTGTCGAAGGCGAATGTCATCTGTCGTCCCCATGCGGGTTGGGTCGGTTTAGGTTCGAGTATCAACTGCAGCGCCGCCGTATTGGGACCCCCTGCATTGGGCCTGCGCGTTCGGTGACTCGACGGTCATACTGGGGGATTGGGAGCCATCCTCGATTATCAAGCGGGTGGCACCGGCCGGGGTTGCGCTCGATCAGACCGAGAAGCCGTGCGCCACCCAACGCGAAGCCCGCCTCGGTGCCAGGCCCCCAGATAGATCACCACCGCGTCGAAGAACGCCGCCGAGACCTGACCAGCGCTGGCAGAGCGCCCGATCTCCCGCCGGGTGCCGGCAGTGAGGGCAAAGGCCGCGGGGTGCGTGCTCGGGGCGGCGTGTGTCGGCACGCGACCCTGAGACGTCAACAGAAAGGCCGGCCTGGAAGGACCCGGCCCATGCCGTATCCTCTGCGCTCATCCTCCTTCACTCCAGCCCTCTGCGGTCTTGAACACCACTGCCAGCCCCATGCATTCGGGAATCCAGGGCCGACTGCTGCTGATCCTGGGGCTCGCCGCCCTGGCGATCCTCGCCGCCAGCGCCATGGCCCTGGTCGCCCTGATGGAGATCCGCGCGCGGGTGGCGGAGGTCACGGAGCGGGAGCTGCCGGCATCCAACGCGGCCCTGGTCCTGGCCCGGGTCGGGGAGCGGTTGCAGGATCGCACCCCGGCCTTGATGGCGGCGAAGGGGCCGGATGCGCGCCGGCTCCAGGCGGAACTGATCCACCAGGACCTGCTGTCCCTGGCCGACGAGACGGAGCGTCTGCGCGGTCTGAACCCGACCGCCGCTGGGGTGAATGACATCTCCCGCCTGGCGCCCGAGCTGGCGGGAAATCTGCGGGATCTGGCGCTGCTGCTCGAGCGGCAGGCCGACCTCGGCGCCGCCCTGCAGGGCCAGCGGGAACGGCTGCTCGCCCTGCGGGAGCGCGTCCAGCAGACCCTGGGCCCCTCGATCCTGGCGGTCTCCGATGTGGTCGGTCGGGACACTGCCCCCGAGGAGGGGCTGTTCCGGCGGGCCGCCGCCGTCCAGGGGCCCCTGCTCGACGCCGAGCGCCTGGTGGGCTCGGCCTTGAGCGAGCTGCTGATCGCCGCCGAGGCACCCAGCTTGGATCAGGTGCACCTGGCCCGCGGCGCCTTCGAGCGAACCCGCGATCAACTCGCCACGCTGGTCCCGCGGCTGCCGGCCGGGCTGCGACCGGGGCTGAACGAAGCGATCGCGGACCTGGCCGGTCAGCTCCCGGGCGACGGCGTCTTTGCCCTGCGCGAGGGCGAGCTCGCGGCGATCGACGGCGCGGATACCCTGGTGATCGCCAGCCGCCACATTGCCTCCGGGCTCAAGGAACAGGTGGACGCCTTGGTGCGCGCGGCCAACGAGAACATCGCCCGGGCCACGGACGCCATGGGCAACACCATCCTGGCCAACACCCTGTGGTTCATCGCCGTCAGCGTCACCGCGGTCCTGCTAGCGACCCTGCTGTCCTACCGGTTCGTGGTCCGCGACATCAGCCTGAACCTGCGCGCCGTCACCCGGGCCATGCAGCGCCTGGCCGACGGCGAGCGTGAGGCCCAGGTCCCGGCCCTGGACAGGCGCGACGAGATCGGCGACCTGGCGCGGGTCTTCAACGTCTTCAAGGACCAAGCCTTCCGCATGGAGACCCTGGACCGGGAGCTGGCTGAGAAGTCCGGCCTGCTGCTGGCCACCTTCGACCACATGAACGACGGCCTGTCGGTGTGCGACGCGGAGGGTCGCCTGATCGCCTGGAACCCGCGGTTCCTCCGCCTCTACGCCCTGGCGGAGACCGAGGTCGCCCCGGGCACGCCGCTCGCGCACGTCCACGAGGTCCTGGCGGGCCGGGGGGCGCGGGCCTTCACGACCCTGGGCGAACCGGTCGAACCCGGCGCCCTGTCCGAGGGCCGCAGGACCCTGGACCAGCAGTTCGAGATCCGCTGCCCCGACGGCCACCTGGTGGAACTGCGCAGCAACCCCATGCCCAATGGTGGCTTCGTCACCATCCACCTGGACGTGAGCGAGCGCCGCGCGGTCGAAGGCCAGCTCCGCCAGGCCCAGAAGATGGAGGCCGTGGGCCAGTTGACCGGTGGTATCGCCCACGATTTCAACAATATCCTCGCCGCCATCCAGGGCAACCTGACCCTCCTGGAGGCCGGCCTCGGGCAGGACCCTGGCCTGCACGAGCGCTGGGAACGGGCCATGGCCGCAACGGACCGGGCCGCCCGCCAGGTGGGACGGCTCCTGGCCTTCTCCCGACGCCAGCGGCTCGAGCCGGAGGTGGTCGACATCAACGCACTGGTGACCGGGATGACGGACCTGCTCGAGTACAGCCTGGGCAGCGGCATCAAGCTGCGCACGACACTGGCCCCCGATCTGCCGGCGGTGCGCATCGACCCCGGGCAGTTGGAGGACGCCCTGATGAACCTGGCGATCAACGCCCGCGACGCCCTGCGGGGGAGGGGCAGGGCGAGGGGCGAATCGAGTTTGCGACGGCCCGGGTCGATAGCGGCACGATCGAGATCGCCGTCGGCGACACCGGCTGCGGGATGGACCCGGAGGTCAAGGAGCGGGTCTTCGAGCCCTTCTTTACCACCAAGGCGGCCGGCAAGGGCAGCGGGCTCGGGCTCAGCATGGTCTACGGCTTCGTTCGGCAGTCCGGCGGCGGCATCGCCATCGAGAGCACCCCGGGCCAGGGCACGACCGTGCGCATCCGGCTGCCGGTCGCGGCGGGACCGGACGCACCCGGCGGGACGGCTTCTGATGGGGCGGGGGAGGAGGCGTCGCCGACCGGGGCTGGGGAGACCCTCCTGGTGGTAGACGACGACCTGGACCTGTTGCGGGTCACCGCGGATCAGTTGCGCGCACTCGGCTATCGGGTCCTGACCGCGACCGACGGGGCGGTGGCGCTGCGGGTGCTGGACCAGGCACCGGAGATCCGCCTGCTCTACACGGACGTCGTCATGCCGTCGCCCTGGGACGGCCCGGCCCTGGCCCGCGAGGCGCTCGCGCGGCGGCCGGGGCTGGCCATCCTGTTTACCTCGGCAGAGCCCCGGGACTTGCTGGACCCGTCCTGGGACCTGCTGCGCAAACCCGTACCCGTCGGGCTGCTGGCGCGCTCGGTGCAGCGCCTGCTTGCCGGCTACACCTTCTCCACGTCCGCATCGAAGACATAGCCGGCCCCGCGTTCGGTGCGCAGGAGCCGGGGCGCGTGTGGATTGGATTCGATCTTGCGGCGCAGCCGCAGGACCAGCACGTCGATGGTGCGATCGAAGACCTCCGCATCGAAGGACCGCGTGCGCTCCAACAACTGCTCGCGGCTGAGGACCCGATGGGGGGCCGTGACGAAGGCCTCGAGCAGCCGGAACTCCGCGTTGGTCAGGGACACGACCCGGCCGGCGGGGTCAGTGAGCAGGCGGGCCGTCAGGTCCAGGAACCAGCCCGAGAACCGCCGGCAGTCGTGCCCCAGGGCCGCGGCCGGCCCCAGGTCCAACGGTCGGGCCGAGGTCCGGCGCAGCACGGCCCTGATGCGGGCGACCAGTTCCCGGGGGTTGAATGGCTTCACGACATAGTCGTCGGCGCCCAACTCCAGGCCGAGGATCCGATCGATATCGGAGCCCATCCCCGTCAACATGACGATGGGGATCGACGATGTCGCGCGCAGGCGTCGCGCGATGGTCAGGCCATCCTGATCGGGCAGGCGGATGTCCAGCAGGATGATGTCCGGCGTCGCCCCCTTGAGCACCGCCCCCAACTCGGCCTCGCTGCCGGCCTCCAGGGCAACCCAACCCTGTTGCCGCACCTCGTGACACACGAGGTCGCGGACGCCCGGGTCGTCGTCGACGATGAGCACCTGAATCATTGGCTAGTTAACGCTGCAGCAACGGGGCTGGTCATGGAAGGCGATCCGGGCGGGCGCAACCGGGCGCATCCCGGTTGCGGGTCAGTGTAGCCGATGGCCGGCGACGCGCGGACATGGATGACGCGGCGGGCGGGAGGGCGTAAATTCCAGACTGGACAGCAGCCGGACCCACCGATGAATCAAAAGACGTACGACGGTCTCGAAAACGAACCCCAGGGCGGCATGAGCCCCACCGGCAACATCATCCGCGATGCCTGGGTCTTCGGCCTGATCCCGGAGGAGCAGACCTGCGCGGGCTGGACCATCCAGGGGGTCGAGGCCCTGTACGACAAGGTTCATGACGCCTGGCAGCCTTACGGGCACCTCGTCTCCCGCCTGCCCCCGGAACTGGCTGAGCGCCACGCCCGCATCTACGGCGCGGCGGTGGCCAAGGCCCGGGCCGCGGGCTGGGACCCGGATCTCAGCGACGAGACCTGAGCACCCTGCCCCGCGCGCCATGACCGGCTTTCAGGTCCGTGAGACCTTCTTCAGACCGGATCAGGCCTTCGCCCGGGAATCCAGCGCACTACCGGCGGACCTTCACAATAGCCTGCAACGGGTCCTGAAACGGTGTGGCGGGACCTGCTGCTTCTTGCCCGTCCGGACCATGCAATATCAGGCGGTCATCGAGCGGGAGGAGATCATCTTCGTGGACGCCGCAGGCGGCTATGCCCATCAGGACGGCGTCGGCGGCCGCTTGATCCGCCTCGCCTGGCGCCCGCGGCCCGGCGCACGGGACAGCCTCACGGAGCCGGTGCCCTGCGAGATCCTTTACTACTTTCCTGATTTGGCGGAGACCCAGCGGCGGCTGATCGGCGAGACCCGGGCGGCGCTCCGCCTGGCATTGGAACGTCAGCGCGAGGCGATCGCACCGATCGGCGAGCACCGCGTGGTGCCTTTACGCCGCCGCTGACTAAGGCGATTTCTGTCAAATCATGTACCACCTCGCTCGTCTTTTCGCCCGCCTTCGGCGTCGCACCGACAGTCACAGAGCCCCGCTATGCTCCTGTCGGCGCTTCTTGAAGGCAGACGAAAATCCTTCGCGAAGTGGTACATGATTTTCCGGCAATCGCCTAAGGCCGCCCCCGTCGCAATGGCGACGACCACCCGAGGGCCCCGACGATGAAGCTGTTGACCTGGCAGGATGACTGGGCACTGGGGATCGATCCCGTGGACGCGGACCACCGCACCCTGATCGGGCATCTCTTGGACATCTGCCTGCGGTTCTGTCCCCAGGCAGCGGCCCTGGCTGATCCACCCCACGGAATTCGGGCCCCGGGGCCATCCCCGATTGCCGGACCTGGGGACCTGATCGAGGCCCTGACCGGCTTTGGCGAGGAGGTTCGCGCCCACTGTGAACGGGAAGAAGCCTTCATGCGCGCCATCAAGTACCCGCGGCTCGCGGAACACCAGGCGGAGCACTTGGCCCTCATGGCCGAATTCGACGCCATGGTGAGCGACTGTCGGGCGCGCGATGTCCGCGTCTTCGAGGAAACCACGCAAGAGTTTATCCGCCATTGGATACTCGGCCACATCCTGGGCGCTGACCGAGCCTTCGCCGACGCCTATTTTTCCCTCTGTGGTCTGGAGAACGTCCGCAGCGGTTGAGGCCACCGCAGGGGGGACACCACCGCATCCATCGCCTGCCTGGCTGCCCGGCGGACCGGTCGGCAACTCTCCTCAACCACCCCCGCCCAGAGGTCCTGGACCATCTGCACCGTGACCTGCCGCCCCAACTCCCCGATGGCGGTGGTCAAGGGGATCTCTTTGGGGCAGACCCGCACGCAATTCTGGGCATTACCGCAGTCCGAGAGCCCGCCCTCACCCATGATGGCGTGCAGGCGCTCGGCCCGCTCAAATTGACCCGTGGGGTGGGCGTTCATCAGCCGCACTTGGGCCAAGGGCGCCGGCCCGATGAAATCTGAGCCTGCATGGAACTGGGGACAGGCGGCCATGCAGCAGCCGCAACTCATGCAGCGGCTGTAGGGATAGTTGGCCGCCCAGGCCCGGGGGGAGATGCGCGGTGCGCCCTGATGGATATCCCAGGCCCCGTCGATGGGGACCCAGGCCAGGACCCGGCGCAGGCCGGAATCGATGGCGGAGCGATCCACCGCCAGGTCTCGCACCACCGGGAATTTGGGCAGGGGCTCCAGGACCAAAGGCTGGGTCCCGTCCCCGATCAGGTCATCGACCAGGGCTGAGCAGGCCGGCCGCGGCCGACCGTTGACCAACATGGCGCAGGCGCCGCAGACCTCCTCCATACAGTTGTGCTCCCAGTTCACCGGGTCCACCCGTCGGCCGTCGACGGTCACCGGTTGTTCCCGCAGTACCATCAGGACCGAGACCAGGTTATGCTCCGGCTGATAGGGAATGGCGAAGTCCTGCCAGTAGGGCGCGCTGTCCGGTCGATCCTGCCGGCGGATCCTCAGTTTGATAGTCTCCACCTTTCACCTTTAGCACTTGACCTTGTCTTAGCGATAATCCCGCGGCTCAGTCGGCGGACAAACGCTGGTATCCACCGTCTGGTAGCTGATCACCGCCCCACCGGGCAGGTGAGCGGCGATCGTGGTCTTGAGCCACTGGTCGTTGTTGGCCTGCCAACCCGCCCGATAGACCTCGAACTCCGGGTCCCCGGGGAACTTGTCCGCCGGGATCGGGAGCTTGAACTCCGGTTTGTAGTGGGCCCCGCGGCACTCGTCCCGGGCCAGGGCACTGTGAGTCACCACCTGGGCCAGGGCAATCATGTCCTGCACCTGGCGGGCGAAGACCAGGGTCTGGTTTGCCCAGGTGCCGGTCTCCTTGAGATCGATGGCTGCGGCCCGCTCGGCCAGTTCCCCAAGTTCCTCCAGGGCCACCTCCAACTCCGGGTTGGCCCGCACCACGCCCACCTTACCGGTCATCAGGGCACCGAGCTGCCGATGCAGGCCATAGGCGTTCTCTCCGCGGCCGTGCTTGGCGCCTTGGGCGTCCATGAGCCCTTGGTTGATAGCCGCCTGGCGGGCCACCTCGGCGGATTGATCCGCCGCAGGAATCCCAGTCGACAGTCCGGTCTGACCCTTGAGGTAGCTGACCACGGACTCCCCCGCCACCCTTCCCGAGAAGCTCGCGGACAGGAGCGAGTTGGCCCCGAGCCGGTTGGCACCGTGGTACGCATAGTCGCACTCACCGCAGGCGTAGAGTCCGGGGAGGTTCGTGGCATGGTTGCGAGGGCTGCCGGCCTTCATGCCGCCGGTCGCCGGGTCCTTTTCGAAGTCCACCCAGAGCCCGCCCATGGCGTAATGGGCGGCGGGGAAGATCTCCATGGGCTCATCCAGCGGATCGACTCCCGCGAACTTGCGGTAGATTTCCAGGATGGCCCCCAGCCGGGCTTCGACGAGGCGGCGATCCAGGTGGGTCAGATCAAGATAGACCCGGTCCCCGCCGCCGATGCCAAGCCCCAGTTGGTGGGTGACTCGCCAGATGGCCCGGGCGGCCTCGTCCCGGGCCACCGTGTTGCCATAGGCGGGGAAGAACTCCTCCAGGAAATAGAATCGCTCGGCGTCCGGGATGACCCGGGGCCGGCGCGGATCCTCCGGGTTCCGGGGCACCCAGATGCGCCCGCCCTCGCCCCGGGCGGCCTCGCTCATGAGCCGGTTCTTATCCCGTCCGATCATGGCCGTGGGGTGAAACTGGAAGAATTCAGCATTGGCGAACCAGGCCCCCTGCTGATAACAGCGGCTGGCCGCCGCCCCGGTGGCGTTGGTGGAGGTCGTCGTCTTGGGGGCATAGATCTGTCCGTACCCGCCGGTGGCCATGACCACGGCGTCCGCGGGGAAGGCGCGCACCTCGAGGCTGTGCAGGTCCATGGCAACGATCCCCCGGCAGGTGCCCTTCCCATCCAGGAGCAGGGAGAGGAACTCCCAGAACTCGTATTTGCTGACACGCCCCCCGGCCGCCAGCCGCCGAACCTGCTGGTCCACCCCGTAGAGGAGTTGTTGGCCTGTGCTGGCCCCGGCAAAGACCGTTCGCTTGTTCTTCACGCCGCCGAAGAGCCGCAGGTCCAGGAGCCCCTCCGGGGTGCGCGAGAAGGTCACGCCCATGCGCTCAAAGGTGTGGATGAGCCCCGGCGCCTCCTCACACAGGCTCTTGATCGGGGGCTGATTGGCCAGGTACTCCCCGCCTTTTACCGTGTCCAGGATGTGCTGATGGATGGAGTCGTGCTGGCCCTTGGTATCCAGCACCGCGTTGATGCCCCCCTGGGCACAGACCGAATGACTGCGCTTGACCTCAAAGAGGGAGAAAACCTGCACCGGGAAGCCCGCGTCAGCAATCGCCAGGGTCGCCCAGAGGCCGCCCAAGCCACCGCCGACCACGATCACGTTCGGCGCGCTCATGGCAGGAAGCCGATCATCCCGTGCAGGCCCAGAATCGAGAGCACCAACCCGAGCCCGACGCAGCTGAAGCCTGCCAGGGCCTGGGCCCGGGCCGAGGTCGTGAGCCCCCAGACGATGCCCATGGTGGCGAGGCCATTGGCCAGATGAAAGACTGCGAGCAGGAGCCCGATGAGGTAAAGGGAAAAGAACCAGGGCTGGGCCAGCATCCGCTGCATGTGTCCGTAAAGGTCCACCCGGACCGCCGGCTCTAACAGCCCCTGAAAACGGGTCAAGCCCACGTGGAGCAGCAGAAAGGCAAGGATGCCGACCCCCGAGACCCGCTGGAACCAATAGAGCCGGTTGCGCAGATAGGGATAACGGAGCAGTTCGGGGCGTCCCTGGCGGAGGATCGCCAGGCCATATCCCGCATGAAACAGGAGCGGCAAGGCAATGACCAGGATCTCCCAGCACCGGTAGGTAGTTCATGCCCTGGAGGGCCGCCACCACCTCCCGGTTATAGTGCTCTGCCCCCAGGCGGGACTGGGAGTTCTCCCACAGATGAAAAACCAGGAAGGCTCCCACCGGCACCAACCCGAAAAGTGAGTGCAGACGACGTAACAAAAAGTGGGGGCTGTCGATGGAGGCGTTCATAGTCAGACCAAACGCGGGGGCTGGACCCGCACCTGGAGTGCCAGGATAGCGTCTGAGTCCCGCCGGAACACTGATCAGACGCAGTCATTGTTCAGCTCGTCCAGGGCTGAAGGTTAAGGGTCAAAGGTCATGGCAACGTGTATCGGGGGACGAAGGAAGCGCATCGCTCGCGCCGGTTTCTCTGGTCAGTCCCGAAAGTCCCCCCACAGGGCCTGAAGCACCGCAATGGCGGCAAGCGGTGCGGTCTCCGCACGCAGGATTCGCGGCCCCAGCCGCACGCCCGTCACGCCATGGCGGCTCGCCAGATTCCGCTCCTGCGGACTCAGTCCACCCTCGGGTCCCACGAGGAGGGTGACCTCCGACCCGGGCCGTTCACCTTGAGCCAGGGACCGGGGCGCCCGGGGATCCAGCAACAGCACGCCCTTGGGGTCCGCGGCGAGCCAGTCAGCCAGTTCTTGAACAGTCGCCAACATCGGGAGCCGGCGGCGCCCCGACTGCTCGCAGGCGCCGATCAGAACGCCCCGCCAGTGCGCCAGGCGGCGGTCGCGCCGTTCACCCTTGAGCTGCACCATGCTGCGCTCGGTAAAAAGCGGCTGGATGCCGACGACCCCCAGTTCCACCGCCTTCTGGATCGCATAGTCCATGCGCTCTCCCCGGGAAATGCCCAGCGCCAGCTGAATACGCAGGCTGGGCTCCGGCTCCAGGTCGCCAGCCCCCTCGACCGCCAGGACCACGCCCTGTCGGCCCGCTTCCAGGACGCGCGCGCTGCGGTCCCGGCCGTCGCCATTGAAGCACAGGAGGGCATCCCCGGGGCCCAGTCGCAAGACCTGGGTCAAATGCCGGGCGGGACCCTCCGGCAGGCGCAGGGGGGCGCTGGAACTCAGGGGTTGGTCCAGATAGACACGGGGGAGGCGCATGGGCTGATTCCACACTGCTTGCTTGGTGGCCTGACAGTAACCGGCCCCGCGGGCAAGGGCCAACGCCGAGCTGGGCGGGCGACCGAGGCCCAGGGGTTAAAGACCATTTTCACGTCCCTCAGAATCAGAATCACCTAATAAAGTGGACTTATGAACCTAAACGGAAATACTGTTTTGACACCGGGCCAGCCCTGTCACTACCCTGCCGCACTCGCGTCACTCCGGCCCCGGCCGCGCCGATCTCCTACCACCGTGAGATGAGGGCCAAACGCGAGTCAGCCCGCCGCACGTCGGCGCGACGCACCGGTCAGATGTAGCTTAGGGACCTCCCGCTCAGCAAGGCCCGGGAGTCAGACCGGAAGTTAAGGATAGGCCCTGTCGGTTTTCCGCGGATTATAGGGCCCCGCACCGCCACACCGCCCCGCGTCGAGTCCTGGGAGGCAGCCTGAGCCCTTGTGGGGTCACCAGTCAGGGGTCTACCGGGCTGCCCATGCCGGCGGCACATCATCACAGTTTGGAGTTCGAACGCTATGCCAACCTTTGTGCGTACCGATAAGTGCGATGGCTGCAAGGGCCAGGATAAGACCGCTTGCATGTACATCTGCCCCCATGACCTGATGAAGCTGGACCAGGACGGCTCCGACACCGGTCACGCCATGAAGGCCTTCAATCAGGAGCCGGAGCAGTGCTGGGAATGCTACTCCTGCGTGAAGATCTGCCCCCAGCAGGCTATCGAGTGCCGCCACTACGCGGACGTGGTCCCCATGGGCGCCTCCGTGCAGCCCCTGCGCGGGACTGATTCCATCATGTGGACCATCAAGTTCCGTAACGGGACCATGAAGCGCTTCAAGTTCCCGATCCGCACCACCCCGGAAGGCTCCATCGACCCCTACGGCAACAAGCCCAGCGCCGACATCGCCAACATCGAGAAGGCCGGCTACTTCACCATTGGCACCGACGGCCTGCACGCCGCCGACGCCAGTCAGCTCATCCGCAAGTAAGCCGCGCCCAGCCTAAGGACCTGACCCAATCAGGTCTCGCCACGCAAACAGTCGAGAACGCAGAGGTATTGAAATGGCAGGTGTATTTGGAAACCCCGAGGTCATCGAAGAAGAGGTCGACATCCTCCTCATCGGTGGTGGCATGGGCGCTTGCGGTGCCGCCTTCGAGGCCGGCCCCTGGCTGGACGAGGCCAAGAAGGCCGGTCACGACATCAAGATCAAGCTGGTCGACAAGGCCGCCATGGACCGCTCCGGCGCCGTGGCCCAGGGCCTGTCCGCCATCAACACCTACCTGGGTCAGAACGACCCGGCTGACTATGCCCGCATGGTCTCCAACGACCTGATGGGCATCACCCGCGACGACCTGGCCTATGACCTGGGCCGGCACGTGGATGACTCCGTGCACCTGTTCGAGGAGTGGGGTCTGCCGATCTGGAAGCAGCCCGGCGACGAGGGCAAGCCCCTGGTCGAGGGCGGCAAGCCGGTGCGCTCCGGCAAGTGGCAGATCATGATCAACGGCGAGTCCTACAAGTGGATCGTCGCCGAGGCCGCCAAGAAGGCCCTGGGCACCGAGCGCATCCAGGAGCGCGTCTTCATCGTCAAGCTGGTCAACGACAAGAACGACAAGAACCGGATCGCCGGTGCCGTCGGTTTCTCCACCCGTGACCACAAGCTGTTCGTCTACAAGTTCAAGGCCTGTCTGCTGGTGGCCGGCGGCTGCGTGAACATCTTCCGTCCCCGCTCCGTCGGTGAAGGTACGGGCCGCGCCTGGTACCCGGTGTGGAACTCGGGTTCGACCTATGCCATGGCCGCCGAGGCCGGCGCCGAACTGACCATGATGGAGAACCGGTTCGTCCCCGCCCGCTTCAAGGACGGCTACGGCCCGGTCGGCGCCTGGTTCCTGCTGTTCAAGTCCAAGGCCATCAACGCCTATGGTGAGGAGTACCTGTCCAAGCCCGAGGCGCAGAAGCTGCTGGAGCCCTACGGCCCCTACAACCGTGCCTACGTGACGCCCTCGTGCCTGCGTAACCACGTGATGCTCAACGAGATGCTGGAAGGCCGCGGCCCCATCTACATGGACACCGTGAGCGCCCTGGGCAAGCTCGCCGAGACCATGACCCCCAAGGAGATCAAGCACCTGGAGGCCGAGGCCTGGGAAGACTTCCTGGACATGTGCATCGGTCAGGCCGGGGTCTGGGCGGGTGAGAACATCGAGCCGGAGAAGAAGAACTCCGAACTGATGCCCACCGAGCCCTACCTGCTTGGGTCCCACTCCGGCTGCTGCGGCATCTGGGTCTCCGGCCCCACGGACCTGGGCGCCCCGACCTCCGAGGAGCATGCCGAGGCCGACAAGGTCCCCGGCCACCTGCCCTCCGGCTGGAACTGGGGCTACCGCTCCATGACCACGGTGAAGGGGCTCTTCACCGCCGCCGACGGCGTGGGCGCTTCCGGCCACAAGTTCTCCTCCGGCTCCCATGCCGAGGGTCGCCTGGCCATGAAGGCCATGATCAAGTTCTGCATGGACAACAAGGACCACAAGCCGGAACTGGACACCACCGTCGACGCGCTGATGGAAGAGATCTACCGGCCGGTGCGCAACTTCCTGGAGCATAAGGACTACACCACCGCGATCGATGTGAACCCCAATTACATCACCCCGCGGATGCTGCAGTTCCGTCTGCAGAAGATCATGGACGAGTACGTGGCCGGTGTCGCGACCTACTACCGTACCAACGCCAAGATGATGGAAGTGGCCGAGCACAAGTTGGAGATGCTGAAGGAAGATGCGCTGAAGATGCGTGCCAAAGACCTGCACGAGCTGCTGCGGGCCTGGGAGAACTACCACCGCATCCTGGCCGCTGAAGCGCACATGAAGCACATCCAGTTCCGTGAGGAGTCCCGCTACCCGGGCTTCTATTACCGGATGGACTTCAACACCGTGGACGACGAAAACTGGAAGTGCTTCGTCAACTCCATCTATGACCGCGAGAACAAGAGCTGGACCGTGTTCAAGCGCAAGCACGTGGACCTGATCGACAAGGCCGTCTCCTACAAGTAAAGCGCCGACAGGTCCGCCAGAGACCTGAGTAGAGACCGAGGAGGAAGCCCGGACGCCGCAAGGCGCCCGGGCTTTTTTCGTTGGGAGCGCTGGCATCTTGCCGGCTCAGGCTCCAACAGTGCAGCTTTGTCCACGAGTGCGGGCGACGGCTCCCTCGGCCGCATCCGGTGCTAAGATCTCTCGGCACCTATGAGCCACTTGCGGAAGCCCATATGGACTACCTGAGCCACATCGCCCGAGACCTCCAGGTCTGCAGCGGCGAGTCGGTGATCAAAGGCACGCGGGTGACCCTGAGAACCGCGGTGGCAAGCCTCGCCGAAGGGGCGAGCGCTGACGAGATCGCCGAGGACTTCCCGAGAACCTCTCAACCCTTGGAAGCAACCCTGGAGCCCAATGCAAGCCCAAGTAACGGCCATTGTCCAACGTGACGGCGACTGGTGGATCGGTTGGATCGAGGAGATTCCTGGAGCCAACGCCCAGGAGAGGACAAGAGATGAGCTCCTGGCGAGCCTGCGTGAGGCGGCCAACGATATCCTCGCCCTGCACCGCGAGGCGGCGTTACGTGAGGCGATGGGAGACTACGAAGAGATCCCCTTGGTGTTGTGAAACGCTCTGAGCTTGTCCGCCACCTTCGCCGTCATGGCTGCGAGCTGGCGCGCGAAGGATCGCGGCACGCGATTTGGCGCAATCCGAGCTCGGGCCAACTCTCTGCGGTACCCCGACACGCAGAGATCAAGGAGCCGATGGTGCGGAAGATTTGTAGAGACTTGGAGATCGTCCACCCTTGACCGTCGATCTTGCGCCCGGTTTGTATCCGACCCATGCTTCGGGAGGATTTTCCCGTCGCTGTCGCACCGGCCTGCAAGGCGCTGCTTATGGCTCGGCCGTCGAGGGGCCCACGCCGCGGGCTTGCGGGTGACCGGTACCCTCGGCGTCCTGCTCAAGGCTTAGCGCGTCGGTGACCGAGGGGTGAAGGTCGAATAGGTCGGACTCGATCACCAGCGCAGGACAAGGTTCGGCGCAGTCCCCTTGCAGGGCAACGGTTACAAAATCGCCGCGTGTCACTCCCAGCCTGTCCGATCGGCGATCCGCTCGAGCCAATCCAGAGTTTCCTGCTCCGGCGGATCGTCGAGCAGGAGGCGCGACTGACGTCGGCACTCTTCGGCGAAACCCGGTCTTCGCGTATCGGACACCCAGATTCGAATCGGCCGCAGCCCCGAGGCGCGCAATCGCTTCCGATTCTGCTTAACCCCCTCCGACTTGCCCTCATTGTGCCGTGTCTTGGCTCGGTTTCGACTGCCGTCGACTATGCTTTGGCTCGACGTTACATGCAACGCGCCTCATGCGCTCCGCCGCTTGCTCGAGCGGATGACTTGCCGCCGCGGTCTTTTCTACATGGATGCCGAGGAGCGCCTAGCCATGAAGGTCATGATCAAGCTCTGCATGGACAACAAGGACCAGCGCAAGCACGTGGACCTGATCGACAAAGCCGTCTCCTACAAGTAAAGCGCCGACAGGTCCGCCAGAGACCTGAGTAGAGACCGAGAAGGGAGGCGCTGACGCCGGTCAGCGTCCGGGCCTTTGACGTTTTCACCGGCCGGCGGCCATGAATTACAGGCGATTTGCTCCTCACCCACAACCCCATCACCTCCATGGGGCTGCGGCGTCCTGTCCTATGGCTTCACCCGGGCCAGATGCGCCGCCTGCGGCCACGACTTCCTACTGACCTTCTCCTGCAAGGGCCGGGGTCTCTGCCCATCCTGCACCACGCGGCGCATGGCGGAGACCGCCGCGCACTTGGTCGATCACGTGGTCCCGCCGTTGCCTGTGCGCCAGTGGGTCCTCGCCGTGCCCAAGCGACTGCGCTGGTATCTGGAGCGCGAACCCAGGGCCCCCAGTGCGGTGCTCCACATCTTCCTGCGCGTGGTCGAGCGCCACCTTCGGGAGTCCACCGGTTCGGCGCGGCACTGAACCGCCACGTCCACTTCCACTGCTGCGTCCTCGACGGGGTGTTCGAGGCCGGCCCCGCCGGCCGGGTCCAGTTCCGACCCGCTCAAGCCCTGACCCCGGAGGCGCTCGCGGCCATCGCGGCGCGGGTGCGCCGCCGGGCGCTACGGTGGTTCGCCCGCAGCGGGCTGCTGGTACCTGCGGACGCCGAAGCGATGCTGGCCTGGGAGCACGGTGGCTTTTCCCTCGACGCCGCGGTGCGAATTGCCGACGACGCTCGCGCCGGACTGGAACAGCTGTTGCGCTACTGCGCCCGCCCGGCGTTCGCCCTGAAACGGCTGACCCAGGTCAACCCCGATAGGGTCATCTATCGGCTGCCCAAACCCCAGCCCGACGGCCGGACCGCGCTGTCCCGTACGCCCGTGGAACTGCTTGACCGGCTCGCCGCCCAGCTTGAGAACAGGCTGGCCGCCGCCGCGCCGCCATCGCCATCGCTACCATGGGAGGCTGTTCGCCATCTTCCCGCTGGTCTGCCCACAGTGCGGCGCCGAACTGCGCCTGATGGCCTTCGTCACCGCGACGGAGCCAGTTCAGCGCATCCTCATCCACCTGGGCGAACCGGCACAACCCCCGCGCGTCGCCCCGGCCCGAGGACCGCCCGCCTGGGATGATCTGCTCGCACCGCTGCCGGACTGGGATGCGCTGGGGCAACCCACACCGGAATTTCAGTTCGACCAGCGTATCTCCTGGTGAGCGCTCTGCCTCGCCGACACTGCGGCTCACGGTGCTGGACGATCCCGGTCGTACCGGGCCGATGCCTACCGCGGCGCTTCACTCTGGCCAGACCGGCCGCCGCTCTCGCGCGCTGCTCCAGTCCAACCACCAGCCCGCCTTCCTCAGCCATCGAGCCTTGCCCTCCGCCCTGACCGGGGTTGGGATCAGGGCCATATCCGGTCTCGGGTGGTTGAATTTCCTATCCGTTCTATACTGACTACGGGCAGGAAGGCGTCCAAGAGACACCCCGCCCGGCACGCTGAATGTTTCACACGCTCAGGTGCCTTCAGATTGGTGGCACCTCCATGTGCTGCCGCAAACGACGAGAAATCCCGGCCTCGCGAATGCGGATCGAGTCACTCTCTCGACGACCGGAGCAAGTACCATGTCCGTATGCATACCCTTGGTCAATGGTCCGAATCTGCCCAATTGGTGGGATCCAAGCATCGTCTCTCCCGCACCAGGGGGGTACTCCACCGAGCTGGACCTTCCCTTCTGGCCGCAAGCCTATCGGCGCCCCTTCGGCAGAGGGACGGCCGAGGAGGCGATGTTCATGGCCTTTGGTCACGTCGCCAACGACAACCGGTATCTGTATCTCGCCTGGCACGTGCGGTTCGCCGCGGCCTCGAGCCCTGATCGGGACCGGCTCTATGTCGGGTTTGCAGCGTCCGCGACCTCGGCCCCGCTGCTGCTCGAGATCACCATCTATGCGGAGGACACGAGCGTGGCGGCCCAGCCGGCGGCCCGGATTGTGGCTGGCACCCTGGATGCGCAGGGGCGATTCCAACCGCTTCCGCGCATACCCGCCTGGACAGACCGCACGACCCGCGTCTGGCGTGCTCCCGCCTCCAACCTGGCTCCAGCCGTCAATCTCTGGGCCGTGCAGATGCAGGTACCCCTGGTCGCCGACGGCGCCCCGGGCGACGACGCGGGAATCGCCGTTGACGCCGACGGTGGCTTCCGGATGTGGTACTGCTTCGACATCTATACCCCGCTGAACCCGGCCGGTGGCACAGCGGACCCCGCGGGCGGCATTCTCCGATTTGGTACAACGCAGGATGTCCGATTCTCAACCGACAGGGGACAGCGGATCTGGCCAGCCCCATCACGCTATGAGGAATACCACCTAGGCAGCCAGGACACGCCCTCGTACGCCACTGGGTACGGCATTTCCCTGCACTGGCTCACCATGGGCACACCCGGCATCCCTGCGAGCGAGGTCGACCCGGACCGACCGAACACCCTATTCGCCCGACCCACGAATCACAGCGGTGCGCAATTGGCAGAGGGCCAGGTCCGAGCTCGCTTCGCCATCGCTAACTGGGGCTCGGTCTGTGATGCCGGAGAGCCTTGGACCGTGATTCGTGAGGGCGAGGGCAACCTGGCACCGCTACCCGACCGGGCAACGCCGATTCCAGGCAAGGACATCCGCTTCGACTGGACCCTGCCGGCAGACCTGGCGGACGCGATCCGACGCGGCACGCGGCCCCGGTTTCAGTGCCTGTCCGCGGATTTATCCGGCGCCGGTCTCACCTTCGTGAGCCCGAGCGTCTATCGCAACATGGACATCCTGGGGGCGTCCAGTGTCTACCGGGAGGCCGAAATCAGCGTGGTCGGCCTCGCTCCGATCGCGTCGGACCACCGGGATGTCTACCTTGCGGTCGAAGTCTACAACATGCCGGAGCAGATCGATCCGGCGGCCCCTCAGCCCCGCGCCGCACTGCCGGCGACTCGCGGCCTGGCTGCGATCACGAGGGCAGGCGACGGCGAGCCCAGTGAGCTGGAAGATTCTCGTCAATTCCCTCAATGCGTATGCTTATGACCAAGGCATGGTTCCCAACCCCGAAGTCGCCCAACTCATGATCGACACACTCTTTCCGACCTGTCGGGTGCATTGCTACCACGATACCGGCGAGCGGGAGGTCATCGACGGGCGGCGCTACGTCATCCTCGGCCTGCAGAGCAGCTTCGGCTATCACCTGGTTCACGAGGGGAAGGTCTTGGGGTGGAGTCACCGCCTGCGTGGCGCCATTCGCCTTGCCGACCGGTTCTACGTCCTGCCTGTGACCCATCATGGGGTCGCCAGGATCACCACCAGCATCCAGGCACTCGAGCCCGGTGACACGGTCGAACCCGACGAACCGATACAACCCTGGCCGGTTCCCGCGTCCGTCTCCGGCAATCGCCGGTGGTGGTGGCTGTTTGCCTTGCTGCTCGTCCTCCTGGCGATGAGTCGCTGCAGCATCGCGGGCTGAAAAGACATCGCCGGAGCTGTTATCGCCGTCGGACGTGATAACCGGACGTCGAGGCGGTGACGATCTCGCGTTGGGGCAGGTCAGTTTTCAGGGGAGATACCAGGGTCGGGGAGGCCAGGTCTTGCGTTTTGCTTGGTCCGAGGCAAGAGTCTTGTGCTGGCGCGGCCAACCTCGGATTCGATGCGCAAGGCGCCCTGTTGGAGATCGTCCTCGGCTGGCTGCCGGCCTCGGCGACGGTACTCCTGGCGGCCCGACCGGTTCTATCCCTCGGCGCCACTGTTGGCGTGGCTGCAGGCGCACGGCTGGGGCTACCGGGTTAGCCTGAAAGGCAATCACGCCCTGGATGGGGTGCGGCCTCCACATGATGTCCTCAGCAGCATTCCGCGCCAAATCGATCGACTTTCTCCCAGAACTGAGCCCAGCGTCCGGTGGTGTGGACCAGCGAGCGCAGGCTGAGAATGATTTTGGCCCCTTTGGTCTTCCAGCGCATCCCAGAGGCGCACAGACGCTGCTTGACGAGGGTCTTGCAAGCGGCCTCGGTCACGCCCGAGCCGATTGGCAGACGCTCGGCGAGCAAGCCGGGGTAGTCCATCTGGTGACGATGATTGTTGAGATAGGTCCAAGCGCTGTAAGCGCCGTCGCGAAGTGCCTGCGAGAGGGTGGTGCGCCGCGAGAGGGTAGCTGCTTCCTCGATGAGCCGGTCCACGGCGTTGCGATCGCGCTTGAGCTCGGTGCACTGCTGATGGCGCCAGTGCGAGCGTTTGTCCTCGGCATTGTGTTGCGGATAGCGCGCCTGTGCCAGCGTGCCGACATACTCGCTGACGTGGAAGAAATCGATCAGCTGGCGCTCGGTATGCTGCTCGAGGAAACTCCAGTTACTGGAGGCACCGTCGGCGATCCCCAGGTAGAGCGCGTCGGGAGAGTGCTGCTTGGCCCGGTCAATCTCGCGCGTCATGCGCTGATAGAATTCGCCCTTACCGTACTCGGGCGCGGCGGCGAGGTAGATCGTGTGCGCTCGCTCACCCTCCGGATCGTAGAACGAGAGCGTGCCGACCATCGCCTCGCGGTAGCCCGCGCTGTCGGCCATCGGGATCATGGCCCCATCGAGGCTGACCATGACGGTGTCGATGCGCGCACCGAGCTTCGGCATCTCGTACGCCCAATTCTCCTCCTTGGCCGCGGCAATGCTGCCCACCCACTCGGCGACGTTCTGAATATAGGACGTGGCCACCTGACGGCCATGGTTCTGTTCAAAATCCGTCTGCACCGCACGCACGTTGAGCTGCGCGTATTTGTGGCTGAGCTGGCTGGCGAAGCGCGGCGTGGCCCCGCGGATGATCCGCCCCTGGTACTCCAGCGGGCAGTAAATCCGCCCCCCGCGCGAGCTCTGGTAGACGTGGCGCTCCACGCGCACGACCCCGTACGGGCTCTGATAGTCCTTGGGATCGCGCCCGCGTGCGGTCAGCTTCATCGCCCCGACGCGAATCGGACTGCCGTCAGTGTCGAAGCGCGTCAGCGCCTCCTCGGTGACACAACGGCCCACCGCGTTGCTCGCCTCCTGGATCGCCCCTTCCATCTCCAGCAACGTGCCCCGAAGATCCACCGTGACTTCAACCGTCACTTCCGTCCCCGTCCTTCTGACTACTTTCGCCACGCCGAAGCCTTCTCTCTTTTTTCGAGAAGGTTACAGCATACTCCTCGAAACAACATCATGTCGAGGCCGCACCCCCTGGATGTCGGCTGCGCGGACGTGACCTGTACCGGGGATTTCGCCCGCGGGGTGACGCAGCGCTTCGCCGTCGGTGCGCGCCTGTTCGAGTCCGCACTCGAGACCAACATCCCGCATTACGTAGCAGTTGCACACGATATTCGGATCAACGGGTTACGCGTGAGCTGGCAGCCTGTTCATCCGCCGGTCGGCGTAGCCGCATTAACGACTTACCGCGAGCAGGGGTCCGGCCGCAGGGTAATCATGTGCAGTTGCTACATAATGCCGGGAAAAAACGGGGCCGCAGTGGATTGCGCGCGAACCGGAGCGCATTCATTGAGGTTTCGTGGACGCTCGCTAATGCGACGGGTTCTGTGGCTGGATCCTTGTCAATGCAGCACGGCGTCCAAACTGTCAACATCGAGGATACGGCGGGACCATTCCGCAAGGGTGTCGGGGTCGGCCTCTTCAATACGCTGGCGCACCGAGTCGTTTGGCGTGCCGAACTTGTACTCGATTTGGTTCAGGAGGGCCTTGGCTTGTCCCTCTTGGACCCATTGCTCGGCTAGCGTTGGCATGATGGCATCTCCGTTGACGATCGTGCGGATTCTGTTGTCGGTCCAGCACCGGATTGGCTTGGGCGTAATAGACGAGCAGAGTGCGCAGGATACGCGTCGCCTCCGACTGGTCCTTGATCTCAGCAATGAGCCTGAGCAGCTCCCGCAATCGCTCAACGGGTTGGTCGGTGAAGATGTAGCGTGGGGCCAGTTGCACCAACCGGGTCAGCACCGCTCCCTTGATCTCGACCTTGCTCCGCGGCGAGATGTCCTGCAGGTGGTATCGGAATTGCGGCACGAACGGCTTCAGCACTTCCGGCAATGGCGCGACCAAGTCGTGAAATGAGAGCGGCGCGTGCCACCTCTGTTCGCGGTGGTATAGGACCAGAGGATAGATCGGCGGCAGATGGCGCGCCTTTGGATTCTGCTTCCGGTGCCGCCTTCGAGGCCGGACCCTGGCTGGACGAGGCCAAGAAGGCCGGTCACGACATCAAGATCACGCTGGTCGACAAGGCCGCCATGGACCGCCCCAGCGCCGTGGCCAAGGGCCTGTCCGCAATCAACACGCGGACTCCGGGTCACGGGTCCGCTGCGAACGCCTGTCCATCCGACCGCCGCCGGGGTTTGGAGGAATCGGCGCCCTGCGCTTGACCCATCCGACGATCTGATGGCTGGCGGCTCTTTCCGGGATAATGGCCGCCCTGCCCTACCCCCAGGAGTCCCGGCCCGACCATGGACCAGATCCGCATCCGCGGCGCCCGCACCCACAACCTCAAGAACCTCGACCTGGACCTGCCGCGGGACCGCCTGATCGTGGTGACGGGGCTCTCGGGCTCGGGTAAGTCGTCACTGGCCTTCGACACCATCTATGCGGAGGGCCAGCGGCGCTACGTGGAGTCCCTGTCATCCTATGCCCGCCAGTTCCTCTCGGTGATGGAGAAACCCGATGTAGACCACATCGAGGGCCTGTCCCCTGCCATCTCCATTGAGCAGAAGACGACTTCCCACAACCCGCGCTCTACCGTCGGCACCATCACCGAGATCTACGACTATCTGCGTCTGCTCTTCGCCCGGGTCGGCACCCCCCGCTGCCCCCGGCACGGGGAACCCCTGGAGGCCCAGACGGTTTCCCAGATGGTGGACCAGGTACTGGCCCTGCCGGAGGGGGAGAAACTCATGCTCCTGGCCCCGGTGGTCTCGGCCCGCAAGGGGGAATATCACCGCTTCATTGCGGAGCTGCACGCCCAGGGCTTTGTGCGAGCGCGCATCGACGGCGTCCTGTGCGACCTGGACAGCCCGCCGGACCTGGATCTGAAGAAGAAGCACGATCTGGAGGTGGTCATCGACCGCTTCCGGGTGCGCGGGGATCTCCGACTGCGCCTGGCGGAGTCCTTTGAGACGGCACTGGCGCTCTCGGGCGGTACGGCGCGTATTGCACCCCTGGACCCTGGCGAGGGAGGCGCGGCCGCGCGCCCGGAGGTCACCTTCTCCGCCAACTTCGCCTGCCCCGTTTGCGGTTACAGCACCCCGGAGCTGGAACCTCGCATCTTCTCCTTCAACAACCCGGCCGGGGCCTGCCCGAGCTGCGACGGCTTAGGCGTCGAGCAGTTCGTCGACCCGGCCAAGGTGGTCGCCCAGCCCGCCGTCAGTCTGGCAGGCGGGGCGGTGCGCGGCTGGGACCGGCGCAATGGCTATTACTTTCAGATGTTGCGCTCGGTCAGCGAGCACTACAGCTTCGATCTTGACGCCGCCTGGGTCGACCTGCCGGAAGCGGCCCGCCAGGTGGTCCTGTTCGGCTCAGGGGCGGACAAGCTCAAACTCAAGCTCCCCCACGAGCACGGCAGCGGGAAGCTCCGCACATTCGAGGGGATCATCCCCAACCTGGAACGGCGTTATCGGGAGACCGACTCCGCCGCGGTGCGGGAGGAGCTCGCCAGGTACCTGTCCGTGAAACCCTGCCCGGCCTGCGGCGGGGCACGGCTCAACGAGGCGGCACGCCATGTCTTCGTCGCGGACCGCAACCTCCCGGCCATCGCCGCCCTGCCCATCGGTGAGTGTCTGGCCTGGTTTGAGGCCCTGACCCTGCCCGGTCGCCGCGGGGAGATCGGCACCCGCATCAATCAAGAGATTGCCACCCGCCTGCGTTTTCTCACGGACGTGGGCCTGGATTACCTGAGCCTCGCGCGCAGCGCCGAGACCCTGTCCGGCGGGGAGGCTCAGCGGATTCGGCTGGCCAGCCAGATCGGGGCCGGCCTGGTCGGCGTCATGTACATCCTGGACGAACCCTCCATCGGTCTGCACCAGCGCGATAACGCGCGGCTGCTCAAGACGCTGACCCACCTGCGGGACATCGGCAACACCGTCATCGTGGTGGAGCATGACGAGGAGGCCATCCGCGCCGCCGACCTGGTGGTGGACCTGGGGCCAGGCGCCGGGGTCCACGGCGGGGAGGTGGTCGCCCTGGGCACCGCGGCCGAGATCGCTGCCAACCCCAAGTCACTCACCGGGCGTTATCTGTCAGGCGACCTGCGCATCACCATCTCCGCAAGCCGCACCCCGCCGAACCCAGCGCGCCAACTGCGCATCCTGGGGGCCAGCGGCAATAACCTTAAGCGCGTGGACGCGGCGATCCCGGTCGGCAGTTTCTGCTGCATCACCGGGGTCTCGGGTTCCGGCAAGTCCACCCTCATCAATGACACACTCTTCCCGGTGGCCGCCCGCCAGTTCAACGGGGCCAGCGTGACGCCCGCCCCCCATCAGGCCATCGAAGGCCTGGACCTCTTCGACAAGATCGTCGACATCGACCAGAGCCCCATCGGCCGCACGCCCCGCTCCAACCCGGCGACTTACACGGGACTGTTCGGCATGGTGCGGGACCTCTTCGCCTCAGTCCCGGAGGCCCGCTCCCGGGGGTACGGACCGGGCCGTTTCAGCTTTAACGTCAAGGGCGGGCGCTGCGAGGCGTGCAAGGGCGACGGGCTGATCCGCGTGGAGATGCACTTCCTGCCGGACATCTATGTCCAGTGCGACACCTGCAAGGGCCGCCGCTACAACCGGGAGACGCTCGAGATTCGCTACAAGGGCAAGACCATCGACGAGGTCCTGAACCTGACCATCGAGGACGCTTTGACCTTCTTCGCCCCGGTGCAGGTCATCCACCGCAAGCTCCAGACCCTGCTGGACGTGGGCCTGGCCTATGTCCGCCTGGGCCAGAGCGCCACGACCCTGTCCGGCGGTGAGGCCCAGCGGGTCAAGCTCTCCCGCGAACTCAGCAAGCGTGACACCGGCCGGACCCTCTACATCCTGGACGAGCCCACGACCGGGCTGCACTTCCACGACGTGAAGCAGCTCCTGGACGTCCTGCACCGCTTGCGCGACCACGGCAACACGGTCATCGTCATCGAGCACAACCTGGACGTCATCAAGACCGCCGACTGGATCATTGACCTGGGACCAGAGGGCGGGGACAAGGGTGGTCAGGTCATCGCCATCGGCACGCCGGAGCAGGTCGCGGCCGATCCCAACTCACACACCGGGCGGTTCTTGAGGCCGCTGTTGGAGCGGGGGTGGTAGGCTCGGCTCCCGACGCACTGCCATTCCGCCGACAGGCACCGCAGATTCAGCGCCAGCATGCGTGAAGCCAGATTGGGCACGTACCCAGCATCGGGCAGGATCAGGAAGCGGGTGTCGTTGGCGAGCAAAATCCCGCGCTGGCAGCGCAGCACCCGCCCCCAGGCGATCCAGGCATCGCGGGCGATAGGCCCGGGCGGCGGGTCACAGCTTGCCTTCGCTGCCGGTATACATCACGTTGCTGACCCGGCCTGAGCGATCCGTGTAGCAGCGCCAGGGTGCTTCGGCGCCTGCCACGGTCGCCTCGACGGTCATCCCGGCCTGGGACTCCGCGACGTCGAAGACCGCCACATCGCTCACCGGGCGGTTCATCTTCTTGGCGATTGCCGTGCGACAGGCGCGGGCCGGCGCTCCGGTGAGATCGCCGCCGGTGACGGCCGGGGTCTCCGTGGACTTCGTGGCGCTGCTCTCGACGCAGCCGGCGAGTGCGAACGACGCGAGTAGGAGCGAGATTGAGAGCGGCTTGATCATTTGTTGAATCCTCGGTTCTTGATCAGTCGAACCCGTAGCTGTAGGCCGGGGTCTCACCGCGGGGATCGACGATGGCCCATTGGAGCATGGGCCATCCGGTAGGAGCGACAATGCGAAATACCCAGTGCGTGGTGATGTCCTCGCCGTATTCGGGCAAAAACCGAAAGGCGGGCTCCTGGATGGTCGCAGCGGTCAACAGGACGATGCGTGCCTGCGGATCCTCGGCCAGGAGTCGCCTCAGGGTCTGGGAGATGACCGCGTCGCTGGGGGCGCCATCGAGACCATAGGCATCGGGTGCCGCGCGCACCAGGTCCATGGCCGAGTCATGCCCTTGCCCCGGGCTGCCCTGCGCGTTACCAAGCCCTACTGGCAATCGGCCATGGGCGCATCGACGATGGACTTGTAATGGCCGTCCACCGTGCGCACCTTGACGCAATGCGAGCCCTTGCGCCAGTTGGTGTAGGAGCTGCCTCCACCCTTGCTGCCGGACGCATAGGTGTAGCCGCGGCTCCCGAGCTGCGACTCACCGCTGCTCCCCCGCGCGCCCACCAGGTCCTGGAGGCCCGCGGCCCCGGAGGCCCCTGAGTCCGAGTGGCTTGACGTGCTCTGCTTGCTCATCTCGTTGACAGCAACCCCGGCGGCTACCGCGGCGGCGGCGCCGACCGCCAGTTTCTGGGCGGTGCTCATCCCCTCGGGCTTGGGTCCGCTGTACTCGGCCATGGTCACGTGGCGGTTCTTAACCTCGCAGGTCCAGGGGTGTTTGTCCCCATCCACCTTCGTCAGGCCCTGGACCTTGAAATGCAGCGCGGTGTCGTTCAGGCGCTCGGCATGGGCATCGCGCAGGTCGCTCAGGTGATACTCGCTGCGGATGCGGCTCTCGCAGTCGCGGATCGCGTCCTTCTCGTCATAGGCGAGGGCGGCGCCGGGGGCGACCAGCGCCAGGGCCAGCAGGCCGAGGATGGGGGCAGGGGTGGTTTTGGAGAGATGCATCGTCGGTTGACTCCAGGTTGACAAATCTTGCCTCGCATTCGAGGACCTGAGGCGGGAGGCCATGTCGGCAGAGCGCGTCCGCTCAGGGCTGATAGGGCGACTCGCGCAGATAGCGTCCGGCCACCCAGCCGCTGGCGCCTGAGCCCCCTGTGGAGGCGACTCGGCACCAGCGCTGCCCACCCGTCATTCGGCAGCCGAGGTTGCGTAGGACGGAGCCGTTGCCGGCCTCTCCGAGCACCGACTCATGGGCCGAGGGACCAGCGCGGAGATTGAGGGTGTCGCCGGGGGGGACGCCAGTCACCTCCCAGAAGTCCGGCCCGCCGGACAGGCCATCCGCGAAGTCACCCGCCGGTGCAGCGGACTCTTGATGATGTCCGCCGCCGATGTGGATGTTCAGGCGGTAATGGGCCTGTTCGTCGCGTCGGGCGGCGGCGCGCATCAGGTAGACGCGGATCCGATAGTCACCGTTGTCCGGCAGGGTCCCGTCGAAGCGGTTGCCGGCGCTGCTGCCGATAAAGATCGCCTCGTCGCTGCTCCCCGGCGGCAAAATGTTGAAATAGTTCTGCGGATTGTCCGTGTGCAGCTCGACGGTCATATGCTGTCCGGCCTTGGCCCCGACCACATAGTCCACGTCATCCCGGCCGCGCAGATGGCCCTTGACGGTGGTTCCCGAGGTGCCGCCCTGGAAGTGCACCCGCTCCTCGCGGATGTCATCGGCGGCCAGGACCGGCAGGGCGACGGCCAGGCAAAGCGAAAGAAAAAGGGGCAGGGGTCTCATTGGGTGCTCCTGGGTCAGATGTCACCGGCCTTGGTCTCGGCGCGATCTGAGGTCTGGTTGGGCCGGGGCTCGCGCGCGTCGCGCGCATCCTAGGGGCTTTTGAGGCCGAGGGGAAATTGGGGTTTCTCCGTCGGGATTTTTCCTGACATGGCGCAACGCGAACCGCCGCGTCGCGCACCTACCGCTCCGGGACTGGGGGCCGGTGGCTGCCTTGCGCTCCGTCCGCCGACCGACCAAGGCTGGGGTCTCGACCTCACCCTGCCCGCGGCTGCGCAGACGCCTGCGCCGCGTAAATGCGTTCTAAGCGCGCAGAGTCAAGCCGCCTGTGAGCCGCGGCAGAATCGAGGGTGTTTAGTCACACACGCCTCGGTGTTCAAGCAGGCTCCAGATGGGCATCGCGCTCGCCCTGCCCATCCTCACACTCCGCCGACCACATCAGTCTGGATCGCACCCTGAGCGCCCCGCGGCCAACGGGCCGGGAGCGGCTTCGTGTAGAATCGCGACCCATTACGAGCGAGCAGGCGAGGTCAGGTCGAAGCCCATGTCGAAACCCCGAGCAGATCAAGAAACCACCCACTTCGGCTATCAGCAGGTGCCGGTGGAGGAAAAAGCGGCGCGGGTGCGGGAGGTCTTCGACTCCGTGGCCTCCCGCTACGACATCATGAACGACCTGATGTCGCTGGGCATCCATCGGCTGTGGAAGCGCCACGCGGTGGCGCTGGCCGGGGTGCGGCGCGGCCAGCGGGTGCTGGACCTGGCGGCCGGCACCGGGGACCTGGCGGAGCGCTTTGCCGGCATCGTCGGTCCGACCGGGCAGGTGGTGATGTCGGACATCAACGAGGCCATGCTCTCCCGCGGCCGTGAGCGCCTGATCGACAAGGGCCGGGTGGGCAACCTGAACTATGCCTTGGCCAACGCGGAGCGCCTGCCCTTTGTCTCCGATCATTTCGATTGCGTGACCATCGGCTTCGGCCTGCGTAACGTGACCCACAAGGAGTGGGCGATCGCGGAGATGTACCGCATCCTGCGCCCCGGCGGGCGGGCCCTGATCCTGGAGTTCTCCCACCCCACCAGCCGCGCCTTCAGCCGCGTCTACGACGTCTACTCCTTCAATGTGCTGCCGGTCCTGGGCCGCCTGGTGACGAACGACGCGGAGAGCTATCGGTATCTGGCCGAGTCCATCCGCATGCACCCGGACCAGGAGACCCTGCGCGCCATGATGGAAGGGGTTGGCTTTGAGCGCTGCGACTTCTTCAACCTGACGGGCGGGGTGGTCGCCATCCACCGGGGGTACAAGCTGTGACGACCGACGATTACGCCCATGAGGGCCAGGACCGGCCTGGACCGGCCTTCGAGATCCCCGCGAGCCTCTTGGCTGCCGCGGAGGCTGGGCTCAACGGCTACCTGGCCCTGGACCCGGAGGGCGCCCGCGGCTTCGAGCCCCTCTACGGTCGCATCATCACCATCGAGATCGATGGCTTGGGCGCCCGCGTAACCCTGATACCGGGACCCGACCGCATCCAGGTCTTTGGGGCCTACGACGCGACCCCGGACTGCCTGATCCGCGGCACGCCCCTGGCCCTGGCGCGGATGGCGATGGCCAAGCAAAAGCAGGCGGAACTGAGCGGCGGCAAGGTTCGGATCGAGGGCGACACGGCCGTCGCCCAGGGCCTGAGCGATGCCATGGCCGGGCTGGACGTGGACTGGGAGGAGCAACTGGCCCGAGTCCTGGGTGACCCTATCGCCAATCAGCTTGGGCGGGCGGTCCGGGCGGCGGGTGACTGGGGCGCGCGCACCGGGGAGACCGTGAAGGCCAACCTCAAGGAGTATCTGACCGAGGAGTCCCGCCTGCTGCCCACCCGCTACGAACTGGATGATTTTCTCAATCAGGTCGACACCCTGCGGGACGACGTGGAGCGCCTGGCCGCCCGCATCGCGCAGCTGGCCGCCCGGGTGCCCGGGGCGCGGGCGGAGCACGGCAGCACCCGATGATCGGCCCCCGCCAGGCCCTGCGCCTGTTTCGTATCAATTGGGTACTGCTGCGGCATGGCCTGGATGAGGTCATTCTCGCCACCCATCTGTTCCGGCCCCTGCGTTGGATCCAGTATCTAACCCCCTGGTATTGGCTGCGGCGGGACCTGCCCGCCTACCCGGTGCGGGTCCGCCTGGTACTGGAGGAACTGGGGCCTATCTTTGTCAAGTTCGGTCAGATCCTCTCCACCCGCCGGGACCTCCTGCCTGATGACCTGGCGGTGGAACTGGCCAAGCTCCAGGACCGGGTCCCCCCCTTCCCCGGGGAACAGGCCCAGGCCCTGATCGAGAAGGCCTGGGGCCGACCGGTGGGGGAGGTCTTAGACGAGTTCGACGCACGCCCGCTGGCCTCCGCCTCGGTCGCCCAGGTCCATACCGGGCGGCTCAAGGACGGTACCCAAGTGGTGGTGAAGGTGCTGCGCCCGGGGATCGATAAGACCATCCGCCAGGACGTGGATCTGCTCTTTACCATCGCCCGCCTGGCGGAACGCTACTGGCCGGACGGCCGTCGCCTGCGCCCGGTGGAGGTGGTACGGGAATACGAAAAGACCATCTTCGACGAATTGGACCTGCAACGGGAGGCGGCCAACTGCTCCCAGTTGCGGCGCAACTGGCTGCACAGCGAGATGCTCTATATCCCGGAGGTTTTCTGGGACTGGACCCGCGCCTCGGTGCTGGTGATGGAGCGCATCTACGGTACCCCGGTGGCCGACGTGCCTCGGCTCAAGGCTCAGGGCGTGAGCATGAAGCTCCTGGGCGAACGCGGGGTCGAGATCTTCTTCACCCAGGTCTTCCGCGACAACTTCTTCCACGCGGACATGCACCCCGGCAACATCTTCGTGGAGCCCAGCGGGCGCTACATCGCCGTGGACTTCGGTATCGTCGGCACCCTGACCAGCGACGACCAACGCTATCTGGCGGAAAACCTGCTCGCCTTCTTCGAGCGGGACTACCGGCGGGTTGCAGAGTTGCATGTGGAGTCCGGCTGGGTACCGCCCGGCACCCGGGTGGATGAGTTCGAGTCGGCCATCCGTACTGTCTGCGAACCGATCTTCGAAAAGCCCCTGGCCGAGATCTCCTTCGGGCATTTTCTGGTGCGGCTCTTCCAGACCGCCCGGCGCTTCGACATGGAGGTCCAGCCCCAGTTGGTCCTGTTGGAGAAAACGCTCCTCAATATCGAGGGCCTCGGTCGGATGCTCTATCCGGAGCTGGATCTGTGGACCACCGCCAAGCCCTATATGGAGCGCTGGATGCGCGATCAGGTCGGCATCAAGGGCCTGGCGAAGCGGACCCGACGCAACCTGCTCTCCATCGCGGATCAGTTTCCGGATTTTCCCCTGGTCGCCCACCGCATCCTGCACGCTGCGGATCTCTCGGCCCGCCGAACGGTCTCTGCCAGCATCGCGCAGACCAACGGCAACCACCGGGGAGAGGAGGCCAACCGAGGTCTGTCCGCGCGTGCCCTGAGTGGGGCCACCCTGGCCCTGTGCGGTACCCTGGTGCTGGTCCTGGGGCCAGGCCAGTGGCTCCAGCCGGGGCTGGCCTTGGGGGTGGTGGGGCTTTCCTACCTCGGGGGCGCCTGGCTGCTGGTCACCGCTGGTCGCTAGTTTAGTGGCGCAGGGTCGGGCCCTACGCACGACGACAAGACCAGCACGCATCGCGGGGGAGACGTATTGCTCTCGGGCCGAACGGGCAGCGTCTCACGCAGCACCGCGGCCGGTTCCGGGTCCCCCAGGGGGTCGACCTGGCGGTCCATCACCCGGTGCAGGGTCTCGATTATCGTCTCGCGTTTAAACGGCTTAGCCACGTAGTCGTCCATGCCCGCCGCCACGCAAAGCTCGCGGTCGCCAGCCATGGCGTTGGCAGTCATGGCGATCACCGGGGTGTGACGCCCGGCGAGGCGCGCCGCCAGGCCCGCGGGGACCGCCGCAGGGCGCTCCGGCGCCAGACCATCCTCCAGGGTACGGATGATGCGGGTGGCCTCCAGGCCGTCCATGGCGGGCATCTGCAGGTCCATCAACACCAGGTCGAAGTCTGCGGCAGCCAGGGCGCACAAGGCAGCCTCCCCATCCTGGACCTCGGTGACTGCATGACCGTCCTTCTCCAGCAAGCGCCGTGCGATCACACTGTTGACGTGGTTATCCTCCGCCAACAGGATCCGATATAGCGATCGCGTCTCCCGGGGCGGCCGCACGGACGCCGGGCCCAGGGTCGTTGCCCACCGGCGGGCTCCGACGAACTCCTGCATATGGGTAAGCAAGTCGCCGACGATCAGGGGCTCGGTGACGCACAGCACATGGCTGCCATCCGCAAGCCGGGCGCTCTCGTCCCTGTCCGGCTCGGATAGGGCGATCAATGCAAGGTCAGGCGCAATCGGGATTTCCCGCAAAAAGGTGAGGATGTCAGTAGTCGTGGCGTCACACAGGCGTTTCTGAATCACCAGGATGCGAAAGGGGTCCCGGGCCGCGGCGGCGGTCTTGAGCCGGGCATCCGCCGCCGCGGCATCAAATACGCATTCGGCTCGGCAGCCCAGCAACGTCATGCGCTCGCACACCAACCCCATGGCGATTCGGTCAGTCCCCGCGACCAGCAGCCGGGGAGCGCCCAGGGCCCGCACCGGGCGACCCTCAGCCCGCGGCAGGCGCACGGTAAAGATGAAGCGGCTGCCCACGGCCGGGGTGCTCTCCACCCACATCTGCCCGTCCATCAACTCGGCGAGCTTCTGGGAGATGGAGAGTCCGAGCCCGGCTCCCCCGTGTTTACGGTAGATAGTCTCGTCCGCCTGGGCGTAGCGGGAGAAGATTCCGACTTGGCGCTCACGGGGGATGCCCACACCGGTGTCCGCGACCTGGAAACGCAGCGTCATCAGCCCGTCCCGCGCCTCGTGGAGGCCGGCATCGATGCGCACCTGGCCCTGGGTGGTGAACTTGAAGGCATTGCCGACCAGGTTTACCAGAATCTGGCGCAGGCGCAGGGCGTCGCCCACGGCGGCGCTGGGAAAGTCCGGCTCGATCCGGTAATAGAGGGCGACCCCCGAGCGACGGCTCAGGTCGGAAAAGGTCCGTACCACTTCCTCCACGACCTCCGCCAGATCGATGATGCGCTGCTCCAACTGGACCCGCTTGGCCTCGATGCGTGACAAGTCCAGGATGTCGTTCAGGAGCCTGAGCAGGGCATTAGCGGAGTTGAGAACGGTCTTAACGTCATGCCGCTGCCGGGGAGTCAAGTCCGTGTCCAGCACCAGGGAGGTCATGCCAATGATGGCATTCATGGGTGTGCGGATCTCGTGACTCATGTTGGCCAGGAAGACAGACTTGATGCGGTTGGACGCTTCCGCCACATCCCGCGCCCGCCCCATGGCCTCATGATCTGCCCGCAGACGACGGTTCTCCCGTTCGCGCCGCAGGGCGTGCGCAAAGATCAGGATCAGCGCCAGCAGTATTCCCCCCGCGGTCAACGTCCCCTGATACCTCCGCAGTTCATCGGTCTGGGCAGTTGCGGTGTTCGTCAGGTCCGCCAGCCGCTTGCGATTAACCTCGAGCAAGCGCTCGGAATCCTCGCCCAGACGCAGCAAGGCGGCCCGCAGGGTCTCCAGGGCGCCATCCAGCGCATCGGGGGCTGGGCCCATCGCCTGGGGTTCCCGACCCGTCTCCCGGGCGCCCAAGAGCCGGGTGAGGGTTAGAATCCTGCGCTCCACCGCGGCGAGCTTAGTCTCCAGGTCGCCGACTTCCGGTGCGAACCTGCCGGGGGCTGGCGCCGCCGTGGTTCCAAGGTCGGGGGCGGGGCTGCCTGCCACCCTCAGTCGCTGGAGCTGAACGCGGGTCGCGCCGAGCAGGGTGCGCAGGTCCCGGGCGACACGCTCCTGGACCTGGACCCCGCGGGTTACTGCCAGACGGTAGACAGTGGACTCGATCCGGAGCAAGTCCTGGGTCAGCGCCTCCCCGATCAGGACCCGCGCCCGAGCCTCCGCAACCGCGGCGCTCAGGGGCTCAGTGCGCCGGGCAACGAGGCGGTCCCCCCCGAGAAGGGCGACTAAACAGAGCAGCACGAGGGCCACCGGGACCAGGGCACGCACGCCGGGAGACTCTTTCGGCGCGCCAGGACCCAGTGCCGCAGGACCCAGCGCGGCGGGCCCACGAACTGCGGGCAGGTTCGTATCGGACGCCGGGGGCGGACTCAGGAGGCGGGGAGCCTCACCGACATCCCCATGATCGGTTGCATTCATTGGCCTGCCACTTTGCGCTCTTTCCGCGTGCCCGCCGACTCCCCGGGGCTCTGTCCCGGTCACCCCGACCCTAAGCCGCCAGCGCCAGCCGCCGCACCCCGCCAAAGTCGGTCTTGCCGCTGCCGAGCTTGGGGATGGCCTCCACCCGCCGGACCTCTGACGGGATGCTCAAGGGGTTCACCCCGGCCGCCAGCAGGTCCCGGCGCAGGGCCTCCCAGTCCAGGTCGGCGGCCACCAGGAGCAGGATGCGCTCACCTTTCTTCTCGTCGGGCAGGTTGACGGCCGCCAGTTCCAGTTCCGGCTGACCCAGGACCCGGCGCACCTGCTCCTCCACCGCCCCCAGACTCACCATTTCTCCGCCAAGCTTGGCGAAGCGGGAATAGCGGTCGACGATGGTGAGGAAGCCGTCCGCGTCCAGGTGGCCCTTATCGCCGGTCTTGTACCAGCGCATACCGTCCAGTTCCACCACCACTTCCGCGGTCTTGTCCGGGGCCTTGAGATAGCCCTTCATTACCTGGACCCCGCCGATCAGGATGAGACCGTCCTCACCTGGTGGGAGGGCTGCAAGGGTCAGCGGATCCACCACCCGGAAGCTGGTGCCGGGCAGGGGCATACCCACAGTCCCTGGGCGGGAGCCGGACTGGATCTTCCAATTGTCCGTATCCAGGGTGTCGGGCACATTCACGCTCGCTACCGGGGTGGTCTCGGTCGCCCCGTAGCCCTCGAAGATGGGCTTGTTGAAGCGCAGGATGAAGGCCTCGCGCACGTCGGGGGCCAGGCGCTCGGCCCCGGCGACTACGATCCGCAGAGAGTCCAACATCAGGGGGTGGACCTTCCGGTTCTTGGTGTAGAGCCGCAGGAAGGTCGAGGTGCTGCACAGCACCGTGGCTCGGTAGCGAGCGATGGCCTTGGCCGTTCCCGGGGCGTCCGTGGGGTCGGGATGACAGACCATGGGGATGGCCTCGATCAGGGGCAGGAAAGTGGTCACGGTAAGCCCGAAGGCATGAAAGGGCGGCAGGTTGGCCATGATCACGTCGTCCGTCTCGGTATTGAGCACGTCCGAGAATCTGGCGCAGATTGGCCATGAAGTTGCGGTGGGTCAGCTCGATGCCCTTGGGCGTCCCCTCGCTGCCGCTGGAGAACAGGATGGCCGCAGTCGCATCGGGGCGGGTGTGCCGTCCGAACAGGGCGAGCAGGGCGGACGCCGGGAGCAACACGGCCAGGCCCAGGGTCCAGAGGGACTCGAGCTTGCCGATTCCAGCACGGAGTTCCTCCATGGGGTGCAGGGTGACGTCTCCAAAGGCGGCGCCGAGGTCGATGCCCCGCCCGCCGAGCCGCTTCAAAAAGCGGTCCGCAGTGATCACATGCTGGATGCCGGCGGCAGCGATGGCCGCGCGGACGGCCTCCGGACTCGCGGTGTAGTTGAGGTTCACCACCTGCTTGCCCGCCAGGAGGCCGGCCAGATTGGCGATGGCGCAGGCACTGCTGGCGGGCAACAGGATGCCAATGGCGGGTTCCTGAACCAACCGCTTGAAGCGGCGGGTAAAGAGCAACACGGCGGCGATCAGGCGCCGGTTGGTCAAGGTCGTCCCGCTGGATTCGATGATCGACACCTGGCCCGGCGCCCGTTTGGCGGTCTGCAGCCAGGCGACCGGCAGGCTGGGCAGCGCGTTCACATAGTCCGCCCAGGAACTGACTGACAGCTCGAAGACCGCCTGCTTCACCCGCTCCGCGCCGGACTCCAGGGGCAGGGGCGCCCCGAAGGCCACGACCACGTCCCGCACCTGTCCCTCCCGGCGGTTCTCCCGAAGCTTAGCGCTGGCGTAGGAGAAGCGGCTGCCCCAGAGACCGCGCAGAAAGAAGGGCACGATGGTCGCCCCGGTCCCGGCGGCGACTTGCCGGGCGGACAACTCGAAACCCCGTTTGAACTCGGAGAGTTGGCCATTCTTGCTGATGGTGCCCTCCGGGAAGATACACACCACCTCACCCTGGTCGAGCAGTCCGGCCACGACCTGGATCGCCTGACGACTGCTGCCCCGGGAAATTGGTACCACGCCGAAGAAATCCAGGAAGTGCCTGAGATACCAGCGCTCATAGATCTCACGCTCCATCACAAAGCGTACCGGGCGCGGGCAGGCCATCTGCACCATGGCCCAGTCTACCCAACTGATGTGGTTGCCGAGCAGCATGATCCCGCCCTGCGCCGGCAGCAGGTCCAACCCGATGACCTTGAGCCGGTAACGGGTGGCCATGACCCGGGCGATGACGAAGCGCACCAGTGACTGGGGCAACTGATACAACGTATAGGCGGCCCCGATCAGGGCGACCACCGCCAGCGCGAGCATCAGGGTAAAACCGCCCACCTGGAGATAGGCCGCGGCGACCGTGACCCCCAGGAATGCCAGCATCCACAAGTTCTGGACGAAATTGCTGGCGGCCAGCACCCGGCCCAGGCCCTGCTCCCCGGCGTTGAACTGGATCAGGGCATTGAGCGGCACCAGGAAGAGCCCACCCAGGAAACCGATCAGCAGGAAATTGACCCCGTGGGCCCAGGTCGAGTGAAGCTCCGGGAGCACGAACAGGGCGGCGGCGATGCCGAGAGCCCCCACCGGGATCAGGGCCGTCTCGATATGGTCCCGGGAGGCCCGGCCGGCGACGATGGAGCCCAGGATGATGCCGATCCCGGAGCAGGCCAGCAGGCCCTGGATCACCACCGTATTGGTCTCCCCCAGGGTCTCCTTGGCGAAGGCCGGGAAGACGGCCAGAATGACCTGGGAGATCGACCAGAAGACCCCGAGCCCGATGATCGAGAGCCAGATCACCCGATTGTCCCGAGCCGCCCTGAGGTTGGTGCGCAGGTAGCGCCCACTGCGGTACTGGGCCCAGTCGAAGGGCATTGCGACCCCAGGTTGGGTCTGGGGCAGACGGTAGGCCAGGGTGAGCTCAATCAGGGAGCCGAGCACCAGCAGCCAGCCCACCGGGGCGACCAGGTGCATGACCTCGCCGGGCGTGCTGTACACAGAACCCGCCAGATGGCCCTCAAACAGCACCGAGAAAAAGAAAATTCCCGCCAGGATCGCCGTGGTGGTCGTCGCCTGGACCCAGCCATTGGCCGCCGCCAGGGACTCGTTGCCCACCAGTTCTTTGATGTACCCGTACTTGGCCGGCGAGTAGATGGCGCTCTGCACCGCAAGCAGGAAGGTCATGGCAAAGGCGGTCCAAAACCAACCCAGGTAGTAACAGGCGGTGATAGCAAGCGTGATGGCCACCGCCGCCCAGGCGGACAGCCGCATCACCCTCGGCTTAGGGAAGCGGTCCGAGATGAAGCCCGCGGGGGAGAACAACAGGACAAAGGGCAGCAGGATCAGGGCATTGACGATGGCAGTGAGCAGGATCTGGGGATCGCCGTCGTACGTCTTAAAGACCGTGTTCTGGATGACGATCTTGTGGCCCAGGTCAACAAAGGCATTGAGGAACAGCATCCCGATAAAGGACACGAAACCGGTGATACGCAGCAATCGCCCCATGGACTAGAACTCCCGTGGATGTGGTGGCCGAGTGGACCTCAGATGCTTGCCCATGCTAGCGCGAATCCGGCGTAATCAGGCCACCACATCAGTGCTATCGAACGTCTTCCACAGTCGTCCTGACCCTCCAAATCGATCAAATAGCATGGGATGGTCCAACCCTTCGCGTGAGCGACGTTCTGGACCTCGGCCCGTGTTCGGTTCATCTGTAGGAGTTTCGCCTCCACCAGCCGGTTCTCAGCGCTGCTTAACCAGCGCAGTGGCTGGCCAACACGCGGCGCCCGCTACACCGCGGCGATGCGCGTCGCAGGCTAGACTACGCTGTAAGGCAATGGCGGACCCCGGGACCGACACCGGGTTCTGTGCCCACCGGCATGTCCCAACCCACCGTCAAGCGTTGGCGTACCCCATGTCCGATTTCCTTACCTGGCGCACCCAGTGGCAGACCGGCATCGACTGGATCGATGGAGACCACCGGGAGATCGCGCGGTTGCTCAATCGACTCGTTGCGATCAACGACCAAGCTTTCTCCGATCCTCGCGCGCGGGCGGCGAACGCGCCCACGAGCGCGGTCCTCAGCGCCCTGGAGGCCCTGATCGAACGGACCCGCCGGCACTTCCAGAAAGAGGAGGGTTTCATGCGGGAGATCGGCTATCCCGGCTTCGATGAGCATCGCTGTGAGCACGTCCTGCAACTGGCCGAGTTCAGCGAGTTGCACCGTGCCCTGGAGAAGGACGGCGGCGAGACCCTGGGCCCAGACACCCTGGAAGCCTTCAAACGTTGGTTCTTCAACCACGTGATCGCTGAGGACCGAGGCTACGCGGACTACTACCACGACATGATCGCGGCACGGCCGGCGCCCAAGCCAAGCGGACCTGCCCCTTGAGGGTCGCAGGACAATGGGGCGATGGGTGCGGGTTAGCCCCGGACGCGCAACATTCGACTGCGGTTTGTCAGATCAATGGCTGCGGGCGAACTGCGGATCCAGCGAAGCGATCGCATCGGCGCCGGTCGCCTGCTGGGTCAGCCCACTGAAGAAATGACCGCCAGCTTCAGGATCAAGTACGTACCAGGTGGAGAAGATTATTGAGACGACCAGCCAGAGTATGAGTTTTCGTGACATTTTCCTGCTCCCGGGGTCTGGCATGACGGCACTCAGAGGTGCTCGATCGCTTTCAGACATAGAATGGCCTCGGGCCGGCGTTTTCTTTGTGACGTGCGTCCAAGATTGGAAAAGACCGGTAACGTCTTTTAAGGCGATTGCCGGAAAACCATGTACCAGATCGCGAAGGATTTTCGTCTGCTTTCAAAGAGCGCCGACAGGAGCATAGTGGGGCTATGTGACTGTCGGCGCGACGCGGAAGGCGGGCGAAAAGACGAGCGAGGTGGTACATGATTTGACAGAAATCGCCTAACAAGGGCGTCGCGCCCCGGGCTTTGACACCAGGAGGGTGGCGACTGGAGCACCTACTAACGAATCCTTCTTGCATCTCCACGCCGATCTTGGACGCACGTCCGGGCACCTGGCGCGGGTTTACTGATCCAGGCTGGTCGCGGGGTCGGCGCTGGGTTGGAGGTGGGTGGGCCTGGAACCAGGTCCACCCACCGCGGATCAGGACTTGTTGTCCTGTTTGGCCTTCTTGGCCGCCCGCTTCTCCTTGAGGGTGGTGTCTGACTTTTTCTTGGTCTCTTTCTTGGGGCTGCGTTCTTTGGTCATGCCGTTCGCTCCCGGTCAGTGCCTCGGTGGGGTGAATGCACTCGGCCATGGGGCCGAGGGTGGAAACGCAGTTGTCATCCGCTCATCGAGGGCTGGCTAGTCCTCGCTACGCTGATAAGCATCCGCCAACTGCTTCTGGATCGTGGCCGGTACCGCCTCGTAGTGACTCAGTTCGATGCCATAGGTCCCCTCACCCCCGGTGAGGGCCTTCAGGCGGGCGTCATAGCCCGTGAGCTCGGCCAGGGGGACCTCGCCGTCGATCGCAATGCGCCCGCCGCTCTTGGACTCGCTGCCGCTGATGCGCCCGCGCCGCCCGGACAGATCGCCGGCCAGGTCACCCATACAGGAATCCGGGGCAACGACACGGATCTTGACGATGGGCTCCAGAATCACGGGCCTGGCCTTGTCGATGGCGTCGATGAACGCCTTGCGGCCGGCCGTGGAGAAGGCAATATCCTTGGAGTCGACCGGGTGGTACTTCCCATCATAGACCGACACCCGCACGTCTTGGAGCGGGTAGCCAGCGACGGCGCCCTCCTGCAGGACCTGGCGCACGCCTTTCTCAATGGAGGGGATGAAGTTGCCGGGTATGACCCCGCCCACTGTGTCGTCCACGAACTCGAAGCCCTCGCCGCGCCCCAGGGGCTCGACCCGCAAGAAGACCTCGCCGAACTGCCCAGCCCCTCCGGTCTGTTTTTTGTGACGATGATGGCCCTCGGCCTTGGCGCTGATGGTCTCCCGGTAGGGGATACTCGGCGGCCGGGTGTCCACCTCCACATGGAACTGCTCCGACAGTCGCCGCAGCAGAACCTTCAGGTGCAGTTCACCCAGGCCGCGCATCACCGTCTCGTTGGTCGCGGCGTGATGTTCCACGTGCAGGCAAGGGTCTTCCGACTGAAGTTTATGCAAGGCGTCGTTGAGCTTCTGTTCGTCCCCCCGCTTAGCCGTGTTGATGGCGAGCCCGAAGAGCGGCACCGGACACTCCATGGTGCTCAGATGGTAGTGATCCTCGTCGTGGGAATCGTGCAGCACCGCGTCGAAGTGGATCTCGTCCACTCGCGCCACCGCCAGAATGTCGCCGGGGACACCCTCGGAGACCTCAATCTGCTCGTTCCCATGGAGCCGAAACAGATGATTGACCTTAAAGGGCTTGCGGGCGTCGCCGATGAAGAGTTGGCTGTTCTGGGCGATACGCCCCTGGTGGATGCGGAAGATGCCCAGGCGGCCGCGGAAGGGGTCATTGATAATCTTGAAGCAGTGGGCCAGGGCGTGCTTGGTCGGGTCCGGCGCGACGCTGACCGGTTCCATGGCCGCCCCCTCGCCCTTCATGTAGGCGGGCGGATTGCCCTCGGCCGGATTGGGCATGAGTCGCACCATGATCTCCAGAAGTTCCGGTATTCCGGCCCCCGTGGTGGCCGAGCAATAGCAGATGGGGATCAGATGGGCCTCGCGAAGTGCCGTCTCGAAGGGGTCATGAAGTTGCTCGGGGGCCAGGTCCTGCCCCTGTTCCAGGTAGACCTCCATCAGGGCCTCGTCCATTTCCACAACCTGGTCAATGATGTGGCCATGGGCCTCGGCCACGGAGGAGAAGTCAGCCCCCTCGCCGCTGGGCTGAAAGAAGCAGTCGATGACCCGGGAACCGCCATCCGCCGGCAGGTTGATGGGCAGACACTCGGACCCGAAGGTCTCGCGGATCTGATCGGTGATCGCGGCCAGATCCACCTCCGGGGCGTCAATCTGGTTGACGATGATCATCCGGCAAAGGTGCCGGGTGTCCAACGCCTTCATGATGCGCTGGGTAACGGACTCGATCCCGGCCTGGGCATTGATGACCACGGCAGCGGTCTCCACCGCCGGGAGCACGGAGATGCTGCGGCCCAGAAAGTCCGGGTAGCCGGGGGTGTCGATCAGGTTGATGTGCTTGCCGTGGACGTTGAGGCTGGTGATGGCGGAGTCCAGCGAATGCTGAAGCTCTTTCTCCAGTGGGTCGAAATCGCACACCGTGGTGCCCTTGGCGACGCTGCCCGCGACCGGGATGACACCGGTGGCCGCGAGCAGGGCCTCGACCAGCGTGGTCTTGCCGCTGCCGGCGTGCCCGACCAGGGCGATGTTGCGGACGTCCTCGGCGTTGTAATCAGACATCGGTGATCCTGTGTGGGATGAGGGATGGCGGGACCCGAATCGGCTCAGACGCGATGGCGATGGCTCCACCGCACCCCGACGGGTCTGTTTGGAAAGCCGAAATTATACCGTAACTCGTCGCACGATCCGTCCCGAGGTCGTGGGAAGGGGCGAGAAACTGATGCGTGGATGTCGCTTGAGATAGACAAAAAAAGGCGGCCATTAGGCCGCCGAAGGACGCACAGCTAGGGAGGGGTAAAACCGTCTCTAGGGCGATTTTGTCCTCTTGACCCGATGACCAAGACCTTTCAGCTCAACCTTGCTCTTGGCCCAGCCGTTCAGTGGGCCAACCGGCCCGCTTGCCGCCGCTTGACTCGGCCCTGGTGGCGCTTACATCCTTTCCAGCAGTTGTGCCGGCATGTCAATCGTCGGGAATGTCGGTAGCAAATTTTTACCTTGGTGATCAGTGAGACGGAAACAGCGCCCGTGGGGGCGTTGGTCGAATCAAGGATGATGTCCCACACTCAACATAAAGTTAGCATACCCCCGGAGACCAAACATGAAACTAGTTCTCAGATCTGACGCATTCGTCGACGGTGAGACGATTCCCGTGAAGTATACCTGCGAGGGCGCGGATGTCTCCCCACCCCTCCATTGGCAGGCGCTCCCGGAGGGCACCCAGAGCCTGGTATTGATCGTCGATGACCCGGACGCCCCCGACCCCGCCGCCCCGCGGATGGTATGGGATCACTGGATACTGTACAACCTCCCCGCCAGTCCTGGAGGACTGGCGGAGGGAGTCACCGCGGCCGAGCTTCCACCGGGCACCGGCCAGGGCGTCAACAGCTGGGGCCGCACCGGATATGGGGGACCTTGCCCACCCATCGGCCGGCACCGCTACTTCCACCGCCTGTACGCCCTGGACACCCGCTTACCGGAGGCCCTGGGGATCCCCAGCAAGGACAATCTGTTGCTCGCCATGGATGAGCACATCCTGGCCCACACGGAACTGGTCGGGACTTACGAGAAGGCCGTGGATTAAGGCGATTTCTGTCAAACCATGTACCACCTCGCTCGTCTTTTCGCCCGCCTTCGGCGTCGCACCGACAGTCACATAGCCCCGCTATGCTTCTGTCGGCGCTTCTTGAAGGCAGACGAAAATCCTTCGCGATCTGGTACATGGTTCTCCGGCAATCGCCTAACCACCCGCGCGCGGCCTCCGGCGCAGCAGTCAGGGCCTGGTCTGATCCACCGTGACTGCCACCGCCGCGCTCCCGACCACCGAGAAGGGGCTGGTCTGACCCTCCAGGTCGCCTGGCCGGGGCATGGCCTGGCCACTTTTCGAGACGCGGGCGCCGACCACGATGGCCGGGAAGGCCGAGATCCGCATGGCCGGCATCATGGCCATGCTGTCGTCCAGGGTCACGGTCGCGGGTAGGTCCGCCACCCGCAGGCGCTGAACCGCCAGTGGCATGGGTGGCCCGGCCGCGGCGCGGGCAAAGACGAACACCGTGTCATCGGGGCCCGCCTGGGCCGCCAGGCCAGGGCTGAGACTGACACTGACCTGGATCCGAACCCCCTGGCTGGCCGCTGGCGGTGCGCTCTGGGGTGTCTTGATCTGCGCCTGCGCCTGCAACAGTGTCTGTGTCTGCACTGAGACAGGTTGCGGGGTGACGGGTGGCGGTGGAACGGACTCTGCCGCCGGCGCGGCCGCTGGAGTCTCGGTCTCGGCGACCAGTGGCGGCGCGGCTTCGGGAGCAGGCACAACGACGGGTGTGGGTGTTGTGTCCCGCACCGCCTCCGGCTCGGGTACAGCGTCTGCTGGCGCTGCCGCGGTCGCAGTGTCTTCGACCGCTCCCGCTGTCGCTGGGGTGTCCTCGACCGTTCCCGCTGTCGCTGGGGTGTCCTCGACCGCTCCTGCTGTCGCTGGAATCGGCGCAGGTGCCGCTTTCTCAACCGCGGCCACTGAAGTGGGCTCAGGTACGGCGTCATTGGGCGAAGTTGGTGGCGCCCCGGTTTCTTGCTCCGCCCGGGCGCGCGCCTCCGCGATCATCTGCTGCATCTGCTGAGCCTCTTCGCCGGCCGGGTCCAGTTCGTCCAGGATCCCCTGCCAGGTCTCGGCCGCCGCCGCGAAGTTCTTCTGCTGGTAGTCCTTCATCCCGGTCAACCAGCGGGCGCTGGCATTGGCGGGGTCGATTTCCAGGGCGGCGCGGACCAGTTCCGCGGGACGCCCTTCCAGGCTGTTGCTCGCGTTGGCGGCCAGGGCTTCCGCATAGGCCACCATCACCTCAGGTCGTTTGGGCCCAAGCTGATAAGCCCGCTCCAAGGCGGCCAGGGCCTTCGCCGGCTGCTCGATAGCGAAATAGGTTCGCCCGAGCATCAGCCAGCCCTCCAGATCATCGGGGCTCTGCTCCATCCGCGCCGCCAGCCCTTGCACCAGGACCTCAAGGGATGGCATGCCCTGGCCGTCCACGCCGATAGGGGGTGCGCCGGTCGCGTCAGCCGTCGGACCCGTCGCCTCGATTCGCTGGATGACCCCGTGCTCGCCCAATTCCAGGTAGGCGTAGATCGCCGCGACCGGCAGGGCGATCGCCAGGAGGAAGGCCAGCACCGGGGCACGACCGCCGCGCATCCTGGGGGCGCCTGCGGCAGTGTCGCCCGCCCCGATCGGCTCACCGTTCAGGTCATGCAGGAGTTCCCGCTCCAGGTCGTTGCGGGCGGCGGCGTGCTGATCCTCGTTCAGGACCCCGGCAGCCAGGTCCGCATCCAACTCCGAAAGGCGGCGGCGGAACACCTCCAGGTTCAATTGTCCCTGGCTCGGGGGGGTCTCAGTCGGCGTGTCGCGCAATAAGGGCAGGACGATGAAGAGCACGGCCAGGGCCATAAGCCCGCCGGCAAGGATCCAAAAAATGGTCATTTGGCTGGGTCTTTTTGGTCGCCGGCAGCGGCGAGGAGTTGGGTGATGCGGGCGTCGTCGTCCGCGCTTAGGGGTGGCTCTGGCTCAGTGCCCTGGCGCCTGAGGGCACGCAGCAGCAGCCAGCCGCCGACCCCGATCAGGAGGAAGGGCCCAAACCACAGCAGATAGGTCGACGGTTTGACTTGCGGCTGATAGAGGACAAAGTCCCCGTACCGATCCACCAGGAAGGTAATGATTTCATCCTGGCTCTTACCCTCGCGCATCATGCCGTAAACCTCCTTCCGAAGGTCCTGGGCAAGGTCCGCCTGGGAGGCGGCTAGGGACTCGTTTTGGCAGACCAGACAGCGGAGCTTGCCGGTCAGGTCCCGAAACGCCTGTTCCTGGGCCGGGCTGTCGAAGGCAAATTCCTCGAGTGTGTAGGCCGAGGCAAGCCCCCCGGCGAGCAGAGCGCTCAACAGGGCCGCAGCGAATAGTCGTTTCGGACTCATGGCGTCTTTTCCTTGGGGCTGTACTTCTGAACCACTGGCAGGATCTCCTCCTCCCACACCTTGGCGTCAATGGGGCCAATGCGCTTGTGGCGGATGATGCCCTCCGCGTCCACCACGAAGGTCTCGGGGGCGCCGTAAACGCCCCAGTCGATCCCGGCCTCGTTGCGTGGGTCGAAGACGATCACGTCGTAGGGATCACCAAACCGCTTGAGAAATTCGAGCGCCGGGGTACGGTCCTGGTCATCGCTCCCGGGGTCCTTCCAATTGAAGCCGACCATCTGAACGTCCGAGTTGCGGGCGATCCGGGTCAACTCTGCGTGCTCCTGACGGCAGGAGGGACACCAGGAGGCCCATACGTTCACCAGTGAGACCCGTCCCTTGAGGATGTCTGAAGTGATCTGGGTGCCGGGTTCCTTGAGGGACTCCAGGGTGAAGGCCGGCGCGGGCTTGTCGATCAAGGGGGACGGGACCTTGCTGGGATCCAGGCTGAGGCCATAGAAGAGAAGCGCGGCGAGCGCCAAAAAGATGCCCAGAGGCACCAGGTAACTGCTGGTCGAACGAGCCATCGTTGATCTTTTTTCCTGAAAAATTTGAACCGCAAAGGCGCGAAGGAAGAAACAGACGCATAGGAATCTGATGCCCTGGACTTGCCTGACCTTCAGACCCTGAAGATGGCAAGGGCGTCATTTACGAAAACCCTTTGCGCCCTTCACCTTTTCTTTGCGCCTTTACGGTTAGATGGTTAGGTCACGCTGCGGCCACAGCACCGGCCGGCAGCGTCGCCGGACTTCGCGCGGTGCGGTAGCGCCGGTCGGTGATGGCAAGAATACCCCCCAGGGCCATCAGGATGCCCCCGAGCCAGATCCAGCGCACATAGGGTTTATAGTAGAGCCGTACCGCCCAATCGCCCTGTTCCCCGACCGGCTCGCCGAGGGACACATAGAGGTCCCGCAGTCAGCCCCGGGTCGATCCCGGCCTCCGTCATGGGCATACCGCCCGCTACATAGGCGCGCTTCTCCGGGTGCAGGACCGCAATCTGCTGATCCCCCTGGAAGATCAGAAACTCGCCGCGTTTGGCCTGGTAGTTGGGACCGGCGACGGTCGTGACGCCGTTGAACTGGAAGCGATAGCCGGCCGCCTCGTGGCTCGACCCGGGGGACATCCGCACATCCGTCTCGGTGCCGAAATTGCTGACCATGGTGGCACCAACGATGAAGACCGCGATGCCCAGATGGGCGAACCACATACCGTAAAAACTGCGGCCCTGACCGGCCAGGTCCGCCCCGATACCCCGCAGCCCCCGGTGCCAGAGGCGGTCAATCAGGCTCATCAGATGGGTCAGGACCAGCCAGGCGGTGAGGCCAAGCCCCAGGCCCACATAGAGATTGCCGGCCAGGTAACGATCCGTGCTGGCAACCCAGCCTGCGGCCACACTCAGTGCGAGCGCGATCCACAGGAGCCGCACCAGGCGGCCCGCTTGATCCTGTTTCCAGCGAGTCAGGGGACCGATGCCCATGGCCAGCACCAGCAGGGGGGAGATGGCCACAAACATCATGTTGAACCACGGGAAACCCACCGAGATCTTGCCCCAGCCGGCGGCCTCATAGATCAGCGGCGCGAGGGTGCCGAACAACACCAGGGCGGCCAGGGCGGCCAGCAGCAGGTTGTTGATCAGCAGGAAGCTCTCCCGGGAGACCAGGGAGAAACGCCCGCCACCGGAGACCGCCGGGGCACGCCAGGCATAGAGGGCCAGGGAACCGCCGATGACGATCACCAGGAAGGCGAGAATGAAGGTCCCGCGGGCCGGATCCGTGGCAAAGGCATGGACCGAGGTCAGGACTCCGGAGCGCACCAGGAAGGTCCCGAGCAGGGAGAGGGAAAAGGCCGCGATGGCGAGCAGCACGGTCCAGCTCTTGAAGGCCCCACGCTTCTCAGTCACGGCAAGCGAATGGATCAGGGCCGTGCCCACCAGCCAGGGCATGAAGGAGGCGTTCTCCACCGGGTCCCAGAACCACCAGCCGCCCCAGCCCAGTTCGTAGTAGGCCCACCAGGAGCCCAGCGCGATACCGACGGTGAGGAACATCCAGGCCACGGTGGTCCAGGGCCGGGACCAGCGCGCCCAGGCCGAGTCCAGCTGGCCGCCAATGAGCGCGGCGATGGCGAAGGCGAAGGCGACCGAGAAGCCCACGTATCCCATGTAGAGCATGGGCGGATGGATGGCCAGCCCAAAGTCCTGCAGGAGGGGATTCAGGTCCCGGCCCTCCGGCGGAATCGGGAAGAGCCGCTCGAAGGGGTTGGAGGTTAGCAGCATGAACAGCAGGAAGCCGATAGCGATCATGCCCTGTACGGCGATAACCCGGGAGATCATGGGCAACGGCAGATTATCGCTGAAGCGCGCCACCGCCGCCCCCCAGGCCGCCAGCAGCAAGGCCCACAGGAGCAGCGAGCCCTCGTGGCCGCCCCACACGGCAGACACCTTATAGATGTCTGGCAGCAGGGTGTTGGAGTGCTCGGCCACGTAGACAACCGAGAAATCACTGGTCACAAAGGCCTGGACCAGGCAGAGAAAGGCGAGCGTGATGAAGGTGAATTGACCCCAGGCCAGGGGCCGGGCCATCTCCATCCAGGCGCGGCGGCCGTTGAACGAGCCCCAGAGGGGAAAGATCGCCTGGGTAACGGCGAGCCCCAGTGCGAGGATCAGGGCGAAATGTCCAAGTTCTGGGATCATTGGGTCACCGTGTTCGGGCCTGCGCCCTGGGCATTCGGTTGGTTGGCGGCCTGGGCGGAGGCACCGGCGGCCCCGCTCAAACCCTGGGCATGGGCGGTCTTAAGGGTGTCCGCGACCTCCGGCGGCATGTACTCCTCATCGTGCTTGGCCAGCACCTCCTCGGCGTAAAAGACCCCGTCCGGCCCCAGGCGTCCCTTGGTCACGGCCCCCTGACCCTCCTTAAAGAGGTCCGGGAGTATGCCGGTGTACGAGACCTTCACGGTCTGGGCCATGTCGGTCACGTCAAAGGTCACCGTAAGCCCGTCCCCCGTTCGTTGCAGGGAGCCCTCGGAGACCAGTCCGCCCAGGCGGAAGACGTGATCAGCCGGGGCCTCCTTCGCCAGCACCTGGGACGGGCTGAAAAAGTAAGAAATATTGCTCTGTAGGGCCTGGATCGCGAGGGCCGCCGCGGCGCCAACGCCGACGATTGCCACCCCGACCAGCACCAGCCGTTTCTGTCGTGCCTTCATGGGTTCGTCTCCCGGGTTACGTAGCCGCAGCAATCGACCCAGCCGCGCCAAAATAGTTCGCTGCTGGCGGCGCAGCCCCACCACTTCCCCCACCAGGAGCACCAGGGTCATCCCGTAGGCGCTCCAGATATAACCGGCGTAACCGCCCTGGGCGAGAAATTCGAGCATGGTTCTGAAACTCGCAGGAGAAATTAAGGCGCAAGGCGTAATGACCTCAACGACCCCTGATCATCCCCGGGGCTGCGTTCGCACCAGGTCCTGGACCCAGGTCGTGTCGGCCTCCCGGGTGAGGATGATGCCGCGCAGGCGCATCAGGGTCGTCGCGAAGGAGTACATCCAGAAGCCCAGGGTCATGGTGAGCATGGCAAACAGGATATTGCCCGTCGATCTTGCCGAGCCCGGAGCGCTGGTGCAGGGCCGCGCACTGGTTGGGGTCCGGGCAGTTGATGGACCAGAAGATCACCGGCACCATCACCAGGCCGACGATGGCCAGCAGGGCCGCTGGCCCGGTCGGCCCGGCGTGTGTCGTCGATGGCCGAGTGCAGGGCGATATAGCCGATATAGAGGAAGAACAGGATCAGCTCCGAGGTCAGTCGCGGGTCCCAGTCCCAATAGGTGCCCCAGCTCGGACGGCCCCAGATGGCCCCGGTCCAGAGTGCCAGGAAGGTGAAGATGGCCCCGGTCGGGCGCAATGGCGTTGGCCATCATGAAGGACAGCCGGGTATTGAACACCAGCCCAACCGCGGCCCAGACCACCAGCACCACATAGAGCCACATGGACATCCAGGCGGCCGGGACATGGATGAAGATGATCCGGTAATACTCCTTCTGGGCATTGCTGCCGCCGAGTTGGTCCGGGGTCTGGAAGAACCCCCAGATAGAGACCGACCAGGATCAGCGCCGCGCGCCAGCACCCAGAAGACCGGGATCAGCCGGCCGGCCAGGGGATAGAAGGAGGCCGGGGCGGCGAAACGGGACCAGGAGACTTGTCATCGGGTACTGCCGGGTATGCGTGTTATTCGATGGAGATGCGCAGCGCCGCGGAGGAGGCCGCAGGGCGCCAGGACCAGGGCCGGCCAGACAGGAAGGCCCCCAGCAGGGTCAGATAGGGCCGCGCCTGGCTCAAGTCCGCCGACGCTGACCGTCACCGCCCCGGCCCCGTAGACCAGCACCGGGATGTAGAGGGGCAGGATCAGGAGCGCCAGCAGGATACCGCCGCCGCGCAGGCCCAGGGTCAGGGCCGCGCCGATGGCCCCGATCAGGCTCAGCACCGGGGTGCCCAGGAGCAGGGCCAGCATCATGACCCCAGATGGCCGTGTCCGTCAGGTGATACTGCATCCCGACCAGGGGCGCGATCAAGACCAGGGGCAGTCCGGTCAACAGCCAATGGGCCGTGACCTTGGCCAGCACCAGCAGGGCCAGGGGCTGATCGCGTCAGCAGCAATTGCTCCAGGGTCCCGTCCTCGTGGTCCGCCGCGAAGAGGCGCTCCAGGGCCAGCATGGAGGCCAGCAGGGCCGCCACCCAGACCACTCCGGGACCGAGGATACGCAACACCGCCCGTTCCGTTCCCACGCCCAGGGGGAACAGGCTGACCACGATCACGAAGAAAAAGAGCGTCGTCAGAACGTCGGTGCGCCGCCGCATGGCGAGCAGCAGGTCGCGGTGCAGGACGCTCCAGAAAACCCTGGTCACGGGGCGGCCGGTCCGGGGCGCTCAGGTGCCCAGGTCCAGATGACGCGCCTGACCCGAGGTCAGGGGCACCACCTGGTGGGTGGTGAGCACCGTGAGTCCGCCCCCGGCCACATGCTCCGCAATCAGCGCCTGCAGCAGGTCCACCGCATCCACGTCCAGCGCCGTGAAGGGCTCATCCAGAATCCAGAGGGGCGCTCGACTCAGCATCAGCCGCGCCAGGGCCACCCGCTTCTTCTGCCCCTGGGAGAGCATCCGCGTCGGCAGGTCCTCGAAACCGGTCAGCCCGATCCGCTCCAGTGCCGACCACACCGCGTCGATCCCTACCCGATCCCCGTCCAGGGTCGCCGCGAGCCGCAGGTTCTCCACCCCGGTCAGGTCACCCTTGATTCCGTTCAGATGGCCGAAATACAGCAGTTCCCGCCGATAATCCTCCGCCAAGGCGCGGATCGACTCCCCCCGCCACCGCACCTCTCCGGCGTCCTGGGTGTAGAGCCCGCAGAGCGTGCGCAGCAGGGTCGTCTTCCCGCTGCCGTTGCGTCCCCGCACGTGCAGCAGGGTACCGGCGTCGATCCCGAAGTCCAGCCCGGAGAACAGCAAGCGGTCACCGCGCCGACATTCGAGCTTCGCCACCTGGAGCATGGGGTCGGGAGAATCCTTAAGGTACGTGGGGTACAACGGCGGTCCGGTCAAAATTGGGCGCCAATGCCGGGACAGTGGGAGAGTCCTGGGTCGTCCGAAGCGCGCAACCTTAAACGTTGGGGACGATTTCCACAACTTACGGGTTGTTCACGCCGGATTGCCCGTCGCTCCCAGTCTCCCACTTGCCCCAAGGCAGCAATGGATACCCGCGGTGCGGACCCAGCAAAACCGAACGGCGCACGCGGGGAGTCCCTGTCAGGCGCGACCGAGGGCGGCCCAACCCGCCGCCGTCACACAATAACCGGGCCGCAGCACCGGGACCGGCAGCCAGGTCATGGGGCGGGGCTCGATCAGACCGAGTTTCAGGAGCCGCCGGACCATGGGCTCAGGACAGACCAGCGCATCCTCGACGGCACCCCCGGCGAGGGTCCTCAGACAGGCCAATTCCGCCGGGAGTAGAGGGGGTGGACAGGGCATGGACCGGTTCCGCTCGACCGCTGGGTCTGCACTAAAACGAAATCCATACCCGCAGGGGATGCCGCGGTCAAGTCTTCATTGGGCTCGGCGCAATCCCGGGAACGCCGCCGCCGGCGCGCAACACCCCGGGATCGGTGGCCGGACCGGGCTGTCCCGCACACTCCAGGAAGATGCGTGCGGTGCAGGTGCGACAGACCTCCGGGTCGAGCTTGGGGACCACGGCGGCAATGGCCTCAGTCTTGCCGGTGAACAGGTTCTCCCGCCCGATGATGTCCACATAGCCGCCGCGTTTCAGGGGTTCGCACACCCCTGGCTTGAGGCGGATCAGATAGAGCCCGCCCCCCTCGGCGCGGCGGCGGCTGGCCTCCTCCGCCAGGAATTCGGCCCCGGCCACGTCGATGAAGTTGATACCGGTGGCGGAGATCACCAGGTGGCGCTGCCCGGGACGGGACTCCGCCAACCGGTGCAGGGTCTCGGCCACAAAGTTGACGGCGCCGAAAAAGAGCGAGCCGTCGAGCCGCGCCAGCTTGACCTGGGGGCACTCCGGCAGGCTCGGGTCAGTGACGAAGTCCCGCCCCGGGGTGCGGGGGTCCGGCACCCGGGAGATGAGCTTGGGCCGCGAGGTTCGGTTGAGATAGAGCCCCAGGGACAGGAGCACGCCTGAGAGGATGGCGAACTCCAACTCCAGGAACAGGGTTCCGAAAAAGGTCACCCCCAGCACCGCGGCCTCGGAGCGGCTGGTGCGCAGGATGTTGCCGATGGCGTGGAAGTCGATCAGTCCCCAGGCCACCAGGAACAGGATGGCCGCCATGGCCGCATTGGGCAGATAGGCCGCCAGGGGTGCGACCAGTACCACCACCCCGGCCAACAGGACCCCGGCGGCCACCGCCGCGATGGGTGTCTGGGCCCCGGCCTGGAAGTTGAGCCCGCTGCGGTTGAAGGAGCCGGTCGCCACATAGCCGGAGAAGAAGGCACCGCCGATGTTCGACAGCCCCTGGCCGATGAACTCCTGATTCCCGTCGATGTGCTGGTGGGCCCGGGCGCCCAGGGAGCGGGCGATGGAGACCGCCTCGGTCAGTGCAAAGAGGGTCGCGGCCAGGGCCACCGGGGCCAGTTCCTTGATGGTGGACAGCGAAAAGTCCGGCATGGACAGGGGCGGCAGACCCCCCGGCAGGGCGCCCACGGTGCGGATACCGGTGACATCCACCCCCAGCACCCGGTTCAAGCCGAAGGCCAGCAGGCTGCCCCCGACCATGGCGACGATCATGTACGGAATCTTGGGCGCCACCTGCCGGACCCCCAGGCCCAGGGCCAGGGTGGCGACGGCCACCCCGGTCACATAGGGATTGATGTGCTCCAGGTTCAGCAACAGGGTGCCAAGCACCTCATGCAAATGCAGCCCCCGGGCGATGTCCACCCCGAAGAAGTTCTTGACCTGGTTGCTGATGATCAGAAAGGCCGCCCCGGCGGTGAAGCCCACCACCACCGAGTGGGAGATGAAATTGACCAGGGTGCCCAGCCGCGCCAACCCCATGGCCAGTTCCAGGACGCCCACCATGAGCGTCAGCGTCAGGGCGAGGCGGACATAGTCCGCGCTGCCCGGCTCGGCGAAAACACTCAGACTGCTGAAAACCACAATGGACGCCGCCGTGGTCGGGCCCGAGACCAGATGCCAGGAAGACCCCCAAAGGGCGGCGATCACCGCCGGCACGATGCCCGCGTAGAGACCATACTCAGGCGGCATCCCGGCGATGGTCGCAAAGGCCACGCCCTGGGGTAACACCACCACCGCTCCGGTGAGGCCGGCCAGCAGGTCCGCCTTGAGGGTGTGGCGAGTGACCCGATGCCGCCAGCGCAGGAAGGGGAACAACATGAGCAGCCACGGGGGCAGCCCCGGACCTTTGGGCTGATGGGCAGGAAAGGCGGCCGGGGCCGGGCGGGAAGACATCGGTACTACCTCTGCATGTCGGGTCAGTCCCCGACTGACGCGGGGCGGGTTCAGTGGGTGCGAGTCGCTCTAAGCGGTCAACCTGGCTGGCTCCGGCGTGGTCACCACCACCCAGGGCACGTCCAGGCGGCGGCCGTCCCGAACGGGGGCGAGGGCGCGCTGCGCAAGGGTATCTTCAGCGCTCACGATCACGAACAGGAGGCCGCGGCGGGCGCTCGCATAGTCCAGGATACCGGTCAGGAGGTCCTGCCCCAAGCGGACAATCTCCAGACAATGGCCGCCGCGGGCCAACCGCTCGCGATGGGGGTCCACGGTCGCCCGGAATCCGTCGTCGCCGCGGTCAGTGACCATGTCAAGGTCCGCGTCCATCCGCTCGCAGGCCTGATGGGCGTAACGCAGGGCGCCGGGCTGGACGCACCCCTGGACTGCCAGGGCGACCCGGCGGGGGGTCCCCCGGCGGCCCCCGAGGGGTCCGGGGAGTTGAAAGGCCAGGCACGTCGGCTCGGCGACGCCCAACAGGGCGCGCTTCTCGAAATCGGGCAGATAGTCGCCCAGGTGCGCGCTGGCGAGGCCGTCCATGGCCCGACTGAGGTCGGCGAGAAGGCCGCGCCGGGGCGGCTTGGGTGTAGTCATCGGAGGGTCTCCAGGGTCGGTTTGCCGCAGAACCCAACGCAGTCCCCGTGCCAGCCTGAGAAAGAGACCTAGTGACCTGATCGTTAAAGGAAAGCCAGATCTGGAGGCTTAGCCGTTCGTTGCGATAATGAAACCTGGAAAGTCCGGCTTGCCGCCCCGACGGGGGCCTCAGGCTCTGCCCGGGCCCGCGCGTCGCAGGCGCAGTCGTCATTGCGGCGGCAAGCCAGCGCCACTGAGGCCGATCTAGCGTTACACTCACGCAACGGCATCGTTGCAATCTGAAACAACCAAACCAATCCATGCCCAGCCTCCAGCGCCAGATCCAGGTCGGCTACTACGCCTTTGCCGCCGCCATCGCGAGCCTGGCCCTGCTTGCCTACGTGGACCTGACCTATCTGCAACGGCACATCGACGCGAACCTCAGCGCCTCCCGCCTCTTGGACACGGTCCTGGAAATTCGCCGCTACGAAAAGAACTGGTTTCTCGACGGCGGCCCGGGTGCCCTGGCGGAGGTCCGCGCCTATGCGGACCAGGCGGCGTCCCAGATCGCGACGGCGCGCCCCGGACTGGCGGGCCTGGGCGCATCGGCGGGGCTGGACCAGCTGACCCTGGACCTGGCCGCCTATCTGTCCGCCCTGGCCCAGGCACCCCGGGCCGCCATACCCGGTGCCGATCCGGATGGCGCCCAGGCGGTGCGCGCGGCCGGCCGGCGCCTGGCCGCGGGGGCCGAGACCATTGCCCATGCCCAGCACACCCGCCTCCAGGAGGCCATTGGGCGCTCGCGCTCCGCCCTGCTGGGGGTCGGGGCCCTGGCGATCCTGCTCGGCCTGGTGGCCGCACGCTGGCTCATCGCGCGCACCACCCGACCCCTGGCGCACCTGGTGGAACAGTTGCAAGCCATCGCCGAGGGCCGGGACGACCAGGTCAGACCGGTCTCCGACGACCGGGAGATCCTGGCCGTCAGCACCGCGCTCAATGGGATGCTGACCGAGTTGGACGAGCGCCGCCGCCACCTGGTTCAGGCGGAGAAGCTGTCCTCCCTGGGGACCCTGGTCTCCGGGGTCGCCCATGAACTCAACAATCCCCTGTCCAACTGCTCCAGTTCCTGCCAGATCCTGGCGGAGGAACTGGACACCGCGGACCGAAGCTCCCTGCGCCAGTGGGTACAGCAGATCGATAGCGAGACGGAGCGCGCCCGCCTCATCGTGCGGGGCCTGCTCGACTTCAGCCGGGAGGGTGAGTTCCGCAAGCGCCCCGTGGTCTTGCGCCCCCTCCTCGACCAGACCTTGCGGTTGTTGGGCCGGCACGCCGGGCACGGGCAGGTGGCGCTGGCAGTCCCGGCGGACCTGACGCTGATGGCGGACCCCCGACGGCTCCAGCAGGTGCTGCTCAACCTGCTCCGCAATGCCCTGGACGCGGGCGGCCCAGAGGTCGCCATCCGCGTGTCCGCCCGGGTGATGGCGGCGGCGGACTTTCGCCTTCCCGACCGCAGTGTGTGCGGACGCTCCCAGCTCCCCCGCCAGGCCGGGGCCTGGCTGACACTGATCGAGGTGACGAACTCGGGCCCCGGCATCGACCCGGCGACCCTGCCGCGCATCTTCGACCCCTTCTTTACCACCAAGGACCCGGGCCAGGGTTGCGGGCTCGGCCTCTTCGTCAGCCAGGAGATCATCCACCAGCACAGCGGTTGTATCGGGGTAGAGAGCCGCCCTGGGAATGGAACCCGCTTCATCATTGCCCTCCCCCTTGATCCAACGAGCGATCCAACCAGGGATCCGATAAGGGATCCGACCAGCGAATCGCCGGGCGCGGTCCCATGAGTCTGGTGCCGGCCCGACTGCTGGTCATCGACGACGAGGCCATCGCGGTCCGCAACCTCAGCCATGTCCTGCGCAAGGAGGGTTACGCGGTCAGCACCGCCCAGAGCGGACCGGCCGGGCTCAAGGCCCTGGCGACCCAGCCCTTTGACCTGGTGCTGACCGATCTGCGGATGGCCCAGGTGGACGGGCTGGCCATCCTCCGCCATTGCCGGACCCAGGCCCCGGATACCCGGGTCATCGTGATCACCGGCCACGCCACCATCGCCTCCGCAGTAGACGCCATGCGTGAGGGGGCCTTCCACTACATCGCCAAACCGTTCCGCCTGGGCGAGGTCCGGGATCGGGTACGGGAGGCCCTGGAACTGGTCCGCCTCACCCGGGAGAACCAGGCCCTGCGGGACCAGGTGGCCGCCCATGGGGGGCTCGACCAGCCCCTGACCCAGGACCCGGCCATGGCCAAGCTCCTGGAGACCGCCCGCCAGGTGGCCCCCACGGACTGCAACCTGATCATCGAGGGCGCCAGCGGCACGGGCAAGGAACTGCTCGCCCGCTACCTCCACGCCCACAGCAGGCGCGGCTCCGGGCCTTGGGTGGCAGTCAACTGCGGGGCACTGAGTGAGGAACTGCTGGCCAATGAACTCTTCGGACACGCGCCGGGCGCCTATACCGGGGCCGGCCCGGCGCGGGCCGGGCTCATCGAGTCCGCCCAGGGCGGCACCCTGTTCCTGGACGAGGTCACGGAGATGTCATTAGGGATGCAGGTCAAGCTCCTGCGAGTCATCCAGGAACGGGAGGTCCTGCGCCTGGGGAGCACCCGGCCCGTGCGGGTGGACGTGCGGTTCCTGGCCGCCACCAACCGGGACCTTGCCGAGGCGGTGGCCGCCGGACGCTTCCGTCAAGACCTTTATTACCGGCTCAACGTCATAGCCCTGCACCTGCCCCTGCTGGCCGACCGACCCGGTGACATCCCCCTGCTCGCCCACCGGTTCGTGCAGCGGGCCGCCGCCGCCATGGGTAAGCCGGTCCGGCAGATCGCCCCGGCGGCCATGGACCTGCTGCTGAACTATGGCTTCCCCGGCAACGTGCGGGAGCTTGCCAACCTGATGGAGCGGGGGGTGGCCCTCGCCACCGGAGACACCCTGGAACCGGAGCACCTTCCGGACGACCTGCGAGACCTGCAGGTCCGCACCTTCCGCCAGGAACCGGGGGCCCTGCGGAGCCTGGAGGCCCAGGAGGCCGAGTACATCCGCTGGGTCCTGACCCAGACCGGCGGCAACCGCACCCGGGCGGCCCAGGCCCTGGGCATCGACCGGGTCTCCCTGTGGCGACGGCTCAAGCGGTACGGGTTGGCCTGAAACGAGCTGCGCTCAGGTTAAGCGCGATTAGCCATCAGCATTCAGCTTTGAGAAAGATGCACGATCCTTACACCCTCCTTTCCCATTCCCTGCCCGACAGCCCACTAAGCTGAAGATGAGGCGGGATGATGCCGGTCCCCGGGGGGGCGGTTCCGATCCCGCCTCATCCGCCCACCGAACGCGGATTTACTTTACTCCCCGGGGCCATTCAGCGACGGAGGTATTCCATGTACCAGTCAATCGTTAAGCGGCTTGAGCCACGCCGTCACGGCGTCCTGGCCTTGACCCTCGTTACCGCTCTGGGGCTCGTACCCCTGGCCCAGGCGCAAGCGCCCGCGGCCCCAAGGGGGCCCATGAGCTTCAACGCCCTGGATCTCAATCACGATGGTCGGGTGTCGGCAGATGAATTCGGCCAGCACCGCGCCGAACGCATCGCCGCGCGGGCTGCGCAGGGTCGGTTGTTGCGCAACGCGTCCGGCGCACCAAGCTTCGCGGCCTGGGACGGCGATCACGACGGCTACCTGGACGCGAACGAGTTGCGCCGCGGTCAACAGGCCCGGCTCGCCGGTCGCGGCCCCGGCCGGCCATGGCGGTCCTGTCAGTGGGGCAATTGAACTGAAAGCCACCTTATTTTGCCCTGCCAGTGTCGGGATGAACCCCGCCAGCCCTGGATCACTAGGAGCGGCGGCCCATTCCCGGCGGGGCGGTCGGCCAGGGGGCCGCCCGGGAGGGAAAGGCGTTGCAGGGGAGCGAAATCAATAGGGGACAAGCGATCAGCGTTCAGATCCCAAATTCAGGGGGTCTGCGATGACGGACGGATCAATCGAGAGTTGAACGCCCAGGGTTCAGGGCGCGCCCCCAATGCCCGGGGGGCTTCTTTGCTGACGGCTGACGGCTGACGGCTGACCGCTGACCGCTCACGGGTTCTGTTCAGCAACCGGGCTCCTCCGAGATCAGCGCCAGGGCGCTCTTCATCAGGGCGTCGGCACGGTAGAGACCGACCAGGGTCTTGGCGTCGGTGATGACGCCGTCATTGCACCAGTCCAGGGCCTGGCTGAAGGGTAACCAGTGAATCTCGATCACCTCGTCTCCCTGGTGGGCATGCGCGCTGGTCTCCAGGCCCCGGGCCAGCCAGAGGTAGATGACCTCGGTGAAGACACCGGGCGAGCTGTGCATGATCCCGAGTTCGCTCCAGTCCGCGGCGCTGACCCCTGCCTCCTCCACCAACTCCCGGCTAACCGTCGCGAAAGGGGTCTCGCCGGGGTCGATCTTGCCTGCCGGGAGCTCCCAAACCCAGCCGCCCGCGGCATGACGGAACTGGCGCAGCAGGCAGACCCGCACCTGGTCATCGAGGGCCACCGCTGCCGCTCCGCCCGGATGGCGGATGATCTCAAGGTCGACCCGCTGCCCGTTGGGTAGCTCCACGGTCTCCAGGCCGACGTCGATCACCCGCCCCTGGAAGATCGGTTCGCGTTTCAGGACAGTTGCATCGCTCATGGGGATACCTCGCTGGATGCCGGACCAGGAACCCAAAGCCCTGACAGGGGCTGAGGGGACAGGTCAGGTGGTCAGACCCTAAACTAGCCCCCGATGTCCGATCCGACAAGCCGAATCGGCCCTGAACCGGAGCCCGCCGTGTCCCCGTACGCCCCAAGTGCTGCCCTTCAGTCGCCTCTGACCATCGCCCTGGTCTTTGCCGCCTATTTCGCCGCCGTCCTGGCAATTGGTTGGGTGGCCTATTGGCGCACCCGCGACCTGTCGGATTTCATCCTTGGCGGGCGGACCATCGGCAGCGGGGTGGCGGCCCTGTCTGCCAGCGCCTCGGACATGAGCGGCTGGCTGATGCTCGGCCTGCCGGGCTTGGCCTATGCCACCGGGCTGGGCTCCATTTGGCTGGCACTGGGTCTGCTGCTCGGCACCTGGCTCAACTGGCGTCTGGTTGCCCGGCGCCTGCGGGTCTTCAGCGCGGCCTATGGAAATGCCCTGACCCTGCCAGAGTATTTCGCTAAGCGCTTCGATGACCCCAGGGTGCCCCTGCGCGCCATCGCCGCCTTCTTTACGCTACTGTTCTTCCTGATCTATACGGGCTCGGGCCTGGTCGCCGGGGGCAAGCTCTTTGAGTCCGTCTTCGGACTGCCCTACCAGTGGGCAGTCGGTATCGGGGTGCTCGCAGTTCTGCTCTACACCGCGTTCGGGGGCTTCCTTGCGGTGTCCTGGACCGACGTGTTGCAGGGCCTGATGATGGCCGCAGCCCTGATCGCGGTCCCGCTGGTGGCGATGGGTCAGACCGGCGGTCCCCTGGCAACGCTGGAGGCGATCCGCGCGGTCAACCCTAACCTCATGAATCCATTCACAGACCCCGCCGGGGTCCCCCTGGGGGTGGTCGGCATCCTGTCCCTGGCTGCCTGGGGCTTGGGCTACTTCGGCCAGCCCCACATCCTGGCCCGGTTCCAGGCCATCGCCTCCCCTGACCAGGTGGGCCGGGCGCGGCGCATTGCCATCACCTGGGTGACCCTGACCCTGACCGGCGCGACCCTCACGGGCCTGGCCGGGATCGTCGCCCTGCCTGACCCGCTGGTGGGCGAGGCCCGGGAGACCGTATTCATCGTGCTGACCAACCTGCTCTTTCACCCCCTGATGGCCGGGCTGATCCTGGCCGCCATCCTGGCCGCCATCATGAGCACCGCAGACTCCCAGCTCCTGGTCTCCTCCGCGACCTTCACGGAGGACTTCTATCGCCAGGTCCTGCGGCGGGAGGCCAGCCCCCGGGAGTTGGTCATCGCCGGGAGGGTGTCCGTGGTAGTGATTGCCTTGATCGCCTACGGCCTCGCCCTCGACCCTGGTTCCCTGGTGCTGGACCTGGTGGGTTATGCCTGGGCCGGGTTCGGCGCCGCCTTCGGCCCGGCCCTGGTGCTGTCACTCTACTGGCCCCGCATGACCGGGCGCGCGGCCCTGGCCGGCATCCTGATCGGGGCCGCCACCGTGGTCCTTTGGCGCCAATTCGACGGGGCCCTCTTCGAACTTTACGAAATCGTCCCCGGCATCCTGTGCTCGATCCTCGCCATCCTCCTGATCAACCGGGCGGACCGCAGTCCCCGGGAGAGTCTGGAGCAGCGCTTCGCCCAGGTAAGCGCGGGCCTCAGGATCGGTTAACCTGGGGAAAATGCAGTGCTCACGACCAAGGCGCCAGGAACGCCACGGTTTGGTGCGTTATCGGCGGCGGTCGATTCACCTGGCGAGTGATTGTGATCGCGCAGACACCCCGTTGTAATTCTTGGCATCTCGACGTTCGCAATTGTCTGGTCTATGGATAACCCCGAGGACACCCCGATGCCCTGTCGCTTCCCCCTGTTCAGCCTGCTCCTGTGGTTCTGCTGGCCCCTCGCACTCATGGCCGAGCCCTTCTCGGGCACCCTGATTGCCGACCGGGATTGCCTCGCGGGGATCTCAACCAAGCATTCGGAGAACCCCGGCAAGATCCGCCTGGTCCTGGGCGAGACCTATCAGGTGGTGGGCCGCAATAAAGCCGAGCCGACCCATCTGCAACTGCGAATCGAATCGGCTCAACCGATGGACCGTTGGGTAGCAGTCGGCTGCGGCCGGCTTATCGCGGCGCCCGCCCCACAGGGCCCGGGAGCACCCGGGTCGCGCGGAACGGCCCCAGCCCTCACCCCTGGCCCCCAAGGGCGAGCAGGGATGGACGGGCAGTTTGTCCTGGCGGCCAGTTGGCAGCCGGCCTACTGTGAGCTTCGTCCGCGCCGACCCGAGTGCCGCGGCCAGACCCCGGAGCGGGCGGACGCGCGCCAGTTCTCCCTTCATGGGCTCTGGCCCCAGCCTATCGGCCGCGCCTACTGCGGGGTCGGGAAGGCCGAACGGGAGGCCTCAGAGTCAGGGGACTGGCAACACCTGCCAGACCCCGCGTTGAGTCCCGCCACCCGCGCCGCCCTGGAACAGCGGATGCCCGGCGCGATCTCCGAACTGGAGCGCCATGAGTGGATCAAGCACGGAACCTGCTACGGCACCGACGCGGACACCTATTTCCACCAATCCCTTGCCCTGCTTGATCAGCTCAATGGCTCGGAGGTGCGGCGGCTCTTCGAGACCAACCTCGGCAAGCGGCTGCGGGTGGAGGAGGTGCGGGCGGCCTTCGACCGTGTCTTCGGGCCCGGGAGCGGGGAGCGGGTCCGGATGGAGTGTGACCACACCGGGCAGATCACGGAGTTGCGGATCGGACTCAAGGGCCGGATCGCAGACGGTTCGGCCCTCGGAGACTTGATCCGTGCGGCGCCGACCCGCACGGCGGGCTGTCGCGGGGGCTGGGTGGACCGGGCTGGGCCAGGCCGCTGATTACCCAGCTCCCGCTAAAGGCCCTATTCAGAAGGGCGCTTGACGCGGCATGGCCGCATGGGCACCCAAGCGGAGTTCAGCGCGTCCGCGGGTTTACGTTGCCGACATCGCGGGATCGGGCGGCGCGCAGGGATCGCCGGTCCAGGCCGCGGGCCGGCCAAAATAGAATCCCTGGGCGTAGTCAACGCTGAGTAACCGCAGGCGTTCGACGATCGCGGCACTGTGAACATACTCGGCGACGGTCTCGATCCCCAGGGTGTGGCTCATGCGATTGATGGCCTCCACGAGGACGCAATCGCTGTCGCTCTCCGACATATTCCGAACAAAGCTGCCGTCGATCTTCACATAATCCACGGGGAGGGATTTCAGATAGTGGAACGAGGACAGCCCGCTGCCAAAATCGTCCAGGGCGAGCTGACAGCCATGCGCCTTGAGGGCGGTCATCAGTTCGACCGCCCGGTGCAGGTTCTGGATGCCCGCCGTTTCGGTGATCTCGAAGCACACCTGCCCCGGCGGCACGGCGAAGCGTGCGAGCTGAGCCTCGATGAAGGCGAGCAGGGTCTCATCGCTCAAGGAGCTGCCGGAGAGGTTGATCGCGATCTTGGCCCCGGTCTTGCCGATCCCTTCCCCATAATCGCGAAATGCCGTCTCGATGACCCACCGGTCGATCTCGTCCATCAGCCCGAAGCGCTCGGCCGCGGTAATGAAGCTGGGCGGCAAAATGGGATCCCCGATCCCATCCTCGGGCAGGATCCGCAACAGGGCCTCGTAGCGAACCGGCCGGGGCTCGGACGCACCGAGCGACACCAAGGGCTGGTAAAAGAGCCGGAAGCGGCCCTGCTCCAGTGCGTTACGCACGCCCGCCGCATCCAGGATCTCGTTGTGATGGACCGCCGTCTGGCCGTCCTCCCGGCGATAGAGGTGGACGCGGTTGCGGCCGGTCTGTTTGGCGATATAGCAGGCGACGTCGGCCTGGGTGAGGACCTGGGCAGCGCTCTCCGCCCCCGCAGCGATGGGCACCAGCCCGACGCTGGCGCCCACGCGGTAGCTGCGCCCGCCCCAATCGAAGCGGTGGTCGCGGATGCGATTGACCATGGTCTGGGCGATCGACTGGGCTCGTTCCAGCGAAGTATCTGCAAGCAGCAGTCCTAACTCGTCCCCGCCGATGCGCGCCAGGGTATCGCGCTCGTCGACCATGCCGGAGAGTAAGACGCCGATCTGGTTGAGGAGTTCGTCCCCCGCCGCATGACCGGCGGTGTCGTTGACCACCTTGAACTGGTCCAGGTCCATGTAGCAAAGGGCATGGCGGCTGCCGTGCTCCTTGGCCCCGCCAAGCGCTGCCCGTAGACGCCGCTCGAATTCGGTCCGATTCACCAGCCCGGTGAGTACATCATGGGTCGCGTCATAGGCGAGTTGCCGGGCCAGGCGGCGGTTCTCCGAGACATCGCGGAACACCAGGACCGCGCCCATCACGGCACCGTTGTGCCCGCGAATCGCCGCCGCCGAGGCATCGACCGCATGCTCGGCCCCATCGCGCGCGACCAGTACCCCGTGGCGGGCGAGTGTCTGGGTGGGCCCCTCCCGGAAGCAGTGCGCCACCGGGTCTTGGATCGGCTCGCGGTTGTGCTCGTCCAGGAGCCGCAAGACCCGTCCCAAGGGGTTTCCTCGCGCCTCCGCGGTAACCCAGCCCGTAAGCGACTCCGCCACCGGATTCATAAAGTCGATACATGCCGAAGCGTCCGTGGCGATCACCCCGTCGCCGATGGAGTGCAACGTCACCTGGGCCCGCTCCTTGGCCTCAAACAGCCGCTCCTCGGCCTCTTTGGACTCGGTGATGTCCTGAATCGTGCCGATCATGGTGGTCGGGGTCCCCGATTCGTCAAACTCCAGCTCGCCGCGGCCGAATACCCAGCGCACCGCGCCGTCGCACACCCGGACGATCCGATACTCCCGGGCAAAGGGACGCCGCGCCGCAAGCACATCCCGCCCCAGATACTCATGCATCTCCGCGCGCTGCTCGGGGTGGACGATGGTGAGCCAGCCGTTTACGTCCCTGACGTAACCGCCGTCGATACCGAAAATCTCGTCCAGCACGGGCGAGCTGACCCATTGCCCGGTCGGCGGCTCAAAGCAATAACACCCGAGGCGGGCGACCTCCTGGGCCTTGCGCAGGAAGTACTCACTCTCCCGAAGGGCCTGCTCGACACGCCGCCGCTCGGTGACATCGACGCCGATCGACTGAAACTCACTGGCCCTGCCAGAGGCGTCGAAAAGCGCGAAGTCATGCCACAGGTGCCAGTGCAGCTCCCCATCGGCGCGCCGGGTCTGGTGCTCGTATTGGACCGCCGGCGAATCGGCCGTGAGTGCGGCCAGGTGACCGCGAACCATCGCCTGCTCCTCGGTCGAGAGGAAATCGATGAATCGCCGCCCGGTCAAGGCTTCTCGCTGGCGGCCGAAGAAGCGGGCATAGGCGGCATTGACGAAGGTCAGGGTGGTATCCGGGAGGAAGCCGCAGATGAGGTCCGGCTGGTTCTCGACCAAGCGGCGGTGCCAGGCCGCGCTCGGTTCGCGACATGTCGGGATCTGAGAAAGCGTGGGCTTCCGGGCGAGCGCCTCGTGGTCGGCCCACTCGCGAGCCGCGCGATGCTGCGTTTGCTCTGCCTGAGACGACACGGACCCTTCGCCGTCCACAGACGGACCTTCCGCTCGGTCTGGCATAACAGGTCTCCTGGCCCCTGCGGTATTGCGGCCAGGCGATTCTACACACTATGGCGGGGTTTTTTTCGAAACTGTTCCGGGGGCTTCCCCCGAATCTTCATCCTGAATTGAGGGATGAGCGATCAGGTCTGAGCTCTGAGTGGACTTGGGCACTCGCGGAGTGGGCGTGGCCACGGCATTCCTTGCCGAGGCCACGTGAGACCACGTCTGGTTAAACCCGGCGAGAGTCCATCATTCGTTCGATGATGGGCTGGAGGATGATCTCCATGGCCATGCCCATCTTGCCGCCGGGCACCACCATGCTGTTGCGCCTCGACATGAAGGAGTCCTTGATCATGGAGAGCAGGTAGGGGAAGTCGATCTGCAGCTTCTCCGGCTCCCGGAAGCGGATGATGACGAAGCTCTCGTCCGGGGTGGGGATGTCGCGGGCGATGAAGGGGTTGGAGGTGTCCACCGTGGCCACCCGCTGGAAGTTGATGTCGGTCATCGAGAACTGGGGCGTGATGTGACGGATGTAGTCCGGCATCCGGCGCATGATGGTGTCGACGATGGCCTCGGCGGAGTAGCCTCGTTCCAGCGTTGTCCCGGTGGATCTTCTGGATCCACTCCAGGTTGACGATGGGCACCACGCCGACCCCCAGGTCCACATGGCGGGCCACGTTGTCCTCTTCGGTGACGACCAGACCGTGCAGGCCCTCGTAGAACAACAGGTCGGTGCTGGCGGGTACATCCTCCCAGGGGGTGAACTGGCCGGCCTTGAGCTGGGTGCCGAGCCGGGCATTGTGGTGGTCCGCCTCCGCGTCGCTGTGGATGTAGTAGCGCTTCTTGCCGGAGCCGGACTCGCCGTAGGTGCGGAACAACTCTTCCAGCAATTCGAAGTGGTTGGCCTCGGGGCCGAAGTGACTCAGGTTGCGCCCGGCGGCAGCGGCGTTGGCCATCTCCACCTTCATCGCGGCGCGGTCGTAGCGGTGGAAGCTGTCACCCTCGATGACGGCGGCCTTGATGCCGTCGCGGTAGAAGATGTGCTCGAAGGCGCGCTTGACGGTGGTGGTGCCGGCGCCGGAGGACCCGGTGACGGCGACGATCGGATGCTTCTTGGACATGGCGTTCTCCCCTGTTCTCTCGGGTCCGGCCTGGGCACGGCCCCCGCGCGCCCGGCGAGGCCGGCTCGCGGGGGTGGGGTTCATGTTCAGTGCGCGGGGTTTCTCGTGCTGGGTCGTGGGCAACGGGGCCGGGCCTGAGATGCTGGCCGCCGGCTCCGCGTTTCGAGCGCAAAAGGATTGGCTAATATACCATGACTTTCCGCGTGGGATGCCAGCGGCGATTAGCCCCGGCGGTTCGCCGCACGGGCCGCGTCGGACGCTGGGTTGGGATGGCACTGAGGGGGCTGACGATGGCAGCGAAACAAAGGTTCTGGGGGCCTTCAGCCGGGCTGCGGGGAAACCCGGAGTTCCAGTCGGGTCTGGTCCGGCTGGCGGTCTGGACCTTCGGCGACACTCTACATCTCGCTGGCGGCCATGACCGGTTACTACAAGGTCGATGTCCCCTATTTCCTGACCCTGTTCAGCATCTTTACCGTCATCTATGCGGGGATCTTCGTCAGCGTCCTGATCCGCCCGGAATGGCAGGCCCGGCGCTATGTGGCCCTGTCCCTGGATATCGTCGCCATCAGCCTGGCGATCTTCATCACCCGGGAGGCCATCAGCCCCTTCTACCTGCTCTACATCTGGATCTTCATCTCGGCCGGGACTCGATATGGCACCCGACACCTGACCCTGGCCTCGGTCGAGTCCGTGATCGCCTACAGCCTGGTGTTGAGCGCCCTGGATCAGTGGTCCAGACACACCTACGAGGCGGTCTTTTTTCTCCTGCTGCTGGTGCTCCTGCCCCTCTATCAGTTTGCCCTGCTGCGACGGGTGCAACGGGCCAAGGACGAGGCGGAGCGGGCCAACAGGGCCAAAGGGACACTTCCTGGCCTTTATGACCCATGAGCTGCGCACCCCGCTCACCGGGGTGATCGGCATGACGGAACTGCTCAAGACCACGGACCTGGACGCCGAGCAGCGGGATTATGTGGCCGCCATCTGCAACTCCGCCAACGTATTGAGCGCCTTGATCGGGGATATCCTGGACTTCTCCAAGATCGACGCGGCCAAGCTGAAGCTGGAGCAGGCCCCCTTCGACCCACGGGCGGTGGTGCGGGAGGTCTGCGGGGTCCTGGAAGGACTGGCCCTGGCCGAGGGGGTGGAGTTGATCTGCGAGGTGGCTCCGGAGGTACCGTCGACGCTCATCGGGGATCAGCTGCGGGTGCGGCAGATTCTGTTCAATCTGGTCGGTAACGCGGTCAAGTTTACGGACGAAGGGGAGGTCCGGGTGCGAATGACGGTGCGACCACCGGAGGCCGGTATCGAGCGCACCTCACCTGCTGCTTGAGGTGGCGGACACCGGCATCGGCATCCCGGCCGACAAGCTGGAGCACATCTTCGAAAGCTTTCGCCAGGCGGACGACTCCACCACCCGTCGGTACGGCGGCTCCGGCCTTGGCACCACCATCGCCCTGGAACTGTCCCGCCTGATGGGTGGCAGCATCGGGGTGGAGAGCGTCGCCGGCGAGGGCAGCCGCTTCTGGGTGCGCCTGCCCCTGCTGGGCCCTGACCTGCCCCCGTTGCCCAGCCGCTGACGCCCCCCTGGCGGGACGGCGTGCCCTGGTCCTGGAGGCCAATCAGACCCAGCGGGACCTGGCCTGCGCGGCCCTGGGCCGGGCCGGGGTGACCTGCCGCGGCGTGGACGAACTGGCCGCGGTCGCCGCCTTGGGGCTCGGGGTGGAGGACCTGGACTTCCTGGTGATCGCCGATCACCCGCGGGGGCTCGACCTGAAAGGGACCCGGGCTCAGATCGGTGCCATCCTGGGGGCTGGTCCGGACGCTGACCTGCCCTGCCTCTTCCTCACCTACGCGGCCCGCCGCCCCGAGGAACGCACGGGCGGGGGTGCGTTGCCTGGGCAAGCCCTTTCTCGCGGAGGACCTGATCTGTGCTGGCCCAAGACCTGCTCGGCCAGGGGTCCGGCGCCCCTCGCTGCCAACCGGCAACTGGCGGCTTTTCAGGAACCGCCGCGGCAGCCCTGACCGGTATCCGGGTCCTGGTGGCGGAGGACAATGCGATCGCCGCCAAGGTCATCACCGCCTTTCTCACCAAGATGGGGGTACCCTTCACCCGGGTGGAAGACGGGGAGCAGGCCCTGCACAGAGGCCCTCCAAGGGGGGTATGGTATCGCCATCGTGGACCTGCGGATGCCCAAGCTCGACGGTGTCGCCTTTGCGCGCCGCTACCGCAAGCTGGCCCCGGCGCGTCCCCTACCGATCGTGGCCCTCACGGCTAACGCCTCGGAGGAGGTTAAACAGGCCTGCCTGGAGGCCGGCATGGTGGACTTTCTGGCCAAGCCGGTAAGCCCGGATCTGCTGCGGCAAACCCTCGAACGGTTGGCTTTACGCACTTGAGAGCGATGGCAACGAGGCCCCTGATCCCTCACCGCTGCAGGCGCCGCGGCGACGCATCTGCGCGCTGTTGCACTGCCGTGCCGTCCCTGGTGCACGGGCGGACCGCCAGCAATCGAACCCCAGTGCCCGCGGTGTCCGGCGCGGATGGCCTGTGCGATAATCGCGCACTTTCGCAGCCTGAGACCCCAGTCGAGACCCCAGTTCCGCGCGCCCTCACCGGCGTCAGCAGGACCCGGACCGGCCCCACGGAGACCCAATGGACGAAAACCGCAAGAAGGCCCTGGCCGCCGCCCTGACCCAGATCGAAAAGCAGTTCGGCAAGGGTTCGGTGATGCGCATGGGAGACGTGAGTGCTGCACGCAACGTCGAGGTGATCTCCACCGGCTCACTGGGGCTGGACCTGGCGCTCGGCATCGGCGGCCTGCCCAAAGGCCGAATCGTGGAGATCTATGGTCCCGAATCCTCGGGCAAGACCACCCTCACCCTGCATGTGGTCGCCGAGACCCAGAAATTTGGCGGCACGGCGGCCTTTGTGGACGCGGAGCATGCCCTGGACCCGGGCTATGCCCAGAAGCTCGGGGTCAAGATGGATGACCTCCTGGTCTCCCAGCCGGACACCGGCGAGCAGGCCCTGGAGATCACCGACATGCTGGTGCGCTCGGGCGCGGTGGACCTGGTGGTCGTTGACTCGGTGGCGGCACTGACGCCCAAGGCGGAGATCGAGGGCGAGATGGGCGACTCCCACATGGGGCTCCAGGCGCGCCTCATGTCCCAGGCCCTGCGTAAGCTCACCGGCAATATCAAGCGCTCCAACTGCCTGGTGATCTTCATCAACCAGATCCGCATGAAGATCGGCGTGATGTTCGGCTCGCCTGAGACGACCACCGGGGGCAACGCCCTGAAGTTTTATGCCTCGGTGCGGCTCGATATCCGCCGCACCGGCAGTATCAAGAAGGGTGACGAGATCATCGGCAGCGAGACCAAGGTCAAGGTGGTGAAAAACAAGGTCGCCCCGCCCTTTCGCCAAGCGGAATTCGACATCCTCTACAACGAGGGCATCTCCCGCGAGGGTGAAATCATTGACCTCGGCGTGACCGCGGGCATCATCGAGAAATCGGGAGCCTGGTACAGCTACGGCGGCAACCGGGTCGGTCAGGGAAAGGACAATGCGCGCGTGTTTCTCAAGGAGAATCCGGACTTGGCCAAGGCCATCGAGGCCCGCATCCGCGAGCAACTGCTGCCGCACCCGGCGGACGATGCCAGTACCCCGGACCCCATGGAAGCGCCGGAGCTTGAGCCCTGAGCGCACGCGCCTGCCACATGGCCCGTCCAGCGGCCGCGCCAGACCCTGCCGACATCGAGCGTCTGGCGCTGAAGCTACTCGCCACCCGGGAGCACTCCCGGCTCGAGCTGGCCCGCAAACTGGCGGCTCGCGGCCATGACCCCGAGACGGTCGGGCCGGTACTGGATCGGCTCAGCGCTGCGGGCGCCCTGAACGAGGCGCGTCTCGCCGAGACCTATGTGGCGGAGCGGGCGGGTAAGGGCTTCGGCCCCCTGCGCATCCGCGCGGAACTGCGCGAGAAGGGCCTTTCGGACGAGGCCATAGACCCCTACCTCGGGGCCATGAGCGACGATTGGCTCGCCTTGCTCGCGGACGCCCACGACCGGCGCTTTGGCCCGGCGCTCCCGACTGACCATGCCGAATACGGCCGACGTGGCCGCTTCCTGGAACAGCGCGGCTTCCCAACCGAACTGATCCGCCGTCATCTGCGTTGGAACGACTGACCGCAGCCTCGCGCGGTCCATCCGAGTATCCCCATGACTACCAGCAGTGCCGAGCTTCGCGCCAGTTTCCTCGACTATTTTGCCCAACGGAACCATCAGCGGGTTGCCTCCAGCCCCCTGATCCCCGGCAATGACGCGACCCTCCTGTTCACCAATGCGGGTATGGTCCAGTTCAAGGAGGTCTTCCTTGGCCGGGAGCGGCGCCCCTATAACCGGGCCGTCTCATCCCAGCGCTGTGTCCGCGCCGGGGGCAAACACAATGACCTGGAAAACGTCGGCTACACGGCCCGGCACCACACCTTCTTCGAGATGCTGGGAAACTTCAGCTTCGGTGACTACTTCAAGCGCGAGGCCATCGAATTCGCCTGGGACTACCTGACCCGGATCCTGGACCTGCCGCCGGAACGCCTCTGGATCACGGTCTTCAACGAAGACGACGAGGCGGCCGACATCTGGCTGAAGGAGGTCAAGGCCGATCCGTCCCGCTTCTCCCGCTGTGGCGCCAAGGACAACTTCTGGTCGATGGGCGACACGGGCCCCTGCGGTCCCTGCTCCGAGATCTTCTATGACCACGGCCCAGCCATTCCCGGCGGCCCCCCCGGCACCCCCGACGAGGACGGTGACCGTTATGTGGAGATCTGGAACCTGGTCTTCATGCAGTACAACCGGGCCGCCGACGGCACCCTGACCCCTCTCCCCAAGCCCTCGGTGGACACGGGCATGGGCCTGGAGCGCCTGGCCGCGGTCATCCAGGGCGTGCACAGCAATTACGACATCGACCTCTTCGTCAACCTGATCGACGCCGCCGCCGCGGTCACCGGCTGCGCTGACCGGGCGGACAAGTCCCTGCGGGTGATCGCCGACCACATCCGCTCCACCGCCTTCCTGATCGCCGATGGGGTCAACCCCGGCAACGAGGGCCGCGGCTATGTGCTGCGCCGGATCATGCGGCGGGCGATTCGCCACGGCTATCGTCTGGGATGCAGCGAGCCCTTCTTCTACCGCCTCGTGGCCCCCCTGGTGGCCGAGATGGGCGCCGCCTACCCGGAGCTCGCCGCCGCCCAGCCCCAGGTCGAGCGGGTGGTCCGCCTGGAAGAAGAGCGCTTCGCTGAGACCCTGACCAACGGCATGAGCATCCTGGAAGGCGCCATCGCGGGCTTGAGCGACGGCCGTATCCCCGGCGAGACCGTCTTCAAGCTCTACGACACCTATGGCTTCCCCACGGACCTCACCGCCGACATCGCCCGGGAGCGGGGCCTGACGCTCGACATGGACGGCTTTGAGCACGCCATGGCGGAACAAAAGGGCCGCGCCCGCGCCGCCAGCCAGTTCGGCACTGGCCAGGATATCGCCGTCGACATCCAGGGCGAGTCCGAATTCTGCGGCTACGACTACCTGCAAGAGCGCGCCACCGTGGTCGCCCTGTATCGGGACGGCCAGTCCTGCGACACCCTGGAGGAGGGGCAGGAGGGCCTAGTGGTCCTGGAACTGACCCCCTTCTATGCGGAGTCCGGCGGCCAGGTGGGTGACCGGGGTTGGCTGACCGGCGAGAGCGGACGCTTCGAGGTCACCGACACCCACAAGAAGGGTGAGGGGGTCTTCTGCCACCTGGGCCGGATCGCCCAGGGCCAGCTCGCCGTGGGTGACAGCGTAGAGGCGCAAGTGGACGTGGATCGCCGGAATGCGACCGCCCTCAACCACTCCGCCACTCACCTTCTGCACGCGGCCCTGAGGCACACCCTGGGCGATCACGTCCAGCAAAAGGGCTCCCTGGTCGGACCCGAGCGCCTGCGCTTCGACTTCTCTCACTTCGAACCGGTCTCACGGGACGAACTGCTCACCATCGAGCGGCTGGTGAACCGGGAGATCCGCGCCAACCACATGGTTGAGACCCGCATCATGAGTCTGGAGGACGCCAAATCCACCGGCGCCATGGCCCTGTTCGGGGAGAAGTACGCGGAGCAGGTCCGGGTCCTGCGCATGGGGGACTTCTCCACCGAGCTGTGCGGCGGCACCCATGTCAAGGCGGTCGGCGACATCGGTCTCTTTAAGATCGTGTCGGAGGGCGGCATCGCCTCCGGGGTGCGCCGCATCGAGGCCATGACCGGGGCCGGAGCCCTGGACTGGATCGAAGCGGACGAGGACCGCCTGCTGCGCCTGGCGGGGCTACTCAAGGGCGGGCGCGAGGACCTCAGCGACCGGGTCGCAAGCCTGCTGGAGCGCACCCGCACCCTGGAAAAGGAACTGGATCAACTCAAGGCCCGCATGGCGACCTCGGCCGGCAAGGATTTGGCCGATCAGGCGATCGATGTCGCCGGGATCAAGGTCCTGGCCGCCCGCCTGGACGGGGTCGATTCCAAGTCCCTGCGCGACACCCTGGACCAGCTCAAGGATAAGCTCGGCTCCGCCGTCGTGGTACTGGCGGCCGAGGCGGACGGCAAGGTCAGCCTGGTCGCCGGGGTCACCAAGGATCTGACCGACCGGTTCAAGGCGGGCGACCTGATCCGCGAGGTTGCCGCCCGGGTCGGCGGCAAGGGTGGCGGCCGGCCCGACATGGCCCAGGCCGGCGGCACCGATCCCGCCGGCCTACCCGCCGCCTTGGGGCTGGTGGAGGGGTGGGTGAGACAGGGACTCCGGTAGGCCCGAGCAATCAGCTCTCAGCCCGCCGCCCGTGGGGGCGGCCCGCGGCCGCGATGCAGGTGAGCGAAGACCTGTCGCTGGCCACTGACCCCGGCAGACCTCGCAGAACGGCGGCTGACCTGCGCGTCTGCAGCGGGCTCGTCACGGCCCCAGGCCGCTCCCACGCCAAGGCACACAATCACTTCGTCAGTTTGAAACAGAGATATCGATGGCCCTGATCGTCCAAAAATACGGCGGCACTTCAGTCGCCAACCCCGAGCGCATCCGCGCCGTCGCCGAGCGCGTCCAGCGCTGGCGTGACCAGGGCAACCAGGTCGTGGTCGTCGTCTCCGCGATGTCCGGCGAGACGGATCGCCTCATCGGGCTTGCCAAAAAGCTCCAGGAGCGCCCGCTCCCCCGGGAGTTGGACGTCCTGCTGTCCACCGGTGAACAGGTCACCATCGCCCTGCTCGCCATGGCCCTGGACGCCCGGGGCTGTCCGGCCCGCTCCTACACCGGCGCACAGGTACACATCCTCACCGACAGTGCCCACAACAAGGCCCGCATCCGCGACATCGACGCGGCCCGGGTGCGGGCTGACCTGGACGCCGGCCGCGTGGTCGTCGTCGCCGGCTTCCAGGGCATCGATGGCCAGGGCAACATCACCACCCTGGGGCGCGGCGGCTCAGACACTTCCGCGGTGGCCATTGCCGCCGCCCTGAAGGCCGACGAGTGCCAGATCTACACCGACGTCGACGGGGTCTACACCACGGACCCCCGGGTGGAACCTAAGGCCCGTAAGCTCGAGTGCATCACCTTCGAAGAGATGCTGGAGATGGCGAGCCTGGGCTCCAAGGTGCTGCAAATCCGCTCGGTGGAATTCGCCGGCAAATATAAGGTCCCATTGCGCGTGCTCTCCAGCTTCGACGAGGGCGCGGGCACGCTCATTACATTCGAGGAAGATACCGTGGAAGACGCCAAGATCGCCGGGATCGCCTTCAGTCGCGACGAGGCCAAACTGACCGTCCTGGGGGTGCCGGACCAACCCGGAATCGCCCACCGGATCCTGGGGCCCATCGCCGCGGCCAATATCGAAGTGGACATGATCGTCCAGAACATCGCCCCGGACGAGACCACCACGGACTTCACCTTCACCGTCCACCGCAACGACTACGAGCGCGCCCTGGAGATCCTCCGCGGCACCGCTGCGGGACTCGGAGCCCGCCAGGTGCTGGGGGATGCCCACATGGTCAAAATCTCCCTGGTGGGCGTGGGGATGCGCAACCACGCGGGTATTGCAAGCCAGATGTTTGGCGCCCTTGCCCGAGAGGGAATCAACATCCGCATGATTTCCACCTCCGAGATCAAGATCTCCGTGGTGGTCGATGAGAAATACCTGGAGCTTGGCGTGCGCACCCTGCACGATGCCTTTGACCTGGACCAGGGTGCCCAGGGGGCCTGAGCCAACGCCGGGCAACAGTCCCGACAGGAAGCACAGATTCCCATCTTCATTCAACGGCTTTTCAGTTGAGAGATGTCATTGCATCGTAGCAATTGCTTGGGATCGTCCTAAGCTGTTGGTAGAATCCGGGCGGGGGTAGTTATTCCCCCGCTTGGTCTGGGTGTGGTTCAGCCTGCGCAATCTGGCGCCGGATCCTGCTACGGTTACGTATTGGCTGGCCACGTAATTCGGAAAAGGAACGAAGGGAGAAAACAGCAATGTTGATCTTGACTCGCCGGGTCGGCGAGACCCTCATGATTGGTGACGAGGTCACCGTTACGGTCCTAGGTGTAAAAGGCAATCAAGTCCGCATCGGCGTCAACGCCCCCAGGGACGTCGCCGTGCACCGTGAGGAGATATACGAGCGCATCAAACGCGAGCAGGCGGAGGCCCAAGGGGCTGGTGCTGGCGTTGAGACTGACCAGCCGGAGTAGCTGGCGAACTGACCGCAGCCACGCTACAATGCCGGACTCGTGGTTACGCGAGTCCGGCTTTTCGTCAGATCCAGATTCCCAAGCCAGGGCTGAGCCCCCGAGTGAGACCCTCTCGAGCGTTCGACCAAGGTTTCTACCGTCACTGTTGCCGGATATCGGGACGGCAATGCTACCGCGTCCCCCCGCAAGTCTTCCCGGAGAGATGGCCGAGCGGCTGAAGGCGCTCCCCTGCTAAGGGAGTATGGGTCAAAAGCCCATCGAGGGTTCGAATCCCTCTCTCTCCGCCAATCCAAGTTCAAAAGATAAAACCCCTTCCTCTCAGTCGCTTATCGCGGCGACCTGCCCTCGATTCACGCTCCGCTCCATCTTCGTGAAAAGGGATCGCCCCCCCATGCGTTTGCCCAATTCAAGTTCGAACATGGAAGCGCGTCCACCGCGTAAACCCCATCCGGCAGCGGCGTCGGGGGGCTCGGACTCGCGGCCTCAGGCCGTCGGCAATGCGGGTGTAGAGGCAGGCTGCCCACGTTGAGCCAAGCCCCACGGTCGGCCCGGCAGCGCGGCTTCACACTCGTCGAAATCCTCGTCGCGGTCGTCTTGCTGGCCCTTGGTTTGCTCGGCATGGCGGGACTCCAGATGTCGGTGCTCAGGGCCAATGAGAGTGCAAGGCTTCGTACCATCGCCACCCATGCGTCTTACGACCTGGCCGATCGGATTCGCGCCGACCCGGAAGCGATTTTCGACGGTCTGGAGTCAAAGCAGACCGGGATCTCAGGGGCGGACTGCGCGGGCGCCGGTCCGTCCGGCACCGACGCCAGGGCACGCTGGCACCGGGATTTCTGCGCCTTTGGGTTACCGGCCCCCCGTGACGGCAGCAAGGCCGCGGCGGTCGATTGCACCAGCCAGAGTGCCTGCGGACAAGGGAACTGCGAAATCATCGTCCGGTGGGATGATTCGCGAGGCGACCAGCGCAACGCGGCGCCCGACGATACCGCGTTTCGCGTCTGCACCCGATTGCCGGTGCGTTAGCGGGCATCGGCCCCGTCCACTCGCCTTGCGTGTCTTCGCCTGATCGCAGGAGCTCCGACGATGGCCGATCCCGTCCCAGGCTCCACAACCGGTCCGACCCGCGGGTCCCCGGGATCCTTCAAGACGATCGGGATACGAGTCCCCCGCGGACTGTCGTTGGTCGAGATCCTGGTCGCCCTGACCCTCGCCCTGTTCCTGGTGGGCGGGATCATCCATCTGCTGGTCTCCAGCCGCGCCACCTATCGGCTCGCGGAGGCCAAGGCCCGGGCCCAGGAGAACGGCCGCTACGCCTTGCACCTCCTGGCCAAGGAGCTGCGTCCGAGCCGCAGTACTGCCTGTCGGAATATTGCCCAGGAGGAACTAGAGGGCACGCTCACCGTGACCGCCTGCACCCTCTTGGCAGACCCGGTTGGCTGCACCGGGGAGACGAAGTTCGGCACCCAGGTCCCGCTGGGTTACAGCCAGTCCCAGAAAGGGACTGCCGACTGGCTCAGCGGACTCCCCGGGCTTGCCAACACCGGCACCCGCGGCGCCGTGGGGCAGCGCTGGCTGCGCGGTGACCTGCTGGTATTCTGGGGCGTGATCGGCGAAGGTTTCTATGCCAGCCACGACACCCTGGTCACAGATTCCGCCGTGGACCTGGCAGCACCGATTCAACTCACCCCCGCCACCGAGACGGCGCAACTGGAAAAGGCCGATATCGAGCCCGGGCGCCTGGTCATGATCAGCGATTGCGAGGCGAGCGATGTCTTCACGATGACGGACCCGGCGGAAAACCAGGGGAAACAAAAGGCATCCCGTGAGCTTCAGCATGGCCTGACATTCAAGGGGAGCAGGGTCAACCGGGTCGAGACGCTTGCGAAGTCCTACAATCGTCGCGGCAGTGCCCTGTCCCCCGGAGCCACGGTACGGGCGCGAGTCTTTCCCTTTGATCTGCGCGTCTACTTTGTCTGCTGTATGGATCAGACGACCGGTTCGCTGCAAACCAGGGTGGCTAATTGCGACCGTGATCCGGGTCGCTATCGGCCCGCGCTCTGCCGCTGGTCCGCAAGCCGGGGCACCACGGCCTCATTGGCAATCGACGTGGCCGATATGCGCGTCACCTATGAGGGTAGGCTTGACCCATCCAGCCCTGAGGTGAAGGACCGGAACACCCAAGTCCGTTTCGGCGACCTCAATACCGGCACGGCCGACGGTGAGGATGGAGAGGCGCAGGCAGCGATGCTCCCGTCTGCGGCTTGGGTGCAGGCCAGGGGGCTCTGGGATCAGGTCGCGAGCGTCCGGGTGGAGATTCTGGTGACGGGGGGCACCGAGGTCCGGGCCACCGACGCCGCTGCCGCGCTGGCCGCGAGTCGCGCTCGCACGGGTCTCGGGGCCGGCATCAGTGCCGACAAACGCCTGTACGAGGTCTTCGATACGAGCATCGCCATTCGCGCACGCGCCCCTTGGTATCCCGATTAGGGCCGGGGTCTGAGCATGAACGAACACCGCCGCCCAGTCCGCACCCGTCGCACTTGGGTCCGGGCACATCTGCCGCTGAACCGCGGGGCGGTCTTGATCGTCGGCCTCATCGTCCTGGTCGTGATGACCCTGCTCGGGATCAGCGGAATGCGGACGGCCACCCTCCAGGAGCTCATGGCCAGGCATGCCAAGGACCGGAACAGCGCGTTCCAGGCGGCGGAGGCCGGAATGCAGGCCGCACTCAGCTACCTGGCGACGCTCCGCGTTCCGCCGGTGGTAGACGCCACCGGCCAGGGGCCCCTGCGGCCGGGCTGCCAGGTGAGCGATTGGGACCCCCGGTCTTGCCCGTCCGGAAGTGTCCATCCCTGCTGTTTTCTCGCCAGTGTCATCGACGCGTGGGAACACTATCCGGACGCCCAGACCACCGAACTCGCCGGTCAGACCCTGGCGGTCTTCAGCGGCGCGGGATTGGATAAGATCCCGGACACCAATCAGCCCCATTTCGTCATCGAATCGCGGTTTGTCCCGGACCAACCGACCTTCGAGTACGACAGCCAACGCCGGGGCACCTATTATTTCACCGTGGCGGCGGTTGGCTTTGATCCCGCAACCAACTCCCGGGCGATCTTGCAGACCACCATCACCAAGTCCTTTCCCTGACCCGGCCGAACCGCGCCCCCAAGGCGTGCGGAGGATTGCATCATGGGGCATCGAGCGTTTTACCTCGCCCGGGTGCGCGCGGGCCGCGCCACTGGCCTGCACCTGAAACCCCGGGGTGCCCACTCCCCATACCCCTACGTCCTCGTTGCGGTTCTCGCCGGCCTCAACCCCGGATGGCAGGTGACGGCTGGCGAGCCGGTCGAGCCCCCGGGTTTAGACGCGATCGACATCGATCAGGCCCCCGTCTATCTGCTGTCCGGGGGGGCTCCGAATCTGATCCTGACCATCGACGATTCGCGCCGCATGAATCGGGCCTTCCTGCCTGACAGCAGTCAGGGGGGCGTCGACCCCCAGCTTGATCCCCGGGATACCAGTTCCCTGGTCAACCGACAGTATTACGACCCGGCGCAAACCTACTTGCCACCCCAACTCGCGAATGGCAGGAGCATACCCCACGCGGATTTTCACAAGTCCGCGGTGGACGTCTTTGCAACGCCGGGACCCAATTGCTATTTGGACCTGGCCCGCAACTACGCACCGACCTGGGACCTGACGGCGACCAATGGCTCGCCCAACGGGACGGCCTGTGTCGATCTGCAAGCAGATGCAGCCGAGCAGTTCCAGAACAGTTACTCCGTGGACCCGGGCCACCAAGCGTTCATGGATTTTCGCGAGGGCGCTCCCCTTGATGTCCCGCTGGGCAGGCAATGGGCCTGGCGCTGTATGACCTCAAACCAGTACTCGGATTGTCCGGCCTTTTATTACCGGCTGGCGCCGCTTGACCACTGCCAGAACTTGAACCTGAACACGATCGCCCCCGCGGACTTTCCCCTCGACTGTTTGGAGCGGGTTGAGGTCGGCTCTGCCCAGGACCTGGGGTCAGGTCGCAACCAGCACAACGTCGACATCACAGCACAGGCACTGGGCGCGCGTCGAGAATTGCTCAAGCAATCCCGATGAGCGACTTCCCGGGGATGAGGTCCTTGCGAGGCGCAACTTTGCCAACTGGTACAGCTATTACCGGACACGTTTCCTGACTCTACAAACGGTCCTGAGTCGGGCCCTGGGCGAATTACCCGAACGCGTCCGGTTCACCTACCAGGCCCTACCCACTGAGGGGGAGCATCTCCCAGGCACACCCGCCTTCGTGGAACTGGCGGACCGTTTCAGTCCCCATGGCGAGAACCGGGCGGCCGCTTACGACTGGCTGTTGGGGCAGCGGGCCACCAGTGGCGGCAGTTGGCTGCTCAGCGCGGCGGCCCGGGTCCATGAGTTTTGTCGCACCGATCAAGCCTATGTGGAATATCCGCAGAGTACGGATGGTGCGCTCATCCGACCCCGGGACGACACCACGAACCCCCTGCTTGGTTGCCGTAACAATTTTCATGTGATGGTCACGGCTGGCGAATGGAGTGACACGCCAGGTTCGCCCGTTTCCGGCGCGGCATTGGCCCTGCCGGCCAACCCCGGGCCATCCGGTGCTCTATGGCTTGACAATAATGATGGGACCCGGACGGCCCTGCCCAGGGACTCGGTGGCGGTCGCCGCGATCGGCCTGTCCCGGACCTATGACCCAAGCGTGGCTTACGCCACCCAGTTCGCTGACCTGAACCGGGGGATGCTTGCAGACCTGGTCTTTGCGTCCTGGATCACGGACCTGCGCCCGGATGAGCCGGCTGCGGAGCAACGGGTGCCGACCCTAATCAGAAAGCGCAATGATGCGGACCGGCCGGAGACCTGGTTCTGGGACCCGGTCAATGATCCCGCGGATTGGCAGCACATCACCACGTACACCGTCGGTCTGGGCGTGTCCGGCAATGTGGTCTACCCGGACGGCCACTGGACCTACCGGGATCGCGACCAACGGGTTTCCTCAGGCACCGTAAAAGCCGACGGTTTTCCGGGGGATTGGAATGCGATCGGCGCGGGCCTCTATGACCAGGGACTCAATGCAACCCAGGTCCCTGCAGCTATCAAGATCGATGACCTCTGGCACGCCGGCATCAATGGCCGCGGCGGCTATTGGCGCGCGGGTGATGTGGAGGCCCTCGGCAACGCGCTGTCCCAGGCCTTGCGGGCGGCCGCCACCGTGGCCGCCGAAGGCTCCGCAACCGCCGCGGTGGTCAGTACCGGTCGCACCGCCAACGAGGACTTGATCTATCAGGCCCGACTCAACACCAAAGACTGGAGCGGTGACATCCGTTCGTTCCAGGTCTCCGGCGGCTTGGGGCAAGGCCCCTGCCCGGATGCCCAAGTGCTACCCGGACAATTATGCCAGGACTCCGCTCAAGGGGCCTCGTATCGATCGGCCGCCCGCGCCATACGGGGTCGAAGCCATCGGGACCGACGGCTCTTCACTGCCGCCAGCGGTACCGGCGTCGCCTTCAGCGCGCGGGAATGGGAGGCCCTGACCGACGTCCAGCGGCGCGACTTTCTGCGGGGTGCGGGCTTCACGGGGGATGACCCGTTGCTCGCGACGGCGGAGCAGGTCAACGAGGCGCAGCGACGCCTGGACTATGTTGCCGGTGACCAGACCTATGAACAGGACGGCCTGCAGTACCGATTCCGCACGCGCGGCACCTTACTCGGGGACTTCATCAACGCCGGCCCCCTGCTGGTCGGGGCTCCCGCCTTCCATTACAACGCACCTGGTTACCAGCTCGGGGTCGGGAACGGCGTGGGCTTTCGGCAGGCCCACCAGGACCGTCGCCAATTGGTCTATGCGGGTGCAAACGACGGGATGCTGCATGCCTTCGATGGGGACAGCCTGGAAGAAGTCTTTGCCTTTATCCCGCCGGTCCTGATGGGTCTCGCCGGGGACACCCGCCCCCTCGTCGAGCAACCGGGACTGCATGTGCTGAGTGACCCGGCCTACGGCGGCGGCGCCCTGGGTCACCGTGCTTTTGTGGACGGCCCGCTCGCAAGCGGCGATGTCCGGCTCGGCGACGCGGCACAGGGCGATTGGCGCACCGTGCTCATCGGGGGGCTTGGGCTTGGTGCCCAGGCGCTCTATGCACTGGACATCAGCGTGGTGCCCGGTGCCGAGACGTCGGTCGGCGCCTTTGCGGACGCGATGTATCTCTGGCAGTTCACGGATCGGGAGGCCGATGGGGCCAACGCGGCGTCCTGGGACCCCGACCTCGGCTATGTCTTCGGACGCCCAGCGATCGTCCGGATCCGGGGCGCAAACGCGACCAGTGACCCGATCTGGGTTGCCATCACCGGCAACGGTTACAACAGCGCCGAGGCCGACGGGAGCCGCGCCGCGGGGTGCGAAGATGAGACCAAGGACCAGGGCGAGAGGACCTGCGGACAAGCCGTGCTCTATGTCATCGAGATCGAGACTGGGAAGTTGATCAAGAAGTTTTCGACCGGGATCGGGCGTAAGGACGACCCCAAGTACCCGTCCGCGGCTGACGCCACCAGGCGGCGCCCCAACGCCTTGGGCCAGGCGACCATCGTCGCCACCACCCAGCACCAGGATGGCGACCTGTTGGCAGACTTTGCCTATGCCGCGGACCTGTTTGGCAACCTCTACCGGTTTGACTTGACGGGCGAGGACAAACAGCCCATCCGCCGACTCTTTTCCGCAACCGCGTCAGGCCCGGGAGAGGATGCGGGACGTCCACAGCCCATCACCTCCCCGGTCGCCGTGGCCCGACATCCGCTCGAGCCTGGGGACCCTCGTGTTGTTCGGTACCGGAAAGTATTTGGGCACCGATGACGTGAGCGACCGCCAAATCCAGTCCTTTTATGGCATCTGGGACCTGGGCGATGACGGCCAGGCGCCGGTCATGCGCACGCAACTACTTCAGCAACGGTTCGTGGAGACCGACATCCTTTATCAGGATGCCAATGGCAGCGAGGTCAGCCGCGGCCGCTCCAGTACCAATGAGCAGGTGGACTGGTCAACACAACAGGGTTGGTACATCGACTTCGACATTGAACGGGACCCGGACGGTATCAACCGGGGCGAGCGAGTCGTCCTGGAGCCGGTGGTGCAGGGTGGCCGCGTGATCTTTGTCAGCCTGGTCCCGAGCAATAACCCGTGCGCCGGGGGTGGTTACAGTTGGATTAACGCCTTAGACCTGCGCACCGGGTCCCGTCTCGCCCTGAGTCCCTTCGACACCAATCGGGACGGGGTAATCGGTGGATCCGACTTGCTCGCGACCACCCGTCAGGGCCAGATACCAGGCACCAGCCTGCGCCTCTCACCCAACGGCCAGGACACGGGGGTTTATTCAGCCCCGGCCAGCTTTGGGGATGGGGCTGGGCGGGTGACGACGGTCGTCTCCACCGCGGCAGGGGGCTTGGCCCTGATCAATGCTTTCAATGTTCAGCAGTGGCGCGTCTGGCAGCAGGTGCGGTGAACCTGTAAAGAGTGGTCAACTGTCCTCAGGCCGACAGGCGCTCCCTGATGCGGGCCAGATAGTTGGGCATCAGGTGCGAGTCCACCCCCTGGTGGAGTTGACCCCAGACCTGATCGATCATGGTCGCATTCAGGAGTGAATCCACCGCCTGACCCGCCAGCTCCTTCGGGACGTCCCTGGCATCAGCCGGGCCGAGTGGGACCTCGGTATCGCAGTGCCGGTACTCATTGGTGAACAGACTGATGGCCGGCAACTTCGGAACGAGGTCACGAGTGTCAATGAAGCGAAAAATGCGACCCGGGAACTGGCGCTGAAAGGCCGCGGAGGCGGCCGCGTTGCCCACCATCGGTGCGCCAAAGGTATAGACCTGATGAACCTGGATGAAATTGCGCTCCAGCCGCCAAGCCGCCAACTGGGCGATAGCCCCGCCAAGGCTATGCCCGGTCACCCACAACCGACGCCCCGGTGACGGCTGCCATGACTCCAGGGCCGGGAACAGGGACCCCCAGATCTCATTCAAGGCGTCGAGAAAGCCGCTGTGGAAGCGGGCCCCGACCCCGGCCGCCACAAAATCCGTCCCGCATCCAGCCGCCCCCAACGATCAGGGCCAGGGCCCCGGCGAGGAACAGATACTCAAATAGCTTCTCAATGGGCATTCGCGGCGCAGCTAACACACATGAAGCAGTCGCCATACCTGCGATACTGGACAGTGACCTGCCTGCTCCCGCAGGCACGACACAAGCCGGCTTTTTCGGCTTGTTTCGCCCTTACGGCGGACGAAACGGACGTGCCGTTGCGCTCCAGTTCGACGCTAGCTGCGTCTTTGCGATCGATGCCGCTCAGGATCACCAAATAGCCCCCGCAATCTCACCGTTCGGCAATCTTATTAAACCCAAACGCAAGTCGTTGTCGTTGTCGTAATCGGAGAAGCGATATCATTTGAAGTGCGAGAGAATCCGGGGCGCTTCGATAACCTCGATTACGACCACGACCACGACCACGACAACGGCGCTAAAAAGCTTTCACTAATGGATTTGTTTCACTTTTTCGTGAACCGTTCCTTAGCCGTCGCGTGGCCTGGTGAAGTCTCCCTATAGCTTCGGCTTGGGCGTGGCCGCCGTTTCCACCGGCAGGATCGGGTAGCTGACCTGAGGCTGGGCGCCGGTCAGGGCGGTCAGGAAGGTCGTAATCAACTTGGCCTCGTGGTCAGACATCTCGGTACCCAACTGGGCATTCGACATAACGGCCACCGCCTGCTCCAGGTCCCACACCTGACCGGAGTGGAAGTAGGGGGCGGTGAGCGCGATGTTGCGCAGGGGTGCGGCCCGGAAGACGTATTCGTCCGTGGCCGTCTTGGTCACGGCAAAGCGCCCCTTGTCCCCGGGAGGCAGGATGTCGGCACCCGGCTTCTTGATCAGGCCGAAGGGAAAATAGTCCTGGCCGCCGAAGTTCACACTGGAGTGACAGGACGTACAACCCTTGTTGATGAAGAGGTCGAGGCCCAGCTTCTGCGCCTCGGTCATGGCCTGATCATCGCCCGCGAGCCATAGGTCGAAGGGAGCGCCCGGGGTGACCAGGGTGGCCTCGAAGGCCTCAATGGCCTTCGCCATATTGTCAAAGGTGACCGGGTCCTTCTCGCCAGGAAAGGAAGTAGTGAAGCGCTCCACATACTCCGGCATGCTCTTGAGGGTGACCACCACCGCCTCCGGCTTGTTGGCCATCTCCACGCCGGCCTGGACTGGGCCCTTGGCCTGGGCCTTGAGGTCCTCGGCACGCCCATCCCAGAATTGGGCCTTGTTATAGACCGCGTTCAGGACCGTCGGGGCATTGCGCGGGCCCTTCTGCCAGCCGTGGCCCACGGAGGTCGGCAGGTTGTCGTCTCCGCCCATGCCAAGATTATGGCAGGTGTTGCAACTGATCAGGCCGCTTGAGGACAGACGCGGGTCCAGGAACAGCATGGCGCCCAGTTCGATCTTTTCGGGCGTCAGTGGATTGTTGGTGACGGCGCCGGGGCCGTCAGGCAGGGCGGCAAGCCCGGCGGACTTGGCAAGGTCGCGGAGTTTGGCATCGTCGGCCAGGGCCGCGCCACCGACCAGGGCAGCGGAACAAGCGAAGGCGATGAGGCTGAGCTTCATAGTGTCTCCCCACGAGATCTGATCGTTTGATGAGGTGCCGAGAACGGCCCCAGCAGGTTAGCGGGAAAGCCCCCCCTGGTACATGACCTCGGACAGCTTCCTTTATTGCTGCACCCGGCCGGTGCATGCTGGCACTCCTGACCGCTGATCGTCCTGCCCCATGACCCTGTCCATTCGCGCCAAGCTGTTTCTGACCCTGCTCCTGGCCTGCCTGTTGGTGGTCATCGGCACCCAGGCCTTCGTGCGCTGGTCCATCGAGCGCGGGCTGGCGGAGTTGGCGGACGCCCGCGAGTCCGAGCGCGTCGCGCAGATCGCCGAGCGGTTGGTCGCCAGCTATGCCCAGGACGGGTCCTGGGATCCGCTGCGCGGGGACCGACGCCGGTGGGTCTCCGCCCTGATTGGCCGCGATATGGACCGGGCCGTCGGCCGCAACCCGGCGGACCGTGCAGGCCGGGGTGGTCCGCGCCGGGATCACGCACCGCCCTGGGCGCGCCGCGCCCTGGCCGAACCCGGGCCTTGGCCACCCCCTCTGCTCTTGGAGCGTATGCGCCACCCGGAGCGGCCCGCGCCGCTGGAGCTGCGCCTCATGCTGCTCGATGCTGCCGGTGCCCCGGTCTACGGCCAGGAGTCCCTGCTCCCTGGGACCAGGCGTCGGCCCCTGGACCTGGATGGTCAACCCATCGGCAGTCTGGCGATCCTCCCCGGTCCGCCCGCCACCGAGCTGCCGGACCTGGAGTTCCAGTCCCGCCAGGGCAGCCGGTTGTGGATCATCGCCCTGGGCATGCTGCTGATCTCCGCCGTCCTGGCCTTGCCCCTGTCCCGACGGCTGGTACGACCGCTGCACCGGCTCCAGGAGACCACCCGCCGCCTTGCCGCCGGTGATTTCGGCGCCCGGGTCAGTATCCAGGGCGGCGACGAGCTGGCCCACCTGGGGCGCGACCTCAATGCCCTGGCCGCAGCCCTGGAGGGCAACGAGCAGGCCCGCCGCCGCTGGGTGGCCGACATCGCCCACGAGTTGCGCACCCCCATCGCCCTGCTGCGGGCGGAATTGGAGGCCCTGCAGGACGGGGTGCGGCCCCTGGACCGGGCGGCGGTGGACATCCTGCACGGCGACGTGCTGCGTCTGGGGCGCCTGGTGGGCGACCTGCACGAGCTGTCGGTCACCGACCTGGGCGCCCTGAGCTATCGACTGACGGACACGGACCTGCGGGAGGTGCTGACAACGGACCTGGACGCCTTCCGGCCCCGTTTCCAGGCCGCCGGGCTCACCCTGGCGCTTGAGGACCGGGCACCCGTACCCCTCGTGCTCACCGCCGATCCGGACCGCCTCTCCCAGGCCTTCCGCAATCTGCTCGGCAACAGCCTCCAATATACCGATCCGGGGGGCGGGCTCACGGTCACCCTGGGAGTGGCGGCAGGCCGGGCGATCCTGGACTTTTCAGACACCGCCCCCGGGGTCCCGCCCACGGCCCTGCCCCGACTCTGGGAGCGGCTCTACCGGGTGGAGGACTCCCGCAGTCGCCACACCGGCGGCGCGGGCCTTGGGCTCGCCATCGTCAAGAACGTGGTGGAAGCCCATGGGGGAAGCCTGAGCGCCGCTGCAGCCCCCGCGGGGGGTCTTTGGATCCACCTTGAATTGCCTATCTGAGGCCAGTCCATGAGCACTCCCCAGCGCATCCTGATCGTGGAGGACGAGGAACGCCTGGCCGCCCTGGTGGCGGACTATCTGAGGGCGGCCGGCTTTGTGGTCGACCTGTGTTTCGATGGTTTAGCGGTCATGGACCAGGTGCGTGCCCAGCGGCCGGACCTGATCCTGTTGGACCTGATGCTGCCCGGCAAGGATGGGCTCACCCTCTGTCGGGAGGTCCGCGCGACGGGCGCGATACCCATCATCATGACCACGGCCAGGGTGGAAGAGCTCGACCGTCTGCTGGGGCTGGAACTGGGCGCCGACGATTATGTGTGCAAACCCTACAGCCCCCGGGAACTGGTTGCCCGGGTCAGGGCGGTGCTGCGGCGCAGTACCGGAACGACCGGCGCCGGTGGGTCAGCGGGGGGGACGGGCCCCGACCCGGCCAACCAGGACCCCCTGTCCCTGGACCCTGACCGCCTGCGGGTGCAGGGCCGGGGAGCGGGAAATCGAACTCACCGCAGTGGAGTTTGCGCTGCTCGCGACCCTGCACCAGGCCCCGGGCCGCATCTTCTCGCGGGAGCGGCTGATGGAGCGCATCTATCGGGACCACCGGGTGGTCTCGGACCGTACCATCGACAGCCACGTGAAGAAGCTGCGCCGCCGCTTAAAAGAACTGCTCCCGGCGCGGGAGTTGATTCACTCGGTCTATGGGGTGGGATACCGGTATGAGGATCGGGACCCTGAGTGACGTGGGCCAGATGACAGGCGCCGGACTGGGGTCCAGTGGTCCCGGCGGCCCGCTTCCGGTTACCGCGAACTTCGGGCCATCCTCCCAGTGGCAGCGGCCCGTGGCCGCGAGGGGCCTCGCCGCATGCCGCAGCCCCCCATCGCGACCACAGGCTCCCTTCACCGGGGACTTAAGGGCCCCGGGGTGCTGGAATGCTCCTTAAAACATGACCGTTAGCCGATTTCCCTGACCCGCAGGGCACCGAGCTGGTGCTCGAGCACACGGAGGCGCTCGCGCAGGGTCTCCAACTCGTCGAGCAGGTCCAGGGCCAGGGCCGTACCGGCCAGATTGAGGTCCAGGTCCCGGCGCAGGCGCACCGCCCGGCGGGCGCGACGGACCTCGAAGCCGTCGAACCGCCAGTCTGCTGGCTCCTGCCCGGCCCGGGGGCGCAACAGTCCCTCGCTGACCATGAGTTGCAGGGTGCGACCGCTGGACCCGCACAGTTGGGTCAGCTCCGCGAGGGTGACGGTGAGGCCCTCGTCCAGGACGATGCCTTCGATGCGTAGCTCGCTCTGCACCATGGTCTCAGACCCCCAGGTCCGCGCGTGGGTTGAAGTGCAAGTGTTCGGCCATCTGCTCGTAGACCCGCCGGGCCTCCTCGGTCTTGGCGGGCGGCACCACGATCTCTAGCACGACCATCTCGTCGCCGGGCGGATCGCCAGGGAGCCCGCGGCCTTTCAGGCGCATCCGTTTGCCGGTTTGAGACCCCGCTGGAATCTTGAGGTTCACCGCCCCGCCGAGCGTCGGCACCGGTATCGTCGCCCCCAGGGCCGCTTCCCAGGGGGCGATCGGCAGGCGCAACTGGATGTCCTTGCCGTCTGGGGTGAAGTGCCGGGTGGGGTCGGATCTCCACCTCCAGGTACAGGTCTCCGGCAGTGCCCCCATGGACGCCCGGGGCACCCTGACCGCTGAGCCGGATTTGGCGGCCCTGGGTCACCCCGGCCGGGATGCGGACGTTGAGGGTGCGCTCGCGGGTATGCACCTGGCCGTTGGCGCCGTGCTCCGGAACCTCCAGCCGGAGTTGGCGGGTGGCGCCCTGGTAGGCATCCTCCAGGTCGATCTGGATGTGCGCGGTCTGATCCTGACCGCGGCGTTTGCGGGGCGCACCGCCGCCTCGGAACTCACGCCCGAAGATGCTACCGAAGAAATCGCTGAAGTCAGCAGCCTCATCCGGGCTGAAGTGGAACTCCTGATGGACCCCGCCCGGGGGCGGGCGGAAATCCTGACCCGGCCCGCCAATTGCTGCCCAGTGCATCGTAGGCGGCGCGCTTTTCGGGGTCCTTCAGGACCTCCTGGGCCTCGTTGACCTCCTTGAAGCGAGCCTCCGCGTTCGGTTCCTTGCTCACGTCCGGATGGTACTTGCGCGCGAGCTTGCGGTAGGCCCGCTTGATGTCGTCCTGGGACGCAGTGCGCGGCACACCCAGGATTTGGTAATAGTCCTTGTATTCCATAGTCGAATCTCAGGGTCGGATCTCGGGGTCGGTCGGATCTCGGGTTCTGGTCTCTGGCGAAACAGTCTGCCAGGCGAAGACTCGTGATTGCTGAGTGCTTAATAATTTCCGCCGATACAATCTGGGGATTCAGGCCCCCTTTTGCACCTGACCCTGTGCCCATGAGTGGATTGGTCCGCTGCGGTCAGCCGATGCCGTGCGATCAGCTGCATCCTCAAGCATCCCCTGCCTCGATGATAACGGTCGGCCCCTCGGCAAGCACGCAACGCCCCCGCGCCCAGGCGCGCAGCGCGGTAAGCTGCTCGGCCATGACCACGGACAAGGGTTGAGTGCGGGCCAGCTCGGCCAGCACGGCCTCGGTGTCCGGGGCCTGGGTGCGGGCGTCCACGGGATAGAGTGCGGAGACCACCGCCTGCTCGATCCCGGCCCCGGTGAAGCCCTCGCTCGCCTGGGCCAGGCGAGGCAGGTCGAAATCGGCGGGGTCCAGCCCGCGGCGTTGCAGGTGGATGGCGAAGATCTGCGCGCGGACCGCCGCGTCGGGCAAATCGACAAAGAACAACTCGTCGATGCGGCCCTTGCGGAGCAACTCCGGTGGCAGCCGGCCGATGTCGTTGGCCGTCGCGACCAGAAAGACCCGGGTATTGCGCTCCGCCATCCAGGTGAGAAAGGTGCCCAGGACTCGCCGACCCACCCCCTCGTCCTCCGAACCGGTGGCAATGCCCTTCTCGATCTCGTCGATCCACAGACAGCACGGGGCCATCTGGTCGGCGGTGCTCAGGGCCTTGCGCAGGTTCTTCTCGGTCTCGCCGATGTACTTGTCGTAGAGGGTGCCGAAGTCCAGGCGCAACAGCGGCACCCCGAAGCACCCGGCCACTGCCTTAGCCGCCAGGCTCTTGCCCCCGCCCTGGACGCCGAAGAGCAGGATGCCGCGGGGGAAATCCTCGGTGCCGCGCGGGGTCCAGAAAGGGCGCCCGGCGCCGCTCCACCCAGGCCTTGAGGTTGGCAAGCCCCGCCACCTCGGCGAAGGAACGGGTGTCGTACTCGAAGCTGATAAGACCCCCGGGGCTCAGCAGTTCGTACTTGGCCCGTTTCACCTCCGCCACGTCCTCCAGGGTGATGGCCCCGTCGTTGCGGATGGCATTGCGGATCAGGCGACGGGCGTCGGACTCAGTCACCCCAAGGAGGTTATGGGCCAGTTGTTCGATGGCCTCCCGAGCGGCGCGCACGCCGCCCGCGCGGGCCTGCTTCCAGGCCTGGGCCTCCTCCCGGATCAGGCCCAGAATCCGGTTGCGGTCCGGCAGACGCAGGTCGAAGCGCACGCACAGGTGCCGGACCTCCGGCGGTATCTCCAGGGCGTGACTCACCAGCACCAGGGTCCGCGGATGCGCAGCGTAGCCCTGGGCGATCTCCTTGAGCAGCCGCACATGCAGAGGGTCGCCCAGGTAGGGGTGAAAATCGAGCAGAAGATAGATTCCGGTCTCGCCACCGGAGCGGAGGTAACGCAGGGCCTGGGTGGGGTCCGTCAGCCGCTGTTCGGTATCCGGATCGAACTCCAGGCGCTTAAGGCCCTCGGTGACCGACCAGCGATAGGCCGGCTGGGCAAGGCGCAGGGCCAGCCGGGCAAAGAGCGTCAGCACCCGCGGCTCTTCCAGGGACTCGATCAAGGACGAGTGGTGTATCGGAGCGCAGCAGCAACTCCAGGTCGTGGGAATCCGGCATGATTGGCCCGGCGCATCGCAAGCTGGTGGGCGCAGTCTAGATCAAGTACCTGGATTTCATCGACATCTATGCCGCACTGAACAACCAGATGCAAGCGCGTGACGCTACAAGCGATGACGCCCTGTTGAATCCGAGGCCGGTGCGCCGGGACTGGTGATCACGCCTGGCGCACCCTGCCCAGTGACAGCCGCCGTCCTTGCTGCGAAGATCAAAGACCAAACCCCAGCGCCGGGCCCCGCCGGACCCTACCGAGAACTTAAAGAGCCATGAGCAGCAAAGACCATCTGATCGTCTTCGACACCACCTTGCGCGACGGCGAGCAGAGCCCCGGCGCCTCCATGACCAGGGACGAGAAGGTGCGCATCGCCAAGGCCCTGGAGAAGCTCCGGGTGGACGTGATCGAGGCCGGCTTCCCCATCGCCAGCCCTGGCGACTTCGAGGGCGTCAAGGCGGTGGCCGCGGTCATCAAGGACAGCCGGGTGTGCGGCCTGGCCCGCGCCCTGGACAAGGATATCGACAGCGCCGGCGAGGCCCTGGCCGGGGCCAACGCGGGGCGCATTCACACCTTCATCGCCACCTCGCCCATCCACATGGAGAAGAAGCTGCGGCATGACCCCGGACCAGGTGGTCGAGCAGGCGGTCCACGCGGTCAAGCGCGCCCGCCGTTACACCGACGACGTGGAGTTCTCCCCGGAGGACGCGGGCCGCTCGGAGATCGACTTCCTGTGCCGGGTCCTGGAGGCGGTGATCGACGCCGGGGCCCGCACCGTCAACATCCCGGACACCGTGGGCTACAACATCCCCGATCAGTTCGGCAGCCCTCATCAAGACCCTGCGCGAGCGGGTACCCAACGCCGACAAGGCCGATCTTCTCGGTCCACTGCCACAACGACCTGGGGCTGGCCACCGCCAACTCGCTGGCCGCCGTGCGCAACGGGGCGCGCCAGGTGGAGTGCACCATCAACGGCCTGGGCGAGCGCGCCGGCAATGCGGCCCTGGAGGAGATCGTCATGGCGGTGCGCACCCGCCAGGACCTCTTCGCCTGCGACACCCGCCTCGACACCACCCAGATCGTGCCCTGCTCGCGCCTGGTCTCCGGCATCACCGGCTTCCCGGTGCAGCCCAACAAGGCCGTGGTCGGCGCCAACGCCTTCGCCCACGAGGCCGGCATCCACCAGGACGGCGTCCTCAAGCACCGCGAGACCTACGAGATCATGCGCGCCGAGGACGTGGGCTGGAACGCCAACCGCATGGTGCTGGGCAAGCACTCGGGGCGCAACGCCTTCCGCAGCCGGCTTCAGGAGTTGGGGGTCGTTCTGGGCTCCGAGGAGGAACTCAACGCCGCCTTCTCCCGCTTCAAGGACCTGGCCGACAAGAAGCACGAGATCTTCGACGAGGACCTCCAGGCCCTGGTGACCGACGCCAACCTCGACGCCACCAACGAGCGGGTCAAGCTGGTCTCGCTGCGGGTCTGCTCCGAGACCGGCGAGACCCCGCAGGCGGACCTCGTGACCCTGATGGTGGACGGCGAGGAGGAGCCCGGCAGCGGCCATCGGTGGCGGGCCCGTGGATGCCACCTTCAAGGCCATCGAGTCCATCGTCAACAGCGGGACCATCCTGCGAGCTCTACTCGGTCAACGCCATCACCAGCGGCACCGACGCCCAGGGCGAGGTCACGGTGCGGCTGGAGAAGGGCGGGCGCATCGTCAACGGCCAGGGGGCGGACACCGACATCGTCATTGCCTCCGCCAAGGCCTACATCAATGCCTGCAACAAGATCCTGCAGCCCCTGGAGCGTGCCCATCCCCAGACCGGGGACGTCTGAGGCCGGTGCCGCCGGGCATGACCGACCCGATGGATGAGCCGCGACGGCGCGCCTACCTGCACGCCATGGGCATCGATCTCTGGATGCCGCGGGTGGCGTCGCCCTTGAGGGCGACGCCACCCGCGGCATGTGAGACGGCAAACGTCGAACCGCTGCCACTGATCGTGGCGGAGTCTGAACGGCCGCCGGAGCCGCCGCCGAACTGGACGCTGACCCGGGGCCGTTTTGGAGCCGACTGGGAGCCGGCACCCGAGGAGCCCTGGGAGCCGACCGCGGCTGGGTCTCTGGCGCCAGCCCCGACGCCGCCCGCCCTGCTCGCCGATTCAGGCACCTGGATTGGGAGGCCCTGGCCGCGGCCGTGGCCGGCTGCCGCGCCTGCGGCCTGTGCGAGACCCGCACCCAGACCGTCTTCGGGGTCGGCGACCGCCAGGCAAGCCTGATGCTGATCGGCGAGGCCCCGGGGGCGGACGAGGACCGCGCGGGTGAGCCCTTCGTCGGCCGCGCCGGGCAACTGCTGAACCGCATGCTGGCCGCCATCGGGCTGGAGCGCGAGCAGGTCTACATCGCCAATATCCTGAAGTGCCGTCCGCCGGGCAATCGCGACCCGCGCCCGGAGGAGATCGCGCACTGCGTGCGCTTACCTGCCGCGCCAGATCGACCTGGTGCGGCCTCGCGCTATCCTTGCCGTGGGTCGGATCTCCGCCCAGACCCTGCTCGGCACCGACACCGCCGTGGGGCGGCTGCGCGGGCGCTGGTTCGAGTTACGGGTCCGACGCCGATCCCCCTGACGCGTGACCTATCACCCCGCCTACCTGCTGCGCTCGCCGGAGCAGAAGGCGCTCGGCCTGGCGACGACCTGGTTGCGCGGCGTCTAGCGATTGCAGGCTCCGCGACGGGTGCTGCGGAGCCCGCTAGGCTCGATCGACCTCTGGGCTATGCCCCGGTTGCGCGATTGAAAAAATTGTATTGGTAATTTAAGCGAATGCTAATATTATATGTCCCCCGTGGGCGCGAAGCTAGCGCCTCCACTTGCTGCCAACAAACAATCGAACCTGGAGAGACCAAATGAAAAAGCTTGCTACTGCTGTCGCGATCGCTGCCCTGATGGGTGTTTCCGCCTCCGCCTCCGCGTGGTGGGGTGGTCCTGGCGGCTGGGGTGATCGTCTACGGCAACGGCTGGGGCGACGGCATGGGCGACTGGTTCAACGACATGTTCGGTGACGGCTACGGCGACTTCAACATGAACATGAGCGGCGGCGGCAGTGGCCGTGGCTATGGTCGTGGTCGCGGCTACGGTTATGGCCGTGGCTATGGCGACTACTACGGCTACGGCGCGCCCTACGGCTACGGCTATGGCGCCCCCTACTATGGTGGCTACGGCGTCCCCTACGCCGCCCCCTATGGCATGCCCTACGCCGCCCCGGTGGCTCCGGTCGCCCCCGCTGCCCCGGCCCAGACTGAGGCCAAGTAAGGCTTAAGCCCAGGGAAGAATCGCCGGCACGCAAGGATTGCGTGAAATGGAAAAGCCAGGCTGAGCCTGGCTTTTTCATTTCCCATCATCGGGCGCCCGCGGGGAACCGGAGACAAATCCCGGCATCGGGCAGGGACAGGCGCCAATCGGCGCAACCCCAGTGTCCGCGCCACGCCGACATGTCGTCGCGACAACCTGCCCCAGCGTCCGCCAGCCAACAGAGCCGAAAAGGCTATTCGGCACCCAGTCGGCGCGGTTCTCAAGAACGGCGTTCCGCCGCGGGCCGGTCAGTCAGGGTTGCGGCTGGGGATGGCGTACTTCTTCAGCAGCTTGCCCAAGGCGCGCCGCTCCTTCGCAGCAATCCGTGCCGCCTGGGTCACGTTGCCCTTGGTCTCGTCCATCAGTCGCTGGAGGTAGGCGCGCTCGAAGGCGGCGATGGCTTGTGCCTTGGCCTCAGCCAATCCGCCCGCGGGGGCATCGCCGTCTGACTCAGGGGCGGGGTGACCCCCGCCCCGCAAGGATGACCCCGGACGGAGCAGGAGACGGGGACCCTCGGCCAGGAGCACGGAGCGGTGGATCAGGTTTTCCAGTTCCCGCACGTTGCCAGGCCAGGGATAGGCGCGCAGGGCGGGCAGGGTCCGCGGGTCCAGCGACATCGGGCCCAGGCCGTACTGGCGGCAGAAAAGATCAATGAAGTGCTCGGACAGGACCTCCAGGTCACCAAGGCGCTGGCGCAAGGGCGGCAGGCTGATCGAGAGGATACCCAGACGAAAGAAGAGGTCCGGGCGAAATTCCCGGCGCTCGGCCAGGGTGCGCAGGTCCGCGTTACTGGCGGCCACCACCCGGGCGTCGGAACGGCGCGCCCGCTGGCTCCCGAGGGGCCGGTATTCACGGTCCTGCAGGAAGCGCAGCAGGGTCGCCTGGGCCTTGGGCGACAGGGCCTCCAACTCGTCCAGAAACAGGGTCCCGCCAGCCGCCTCGCCGATGGCCCCGGTGGCGGCGGCCTTCGCGTCCGTGTAAGCCCCGCGCTCATGGCCAAACAATTCGTTTTCGACCAGGTGGTCCGGGAGTGCCCCGCAGTTGACCGGCACGAAGGGACCGCTGGCGCGCGCCCCAAGATAATGGATGGCGCGCGCCACCAGCTCCTTCCCGGTCCCGGTCTCCCCCTCGATCAACACCGGGGCGTCGCAACGCACCAGACGCCGCACCTGGCCCATCGCCTCCAGGAACGCGGGCGAGCGGCCGATCAGGTTCAGCTCCGCCAAGATGTCCGATAACTCCAGATCCGGGACGGCGTTCGAGGGCGGCGCGGACACCGGGAGCAGGCGCCCGAGCCGAAAGGCCAATTCGCCGCCATCGCAGGGCCAGCGAGCGCAGTCGCCGCAGCGGCCGAGCAGGTCAGGGTCCCAGCCGGCCTCGCCCCCGATCAGAACCGCCAGGCTGGGCCTGGTCCGAACACACTCCATCACGGACAAGACCTGCTCGCGGCTGCCAGGCGCCCCCCCAAGCAGGAGCACTACCGTCCCTGGCCAGTCCGCCATGGCCCCGCCGCGAACCTCGGCAGGCGATAACACCCGCGGGTCGTAGCCGAGACGGACCAGGACCGAACGCACCGCGGCATGGGCCTGGGTTGGCGTGAAGGGGACCAGGGTCAGGGGAGCGACGTTCACAAACCATTCCTCCCGTAGGCGTTGCCGTGACCCCGCGCCCGCCTGAGGGGGCCGGGGAACCCGAGGGACGGTCTTGGCAGGACCGTCGGCGGTGCCATGCGTCGTGATGCCGTCGCGGAGCCGACGAAGCGGGCGGTAGATCGCCCGGCCTTCTGTTGGGCCGGGTCACGGGCGCTGGGTTCACGGGCGAGGCCATGGCCACCCCATGTCCTGGCGCAGCGCTAGGCTAAAGATAGCAGGATCGCGTGCTGGCGTTGTCGGATATCAGCGGTCCGCGGGGGTCGGAATCAGCTGATCGCGACGTCGGAACTGGCCTCATCGGCTTGGGTGGGTTCGCCGCCAGGGGGCAACGCGAGCGGCCACGACGCATGAGACTCCGCCTCTGTTGACGCCGGTCCCGCGGGCCACCGACGCCGTCTATCGATCTCAGCCGGGCCCTTCGGAGCCGCCGCTCAAGGTCCCGAGCCGGCCCGCCGCTGGCGCACCGCCTCATAGAGACAGACCCCGGCGGCTACGGAGACATTGAGGCTCTCGACCGTTCCGGCCATGGGCAGCCGCACCAGGTGGTCACAGCGCTCGCGGGTCAGACGCCGCAGCCCAGCCCCCTCGCTGCCCATGACCAGGCCGATGGGGCCGGCCAGGTCGGCGGTGTAGAGGTCAGTCTCCGCGTCTCCGGCGGTGCCGATGAGCCAGAATCCCGCGTTCCTTGAGCTGATCCATGGTCCGGGCCAGGTTGGTCACCTGGATGTAGGGCACCGTCTCGGCCGCCCCGCTCGCCACTTTGCAGACCACCGGGGTCAGGCCAACCGCGTTGTCCTTGGGGGCAATCACCGCATGCACGCCGGCCCCATCGGCGGTGCGCAGGCAGGCACCCAGGTTGTGCGGGTCCTGGACCTCATCCAGGAGCAATAGCAGGGGCGGACCGCTGACGTGATCCAACAGGCCCTCCAGGTCCCGGGCCGGGCGGGCGGCAGGGCTGCGCACCCAGGCCAGGGCCCCCTGGTGATTGGTCCCTTCCGACGCCTGGTCCAGGGCCGCCCGGTCCATCTGGCGCACCGGGATACCAGCCTGGCGGGCCAGGTCCGCCAGTTCCCCCAACCGCCGGTCCCGCCGGCCGCGCTCCAGCCACAGCTCTCCGACCCCTTCGCTACCGAACTTGAGGGCACTGCGGACGCTGTGGATGCCGGCGACGGGTGCCAGATCGTTCAAGGGGACTCCATTGAGGTAAGAAGAGGTGATAACTGAGAGGCTTCAAAAGCGCTTTCAGCAGTCGGCTGTGATGCAGAGGGATTTCCCCTGCCCGGATGACTACCCATGAGGTGGGTGACCAAGGCTTAGATCGACTCCTACTAACAGCTGACAGCTGACAGCTGACAGCTGAAGACTAACCGCGCTCTCCCAGAATCAGCCGGTATTGCGCATCCCCGCCGCAATGGCGTTGATGGAGCGCAGCAGGGGGTCCAGCCACTCTTCCTGCTTGGCCTCATCGGCCTCGGCCCGGTAGCGGCCCAGGACGGCCACCTGGATGTGGTTCAAGGGGTCCAGGAAGGTGTTGCGGCGGACCAGGGAGCGGGCCAGCTCGGGAGTCTCCTGCATGAGGCCGCGCAGTCCGGACACATGCAGCACCTGTGTGCAGGTGCGCTGGTACTCGGCGGCGATGAGGTCGTAGATGGCCTCAGCCTGGGGCTGGTTCTGTGCCAGGCGCAAGTACTCCCGGGCGATGTGCATCTCGGCCTTGAAGAGGGACATCTGGGTGTTGGAGAGCAGGGCCCGGAAGTAGGGCCACTCCTGATACATCCGTTGGAGCTTGGCCAACCGCTGGGGATCATTGCCGCGCCAACGTTCCAGGGCCTGGCCGACGCTGAACCAGGCGGGCAGGGTGATGCGCGACTGCCCCCAGCCGAAGACCCAGGGGATGGCGCGGATGGAGGACAGGGCGCGGTCGCCTTTCTTGCGGTGTGAGGGCCGGGAGCCAATGTTCAGCAGCGCAATGGCATCCAGGGGCGTGCACTCGTAGAAGTAGTCCATGAAGCCGTCGGTCTCCCGCACCAGCTTGCGGTAGGCCTCGGTGCCCAGGCGGGCCAACTCGTCCATGATCCCCAGGTAGTCCTTGCGATCCTCAACCGGCGTCTCGATGAGACAGCGGCTGGCCTTGATCAGGCCGCTGATCCCCATGATCAGCTCGTAGCGGGCGGTCTCCGGATTGGCGTAGCGGTAGGACAGCACCTCCCCCTGCTCCGTGAACTTGATCTGACCATGGACCGTGTCCGCCGGCTGGGCCAGGATCGCCTCGTGGGTGGGTCCACCGCCGCGGCCAACGGTACCGCCGCGGCCGTGGAAGAGCCGGCAGGACACTCCCCGGTCGTCCGCGAGCGCAATGACCTTGCGCTGGGCCTCATAGAGATTCCAACTGGCGGAGAGGATGCCCCCGTCCTTGCACGAATCCGAGTACCCCAGCATCACCTCCTGGCGGTTGCCGGAGGCCTTGAGCAGGGCGCTGTAGGTGGGGTTGTCGAACAGGGTAGACATGACCCCATCGATGTGGCCCAGGTCCTCGATGGTCTCAAAGAGCGGTGAGATCTCGATCTCGCAGAACCACCCCTGGCGGTCCCGGCCGGCGAGCCCGGCCAGGCGCGCCAGCAGCATCACCTCCATCACATGGCTGGCGGCATGGGTCATAGAAATGACGTACTGGCCAAAACACCCGGGGCCGATCTCCGCCCGCAACCGCGCCATGACCTCGAAGACCTCCAGGGTCTCCCGGGTCTCCGGGGTCAGGGTGGCCTTGTCGATAATGAAGGGGTGGGGGTGGGCGATGGCCTCCGCCAGGGCCATGAGCCGCTGCTCCTCGTCGAAGGCCTGGTAATAGGGGGCACCGGGCTGGCGGGCGAAGAGTTCGGTCACGGCCTGGGTATGCCGGGTCGACTCCTGCCGGACATCCAGGTGCACCAGGTGGAAGCCGAAGCCCTCGGCGAGACGGATCAGGTCCTGCAAAGGCCCGGTCGCGGCATTCGCGTCGCCGTGATGGATCAGGGAGTCGCGGATGAGATAGAGATCGCCAAGGAAGTCCCGGTCGCTGTTATAGCCGACCGGCAGCAGCTCCTGGTGCTCACCGCTGATGCGGGCGCGCACCCGCTCCAGGCTGGCGCTGAGCCGGTGAATCATGATGGCGAGTTTGCGCCGGTAGGGCTCGTTGGCATAACGGCGCAGGCCCTGTCCCATGGTTGTCAGCCAGTAGTCCTCGTCCGCGTCCAGGCTGTCCATAAAGGCCGGCGTGGGCTGGCACATCGGGACGGAGTGACTGAGCATCCGCCGCAGTTCCTTGACCCGCGGCAGGTATTCCTCCAGGACGAGCTCGTGATGCATGCGCACCGCCAGTTCCGTGGTTTCGGGCTTGACGAAGGGGTTACCGTCCCGGTCGCCGCCGATCCAGGAGCCGAAGCGGATGAAGCTCGGCACCCGGATGCCGCTGCCCGGACCATAGGTGCGGCGGATCGCCTTCTCCAGGTACCGGTAAACCTCCGGCACCGCCCTGAACAGGGACTCCCGGAAGTAGTGCAGCCCCTGGCGCACCTCATCGGTCACCTGGGGCTTGTGGACCCGAACCTCATTGGTCTTCCACAGGATCTGGATCTCGGTCAGGATCGCCTGGAGTTTCTCCTCCAGCTCCTCCTCGTTGAGACGCTCCCGGTGCAGGCCCTGGGCGATGAGGAAGATGCGTCGGAAGGCATCGGAAATCGTGCGGCGCTTGGACTCGGTGGGGTGGGCGGTGAAGACCGGCAGATAGATCAGATGTTCCAGGAGGCTCTGGAAGTGCTCCGCGCTGACCCCGTCCGCATGAAACTGGCGCACCGTGTCGTCGAAGGAGCCGACCCACAGGCGCTCGCCGGAGGAGATGCGCTCCATGCGATAGAGGTAGGCATTCAACTCCTCCGCCGCATTCACCAGCCCGAAATAGATGGTGAAGGCGCGGATCACCTCCGACAGGGTCTGGGGGTCCAGCCCGTCGATGCGCTTCATGAGCTTATCGCGCACCGCCGCGTCTTCCTGTTCCCGCAACTGCATGAAGCCGTCGCGCAAGCGCTCCACCACCACCAGGACGCGCTTGCGGCTGTGCTCCCGCAAAACCTCGCCCAGGAGGGCCGTGAAGAGTTTGACGTCGCGCTCCAGCGCCTCGTCTTGGGTCGTCTGAGTCATGAACAGATTCCGCCTGGGCCGCAAGGGTGATTGCCTTCAGGCCCATTCTAACCCGGGAGGGGCGGACGGCAGGCTGGGGAATCGGCGGCTGTGCCAAATGTTCGGGACAGGGTAAAACCGCCGTTCTGCCGCCAGAATAGCCCGTTCCGTTCGGAGGCTGGAGCGGGGGCGGTCCCTACTCAGCCCCGCCGGGGCACCTGGTCGTTGTAGCGCTCCATCAGGTAGCCCAGGCAGTCCTGCCGGATGATCGTCAGGTCGTGCGTGAGCATGGCGGGCATCAGCGGCCGGCGCAGCCGGACCTCCCCATCCTTCCGCTGGAAGAAGCGGTCGGTCAGGTCCTGACCCCCCTCGTCCCGAACCTCCAATCCCAGGCCAAGCACCGGGTCAGAGAGGCGCGCGAAGGGGGTGCCTCGGGGCAGTTCCCGGAAATTGAAGTGTTCGAGTTCCGGGTTGAGCAGCAGGTCCACGGCGTCAGGCGGGAAGCCAAAACTAAGCCCCGGCGGGACCAGTACCTGGGCCACGGTGTGGAACAAGTCGATGTCCTGGGGTGCCACCGGGTGATCCGGGAGTGCCGCCAGGTGCAGGGCGGCATCCACGAGGGTGCGGGCATGGGCCACCCCGGCCGCCTCCCCCACCTTGCCGCACTCCAGGGTGACGGTCGGGCACAGCTCCGCAAAGGCCATGGATTGCACCCCGGTGGGGCAGGTGAAATACACCACGGTGCGGCTGAACAGGGTCGCCAAGTGCAGAAACTGGTGGTCCAGGCGGTCCACGCAGGCATAGTGGGGATTAAGCCCCGTGTTGTTGTGCAGATCAATGCTGGCGAAGACCCCGCGCCGGGCCATGGTGTCCACCACCTCGGCCATCAAGGTCATGTTCCGGGGTGTGGGGGAGCTCGCCGCCGGGCCAGACCCGGTTGTAGTCCGGCTGATCCGGCAGGTGGCGGACGCCCTGAGCGGCCGCGGCGACGTTGCCGATGAACAGGCTCAACGCGCGCGGCAGGCGCAGCTCCCCATGGCGGAGAATGCGCTCTTGGAATAGACCGCGGACCGCATCCCAGCCCACCGTTTCGTTGCCGTGCAGCAGCACGGATACGAACAGTGGCGGCTCCCGCCCCCCGGGCAAGTGGATGAGGGTCGGGCCGCCCAGGAGGAGGTGCAGGTCGCGGCTGTCCGCCTGGAGCAGGTCGGCGGGAAGCTGGTCGAGTTGGTGGAGCATGGGTGTCCGGGGTTGATCCTGAATCAGGCGCTCAGAATACAGCATCCGCTGGCTGGTCAATCCATGGTCCAGGTATGCACGGGCCGCCCATCGTGCTGGCGCTCCAGATAGGCGCCGACCAGACCGTGCATGTCCGGGCCGTGGCGCTCCACCCAGGCGCGCTGCCAGCGGGCGCCGGTGCGCTGGTGGGCCAGCCGCTCCCCGATGATCCCCAGCCAGTGGTCGATCTCCGCCCGGTCTGTCCCTGCCGCGGCCAGGCCGCGCCGCGCCCGGGGAAGCAGTTCCTGAGACAGGATTTCCGCAACCGGCCGGGTCTGACCATCCAGCCAGGGAATCCGGGCCGCGAGCCCGTCCCGGACACAGGCGTAAAAGCCGGTACGGGCCTGTTCGAAGGGCAGTTGCAGTTCCGGGGGGTGCGGGTCCTGGGCCAGGTCCAGGATCGCGCCGAGATACAGGGCCGCGTTGGCGATGCAGTCGGCGATCGTGGGGCCGGCCGGGAGCACCCGGTGCTCGATCCGCAGGTGGGGGCGGCCGACCGCGTCGAAACCGATCAGGGGCCGGTTCCAGCGCCAGATGGTGCCGTTGTGCAGACGCAGATGGGCCAGGCGCTCCGGTTGGCCCTTCCAGGAACTGCGGCAGCAAGACCGGATAGCGGTCCAGATTGGCCTGAAAGGTCTCCAGGATTGAGGCCCGGGCATAGCGGAAGCCGAAACTCACCCGCTCCTCCAGGACCGGACCGCCGGGGGATACGGCCTGCTCAAACAGCGGGATGCGGGTCTCGTCCCAGAGGTCCCGGTCGAAGAGATAGGGGGAGTTGGCGGCAATCGCCACCAGGGGACCGCTCAGGATCTTGGAGGCGTTGTAGACCCGCGGCTGAGGCGTGAGCGGCGACCTTCAAGTGCACCTGAAACGAGGTCGCGGCCGCCTCCAGCATGACGTCGTGCCACTCCAGATCCAGCCGCTCCCGCCCGCTGATTCGCAGGGTCAGGGGCCGCTCGTGGCGCAGGGCGAGGATCCGGTCATTGAGCGCCCGGTAGCGCGGGCGCGGCGTCATGAACTCCACCGACAGATTGGCCGGGGCCCACCGTCGGCAGGATGCCGATCATCGCGACCCGACCGTCAAGCTCCCTGGCCACCGTTCTGCAGCGCTTCGAGGGTCGCTTTCAGCCCGGCGGCGAGCTGGGAAAGGGCGTCGCCCCGCAGAGGTGCCGGGCTGCCGTTGAGCTCGACGATGAAGGTGGCCAGCTCCGGGACCACCTCGGGGTCAGTCCAGCCCGCGCCAGGATCTCCTCCGCCCGCGGCAGCGGCGCGAGGTCCGGGCCCACCAGCCAGCACTCAGTTCGAAACCCGATCGTCGGCTCGTCATACTCAAAGGCCCGATCTGCAAACCACTGGCCAAGCAAGGCCGTCTCCGCCCGCAGGCGCTCTGTAAAGACCGCGAAGTCCTGGTCCGAGAAATTGGTCGTGGCGATCGCCTGGCCCATGGGGATTGAGACCTGGTTGCGATAGATGGGGCAAAGTATGTACGCGGCCGGGCGACTTTGCCCGGTAGGCTTTCCCAGCGGTGGCTGCATCTGGGCCAACGTCGCCCCGGTGCCAAGGCGCGGGAGTTGGCGCAGTGGGGCACGCCCAGGCACGGGCGGGGCTGCCGCAAAGCGCCGGGCTGGACCTCGCCCCGACCGCCTGCGTCAATCCGGTAAGCGGGCCGGCGCGAGTGTGTGGTGTTGATCCGTGTGGGTCATTGCCAATGTCACTTCGCCGTTGCTTACCCGCCCCACCCCTGCCGCATCAGATTGTCGAGATCGCGGCGCGCCAATACCGCGGCGCAATCCCGCCAGGCATCGTCGGTGGGCTTGATGCTGTCGTTGTAACGCAGATCGAAGCCCGAGGACTTACGGCGCTTTTCGATGTACTGGTACATCTTCTCACCCAAGGTCTCCAGGTCGTCGATCCAGTCGTTCCTGATCGTGTCCGCGACAGCCAAGATAAAGGCCAGCAACTCGTTCGGCTCCCCGACCTTCTGCCCCGGATCCCTGGCGGGAACGCGCCTGATGCGCCTAGTTCAGGATGACCAGGTCGAAGCTGAGTCCGGTCAGGACCTCTTTCTCTTTCGACGGCTGCACCATCAGCCCGGTGGACACGATCCCGCTCCGCAGCGGACAGCGGGCGATGTGCTCCGGACCGCTCGGAGAGATCGCCCTCTCCTTGGGGTCCACCTGACCGGGTCCCGTCGGGCGACCAGACCGGCTGGCTCGCATGCCCCGGCAGTCCCGCCGTCAGGTTCGTCAGCCCAGTGCCGTCAGGCTCGACGGTGAAGACCTCCTCGAAGCCATCGCCAGCGGTATCGACCGCGCTGTAGGCGATCAACCCATTCGGGCCGGCGGCTGGCCAGGCGGCCATGGGCACCAGCAAGGTGATCGCCAGGGAGCTGAAGCTGAACACGGCAGGTTTCATGAGCGCTTTCCTATCAGTTGAGTGAGTGGGTTGTGCCGGATCGAGCCGGCGCCCGACGTGTCGATGAAACAGGTCGAGCGCCCCATGCCCCGCTATCGCGTGACGGTGGTCGTGACAGTCGCGTTGTTATTGGCGGGATTCGGGTCCGTCACCAATCCGCTATTCACGCTGGCCCTGTTGGTGATGTCGCCCCTCACTCTTGGACGGATGGTGATCTTCACGCTCGCGCTGGCACCCGAGTTCAAGGTACCGAGCGCACAGGTCACCGGCGCCAGGCCGCTGCATGTGCCACGCGTCGGGATCGCGCTGACGAAGGTGGCGTCGGCTGGCAACCAATCGCGCAGGGAGACACTCCCGGCATGGCTCGGGCCGTTGTTGCGAACCTTCAGGGTGTAGACGAGTTGGGAGCCTCTTCTGACGGGATCCGGGGCATCCGTCATGGTCAAGGCCAGATCGGCCGTAGGCGCCGCTGGCAGAACCGAGATGAAGGTCTCTTGACGGTTGTTCACGAAATTGGGGTCGGTTTCAATCCCGCGCGCCGTGACGACGCGCGAAAAGGTGCCGGTCGTTGCGGGGGTTTCCGTCAGGGTGCAGCTCGCGGTCGCTCCTGGTGCCAGACTGGCGCATCTGGCAGGAGGTCATGGAGGCGACGGAACCCGTGACGGTCACGCCAGTCGCCACGGAGGGGCCGCTATTGGTCACCCGCGCGGTGTATTGAATGGTTTGACCCAAGGTGACGGTGCTCGGCGTCACCGTCAGACCAAGCCCGAGATCCGCCGAAGGGGTCGTGCCTGGAATCTCAATCAGCTTCGCGGTCGTCGCCCCGACGCTATAGACGCTCTGATCGCTGCCAACCGCAAATCCCGCGCTGTTATTGCTGACAGTGGACCAGCCCGAGGAACCGTCGTGATTGACTTTGCAGAGTCCGCCGTTTCCCTGGATGTAATAGTTGTCAAGGTCATCGCGTTGCGTGGGCGACCACTGCTGGAGTGACATCAATGGACCATCCGCGTCCAGGTTTTCCCAAACCACGAAACCGTCGGCATCAAACTGGATGAAGGCGGCGCCTGCTCCAGGCCGAAGACCGCTGATCACCGGAGCGTTATCGGTACTGACGGCGACAAAGGGCGATATCAGACCCTTGCGCACACGTTCCCAAATAACGGCGCCCGTTGGCGAGAGTTTCTTGAGGACGGTTCCTTCATCCGTGACCCCGTATTCCATATGGACCAGGTAGGTATTCCCCAGCGCATCATCCGCGGCATAGCCGGAGCTGCGGCTATTGAGGGTCTTCCGCCACAGCTCATTGCCGTTCCCATCCAGTTTGGCGTAAACGATGAAACCCGCGACGGCCGAGGCCGATGTCATCACCAAGAGATGATCCTCCGGCGTCAAGCTCAGTTGATAGGGCGTGGTCAGCGTGCCGAGAGCGCCATACGACCACCGGAAGCTTCCGTCGGAGGCGAAGGATCGAACCTTGGCGATGACGCCGTTTCCCACGCCGATCACATGAATGTTGTCATCGGCATCGACGACATGTTTTCGCGTGTATGAGCCATTGTCGATGCCATCGAATGTCTGCGACCACAAGAGCTGACCGTCCGGGTCGAACTTCATGATCAGACCGGCGCGGTTCGTCCGATTGGCGAAACTGCCACCCTGGAGTGTCCCGGTCACGATGATATTCCCGGCGTGGTCGACGGAGACCCAGTTCGCG
>CAVTDM010000023.1:0-124470 GCA_963733415.1 uncultured Gammaproteobacteria bacterium | reverse complement strand
GATGTCACCGAAGGGTGGTCATGGGCCAACTATGAGCCTGAAAAAGCCAGATCCACTTTGAACAGTTGGATTAGCAAGCGTGGAGACGCCGTGCATCGATCAAAACCCATAAACAACGGCTCTCCTGTTGCTCATCTAATCGAGCGAGATGAACTAGAAAAAGTAATTCGCTTTATCAAAGACCTCGTAAAAGCGACGGACACCTATGTCGACAACAATCTCTAACATGGCGGTCAAGCGGGACGTTCAAAACGCTGCGCGTTTTGCCCGCCCCTTACCTCTACGTTGGGCGCTTGAGAGTGCCTCGCCCGTGGCATACAGGGGTGCGGCTTGGCAGGCCAACAACAACGGTGCGCTGGGAACTGCGGGAGCATCAGGCGATGCTGAATTTCACATACAAAGAGAATACGATTGCCGGCCAATTTAACGGCCGTTTTGCGTATCGCGCTGACGACCATGGCAGAGAACTCGAACCAAGCACGTTCCGCGATCTTTCCCGTTGCGGCTCCCGACGCCTGGCTGAACCGCACAATTCGCCATGAATACTTCCACTGGATTGTGTTCCGACATTCGGCAATCGGGATGAGGGTCATCGGTCATAGATTTGCAGCCCGCCGCGCCTTCATACGTAACGCATTCCAGGACGTAATCGATTACTACGCTGCACGAACTTGCTATTTCTTTTGTTCCTACGAGCCACACGAAACTGTGGTGAAGCAGTTGGAATTGCACGATCCAGTGGAACGTTCTGGCGATTTGCGTCGTACCCATCTCACCGGCGCGCAGCGAAGGCTTATCAAAGACACCGATAAGATCGTCCTCGATACTTGGAGAAAGCAAGGAATCGCCTTTGACCTTTTGCGATCTGTCCTTTACGAAACACTCGGTCGTCTGGCGACACGCGAGTACGGCCTCCAAAACTACGTGCGTGACGAGCGCGGAGTGTTGCAGCTTGAAGAAACATCAATGCTTGCTGTAACTCGCGGCGTCATAAATGCTGCTTTTAGCAAAGAAAGTGGCTCTCCCGTGAAGCATCTCCGGAGCACTTAAACGCCTCAGAAGATTCGCTAATACTGAAAGAGGCACGGAAGCTCTAACGCAGCGATCTCTGGCCACTTGGGCTACCATCAAACTGGAAACCGAATTCAAAACTCTTGTGGCACTAAATAGAATGCGAGTGGAAGCGGCGGAGAAAGCCAGCAAGCGCGCCGAAGCGCAGTTTATTGATCACTGCAAACAACTGGCAGATTTCACACTTCGACATACTCTGAACCGACCGAATCCTCTCTATACCCACCTTTTGGCCAAACGTTTGTGTGCCGTTGGGCTCGAGCACAATGCGCAAGAAGAGCGGATTTCGAGACTCGAAGAAATCGACTACGCTGTACTGTATTTTTTCTATTCACACGGGAACTAGCTGCAAATGAACTTTACGCACCTTGTTAACAGCGAAGACGTACAGCCAGATCAGATGGATTTGCAACGCTACGATTACTTTTTGGTCCTCTTTGTGTTGTCGGACTCGGACGTTGATTTCGCTCTGACTACGGTCGGGACCCCGCTGCGTGCCACCAGCACAACGCTCTGCTGGGTCATTCAGCCTAGGCACCTAAAAATGGCCCTTGCGGGAACAGCGTTACGGGATATCCATGACAAGTTGAAAGAAAATGCAATTATTGATACAGATCATTCGTTTCTCGCTTGGATCGCAAAACGTGATCTTCTTGTACCGGGTGCCGGCAGATACTATCCGCTTTTCCTTGGAACGTGGGAGTCGTCTGAAAAGTCGGCGGTTCTGAAAGACGCTGTTAAGAAGGCGCTTTCCGATATCGAAAGCGATGCGCAACCGCCTAATAGGGTTTGGTTGTCGGCTCTTCCGGCGATCGCTAAGTTGGTTTCTCAGTTATTGGGAAGTCCCTCTCCTTGACCGCTTGGGGTCATGATATCTGAAGATCGCCCAACAATTGGCTCAGCGCCGACCCAATACCGCGCTCCGGGCTCATTGCAAGAATTCATGGCCATGCCGGCGCGGTATTGGGCTGGCTAGCCAGAACGTTAGCGTCTCAACCATAACGGGGGAAGCATGAAGCTGTATTTAGGTGGACCTATGTTCACAGAGGCGGAAGTTAGACATAATTTGCGTTTGGCCAAGAGGCTTCGTGATCGCGGTTTTCTGGTTTATTGCCCAAACGAGAATGCTTCAATAAACGACAAAACGAGAACTGACATCACACCTGAGAACGTCTACCTTGCTGACATTCGAGAAGTAGAGTCGTCGAACGTATTTGTGTGCCAAGTCGCGGAGAGTGTATTAGGGGACAGACCACGGTTTCCCGATTTCTTCTGCTAAAGCGGAAGGTTAAGCTGATCGGCATCCGGCTCCCTTTTCTTCGGGCGGCCCGACTTGCCGGGCCACGTGCGGCGTCCGACCATCGAGGCAATCTGCCGCTGGAAGCGCTCGTTGCCGAGGACGAAGCCGCCGTTGGTCGAGTCCCGAATCGCGGTCAGGTCGGCTTCCGGGATTTCGTCGGCGAAAAGGCGTCGATAGCAAGCGCGGCGGGTTTCCTCGGCTTCGGCAAGGGCGCTGTAGACGGGATGCGGCGCGAGAACCGGGTGGGCCTCGCCCAATGCGTTGCCGCGGTAGCTGGACCATGGGTAGTCGCCCGGCGCTTGCACCATGCCCGCCCTGACGGGATTGAGCTCGATGTAGCGTTGACAGGCGAGGAGGTAGGTGTCGGCCTCGATCACGGACGACCGGAAGCGCCCTTCAAAGAGCGTGCCCGTGCGACGGTAAGTCCGATTGATGTGCTGCACGTACCGTTGCCCGAGCCCCTTCATGAGCGACGACGGCCCCCGCTCGGTCTCGGGCGTCATCAGCAGGTGCAGATGGTTGGTCATGAGCACGTACGCATGGATGCGAACCGATTCGGCTGCGCCACGCTCGGCGAGCATGTCTAGAAGCACGCGATTGTCGCTGTCGTGGAAGAATATGACAGCCCGGTCGATACCGCGCAGAATGGCGTGCATCGGGAACCCGGCCGCGACGATGCGGGCGCGTCTGGGCATGCGGATATCCCTGGGTGAAGTGGTGCGTCTCGGCAGTGTAGCAGGAGAAAACCGTGGTCTGTCCCCGGTTTACTCGCGGTCGATACCGCGCAGAATGGCGTGCATCGGGAACCCGGCCGCGACGATGCGGGCGCGTCTGGGCATGCGGATATCCCTGGGTGAAGTGGTGCGTCTCGGCAGTGTAGCAGAAGAAAACCGTGGTCTGTCCCCGGTTTACTCTCGCCACCGTTCGCTTTCGGGAGGCTCACCCGCCGCACCGGTTGAGGTCGATACGTGCCATCGCACAGGGCTTGGTGGATCGCCGGCAGGCTCGAACGTGCACACTCGGGAAAGTCCTCGATGCGCATCCCGTCGATGCCGGGAGCGCCTCGGTTGGCCTTCACGCGCTTCCATGCCCGTCGCCTATTCTCGCTCTCCAGCACCCGCTCCATCAGGTCGTCGTGCAAGGCTGGCTGCGTGGCATCGCGCCGCGACGCATCTCCCCCGGACGGGCTCGACGACAGGTGCGAGCGATCCACGGCTCCGCCTTGGCTTCTCATGTTCGGCCCTTCGCCGCGCGCCCGGTCCACGGTCGCACGACTACTACGGCCTCGGCTGACTTCTGTCCCGTCACGCCGGGCGTTGCCGCCCGGCGCGCTGCGCGAGTCGCGGTAGGGTCCGGTGGCGATTCCAGCGCTTTCGCGCCGGCCTCCAGTCCGGCTCCCCTGGCGACCGCAGCACCCGTCGGGTTCGATGGCGTCTCCAGCCCTTTCGGACTGGGCCTCAGTTCGACTCCCGTAGGCGCACGCGCCGCTCGCGAGACAGATCTCCCCGGATAAGAACGTGAACTTTCGCTGCACAACCGCCGCATTTACCCTATCCCCTGAACCCGATGGGCTTCGTGATGTTGTGCTGACTCGCCCGGGGACTGAGCCTTCTATGCGGTTTCTGTTCGTCGGCTCGCAGCTTTGCGCTCGGGCTTCCTTCAGACCCCCCCTCGCGGAGACGCCCTTGCCTTCGGCTAGTACTTCTGTTAGTATCCACATTTATGGACACCCTAGGTTCTCGTACAGGGGACTTTCACCCCATAAGTTCACGCCCATGCCGGGCGTACACAAGCGGCTCACCTGCGACCCCAGCCAGCGCCCGTAGCTCGGAGTGCGACCGTTGGTACCAAGAGGCGCTGGCTGGGGCGCGGTATCCTTGACGTTATGTTTAAAAGAGAAACCTCATGACAACCTATGAAGTTGTGACATTGATTCTTCAATTCCTGGTTGCTGTTGCAACCTTTGGCGCGCTTTTTGTTTACTACCGGCAACTTCGTGTGATGTCCGGTCAACTTAATTCAATGCAAGAAACAGCAAAAGCGCAAAGTGGTTTGGCGCTTGTCGATTTTCTTCAAGAACCGGAGGTTCGTGAAGCGCGTCATACAGTCCGCGCTGTCCTATCCACGAAACCTATGGAGCACTGGAGCGGTGAAGAAAAAGATCAGGCTTCGCGTGTAGCAGCAAACTATGATGTGGCGGGCGCATTAGTGAAAGCTGGCCTTGCGCCAGTTGAGCTTATCGCCGCTAATTGGGGGCCAAGCATAATTCACTGTTACGAAGTTCTAGAGCCGTGGATACAAGAGCATCAAACTCGCCCTGGTGCTTACGCTTCCTATTGGAGCAACTTTAAATGGCTTTACCATGAGGCAAAGAAAGCCTGTTAGGTCTTGGAATAGTTAAACAAATATGGCCGGATTCAATTTAAATCGATTTTCAGAAGCTCAAGATCAAGGCGTTTACGAATCAGCCTTGAGAGAGCTGAGAAATGGGAGAAAAGTAGGCCACTGGATGTGGTTCATTTTTCCTCAAGTTCGGGGTCTGGGGCATAGTTCAACAAGCGTTTATTACAGTATTCAGAGCCTGGATGAAGCCATAGCATATCTATCCAATCCAGTTCTTGGCGATCGGCTCATTCAATCCACAGAAGCTGTGCTGTCACTACCCGGCTGTTCTGCTGAAGAGGTTTTTGGATATCCCGATTATCTTAAATTTCTGTCATCGCTCACACTTTTTGAGCAGGCATCAGGCGAAGGTGGCGTATTTACTAAGGCTCTCGAAAAATACTACAAAGGAAAGAGAGATAAAAAGACGCTTAAAATACTTAAAAATGAAAAATAAACATAACAATGCCATAAACATGGACCCGAAAAAGCTGCGCTGCGCTCAAGCCGTCCGACATAGGTGTTGCGGGCGATGCCGTGGCGGCCCAAAGATCCCGCTATCCTGAAGAGGGTAGCGGGATCTTCACATGCAGAAAAAATCTTCCGCTGATGGGCGGCCTCGCATCCCGCCATCGTACTGTGGAATCCAGGTCAATTTCTGCAAGAACCCGCGCTGCCCTAACTATGGCGTGCCGGCTGCCCAGACCACTGGGCGGGGCAGCCAACGGGATCGCTACGTCGTGGTCAGCGCTGGTGGTCAATTTCCGGTGCTGGAGTGCCTCGCCTGCGGTGAGTACCCACCGCTGAAGAGCAACCGCGGGATCGTCGAGGAGCGCGAACGCCTTGGCGCCTACCTCGCGGCCCCCCCGGACACCGTCTGCCCAGACGCCCAGTGCGCCAACCACGCCGTTGGCGTCTCCCGTGGCTCTCCCCACTACCGCCGCTATGGCGCTTCCAAGTCTGGCTCCCAACGCTACCGCTGCAACGCCTGCGGGAAGACCTTCTCGATCGGCGTGTCCACCGTGGGACAGAAGCAGCCGCACAAGAACCGGCTGATCTTCCGGCTGCTCATGAACAAGAGCCCCTTCCGGCGGTTGTGCGAGGTCGCTGACATCGCCACGGGGACCCTCTACCCGAAAATCGACTTCCTGCACCGCCAGTGCTTGGCCTTCGCGAGCCACCGGGAGCGGCGTTTGCTCGGCGGGTTCGCGATCCCGCGGCTCTACATCGGAATCGACCGACAGGACTACGTGGTCAATTGGACGCGGCGCGAGGACAAGCGCAACGTCCAGCTCACCGCCGTCGGCAGTGCCGATAACGTCACCGGCTATGTCTTCGGGATGCACCTGAACTTCGATCCGAACGCGGATGCGCAATCGGTCGAGCGGCAGTCCCAAGACCTTGGGGATACAGGCATCGGGCTGCCCTTCCGGCGCCATGCCCGGCTGTGGCTAGAAGCGGACTACGCCGCGGCGGCTCAACGCTCGGGCACGGTGCCGGTCGGCGCCGACGGGACGCTCCGCGCTGCCGTGGCGGCCCGCTACCGGGAGGCACAAGCCCGCCCCGACGTGGAAGTCTTCGAGGAGCCAGACCGGACCACCCAGTTACCCCCGCTCGGGATGCAGGTCCATAGCGAGTACACTCTGTACGGCCACTGCTTTCTATTGCGCGACCTATGCGGCGGCGCCGACAAGATCCGACTCTTCGTCGACCAAGACTCAGGGATGCGTGCCGCCGTCCTTGGGGCCTTTGCCGAGCGTGTTGGCGCGCGGACAGCCGACGCCTTCTACGTTCGCATCAACAAGGACATGACCGTCGACGAGCGCAAGCATGCCCTCAAGGACAGTCGGGAGCGGTTCGCTGCCCTGGAAGCCGAACACCCGGATCTCGATCGTCAGGCCGTGCGCCTGTGCGCGATCGAGCAGGCGCTCGCTGAGATGGCCGAAATCGGTCGCTGGAAGGACCGCTGGCTGACCCATCCCTTCCCTAGCATGAGCGAGCCGGAAAAAACCGTCTGCTATCTCACCGACTACGACGATTACGACGACGACCACCTGGCGTGGCTCTATAACAAGGCCAGCCTGCGAGCCATCGACGCGTTCTTCATGCAGGTGCGCCGCCGGCTGTCGCTACTGGAACGGCCGATCGCCACCGCGAGCAACAACCGCCGCTTGTGGCATGGCTACAGCGCCTACAACCCACGCTCCATCGTCCAACTCTTGGAGATGTTTCGCGTGTTCTACAACTACGTGCTCGTCGGCCAGGACAAGCAAAGCCCGGCGATGCGGCTGGGTCTCGCTAAGGGCCGGGTGAGTCTGGAAGACATCATCTACTTTCAGGAGTAGCCCCGGCTGCCGAATGCAGAATGCGGGCAATACGGCGACGGGAGGGCCAGGATGCCCGCACGCTTCGCGATGCGCCCGTCGCAGGTCAATGCCGCTGGAGAGTTTCTCCGCCCAGGCGAGACGATTCCCGAGTCATGTGAGCAAGGGCTCTGTTCCGATCCGGACGGACAGCCGCTTGGATGTGGATGCACAAATGCCGCAATCGGCATCCGGCAGGCACTTCGACGCCGCGACGGACACCGGTGCGTCCATCGCGGTCATGACGAACTCACTGACTACCCGGGGTCCCCGAACAGCCCCGGCGCTCTTCAATACCTGCGGGTGCGCTGGCGCCGGGGCCCCGAGAGCGGGCGACAACGCCGGAATCGCCCTAGACCGGAACACCCGGTCCGCGCGGCGCGGCTCGCACGCTATTCGCGTGCGAGCCCCCAGGGAAGTCGCAACACCTTTGTCGGACGGCTTGCGCTGCGCTCCGCTTTTTTGGTCCGGTTATGGCAGGCGTTAAGTGCAGAAAGAACCGGCGAGACCCTTCAACATGACCACAATGCTTGAAAAAGCGTTCGCAGAAGCATCAAGACTGCCAGATATTGAGCAGAACGCCCTTGCGAGATGGCTCCTCGAAGAAATTGAATCGGAGAAAAAGTGGGATAATCTCTTCGCTGAATCCGAAGATGAGCTCGGAGGATTGGCGTTGGAAGCGTTGTCGGAAGAGGAAAACGGACAGACAATAAATCTGGATGCTGACAAATTGTGATTTCCAAAGCAACGGCAAAGTTTTAGAAGTGCTATCGATCCTTACCCATAGATGTCAGACGGCAGGCAAAGGACGCCTACGCACTATGTCAGGGCGACCCATGGTATCCGAGCCTCCGTTTTTAGCGAGTTCACTCAAACCTTCCGGTCTATCCGGTTCGTGTCAGCAAAGATTATCGGGCCGTCGGAATTTTTAAAGAAGAACGGGTTGTCTGGTTCTGGATTGGATCGCACTCGGAATACGATAAGCTATTGAAGCAATTGAAGAGCACTTAATCGGGTAAGGGCGGGTGTTTACCCCGCCCTCCCCACACCACCTAGCATGCGGGTCCGCACTAGGCGGTTCACAAGAAGGGAGCACACGACGGTTCAGGCATAGCCATGCGCTTTCATCCACGGATCGCGAATGCCGATCAAGCCCTGGCGTTTCAGCCAGTCGTTGGTCATCCCGGTTTGCGTGCCCAGCGAGCGGGACAGATGCCAGTAGCTCTTCGAGCTCATGCCCGTCCAGATCGCGGTCCGTGCCCGTGTCCCCAGGGCCAACAAGTGGCGAATGCGATTGCGCACCCCGCGCCACTGCTTCCAGTAGCACATGCGCACCCGCCGCCGCAGCCAGTGGTCCAACGCGGGGATCGGCCGGTAATAGTCCGAGATGCCGAAGTAGCCCATCCAACCGCGGACGTCTTCGGCGAGCTTCTTGAGCCGGTCATCCATCGACACCCCCCAGCTCCGCCCGGTGAGCTTGCGCAGCCGGTGACGGAAGTCTTGGTAGGCGCGCTCGGACCAACGCAGTTTCTGGCTCTCTTACGTTTGGTGTGAGCATCGGGTCTGACACTTCTGATTGTTGCTGCTGGCTCACGCACACGCCACGCGTTTGAAGGGCGAGGCCGGCAGGTGGATGAGCTTGCCCGCGACGAGGTAAGAGATGGTGATTAGGTGGCGGGTGGTGCCGTAGCCGCGGGCCTTGGCCTTGGCGGCCTGGATGAGCGCGTTGGCTGCTTCCACGCGGCCGTTGGTCAGGCGGGAGTTGAAGGCGTTGAGGATGCCGTCCCAGTGGGTCTTGAGGGTGGTGGCGACCTGCTTGATCGGGGACAAGCGGCAGCGGCGCGCCCAGCGGTACCACTGCGCCAATCGTGGCTCGGCCGCGTCGCGATCCGGGGCGGTGCGGAAGATCTCGCGCAAGGCTTCCTTGATCCGGAAGGCGCGGTGAGTATTGAGGTTCAGGCGCTTGAGATCGGTGTACTGGTCGATTCTGACGGGCGGTCCGAGTCCTGCGTGTCCTTCAGCCACAGGTAGCGGCTGCGCTTGAGGCCGGGGGTGGATTTCGCCTCTTGGCGGCGGACCGCGTCGACGGCCTTGTTGACCAGTTGGACCACGTGGAACTCATCGAAGGTGACCGCGGCCCACGGCAGGTGCTGAGCGACTCCCGCCTGGTCGCTGGTGGACATATCAATGCAGACCGCGCGGACGTTCTCGGCACATCCCCCGTGCGCTTCGAGGTCGTCGGCGAACTGCTCCACCACCGCGGCCTTACGCCCTTCACAGGCGAACACCAGGCGCCCGGCATCCAGATCGTGGAACAGGCTGATGTAATCGTGCCCGCGCCGCGCTGCGGTCTCGTCCAGACCGACGGCGGCGACGTTGGAGAAGTCCTCCTGGGCGCGCGCCTGATCGACGTCGTGGTCAAGGGTGCGCCAGATGCGCATATCGCTGACCGCGAGCAACTGCGCTACCTGGCGGACCGTCATGGCCTGGCACAGGGTGACGATCAGGGCCTCCATCAGCAGGGTGAAACCACTGCTGGGACGTGTCCATGGCACCGCGACTTGGGTGGTCTTGCCGCAGTGGCGGCAGCGTACCCGCGGCACCTGCGCGTGGAGGTAGGCCTGGAACTGAAAGAAGTTCAGATGCCGCCACTCCCGCGCGAGGGCGTCATGCACCGGTTGGTGTTCGGCCCCGCAATGCGGGCAGGTGAAGCGCGTTCCCGGCTTAAAGGCCACCTGAAAGTCGATGCGCCCCGCCTGCGGATCGAAGGCCACATCGGCTACTTTCCGGGGCGCCTGCAGGCCCAGGGCCAGGGTGAACAAGGACGACGACGCAGCAGTGGCAGTCCCCTCACGCGCACTGCCTGTGGATTTGTGGACGCGTCCTGCGGACCGGCCCGCGCCCTGCGGGACGTGTGGACAACCCCTGGACCGCGCCGCCAACCACCGTGCGATCGGCGCGCCTCTCACCGGCGCGGCCCACCGGTTGCCCACACTCTCGGGCCTCGCGCCCACAACTCCACAGGCACAGCAACAAGTTTGTTCAATGGTGCCGGACATGGGGGTCAGTGGAACTCGGGAAAACCCCCGTTACCCACAGGAAACGTAACAGAGGCAAATGCACTGACCCCTTTATAGGAATGGGTTGGAATCCCGGTCGGATCGCGTAACATGATGCGCCGAAGGCGTCGCGCGGGCGACCAATACCCGACCACTCCGGAGAGCTGCCATGGCCTCGTTGTTGACCCCCGTCTGTGACTTCGGTGCCCCGGCGCCGGACTTCTCTCTCCCCGGCGTGGACGGCCGGGTCTGGACCCGCGACCAGTGCAAGGGTGAGCGGGGGCTCCTGGTCATGTTCATCTGTAACCACTGCCCCTACGTCAAGGCGGTGCGCGAGCGCATCGTGCGCGATGTGCGGGACCTGCAAGCGCTGGGCATCGGCTGCGTTGGCATCATGTCCAACGACCCGGCAGACTACCCCGAGGACTCCTTCGAGAACATGCGGCAGGTGGCCGCGGAGTTCGGCTACCCCTTCCCCTATCTGATGGACGAGACCCAGGGCGTGGCGCGCGCCTACGGGGCCGTCTGCACCCCCGACTTTTTCGGCTACAACGCGGAGCTGGGTCTGCAGTACCGGGGCCGGCTGGACGAGAGCCGCAAGGAGACGGCCCCGGCGGGGGTGCGGCGAGACCTCTACGAGGCCATGAAACAGGTGGCGGAGACCGGCCGCGGGCCAGCGGAGCAGGTACCGAGCATGGGCTGCTCTATCAAGTGGCGCTCGACCTGAGGGAAAAATCCCTGCATCATCTATCTGGTAAATTCTGAATATTCGGAACTGATGATGTGCTTATTGCTGGCATAAGATTGTTTTGATGTTCCAGGCCCGGGCTTTCGGCCACAATAGGCGCCTGTTTTTTGAGGTTTCGCGCCCGGAACACGCCAAGCACCCAAGCCTTGCGGATGAAGGCCAGCGTCAGGTCTGCGGCCGGGCGCCGCCGTGCCCGCCCCAGCACCGCTCCCCGGTAACCGCGCCACCAGAATCGAACCATCGCCGCCCCGACCGGTCGGCGGCGAGCCGCATCACCGTAAAGTCTCAAACAACGATCAGGAGGGGCCATGTCCTCACGCAGAGAACTCGCTAATGCCATCCGCGCCCTCAGCATGGATGCCGTCCAGAAGGCCAACTCGGGCCACCCCGGCGCGCCCATGGGCATGGCCGACATCGCCGAGGTCCTGTGGAACGACTTCATGAAGCACAACCCGGGCAACCCCAAGTGGGCGGACCGGGACCGCTTTGTGCTGTCCAACGGGCACGGCTCCATGCTCCTGTACTCCCTGCTGCATCTCACGGGCTATGGCCTGGGCATCGAGGACCTGAAGCAGTTCCGCCAACTGCACTCCAAGACCCCCGGCCACCCCGAGTACGGCTACGCCCCGGGCATCGAGACCACGACCGGCCCCCTGGGCCAGGGCATCACCAATGCCGTGGGCATGGCCCTGGCGGAGAAGGTCCTGGCCGCCCAGTTCAACAAGCCGGGCCACACCATCGTCGATCACCACACCTACTGCTTCCTGGGTGACGGCTGTCTGATGGAGGGCATCTCCCATGAGGCCTGCTCCCTGGCCGGGGCCCTGGGGCTCGGCAAGCTGATTGCCGTCTATGACGACAATAACATCTCCATCGATGGTGAGGTGCGCGGCCACGGGAACACCCCGGCTTGGTTCCTGGACAACACCCCCAAGCGCTTCGAGGCCTACGGCTGGCACGTCATCCCCAAGGTGGACGGCCACAACGCCGAGGCGGTCAAGGCCGCCATCGAGGAGGCCCGGGCGGTGGAAGACCGCCCGTCACTGATCTGCTGCCAGACCATCATCGGCTTCGGCTCGCCGAACAAGCAGGGCAAGGAGGAGTGCCACGGCGCCGCCCTGGGGGCCGATGAGGTCGCACTGACCCGCGAGGCACTGGGCTGGAACTATCCGCCCTTCGAAATCCCGGCCGACATCTATGCGGGCTGGTCCGCCAAGGACACCGGTGCCAAGGCCGAGGCCGAGTGGAATACCCGCTTTGCCGCCTATGCCAAGGCCTTTCCCGCCGAGGCCGCCCACTTCAAGCGCCGCATGGCGGGCGAACTGCCGGGAGACTGGGCCGAGCAGGCGTCGGCCTTTGTCGCCAGCGTAGTAGAGAAGGCCGAGACCATCGCGTCGCGTAAGGCCTCTCAGAACACCCTGAACGGCTTCGGTCCCCTGCTGCCGGAGCTCCTGGGCGGCTCCGCGGACCTGGCCGGTTCCAACCTGACCCTGTGGAAGGGCTGCAAGGGCGTGGGCAAGACCGACGCCAGCGGCAACTACATTTACTACGGCGTGCGTGAGTTCGGCATGTCGGCGATCATGAACGGCATCGCGCTCCATGGGGGCTTCATCCCGTACGGCGCCACCTTCCTGATGTTCTCCGAATACGCGCGCAACGCCCTGCGCATGGCCGCCCTGATGCGGATTCCCTCGATCTTCGTCTACACCCACGACTCCATCGGCCTGGGCGAGGACGGCCCCACCCACCAGCCGGTGGAACAGATCCCGACCCTGCGCATGATCCCCAACATGAGCGTCTGGCGCCCCTGCGACGCGGTGGAGTCCGCCGTGTCCTGGAAGATCGCCATCGAGCGCCGGAACGGGCCCTCCTGCCTGATCTTCTCCCGCCAGAACCTGGCCCACATGGCCCGGACCCCGGACCAGCTCGCCGCCATCGCCCGCGGCGGCTACGTGCTGCGCGACTGCGCGGGCACCCCGGACGCCATCATCATCGCCACCGGCTCCGAGGTGGAACTGGCGGTGAAGGCCGCCGAGGCCATGGCCGACAAGGCCATCCGCGTCGTCTCCATGCCGTCCACCGACATCTTCGACGCCCAGGACGCCGACTACAAGGAGTCGGTCCTGCCCAAGGCCGTGACGGCCCGGGTCGCCGTTGAGGCTGCCGTGACCGACGGCTGGTGGAAGTACGTGGGGAGCAACGGGGCCGTGGTCGGCGTCGACCGCTTCGGTGAGTCCGCCCCGGCAGGCCCCCTGTTCAAGGAGTTCGGCTTCACCGTCGATAACCTGGTCGCCACGGTGAAGGGCATCCTCTGACTGTAAGCAAAGCGCGCGGGGCCACCTGACCCCGCCGCGCGCTCCCCCGCTCGCCCCGCGCGCTGAGGGCACGATTTTTTTAGCTCCACTGGAGAATCCGCATGACAATCAAAGTTGGTATCAACGGCTTCGGCCGTATCGGCCGTATGGCCTTCCGGGCCATTGCCAAGGACTTCCCGGGCATCGAGGTGGTCGGCATCAATGACCTGCTCGACCCGGATTACCTGGCCTACATGCTTAAGTACGACTCGGTCCACGGCAACTTCCCGGGCGACATCGCCGTTGATGGCCACACCATGATCGTCAACGGCAAGTCCATCCGCCTGACCGCGGAAAAGGACCCGGCAAATCTCAAGTGGAACGAGATCGGCGCCGACCTCATCATCGAGTGCACCGGCTTCTTCCTCACCGAAGAGTCCTGCCAGAAGCACATCGCCGCCGGTGCCAAGAAGGTGGTCCAGTCCGCCCCCTCCAAGGACAAGACGCCGATGTTCGTCTACGGTGTCAACCACAAGACCTACGCCGGTCAGGCCATCGTCTCCGCCGCTTCCTGCACCACCAACTGCCTGGCCCCGGTGGCCAAGGTGCTGCACGACAACTGGGGCATCAAGCGCGGCCTGATGACCACGGTCCATGCCGCCACCGCCACCCAGAAGACCGTCGACGGTCCATCCATGAAGGACTGGCGCGGTGGCCGCGGCATCCTGGAGAACATCATCCCCTCCTCCACCGGTGCGGCCAAGGCCGTCGGCGTGGTCCTGCCTGAACTGAACGGCAAGCTCACCGGCATGGCCTTCCGGGTGCCCACCTCCGACGTCTCCGTGGTGGACCTCACCGTGGAGCTGACCAAGGAGGCATCCTATAAGGAAGTTTGCGCGGCCATGAAAGCGGCCTCCCAGTCCGGCGATCTGAAGGGCGTCCTGGGCTACACCGAGGAGAAGGTGGTCTCCACCGACTTCCGCGGCTGCACCACCCCGTCCGTCTTCGATGCCGAGGCCGGCATTGCCCTTGACCCCACCTTCGTCAAGGTCGTCGCCTGGTACGACAACGAATACGGCTACACCTGCAACATGCTCCGCATGGTGGAGCACGTCGCGAAGTAATCCGATCCCGTATCCCGTAGGGTGGGTTAGGCGCGCCAAATCCGGGCTCGGAGGACTGCTCCAAGCCCAGTGCGCGCCGTAACCCACCGCATCAGGACTCAAGATCCCCGGTCAAATACCCCGCGCGAGTCATCCGAAAAGCCCCCAGGCTTTCCAGATTGCTCGTTATTCCATAAAACACCACAGAGGGCCGCCCCCATGTCCTTCATCAAGCTCACCGACCTCGACCTCGCCGGCAAGCGGGTGCTGATCCGCTCAGACCTCAATGTCCCGGTCAAGAACGGCAAGGTCACCTCCGACGCCCGGATCACCGCTTCCATGCCCACCTTCGAGCACTGCCTGAAGGCGGGGGCCAAGGTCATGGTGATGTCCCACCTGGGACGGCCCGAGGAGGGCGTCTTCTCCGAGGCGGATTCACTGAAGCCGGTCGCCGATGACCTGGCCGCCAAGATGGGCAAGCCAGTGCGTCTGGTCCGGGACTATCTGGACCAAGCCCCGGAGGTCGCCAACGGCGAGTTGGTCCTGCTCGACAACGTCCGCTTCAACAAGGGCGAGGGCAAAGACAACGAGGAACTCTCCAGGAAATATGCCGCGCTGTGCGATGTCTTCGTCATGGATGCCTTCGGCACCGCCCACCGCGCCCAGGCCTCCACCCACGGTGCCGGAAAGTTCGCGCCCGTCGCCTGCGCGGGCCTCTTGCTCGCGGAGGAACTGGACGCCCTGCAGAAGGCCCTGGCCAAGCCGGCCCGGCCCATGGTCGCCATCGTCGGCGGCTCCAAGGTCTCCACCAAGCTCACGGTGCTGGAGGCCCTGTCCGAGAAAGTGGACCAGCTCGTGGTGGGCGGCGGTATCGCCAACACCTTCCTGGCCGCCGCCGGTTACAAGGTCGGCAAATCCCTGTGCGAGCATGACCTGATCCCCACCGCCAAGGCCCTGATGGAGAAGATGACGGCCCGCGGCGCGACCATCCCGATCGCGGTGGACGTGGTCTGCGGCAAGAACTTCGCGGAGAACGAGCCGGCCGTCACCAAGGACGCCGCCGACGTGGCCGACGACGACATGATCTTCGACATCGGCCCCAAGTCCGCCCAGCAGCTGGCGGACATCATCAGCAAGGCCGGCACCATCGTATGGAACGGCCCGGTGGGCGTCTTCGAGTTCGACCAGTTCGGGGGCGGTACCAAGACCGTCGCCATGGCCATTGCCAACGCGGCGGGCTTCAGCCTGGCGGGGGGCGGTGACACCATCGCGGCCATCCAGAAGTATGACATCTACGATCGGGTCTCCTACATCTCCACGGCGGGCGGCGCCTTCCTGGAGTACCTGGAGGGCAAGACCCTGCCCGCGGTCGCCATGCTTGAGTCCCGGGCCAAGGACTGACGAGGAGCCGCACCGGTCAGCCATCCCCGAACCGGTGTTACGCCCGTATGGTAGCGTTCCAACTTATCACCGACTGCTGAAAGCTGAGAGCCAAACCATGCCCAGACGTACCAAGATCGTCGCGACCCTAGGCCCCGCCACCGATGACCCGCGGGTGATGGACGACATGCTCGCCGCGGGCGTGGATGTGGTCCGCCTCAACCTGTCCCACGACACCCATGACCGTCACCGGGAACGCGCCCGCATGGTGCGGGAGCGTGCTCAGGCGGCGGGCCAGGAGATATCCCTGCTGCTGGACCTGCAGGGGCCAAAGATCCGCATTGGCCGCTTCAAGGACGGCCCGATCGAGCTCGCAACCGGCGACTCTTTCGCCATCGATGCGGCCTGCCCCCTGACGGACGGAGACCAGACCCGGGTCGGAACCACCTATCCGACCCTGGCAGAGGACGTCTACCCCGACGATACCCTGCTGCTGGACGACGGGGCCATTGAGCTTTGGGTGGCGTCCGTCAGCCATGGGCGCATCGACTGCACGGTGGTGAGCGGCGGCAAACTCTCCAACAACAAGGGGATCAACAAGAAGGGCGGCGGGCTCTCGGCCCCGGCCCTGACGGACAAGGACCAGGAGGACATCCGCTTCGCCGCCGAGATCCAGGCCGATTATCTGGCCGTCTCCTTCGTGCGCAACGGGGACGACGTGCGCCTGGCCCGGGAACTGATGCTAGAGGCCGGGGGCAAGGCCGGCATCGTGGCCAAGATCGAGCGGGCCGAGGCCCTGAACGCCGTGGATGACATCATCCACGCGGCGGACGTGATCATGGTCGCCCGCGGGGACCTGGGCGTGGAGATCGGCGACGCCAAGCTCCCGGCGGTGCAGAAGCAGCTCATCAGCCGCGCCCGGGACCTCAACGGTGTGGTCATCACCGCGACCCAGATGATGCAGTCCATGATCGACAACCCCATCCCCACCCGGGCGGAGGTCTTCGACGTGGCCAACGCGGTGCTGGACGGCACCGACGCGGTGATGCTCTCCGCCGAGTCTTCCATCGGCAAGAATCCCGCCAAGGTAGTGGAGGCCCTCAACCGCATTTGTTGCGAGGCCGAGCGCCACACCACCCGCTCCGGCCACCGGTTGGACTCGGTCTTCGGGCGGGTGGACGAGGGCATCGCCATGGCCGCTATGTACACGGCCAACCACCTGGGGGTGAAGGCCATCGCCGCCTTGACCGAGACCGGCTCCACGGTCAAGTGGATGTCCCGTATCCGTTCCGGAATCCCGATCTACGCCATGGCGCGCAACGCGGAGACCCGCCGCAAAGCGCGGATGTTCCGCGGCGTCTATCCGGTAAGCTTCGACGTCGCCAGCAAGGACATGCACGAGGTGAACTCAGAGGTGGTCGAAGAGCTGCTGCGGCGCGGCACCGTGCGCGACGGCGACCTGGTCATCATCACCAAGGGCGACCGCTCCGGCGTCGAGGGGCAGACCAACATCATGAAGATCATGCGTGTCGGCGAGCACAAACTCCTGGTGCGCGACTAGCCGCTGGCCCGAACCCGGCATGCCCCGGTCCATCCATCAACCCCATCACACACCCTTCAACCGACGAGAGGAATCCCCATGGCCCTGATTTCATTGCGCCAGATGCTGGACCACGCCGCCGAACACGGCTACGGCGTACCGGCCTTCAACGTCAATAACCTGGAGCAGATGCGCGCGATCATGGAGGCGGCCGACCAGACCGACTCCCCGGTCATCGTCCAGGCCTCCGCGGGTGCCCGCAAGTATGCCGGCGCCCCCTTCCTGCGCCACCTGATCCTGGCCGCCATCGAAGAGTGGCCGCATATCCCGGTCTGCATGCACCAGGACCACGGCACCTCCATGCCCGTGTGCCAGCGCTCCATCCAGCTCGGCTTCTCCTCCGTCATGATGGACGGCTCGCTCAAGGAAGACGGCAAGACCCCGGCCTCCTACGACTACAACGTCGACGTCACCCGCCGTGTGGTCGATATCTCCCACGCCTGCGGCGTCTCCGTCGAGGGCGAACTGGGCTGCCTGGGGTCCCTGGAGACCGGGCAAGCCGGTGAAGAGGACGGCATCGGTGCCGAGGGCACCCTCGACCACAGCCAGTTGCTCACCGACCCGGAAGAGGCCGCGGACTTCGTGCGCAAGACCAAGGTCGATGCGCTCGCCATCGCCATCGGCACCTCCCACGGCGCCTACAAGTTCACTCGGCCGCCCACGGGTGACATCCTGGCCATCGAGCGCATCAAGGAGATCAACGCCCGCATCCCCAATACCCATTTGGTCATGCACGGCTCCTCCTCCGTGCCCCAGGAATGGCTGAAGATCATCAACGAGTTCGGCGGCGACATGGGCGAGACCTATGGCGTGCCCGTCTCCGAGATCGTCGAGGGCATCAAGCACGGCGTGCGCAAGGTCAACATCGACACAGACCTGCGCATGTCATCCACCGGCGCCATCCGCAAGTTCCTGGCCGAAAACCGCAAGGAATTCGATCCCCGCAAGTACTTCGCGGTGGCCACCAAGGCCATGAAGCAGATCTGCCTGGACCGCTACGAAGCCTTCGGCACCGCCGGCAACGCCAGCAAGATCAAGGTCCTGTCCCTGGAGGCCATGACCGCACGCTACACCAAGGGCGAGTTGGACCCCAAGGTCAACTGATCCTTTTCGGCTGACGCCGAAAAGATAAAGGGCGCCTTCGGGCGCCCTTTTTCTGTCCGTCGCTTCCCGCGTAGGGGTTGGGCTTCAACCTGACAGTGCCCCCTGGCTGCACACGGTCCCCAGCCCATTGAGGACAACAGGGCGCAGTGCTATCGTGCTTTAGTGCAAAACGAAACCACGGGTCCAACATGGGCGCAACCTCCATCCCCTCCACCGTCAAGCTGATCGGCGCCAACGGCCAGATCTCGCTCGGCAAACGGTACGCGGGCCGACAGGTTCTGATCGAGGAGCAGGAGCCAGGGGTCTGGCTGGTGCGCACCGTTACCGTGATCCCGGACAACGAGCGGTGGCTGCATGCACCCCAATCCGCCGCAAACCTGAGACGCGCCCTGGAGTGGACCGTGATGGCGAGTTCATCCGTCTGCTGACCATCGCGCCAGATCACGACAGCACTTACGGCAAGCAATAACCGCACCCCAGCTCTTTCATGAACCTGTCCATCGCCGACCAGGACCAGACTCTGATCCCACGGATCCAGCAAAGGAGAACGCGGAATCTGGCAGCGGCGTTTCTGGGAGCACCTGGTCCGGGGCGATGACGACCTGGCCCGCCACGTCCGTTACGTTCATTACAATCCGGTGAAGCACGGCCATGTCAGTCGCGCCATCGATTGGCCGTTTTCATCGTTCCATCGGTTTGTTGCTCGTGGCTGGCTCCCTGCCGATTGGGGATGCGGCTGCGATCTCAATGGCGATTACGGCGAGTGGCGGTGATGCAGGGACTGTTGGGCCTCCTTCGTCGGCTCAACCTACGGGCTGTCCCTGATCACAAACGCCGGGTGAACTCGGCCTGTGTCTCGATCCGATAGCGCTCCCGCAGCGCCAACAGATCGCTGTCGCCGGTGACCAGCACATCGGCGCAAGAGGCAATCAGCGTCGCCAGAATGGGCGCGTCGTTCGGGTCTTTCGGCACCGCGGCGGCCGTGCCCGCGATCTCGACGACTTCAACCCGCAGCACCAGTTGTCGGACGAAGGACTCGATCCGCGCGTCACTCCACCCCAACAACTTGCGGATCTTCGGGTAGCCCAGGACCCGTGCGATCTCGTCCAACTGGAAGCGCGACATGGCCAGGTCCCAGGCGGCGACGATTCGCCCGGGGACGTTCTTGGGATAGGCGAGCCCGGAGATCAGGACATTGGTGTCCAGGACGACCTTCATCGACGGCTATTACCCAGCGCCGCGGACCGCACGGACCGCCTCGTCGATCAGCGACAGGCCCTCGTCCTCCGGCAAGCCAGCGAACCCCTTGGCAAGGTCCCCACGCAGGCGGGCGTACTCGTCGTCCAGGGTCCGCAAACGTTCGAAGAGGGCAATGTCGATGAGCGCGGCGACCGGTTTGCCGCTCTTGGTGATCACCACCGAATCGCCACGATACTGGATCTCGTTGAGCAACTCGCCGAGATTCTGGCGGACCGTCATCGCCGGGGCCTCGCGGATCATGACAATTACCTCAATTGATGCAGTTGGGTCGATCCTAGACGTGGTGACCGCCCGAGGCAAGAGACGTGCTACGGGCTGCTCCTTCTAGGGTTAAGGCTCAAGGGGACGTCCGAGGACAGAATCGCGGCAACTTCGGTACCCCAGGAGCGGCTGCCCGAGGCTGTTAGGACGTTACCTGTAACCAGCGGGTCAAGAACTCCAGGGCGGCCTCCAAGTTGGCCGCGGCCCCTGGGGACAATCTGGCCCCGAGGTCGAAGGTGTAGCCGCGGATGGCGAGCAGCCGGCAGTCCGGGGGCTGGCCCCCGACGACCTGACCGTAGACTCGCAACAGGGCGCCGGGGCTCATGGCGTGGGTGGTGATGCTGGGGACAGGATCGGGCGTGACCGGGCTGAGGTCGAAGGGCTCGGGTCCGGCGATGGCGGCGTCGACGAAGACCACGAGGTCCCGACCTGCTAGGTCCAGGGCATGCTCGACCTGGAGTTGGAAGTCGGTCTCCAGATCGAACGTCTGGCCTGGACCTGGGATCGGGTTGGGTATTGTGGACAGACGTTCGATTAGTAATGGGCCGAGTGCGTCATCGCCGCGGGAAGGGTTGCCGCAGGCCAGGACGAGAGTTTTTGGCACGGGGCCAGGCGGCGGTTTCAGTGGTCAGCGCCGGTGGCGAACGGCCGATCCACGGACCCGTCCGGGTGGCGGCAGAGGCGGTCCAGGGTGAGGCCCGCGGCGTCCTGCAACTCGATGTCCAGGGGCATCCGGCCTACTGCATGGGTGGCGCAGGAGAGGCAGGGATCATAGGCGCGGATGGCGACCTCAATCTGATTCAGCAACGGCTCGGTCAGCTCCCGGCCGTCCAGGAACTCGGCGGCAACCTGGCGGATGGCAGTGTTCATGGCCTGGTTGTTGTTGGTGGTGGAGACGATCAGGTTGGCGCGGGTGACCAGGCCGTCGCCGTCGATCTCGTAGTGATGGAAGAGGGTGCCGCGGGGGGCCTCCAACACGCCGATACCCTTGGACCGCAGCTGTCCCTCCAGGCGCAGGTCCGTCCCCTGGAGGTCCGGGTCCGGGAGCAGTTCGCGGATCGCCTCGGCACAGTAGAGGAGTTCGATGAGCCTGGCCCAGTGATAGGCGAGGGCCGCCTGCAAGGGCCTCCCCTCCCCGGCGGCGGCGAAGTCTTGACGCTCCTGCTCGGCCAGCGGGGTGGGGATACGGTCGCTGTTGTTGACCCGCGCGAGCGGTCCCACCCGATACCAACCGAGCTGCGGCCCCAACTGGGTGAGGAAGGGAAACTTCATGTAGCTCCAGTCCTTGATCTCCTCGTGGATCAGCTGCTCGTAATCCTGGCACGACTGATGGTCCATGAGGGTGTTGCCGCCCGCATCCCGGGCGCGCAGACCCCCGTCATAGAGCTCCAAGGCACCATCCGGACCGATCAGGCTCAGGGTGTTGCCATCCACCGCCCCGAATCGGTAGTGATAATCCGGGTTGGTGAGGAAGATCCGCTTGATCAACTGGACCGCCAACTCTGCCCAGGCGCAAACCTGCTCGATGTCGGCTTGGAGATAGTCACGCTCCTCGATGCTGACATTCTTGTTGACCCCGCCCGGCAGGGCACCGGTGCCGTGGACGCGCTTGCCGGCGGTGACGCGGATCACCTCCTGTCCGAACTTGCGCATCAGCACACCCTGCTTGGCGAGGTCTGGATGGTCCTGGATCACCCCGACGATGTTGCGGTGAACGACCGGATCAGCGAAGCCGAACAGCAGGTCCGGGGAGGACAGGTGGAAGAAGTGCAAGGCATGGGATTGCAGGGTCTGGCCCAGGTGCATGAGCCGCCGGACCTTCTCGGCGGTGGGCGTGATCTGGTCCACACCGATGAGTTGGTCGCACGCCTTGGCCGCCGCCAGGTGGTGACTGACCGGGCAGATGCCGCACAGACGCTGAACCAACACCGGGAGCTCCCAATAGGGCCGGCCCTGGATGAACTTCTCAAAACCGCGGAACTCGACGATGTGCAGGCGCGCCTGGCGGATGTGGTTGTCCTCGTCCAGGAGCAGGGTGACCTTGCCGTGGCCCTCCACCCGGGTGACCGGCTCGATACAGACGCGCCGCAAGGTCTCGGGGTGACGGGCGCTTTCTAGTGGCGTGTTCATCGCTTAGTCGTAATGGATCTGGGTATAGGGGAACGCGATCGGCTGCCCGGACAGCAACTCGGTCAGGAAGGTCCAGATGGTGTCGGCGGAGGGCGGGCAGCCGGGCAGGAAGTAGTCGACCTTGACGACCTCGTGGATGGGGTGGACCTGATTGAGCAGGAGCGGGATCTCCGGGTCGCGCGGAATCCCCGGGTTGTGCACCCCCACCCCGCCGACGTAGGCCTCATCCAGGCAGTCCTTGAGGCTGAAGCGGTTGCGCATCGCCGGGATGCCGCCGTTGACCGCGCAGGCGCCGACGGCCACCAGGACCTTGCAGTGGTGGCGGAACTCCCGGAGAACCTCGACGTTGTCGGTATTGGCGACGCCGCCCTCGATCAGGCCCAGATCGCAGTCACCGATGATCTTGATGTCGGTGAGGGGGGTGCGGTCGAACTCCACCAATTCGACCAGTTGCAGGATGCGCTCATCAATGTCCAACAGGGACATGTGACAGCCGAAACAGCCGCACAGTGAGGCGGTGGCGACACGGGGTTTCCCAGACATCTCAGTCCACCTCCGCCGGGTCACGCCAGGGCGCCCGCAAATCGCCGACCACGCTGATCGGCTCCTGGTCGTAGAGCCGTTGGCCGATGGGGCGCGCAAAGGCGCCGCGCTTGTGCATGATGGCCCCGGTCGGGCAGACGTGGGCGGCGCGGTCCGTGACGGCAAATTTAGAGTCGCCGAGTAGACCGCTCGGGGAGTCGATGACCAGATGGCTCTGAAGCCCCCGGCCGCTGATGGCGAAGACACGCTTCTGGTCGTGATCGCGGCTTGCCCGCACGCACAGTTCACAGAGGATGCAGCGGTTGAAATCGATGACGAAGTCCGGGTGGGATGCGTCGAGCGCCCGCCGCGGGAAGAAGTGCGGGAAGTGCGGCGTCAACATACCGGTGTAATAGGCGACCGCCTGGAGTTGGCAGTCCCCGCTGCGCTCACAGGCGGGGCAGACGTGGTTGCCCTCCACGAACAGCATCTGCAGGACGGCCCGGCGCAGCGTCTGAATGGCCTCGGTGCCGCTCTCCACCTCCATGCCTTCCTGCGCGGCAGTCGTGCAGGCGGCGACCGTGCGGCTACCCACCCGCACCACGCACACCCGGCAGCTCCCATGGGGGGCGTACTCCGGATTGTGGCACAGGTGCGGGATGTAGACGTCAGCAGCCAGGGCTGCGTCCATGATGGTCTGGCCGGGGGTGAAGGGAATCTCCTGCCCGTCGAGCTTGAAGGTCGTGCTCATGCCTCCTCCTCCACATGGTCGTGGACACCGTCGCGCCCGGTCAGTGCACGCGCCTCGTCGAGCGCCGCGTCCAGGTCGAACGAGGGGCTGTAGTCCGCGCTGCGCAGGCGTCGCCGGTAGACCTCCGGGAACTTGTCCAGGGTGTTCAGGATGTGGTTGGGGGCGGTATGCCCCAGTCCGCAATAGCTCGCCTGGCGCATGATCGCGCCAATGTCGCGCATCTCGTTCAGGTCGTGTTCGGACCCCTGGCCTGCGACGATCTTCTCCACCAGGTTGTGCAGCAGGCCGGTGCCTACCCGGCACGGCGTGCAGAACCCGCAGGACTCGTGGGCAAAGAAGGCGGCGAAGTTACGCACCATGTCCAGCATGTCCCGGCTGTGATCGAAGATCATCAGAGAGCCGGCGGTGGACACGTCTTCAAAGGCGATGGTGCGGTCGTAGTCCGCCGGGGCGAGGGTGGTCCCGGCCGCGCCGGAGATCTGGATCGCCTGAGTGCATTCAGCCCCGCAGTCCGTCAGGACGCGGTGTAACGGGGTACCGAAGGGATACTCATAGATCCCGGGACGGGCACAGTCGCCGCTCACCGAGACGATCTTGCTGCCGGCGGACTTGTCGGTGCCCTCGCCGCGGAACCAGGCGCCGCCCCACTGGACCACCCGTGCGGCGCCAAGGAAGGTCTCCACGTTGTTGACGACGGTCGGGCTGTCCTTGTACCCCCGGATGACCGGGTAGGGTGCGCGTTTGCGGGTGATCCCGCGCTTACCCTCGAGCGATTCGATCAGCGCCGATTCCTCGCCGCAGATATAGGCCCCGGCCCCCAGATGCAGTTCGATGTCGAAGTTGAACCCGACCGTGTCCAGGATCGCATCGCCGAGCAGCCGATCGGCGCGGCGCCGTGCCAGGACCGACGTCAGGTGCGGCACCAGATAGGCGTATTCCCCGCGCAGATACAGGAATCCGGTACGGGCCCCGACGATCCTGGCGCAGATCGTCATGCCCTCGATCACCAGGTCTGCGAAGCTGGTGAGTAGCACGCGGTCCTTGAAGGTCCCGGGCTCACCCTCGTCGGCGTTGCAGACGACGTAGCGTTCGCTGCCCGGGTTGTCGCGGCAGGACTGCCACTTCAGGGCCGTGGTAAAGCCCGCGCCCCCGCGCCCGCGTAGCCCGGAGTTCGCGATCTCGGCGAGTGCAGCGTCCGCTCCCTTGGCGATCAGCTTGCGCAGCCCTGACCCGTCGGTCACCGGGTTACTCAACAAGAGCCCGCGGCGGTGGATATTATCCTCCACCCGGAAGTACTCACCGGGCCAGCCCCCCAGGGGCACGCCCTGCTCCACCAGATCGGCGATCCGGTCTACCCGCTGCGGGGTCAGTGCGGTCACCGCGCGGCCGTTGACGAGGAGTGCCGGGCCCTGGTCGCACATGCCAGTGCAGGAGGTGAGCCCGATGGTGACGCGCCCGTCGGCCCGGGTCTCGTTCAACTGGACGCTCAGGCGCTCGGTGAGCAGACTCACCAGACGCTCGTTGCCCAGCATGCGATCGGTGATGTTGTCCGAAAACAGGATGTCGAAGTCGCCGCGCGGGCGGTCATGCAGGAAGGCGTAGAAGGCGATGGCCGCGCGCACCTGGGTGCGGGTCACGTCCAAGGCGGCGGCCAGTGACTCGACCGCGGCGGGCGGGACGAACCCGAACCGCTGCTGGACAGCGATCAGATGCTGAAGGACTTGCTCTGGCTCCCGACCGCGGAGTCCTAGGGACTCGGCAACGAAGCCCTCGACATCCTGGGTGGCAGGACCGGTCATGGTGTACTCCCCGGCGGGTGGATCGGGTCACGGCGGACACCTCTATATTAGTCCATGCAGATATTCTGTAACCCAATTGTCATCCTCAGAATCCTCCGCCGGTGCGGAAACCACCGCCGCTACCTCCCCCACCGGAGCCGCCACCCCAGCCGCCGCTACGTCCACCCACCGATCCCCCGCCGCCCGTCCGGCCAATGTGGCCCATGATGTCGCCCAAGCCCCCCAGGTCGCCGACCCCACCACCCCAGACGGTTCCGCGCCCGAAACCGCCGGAGCCGAAGCCCGGATCGGATCGCTCCGGACGGTAGCGCTGCTGCTCCTGCAGGATGCGCCAGAGATTCTGGCGATCCAGAACACCGTTGAGAAACTGGCCCAGCATCATGGCGATCAGCGCGTCGTCGCCGAAGGTGGACCCGGCCCGGTCATACCGGTTGCGCTTGAAGTCCAGCCGGAGGGCTTCAAGCTCCTGGACCCGCTGCTGGTGTTGCTGCAGGGCCTCCCGCAGGCCTTGGATGCTGGCATCGAACTGGCGGCGCTCGTCCTCCCGTTGCAGGAGGCGCGCGACGGTCAGGTCGTCCTCCGGAAACGGGGTGGCAAGGGCCTCCCGGCGCAGTTCCATCAGATCGTCCCGCTGGAACTCGGCGGCCAGGAAGTCCACGGCCTTGCTTGGTGTACTCGTCCGCACCGGCGGCGAAGAGGGCCTTGCGCACCTGCAGCGCCTTGGTCGTCAATCGCCGCCATGGCGATCCGCTGATCGATGGCGTCGAGCTTGGCCTGCTCCTCGGCGAGCCGTGCATCCAGCTCGGGGATGCCGTCGGGTGCGGGCGGCCTCGTCCAGGTGCTTGAGCGCCGCAAACTCCGACTCGGCCTGGGCCTTGAGCGCCGCGGCATGTTCGCGCAGGCGCTCGGGGATCTCGTTCAAGCGCGCATAGTTGGCCCGGGCGTCGGCAAAGCCGATGAGCCGGGCGACCTTGCCGTCCAGCCAGCGGGTCAGTCCGCAGGCCTTGTAACCGGGCAGACCGTACTGGCGGTCCCACAGGTACATGAAGAGTGGATCGGCCCGGTAGGAGGCGCCCTTCTGCTCCCGCTCCTCCTCGCTGCGGCTGGCCTTCTCCGTCGGCGTGGACGGCGGTGCGCTCGGCCTCCTGGCGCCCGCTCACGCTGGGCCTGATAGGCGGGCTCAGCGTCCAGCCGGGCCTGGGTGCGGGCCTCGGCGGCGTCCACGGCCTGGGCAGCGGCGTCCGCCTGGCCGGCCTGGGCGGCGCGCTCGGACTCCAGGGTCTGGCGGGCGGTCTCCGCGGGCAGCCTGGATCTGGCGTGCAGGTCGGTCCAGCGCCGCCTGGCGCTGGGCCAGGAGTGGCGATGACTTGCTGCTCGGTCTGGTCCAGGTGCTGGACCAGGGTCCCGTCGGCGAGCTAGATCCACCCGCAGCCGGGCCAGCTCGCTGTAGTCCTGGGCCTGGGCGTTGCGTGCTCGGCGAGCTTCTGCATTCACCGTCTCGATCTGGGCCTCGACTGCGGCGCCCTTGGCGCGGGCCTGGTCAGTGCCTGGTCGATGGTGGCCAGGGTCTGTCTGTCCGGAAATCATGGGTCTTGTTCCAGTGGTGAGTGGGGAAGTGGATAGGGATGAGTGGCTAGCGGTTACTAACGAGTCAAGAACAACTTAAACACAAACGCAATCGTTGTCGTTGTCGTTGTCGTTGTCGTAATCGGCGAAGCGATGCAATTTGCGGTGAGAGAGAATCCGGGCCACTACGATAACCTCGATTACGACAACGACAACGGCGCTAAAAGCACTCCCTAATGGATTTGTTTAACGTCTTAGGGGCCGCTCCCAACCACTCGTTTGATCACCAGTTCGTAATGGCCCCGCCGGTGGTGTTCATCTCATAGCGCGGCAGCAACTCACCCCGGGCCTTGTTCCCGAAACGATCGCGCTCGATGATGCCGTCGTCCTTCTTGTCGCGTCCGACGGCGTTGTAGAAGCGTCTTCATCCACCCGCAGGCCCCACTTGGTCACGATCTCGGTCTTGCCGGTCTCCTCGTTCTCGATCGGGACCTTGACCGGATTGCCGGCCCGCGGTCCAGCCGCCTCCACCACGATGTAGTAGTTGCGTGCCGCCGCTGTTGAGGTCGGGAATACGGAAGACCCCGGAGCGCTCCCCGGGCCGGTTGACGATCCGCAGCCGTGTACTCCTGGTCCAGGATCCGGCGCAGGTCCTCCAGGTGCCGCAGGGCCAGCCTGGCCGCCTTGTCCTCGTTGCGCAGGGCCGCCTGTCCCAGCGTCGAAGTAGCGGATCCGCGTCGGCGCGGGCCCGGCATCCGTCTTCGCCAGGCCGGTCACCTGCCGGTATGGGCCTGGGCCAGTTCCTTGGGTAGGGCAGGCATCCGGCGGGCCACGAAGGCGAAATAGTTGATGCCACTGGCCAGGATTCGGCGCCCCGAGGATCCGCCGACCCACTTGCCCCAGCGGCCGCGCTTGATATAGACCCGGGCGAGCCGGGTCCCGAAGGAATCCGGCGGGGGCTTGGTAGGTGAAGCGGTCCTCCTTCAGGGCCGCGACGCCTTGCGCGATGACGTGGTCAGGCACCTCCATGCCCTGGGCCGCATAGATCTTGCGCAGTCGCTCCTTGAAGTCGTCCTCCCGGCCCGCCTCGTCCAGCTCGGTCTTGACGATGCGCTCCCGGCGCCGCAGCGTGTCGACAACGTCCATGGCGAGCATGACGTCATCGAGCGGCGGCTTGGTGCCGATACCCGCCGTTGCCCCGGTCTGGATGGCCGCCCCCGCGCTCATGACTGCCTGTTCAGTTCAAGGTTCAGCTCAAGACCCTTGCCCTGCTCGGCCAGGCGTGCCAGCTTGCGCTTGCCGTCCTCCACCGCATCGCGGATCTCATTGGCGTTCTTGGTACTGGCGACACGCATCTCCTCGATGATCTCGTGGGACCTGGTCTGCCAGGTGACCACGGAGTCCACCAGTTTCTTGACCGCGTCGGCACGCACCGTGGGGCCATAGCCGGCGCGCACGGCCGCCTCCTGGACCTTGCCGCCGATGTCCGCCAGAACCTCCAGGGACTGGCTCACCCCTTCCTTCATGGCCTCCACTGTCCGGGTGCCCTCGTGCAGGCCGAACATCCCGGTGAAGGAGGCCGTCAGCGCGGTCAGGACCACCTCGTTGGTGCTGAAGAAGCTGACCGCCTGGGAATAGACCCGCTCCTTGGCGTTGGTGGTCTGGAGCAGGCGCGCCATGACCACCTCGGAGGTGTTGTAGGAGATCGTCAGGTTGTCCGACAGGTCCTTGGCGATCTGGTAGCGCTTCTCCTCCAGTTGCAGGGCGCGAACCTTCTCATCGCGGGCCAGCTCCAGCCGGGCGCGTTCGGCGGGCTCTTGCGAGGTATTGGCCTCCACCGCCTTCATGGCCCCATCGAGCCCGGCCTTGGCCGCGTCCAACTTGGCCTGGGCGGTCTTCAACACCTCCAGGGCCAGCACCTCAGACTGCTTCAAGGCGCCGCGGAAGTCCTGGTAGGCTTCCAGGATCCGCTGCTCCCGCTGAATCTGGTCGTTGGTCGCGGCCGTGACGTCCAGGTAGCTGCCCTTGATCTTGTCGAACCGGCTGGCGATGTCTCCGCGCGTGACCTTCATCCACACATTGCCCAGGCGCTCGAAGGTGTCGAGCTTGCCGTCCTCGATCTGGTCCACCATGGACTTGGCATCGTCGCGGATGCTGTTGAAGGCGTTGGTGATCTCCTCGTAACGGCTGCCGATCTCCATGGCCTGGACCTGCTGGCGCACCACGTCATTGAACAGCGACGCCTGGTTCAGGGTCCGCGCGATGGCAGTGACCCGCCCCTCGTCCAGCCCTGAGATCTGGTTCAGGAGCGCGATGATGGGATCCACCTGCTTGTCCCCATCCGTGGGCACGAGCCCCAGATCGTGCAGGCCGTTCATGGCCTTTTCCAGATACTGCATGGGTGTCGCCGTGGCGGCGATGGCGGCAGCGTTGGCCGTGGCGGCGGTCGCGGTCTCGGTGGTGCTCATGGGTCCTCCGGATACGGTGGTTGCGGGGCTGGTCCGATGTTGGTTGGGGCTGGTCGATGGAGATCGATGGAAATGCCGGTCACGTCAGGGGCGGGGCACCCCCTAGACCTGAGTGTATCGCCGAACTGTTGCTGTCGGATATTCCTCGATTCCCCGAATTTGCAGCCGAGTACATTGCAGCCGAGCGCACACGGTTGCTCCCCAGGCCCCCGGGTTGGCGTCTGGCCCGGGCCCCTAAAGGCCAGGCGGGCTCGAAATCCACCTTGTCGTAGACGTCTGCCAGCGTCAGGGTGCAGCCGATGCTGGCCAGCGTCACGATGTCGCTCAGGGCGGTGTATTCCGAGTCGGTTTTGGCTGCAAGGACACGGGCCCTCTCCGGCGTTCGGGTTAGCGCGATTATAGACCGCGGGGTGACCGGGATTGGTTCTCACCCGGTCTCGCCCCGCGAACGACCCCTAGGCGCCCGTACTGAACCGTACGCGCGCGCCGCCTTCGCCGTTAACCGCCGCGCCATCTGCCCTTACCAGCCGGGCATACACCATAAAGCGCGCGCGCAAGGAACCTGGCAAACTTGGCAGATACCGACGAGCCGGCGGCACCCGCCGCCGGCGCCCTGCACCAACCGACGAGGCCCGAGAGCACCATGAGCGACACGGTCAAGTACCTGCTCGACGAAGAACACCTGCCCAAATCCTGGTACAACATCAACGCGGACCTGCCGGTGCCCCTGGACCCGGTGCTCCACCCGGGTACCCAACAGCCGATCACGGCGGACGAACTGGGGATGATCTTCCCGCGGGCGGTGATCGAGCAGGAGATGAGCACGGAGCGGGCGATCGACATCCCCGAGCCGGTGCGTGAGGTCTATCGGCAGTGGCGCCCCTCGCCCCTGTTCCGGGCGCGGCGCCTGGAGAAGGCCCTGAACACGCCGGCCAAGATCTACTACAAGTACGAAGGCGTCAGCCCCGCCGGCAGCCACAAGCCCAACACCGCCATCCCCCAGGCCTTCTACAACAAGATCGAGGGCGTCAAGCGCATCGCCACCGAGACCGGCGCCGGCCAGTGGGGCTCGTCACTGGCGCTGGCCGGCTCCTTCTTCGGCCTGGAGATCGTCGTCTACATGGTCAAGGTGAGCTTCAACCAGAAGCCCTACCGGCGCGCCTTCATGGAGGCCTTCGGCGCCCAGTGTATCGCCAGCCCATCGGAGACGACGGCCTCGGGCCGCGCCATCCTGGCCGAACACCCGGACAGCACCGGCAGCCTGGGGATCGCCATCAGTGAGGCCGTGGAGGTGGCCGCCCAGCGGGAAGACACCAAGTATGCCCTGGGCAGCGTGCTCAACCACGTCCTGCTGCACCAGACCGTCACCGGCATCGAGTCCATGGAGCAGTTGGCGATGGCCGGCGACTGGCCGGATATGGTCATCGGCTGCACAGGCGGCGGCAGCAACTTCGCGGGGCTGGCCTTCCCCTTCCTGGGCAAGCAGTTGCGCGAGGGCGGCAACATGCAGTTTATCGCCGTGGAGCCCTCCGCCTGCCCGACCCTGACCAAGGGGCTCTTCGCCTATGACTTCGGCGACACGGCCCACCTGACTCCGCTGGTGAAAGATGTTCACCCTGGGCTCCAGCTTCGTCCCCCCGGGTTTCCACGCCGGCGGGCTGCGCTATCACGGCATGGCCCCCCAGATCAGCCACCTGGCCAAGCTGGGCTACATCGCCCCGCGCTCCTACAACCAGTTGGAGTGCTTCGCGGCCGGGATCCAGTTCGCCAAGGCGGAGGGAATTATCCCTGCCCCCGAGGCCAACCACGCGGTGCGCGCCGCCATCCACGAGGCCGAGAAATGCCGCGAATCAGGGGAGGCCAAGACCATCCTCTTCAACCTCTGCGGTCACGGGCATTTCGACATGCAGGCCTATACGGACTACCTGGGCGGCAAGCTCAAGGACCTGGTGTACGACGAGTCCGAGGTGGCTATGGCACTGGCCGGATTACCCTCAGTCGGTTGAGGCGCGGCGGCCTCGAGCGGTTTCGACCGCTGACGACAGGTGCGGTCGAAACCCAGGCGCCGCCGGAGCCGATGGAGCCGCCGAAAACGCCGATCACAGGGGGAGCGCAGAAAAGCCCATCAGTTCCTGCAGCGATGGGCAGCGCTCCCGCCCTGCCCATACTCCTGTATCCATTCAAAGTTTCCGCGCGGCCGGAATGACGATCCACACCGGCGCCCAGGAAACAGGCGGCTATCGGGCGGTTGCAGATGCTAGCGCGCTGGCGGCGCCATCAGTATCCACGCCCGCGTCGAAAACTCCGTTACCGTTGCAGTCGTTCCAGGCGGTGGCGGCGTAGGTGTAGGTCACCCGACTGGTGAGACCGCTGTCCTTGTAGGTGAGCGTGGCCGGACCCACGCCCCCGCGGAACTGCAACTTGCCGGCCTGGTTGTAGTAGATGCGGTACCCGCCGGTCGGCGCCGGGCTGCCCGCCGTCCAACTCAGGCTGATGGCCTTCTTCGCCGGCTTAGCGGTAAGAGCCGTGGGTATTCCAGGCGCCGTGCAGGGCGGAGGCGGAGCACTGCCCCAAGTCGTTGACGCCATGACATATGGCTCCGCCATTCCGGTCGCGAGCCAGGCTAGACAAGATCCGCGATCAGCGTTGACCCCGGAAGGAAGCCTATAAAGACTGTACGTTTTTCATGGACTTTTTAAAAATAAACATTACGAATCATAGTATTGACTCAGTCATTCGGCAGCGCCGACGGCGCCCGCTTCGCCAGCAGTCATCCACGGCCAGAGGGGGACGGCGGTTTCAATGATCTGAATCAACGCAACAGAATAGAAATTCGGCAGTTGATCGCCCGGCGGCCTCGAATGGCCGGAGGACTGAGCCCCGAGAGTGCTCCGGTCGCGGGTGCTGGCGGCCTGCCCGCCGGCCGGCGGCGCGGAGCCTGGCGGGCCCAGACCCCTTGGCTTGGGGTACTTGCCCAAAGCGGCCGCAGGGTTCATCTTTGCCGGGTTTTCGAGTCCCCCAGGCCGCCCCGCGGCGAGGTCAGCATGAATCCCAGCTCTTCACCCCTCAAGCGTCGGGCCACGGTCCCGGTGCGCATCGGCCCGGTCACCGTGGGCGGCGGTGCCCCCATCGTGGTCCAGTCCATGACCAACACGGACACCGCCGACCTGGACGCGACCGTGCGCCAGGTGGCGGAACTTGCCCAGGCCGGCTCCGAGTTGGTGCGGATCACCGTCAATACCGAGTCCGCCGCCCGCGCCGTCGCCCCCATCCGCGACCGGCTGGACGCCCAGGGCTGCACCGTCCCCCTGGTGGGTGACTTCCACTTCAACGGCCACCGGCTGCTGAGCGACTACCCGGAGTGCGCCCAGGCCCTGGCGAAATACCGCATCAACCCGGGCAACGTGGGCAGCGGCGAGAAGCGCGACAGCCAGTTCGCGACCATGATCGAGATCGCCTGCCGCTATGACCGCCCGGTGCGGATCGGGGTCAACTGGGGCAGCCTGGACCAGGACCTGATCGTCCGCATGATGGACGCGAATGCCCGTTCGGCGACCCCGCGGACGGCCGAGGAGGTGATGCACGAGGCCATGGTCGAGTCCGCCCTCGCCAGCGCCACCCGGGCGGTGGAGCTGGGCCTGCCGCGGAGCGCATCGTCCTCTCCTGCAAGATGAGCGGGGTGCAGGACCTGATCGCGGTCTATCGCAATCTCGCGTCCCGCTCGGACTTCGCCCTGCATCTGGGCCTGACCGAGGCCGGGATGGGCTCCAAGGGCATCGTCGCCTCCACCGCCGCCCTGGCCGTGCTGCTGCAGGAGGGGATCGGCGACACCATCCGCGTCTCCCTCACCCCGGCGCCGGGGGAGGCGCGCACCCGGGAGGTGCAGGTGGCCCAGGAGATCCTCCAGACCATGGGCTTCCGCTCCTTCGCCCCCATGGTGACGGCCTGCCCCGGGCTGCGGGCGCACCACCAGCGATACCTTCCAGCACCTGGCCCAGGACATCCAGGGCTATCTGCGCGAGCAGATGCCCGCCTGGCGATCCGCTATCCCGGGGTGGAGACCATGCAGGTGGCCGTGATGGGCTGCGTGGTGAACGGCCCGGGCGAGAGCAAGCACGCCAACATCGGCATCAGCCTGCCGGGCAGCGGCGAACGCCCGGCGGCGCCGGTCTATGTGGACGGGGAGAAGGTCGCCACCCTGAAGGGCGACGACATCGTGGCGCAGTTCAAGCGTATGGTGGATGAGTACATTGAGCGGCGCTATGGTTAGCGATCAGCGAACAGCTGGGCGATGCCAGCGCGTCGGGTGCGCCGTGCGAAGCCCAGCGAGCGCTCAGCGCCGCCGATCTGGGCGTCCTGGATCACGCCGGTGATGTCGCCGTCAGTGATTCCAGGGGTGGGCGTGGCTCACCCGACACCCAAGTGATCCCGGCCATGTCAAAGCCCTGTCCCATTACCAGACGCCAGAACCACTGAGACGAGGAGACCACCATGATCAAGCCGCTAGTCACTGCCGTCGCCACTCTGCTGCTGGCCGCCCCCGCCCTGGCGGAGGACCCGATGGTGATTCAGGTCAAGCGCCTGTCCCTGGACACCGCGGTGAAGATCGCCCAGGGCGCCATCGCCGACTGTCGGGAAAAGGGTATCCAGATTGCGGCGACCGTGGTGGACCGGGAGGGCACCGTCCAGGTCACCCTGCGCGATACGATCGCCGCACCGATCACGGCCCCGATCAGTGAGATGAAGGCCCGCACCGCGGTCAATTTCAACGCTGCGACCTCCGCCATGAAGGAGCGTGCAGCGAGCCCCATCGGGCGGGTCCCGGGGGTGGTGATGTCGGCGGGCGGGGTACCGGTGCTGGTGGGCGGCTCGGCCCTGGTGGCCGGCGTGGGGGTGAGCGGGGCGCCGGCGGGTGAGACCGATGAGGAGTGCGCCCTGGCCGGGATCGCCAAGGTCCAGGAAGAATTGGACATGGCAATGTAGCGGCGGGACAGCAACGGGCTGATCGCGGACGCACAGGCGTAACGACGAGGCCCGACGATCCGCTAACTGTTAAAAAGGGGATTTAGCCGCAGCTGAACGCGAAGGAGTGCGAATAACCAAGTCGATCAGTAAATTTCAGCTCATGCCACCGAGGTCGATCGGGCAGACGGTGACGGCGCCAGGACGCTTGCGTCTTTTTGCGTTGATTTGCGCCCAAACTTCCCCTTTCAGGTCCGTTCACCAATCCATTACCAATAGCCTAAGGAGTGCGTCCATGCGACTCATTGAAGCAGATCGGCCGTTCATCCAGGACCTGAAGGAGGAGAGCGAGGTCTTGGCGGAGAAAGTGACTGGCACCTTCACGGTCATCACGGCCCGGCACCCGACCCTGGGTAAACTGGTGATGATCTACAACCAGGACGGCGATGGGGTGGTGGTTGAGACCGAGGCCTAGGAAGGTGCTCAGATCCCGAGCTTCTTCTCCAGATAGTGGATATTGGCCCCACCGGCCTGGAAGGCCGCGTCGCGCAGGATGGTGCGCTGGAGCTTGATGTTGGTGTCGATGCCCTCGATGACGGTCTCGCGCAGGGCATTGCACATGCGGGAGATGGCGGACTGGCGGTCCTCGCCGTGGGCGACCAGCTTGCCGATCATGGAGTCGTAGTGGGAAGGCACCGTGTAGCCGGAGTAGATATGCGTATCCATGCGGATGCCGGGGCCGCCGGGGGCGTGGAACTCGGTGATCTTGCCCGGGCTGGGCCGGAAGGTCTCGGAGTGCTCGGCATTGATGCGGCACTCCACCGCATGGCCGCGGATCACGATGTCCTCCTGGCGGTAGCGCAGGGGCTCCCCGGCGGCGACCCGGATCTGCTCTCTCACGATGTCCACACCGGTGACCATCTCGGTGACCGGATGCTCCACCTGGACGCGGGTGTTCATCTCGATGAAGTAGAAGCGCCCGTCCTCGAAGAGGAACTCGAAGGTGCCGGCGCCGCGATAGCCGATGTCCCGGCAGGCCTGGGCGCAGCGTTCGCCGATCTCGCGGCGCTGGGTCTCGGTGATACCCGGGGCCGGGGCCTCTTCCACCACCTTTTGATGGCGGCGCTGCATGGAGCAGTCCCGCTCGCCCAGATAGATGGCGTTGCCGTGCTGGTCCGCCATCAACTGGAACTCGATATGGCGCGGGTTCTCCAGGTACTTCTCCAGGTACACCATGTCGTTGTTGAAGGCGGCCGCGGCCTCCGCCCGGGTCAGCGAGATGGCGTTGAGCAGGGTCGCCTCCGAGTTCACCACCCGCATGCCGCGCCCGCCGCCGCCGCCTGACGCCTTGATGATGATCGGGTAGCCGATGGCCCGGGCCAGTTCCAGGGTGCGCTTCTTGTCGTTGTCGTCCAGACGACCCGTCGGAGCCCGGGACGCAGGGCACCCCGGCGGCCTTCATGGCGGCGATGGCGGAGACCTTGTCGCCCATGAGACGGATGGTCTCCGGGCGCGGACCGATGAAGATGAAACCGGAGCGCTCCACCCGCTCGGCGAAATCCGCGTTCTCGGACAGGAAGCCGTAGCCCGGGTGGATGGCCACGGTGTCGGTCACCTCGGCCGCGCTGATGATGGCCGGGACATTGAGATAACTGTCGCGGGACGGCGCCGGTCCGATACAGACGGTCTCGTCGGCCAGCAGGACGTGCTTCAGGTCCCGGTCCGCCTCGGAATGGACCGCGACGGTGCGGATGCCGAGCTCGCGGCAGGCGCGCAGGATCCGGAGCGCGATCTCGCCCCGGTTGGCGATGAGAATCTTCTCGATCATGCGGCATGGTGGGGTGGCCTGTGGACGGTGGCCGCCGGGTGCGGCGGGCGCGCGGGGTTGGCGGCCGGGGCCGCGCGACGCGGCCCCGATCGGCGCGGCGCGGCGGCGCGTCACTCGATGACGAAGAGCGGCTGGTTGTATTCCACGGGCTGACCGTTTTCCACCAGGATGCGCCGCACCGTGCCGGCCTGCTCGCACTCGATCTGGTTCAGGATCTTCATCGCCTCGATGATGCAGAGGGTATCGCCGGCCTTGACCTTCTGGCCCTCCTCGACGAAGGGCGCGGAGCCCGGGAGCGGGGCGCGGTAGAAGGTGCCGACCATGGGCGAGCGCACGACCTCGCCTGGCATCCCGTCAAGCAACTCGTCGCCGGGTTTGACCGGGGCGGCGGGCGCCGTGGGCACGGCGGCCGGGGCGGCGCAGGCCTGCATCGCCAGCCCCTGGGGCATCATCAGCGGCATGGCTCCGCCGCCGTGGCGGCTGATGCGGACCGACTCCTCGCCCTCGTGGATCTCGATCTCCGCGACGTCGGATTGCTCCAGCAGCTCGATCAGCTTCTTTGACCTTGCGGATATCCATGGTCAGTGGTTCTCGGTGGAATTGACTTGGGCCAGCCGGTTGAGGGCGGCGCGCAACGCCAGTTCGTACCCTTCGGCCCCGAGCCCGCTGATCACCCCGACCGCGATGTCGGAGAAGTAGGAGTGGCGGCGAAAGGGCTCGCGGGCGTGCACGTTGGACAGGTGCACCTCGATAAAGGGGATCGCGACGGCGAGCAGGGCATCGCGCAGGGCGACGCTGGTATGGGTGAAGGCGGCCGGGTTGAAGAGGATGAAGCGGACGCCCTCCCGCGGGGCGGCGTGGATCGCGCTCGATCAGGACATGCTCGGCGTTGCTCTGGAGAAGGCCAGGTCGTGGCCCTGGGCCTGCGCCGGGTCCGCAGCCGCTCCTCGATCTCGGCCAGGGTCGTCCTGGCCGTAATGGCCCGGCTCGCGGGTCCCGAGCAGGTTGAGATTGGGTCCGTTGAGGACCAGGATGCGTGCCATCGTCGCCAGTGCGCCCATGCGCGATGCGGGATAAGGGTGACCGGCGCGGGATCCGAGATCGCCGGGTCGGCCCCGGGCCGCCGCGCCCAGGGATCTGGAGATCGGCAGCAAATCGCGGCGAATTGTGCGGATTTTGCGCGATCTTGTCCAGTTAGGACGGCCAGCCCCGGACTCCTGGGCAGCTCCGCCGGGGTCGGTCGGCGGGACCTGTGCGAGCGGGACCCAGGAGCCCGTCCAGCTGGGCCTGCAACTGCGTCGGCCGTGACCTCGCCGATGCGGCTGAAGACGCGGCGCCCGCGGCGGTCGAAGATGACCGTGAAGGGCAACCCCTGGAGCCGGTTGCCGAGTCGCTGCGACGAGCTCCACCGCCTCCGGGTTGCCGATCAGGATGGGGTAGTTGACCGGGTATGTCGCGCGACGAACTGCCTCGACGTCCGCCGCCCGATCGATGGCGATGCCGACGACCTGCACGCCGCGTCCGGCCAGGGCCTCCTGCGTCTGGATCAAGAGCGGCAGCTCGCGCACGCAGGGCGGGCACCAGGTCGCCCAGTAGTTGATCACCACGACCTTGCCGGCCCAGGCCTTGCTCGCCACCTCCCGTCCGGTGAGGTCGGGCAGCCCGAAGTCGGGCAGGGTCTGCAACGGGCGCTGCCGCCTGGCGGACCGACGCTCCCGCCTCGGGTGCTCGGGCCATCCAGCGTTGGCCGAAGATGGCGATCCCGATGCTGATCCCGCCCGCCAGCAGGGTCACCATCCCCACCCTGAACGGCGCTCATGGCGCGACCCGGCGCAGGTGCTCGGCGAAGGCGGCGGCGGGCTTGAAACCGACCAGACGCAGACCCTTGAGTCTCGCCCCGCGCGGGGTCGAAGAACAGGATGGCCGGCGGCCCGAGGAGCTGAAGCGACCCTGCATCAGGGCCTGATCGTCCGCGTCGTTGGCGGTGACGTCCGCCTGGAGCAGGACGAAACGCCCCAGCTCCGCGATCACCGCGGGGTCGCTGAAGGTATAGCGCTCCATCTCTTTGCAGGACACGCACCAGTCGGCATAGAAGTCGAGCATCACCGGCCTGCCGGCCGCCCGCCGCGGCGGCCAGTTCCCGGTCCAGGTCCGCCGCCGTCTTGACCCGTTTGAAGACCGCGTGCCCGGCGGCGCTGCCCGCCCCGCCCCCGCCAACCAGCAGGCCCGCGCAGCGGCTGGAGCGTGTCCTTGCCGCCGGCCGCCGCACCGACCAGCATCAGCGCGCCGTAGATCAGCAGGAAGACGCCGAGCCCCTTCCAGAGCTTGGCTCCAGCCGCTTGCACCCGGCGGGCAGTTGGGTGAGTGCCCCCAGGTAGACCGCGGAGCAGATCAGCAGCAGCCCCCACAGCAGCATGGCGACCGCCGCCGGCAGGATCCGCTCCAGCAGGAAGATGGCCACCCCCAGCAGGGCGACGCCGAAGACCGCCTTGACCGCATCCATCCAGGCCCCGGCGCGCGGCAGCAGCTTGCCGGCGGAGGTGCCGATGGCGATCAGCGGCGCGCCCATCCCCAGACTCAGGGCGAACAGCGCCACGCCGCCGAGCACCGCGTCCCCGGTCTGGCTGATATAGATGAGTGCGCCGAAGAGCGGCGGGGCGACGCAGGGGCCGACGATCAGCGCCGAGAGCAGACCCATGATGGCCACCCCGATCAGGGTGCCGCCCTCCTGCCTGTTGCTGATCTCGGCCAGCTTGGACTGGAAGCTCGACGGCAGTTGCAGGTCATAGAAGCCGAACATGGACAGGGCCAGCAGCACGAAGACCAGCGGCGAAGGCGCTCAGGATCCAGGGGTTCTGGAAGGCCGCCTGGAGGTTGGCGCCGAACAGCCCCGCCAGCACCCCGGCCACCGTGTAGGTCAGGGCCATGGCCAGCACATAGACCAGCGACAGGGTGAAGGCCTTGCGGGTGGTGATGCTCGGTCCCCTGGCCGGCGATGATGCCGGACAGGATGGGGATCATGGGGAAGACGCAGGGGGTGAAGGCGAGCAGGAGCCCGAAGCCGAAGAACAGGCGCGACCACCGCCCACAGGTTCCCGCCGGCCAGGACCGAGGCGATCTGGTCCTGCTCGGAGACCGGCTCGGGTCGGGGGTGCGGCGGCGGGCTGCGCCCTGACCGCGGGCGACGCTGGCTGCCGCCGCGGCAGCGGTGCGGCTGGGAGACCGGCCCGACCGGCGCCTGGGGCAGCTCGAGGGCAACCCGCTGGGTCTGCGGCGGATAGCAGATGCCCGTCTCGGCACAGCCCTGATACTTGGCGACCAGGGTCACCTCGCGCGGGCGCTCGAGGTCCGCGCAGCAGGGGCAGGGTCAGGTCGACCCGGTCGTGGTAGACCTCGACATCACCGGTACTGCCGTCCGGCAGGATCGAGTCCTTCTTGATCTCGCCCGGGGGCAGCTGGAAGGTCCCCAGGGTCACGTCGCCCGCCGCCGTCCAGGGCCAGTTCCACCTTGTCCCGATAGAGATAGGTCCCCGGGGCGATGTCCCAGGTAAGTTGCAGCCGATCCGGGGCGCTCGCCTCCGCCTGGAAGCGGAAGGCCTCCTCGGCGGTGAGGATGTCATCCTCCAGCCCGAACCCCGAGCGGCCACAATGGCCGCCCCAATCCCGGGTGCGCGCCCGGCGCCAGGGGCCGCGGCCCCGGAACCGCGCCGCCGGTCGACCCGGCAGGCGCGGGAGAAGACTTTCCCGGGCCCGGCGCCCCGGTGGGTTCGGACACCAGGGCGACAACCTGGGGCAGCGCCACCGTCAGGCGCTGGCGCTGGGGCGGATAGCACAACCCGGCGTCCGCGCACCCCTGGGAGGTGACCTCCAGAGCTCAGGACGTCCGCCGCCCCCGACTCCCGGGTCAGGGGGACGCGCACCTCGACCTGGCCGCGGTAGATCTCCACCTCGCCGAAGAACTCATCGTGCTTCGTCTCGGCCGGGGGCAAGGTCGGGCTGTCGAGCTTGACGCCCGGGGTCTGGGTCGTGAAGCGGAACTTGCTCTTGTAGAGGTAGTAACCGTCGGCGATGGCCCAGCGCAGCCGCAGGGCATCCTGGCCCTCCGCGGCGGCCGTGACCTGGAAGGCCTGCTCCGGCAACAGAAACTCCTCCTCGGCCGCCGCCGCGCCAGTGCACACCACGGTGACCGCCCCGGTGATCACCGGGCCAAGCAGGAGCGCGAACAGCGAGAGGAAGCAGGAAGCGGGCGAGCCCCATGGCGGGTCGGGTCCCGGGGCTCAGGCGTCGGGTTGCGTGCATGTAGTCACCCAGTTCAGGTAGTCGGGAAGCCCCTCAGCGATGGGGAGCGCGATGATCTCCGGCACCTCGTAGGGATGCAAGCCGCGGAGGGTTGCGGTCAGTGCGGGGAGGCGCTCCGCCGTCGTCTTGATCAGCAGCAAGACCTCCTGATCGCGCTGGATGGTGCCCTGCCAACGGTAGATGGACGTCAGGCCCGGCACCAAGTTCACGCAGGCGGCGAGCCGCTCCCCCACCAGACCCTCGGCGATACGGGTCGCGCTCTCCGCGTCCGGGCAGGTGCAGAACACCAGTCGATAGTCGTCAGTCATTGCCTACAACCTCGCGGCAACGCCGCTCCACCTGAAGTAACCGGCCACTCGCGACCCTGATTCCGGCAGGCTGCCAACAACCGGTGGCAGGGACGGAGCCCCCTCAGCTGGGAAGAGCCGGCCGGGGGGCTGACCGCGATCAGCGACGAATGTGGGATGATAAGGCCCGAGAGCAACTTCCGGGGGCCTTCGATGGGCCAGCGGATCAGCCGCGGCCGCCCCGGGAGCACGGAACAGGGCACCGACTCAGGCCGACCGGCCGCCACGGCACCCCGCGATCGGAGGCCGCCCCCTCACCTATCCGGAGGCCCCACCATGCCCCTCTTCCTGCTCCTTTTCATCGGCCTGCCCCTGATCGAACTCTATTTGCTGATCAAGGTGGGCGCCCATCTCGGCGCGGTGCCGACCATCGGACTCGCCATTCTGACCGCGCTGATCGGCACCTGGCTGGTCCGCCGGCAGGGGTTCGGCGTCCTCATGCGGGTGCGTGAGGCCATGGCGCAAGACCAGGTCCCGGCACTGGAACTGCTGGACGGCGCCCTGCTCCTGGTCGCCGGCCTGTTCCTCCTGCTGCCCGGATTTCTCACCGACGCCGTCGGGTTCCTGCTGCTGATCCCACCCCTGCGCCGCTGGGTCGTCTTGCGCTATGTGCGGGTCATCCCGGTCGACCCCCAGGGTGCGAAGCGCGGGCCCAAGGTCATCGAGGGGCAGTTTCGGCGGGAGGACTGACAGGTCCTCGCTTGACAGTTGAGGTTTTGGCCCTACTATTAGCACTCGCTAGCGGAGAGTGCTAACAGCCCAGGGACATCCCCTGCGTCGGCGCCCTCCGCCCTCCCCAAAAAGCCTCCGAGGAGAATCCAGATGAATGTCCGTCCTTTGCATGACCGCGTTGTTGTCCGTCGCATGGAAGAAGAGCGCACCACCGCCGGTGGCATCGTGATCCCCGACTCCGCCACCGAGAAGCCGATCCAGGGCGAGGTGATCGCGGTGGGCCGCGGCAAGATCCTGGACAACGGCGAAAACCGCCCCCTGGATGTGAAGGTCGGCGACCGCATCCTGTTCGGCAAGTATTCCGGTACCGAGGTCAAGCTTGACGGCAAGGACCTCCTGGTGATGCGCGAAGACGACATCATGGGTGTCATCGAGGGCTAAGCGCCCCCTGACTCCCTCGTCCGCATCCCCTGACCACAAGATTCAACTCAAGAGATAATCCCCATGAGCGCAAAAGACGTTAAGTTTGGCGGCGATGCCCGTGCCCGTATGATGGAGGGCGTCAACGTCCTGGCCAACGCGGTCAAGGTCACCCTGGGCCCCAAGGGCCGCAACGTGGTGCTGGAGAAGTCCTTCGGCGCCCCGACCGTGACCAAGGACGGCGTCTCCGTCGCCAAGGAGATCGAACTCAAGGACCGCTTTGAGAACATGGGCGCCCAGATGGTGAAGGAGGTTGCCTCCCAGACCTCCGACGTGGCCGGCGACGGCACCACCACCGCCACCGTGCTGGCCCAGGCCATGGTCCGCGAGGGCCTCAAGGCCGTCGCCGCCGGCATGAACCCGATGGATCTCAAGCGCGGCATCGATCAGGCCGTGATCGCCGCCACCGAGCAGCTCAAGGCCCTGTCCAAGCCCTGCACCGAGAACAAGGCGATCGCCCAGGTCGGCACCATCTCCGCCAACTCGGACCTGTCCATCGGCGAGATCATCGCCGAGGCCATGGGCAAGGTTGGCAAGGAAGGCGTCATCACCGTTGAAGAGGGCACCTCCCTGCACAACGAGCTGGACGTCGTCGAGGGCATGCAGTTCGACCGCGGCTACCTCTCCCCCTACTTCATCAACAACCAGCAGAGCCAGAGCGCCGAACTCGAGGCCCCGTATGTCCTGCTGCACGACAAGAAGATCTCCAACATCCGCGAGCTGTTGCCGGTGTTGGAGCAGGTCGCCAAGTCCGGCAAGCCGCTGTTGATCGTCGCCGAAGACGTGGAAGGCGAGGCCCTGGCCACCCTGGTGGTCAACACCATCCGCGGCATCATCAAGGTCTGTGCCGTCAAGGCCCCGGGCTTCGGTGACCGCCGTAAGGCCATGCTGCAGGACATCGCCGTCCTGACCGGCGCCACCGTCATCGCCGAAGAGGTTGGCCTGTCCCTGGAGAAGGCGACCCTGGCCGAGCTGGGTACCGCCAAGCGCATCCAGATCAGCAAGGAAGAGACCACCATCATCGACGGCGCCGGTTCCGAGACCGACATCAAGGCCCGTTGCGAGCAGATCCGCAGCCAGGTCGAAGAGACCAGCTCCGACTACGATAAGGAAAAGCTTCAGGAGCGTCTGGCCAAGCTGGCCGGCGGCGTGGCCGTCATCAAGGTCGGTGCCGCCACCGAGATGGAGATGAAGGAGAAGAAGGCGCGCGTCGAAGACGCCCTGCACGCCACCCGTGCGGCCGTTGAAGAGGGCATCGTCCCCGGCGGCGGCGTGGCCCTGGTGCGCGCACTCAAGGCGATCACCAACCTCAAGGGCGCCAACCACGACCAGGACGTCGGCATCGCCATCGCGTGCCGGTCCATGGAAGAGCCCCTGCGGCAGATCGTGGCCAACGCCGGTGACGAGCCGTCCGTGGTCCTGCAGAAGGTCGCCGAGGGCACCGGCAACTTCGGCTATAACGCCGCCAACGGCGAATATGGCGACATGGTGGCCATGGGCATCCTGGACCCCACCAAGGTCACCCGGTACGCCCTGCAGAACGCCGCCTCCGTGGCGGGTCTAATGATCACCACCGAGGCCATGGTGGCCGAGGAGCCCAAGAACGAGGGCGCGGGTGGAATGCCGGGCGGCGGCGGTATGGGTGGAATGGGCGGTATGGACATGATGTAAGCCGCAAGGCGTCACCGGTTTGGTGATAGAAAGCCCCGCTTCGGCGGGGCTTTTTTGTGCCTTGCCTGCGTGGTCCTGTCGCGGGTTCCGCCCCTGGGTGAGGTGACGGGGGTAACCGGGCACAACCACACGCGCCAGTCTTCCAAGGTGCCGGGTGCTGCCTTGGGCTTGGAGGGCAAGAGGGGCTGGTCGTCGAAGGGTCACCGGCATCTTGAATCGGCCGAAGCCGGAGGCTCAAGCGGGCGAGAACTCGACCTTGTCGTAGACCTCCGCCAACGGCAAGCCACAGTCCACGCTCGCCAAGGGGACACTGTCGGTCAGGGACGAATAGTCCCTCAGGGTCCAGCGCCCGTCCTCGCCGCGGCTATACAACTCGACCTGGACCCGGTACTGGGAGACCAGCAGGTATTCGCGCAGGCTGGGGATCTGTCGATAGAGAGTGAACTTGTCCCCTCTGTCGTAGGCCTCGGTGGAGTCGGACAGGACCTCCACGATCAGACTGGGGTTGAGCAGGACGTCCCGGCGAGCGTCCTGGAACTGGTGCTCTCCACAGAGTGCGATCAGGTCCGGGTACTTGCCCGCATCGGCGGAGCGGATGCGGACCTTCAGGTCGTTGGCGTAGACCTGGCAGGGGCGGCCCTTCATTTGGGTGCCCAACTCCCTGACGATGTTGGCCACGATGGCGTTGTGCTCGACGCTCGCGCCGGTCATGGCAAAAACCTCGCCGGCGACGTACTCGCTGCGTCCATCCAAGGATGCGCGCTCGGCTTCCAGCCAATCCTCGAAGCTCAGGTGGTGCTCGGGTGCCAGTGACATGGAGGCGAACCGGCTCGTTGCGATGGGGTGATTATAGCCCCGCGCCCCGCGCGTTCAGCCCTCTGTCGGCTCCGCCTCGACCCACAGGCAGGCCGCGTGGTTGTCCCCCACGCCCCCGGGACTGCTCGACCGGCTCGCCGCCCTGATCCCGCCCCCGCTGACGGGGCGGGCCTGATCGCACTGGGAGAGGACTCGCAGGTCTACCTGGCCTGCGCGGGCTACTCGTTGCAGGGCCCGGAGTACTCACGTGATTGTGGACGGGGCCCAGGCCCGTCCGCATGGGCCATCGGGCGATGGGCTATTTAGCAGAGGACGCCGCCGGGGCCTTGGGTTCCGCTGACACCGCAGGCAGAATCGCAGGAGCCGGCGGGATCAAGGGATAGGCGCTTGCCCAGTAGGGGTACCAGCGCTGGTAGCGCCATGCGTAGGGCCGGTAGCCCCAGTAGTTCCAGGGCCGGCGCCAGTAGTAGCCCGACCCCCACCAACCAGGCCCGCCCCACCACCCGGGGCCACCCCAGCCACCGCCACCGAAGCCGAAACCGCCGCTGAAGAAGCCGAAAAAGGCCTGGGACTCCAGCGGAACCGCGACCAGGACAGTCGCCAAGAGCGCAGACGCGAAGACAGGAAGCCGTTTCATTGGACACCTCCACAGCTCGAACAGCCCGGCGTCCCTGCCCCTCGGACAGGTCACTCCCTTCGCGCCTGTAAGTTTAGTACATTATTATTTGTGGATATGCCATTTTTGCTGCCTCGGGTCGGGGTCACACCCGCCCGGGGTGAGACTACAATTAGACTAATGAGCCGTCTCCGGGTCGTAGCGCCGACAACTCCTCGCGATGGACGACATCCACACACCCGAACCCCTCCTGAGCGAGGCTAACGCGGCCTTCATCCAGCGCCGCGTCTCCATCAACGTGGCCTCCCGGGACGCTGCGAATGCCGCGGCGGTCGCCCGTGCCTGTGGCTGCCGCGTGGCCCCGGACCACCGCCAGGTGACCGTTTTCCTATGTCCCACCCAGGCCGACACGCTGCTCAGGGACCTGGCGGAAACCGGCATCATCACGGTGGTCTTCACCCGCCCGAGCACCCACAAGACCATCCAGCTCAAGGGGTCGGATGCGCGCATCGAGCCCCTGGCCGCCGGCGATGAGGCCCTGATCCAGGCCTATCGGGAGTCCTTTGTGGAGGATCTGCTCGGCCTGGGGTACACCCGAGCCTTCTCGGCGGCGGTGGTCGCCGGGGCGGATGACCAGGTGATCGCAGTGTCCTTTACACCCACCGCCGCCTTCGATCAGACCCCTGGTCCTCACGCGGGGAGGGCCTTGGAGTGAGCCTGACCCTGGACGCCATTCGCCCCTGCCTGGAGGGGGCGGTCCCGGGGGTCATTGCCACCGTGGCCCCGGACGGGACCCCCAACGCGGCCTATCTGTCCCAAGTCCATTACCTGGACCAGGACCACGTCGCCCTCTCCTTCCAGTTCTTCAACAAGACCCGGGAGAACATCCTGGCCAACCCGCGGGCGGTGGTGCAGGTGATCGACCCGGACAGCGCCGCCCATTACCGCCTGCACCTGGAGTACCTCCGCACCGAGACCGCGGGCCCCCTGTTCGAGAACATGAAGGCCAGGCTGGCCGGCATCGCGTCCCACACGGGCATGGGCAGGGTGTTCCGCCTGCTGGGCTCGGATATCTACCGGCTACACGCCATCGAGGCGGTGCCCGGCCAGCACCTGCCCTGCCGCACGCCGACGCGTAGTCTCCTGCCTGCCCTGCGCACCCTGGTGCGGCGGCTCACCACCTGTCACGACCTGGCCAGCCTGCTGGACTCCACCCTGGACGGCCTGGGCATCGGGTTCGACATCCATCACGCCATGCTGCTGATGTACGACCGGGACGCCGGACACCTCTATACAGTGGCTAGCCGGGGCTATACCACCTCGGGCGTGGGCTCCGAGATCCCGCTGGGGGCCGGGGTCATCGGCGTGGCCGCCCGGGAGCGCACCCCGATCCGCATCACCCACTGGACCGCGGACTATGCCTACAGCCAAGCGGTGCGCCAGAGCCTGGCGGGGGCCGATGGCTCGGACCGCCTGGAGACCGAGATCCCCTTCCCGGGCCTGGCCAAGCCCCGGAGTCAGTTGGCGGTGCCCATTCTGGCGGGGGACCTCCTGCTCGGTGTCCTGCAGGTGGAGAGCCCCCAGGATAGTCGCTTCACCTATGAGGACGAGGACGCCCTGGTGGCCGTCTGCGACACCCTGGGCCTGGCGGTCCGACTCCTCCAGCAAGCCGCCGACCACGGCGAAGACCGGTCCCCCGACCCGGCGTCCGCCGCGGTGGCGGCAGGCAGCCCGGTAAGCGTCCGCCGGTACGCCGCCAACGACAGCATCTTTATTGGCGAGGACTACCTGATCAAGGGCGTGGCGGGGGCGGTCTTCTGGACGCTGGTGAACGACTACATGCATCTGGGCCGTGCCGACTTCACCAATCGGGAGCTGCGCCTGGACCCGCGGCTACGCCTGCCGGACCTCTGCGATAACCTGGAGGCCCGCCTGGTTCTGTTACAGCGCCGGCTTGCCGAGCGCTGCGACTTCCTGGCAATCGAGAAGACCGGCCGGGGCCGCTTCCACCTGCGAGTCGCCCGCCCCTTGGACCTGGAAGAGGTTACGGCACCGCGTTGAGGTCGACCTGGTCCATGCTCGACTACCGTTGGGACGTTTGTGGTCCCGCGGGCGGACTCTGGGGCACGAACACGATGTAGGGGGTCGTCACGGTGCCGTCGGGCGGCACATAGGCCGGTGCCGGGTCGCCCGCGGACCCCAGGCTACGGACGTACCGGAAGATGGCCTTCAGGTCCCGGTCGCTCATATCCCGCAACGCGAACCAGGGCATGGGCGGGCGCAGCGCGGTGCGGGCCGTCTTGAGCCACTCCGACTCGGAGCTTCGGCCCATGGTCAGACGCAGGTTGGCCGGATAGGTGGTGCCCCAGGGACCCTGAAATCCCACGGTACTGCCGGTCAGCCACGCGGCCTCCGGGACCGTGCCGCCGCTTTCAGGATAACCCGGGGTGTGGCAGTCGTTGCAGCCGCTCGTGCTGACGATATAGCGGCCCCGTTCGATCAAGGGGTCCTGGTCCTTGGGGCCGGCGAAGGCGGCGCCATAGAGGGTCAGGGCGACGAGGGGGGCGACAATCAGGGCGGACACCGGCGGGCGGATGGGAGCGTTCATCGGGTTGCCTCTCTCTGGAATGAATGGATCGGACCGTCCGAGCCATGGGGAAAGGATAGAGAGCCCGCCGGTGGAGCGTTCCTAAATGGGTCTTAACAGAATCTTAATTTTTTCATAACCCCGCCGGTCATCTTCCCGATTCGCCGGCCGGGAGGCTGGCCGCGCGGTCCCGAAGGACGAAACTCACTCCTGGGACCGGCCCATGACCGCGATAGGCCTCACCGGGTGCCGAGGGACCGCGTCGCGGCCACAGGGCGCTCCCGCATCACGACGGCGCGCTGATCAGGCGAGTCGGACTCAAGGCGCCCCAGGCCCTCAGGCAGCCTCACCGGTGGGATTCACCGGTGGGATAGGGTAGCCGGCCATAGAGCCGGGTCAGATCCAGAAGCCGCGCGGCGGATTCAGGGTCCAGGTCAGTCTCCTGACAGCGCCAGACCCAGTTGCCGTGCGGGGTCCCGGGGCGGTTCATGGTCGCCTCAGCCCCAACCCCCAGCAGGTCTTGCATCGGGAAGAGCGCCAGGGCGGCCACCGAGCTCAGGGCGGCGCGGATGAAATCCCAATGAATCCGGGTACCGTCAGTATTGAAGTAACGACGCACCAGGTCCTGGGTCGCCTGGTCCTTCTCGGACCACCAGCCACAAATGGTGTTGTTGTCGTGGGTGCCGGTATAGACCACCAGCCGCCGCCGGTGGTTATGGGGCAGGAACCCAGATTGGCCGAAACCGTCGCTGGTATCCTCGAAGGCGAACTGGAGCACGGCCATGCCGGGCAACCGCAGCCCCTCGCGCAGGGCCTCCACGTCCGGGGTGATGACGCCCAGGTCCTCTGCGATCAAGGGCAGATCCGGCCCCAGGGCGGTCTCCAGGGCGCGAAACAGGTCCATCCCAGGCCCGGTGACCCAGCGGCCATTGACCGCCGTCTCCTCGCTCCCCGGCACCTCCCAATAACCGGCAAAGCCGCGGAAGTGGTCCACCCGTACCAGGTCCGTCATCTCCAGGAGCCGGCGCAGGCGCTGGACCCAGAAACCATAGCCGTCGACCGCCAGTGCTTGCCAATCGTAGAGCGGATTACCCCAGCGCTGGCCGGTGGCGCTGAAGTAGTCCGGTGGCACCCCGGCGATGACCAGGGGCTCACCATCCGGCCCCAGCCGGAACCAGTCCCGGTGGGTCCAGACCTCGGCAGAATCGTGGGCGACGAAGATCGGCATGTCCCCCACCAGATGGACGCCGCGGGCATTGGCGTGGTCCCGGAGAGCCGCCCACTGGGTGAAGAACAGGAACTGCACCAGCGTTTCCCGGTCGATCTCGGGCCGGTGGGCCTCCGCCCAGGTGCGCAGTGCCGCTGGTTCCCGCAGGGCCAGCGGGGCAGGCCATGCGGTCCAGGGCCAATTCCGGTGGGCCGCCTTGAGGGCGGCATAGCAGGCATAGCCCGGAAGCCAGTCCCGGTGTGCCTCTTGGAATCGGGCATAGGCGTTCCGCTGGCCCTGGTCGGCTCGGGCGAGAAAACCCTGGTACGCGCGATCCAACAGGGCCCGCTTCCAGGCGGTCACGGGCCCAAAGTCGACGGTGGCATCCGGGAAGGCCGGGTGCTCCAGGTCTGCGGGGTCAATCCAGCCCGCTGCCAGCAGTGCGTCCGGGCTGATCAGGAGCGGGTTGCCGGCGAAGGCGGAGGTGCACTGGTAGGGTGAGTCCCGGTAACCGGTGGGCCCCAGGGGCAGGACCTGCCAGAGCCCTTGGCCCGCGGCCGCAAGGAAATCAACGAAGCGGTAGGCAGCAGGTCCCAGGTCGCCGATGCCGAAGGGCCCGGGTAAAGAACTGGGGTGCAGCAGAATGCCGCTGGTACGATGCATGGACGACTCCGGACTGGGTGGCGTTGAGGCCCGGAAGTCTACCGAAGACGTGGGAAAAAAGCCGGCGCGTCACGCCGCGGCCGCCCCTTTTTGGGCGCGCGGCAGCGCCGTGATTGCTGGTTGCGGGGCCAGGGCACTGCTCCTTGGAGCGGCTGGGCCAAGCGTTGCGCGGCATGCCCGAGCATCTCGATGACCCGGCCACCGACGGCTGCCGGAGGCCGCTCGTCACCCTACGGTGCCTCCGGGGTGCGGCATCCGAAGGCCGCTACTTTAGCTCTACCGCGCCGACAAAGGCCTGCCGGGCCGTGGTGGAACCAGCCCGCTCGGCCTCCTGCACCAGACGCCAGGCGCGGTCCATGTCGCCGACCGAGACGGACTCCGCGATCATCCGGTCATACATTTTCTGGGTCTCCTTCTGCATGGGCTGCCGGGCCGCTGGGGCGGTGGGCTTTGGTGTCGCCCTGGGCGCCGGGGCGGCTGGAGCCGTTACTGGCACGGGTGCCACCGGCGCTGCCGTCGCCGTGCGAGCGCCCGCGGGGGCCACATAGCGCGCGGCGCCCCGTTGCTGACGGACATAGTCGCGGCTGACCCGCGCGGTGGTTTCCAACTCCCCGACACTCAGACGGAACACGCCAGTGGCCGCATGCCGCGCCACCGGGTCCGGCAGGCCGGGGTTGGCCAGTCCCCGGGCGCGGGCGTAAAGGCGCGCCTCGCTGATCATCTTGGTAGAGCCGCGCAGATCCTTGTCCGTGGTGAATACCACCAGGTATTTTTCGCCGGCCAGGTCGCCGCCCTGATGGCGGTCCAGGAAGATGCGCCCCCGCAGGCGCTGGGGCTCCATGAAGCCGGCAGGGGTGTATTTGAAGTTGCTGGAATCGATGGCACGACTCACACGGAAGTCGCGGTCCAGGATCAACACGGTGGGGACGAAGACCGTAGCCCCGGCGATCGCGTCGAGGGTCAGGGTGGCCCGTTCGAGTTCGTCCGGGATCACGAAGGCCTGCAGCAGGCTCTTGCCGGTGGCGAAGGCAAAGGCCTGGGAGGCCGCGTTAATCTCGTAGAAGCGGGTCGCCTCCGTATCCAGGGGGGCGAAGCGCAACGCCGCAAGTGAATCGCAGCAAACAGGTGCCGCGTTCAGGACCTCCAGGCTCGCGGCCGGGCTCGGGCTGACGGCCGTGTACATGGGCGAGCGCGACTCCATTGGAGCGAACCAGGAATTCCGACCCGATCCGGTGCAGCCGACAAGGATCACCAGGGTGAAGACGAGTGCGATGACGGCAAGAAATCTGGGCATGAAGGCTTCCCGGACTGATGAAAGACGAGATCAACCTGGCACGCCGGGGCCGCCAGGACCGCGGCACGACGGTCGCATGAAACGGCCCCCGCCCCGGCCGGCTGGGACGGCCAGGGTCTCACCACCAGGCCTCCACTTGGGCGCCGGAGGTCGTGCCAGTGGTATTCCGGGCTACGATGATACCCGGGGTCTGGGGGTAGTTACCGCTGTTCCAATCGGCCTCAGGTCCTGGGACAACCTCAGCAGAGGAAGATCGAGCGCTCAAGCCTTGGCGTCCACCCCGGATGTCCCAACCTCCAGGCTTTGGCACCGGCGAGGAATCCATCATGGAACAACGACATCTGCCCACCGAGATCAGCCTGCACCAGAAGTCCCGCGTGCTGGAGATCGCCTTTGACGACGGGGCGCGGTTTCGGCTCCCCTGCGAGTATCTGCGGGTCCTGTCCCCCTCGGCGGAGGTCCGCGGCCACTCGCCCGCGACTGCCAAACTTCAGGTCGGCAAGGAGCGTGTCGGCATCACCAACCTGGAACAGATCGGCAGCTATGCCGTGAAGATCTACTTTGATGACGGCCACAAGTCCGGCCTCTATGACTGGCAATACCTTTACAAACTCGGCCGCGCCTGGCAGCCCCTGTGGTTCGATTATCTGGAACGTCTCGCCGCGGCTGGTCACCAGCGCCAGGAGCCGGACCCCTTCGACGAACTCAAGTCCCGGGGTGAGGCCCCATCCGAATTGCCCGCCACCCAAGTGCCCGAGTCCGACGCAGTCGCGACCAGTCCCCTTTAGCAATCATCGCTGGCAAGCAGCACTATCGAACACATGAGTCATTCCGCCCCCCGGTGGCGACGGTCTCGGGGCGGAGCCCCGACTCCTCAGGGTTGGGGTTACAGTCGGACCATACTCCCGGGGACCGGTGACCACCCCGTCTTGGTGGTGCCCAGTGTTTCAGGGCAAGCGGCGTAGCAGGTCCACCCGGTGGGGCTTTCGGAAGTGGGCCCCGGTGGGGGTCAGGTGGCCTTCGAAGACGGCACGGATGGCGGCCCGCTGGTCAGGGTCCAGGTTGCGGTCGCTGTGAGTCACATCGACGAAGCGGGCCTCAAAGGTCGGCCAGTCCGGATAGGTGCCCGCGGACTCGAAGAAGACCTCCGCCTCCAGGCTGAACAGCCCCTGCCCCACCACCCGTTGCAGGGCTGCGAAGGCCGCCTCCCGCACCAGCCGCTCGTCCTGGATCAGGCGCATCAGTTCATTGAAGGGCCCCCAGTAGACCGGCTCGCAACAATAGAGTCGTCCGCCAGCCCTGAGGACCCGATGGATCTCCGCCAGCGCCTGGTCCATCAGGTCCAGCGGCACATGGTGCAAGGACTTGAGCATCATCGCCAGGTCATAGGTCCCATCAGGATCCGCAATGGCTTCGGCCCCGCCGTAGCGGAAGGTCACGTGCGGCAGGTCACTGATGGTCAGGTTCTTCTGATGCTGGATGCGGTCCACCTCGGTGGCCGTAACCGCACCAGCGCCCAGCCGCTCCACCAGTTGCCGCGTCATCCAGGCGGCCCCGCAGCCCAGTTCCAGAACCCGTTGACCGCGCGGGTCGAGCAGTTCCCGCATGATCTCCAGTTCGTCGCTGAGGCGGTACTCGCCCTCCGCATGGATGCGCATGGCCGAGGCCCCAAGGCTGGCGGTGTCGGTCATTTGTTGATTCCCCTAAGAACGGCGAATGCCCCGGACGGGAACATGGGGGCAGTCCAGCGAGTCTCACGGGGACCCTGCAGAGCCGGGCAAGGCGGGGGACTTGTTGCGGTGCAGCATCTATAATCTGCGCCTGGGTCGCAAATCTCCTCCAGCCCTAAGGGACTCCCCATGTTCATGCGCTTTCTCGTGGTATTGCTCGCCCTCGCCGCCGTGATCGGTGGGCTAGCCTATGTCAAATATGGGCAGATCAAGCGGGACATCGCCATGTTCTCCCAGCCCATGCCCCCCCCGGTCGTGGCCGCGGCGACGGTGCAGGAGGCCCGCTGGGAGCCGACGCTGGACGCCGTGGGAACGGTCCAGGCGGTGCAGGGTGTCGAGGTCAGCAACCAGGTGGCGGGCCAGGTGAAGGAGATCCGTTTCGACTCCGGGGCCACCGTCACCCAGGGCCAGGTGCTGGTGCTGCTGGATGACGACGTGGACCAGGCGGACCTGGAGGGGCTCCAGGCAGCGGAGCGGCTCGCGGCGCTCAAGCTCAAGCGCAACAGCACGCTCTTAAAGGACAAGGCCGTTTCGCTGGGGGAGGTCGATGAGGTCACCGCCCTGGTGGATCAGGCCCGTGCTCAGATCAAGGCCAAGCAGGCGACCATCGACAAGAAGGTGATCCGCGCCCCCTTTGCCGGTCAGTTGGGGATCCGCAAGATCGACCTGGGCGAGTTTCTGAAGGAGGGCAGCCCCATCGTGCAGTTGCAGGCCCTGGACCCCGTCTACGTGGACTTTGCGCTGCCGGAACGCGAGATCGGCCGGCTGCGGCTCAACCAGCCGGTGCGGGTGCGGGTGGCCGCCCACCCGGACGACAGCTTCAGCGGCAGCATCTCGGCCATCACCCCGGGGGTGGACAAGGGCACCCGCAGTGTCCAGGTGCGGGCCCGCTTCCCCAATCCGGGAACCAAGCTGCGGCCCGGCATGTTTGCCCGGGTGGAGACCCTGTTGCCGGCACAGTCCGCGGTCCTGACTCTGCCCCGGGAGGCGATCACCTTCAATACCTACGGGGACTCCGTGTTCCTGTTGGAAGAGCAGGACGGCAAGCTCAAGGTCCAGCGCCGCCAAGTGGAAACCGGCCCGGTGCGCGGCGACGAGGTGGTGGTGCTCGATGGGCTCAAGGCCGGTGACCGGGTGGTCTCCGCCGGACAGGTGAAGCTCACCAACGGCCAGGAGGTTCAGATCAAGTCGGAGGAGACCCAGGACACAACGAAGGCCGCGACCCCATGAAATTCACCGATATCTTCGTCCACCGCCCGGTGCTCGCGAGCGTCGTGAGCCTGCTGATCTTCATCCTCGGCATCCGCGCTTTCATGGATCTCGAGGTCCGTCAGTATCCCAAGACCCAGAACACGGTGGTTACCATCACCACCGCCTATCCTGGGGCGAGCAGTGAACTGGTGAAGGGCTTCATCACGACGCCCCTGCAACAGGCCATCGCCGAGGCCGACGGCATCGATTTTCTGTCTGCCACCAGCACGGCCGGGGTCTCTGTGATCGAGGCCAACATGCGCCTCAACTATGACCCCAAGGCGGCGGTGGCGGAGATCCAGGCCAAGGTGGCGAGCCGCATCAACGTGCTGCCCGAGGCCGCCCAGAACCCGGTGATTGATTCCACCACCGGCGATTCCACGGCGCTCATGTACCTGGCCTTCTACAGCGAGACCATGGACCTGCCAGAGATCACGGACTATCTGGCCCGGGTGGTGCAGCCCCAGTTGCAGGCCCAGCAAGGGGTCGCCAAGGCCGAACTGATCGGCAACAAGACCTTTGCGATGCGCATCTGGCTGGACCCGGCCCGCATGTCCTCGCTCGGAGTCACGGGGGATGACGTGACCCGGGTCCTGCGGGCCAACAACTACCTGTCCGGCGTGGGTCGGCTCAAGGGCGATCTGGTGCAGATAGACCTGTCCGCCACCACCGACGTCAGCCAGGTGGAGGACTTCCAGCGACTAGTCGTGCGCTCCGAGGGCGACACCCTGGTGCGCCTGGAGGACATTGCCCGCGTCGAACTGGGCGCCGCGGACTATGACTCCAGTACACTCTACAAGGGTATCCCCGCCATCTTCATCGGCGTGGAACAGACGCCGGGGTCCAATCCACTGGACGTGGCGGGGCGCGTGAAGACCCTGTTGCCCAGCCTCAAGGCCGACTTCCCGACCGGGCTCAACGCCTTCATCCCCTACGACGCCAGCGAGTTCATCGAGGACTCGATCCGCGAGGTCTTCAAGACCCTGGCCGAGGCGGTCCTGATCGTGCTGCTGGTGATCTTCCTGTCGCTCGGGTCACTGCGCGCCGCCCTGGTGCCAGCGGTGGCGGTGCCCCTGTCCATCGTCGGGGCCGGGTTCCTGATGCTCCTGATGGGTTTCTCCATCAACCTGCTGACCCTGTTGGCCATGGTGCTCGCCATTGGCCTGGTGGTGGACGACGCCATCGTGGTGGTGGAGAACGTCCACCGACACCTGGAAATGGGCAAGAGCAACGTCCAGGCCGCCGTGGACGCGGCCAGGGAACTGGCCCTGCCCATCATCGCGATGACCACCACCCTGATCGCCGTCTATGCCCCCATCGGATTCATGGGCGGACTGGTGGGGACCCTCTTCACCGAGTTCGCCTTCACCCTGGCCGGGGCCGTGCTGGTTTCCGGCGTGGTGGCCCTGACCCTCTCGCCCATGCTCTCGGCCCTGGTGCTGCGGGCCGGGGGTCAGCAGACCCGCTTTGAGCAACGCGTAGAACACGTCTTCGCGGGCTTGGCCCGGGGCTATCGGCGGCTGCTCCATGGCTGGCTGACGTATCCGTCCGCCACCCTGCTCGTCGCGCTGGTGGTGATCGGGGCCATCTATGCGATGTACAGCATGACCCAGAAAGAGCTGGCCCCCACCGAAGACCAGAGCATCCTGTTCTTCATGGCCACCGCTCCCCAGACCGCCACCATCGATTACGACATTCGTTATATCAAGGAGATGTTCCCGATCTTCGCGTCCATCCCGGAGTACCAGGACTCCTTCCTGCTGGCCGGCTTCGGCGGTGACCAGACCATGACCTTCGGCGGCTTCAAGATGCCCCCCGCCTCCCAGCGTGCACGCGGCCAGGACGCGGTGCTGCCGGACCTGCAGGGGGCCCTATCCCAGATCACCGGCCTCAACACCGTGGTGTTTCCGCTCCCCAGCCTGCCGACCCCGGGCAACGGCATCCCGGTGGACTTCGTCATCGTCTCGGACCGGGACTACCCGGAATTGGACGGCCTGGCGGACCAGATCCTGGGCGCCGCCATGGCCAGCGGCAAATTCATGTTTTTGCAAAAGGATGTGAAGCTTGAACGTCCGCGGACCGTGCTGGAGGTGGATCGGGAACTGGCCGGCGCCATGGGCATCAGTATGGCCGAGCTGGGCTCCAGCCTGGCCGGCATGTTGAACGAGGACTATGTGAACTGGTTCAGCCTGGAGGGGCGCAGCTACAAAGTCATTCCCCAGGTGGAGCAGCGCTTCCGCAACGATGCGGGAGAACTCAAGGACTATTACGTCCGCAACAGCGCTGGGGAACAGGTCCCCCTGAGTGCGCTGATCAAGATCCGCAAGGAGGTGGAACCCTCCAAGCGCACCCAATTCCAGCAACTGAACTCCATCAGCCTGTCCGGCGTCATGATGCCGGGGGTCCCCTTGGGCGACGCCCTGGCCTATCTGGAAGACCAGGCCAACGCCATCTTCCCGCAAGGGGTGCGGTATGACTTCAAGGGCGAATCCCGTCAGTTCAAGGGTGAAGGGGCGGCCCTGGAGGTCACCTTCTTCCTGTCCCTGCTCATCATCTATCTGGTCCTGGCGGCCCAATTCGAGTCCTGGCGGGACCCCTTCGTCATCCTCATGTCCGTCCCCGTCACCATCGCCGGGGCCATGGCCTTCCTGTTCCTGGGCTTTGCCAGCATCAACATCTATACCCAGGTGGGGCTGATCACCCTGATCGGCCTGGTGGCGAAGAACGGCATCCTGATCGTCGAGTTTGCCAACCAACTACGGGAACGGGAGGGGCTGTCCAAGCGCGACGCGGTAGAGCAGGCCGCGGCCATCCGCCTGCGGCCTATCCTCATGACCACGGTCTCCATGCTGGTCGCCATGGTCCCACTGCTCATCGCCAGCGGCCCCGGGGCGGTGAGCCGCTTCGACATCGGTCTGGTGATCGTCACCGGCCTGGGCATCGGCACCCTCTTTACTCTGTTCGTGGTGCCGGCCTTTTACATGCTGCTCTCCCCCGCCGTGCATCGGGGACTTGAGGCGCCAGCGTCGGCCGCCGCGACCGGGCTCAGATCGGCAGTCATTACAGATCGATGAACCGGGAAGGAGCAGTCAGCGGTCAGCCATCAGCCGTCAGCGGTTTCAGAACATCGAATTACGCACCGCTTTTTTTGCGACGAGCGCTCACCTCGGGGGTGATCCGTCAGGCGACGATATCCCCATGAAACTCAGAGCTGAACGCTGACGGCTGATCGCTGACTGCTCTTTTCAGGATGAACCTCACCCGCGAGCGTCCGACATGCGCAGACCCACCACCGAACCGGCTGACCGTCCTGGGCGATTCGCCGCCCGCCGCCTGGCGCCGCTGCTTGCGGCACTCCTGCTGGTGGCGCTCGGGAGCACCCCGCTCGGCGCCCGCGATCAACCATCCCCGCCCAGCCTGCCGCGTACCGACGGCCAGGAGCTTCCGGCTCCGGCACCGCCCTTGGGCCAGATCGAGGGCCTGCGGCTGTTCGTCGAGGCCAAGCGGGCCTGCGACGGTCCCTGCGTAACGCCCTTCGGCCAGGTGCTCGGCATGGCGGACGGGGCGCCAGCACATTCCAACTGCATCACCGGATGCATCCGTCCCGAATACCACTTCCTCGATCTGGAGACCGGACAGGCCGAGGTCAGGTCCACAAACGTCGCGACCGAGCCGTGGCGCTATGTGGGCATCACCTACCAGTGTGTCGGCTATGCCCGCCTGTGGTGGATGAAGAACCGAAACCTGACCTTTGGGGACGTGGACGACGCGCAGTCGATTCTCTATTTGACCGAAGGGGCCAATGCGCGCACCGGTGAGCCGGTCCCCCTGGGGCGCTCAGTGAACGGAACCGCCCGACGTCCGCCGCAACGCGGTGATCTGGTGGTCTACGCCGCCGACCGCGCCGACCCCGAATGGCGATACGGCCACGTCGCGGTGGTCGTGGCCGTCGACCTGGAACGGGGCATGGTGTCGCTGGCCGAGGAGAATTACGACAATGCGCCCTGGCTCGATCCGCACACCTTCGCCCGCCAGGTCCGACTGTTCGAGATCAACGGGCGCTACACCCTGCTGGACTTACCCGATAACGCCTGGCGCAATACCACGGGCGGCCGGATTACCGGGTGGCTGTACCCGACGCAATGAGCGCGACTGGGGTGTCGCACCCGCGTCCGCGCGGGCGGTGTGCTTCAGGTGCTCCCGGCCCCCCGGCGTCTGTCATGAGCGCGACCTGCTTGGGGCCGCGATCAAGCCTTGCTGGTGTCGACGCCGGTCGCCCGGCCATTGCGAAAGAAGATGGCTCGCGTCCGCCCGTCGGGCTTGGTCACGGTGACGATGCCGGAGCCATTGCCCTCGCGCGTCACGCCGAAGGGGCAAGCGCCCATCGGATTCCCGCTACCCCCGGAGCAGGCGATTCATCCCGCTTCGTGCCGAACAGGATGAAGACGAAGCAGTCCGACCGATCGCCTGACAAGCCCGCCTCAGCGGCGGCAGTCGCCCTCGGCCAGGTAGCGCCCCGCGACCCAGCCGGTCATGCCCTGGTACTCCACCTTGCACCAGCGGGGATTCTCCCGCTGGCGCCGCTCCTGCTCCGCGGGCGACAGCTCCGTATACTCCTGAAAGCTGAGTCCGCCCTGGCAACCCAGGTTGCGGATGCAGGTGCCGTCCGGCGGAATCTCGCCGACCTTGGGTGCATGGGGGTCCGGCTCGGACCGAACGTTCAGCACGTCGCCCCTGGCAACACCACGGACGGCGTAGTAATCCGGACCGTCCGCCTCCGCGCGCGCAACCCCCGTACCGAGACTCAGCGTCAGGCCGACGGTGGTCGCGAGTGCGATGCGGACGTGCTTCTTCATAACCATGGTCTCCAGTCTCGGTTAGGGTCGATTGTCCGCTCAAGTCGCACGGAACGCCTCGACCAAGAGAGCGAAAAGGCGCATCGGCGCGCCGAAGCGTGTAGCCATCAGCAGGTCGGAAACGGCCCGCGACTGGGGGCCAATTGCTCCTTTTAGGTTATCGGGTCGCCGGACGGGGCCCCCCGTATCGGCAGGGTTTCTCCTCGGGGAATGATAGTCCAGGTAAGAATTCCTGCGGCGCCCTGAAACGCGCAGACGACTCATTGACTATTTTTGTCGGACATACTAGGTTCTGGGCTCCACGCGCTTGGCCCCGAGACACCAGGTTTGGCGTTATCGACGCAGGGCCAGTTGTCCGGACACCCGGTAGGTTCCGCGACCCCCAAAGACCATGGGAGACCTGCGTCGCTCCGACCACGATGGCCCCCGTAGGGTGCGGTGAGGAACGAACCGCACCGCAGGCGGCTGGTGCGGTTGGCCAGAACCACGATAAACGCCGTCTGCAGCGGCTCTGCGCGGCAGCGGGTTCTTGGCATGTGATCGCGGCCCTTCCCGATCGCCCCATCCGCGAGGTCAGTCCATGACAGACCAGTCAGATCGCCCAGCCGGGCTCCTGCTCGGGCCAGGGCCGGCCGGCGCCTGGGACGACGAGCGGGTCTCGGGACCCCGGGTGCTGCGGGGTTCGGATGGGACCTGGCGGATGTGGTACTACGGCCGCGACAGCCAGTTCGATCGGGAGATCAACCTGCCCACCGGCCGTTGCGGCCTGGCAACCTCCACGAACGGTCTGACCTGGCAGCGGGTGCTGGGGCCCCTGACCCGGGGGGCCGTGTTCGAGGCCCATCCGGACCCGGCGCGGTTCGATTCCACCCATGTGGGCGTGAGCGACGTGCAGTACCGCGACGGCCTGTATTGGATGTGGTATCTCGGCGGCGACCACAGCCGCTTGCGGATCGGCCCCTTCGACGTCCGGGGCCTGCACCTGCGTCCGGGGTGTGCAATCTCCCGGGACGGACTGCATTGGTCCCGCATCGAGGGTCCCCATCGGGGCGCCCTGCTCGACCTGGGCGCACCCGGCGAGCCGGACCTGGCCCTGTGCGGCTGGCCCCAGGTCCTGCATTGTGCCGACGGGGTCTGGCGCCTCTGGTACCACAGCCTGGACCCAGCGCGGATGATCTTCGTCGTCTCCCTGGCCGAGTCGCGGGATGGCCTGGTCTGGTTCAAGCGCGGCGAGGTACTCGGGGCCGGGGAGCCCGGCGGCTTCGATGGGGGCGGTGTCGGGACCCGGCACGTCATCTACCACGGCGGCCGTTACCTGATGTTCTATGAAGGGGTCGGCGGCGCTGGGCACTCCATCGGGCTTGCGACCTCCACGGATGCCGTCCACTGGGTCAGGCAACCCGGGCCCGAGCCCGACGGTTCCGTCCTGGCCCATGCCCCAAGCGGCTCGGGGCACTGGGATGCCTATGCCCTGGGCACGCCCTGCGTCGTGCCGCTGCCGGACGGGTCCTTTCGACTCTATTACGTCGGGTCCAACGAAACACCCACCGGTTTCACCGACGAACTGGCCATGTGCCACCAGATCGGACTCGCCCTCAGCGACGGGCCCGACTACACCACCTGGCACCGATGGTAGGCCGCGGCAGGGTTAACAGGGCAAGGGTGGGCGACCCGACGCACCCGGGGACCTTGCCGACGATGGTCGGAAAAAAAGAAGCCGAACGGGTCATTGACCCGTTCGGCATGGATGAGTCAGGCGTTTCCAAACACCGTCTCCGATCCGAGGTCTGGGTGGAATCGTCGTCGTTTGAATAGAGCGACTCCCTGCCCCAACGTCCCCTGTGAGGCTCCCTGTTGGAGGCGATCGGTCAGCCACATGCGTCACTGCACGTGCTGTAAGTGTCCAGCGTTCAGTGCCCTGCGCCTATCGTCCAATTGGACTAAATGGCCGCACACCTTCCGGGGGCTTGAACCCTCAGGAACTCCGGAACCGACCGGTCTGAACCGCCTCCGGACCGGGGCCGCCCTGATGGCTCAGTCGCATCAGTTCGACCTGGCTGCGGGCGCCCGTCTTAAGGAAGATCGACCGCAATTGGGCGCGGAGCGTCAAGTAAGACCTGTGGGTGCGTTCGGCCGTGCGCCTCAGCGAGCCCGTTTCGGCCAGCCCTTCGAGCAGTTTCGCCTCGGCGGGCGTGAGGCCATAATTCCTGGCGAACCGGTCGAAATCCGGCGCGGCGGGTCGGACCATGATCTCTTCGTGAGCACAGACGGCCCGGGCGATGTGATTGAAATAACGCTGGAGCCGGCGAATCTCCTCTACGCTGAAGGCCCCGGCCTCAGGCGCCCTGGGCATCCCCAGTTGCAGCAGGTCGCCGCCTGGAATCGGCAGAAAGGCACCGGCCGTGTGGCGCATGCCGCCGGGCTTGAACCAATCATTGAAAAACTCAGAGGCGCAGAACTCTTTCGCCGGGACCACTTGGTCCCCGGTCCTCACGACGCCCGGCGGGAACTCAGCCCCACCCATCGCCGCCACAAAGGGATCGATGGCCACGAAATATTCGGCATAGAGATGCCAGGTGCGCTCGTCGACGACTGCGCGGACCAGACTGCGGGCCTGCCTGGGACCTGAACCGTATCTGATCAGCAAGCAGTGCTCAGTAGAAAACTCGGACTTCAACTGATCCAGCACCTCTGCCCAAGACGCACGGCCCAAGGGCACATCATGGATTTGCTCAAGCAGGTCGAGATCAATCGATACTGGTCTAGGTGCTTTGTTCATGGCAGGGCAGACCAAAACGCTGGGGCAGGCGAGATGACCAGGGTAGTTAGCCCCAAAGGCCGGGACCTTTCAAGTCTCCGCGCCTTGGCCCACACACGCCCGAGAGAGGGCCGCTGATCGCGGCCGCTCCAGGCGTCCTGTCACATGAAGTATATCTTCGGCGCCGCCCTGGGTTAGGCGGAAATGCCATGATCTGGCCTCGCGGGGCGTCTTGTGTTTCGGCGCGGCGGTGAAGGCAAGGAAACTTCTTTTGGGCTGCTGGCCGCGCGTGGCCACGGACCAGATGATACTGGCGAGTTGTTGGCTCCTCCCTTCAGGACTTACAACGGGCGACAGGCCAGCTCGCTGGCTGGCCTGGGGAGGGGGCCGATCAGAAAAAGCGGACGATCTTGATCTGGTGGGCTACCGTTACGTCAAGCCACCGCCGCCAGCCGCGCCGCCTCTTCCACGTCCACCGAGACCAGGCGGGAGACGCCGGGTTCGTGCATGGTGACGCCGAGCAGGTGATCGGCGATCTCCATGGTGACCTTGTTGTGGCTGATGAAGATGAACTGGACCTGGTTGGACAGCGAGCGGACCAGTTCGCAGAAACGCCCGACGTTGGCGTCATCCAGCGGCGCGTCCACCTCATCGAGCATACAAAAGGGCGCGGGGTTCAGTTGGAAGATGGCGAAGACCAGGGCCACGGCGGTGAGGGCCTTTTCGCCGCCTGAGAGCAGATGGATGCTGGAGTTGCGCTTGCCCGGGGGACGGGCCATGACGGTGACACCGGTCTCCAGCAGGTCCTCGCCGGTGAGTTCCAGATAGGCGTGGCCACCGCCGAATAGACGCGGGAAGAGTTGCTGGAACCCGGCGTTGACCTGGTCATAGGTGTCCTTGAAGCGGGTGCGGGTCTCCCGGTCGATCTTGCGGATGGCCCCTTCCAGGGTGTCCAGGGCGCGGGCGATGTCGGCATGCTGCTCATCCAGGTAGCGCTTGCGTTCGGACTGCTCCTGGAACTCGTCGATGGCCGCCAGGTTGATGGCACCCAGGCGCTGGATGCGGGCAGCGAGGCGGGCCAGGCGCTCCTGCCAGGCGACCTCGTCCGCCGCCGGGTCCAGGTCCCGCAGGGCCTGCTCCGGGGTGGTCTCGACCTCGGCCAGTTGCTCCTCCAGGGTGCGGCGGCGCACCAGGCGCTCCTGGCGCTCCAGGCGCAGGCCGTCCAGGTCACGCTGGGCGGTCTGGGCGGCCTGCTCGACCCGGTGGCGTTCCTGCTCCAGGGACCGTACCTCCTGATCCAGGGACTCCAGACGGTTGCGGGCGGCAGCGAGTTCCGCCTCCACCTCCACCCGCCGACCAAGCTGTTCGTCCAGGCGCTCCCGCTGCTCGGCCAGGGGCTCGACCGACTCCTCGATGGCCGCCTCCAACTCGTCGCGCCGCTCCCGCAGTTGGGCCTGCTGCTCCTGGGCGCGGGTCTGGCTGCGCAGGGTCGCTTCCCGGGCAGCGCGATTGGCCTCCACCCCGACCCGCAGGCCCTGGACACGATCCCGGGCAACCCGCTCGGCAGTCCGGGCCTCGATCAGGGCGGCACGCAGGGTCTCGCGCTCCCGGGTGAGGTCCTCCCGGCGTTCCGCCAGGCGGTCGACCGCTTCCAGGAGTTCGTGGAGCCGCTCCCGGGCCTCCTCCATCTCGGCGACGGCGTCCTCGCACTGACTGGCCAGGTCCGCCCTCTCCGCGGTCAGTGCCTCCTGGCGTTCCCGCAGGTGCGCCGCACGGGCACGCTGGCCGGTCAGGTCCGCGCGGACGCTCGCCAGGTCCCGATTGAGGGCGGTGAGGGTCTGGGCGGTCTCGGCGCGGGCGCGTTCGGCCTCGGCGCGGGTGGTGCGCAGGGCCTGGTCCTGGTCGGCAAGGGTCTGCTCCTGCTCGGCCAGGGCCTCGACCTCCAGGTCCAGGGCCTTGAGGGCCTCACCCCGGACCAGGACGCCATCGGTGGCGCCGGCGGCGGGCGTGCGCAACCAGTTGGTGCCGACCTGGGTGCCGTCGCGGGTGATCAGCCACTCACCGGGGTTGAGCCCGGCCCGGCGATCCAGGGCCTCGGACAGGTCCCCCGCGGTGTGAACCGGACCGATGAGTCCGTCCAGGGGCCAGGGGGCCTCGCAGTGGGCGCTGAGCCGGTCCGTCGGGCGCCTCGCCGTCACTGGGCCCCGCCGTGACCGCCGTGTCGATGAGGACCAGCCCCGGCGCCAGCCCGGTGGCCGCCAGGGGCCGCAAATCCGGCACGGGGACGGCCTTGAGCCCGTCCCCCAGGACCCGTCTCCACCGCCGACTCCCAGCCCCCGTCCACCCGCAGCCGGTCGGCCAGACGCGGGGCCTGGGCCAGACCATTGGCCGCCAGCCAGGCGGTGAGCCCCTGGTCCCGGTCGGTCAGGGCCTCCTGCTGGAGGGCCTGGAGCGAGGCGCGCCGGCCCTTGGCCTGCTGCAAGCCGGTACGCACCCGGTCCAGGTCGGCGCTCAGGGCGCGTTGCTGGGCCTCTCGGGCCGCCACCTCCGCGGCGAGCGCCTCCTGGCGGGTCTCGATCTCCTCGCACTGGGCGGCGATCCCCTCCTCCCGCTCAACCAGCACGCCGACCCGGTCCTCGGCCCCGGCCAGGTCCAGACGCCCGGCCTCTTCTTCCAGCCGCCGCAGGCGCTCCCGGTCCCGCCCCAGCCGCTGCTCGAGATTGTTGATCTGGGACCGCTCCACCTGGGCCTGCTGGCCGGGACCGGCCGCCTCCTGATTGAAGCGATCCCACTCGGTCTCCCAGTGGGACTGCTGATCTTCGGCCAGGGCCACCGCGGCCGCAGTCTCATCCAGGCCCGTCTGGGCCGCGGCGAGCAGGGGCTCATCCCGGGCCAGGTCGGCGTCGATCTCGGCCAGCCGTGCCTGGTCCCGTTCCAGGTGATGCTCGGCGTCGAACAACTCCTGATCCAGCCGGACCAGCTCTGCCTCCCGGCGGCCCCGCGACTCATTGGCAAACTGGATCGCCTGCTCGGCCCGGGCGATCTCGGAGCCGACCGCGTAAAAGCGGCCCTGGACCTGGTTGAAGTGGTCGGAGGCGTCGCTGTAGGCGGCGCGGCGGTCCTCGATGTCCGCCTCGATTCGCCGCTGGCGGGCCAAACCGGCGGCCTGGTCCATCTCCAGGGCGCCCAGGCGCTGGTCCTGGGCCTCGATCTCGGTGTCCAGTGCACGCCAGCGCATGGCCTTGAGTTCCTGGTCCAGTCGCCGCTCCTCGGCCCGGTACTCCGTATAGCGGGCGGCGGTGTCCGCCTGGCGCTCCAGGTGTTGGAGTTGCTTGGTCACCTCGTCGCGCAGGTCGGTCAGGCGCTCCAGGTTCTCCCTGGTGCTGCGCATGCGGCTCTCGGTCTCTTTCCGGCGCTCCTTGTACTTGGAGATGCCGGCCGCCTCCTCGAGGAACAGGCGCAAGTCCTCTGCCCGCGCCTCGATGATGCGCGAGATCATGCCCTGCTCGATGATGGCATAGGAGCGGGGACCGAGCCCCGTGCCCAGGAACAGGTCCTGGATGTCCCGGCGGCGGCAACGGCTGCCGTTCAGGAAATAGCCGGACTGACCGTCCCGGGAGACCTGGCGTTTGACCGCGATCTGGTTGAAAGCAGCGTACTCGCCGCCGGCGCGGCCGTCCGCGTTGTCGAAGACCAGCTCGATGCTCGCCACGCCCACGGGCTTGCGCCCCGTGCTGCCGTTGAAGATCACATCCGCCATGGACTCCCCGCGCAACATCTTGGCGGAGGACTCGCCCATGACCCAGCGCACGGCGTCGATCACGTTGGACTTGCCGCAGCCGTTAGGGCCCACCACACCGACCAGATTGCTCGGGAAATAGGCAGTAGTCGGGTCCACAAAGGACTTGAAACCGGCGAGTTTGATCTTTTCCAGACGCATCCGACCAGGGTACCGGATGCGGGGGCTGGGGGCCAAGGGGGTGGGGCCTTTACACAAGGCGACGGCGGTCAGTGGCGGGGGGATTGTCCAGACCCGAACATCAACAGGAACCCACAGACCGGTTCGCTCAAGCCGGCAAATAGTCCGCATCCAGCAATTGGTCAATTGTGAACGGGCAGGTCTCGGGGAAGGTTCCGAGCGGTAGGCCGGTTTCGCGCATCGCATTCTTACGGGCGTTGGCGTAGCGGGCCGCGATCATCTCCCCGAGGCGGGGGCGCAAACTCGGGCTGTCTTGGAGCCGAAGAACGATTTCGTCGCGCGCGTTATCGATGGATTGCTGCCAACTGGGGCCCCGCAGGGAGGGTTGATGCTGCCACTTGAGCAGATGCAGGACCAGGACACGCAGATAGCTCTCGACGGCCCGGCGCTCGCTCTTGCTCATGTCCTCCAACTCCTCAGCGATGTGCGCCGCGTCGATCTCGGCCAACCGGCCTTGACGCAGCAAGGTGGCGTTGACGGTGAGCCAGGCGTAAAAGTCCTGTTCGTAGTCCACGGCTGCGGGGGTAATCGTCGGCATGGTAGAGACCTCCAGAAATTGCATCAGGGCATCGCGGCGGGCCTTGGGCGTCGCGGCGCCACGAGTTGGCGAACGCCGGTCAGATGGAACGTCTGGGGATCAATCCCAACCCCCGGCGCGCCCGGATGCAGAAGCTCGGGCGATCTCATCACGACGCGAGCTGAAACATCCAACAGCGAAGGAGACGCAATCACGACCAATCCGATGGACCTCTGGGTACCTGAAGCCTAAGGCAGGGCCTCGATTGCCGCCACGCCCTGGCGGAACCGCGCGTTGAGCTGCTCTGGAAGTCCCGCGTCCTTGGCCCCCTTGCAGCCACCGGCCTGGCCCAGGGCTTCGGTGAACTGCTCTTGCAGTCGCTTCTGGACGGCGCGAAAACTGCGTTCCGGAAACCATTCGTCCTGCACTGTGACGATGGTCAGACGCAGTTTGCTGACCAACTGCTTGTTGAGGTTGTCGCTGTGGCGACCGGAGCCGTCACTGCGGCAACGGGCGTTGTAGAGGTCCAACGCCACGGCCGCCTCTACGGCGTCCACCAGGACCTGTTGGGCCTCGGGGCTGAGCGCCGGAGGGGCGGCGACCGTCAGGGCCCAGGGGGTCAGCCAGGCCAAGGATAGGGCGAGGACCCAGGAGGATCGGCACGGACCCAGGGATTTCGACCCTGACGCGTTGCCCGAGGTGCTGTGGACCACCGGGCGGCTCATCCGCGCCCGTAGACCGGCAGGGCGGCGCCGGTGACGGCGCGCGCCCCGTCGGAGCAGAGGAACAGGATCACGTCCGCCAGGGCCTCGAGGGGGACCCAGCGGGCCGGGTCCTCCCCGGGCATGGCCGCGCGGTTTTGCGGGGTGTCCAGGGTACCCGGCAGAACACAGTTCACTGTAATACTTAAATCCTTCAACTCATCCGCCAGGCTCTCGGTGAGGGTGATGACACCGGCCTTGGAGACGCAGTACGGACCCATATGGCCGACGCCGCGGGTGGCGGCCCGGGCGCCCACGTTGACGATACGTCCGCCGCCGGCGGCGAGGAGCAGCGGCACCACCGCCCGGCAGCAATTGAAGACGGTCCGGGCGTTCAGGTTCAGCATGAAGTCCCAGTCCCGATCCGGGGTCTCGTGGATCGGCGGTCCCATGGTGAAGCCGCCGGTCAGATTGACCAGCAGGTCCACCCGCCCGAAGCGCTCCACCACCGCCGCGGCCATCCGGGCGACGGACTCCGGGTCCGTCAGATCGGTTGGGAACCCCGCGGCCTCGACCTCGGCGGGCAGGGCCTCGCGCGCCGCCGTCAGGGCCTGCTCATTCAGGTCCACCAGGGCGAGCCGGGCGCCCTCGGCACCAAGGGCGCGGGCCAGTGCCTGACCCAGATTGCCGGCGGCCCCGGTGACGAGAGCGACCTTAGTGGTGAAGGTTTGCATGGGGACGGACTCCTTGGGATCTCTTGTCGGTGCATGGGGGCCCGGCTGGACCTACCGAACGTGATACCTGGGGGCCTGACTGCCGCGTGCAACCATGGCTGCAGCCGATCACCCGAACTGCTCCGGGGATCGACCACGGATCGGCTGGGCGACCGACCAGGTCCAGGGGGACATCCTGCACCGGGTTCCCTCAGCGGATCAAGCGCGCTGAGACCCAGGCACGCCCCCCATGCGACCGCGAGGCGATGCCTGTATCATGGGCCGGTGAATGCGTCACCCCTGATTGCCCCCGTCGCCACCCCGAGACCTGCTTTGGCGCGGGGGTGCTGCCTTGCCCCGATGGGGAAGCGTTGACCATGATCGAACTCCTGTTCTTCCTGCTCCCTGTCGCGGCCGGCTCCGGCTGGTGGTTGGCGCGCCGGGTTCCGGTGGCCAGGCGCCCGAACGCACCGGGGGGCGACCCAGCCTTCTTCCGCGGGCTCAACTACCTGTTGGACGAGCAACCCGATAAGGCGATCGACGTGTTCCTCAAGCTGGCCGAGGTCGACGGGGAGACGGTGGAAACCCACCTGGCCCTGGGGAGCCTGTTCCGGCGGCGGGGGGAGGCCGACCGGGCCATCCGCATCCATCAGAACCTCATTGCCCGGGACAACCTCAGCGCCGAGCAGCGCGGCTACGCGCTCTTCGAGTTGGGCCAGGACTATATGCGCGCCGGACTGCTGGACCGGGCGGAACTCCTGTTCAACGAGCTGGCAGAACTCGGCCTGCACCGGGAACGCGCCCTGCGCGGGTTACTGGACATCTACCAGCAGGAACGCGACTGGACTCGTTGCCTGGCGATTGCGGAACGGCTCAAGCCCTTCAGCGAGCGACCCATGGGCACAGAAATCGCCCAGTATCACTGCGAGCTGGCGGAGGAGGCCCGGCGACGGGGCGACCCCACGGCGGCCCGCCATCATTTGGAGCGCGCGGAGAACGCCGATCCGCAGTGCGTGCGCGCAACCATCATCGCCGGCGAGATGGCCCTCGCGGACGGGGATCGGGAGACCGCCCTGGACCTGTTCCTGCGGGTCGCGGACCAGGGGGCACGCCATGTCCCGGAGGTTCTTACCGGGCTGATCCAGGTCCTGGGCGAGCTGGGGCGTACCGACCTGATCGAGGTACTCGAAGGGCTGGCCACCCGGGCTCCTTCCAGGCCCGTGGTCCTGGCGCTGAGCGATGCCCTGCTGCGGGAACGCGGGACCGAGGCCGCCCTGACCACCCTCACCGAATATCTGGCCCGGCATGTGGACCTGGCGGCCCTCGAACAGCTGCTTGATCTGCAATCCCAAGCGGCGACGGACACCGAGGACGGGTACCGGGCCCGGGTGGTCCACGAGGTGGTGCGCCACCTGCTCACGCGCCAACCGGTCTACCAGTGCGATCACTGCGGTTTCTCCGCCCGGGCCCTGCACTGGCAATGCCCGAGTTGCAAGCGCTGGGGGACTGTCCAGCCCGTCCAGCCGGAGCAGATCCCGGGCGACGAAGTCCTACAGGGGCCGCGGATTACATGACAGACCCCAAACCCATCATCGTGGCCCTGGACTTCCCGGCGCAGGCCCCGGCCCTGGCCCTGGTGGATCGCCTGGACCCGGACCGCTGCCGGCTCAAGGTCGGCAAGGAATTATTCACCCGGCTCGGCCCTGAGTTCGTTCGCCACCTGCGCGGGCGCGGTTTTGAGGTCTTTCTGGACCTGAAATTCCACGACATCCCCAACACCGTGGCCGCCGCCTGCGAGGCCGCGGCGGACCTGGGCGTGTGGATGGTCAACGTACATTGCGCTGGCGGTACGGCCATGATCGCCGCCGCCCGGAAGCGCCTGGACCAGGCCGCCTCCCAGGTCGGGCAGGCCCCGCTTCTGGTTGGTGTGACGGTGCTGACGAGCCTGGACGCCGCCGACCTGGCCGCCATCGGCTGCCCAGGTGATCCCCGGGAGCGGGTGCTGGGTCTGGCCGCACTGGGTCACCGGGCCGGGCTGGCCGGCGTGGTCTGTTCGCCCCGGGAGGCGGCAGCCGTGCGCGCGGCCATGGGTCCGGCCTTTCTTCTGGTCACCCCGGGGGTCCGGCCCGCGGGGGCCGACCAGGGGGATCAGAAGCGGGTGATGACACCGGCCGAGGCCCTGGCCGCCGGCGCAGATTATTTGGTGATCGGTCGGCCGATCACCGGGGCGCCCGATCCCGCGGCCGCACTTGCCGCGATCGAGCAGCAATTGACTGGACCTGCGTCCTACCGAATGGAGACTGATCCCCAATGAAAATGATCCGTAAGGCCGTATTCCCGGTCGCCGGGCTGGGCACACGCTTCCTGCCCGCCACCAAGGCGAGCCCCAAAGAGATGCTTCCTGTGGTGGACAAACCACTGATTCAGTATGCCGCCGAGGAGGCCGAGGCGGCCGGTGTCGACAACCTCGTCTTCATCACCGGGCGCAGCAAACGCTCCATCGAGGACCATTTCGACAAGGCCTATGAATTGGAGGCGGAGTTGGCGAGCGCGGGCAAGAAGGAACTGCTGCGGATCGTGCAGAACATCCTCCCGCCGAGGGCGAGTTGTATCTATCTGCGCCAGGCGGAGGCGCGGGGCCTCGGCCATGCCGTGCTCTGCGCCCGACCGGTGGTCGGGAATGAGCCTTTCTTCGTCATCCTGGCGGACGACCTGATCCGTGGTCAGGGCAAGGGCGTGGTGGCCCAGATGGCCGATGTCTACGCGCGCCACCGGTGCAGCGTGTTGGCAGTCCAGGAGGTGCCGCGGGAAGACACCAAGCAATACGGCATCGTTGCGGTGGAGCCAGGGCCCCAGGGGGAGATGCGCGTGGTCTCCATCGTCGAGAAGCCCGCCCCGGCGGATGCCCCCTCCAACCTGGCCGTGGTTGGTCGCTACCTGCTGACACCCCGTATCTTCGACATGCTGGAGCAGACCGGCGAGGGTGCCGGCGGCGAGATCCAACTCACCGACGGCATCGCCGCCCTGCTGGAGTACGAGACGGTGATCGCTTACCCCTTCCAAGGCAAACGCTACGACTGCGGCAGCAAACTCGGTTATCTGGAGGCCACGGTGGAGTACGGCCTGGCCCACCCGGAACTGGGGGAGCAGTTCGCGGCCTATCTGCGGGACTTCCGGGCCTAACCGCCAGTCGGGCGCGCGCTTGAAACGCAAAGGCGCAAAGTCAGAAAAGGGTGCAAAGGGACTCGCTGGCTTCCAATCCCCGCGCCAACCACTCGATCGATCCGTTCCCGGCGGTCGCGTTTTTTGTGCAATTCCGGTTCCGATCTTCACGGGCCCAGGGAGCATTCGACCCGACGGGTCCGGTCAGCGTCCATGACCCTGCTGGGCGTCGACACGGGCGGGACTTTCACGGACCTGGTACTGCTGCGGGATGGGGAGCTGCGGGTCCAAAAGGTCTTGTCCACACCCCAGGCCCCGGAGCGGGCGATCCTGCAAGGGATCGCGGACCTCGGTCTGGACCCAACCGGGCTCAGCCTGGTCCATGGCAGCACCGTGGCGACCAACGCGGTGCTGGAGGGCAAGGGCGCGCGCACCCTCTATGTGACCAACCGGGGCCTGGCCGATCTGCTCAGCATCGGCCGCCAGGCCCGCACCGATCTCTACGACCTGCAACCCCCACCGCGCCAGCCGCCGGTGCCCCCGGAGCTGTGTCTGGAGACCGGCGGGCGTCTGGGGGCCGACGGGGCCTGGGCAGAAGCCCTGACCGCGGCGGACCTGGAAGCCCTTGCCGCCGCGGTTGCGCGGCTGATGCTGGAATCGATCGCCATCAATCTGCTCTTCTCCTACCTGGACGACAGCGCCGAGCGCGCCCTGGCGATCGCCCTGCCGACGGGGCTTTTTGTAAGCCGTTCCTCTGAAGTCCTGCCGGTCACCGGCGAGTACGAGCGGGGAATCGCGACCTGGCTCAATGCCCGGGTCGGGCCGGTCGTAGCCGGCTATCTGGGACGCCTGTGCGCGAGTCTGCCCGGGGCCCGGGTGGCGGTGATGCAGAGCAGCGGTGAGGCGATCGCCGCGGAGCAGACCGCCCGCCAGGGGGTGCGCCTGCTGCTCTCCGGTCCGGCGGGGGGTCTGGCCGGGGCGGCCCGCACCGCGGCCGCGGGGGGTGCCACCCGCCTGCTGACCTTCGATATGGGCGGCACCTCCACGGACGTGGCCCTCGTCGATGGGGCGCCGCGTCTCACCAACGCCGGGCGGATCGCCGGCTACCCGGTGGCCGTGCCCATGGTGGACATGCACACTATTGGGGCCGGCGGGGGCTCCATCGCCCGGGTCGACGCCGGCGGACTGCTGTTGGTGGGCCCGGAGTCGGCCGGGGCCGACCCAGGTCCGGCCTGCTATGGCCGCGGCGGCCAGGCGCCCACGGTGACCGACGCCAATCTGGTCCTGGGCCGGCTGGACCCGGCGGGCTTTCTCGGCGGGCGCATTGGGCTGGACGAGGCCGCCGCCCGGGCGGCCGTGGCGCGGATCGCCACCCCCCTGGGACTCAGCTGCGAGGCCACGGCGCTCGGCATCGTGCGGATCGCCGACGAGCACATGGCCCAGGCCCTGCGGGTGATCTCGGTCCAGCGGGGACTCGACCCCAGGGACTTCACCCTGACCTCCTTCGGCGGGGCCGGAGGGCTCTCGGTCTGTGCCCTGGCGGAGGCCCTGGGGCTGGGCCTTGCCCTGGTGCCCGTCCAGGCCGGGGTCCTGTCCGCCCTGGGGATGCTGGCCGCACCGGTCGGGCGCACTCTGACGCGCACCCGACTCGGACGCCTCGCGGATCTCAGCGACGTGGAACTGGGCCAGGCCCTGGACGACCTGGCCGCCCGCGCGGTGGCGGAACTGCGTCAGGAGGGTCAGGACCCGGCGACCCTGGAGATCGAACGGACACTGGACCTGCGCTACCGGGGCCAGTCCTACACCCTGGACCTGCCCTGGCAGGGCGTCGTTGCCACCGGTCCCGCCTTTCATAGCCGCCACGAGCAAAGTTACGGCCACCGGCTGGACCTGCCCGTGGAATTGGTCAACCTGCGGGTCCGGGTACGGGCACCGATCCCTCGCTGGCGTTTACCGGCCCTGGCACGCGGGGGTTCAGCCGCGGGGCCGTTACGCTGGCGGCAGGCCTGGGGCTGCCCGAGCCCGGTTCCGGTCTGGACCCGGGAGTCCCTGACCGACGGCGTCGAACTGGTTGGCCCTGCCATCGTCGCCGACCCGGTCGCCACCACCTGGGTCGCCGCTGGCTGGGCCGCGCGCATCGATCCCGTCGGTAATCTCTGGCTAAACCGCTGCAACTGAGCGCGGCACCGAGACCGCCGCGGTACCACCCTTCGCCGCAGTACCGCTCGCCTTGCGGGACCTCTGGGCCTGACGCTTTGCGCTGAAACTACCGGCGAAATGTCCGATCCATGATCCTGAAAAGAGCAGTCAGCGATCAGCGTTGATCATGCGAACCATACGCGGACCCGGCAGTCCCACTTTTTAATCTGGAAAAAGCACTCATTCCAGGGTTACTGATGAAACGCTGACCAGCCGCCCGCGATCCGCGGCTTCCCCCCACCATTCCCCTCTGGAAACCCTATGACCCTGTACGGCATCCTCGATGTCTCCGTCTGGCAGGCGGTGCTCGTCACCCTCGCCATGACCCACCTCACCATTGCCGCGGTGACCATCTATCTGCATCGCGCCCAGGCCCACCGCGCCCTGGACCTGCACCCTGCGGTCGCTCATGTCTTGCGCTTCTGGCTGTGGCTCACCACCGGTATGGTCACCAAGGAATGGGTCGCGGTGCACCGTCTGTCATCACGCCAAAGTCGAGACCGCCGAGGACCCCCACAGCCCCCAAGTCCTGGGTCTGCGTAAGGTCCTGACCCAGGGTGCCGAGATCTACCAGGCGGCGGCGCGGGATCCCGGAGACCCTGGAGCGGTACGGCCACGGCACCCCGGACGACTGGCTGGAGCGTAACCTCTACACCCCCTACCACTGGCAGGGGCTGGCCCTCATGCTGATCCTGGACCTGCTGCTCTTCGGGCTCTACGGGCCGGTGATCTGGGCGGTGCAGATGCTGTGGATCCCCATCATGGCGGCCGGCGTCATCAACGGCATCGGTCACTACTGGGGTTACCGCAACTTCGAGACCGCCGGACGCCTCCACCAACATTGTCCCCTGGGGCATCCTGATCGGCGGCGAGGAACTGCACAACAACCATCACGCCTTCCCCAGTTCCGCGCGGCTCTCCTCCCAGTGGTGGGAGTTCGACTTGAGCTGGCTCTATATCCGCACCCTGAGCGCGCTGCGGCTCGCCCGCATCAAGCAGGTTGCCCCGCGGCTGACCATCATCCCGGGCAAGCCCCTGGTGGACATGGATACCCTGAGGGCCGTCGTCGTCAGCCGCATGCACGTCTTTGCCCGCTACACCAAGGAAGTGCTGGCCCCGGTGTCCCGGGCGGAACTGTGCCGGGATGCTGGCCCACTGCCGCCGCCTGATCCGGCGCAGCCGCCGCCTGCTCGCGCGGGAGGGCAGCCGGCTGGACGCGGCTGCCCGCGAGCATCTGGAGCAGCTGCTGGCCCAGAGCCAGACGCTGGCCACCGTCTACCAGTTCCGGGAGCGGCTCCAGGCGATCTGGGGCCGCAGCACCGCCGAGCCAGGAGGTGCTGCTCGCGCGCCCTCCAGGACTGGTGTCACCAGGCCGAGGCCACCGGTATCGCCGCCCTGGCAGGCTTCGCCCGCAATCTCAAAGGGTTCTCCCTCCAGCCGGCGGGGACGACCTGACGCGGCTGACTGAACAGGAGTCATGGGCGGTGCGCGGTGCTAACCCGGCATCCCTAGGGACGAGTGCGAGGACTGGATCCTCGTTCCCAAGGTCTCCCTGGCACCCGCACGTTGGACGCGTGGCGTCGCGGCGGCGAGGTCTCCGGTCAGCAGAGTCAGGATGCAGGCAAAAAAAAGCCCGGCGGGGAGCCGGGCTGGAACGTCTCATTTTGAGAGAGACGAGGAGGACTCGGTTGAGGTCCTGGGGCGACGTTGGTTGTGGTTCTTGGTTCTTATTCTGGGTCGCCCGACTCAATGCATGAACAGGCCGCCATTTACCGGAAGGTTGGCGCCGGTGACGTAGCCGTTCTCTTCTGCGGCCAGGAAGGCGACCGCCGCGGCGATCTCCGCCGGGTTGCCCATCCGCCGCATGGGAATTCCGCCAATGATGGCATTGCGCACCTTGTCGTCCATGGCAAGCGTCATTGCGGTCTCCACATAACCGGGTGACACGGTGTTGACGGTCACGCCCTTAGCCGCGCCCTCTTGGGCCAGAGCCATGGTGAAGCCGTGCATGCCGGCCTTCGCGGCGGAGTAGTTGGCCTGGCCGAACTGCCCGCGCTGCCCATTGACGGAGCTGATGTTGATGATCCGTCCGAAGCCCCGCTCCAGCATCCCTTCCCACACCTGCCGGGTGACGTTGAAGACGCTGTTAAGATTGACGTTGATCACCGCATTCCACTGATCCGGCTCCATCTTGCGGAAGGTCCGATCCCGCGTAATGCCAGCGCAGTTCACCAGAATATCCACCGGACCGTGCTTGGCGGTGATCTCCGCGATCATGCGCGCGCTGTCCTCGAAGGACGAGACGTCCGCGGCGATCGTATCGACGTTCACACCAGCGGCGGCCCGTTCCTGCTTCCAGGTCTCGGCGGCGGCGGCCTCCGACGGGTGGCAATTGGCGATCACGGTGCAGCCGTCCTTGACCAGACGGGTGCAGATTTCAGTGCCAATACCGCCGATTCCACCAGTGACTAACGCGACTCGTGCCATTTGTTCGTTCCTCCGGGTCATTAGCTTGTTGTTTCAGTTACTGCACCGCCAGCACCTGGCACCAGCGGCGAAATAGGGCGCCTTTGCCCCCCATTTCCAATGGCCGCGCCGCGTCCAGCTCAGCCATTGAAAATGGCAGTCCGTCCCTGGACCGCCTGGGCGTTCGAACCGTTGTTTAGACGGCCGGGACGCTCTTACGCAGGTCGGCGCTGACCTCGGCCAGACTCTTTTCGAACCAGACCCGGTAGTCGTCACGGACCTCGCCGACCAACTCCAGGTTGGCCTTTGACTCGGTCATGACGCGCTCGCTGAAGATCCTTGGTGGCCTCGACCTGGCCCTTGAAGAATTCGTTGTAGCCCTTGGCGTCGGTGGCGAGCTTCATCAGCCGGTTGCTGTGCTCCATGACCAGGTTCAGCGCATCCATCTGACGGGCGGCCATGCGCTCGAACATGCGCAGGTTGAGTTCGCCCAGGCTGGTCATCCGCTCCACGCCCTTGTTGGTGATTTCGTTGACGGTGTTCATCGTTTCGTTGGCAGTCATGATCTGTCTCCAGATTTATGTTGCGTTGCAGCATTTGTTGCAGTGCACAATAATCGCGGCGGACCAGGGTGTCAAGCGAGAAAATTGCAATCCTCAGAATTGAGCGAAGACCACTCGGCCAGAGGCGTCTAATGGTCGTCCTTCTTGCGCGCGCCTCCCAAGGGGAAACCGGCCGAACGCATGAACTCGTCCTGTAGGTTCGACCACAGGTCCATGTTGCGCTTGGTCATGCGGGTGACAGCGTCGAAGGGATTGTCGCCCCAGGCCTCCGTCAACTGTTGCTGCTGGGAGGCGAACAAATCCAGGGAACTCTCCAGGTAGCGAGCAAAGACGCCTTGCACGGTGCCACCGTAGAAACGAATGATCTGGGCCAGCATGGCGGCACTGAACAGGGGTTCGCCCCCGGTCTCCTCCTCCAGCATGATCTGGAGCAGGATGGAGCGGGTGAGGTCCGCATCGTTGGCGGCATCGACCACCCGAAACCGGGCGCATTCCATGACCAGGTTGCGCACGTCCGCTAACGTGATGTAGCGGCTGACCTCCGTGTCATAGAGGCGCCGGTTGGGGTACTTCTTGATGATGCGCTCGCCGCTCATGGGAACTTCCTGGTTGGGTGAGTTCTGGGTCAAGTGTACCGCAGTGCAGCAAAGGGGCGTCCCCCCGCCCTATGCGCGGACCACGCGGCGGCGCCTGGCCGCCGCGTCTGCCAACTAGTCCCGTGCCACCGCCAAGGCTACGCCCTGACCGCCGCCGATGCACAGCGTCGCCAGGCCCTTCTTGGCGTCGCGCTTTTGCATCTCGTGCAGCAGGGTCACCAGCACCCGCGCCCCAGAGGCGCCGATCGGATGGCCGATGGAGATGGCCCCGCCGTTGACGTTCACCTTGCTGAGGTCCCAACCCATCTCCTGGTTCACAGACATGGCCTGGGCGGCGAAGGCCTCATTGGCCTCGATCAGGTCCAGGTCCGCGGGCTTCCAGCCAGCCTTCTCCAGGCACTTGGTGGAGGCTGGGATGGGGCCAGTGCCCATGATCGCCGGGTCCACGCCGGCGGAGGCGAAGGCGACGATCCGGGCCAAGGGCTTGAGACCCAGGGCCTTGGCCTTGGACTCGGACATCACCATAACCATGGCCGCGCCATCATTGAGACCGGAGGCGTTACCGGCGGTCACGGTGCCGTCCTTACTGAAGGCGGGCCTGAGCTTGCCCAGGGCCTCCGCGGTGGTGCCGGCGCGCGGGAATTCATCCTGGGCAAAGATCACCGGCTCACCCTTGCGCTGGGGGATGCTGACCGGGACGATTTCATCGGCAAAGCGGCCGGACTTGATGGCGGCCTCCGCCTTCTGCTGGGAGCCGGCGGCGAAACCGTCCTGGGCCTCCCGGCTGATCCCGTACTTGGTGGCGATGTTCTCGGCGGTGGTGCCCATGTGGATGTTGTTGAACGCATCCCAGAGGCCGTCCACGATCATGGTGTCCACCAGCTTCCAGTCGCCCATGCGCTGCCCGTCGCGGGACCGGGGCAAGACGTGGGCAGACTGGCTCATGCTCTCCTGCCCCCCAGCGACGACGATCTGCGCGTCCCCGCAGGCCACCGCCTGCATGGCAAGGTGCACGGCCTTGAGCCCGCTGCCGCAGACCTTGTTGATCGTCATGGCCGGGACCTGATGGGGCAGACCCGCCTGGATGGTGGTCTGGCGGGCCGGGTTCTGCCCGGTGCCGGCGGTCAAGACCTGACCCAGAATGACCTCGTCGATCTGGTCCGGCGCCACGCCGGTCTGTTCCAGCAGCGCCTTGAGCACGGTGGCGCCCAGTGCGGTCGCCGGAAGTGCGGCAAGACTGCCGCCGAAGCTGCCGACCGCGGTCCGGGCCGCGGCAACGATCACGATGTTCTCGCTCATAGAATAGGTCTGCCCTGTGGGTGATGGGAAGTGAAGATTCGCGAACTCGGGAGGATGGCGCCAGGACAGCCGAGCGGCCCTCTTGTCCCGCCCGCAGCGCGTCGGCCGCTGATCGGGCAAGCGGGAGGGGGCCCGGCCGAGCGATGTGCGAGCTGGGGTTCGAGCGCCCCTTTTCATCCTCCTCCCGCCGGATGATAGCGGACTTTGTTGCACTGCACAATTTTCCGTGCTAGCTTTTTGGGACCCACACCCGAGGAGGTCACAACGTGAACAACGACAGCTTTTTTTCCGCCGACTGGATGGAGACCCAGCGCAAATACTGGGACAGTTGGATGGCCATGAGCCGCAAGGCCATGGGCCAAGAGGGCGGCAGCCCGACCGCCCCCTGGGAGTCAGCCCTGGACCACTGGTGGCAGGCCCTGGCCCCCGCCGCCTCGAAGGACTCCAAGGATTTCATGGGACGCATGATGGAACAGGGCAAGGCCTTCTTCAAAATGGCCGAGAACTTCCTCCCCGGCGCGAGCGGGGGAACGACTGACGGCTGGAGCGCCTACGGCAAGACCCTGGAGGATTTGCAAAAGGGCTTCCTGGGCTCCCTGGACGACAACGAGAATGCCCTACACCGCCTGAGCGCGTTCTGGGAACTGCCCTACGACAACTGGCAGCGCATGGCCTCCTCCCTGTCCCCGGTACCCGGCGATTTTCTGCGCAACATGCCCCATGACAGCGTCAAGGAGAACGTCAACCGAGTCCTCTCTGCCCCGGGTCTGGGCTACACCCGTGAGGAACAGGGCCAGTACCAGGACCTCATCCGCCGCAGCATGGACTACCAGAAGGCCCTGCAGGAGTACCTGGGTTTCTACTCCAAGATCGGCATGAAGGCCGTCGACCGCATGCGCAACTACATGCAGGGCGTCATCGAAAGCGGCAAGAGCATCGACTCCGCGCGTGCCCTCTATGACAACTGGGTCATGTGCTGCGAAGCGGCCTATGCCGAAGAGGTCAGCACCACCGAATACGCCCGCATCCACGGCCATCTGGTCAATTCCCAGATGGCACTCAAGCATCGCATGTCCGTCATGGTGGACGAGAACCTGGGCGCCTTGAATATGCCCACCCGCAGCGAATTGCGCACCTTGCAGGACCGGCTCCAAGAGACCCGGCGCGAGAGTAAGCGGCTGGCCCATGACCTGCACCTGGTGCAACGGCAGCTCGCGGCCCTGGTCGGCGACGGTCCGGCCGCGGTACCCCAGGCCCCCGCCCGGCTTCAGGCCCAACCCCAGGCCGCCCCGCGCACGGCCCTGATCGCCAAGGCGCCGGCCGCGAAACAGCCAGTGGCCCGCAAGAAGCCGGTCGCCAAGCCCCCGACCACAAAATAACCGCCCCGCCCGATCCACTGGCGCGGCAGACACATCTAAGCGAGGAGAGATTACGTGATCCCAATCGACATCCGGCCGGACAAACTGACCCAAGAGATGCTGGACTACACCCGCAAACTGGGCCAGGGCATGGAGAACCTACTCAACGCGGATAAGATCGACACCGGCGTCACCCCCAAGCACCCGGTCTACAAGGAAGACAAGCTGGTCCTGTATCGCTACGAGACCCCAGAGGGCGTCACCCCGAAGCCGGTGCCGCTGCTCATCGTCTACGCCCTGGTCAACCGGCCCTACATGACCGACATCCAGGAAGATCGGTCCACCGTCAAGGGGCTCCTGGCCACCGGTCAGGATGTCTATCTGGTGGACTGGGGTTATCCAGACGGGGCCGACCGGGCCCTGACCTTGGATGACTACATCAACGGCTACCTGGACCGTTGCGTGGAGTACATCTGCGACAGCCACGGGCTCGACGCCATCAATATCCTGGGTATCTGCCAAGGCGGCGCCTTCAGTCTCATGTACGCCTCATTGCACCCGGACCGGGTCCGCAATCTGGTCACCATGGTCACCCCGGTGGACTTCCAGACCACGGATAACCTGCTCTCCGCCTGGGTGCAGAACATCGACATCGACCTGGCCGTGGACACCATGGGCAACATCCCCGGGGAACTGCTCAACTGGACCTTCCTGTCCCTGAAGCCCTTCAGCCTCACCGGCCAGAAATACGTCAACATGGTCGACTTGCTGGACGACGCGGACAAGGTCAAGAATTTCCTGCGTATGGAGAAGTGGATCTTCGACAGCCCCGACCAGGCCGGCGAGACCTTCCGCCAATTCACGAAGGACTTCTACCAGAAGAACGGATTCATCAACGGTGGTGTCTGGCTGGGGGAACAGGAGATTGATCTCAAGAACGTCGTCGCTCCGGTGCTCAACATCTATGCCCTGCAAGACCATCTGGTCCCGCCGGACGCCTCCCGCGCCCTAAAGGATCGGACCTCGAGCCCGGACTACACCGAACTCGCCTTCCCCGGCGGCCACATCGGCATCTATGTGAGCGGCAAGGCCCAGAAGGAAGTCACCCCCGCCATCGGTCGGTGGCTGAACGAACGGTCCTAAGCCGGCACCGTCGACTCAGTCGATGAATCAAGGTCCGTGCGGCATCCCTGCCGCACGGACCTTTTTTCTGCTCGTACCAAATCAGCGTTGTTTGCGCCTGCGGGACAATTGCGCGTGACACCGCCTGGCGGTGTCACAAATATGTAAGGCGCTCTGCGTCCTGAGCGCCGGTGGCCGGGAGCCTGCGATCGAGACCAGTTTAGTCTGGTCAGGCTTCGTTCATCCGCCGCGTCTGATGGCTAACCCTGGACCAGCAAATTGCGCAGTTCGATAATCGCCGCATTGGCCCGGGAGATGTAGGACGCCATCACCAGGGAGTGATTGGCCATAGGCCCAAAGCCGGTGCCATTCAGGATCATGGGGCTCCAGATCACATTCTGAGTGTTCTGCAACTCCCGGATGATCTGTTTCAAGGACACCAGGGCGTTCTTGTCCTGGAGCACGGTGGCGAAGTCCACCTCCATGGCGCGCAGGGTCTGGAGTAAAGCCCAGGTATAACCGCGCGCCTCAAAGAAATTGTCATCAATCTTGAGCCAAGGGGTCTTGGTCCGCTGATCGGCGGGCAATGGCTTGGACTGAGTGGCTGCCCGATCGCCTGCCAGAGCGGTATCCAGATGGGCCTGCCCGACGGCGTAGGAGAGCCGCTGGGCCAGACTGCCTAAGCGCTTGCTCACCACCTGCAGGTAAGCCGTCAGATTGTCGGACCGAGCGAAAAACTGACCATCGTAGGCCTTTTCGTCGGATAGCCGCAGGATATAGCGCTGAAGTCCGGCAATCCCATCCCGGTATTCAGACTCGGAGGAAGGAAAGAATCCAGGACTCCGAGTCGTAATTGAACTTGGGCTCGGCCACCTGCAGGTCACGATCTTCCACCGATTGGGTCTGGGCCCGGCTGAAGTCGTTGCGCAGGGCGCTGGCCAAGTCGCGCAGTTCAGTCAGAGCGCCGTATTCCCAGTTCGGGATATTGTCGAGGTAGATGCCGGGCGGGGCGATGTCGTTGCTCAGATAGCCGCCGGGCTTGTCCAGCAGGGTCTCCGCGATCGCGATGGCGGCGGCCGTGGTGACGGTGCCCGGTACCAGTTTGGCCGGGTCACTGCCCACCTGGGTGAGGGCAACCTCTTTTACGTCAATCGGGCCCGGGGAGCGGGACCAGAACATGCCCAGAAACACCACCACCAGTACATAGGTGACCAGGAACAGTCCCGCGGTCCACCACAGACCCTTCTCCTTCCAGGTACGGGGGTCGTAGTAATTGACAACCTTGCTGACCGTGTGTGTCAGCATCGGCGCGTGTTTTGCGGATCGCTCGTCCATCGGGGGTCTCCTCGCTTACGCGTAAGGGGTTTGAGGTCGGAAATCGTGCGTCAGGCCAATGAACAGGTCGGCAGCGCGGTGCCAGGTCCGCGCTGGCGAGCCGACATAGGCCCCATTATACGCCCGCTTTCCGGCCGATTGATGGCCGTCTCCCCGTGGATGGGCTAGCGACCGCAGTGGCCGGCTGGCCGGGCAGTAGCCAACCTGCCGCCGGGCTGTGAACCCTGCCCCGGAGCCCAGACGAGCGTACTTCTCAACCTCAGACCGATACCACCGCCCTGATCGCCCTCCTCCTCTGGGGCCAATGACGGACGCCCCGTCATCCCCCAAATCGGCGGCAGTGCACCCGCCGGAGTCTCGGCCATTGCCTGGTATGAATCCTGATTGGCTCGATCGCCGACGACGAGATCGCGCTGGCCCACGCCTTCCTGCGCGGTGACATCGTCAGCCCGGATGCCGCGACTGGGCACCTCGCCGCAGACTTTCTTACGCGAACACTGACCATCGGGAGGTTATCATCCCTGGCCGAAGGATTCCGGCATCCTGCCCGACTAAAGGCCCCCAATGCACCGCCATGTGAAATGGCACCAGGCAGACACGGACGGGGGGATGGCGGTCCGCCGCTCCCCAAGATATTTCTGGCCCTATTGCAGGCCAGGACTTCCCGCTAACGCAGATACCCTGTTGGCCATCACAACAACGGTCTCCACCCCGGGTACCCACACGAGACCTCCCATGAAACGGAACCTATTCACCATGCTTGCCATCGCGCTCGCCGCCTGGTCCTGGACCGCTGACGCGGCCCCACCCAGAAGCGCCGATGGCACCGGCCCCCACCAGTTGCGAAGCGGTCCGCGCATCGGCTTGGTACTTAGCGGTGGCGGGGCGCGGGGCTCGGCGCATATCGGAGTGCTGAAAGTCCTGGAGGAGTTGCGCATCCCCATCGACGTGGTGGTAGGGACCAGCATGGGCTCGCTGGTGGGTGGCGGCTATGCCGCGGGGCTCTCGCCCCAGGAACTGGAGCGGCGGGTCACCCAGGTAGACTGGAATGTCCTCTTCAACGACGACCCGCCGCGCAAGGAGTGGCCCGCCCGCCGCAAGAATTTGACCTCCAACCCCACCTGGGACTTCACCGTTGGGGTGCGCGAGGGTAAGTTAAAACTGCCCAAGGGGGCCATCTCGGGTCAGAAGGTGCAGTTGTTTTTCAACGACCTGGTCAAGGGTGCCGAGACGGTCCAAGACTTCGACGCGTTGCCGATCCCCTTTCGCGCGGTGGCCACCAACCTGGAGAACGGGGAGATGGCCATCTTCGATCATGGCCCCCTGCCGGTGGCCATGCGCGCCAGCATGTCCGTGCCGGGGCTGTTCGCGCCCATGGAGTGGGAGGATCACATCTATGTGGACGGCGGCCTGGTGCGTAACCTGCCCATCGACGTGGCCCGGAGCCTGGGGGTAGACGTCATCATCGCGGTCAATCTGGGGTCCGGGTTCCTGCCCAGGGACCAACTGACCAACATCCTCGGTGTCACTGGCCAGATGATCGCGATCCTGACCGAGCAAAATGTCCAGACCTCGCTCAGGGAGATCAACCCTCAACGTGACGTGTTGATCAAACCGAACCTGGGCGACATCACGGCCGGTGACTTCGCGCGCGCCGCGGAGGCCATCGCGACCGGTGTGACGGCGGCCCAGCAGGCCAAGCCCGAACTCGTCCGCTACAGCCTCAGCGAGGCCGAGTATGCGGCCTGGAAGCATGGCCGCTTCGGCCCGGGCCAGCCGGTCCAACGGGTCGCCAAGGTCGAGATCAAGGGCCTTAACAAGGTCCAGGAGGAGGTCTTCGATGGTCTGAAGGCGGCCCAACAGGACCAGCCCCTGGACCGGGCGCGCCTGGACGAAGATATCCTTAAAGTGTACGGCCGTGGCGATTTCGAGCGGATCAGCTACCGGTTCCAGCCGGAGCAAGGCGACGGGGACCTGTTGATCGTCGACGCGGTCGAGAAGGCCTGGGGCCCGGGTTACCTGGGCTTTGGTCTCGGGCTGTCCAGCGACAATAAGGGCGACAGCCGTTTCGGGCTGCGCGCCACCTATGACCAGACCTGGGTCAACCACCTGGGGGCCGAGTGGGGCACGCAGATCACGCTCGGGAATGCCCCAAGCCTGTACAGCGAGTTCTACCAGCCCTTCCGCCTGGACCGGGCAGCCTTCGCCGCCCCCTATCTGGACATCAACCTGAGCCCGGATAGCGTGTTCTTGGACGACAAGCGGGTGGCGCGCTACAACGTGGTGCGGTCGCGGATCGGCGCGGACCTGGGCACCACCTGGAACGTGATGGAGTTAAGGCTCGGCCCCTATCTTGGACAGACGGACACGACCCTGGACACCGGCTCGCCCCTGCTCCCGGAGGCGCGGCTCACCGACACCGGTGTGCGCGCCCGGGCCGTCTACGACACCCTGGATAGCGTCGGCGCGCCGCGCTCCGGGACCCGCGTTTCCCTGGAGGCCCTGAACCCGCTGGAGGCCCTGGGGGCGGACGTCCAGTACACACGCACCTCGCTGAGTGCAATCGCCGCCCACAGCTTCGGCCCCCACACCCTGGCCCTGAGACTGAACGGCGGGACCAGTTTCGGTACCCAAATGCCCTACTATGACCAGTTCCCCCTGGGTGGCTTCCTCAATCTCTCCGGCTATGCGAATGAGCAGTTCCGCGGCAATGACATGGCCTTCGGGGCCCTGATCTATTACCGTCAGATCGCCTCACTGCCGCCTCCGCTCGGGCGCGGGCTCTATCTGGGGGTCTCCCTGGAAACCGGCTGGCTGTCAGAGGGGGTCGCCCGCAACCCCAACACCGGCCAGGACGTGGTCCTGAGCGAGGAAGCGACCCGCTCCGGTGGCAGTATCTTCTTCGGCTCGGACACCTGGATCGGCCCGGCCTACCTGGGGCTGGGTATCTCAGGAACGGGCGAGAGCACGATCTATGTGCTGCTCGGGCTACCCTGAACCGGTCCCAGCGGAAGTCGGCGGCAGCACCAGCACTCAGACCGGAGGCGTAAAGGGTACCAGGAGGCCCGCCGCGTCTAGGGTCCAACGGGAGCCGTCGTCGGCGGGGATGCCGGTCGTCAGGCGCCACCGCTCCGGCAGCGGGCGCGGCAGGGCGAGCAGCCCGCCCCCCGGGGTCGTCAGGAAGGTGAATTCCAAAGCAGCCAGTGGCCGCGCCGGTGATGTCCACCCGGGCCTTCCAGCAGCCGTTCCACTCCCGAAAGAAATCGTACTTGAGCTCTACCGGACCGATCATCTCGGTAAGCAGGGATTGGATCAGCGCCCGGGCACCGGAGGCGCGGCGGGTGAAGTCGGTCAGCGGGATCGGTGTTTGGGCGGTCATGGGGCTTCCGTGGGCTCAACGCAGAAAAAGCCGACGTGGGGCCGGCAGCGAAGGCCACGATTGTACAGGCGCCCCCGGCGCCTGTGGCCGAACCTGGGCCAGCCCCAGGGGGACTCGTTTGATTCGCCCGGGGCGAGCCCCGATAATCAGCGGATCGTCATGTTCTGATTTGGGCGGCATCACGGCCCGGGCCGAGGCGCTGAACGGGTCCGTGCTGGTCTGGAGCTCGCCGGACACCAAACTGTCCGATCAAACTGTCCGATCAAACTGTCCAATTAAATTATCCAATCAATTTCTCCAATCAATCGTGTTGGATGAATCAGGGCGAACGGCCCCGTCGAGGAAGACTGCATGCAGCAAGCGACCGAATTCACCTGTTGTGCGACACCGGGTTCCACACCGGGCATCGCCGACGTTCAGGGCAGCGCGGATACCCGCCGTCTCGCCATCAACAAGGTCGGCATCAAGGACATCCGCCACCCGTTCGCGTCCGCGACCGCAACGGCGGCGAACAACACACGATCGCTACCTTCAACATGTACGTGAACTTGCCCCATAACTTCAAGGGCACGCACATGTCGCGGTTCGTAGAAATCCTGAACGTGCCCGGGCGCGAGATTTCGGTTGATTCCTTCAAAGAGATGCTGACGGAAATGACTGAACGGCTGGAGGCGGAAGCCGGGCATATCGAAATGACGCTTCACCTATTTCGTCAATAAGGCGGCGCCGGTCTCCGGGGTGCAGAGCCTGATGGATTACGAGGTGACGTTCATTGGCGAAATTCGTCATGGACAGCCGACGATGAATCTCAAAGTGGTGGTTCCCGTCACCAGCCTGTGTCCGTGTTCCAAGAAGATCTCTGCCTACGGGGCGCATAACCAGCGTTCCCATGTGACGATCAACGCACGGATCAATGGCTTTATCTGGATTGAAGATTTAATCGATCTGGCGGAGCGAGAGGCAGCGTCCTGTGAACTGTATGGACTGCTGAAACGTCCAGACGAAAAATATGTCACCGAGCGGGCTTACGAGAATCCGAAGTTCGTTGAGGACATGGTGCGCGACATCGCCACCCGACTCAATCAGGACGAACGGATCTTGGCCTATGTCGTGGAGTCAGAGAACTTTGAGTCCATTCACAATCACTCCGCCTACGCCATGATCGAGCGGGATAAAGAGGCAGAGGCACGGATTGCGGAAGCATCGCTTTAATTTTCCTTAAAATTAAGGTGTTTGGCGATGACCGCCGTGTACCGGCCTTAATTCGACCCTATTGCACGGGGCTAAATTCGGCCGGCGAGATCAAGGTATTGAACTGCTCGCACCAGACGACGGCCGACCCGAAGTCGGCCAGGTCCAGACCCACTGGTATCGGATAGCTCTGGGCACCGCTGAACGCCTTGAGGGGCCCAAGGTCCACGAACATGGTCTCCTCTACCCGGGTGTCCGGGTCGATCCCCCGCTGGGGCACCAGATACAGGTGGTATTTGGGCCCAGGTCCCACCGCGAAGTCCTCACTCAACTCCACCCGGTCGTCATAGACGCTCAGGGTTCCGCTGCCGTAATGAACCCGATCAGCTGGGTTCGACTGGATGAAGGCACCAGTGGCCCGAATCGCCCCCCCGCCAGCGCTGGTAATCACCTCGCTGTCGGGCTGCGCTGAGCGGGACGAGGCGGCGCTATACCCTACCGCCCCGCCGAGGACCGCGCCGATCAGGAGCCCGATCAACAGGTAGGTCAGTGTTGCCTGATCCTCGGCAGACGTCCGCGGCGGGCGCCGGTTCATTGGCAAAGGCCGATTCAATGGGCTGACCCCTTGAGTGCATTGGCCATACCCTCGATGGTATCCTTGGCGTCACCGAAGACCAGCGAGGTATTTTCCTGGTAGAAAAGGAGGTTGTCCACGCCGGAATAGCCCGGACGCATGGAGCGCTTGAGGAAAAACACCTGCCGCGCCTTTCCTGCCTCCAGGATGGGCATACCGTAGATGGGACTCGACTTGTCCGACCTGGCGGCGGGGTTCACCACGTCATTGGCACCCACCACCAGTGCCACATCGGCGGTCGGGAACTCCGGATTGATCTCGTCCATTTCCAGCACTCGGTCATAGGGGATGTCCGCCTCCGCCAGCAGCACGTTCATGTGCCCGGGCATGCGGCCCGCCACCGGGTGAATCGCAAACTTGACCTCAACCCCGCGGGTCTCCAGCAACTCCATCAGCTCCTTCAGCGCATGCTGGGCCTGGGCCACGGCCATGCCGTAGCCGGGGATAATGATGACCTTGCTCGCATCCTCCATCCAGTAGACCGCGTCCTCCACGGAGGCCGACTTGACCCCCCGCTCCGCCGCCTGGGCACCCGCGCTGGAACCCACGTCATCACCCGAGCCGAAACCGCCGAAGATCACGTTGATGATGGAACGGTTCATGGCCCGGCACATGATGAAGGACAGGATGGCACCAGAGAACCCGACCAGGGCACCGACGATGATCAGCAGATTGTTGTGCAGGGTGAAGCCGGTGGCCGCCGCTGCCCAACCCGAGTAACTGTTCAGCATGGAGATGACCACCGGCATGTCCGCCCCACCGATGGGGATGATCAGGGTCACGCCGATGATGAAGGCCAGGAGCGTCATCAGCGCCAGGGACAGCACACTCCCGGTCATGGCGAAGTGAATCGCAAGGCCGACGGTACTGAGCGCAATCACGGCATTGAGCAGATGCTGGCCGAGGAACTTGACCGGCGTGCCGCTGATTAAACCCTGGAGCTTGCCGAAGGCGACCACCGAACCCGTAAAGGTGATGGCGCCGATGACAATGCCGGCGGAGAGTTCCGCCATCATCACCGCCCCCGGGTCCGGGGTGTTGATGAAGGTGCCGATAGCCACCAGCACCGCCGCCATACCGACGAAGCTGTGCAGGGCCGCCACCAACTGGGGCATCGCGGTCATCTGTATACGAATGGCGAGTACGGTGCCGATCACCGCCCCCGCCGATCACCCCGGCGATGATGAAGCCGTAGGACCTGACCTCATGCCCAAGCAGGGTGGCGGCCACGGCGATGACCATGCCGAGCATGCCATAGAGGTTACCCCGGCGGGCCGAGGCCGGGTGCGTCAGACCCTTGAGGGCCAGGATGAACAGGATGGCCGAGACCGAGATAGGCCAGGGCCTGGGAGTTGGCGGAAAGGGCGGCGAATTCCATGGGTGACGGGCCTTATTTCTTCTTCTTGAACATGGACAGCATACGGTGGGTCACCAGGAAACCGCCAAAGACATTGATGGATGCGAGCAGCACCGCAACGAACCCGAGCACCTCCGCCCCGAGCCCGGCCCGCTCGAGATCCGGCCACGAGCAAGGCGCCGACGATGACGATGCCGGAGATGGCATTGGTCAGGGCCACCAGCGGCGTGTGCAGGGAGGGCGTGACGCCCCAGATCACGTAGTAGCCGATGAAACAGGCCAGAATGAAGACGTAGAGAGCAACCAATGGTCTCAGACATGGTGTTCGATTCCGTAGAGTGCGCCGCGCGCACCGTGTGAGGATTAGGGTCAAGGGGGAATTTGAACCGCAAAGGTACATCGGTCCTTCGCGGTTAAATCATTCGATGTCTGGCGCGCTACAGGAGCATCGCCTTGGTGATGTCGTCCTGGCTCAGGTCCTTGAGGAGGGGTCCCGTCGCTCCCGGCTCGACCATGATGTCGATCAGGTTGGCCAGGTTCTTGGCGTAGAAGGCGCTGGCATCGGCAGCCACCAGGGACGGGTAATTGGTGTGGCCCACGATCACCACCCCGTGGCGCTCGACCACCTGGTCCGGGACCGTCAGGGGGCAGTTGCCGCCGCTCGCTGCCGCCAGGTCCACGATCACCGAGCCGGGGCGCAGACGCTGGACGACCTCCTCGGTCACCAAAACCGGTGCCGGCCGGCAGGGGATCAAGGCGGTGGTGATGATGACATGGGCCTTGGCGAGTTGGTCGGCGAGGGCCGCCTGCTGGCGGGCCTTGGCCTCGCGGAGACAACTCTTTCGCATAGCCGCCCTCCCCGGCGCCGCTCTCGCCGAGGTCGAGGTCGATGGGCTTGGCGCCGAGGGACTGGATCTGCTCCCGGGTCTCCGGGCGCACGTCATAGGCATGCACATCGGCACCCAGGCGGCGGGCGGTGGCGATGGCCTGGAGCCCCGCCACCCCGGCCCCCAGCACCACCACCCGGGCGGGTTTGGCGGACCCGGCGGAGGTCATCATCATGGGGAAGAAGCGTCCGTAGCGGGCGGCGGCCTCGATCACCGCCCGGTAGCCGGCGATATTGGCCTGGGAGGACAGGGCGTCCATGGATTGGGCGCGGGAGGTGCGGGGCATGCGCTCCATGGCCAGGACCCGGATGCCCTTCGCCTGCATCGCGGCGGCCGTCTCATCCTCACCGCAGCCCTCCAGTAGCCCCAGGTAGAGCCCGCCCGGGGCCATGGCGGCCACATCGTCCGCGTCGGGGCGCCGCACCTTGAGCAGCAGGTCCACCGCATAGGCCCCAGCCCGGTCAGTCACTTGGGCGCCGGCCGCCGCGTAGTCCGAGTCCGGATAGCCCGCGCGGGTACCGGCACCGCGCTCGATGCGGACGTCAAAGCCCTTACCCGAGAACTTCTTGACGATCTCCGGCGTGGAGGCCACCCGCGCCTCGCCCGGCCGAGTCTCCAGTGGGACCCCGATCTTCATACTGTGGTTTGTCCTGTCCGCGTGGGGCCGCCGGGGGGCGGCAAAACCGCGGCATTATCTGGGTCAGGGGCGGGGCTGGCAACCAACACGGAAGGTGAGGCGCCGGGGGCCGATAGTCAGGGAGCCCGCGCGCAGGTCCGAGTTGATGTAGGGCATGCAGCGCTGCTCGAAGTCCTCGGTATCGAACTGGGAAACCTGGCTGTGGCCCAAGGCCTCCGCGGTGCTCCCGGGCTCTCGGCGACGAAATCGACGATGCGCTTCATGGCGTGACCCACATCAATGCAGAATTCATCGGAATTTGCTTCTATTCTAAGGTGTAGTCCGGGCCGACGCCCGATGCCCCTGCCCGTCCTCTCAGCAGCCGGTTCGAGGAACCCAAGTCATGGCCAAGATCCACAGCGATCAAGAACTTCGCGACGCCCTCAACGCCCTGAGTGCCGACCAACAACGGATGCTCGGCGCCCGCTTCGCGCAAGGCGTCGTGCGCCTCTCCCAAGACGACCGAGTCAACCGCGCCATTGAGACCGGGTTGCGCGCTGACGCCTCCCCGAATGAACTGGAGGACGCCTTCAAGGCCGCCAAGGGCTACGCCACCCGGACCTACACCGACTGCGGCAAGGATACGGACTGGCTGGCCCAGGCGGATCACTTCGTGGCCGCCGCCGCCGCCGCCGCCCTGACCCCGGAGACCCTGCTGACCGAGAAGCAGAACCGGGCCTGGAAGGCCGCAGTCCAGGCCCGCATGGCAATCAACTGCGAGATGATGGAGTCCGAGGACCTGGTCGGTGACGAGACCGAGGCCCAGCGCCAGTACACCCTGGCCACCGCCTTCCTCGCCCAGGGTTAGCATCCCGGCCTCCAGCCGTCGGGCACACCCTGCGTCCCGTGGCAACCGCCGTGCCGCCGCAGTCCCCGCAAGGGCCAACCGCGGCCGTGGGGGTCCCAAGGCGCGCACGGCGCATCCTAGGTTCGATGGTTGGGGAGCTGAGGCCCCTCACCAGCAGTCAGCAGCTGGTCGTAGATCTCCCAGGCGGCGGCCGCCTCCGCCGCGCTGACGCGCTCGCGGGCATAGCCCAGGTGTACGACCACATAGTCGCCAACCGCCGGCGACTCATGCTGGAGCATGAAGAGATTGGCCTCCCGCTCAACGCCCTTGGCGGTGCACCGGGCAAGGAAGCCGTCGATGGACTGGATCTGCATCGGGATGCCGAGACACACCTTGTTTGATCTCCGCGCACTTGGGCCTGGGTCACAGGCTAAGCGTCCGCGCCGCGCCGAACAAGGCCCACTTACAGCATAACGGGGGCAACCCGGTGACCCAGAGAACCCTGATCCTCGGACTTGGCAATGTGCTCATGGCGGACGAGGCCGTGGGCGCCGCGGTGGTCAGTCGCCTGGAGGCGGAGACGGACCCCGCCGCACCCTTGCTGTTTCTCGACGGCGGGACCCTGAGCTTCTCCCTGGCGATCCCGATTGGGGACTGCCCGCGTCTGATCGTGGTAGACGCCGCCGCCATGGGCGACCCGCCAGGCAGCGTGCGCGTCTTCGAGGGGGAGGCCATGGACCGGCAGTTGAGCCGGCACGCCAAGAGCGTGCATGAGGTGAGCCTGGCGGACCTGATGGACATGGCGCGACTCACCGACAGCCTCCCCGGGCGGCGGGCCCTGATCGGCATCGAGCCCGCGCTGGTGGACTGGGGTGACGCCCTGACGCCGCCGGTGGAAGCGGCAGTACCGGTTGCCATGATGCGGGTGCGGGAGCTGTTGGCAAAATGGGATCGCGCCGGGGGTTCGGGCGCCCAGCATTGACAAAGGGCCGCCCCTTAATTTCGGCGTTCGCTAAACTTCTAATTTGCTGCTCTGTGTCAAAACAGCGACCCGCCGCAGCGCCTAGAATTAATGCACGAAGTTACGAGAGATCGCCATGCCCGGTTTGTCCAGCATCCCCGTCGTCGTCGCGTCTGACACCGGGGCCACTCACGGTAATGCGCTCCCCATCCTGCACGAGGTCCGCCACGCCTTGGAGCGCCTGATCAGTACCGGCGAGGCGACCCAGATCGATCTGCACGCCATCCCCTTCGGCCCCGGTGACGAAGAGTGGCTGACCCGGCTCCTGGGCAGCGGGGAGGTCCAGGCCACGATCGCTGCCCTGGGGCCGACGACGGTTCTGGAGACCAGCATCCCTGGGGTCTGGCTGGTGGACTACCACAACGCGGAGGGCGAGCGCCTGGCCCTCCATCTGGAGATCGCCCACTGCCCGGAGATCCTGCGCACCCAGGACGCGGATCTCGGCCACCGCCATCGCCCTGCTCGACGAACGTCTGATGACGGCGTCGGACACCCCGCGTCTTCTGTCCTGACATCAGTGAAGGAGGGACCATGACAATCTCTGAGACGTACCTGGCCGAGAAACGCCTGGCCCAGAAGAGCCTGGCCGAAAGCCTGCGCGAGCACGGCATTTCCCGGCGCGGCTTCATGAAGTTCTGCGCCGCCACCGCCTCCATGATGGCGCTGCCGCCAAGCATGATCCCGGCCATCGCGGCGGCCCTCGAGCGGGCCCAACGTCCCTCGGTCATCTGGCTCTCCTTCCAGGAATGCACAGGCTGCACCGAGTCCCTGACCCGCAGCCATTCGCCGACCGTCGAAGATCTAATCCTGGACGTCATCTCGCTCGACTATCACCACACCCTGCAGGCTGCCGCCGGAGAGGCCGCCGAGGCCGCCCGCGAGCAGGCCATGAAGGACCATCACGGCAAGTACCTGCTGATCGTGGACGGCTCCCTGCCGGGCCCAGACTCCAATCCGGGCTACTCCACCATCGCCGGGGTCAGCAATTACGCGATGCTGATGGAGGCGGTGGAGGGCGCCGCGGCCGTCATTGCGGTCGGCACCTGCGCCGCCTTCGGTGGTCTGCCAGCGGCACAGCCGAACCCCACGGGGGCGGTCTCGGTCATGGATTTGGTGAAGGACAAACCGGTGGTCAATGTCTCCGGTTGCCCGCCGGTCCCCATGGTGATCACCGGCGTGCTGGCCCATTTCCTGACCTTTGGCCGGTTGCCGGAACTGGACGAATACCACCGGCCCCTGGCCTTTTTCGGCCAGTCCATCCACGACCGCTGCTATCGCCGGCCCTTCTATGACCGGGGCCAGTTCGCCGAGACCTTCGACGACGAGGGCGCCCGTGCCGGTTGGTGCCTGTACCGCCTCGGCTGCAAGGGCCCCAGCACCTACAATGCCTGCGCCACCATGCGCTGGAACTCGGGCACCAGTTGGCCCATCGAGGCCGGGCATCCCTGCCTGGGCTGCTCGGAGCCGAAGTTCTGGGACGCCGGTGGCTTCTATGTTCCCCTCTCCGTGCCCACCGAACTCGCCAGCGGTCACCTGCTCGCTGCCGGAGCGGCCGGCGCCGTCATCGGTGGTGCGGTGGCGGCCCTGGCGCGGCACCGGGTCAAGGCCGAGGCGGCCACCCGTCAACCAGTCACCGTCGACGAACTGGAGCAGAAGCTATGAGTGACCCGATGGACTTTCTGCTGTTCACGAAAGGCCCCCTGTTCAACGTGGCGATGGCCATCTTTGCCCTGGGTCTGATCGCACGGATCCTGGAGATCCTGGTCAACGGCCAGCGGCCCAACTATGCGGAGCCCCGCGGCGGCCAGTGGCTGCCCGGCCTGCGGACCGTCTTCACCCGCACCGTGGCGGACCCGGGTACCTTCAAGCGGGCGCCCTTCAACGTGGTGGTGGGCTGGTTGTGGCACATCGGCTTTATCGTCACCCTGCTGCTCTTCATCCCCCACATCGAGCTGATCAAGGGCCTGTTCGGCGTCTATTGGCCGGGACTGCCCAACCCGGTGGTGGACCTGGTGACCGCCGTGACCCTGGTCGCGCTGGTGGCGACCCTGGTCCATCGTCTCACCCATCCCGTGAAGAAGCGCATCAGCACCTTTGAGGACTATCTGGTCTGGACCGTGGTCTTTCTGGTGGTCCTGACCGGCTATCTGGCCTACAACCGGATCATCAACCCCTATCCGCTGGCGCTGGGGCTGCACATCCTCGCGCGCTGAGATCTTCCTCATCATCCTGCCCTTCACCAAGCTCACCCACATCTTCACCGCCTTCATTGCCCGTTGGTATAACGGGGCCAGCTTCGGCCGCCGGGGAGTCGAGTCATGAGCACCGCACCGAGCACATTCACCCTCGAACGAGGTCTGGCCGCCTTGCGGGCGGAGATCGACGGGCCGGTGTCGGCCTTCTTCTCCAGTTGTGTCCATTGCGGCATCTGCGCTCAGTCCTGCCCCTTCTACCTGGAGACCGGGGATCCCAAGTACACGCCGATCCTCAAGCTGGAACCCCTGCGCCGGGTCTGGGCCGCGGAGTTCACCCTCTTTGGCCGGCTCAAGGGCCTGCTGGGCCTGAATAAGAAGGTCACGGACGAGATGCTCGCGGAATGGGAGGAACTGGTCTACGACTCCTGCTCCATGTGCGGACGCTGCTCGCTGGTGTGTCCCGTGGGCAATGACATCCAGGCCATGGTGCGCAAGACCCGGGAGGGCATGGTCGCCGCCGGCCATGCGCCGGAAGGGTTGATCGGCGCCTCGGTACGGGCGGTGCAGACCGGCAGCCCGATGGGGCTCCAGTGGAAGACCCTGCAAGTCCAGATCAACCACATCGAGACCAGCTCGGGCCTCCGGGTCCCGGTGGACCAGGCGGGGGTGGACTATCTGGTGATGCTCTCCTCCATGGAGGTCATCAACTTCCCCGAATACCTGGATGCCATCACCAAGATCTTCGATCACGCAGGCGTAACCTGGACCCTCAGTACCCAGTGCTTCGAGGCGACCAACGCCGGTATTCAAATCGGGAACAAGGACGTCGCCGCCCTGTTGGTGCAGCGGGTCGTGGATGCGGCGGTAGCCCTTGGGGTCAAGAACGTGATCAGTCCCGAATGCGGCCATGCCTACACCGCCATCCGCTGGGAGGGCCCGAACCTGATCGGCAAGTCCTACCCGTTCAAGGTCTATCACATCATCGAGGTACTGGACCAATTGCGCGCGGAGGGCCGTATCAAGACCGAGGGCATGGAGACTGACCGCCTGTCCATGCACGATCCCTGCAACCTGGCCCGCAAGAGCGGCGTCATTCAGCAGCAGCGCAACCTCATGGGCCTGGTGGCGGAGAACTTTGTCGAGTTGAAAGAACACGGCAAGTTCCAGTGGTGCTGCGGTGCCGGCGGCGGGGTGAGTTCCAATGAGCGCGCCGAGCCCCTGAAGCTGGCCGCCTTCAAGATGAAGAAGGCCCAGATCGAAGAGGTGGAGCCCGAGCGCATGGTGACCATGTGCGCCACCTGCCGGACCCAGCTCGAGGAAGGGCTGGAACACTTCAACATGGACATCCCCGTGGTGGGTCTCACCGAGATGATCGCTGAGCACCTGGTCGAGAAAGCGCGGGTCGAGAAAGAAGAGGTGCCGTCATGAGCGAGCGTATCGTTGTCGACCCCATCACCCGTATCGAAGGCCATCTGCGCATCGAGGCCCAGATGGACGGCGAGTCTATCGCCCAGGCTTACAGCTCAGGCACCATGGTGCGCGGAATCGAGACCATCCTCCAGGGCCGGGACCCGCGGGACGCCTGGGCCTTCGTCCAGCGCATCTGCGGGGTCTGCACCCTGGTCCATGGCATTGCCTCGGTCCGCGCGGTGGAGGATGCCCTCAAGATCGAGCTCCCGCCCAACGCCCAGTTGATCCGCAACCTGATGATCGGCGCCCAGACCGTGCACGATCACGTCATGCACTTCTATCACCTGCATGCACTGGATTGGGTGGATGTGGTCAGCGCCCTGAACGCTGACCCCAAGGCAACCTCCGGATTGGCCCAGTCCCTGAGCAACTGGTCGAAGTCCTCGCCAGGCTATTTCTCGGATGTGCAGAAGCGCCTCAAGGGCTTCGTCGAATCCGGCCAGTTAGGCATCTTCGCCAACGGCTATTGGGGTCATCCGGCCTACAAGCTGCCCCCCGAGGCCAACCTGATGGCGGTCGCCCACTATCTGGAGGCCCTGGCCTGGCAGCGGGACGCGGCGCGGCTGCACGCCATCTTCGGCGGCAAGAATCCGCACCCGAACTTCGTGGTCGGGGGCGTCGCCTCGCCCATCGATCTCAATTCGGACTCGGCCATCAACGCCAAGAAGCTCGCGGAGGTGCAGACCGTCATCGCCTCTATGCGCCAGTTCGTGGACCAGGTCTATGTGCCGGACACCCTGGCCATCGCCGGCTTCTACCCCGATTGGTTCCAGCGCGGCGAGGGGCTCGGCAACTTCCTCTGCTACGGAGACCTGCCAGCCACCGGCAGCGCGGACCCGGCCACCTACCTGTTCCCCCGTGGGGTCATCCTCAATCGGGACCTGACGACCATCCATGACGTGGACCTGCACGATGACTCCCAGATCCAGGAGTTCATCTCCCATGCCTGGTATGACTACCAGGGCGGCAAGGACGCCGGGCTGCACCCCTACAAGGGGGAGACCAAGCTCAATTATGACGGGCGCGGGGGGGTGAAACCGCCCTATCAACAGCTTGACGTGACCGATGGTTACACCTGGCTCAAGGCCCCCCGCTGGAAGGGCCACTCGGTGGAGGTCGGCCCGCTGGCGCGCGTGCTGATGCTCTATGCCAAGGGCCACGACCAGACCAAGGAACTGGTCGATATGACCCTTTCGACCCTCAAGCTGGAACCCCGGGCCCTGTTCTCCACCCTGGGCCGGACCGCCGCCCGGACGCTGGAGACCAAGGTCGTGGTGGACGCCATGCAGGACTGGTACGACGCCCTGATCGCCAATATCAAGTCAGGGGACAGCCGGACCTTCAATGAGACCCTGTGGGACCCCGGCACCTGGCCCCGAGAGGCCAAGGGTGCCGGCTTCATGGAGGCCCCGCGGGGCGCCCTGGGGCACTGGATCGTGATCAAGGACGGGCGCATCGAGAACTATCAGGCAGTGGTCCCCTCCACCTGGAATGCCGGCCCGCGCGACCCCCAGAACCAGCCCGGGGCCTACGAGGCGGCACTCCAGGACAACCATCAGTTGGCGAACGTCAAACAACCCCTGGAGATCCTGCGCACCATCCATTCCTTCGACCCCTGCATCGCCTGCGCGGTGCATTTGGCCGATCCGGAGACTGGTGAGCAGATGGAGATCAAGATCACCTGACCACGGCGCCCGATGCCCCGCACCCCGGCGCGGCGCGGTCCTCCCGTCGCGACGCTGCTCCGTGATCTGTACCTCGGCATCGTGGGGAAGGCGGCGAAGAACGAGCAGCACCCATGGCCGCGCCGCGAAACCCGCGGCGCCTTGGCCAAGCGCCCAGCCGAAACTCGCTGCGGAGACCCCATGGGTACTCCCGGACGCTTCGTTCCGCTCCTGCTGAAGGTGAAGCTTCCAGCCATCCTGTTCTTGACGGCCGGGGGCTAAACCTACCTGACTGGCTCTGTCGCGTACGCTCGGCGCTACCGCTGGAGCATGGCCGCGATATCCGGTGCCAGTACCGGCCCGGTGGCTGCCACAAGCAGGTTGAGCACACCAAGGGTCAGGTTAACCGCCATCAGGGCCCGCACCTGGGAGAGCTTGGCGCCCGCCCAGCGCCAGTTCTCGTAAACCGTGGCGATACGGATCGCCATACGATAGGGAAAGGCGTAGATAAAGGTAAAGATCAGGGTCATCAGAAAGGCGATGCCCGCCATGATGTAGATATGCAGAGCGGGTGGCTGACCGGAGGCGAGGACCTGGAGCCCGATCCAAAAACCGCTCATCCAGAGCACCGCAATCGCAATCCAGACCCAGGGGAAGAAGCGCCGGTAGACCCCGATCGCTACCTCGACACGGGCCTTGGGCTCCAGCATGGCCTTCAAGGTCGGCCGCAAGGCGAAATGGGCGAAGAACATCCCACCGATCCAAACGGTGCTTGCCAGCTCATGCATGGTCAGGGGGATGACCAGATTGACATTCATTACTGCACTCGTCTCACATGGTTCTCTCACATGGTTCGGCTGACGCAACTGCGCAGAGGCGTCGCTCGTCCGTCGGTCAGACGGGCCGGGGACGCGTCCTGGTCGAGCAGGACCTGGGCCGCCCCCAAGGCCGCGACCCGCGCCACCGGCAGGTCGGCCCCAGCACGCCAGGCCGCCAAGGCATCGGCCTTGTCGGCCCCGGTTACCAGGATCAGCAGCTCCCGGCAGGCAGTCAAGGCCAGGGGCGTCAAGGACACCCGCTCGGAGGGGGATTTGGGCGCCCCGTACACGGGAATGACCAGGGGACCCTCCGGGACCGCATGGCCAGGAAAGAGACTGGCCGTATGCCCGTCCTCCCCCATGCCGAGCAGAACGAGATCGAAGGGGAGCTGGGCCTCGATAGCAAGCTGGTAGTCGTCAGCGGCGGCCGCCGCTCCGCGCTCCGCCGGGATCGGGTGACGATTCGCCGCGGGGATCGGGACCCGATCGAGTAAAACGCGGGCGGCATCCACGCTGTTGCGGCCTGGATCAGTGGCCGGCAGGCAGCGCTCGTCGCCGAAGAAGCAGTGCCAACGCGCCCAGTCAGCCGGCTCGCCGACGAGACGGGCGTAGGCCGCCAGCGGCGTGCGTCCGCCTGCCAGCACGAGCCGGAAACGTCCGTGATCGCGGATCGCCCGGGTGGCCGCCTCCCGGATCAGTTCCGCGGCCGCCGCCGCGACCTCCGCCGCGGAGGGGAGCACCACAAAGCGGACAGGTCCCTTCGTCATAGCACTATTCTCCGGCCTTCTTTACACTTCGCGACCCGGCCCGGGTCTGGCATGCGCCTGTTCACCCCTTTTGTTAACCGTAGGGACTCATGAAGATCCTGTTGGTCGACGACTCAAAGTCAGCCCGCTACGCCCTGCGTCTTCAGTTGCAGCACTATGGCGTGGAGGTTGAAACCGCGGAATCCGCCGAGGCGGCCTTTGAGGTCCTGAAGGGGGACTTACCGGACGCCATTCTGATGGACCAATTGATGCCCGGGCTGAACGGCTTTGAGGCCTTGGAGCGCATTCATTCGGAGCCGCGCACGGCGCAACTGCCAGTGGTGATCTGCACCGCCCACGAGGACCCTGCATTTGCCGTCGCCGCTCGGGGCAAGGGGGTCGCTGGGATTCTACCGAAGTCGGTGGCCCAGGAGAAACTTCCGGGCCTCCTGGCCGAGTTGCGCGCCGCGATCGGCCGCCACTGCCAGCCCGCCGCACACACGGACGGTTGGGCCGGTCCCGCCCGGCGCAGTTCCCCCCATTCCTCCCCAACCCGCCGCGCAGGCACACCTGGAACAGCTGATGGGCCAGGGGTTAGAGGCGCTGGTCGACGAACGCATCGAGGCGCGCTTGGCCGCGTTGATCGAACCCATGGTGCGGGACCTCAAGCAGGACCTCCTGGAACGTCTCCTCGCCGAATCCCGCCAACTGATGGCGTCCCAACGGCCTGCCTTGGGTCCGGCGGCGGAGAACTGGAGCGACGCGCAACCCACCGCTCCCCGGGCTGGCCCATTGACCACGGGGCTGGACCCGGCGGGGCCGGAGCTGCCCCCCAGCCAGACCTGGCTCTACCTGGGTCTCGCAGGGGCGGTCCTGACCGGCGTCCTGGGCGCGACCACCCTGTATCTGGTGATGCGCTGACGCCTGCGGCGAGGCGGGGATTATCGCCGACTGCGGGAATCGGTCTTGACGCCTTACCGGTCAAGAATCGACACTGGACCCAAGGACCGGGACCAGGACCAGGACCCACGGGGTGCGTACCCGACCAGGTCGTCAGGTCCCCCGACCGGACCCTTGTCCCACCCCCAGACCCGGCACAGCAGATGCCGGGCACCACACACCCAAGCGGAGGTATTTTGCGTGGCTCAGACCATGACCGAGATCCTGAATCCGGGCTCCAGGACCCATGACCCGGACTTCCCCCAGGCGCCGGACGACTGGAGCCGGGCCCATGCCGAGACGGCAGCCCGGCAGGACGGGATCGACCTGACAGAGGATCACTGGCGTACGATCAGGTCGCTCCAGGGATATTTCGCGACCCATCAACGACCGAATATCCGGGAATTACACGACGCCCTCGACGAGGCCTTCCACGCCCGAGGCGGCCTGAAATATCTGTACGGACTCTTCCCGGGCGGCCCGGTGGCCCAGGGATGCCGGTTCGCCGGCTTGCAGGCCCCCGCCGGGGCGCAGGACAAGTCCTTCGGCAGCGTCCAATAGGGCGAGCGGTCTGGAGATGAAGGTGAAACAACGGTCGGCACCTGCCGGCCGTTCCTCTTGGGAGTCCAAGCTAGTCGAGACCTACGGCAATGCCCGAACAACCAGCCAGATACCGCTGACTCATCTGATTTTCTTGAATCTGGCCACCCTTGCGGCTGACCGTTTATCGACCTATCCTAACGTTACTTGCCGTGCGGGCGAGCGGATTGACTGCGGACTCGGGGACAACCCCGCCCAGCCGATTGCCGGGCCGGCACTCAGCACGGCTGCCGTCTGCTTGAGCCACCTGGGAGTATCCGAACGATGCAAAGGCACGCGCACGAGAAGGCTGATCGGGGCCTGGTCAATCAGCACGTGTTGCTTGATCGGCGCCGCTTCATCGAGATCTTGGCCGCCACCTCGGCCGGCCTGCTTTGGGGGACTCCCAACGTCGCCAGGAGCGAATCGGCCGCTCAGTCGGACTTGCAGCAGAAGGTCCTGGAACTGGTAAGGCGGATGCGGGCGGAGGGCCTGCTCGCGCGGGATGAGCGGACGTCCTGGACGGTGTATGACTTCACCGCGGGCCGGACGGTCGTCGCAGTCAACGAGGACCGACCTCGCCAGGCGGCAAGCATGATCAAGCCACTCATCGCCCAGGCCTATTTCTTCCAGGTCAAGAATTCCGGCGGACGTATCCCGTACTCGGCGAGCGTGCGCGAAACCATGACGCGCTCGATCCGGCACAGCAGTAATTCTGCCACCAACGACCTCATCGACCTGGTCAGCGCCAATCAGTCCGGACGCGGCCCGAAAGATGTGGAAACCGTCCTCAAGACGCAGGCCCCAAACATCTTCCAGCAGACCCGCATCGTTGAAAAAATTCCGGCCAACGGCAGGACGTTCCGCAATCTCGCCTCCGCCAACGACTACAACCGCTTCCTCATCGCCCTGTGGCAGGACCGCCTCCCTTACAGCGGCGAACTGAAGTCGCTGATGGCGCTGCCCAACCGTGACCGCATCAGCAATGGCGTGGACGCCATCCCGGAATCCGTCCGGGTCTACGACAAGACCGGCTCCACCTCCCAATTGTGCGGCAACATGGGGATCATCGTGGCGCCCAGCGTCTCGGGTCGGCAGGTACCCTATACCTTCGTCGGAATCGTCGAGCGGCCCACCAGCGCCCAGAGTTACGGCTCTTGGATCCGCCGACGCGGCAACGCCATCCGGGCCGTATCGAACCTGGTCTACCTGGATATGAAGGAGCGCTACCGGTTAGCGTGATTCCCCGCTTTGCGGCCGACTAGAAGGTCCTGCCGTCCCAGCCGAACAGGTGCGGGGGCGGGGCGACAAATTCGATATAGACCCGATCCGCCGGAATTCGCAGGACCTCGGCGAGCAGATCGCACAGGGCCCGAGAGTAGTGGGCAGTCTTGGCCTCGGGCAGACCCAGGCTCTTGAGTTCAAGGTAGGCGGCCGGGGCCGGGGTGCCGGCGAAGATCAGGTCCCGGCCGTCCTCCAGAATCACCATCACGTAGGACTCGGGCTTGCCGAGCAACCCCGCGACGGTGCGGGACGCCTGGGCGAGCAGGTCGGGCCTCTCGTCCGGCGGAATCTGGACATTGGTCAGAATGCGAAGTGTGGGCATGGGCATGTACCTTGTCGGTCGGTCGTCGGGTCCATGATAGGGGGTTAGGGGCCGACTTGTCGCCCAACGACGTCCACCCGCTGTCGTGGCCTGGGCTCAACACCAACCGGGCCGGGGGACAAGCCGCTTGCTTTCTGATAACTTTGAGCCAAGCTTCAGGCCCAAGAGAAGGCCCCAACCGAGTCAGGAGACCTTGCCCCAGGCCCAGACCCACAGCATGATCGGAGTACCCGGCGGCGGAGACCCCACTCCCCCGGTCGATCCCTGCGCCCTGAACGCGCCCGGGGGGCACCCCGCATCCGGGTCTTGGCCTAGCTCGGGGTTGTCCCTCATCCTGGCCATCCCCTGGGCACCGGACCAAGGCCCGGCCGGGGGCCCCGCTCCATGATCGGCGTCCTGGGCGGTACCTTCGACCCCATCCACCTCGGGCACCTGCGCCCCGCCCTGGATTGCCTTCAGGCCCTGGGGCTAGAGGAACTGCGCTTCATCCCGCTCAACCTCGCCGTTCACCGTCCTCAGCCCCAGGCCCCGGCGGCGCTGCGCCTTGCCATGCTGGAGGCGGCGGTCGCCGGTCAGGCCGGTTTCCGCATCGATACCCGGGAATTGGAGCGGCCCGGGGGCTCCTACTCCCATGACACCCTGAAGTCCCTGCGCGCAGACCTGGGTGAGCACCGGCCCCTCTGCCTGTTGGTCGGGTCCGACGCCTTCCGAGGTTTTCTGGACTGGTATCGACCCCGGGAGATCCTGGACCTGGCACACTTGGTGGTGATGCGCCGGCCTGGGGTGACCGGCCCCCTCAGTCCCGGCCTTGAGGCCCTGTCCGCGGCGCATGCCCGTGTGGATCCCGATGCGCTGCGGGCCCGTCCCGCCGGGACCATTTGGTTCCAGGACGTCACCCAGATGGACATCGCCTCCACCCGGGTGCGAGGGCTGATCAAAGGGGGCTCGAGTGCCCGCTATCTGGTCCCGGACCCCGTGTTGCGGATCATCGAGGAGACCGGAGTCTATCGGTGAGCCAAGGGGGCAGGGCGTCCCGCCCCCTTGGGCGAAGGTCTCGGAGGGAGGCGCCCCGACCCCTTTTGGCATTGGTAGCGTCTTGCCTGGAAATCATCTGATCGCTGACTCCAGGGCGAACGATTGACGGGCCTCCCACGGACGGGAGACGCCGGCGCCGACCGTCGGGTCCGGGCGCCACGCCGGCCGGGGACGCTTGCACCGTCCCCGGCTGCAACCCGCAGGAACCCCTTGACCTTGATCTCATCGGTGCATCCGCACCCCCGAACCCAACCGCAGAGGAGACCGCATGCAGCTCGAACAACTCAGGCAACTGGTGGTGGATACCCTGGACGACATGAAGGCCAGGGATGTCCAGGTGATGGACGTACGCGGCAAAACCGCCGTCACGGACTTCATGATTGTCGCCTCCGGCACCTCCGACCGGCACGTCAAGGCGATCGCCGAAACGGTGGCCTACCGCTCCAAGGAGGCCGGTGAGGCGCCCCTGGGCACCGAAGGGGTCAACGAGGGCGAATGGGCCCTGGTGGACCTCAACGGGGTCGTCGTCCACGTGATGCTCCCCAAGGTGCGTGACTTCTACAACCTGGAACGTCTGTGGTCAGCCCCCGCCGCGGTCGCCCAGGCTGCCTCTGGCGCCCCCTGAGCGCATGAAACTGAGCCAAAAGCCAGCCCGCTTCCTTTGACAGCCGGTGGACCGCTTCGACCGCATCTTTGAACTCAACCGCATCTTCCAGGCAGCGCGCCAACCCGTACCGCGCCGCCGTCTCGAGGAGGAACTGGAGTGCTCCCGGGCCACGGTCAAACGCCTGATCGATGACATGCGGCGCTATCTGAACGCCCCCATCGTCTACGACCGGGTGCGTGACGGTTACCGCTATGACCAGCACGCGGAGGAGATGTATGAACTCCCCGGGCTCTGGTTCAATGCCTCCGAGCTACACGCCCTGCTGACCGTCCAGCAGGTATTGGCGGGGGTGCAACCTGGCCTCCTGGACCAGCACCTGCGGCCCTTGCAGCGGCGCATCGACAAGCTCCTAACCACCCAGGGACCGCGCTCGGACGGCCTGGCCGGACGGGTCCGGGTCCTGCAAGTGGGCGCGCGCCAGGGCGGCGACCATTTCATGACGGTCGCCGGCGCGCTGGCCCAGGGACTGCGACTCCAGATCGGCTATTTCAATCGGGCCGATGACCGCCACAGCGACCGGGAACTCTCCCCCCAACGGCTCAATTATTACCGGGACAACTGGTATTTGGACGCCTGGTGCCACCTGCGCGCGGGGCTGCGGACCTTCGCCCTGGACGCCATCGAGTCCGCCAGCCTCCTGGAGACCCCGGCCATCGTGGTCCCGGAGCCGGACCTGGACCGGCACTACGCCTCCTCCTACGGCATCTTCGCCGGGGTCCCGGACCAGGTGGCCGTCCTGCTGTTCAGCCCGGAACGGGCCCGCTGGGTCGCCAAGGAGCAATGGCATCGGGACCAGGTGGGGCAGTTCCTGCCGGACGGCCGCTATGAGCTGCGCATCCCCTACAGCAACCCCTTGGAGTTGGTGATGGACCTGATGAAGTACGGTGCGGACCTGGAGGTGGTCGCACCCACGGCCCTGCGCGCCGAGGTGCAGCGGCGGCTCCGGGAGGCCCTTGCCCGCTACGAGGCCACCCGCTACGAGGCCAGGGGGTGAGCGTGGCGTCAGAACCGCGGCAGCCCCTGCTTAGCCTGGTCGTCGCCGTGGCAGACAATGGGGTCATCGGTCAGAGCAACCGCCTCCCCTGGCACCTACCCGCGGACCTGGCCCACTTCCGGCGCCTGACGCTCGACAAGACCATCCTCATGGGCCGGCGTACCTGGGAGTCCCTCCCCGGACTCCTGCCGCGGCGCCGCCACCTGGTCCTGACGCGGGACCCAGGGTTCCAGGCCCCGGGCGCGACCCCGATAGCCTCCCTGGAGGCCGCCATGGCCGCCGCTGCCGACGAGCCGGAGTTGATGATCGTGGGCGGCGCCAGCCTCTACGCCCAGACCCTGCCCCTGGCGGACCGACTCTACCTCACCCGGATCCACGCCGAACCCCCAGGCGACACCCGTTTCCCGCCCTGGGACCTGGCCGAGTGGCGCGAGGTCGCCCGCAGCGAACACCCGGCGGATGGGCGCAACCCCATCCCCATGACCTTTCTGGTGTTGTACCGGACCCCGCCGGCGAACTCCCACATGGAGCCCCCTTATTGGTCACCCTAGAGGCTGGGGTTGGCAATTGGCCCTTGGCGGGGAGATTCACTATCCGAGGTCGAGAGCGCACACGCCCTTGACGACAGGCGCGGAGGGCCGATACTTCAGCATACCCCGACGGTTTTCCTCTCTACGGTTCCGACGTAGGTGGCCGGCTCAACGCCATCCTGCGCCGCCGTGCACCGACCCGCCGCCCCGGCGGGCCGAACTTCTGACCACTGGAGGACAACCCATGCCCAAAGCCGCCGCCAAAATCACGATTGAGGAGCTCAGCCGCAAGCTCGCGGACCTCTCGGTGCCCGAGGAGGACCTCGCGCGATACTTCGAGCTGGACGAGCAGCGCTCGACCCCCACCCGACCCGTGCTCAAGCTCAATGCCGACAACGTGCAGGTGCCGCCGGCCTCGGACGCCGAGGGCCGCGCGCGCAGCGCGCAGCTCCTCAACAGCGCGAACTTCATGTCCAAGCTGCGCCGCGAAGCGCGCTACCAAGCGATGGTGAGCTCGGGAACCTACAAGGGTCCGCTGATCGCCGCCGAGGGCGACAGTTGGTTCCAGTATCCAATTCTGCTTAAGGACGTGATCGACTGCGTCTTCGACGACTACGCGGTGTTCTGCCGCAGCGAGGCCGGCGATACGCTGGACAATATGGTCCGCCGGAAGGAGTATCTCGACGCGCTCGAACGCACTGGCGGGACGCTGCTACTCCTCTCGGGCGGCGGCAACGACCTGGTCGCGGGCGGCGAGCTCGCTCAGCACCTGCGCGACTTCGACCCGGCGCTGACCCCGGCGCAGTACTTGTTGCCCTCGTTCAACGAGGTACTCGACGCCGCGATCGCCAACATCGAGCGCATCGTGCGCGACGTGGGCCGCGCCTTCACGGGCGCCTCGGTGATCTGCCACGGCTACGACTACACCATCCCCGCCAACGGCAAATGGCTCGGCAAGCCGATGAAGTCACGCGGCATCAAGGACGCGAATCTCCAGAAGGAGATCGCCGTCATCATGGTGGACCGGCTGAACACCCGGCTGCGCACCCTCACTCAACAGTCGCCGCGCCTGTGCTATGTCGACTGCCGGGGCGTGGTCGGCGCCGGCCGCTGGCACGACGAGTTGCACCCGACCAACGCCGGCTATGCGGATGTCGCCATCCGCATCGAGGCCGAGATCAAACGGCTGACCGGCACGCGTGCCGCCCCGCCGGTGGCCAAACGCGGTGCCCCCGCCGCACCAGGGGCGCGCCGCCGAGCACGGAATGCCACGCCCCTTGAGTCGGCCGTTGCCAAGGGTTATTCCTTGCACGTCGGACTCAACTTCGTCAGCAAGGATCACTACGAGGGCTGGGACGGCGCACTCACCGCCTGCGTCTTCGACGCCAACGACATGGCCGGCCTTGCCGGCAGCCTGGGTTACGACACCAAACTCCTGCTCGACGAGAAGGCCACCCGCGACGCTGTGATCGGCGCGATCAAGGCCACGGCCGCCCGGATGAAGGCGGGCGACATCTTTCTCTTCAGCTATTCCGGACACGGCGGCCAAGTGCCCGATTACAGCGGCGACGAGGCCCAGGACACCCCGGACGACGTGCTGGACGAGACGCTCTGCCTCTTCGACGGTCAGCTCATCGACGACGAACTCTATGTGCTCTGGGCCGGCTTTCCCCGCGACAGCCGCGTGTTGGTGCTCTCGGACTGCTGCCACTCCGGATCCAATATCAAAGCGCGAATGGCCGACGCGATGCTGTCCGGCAATCCCGCCCCAGGCGAGCGCCCGCGCCTGATGCCGCAAGGCGTCGCCGCCAAGGTCGCCCGCCGCCACCGCGACTTCTATCGCGACCTCTCCGCCCAGGCTGCAGCGCACTGGGCCGGACCGGCCACCCGCGAGATGGCGCTGCCGGTCTCCGCCAGCATCCGGCTGATTTCGGGCTGTCAGGACAACCAGGTGTCCCTCGACGGGCTCGACAACGGACTCTTCACCGGCAAACTGCTCGCGGTCTGGGGTGAAGGTGCCTTCCAGGGTGACTATGCCGGCTTCCACCGCCAGATCGCTGCGCAGATGCCGCCGACCCAGACCCCTAACCACTTCCTCGTGGGTCAGCCCAGCCCGGCCTACGACGCCCAGCGGCCCTTCGACATCTGACCCCCCGCCGCGCCTGGCCGGTGCATCGCCGCCGGCCGAGACACGGCGGCGCCAGCCCTACGGGACCCTTTCGGGTTACAGGTTGACCAGCGCCGAGTACTCGATCAGGGCTAGCCCCGAGATGCTGCTCGCCAGGGTCAGCAAGGCCTGGACCACCGGCTGTTGGCTGAAGGGGCGGAAAGCCCCTTCACGTTCCTCGCTGATCGCCTTGAGCATGGTATCCAACTGGGCAATGCAGACCTCCATCCCACCCTGCCCCTGGGCACGCAGCCGCGCCAACTGGAGCTTGCGCACCGCCGCGGTTCGTACCCGCTCCGCCGCAATCCGCAAGGCCCAGGCGCAACCGACGGTGTAGAGGATCACGATCAGCATCACGATCAGCAGGGATGGGGGCAGATTCCAGGCGTCGAACAGGGGGTGGCGCGCCAGGGCGAGCAGGATCAGCACCAGCACCGGGTACCAGACCAGGTCCCCCACCGGCCGGGTGACCCGGGCAATGAGGTGCACGTCCAGCCAGTCGATGTCGGTCGCCTGGTCCTGACCCGCCGGGTTGCTGGTGGTCCAGCGGGCGAGTCCGAAACGCTCCAGCCGGGACCTGGGCCAGGCGACCGGCCCGGCCAGGGTCCGGGCCAGGTCCAGGGTCTGGCGAGTGGCGTCCACCATATAGAAGAGTAATCCGAGAAATGGGACCAGCACCAGCAGGACCAGGGCCAGATCGACCTCCCAGGAGGCAAGACTGCGGACCGGGCGATTGGGGAATCCCAGGGCCAGCATCAGGGCCTGGGCCAGGAGGAGGAACAGAATGACTCCCGGCAGCACTCGGGTCAGGATCGCCTGACTCCCCCAGCCGGTCCGGCAGTCGCTCGGCACGGGGCTGACCGGTTCACGGCGGTCGAGCCAATGGGGCAGGAGACGGCAACCGGCCATGTAGCACCGCCAGACGGACAGTGCGGGGCGAGGGGGTACGGCGTCGTCCCGGCTCGCGTCCGGCCCCTGGAGCAGGTCGCCACAGCATACCGGCCCCATGGAGGTGTCCCCGCCCGCCGGTCCAGCCGGCCCACCGATGGCTGACTCCACCCCCGCCGTCGCGGGTTGTTCCGGGGGCCGCGAGTCTGGGGTCGCTTCACCGATCCGGGTCGGCACTCGATCAGGAATTGGCTCCTGGTTCGGTCCCGGGTTCGGACCGGGGGTTACATCAGGGTCCTGGCTCAGCCCGAAGTCCCTTTCGATCCGCGCCCGCGCCCGGCACATCCGGTCATGCCCCAGAATCAGGAACACGACAGCCGCCAATCCGGCGATCAGCCGCAGGACCTCGGCCGGCCAGATGCTCACTCCCTGAATCAGGGAAAAGGGTTCGCCCCCGGCGGCGATGTCCCGTCCGGCGATGACAGCGAGGGCAATCACCAGGACCAGGCTGAAGAGCGCCACCGCGGTTGGCAGCCAGCCGCAGGTGAGTCCCCGCCACCAGCGCCCCAGCACCCGGCGGACGGCCGCGGGACCCAGGGTCAGGATCGCCAGCACCAGGGCCAGGACCAGGCCCAACCCCAGGGCCAAAGGGAAGACCCAGCTGTCGTGCCTGCTCAGCATCCGAAAGTGGGCCGACAACTCATCCGCCGGGTGAGGGTCCTCGGCAGGCGCGACACCCTGGGCAGGACCGTCGCCCGCGGACCGGTGCCTCGGCGCCGGCCGCAACGGGTCCCCGTTCTGCACCAGATCGGGATCCACCAGCTCCACCGCGTGGGACCGTCCGAGTTCGAACAGCCGGGCGGGGGGCGGGAGCCGGATGTCCCGACCCGGCTCCGACCCCAGCGCCAGACGCACCGCCAGGAGCAGTGCCGTCTGGTAGTTGTCACGCAGGGGCGCCGCCTCCCCCTGCAGGTCCGCCCGCAAGGTCAGGCCGAATCCGGAGGCCACGATCAGATTGCGGGTGAAGACGTTGTCCTGGGGGTGGAACATGTCGGCGTTCAGATCCGTGGTGAAAAAGACGGCGTTCCCAAAGACCGGCTTGAGGGCCTGCAGCACGAGCAGTTTGTCGAAGTAATCGTTGCCCAGAACACCGATGGCGCGGACCCCGCACTCCTGACGGAAGCGCTCCCCCAAGCCGCAGGCCGCGCGCAGTTGGGCGTCCCGCTCCAGGAGGGCATCGCGCATGCGGCGCAGGTAGTCGAGCTGCGCATCGCCCGCAGCGCGCTCGATCCCTTTACCCGGCGCCCCCCCAGCGTCGCGCGGCGTCGCCCCCGGGATGGCACCGTCCAGACCCCGCAGGTAGCTGTAGGCAAAAAGGCGCTGGCCGGTCCCGGGCGTGATCGCCGCCGGATGGCGCGCTCCCCAGGCCTGCTGGAAGAGTTCGGCGAGGGTCCGGGAGTAGGCCGTGTCCCACTGGCCGACCAGGGCGACCCCCGCATTGCCAGTGACCTGCCGGCGGATCAGTTCATCGACCAGGAGGTTGACGAGGACCCGGTCATCGGCAATGGTGCGTCGCTCGGGTGCGGGCGGGCTGATTGCGACGCAGACACCGGACTTACCACAGGCACAGATCGGCGGCGCGGACTCCTCAATCTCGGCATAGTCGTCGGGGAGGGTGGCGAAGGGCGACCACATGGCGGCCGCAAGGGTCGGCGAAGGCGCACCAGGACAGGTCCCGCGGCTGACCGCCCGGACCTCGCTGGCGATGGCCTGCAGGGTCGTGGAGCCGCCGGGGCCAATGATCTGAAACCGGACGTCGCGCGCGCCGGCCCCGGCGGTCGAAACCAGTTCGCCCAACAGGGCCGATAGGCGGGCCAGGGGGCGGGGCGAGTTTTGGACCCGCGGCTGGCCACCCGGGTTGACCCCAGGGTCGGTGACCTGCTTGGTCGCGCCGGGCCCCGGAGCGGCTGTCCCGGGGCTGGGGGTGGGCGCCACGGTGCAGGTCTCCAACAGGGCCTTCGGAGTCTGGACCAGCCCGTCCTCGTCCACCCACAAGAGCAGCAGGTCCTGGCGGGGCTGCCCCTTGGCCGGTCGGGTGAACCACTCGAAGGGGACATAGTCCGGCGGGGCCTGGTCGCCCAGGTCCACATACCCCAGATGCTCCGCGTCATCCGGCTGGAAGCCCTCCAGCATCAGGCCGGCGAGGGCCGCATAGCGGAAGCGCCGCCGCCACTCGGCGGCCCCGATGGAGGGCCCACCGGAGACCATCATGGCGACCACCTCCAGGCGCCCAGCACCGTCTAGGGCCCGGCGGGCCGCCACCTGCCCCGCGAGCCAGGGCAGGGCGTGGCCCCGCTCCCGGTCGGGCTGGCAGCCATCCGCAGTGGGTGGGGGCCGCTTGCGGGCCTCACCGACGGCCCCAAAGGGGTCCTGCCAGAGGCGGGCATCCACATCCTGTAAGCCGGCAGCGGCCAGGTCGGCCTTGGACTCGGGCGGGCGATCCAGGTTCAGGGGTGTTTGCACCCAGACCGCGCCAACCGTCAACAGGAGGGCGACCAGAAAACCTGGCCAGGCGCCGAACAGGGCAGAGTCAGAGCCCGAACGCGACATGATCAGGTCCTCGCAAGCGGGTGTGGCAGGGTCAATCCCGCCCGGCGTCGGGCTAATTGCGACGCCGGGATGCCTAAAGCCTAGTACCTCGCTGCGGTTTATGTGGCGCGTTCGACCCGCGTTGTTCTTAAGAAGCTGACGGCTGATTGCTGACCGCTGACTGCTCCTAGTGCCCAGCCCTGTGCCTGCCGAGCGTCCGCCCCAGTGGCAGCACCACATAACCAGCCACGGCATAGGCGAGCGAGGTCCAACCCACGACCTGGAGCAGGGGTCGCGCCTGGGGATATTCGCCGGTCCCCAGGATCAGCCCTACCGCCACGATGCCGCACAAGGTGACCAGGGCCAGGTGGACCGAGGCATCCGTCGCCAGGGCGCTCCAGCGGGCCGCCAAGCGGGCGCCGATCCAGCCCGCCAGCACGCCGCCCCCCAGGCCGAAGGCCACGTCCACCGGCCAGTGGACGCCCACCGCCACCCGACTGAGGCCCACCAGCACCCCGAGCAGGACCCACAGGACCCGGGTCTCCCAACCGCGGGCGTAGTAGACCAGCACACCGAAGAAGACGCCGGCGGTGACGCTGTGACCGGAGGGGAAGCTCGCCCGCCGATGGGCCGGCCCGATCAGGTTGAAGCTGTCCGGGGGCAGGACAGCGGGCGGTCGGGGCACATCGAACAGGGGCTTCAAACCCCGACTGTAGGCAACGGCAACCACGGCACCCAGCACCAGGGCCCAAAAGACGCGGGGATACCGGCGAGCGAATAACAGGCTCAAGGCGAAGACCACTCCCTCCCCGCCGAGGGACGTGGTGCCGGCCAGGACCCAGTCCGGGTAGCTGGTCGCCACCGCGTTGAGCGCCGCGAAGGCCCCGTGATAGCCACAGGCGAGCCACAGGGTCAGCCCGGCGGTGAAACAGACCAGTGCCCAACCGGCCAGCCAGGCCCCGCCGTTGGTCGGGGCAAGCGGGTTTCGGGCGGCGCCCAGGGTTAGTGCGGTGTCGAGGTCCCGACGCAGACACCGGAATAGACCCTCAGCCATCCTGGCCCTCCGGCAGTCCGCCCGCGGTTGGGCGCACTGCGGTGCGCACCAGCACCAGGGCCACCGGCCCCCGCCGATAGACGAGATCGAGTTGCAGATCCGGCAGCTCCCGGCTGAGCTGGTCGAGCTTGTCTACCCGCAGGAAGGCCAGTTCCCCGGGCCGCGGTGGGCGGTTCGGGGTGATGGCGCCGCGGTAGACGCTGAAGCTCGGCAGGGAGGTCCGGTAGGCCACGGTCGGCAGGTCCAGCCGCCGCGCCAGCAGGGCCGCCTCCTTGACCGGTGCCTGCTGCACCGTGAGGACACGCGGCACGAGCACCCCGAAGACCACCAGCCCCTGGACCAATCCGGCCATGATCAGGCGCTGCCACAGAGGCGGTCGGGACCAGAGCAGGAGCAGGGCCAGGGCTGCTGTCCCGGCCAGGACCCAGGCCAGATAGACCCGATCCAGCAGGGCCCGACCTTCCGCGATCATGGCCGCCTCGTGAATCTTGTGGGACCCGGCGCCGATCAGCCCCAGGGCCCAGGGCAGCAACAGCAGCAGGACAAAGAGCGCCAGGGGTGGGACAAAGGCCAACCAACGGCTGGTCAGCAGGTCCCGATGACGGGCCATCAGAACGAACAGCGGCGTGCAGCCATAGAGCAGGTAGTGGGGCAACTGGGTCCCGGAGAAGGAGAAGAACACCAGGACCACCGCGAACCAGAGCCACAGAAAGCGGTCCAGCGGGTCCGCCCAGGCGGCGCGCCCGCCCGCCAACAGGTCAGGCAGCAGCCGCAGGAACCAGCCGGTGAAGGGCAGCAGCATCAGGGGGAGCATCACCAGGTAATAGCCCGGAAAACCGCCGTGGCTATGGATGGTCTCGGTAAAGCGCTCGGCGTTATGCTTCAGGAAGAAGCTCTGGAAGAATCCGGGTCCGTCGTCCAGATAGATGGCCAGGTACCAGGGGCCGGCGACGAGCACAAAGATCAGCCAGCCAAGGGGGGCCAGCACCGCCTTGAGCCACTGACGCAGGGCGCCCTGGGACCAGAAAAAAAGCAGGCTCACCAATACCGGGAAGAAGACCGCCACCGGCCCCTTGGTGAGGAAGCCCAGGCCCATCCACAGATAGGCCCGCAACACCGGGGCGGAGCGACTGCCCGCCTCCGGTCGGAGATAAAAGCGATAGATCTCGAAAAATGCCAGGGCAATAAACAAGTTCAGGAAGGCGTCGGCAATGGCCGCCTTGGCGATGAGGGAGACCTGAAGCGATAGGGCCATTACCAGCCCGGCCACCGTGGCCGTGGGGGCGTCCAGGCGCTCCCGCACGAAGAGCCACAGCGCCAGCACCCACAGGGAGGCGGCCAGGGCGGACGGCAGACGCAGGGCGAACTCATTGAAGCCGAAGACCTTGGCGGAGGCGGCCTGGGCCCAGTAGATGAGCACCGGCTTGTCGTAACGGGGTGCGCCGTCTCGATGGGGGGTGATGTAGTTCCCGCTGGCGAGCATCTCCCGGGTGGCCTCGGTGAAGGCCCCCTCATCCAGGTCGATCAGAGGCAGGGTCCCGATCTGCCAAAAAAAGGCGAAGGCGACGACGGCGGCCAGCAGCCAGGGGGAGGTGAAGACCCTGTTGAGCCGATCTTGGGCGAGTCTCATGAAGGCGCCTTCCAGCCCGCCTCAGCGGGATCGGTCTGGGCGCGGATGCGGTGATGGGCCAGCGGGCTGGAGGCATAGAAGGTGCGCATCAACAGCTCTGCCAGAACGCCGGTGGTGAGAAACTGGGCGGAGGCCACCAGAAACAGTATGGAGACGAACAGCATCGGCCGTTGACCGATGTTCTGGCCAAGCCCGAACTTAACCGCCAGGAGCCAGGCCATCATGGCCCCGCCGATGGCCCCGAACGCAATGCCGATGGTGCCGAAAAAATGCCCCGGACGGGAGCCGAAGCGTAGAAAGAAAAAGGCGGACAGCAGATCGATCAGCACCCGGAAGGTGCGCGAGATCCCGTACTTGGAGGCACCGAAACGGCGCCTCTGGTGACTGACTTCCGTCTCACCGATGCGGTCCGGCGCCGTGACGCCCGCGACCCAGACCGGAATGAAGCGGTGCATCTCACCCAGCAGGGTCAGTTCCCGGATCACCTCCGCCCGATAGACCTTGAGACTGCATCCATAGTCATGCAGGCTCACGCCCGTCACCCGGCCGATCAGGGCGTTGGCGATGCGCGAGGGGATCTTGCGCAGCACCAGTGCGTCCTGGCGGTGGCGGCGCCAGCCCTGAAGCAGGTCCAGGTCCCGGACCAGCAACTCATCCAGCATCCGGGGAATATCCGCCGGATCGTTCTGCAGGTCCCCGTCCAGGGTGGCGATCAGATCGCCGCGGGCGGCCTCGAAGCCCGCCTGCATGGCGGCCGTCTGGCCGAAGTTGCGGCGCAGCCGAATGACGCGCACATGAGGGCCATAGCCGGCCCCCAGGTCCATCAGCCGCGCCCCGGTGCCGTCGCGGCTCCCGTCGTCCACACAAATCAGCTCCCAGGCCCCGGCATAGCTGGCCAGCCCCACATGGACACGGGCCAGCAGTGGCGCCACATTGTCCACCTCGTCATACATCGGAATGACGACCGACAGCGTCGGGCGGGCAGCCGGGTTGACGGTCTTGGGGCTGGTCATAGGACAGATCCGGGCAGGAGATAGCGCTGGCGCCAGAGGCCGGGCACGCTAAACGGGCATTTAGAAAAGATCAACTGCGAGGTGAGTGATGGCGGGCGACAATGGCAGGGTGAATCCGCTCCTTCGACGGCCACTTGACCCGGTGCCAGCCCCTTGACCGCGTTGAACCTGCACCTGCGTCAGTACGGGGAAGACGCCCCGGGAGCCATCCCGCTGGTCCTGGTCCATGGCCTGTTCGGCGCCGCCGCCAACTGGCACGGGATTGCCCGCCGCCTGGCCGGGGAGCGCCGGGTGCTGGTGCCGGACCTGCGTAATCACGGAGAATCCCCCTGGGATGAACGGATGGACTACCCGGCCATGGCCGCAGACCTGGTTGCGCTACTGGACGCCCAAGGCATCTCCCGAGCCCACCTGGTGGGTCACAGCATGGGAGGCAAGGCAGCCATGTGGCTGGCCCTCACCGCACCCGCGCGGCTGGGGTCCCTGGTGGTGGCGGACATAGCCCCCGTGGTCTATCCCGGCCGCCACGGGGCCCTGGTGAGGGCGCTGGCCGCCCTACCCCTTAGCGACCTCGAGGACCGTCGGGACGCGGACGCCAGTCTCGCCGCCGCCATACCGGCCGCACCGGTGCGAGACTATCTGCTGCAGAATCTCGTCCATGACGCACCCCAGGCGGGGGCCAGCGCCGGCTGGCGCTGGCGGCTCAACCTGGCGGTCCTCGCCCGCGCCATGGATGACATCCTGGGCTTCCCGGCGGCGGAAGATCGGCAGTTCCCTGGCCCCGCCCTCTTCCTCTATGGCAGCCGCTCGGACTATGTGACGGGTGCGGGACTGCCCTCCATTCGCGCGCGTTTCCCGCTGGCCCGCCTGCGTGCCATCCCCAACGCGGGGCACTGGGTCTACGCAGACCAGCCAGACGCCTTCGCCAATGCGGTCGCCGGGTTTCTCAAAGACTGAAGACTGCGCCAGGGCACCAAGTCTGCGACCGCTCGCTGTCGCGTCAAGTCAACCAGTTACGTCTGCTTTGAAACGATCAGAATGCGGTGATCCCATGCCTGAGCCGCCCACGTCCAGCGCCGACCCGCCCCCGATCCCATCCCGCGCGCACGGACCCGAACCCCTTGCCGTCGCAGCGGCAATCAAGGCCTGGGGCCGCGAGCTGGGCTTCCAACAGATCGGCATCACGGACACGGACCTGGGCACCGCCGAGGCGCACTTGACCGACTGGCTCCAGGCCGGGTATCACGGAACCATGGACTACATGGCTCGCCACGGCACCCGTCGCTCCCGACCGGCGGAGCTGGTGTCTGGCACCCGCAGCGTGATCTCGGCCCGCCTGGACTATCTCCCCGAGTCCCCAGTGATCTCGGCCCAGGTCCTGGGCGACCCGGCCACGGCCTTCATCTCCCGTTACGCCCTGGGACGGGACTACCACAAGGTCCTGCGCCGCCGCCTGCAACGCTTGGCAGAGCGCATCACCACGCTGATCGGGCCCTTCGGTTATCGCGTCTTTGTGGATTCCGCGCCGGTCCTGGAGAAGCCCCTGGCCCAGCGCGCGGGCCTGGGCTGGATCGGCAAGCACACCAATCTGATCGACCGGCGCGCCGGCTCCTGGTTCTTCCTGGGGGAGGTCTACACGGATCTGGACCTGCCCCCGGACACCCCGACCCAAGACCACTGCGGCCGCTGCCAGGCCTGCCTGGAGGTCTGTCCAACCCGGGCCATCGTGGCACCCTACCTGCTCGACGCCCGCCGCTGCATTTCCTACCTCACCATCGAACACCAGGGCAGCATCCCGGAACCCCTGCGGCCCCTGATCGGCAACCGCATCTACGGCTGCGATGACTGCCAACTCGTCTGCCCCTGGAACCGCTTCGCCCGCCTGACGGCGGAATCCGATTTCCGCCCCCGCCAGGGGCTCGACCAGACGACCCTGCTGGACCTCTTCGCCTGGGACGAAGCGACCTTCCTCACCCGCACCGCAGGCTCGGCGATTCGTCGCATCGGCCATGCGCGCTGGCTGCGCAACCTGGCCGTCGCCTTGGGCAATGCCCCGGAGTCCGCCGCGGTGCAGGGAGCCCTGGCAGCGCGTGTCGATCACCCCAGTCCCCTGGTGCGGGAGCACATCGCCTGGGCACTGGGTCGTCAGCAAGCCCGCCGGGCCAGCCCGGACGAAACGCGCGACGGGCAGCCCTGGACCTGATTACCGCGGGGCCGGATTCGGCTGACGGACATCAACAGTGGCGAAGCCACGCTGGAGGATGAAAGTCCTCGGTGGGAGCGACCTGTGCCGAGAAGAGACGCCTCGACACAGGACGCGCCTATATCGCGACCGCAGGCCGCTCGCACAACATTCACGCTAAACTGCCGGCCTCAGGCGGCGGTTGCTTCAGCAGCAGCGGCAGCCGCAGGCCCCGTGGCGTCTGCCCCGCGCGGAGCGGCCACCCATCAATCCATGTTGTTGTGTCGGACAGGTTGCCATGCCCTATTTCGTGTACAAGATTTCCCCGCCCCGCGTCCTTGAACACCTGGCGACCCTGGAGAACTATCAAGAGGCGCGCGCCCAGGTCCGTGCCCTACGCCCAACGGGTGCGCCCGGGGTCGAGTTTCGGCTCATCTTCGCGAAGCAGCAGGGCGAAGCGGAACGGCTCTTGGCGACCCCGCGCGATGAACGGGTGATCGGAGAGGACTGAGGACAGCCCCGGTGCAGGGGTCCACTCGAACGGGACCTCGCCGACCCTGAGTCTCGGGCCCCGGATCAGATGTCGCGGCCACCGGCGACGCGCCGGGCGCTCCGGGCGCTCCGGGGTCGATCATGTCTCCGCCCTCAAGAAATCCCGGAACGAGCAGCCGCCCGGACAGCATCGGTCCCGCGTTGATTCGCCCCGGTCTGTCTCCACCTTACCTGGCAGAGAACAATGCAATGCAAGCCTGATCATTGGAGACATCGAGATGACGACTGCGGCCCTGAGTGTACCCCTGGATGGCGAGGGATTTCTGGTCAACCGTGACGACTGGAGCGAGGAGATCGCGTTGGAACTGGCCCGCATGGACGACTTTGAAATGACCGAGCAGGTCATGGGTTTCATCACCCAGGCGCGGGCCATGTACGAGGAGAACGGCGTGGTGCCGCCCATCCGCATCTTTGCCAAGAAGCAGGGGGTGTCCACGAAAGACCTCTACGACATCTTCAAGAAAGGCCCCATGAAACTGATCTGCAAGTGGGGCGGCCTGCCAAAACCGACTGGCTGCGTCTAAACCCCTCCGTTCCCTGCCACCCCCGCTCAGGGGCAGCAACGGGCGTCCCGTCTGGTCAGCCCAGGGTTTGCCCCCGTCGCTGACACCCGAGTCCTGTTCCAACTTGACGGCTCGGAACGCCGAGTGACCAAGGACGGCCGATCGCCCGACTCGCAGCATCGGAATGGACCCAGTGGGAGCCGCGATGCGGCTTCTGCAGTATCTCGCCAAGCCCGTCGCGGCCACGGGGCGCAGGGCAGAGACACGGGCGCTCGCCGTGCCGACCGACATCGCCGAAAACCACACCGCCCCCGTCGCCGCGCGTTAACATAAGCCCCGTGAATCTGGGGCATGATGTGCCCCATCCGTCGATCCAACCCCCGGGGCACCGCCCATCTGGGGATTGCTGTCTTTTCCGTGAGTCCTTGGGATGCGGGACTCAGCGGGGTGCCGCCGTCCTGGCCGCGGCACCCCCGACTCCCCCTCCCGGGTCTCTTTGAGAGTCCTTGAGTATGCAAAGTGTCTATATCGCCGGGGCCAGTTCTGGCAGCGGCAAGTCCGTGGTCGTCCTGGGTTTTATGGAGATGCTCTCCGCCGTCAACCGGCGGGTGGGCTTCTTCCGGCCGATGGTGGCCACGGGTGCGGAACAGGACAACCTGACCAATCTGATCCGAAGCCGCTACAGCCTGCCTTTCTCCCCGGAAATGCTCTACGGCTGCACCGCCGAAACCGCACGGCACCTGGTCGCGGCCGGTCAGTACGATGATTTTCTGAAGCTGATCCTAAATAAATTCAAGATGCTGGAGGAAGCCTGCGACCTGGTCGTGTGCGCCGGGACCGACTTTCAATGGCCTGGTGCCCTCGCTGGAGTTCGACTTCAACGCCGATCTCGCCAATAACCTGGGCTGCGCCCTGGTGGTGGTCGTGAAGGGCTTTGGGCGCAAGCCCGGACGAGGCCGTGGACGCCCTGCAGTTGGCCCACGAGTCCATGCGCAATCGGGGCGGGGACTTCCTCGCCAGCGTCATCAATGGGGTGGCACCGGAGCACCTGGAGCAGGTCCTGACCCGCGCCCGGGCCCTGATGCCGGCGAACGAGAACGTCTATGTCCTGCCGGAGCAGCCCAGCCTGGGCATGCCGACGGTGGCCGAGGTGCGCCAGGCCCTGGGGGCGGACTGCCTGTGCGGCGAGGGCGACTCCCTGAATCAGGTGGTCACCAACTACAAGGTGGCGGCCATGGAGGTGCCGGACTTCCTGAGCTATGTGGAAGACGGCTGTCTGATCATCACCCCGGGGGACCGCTCCGACATCATCCTCGCCAGCCTGGCGGCGGACGCCTCCGCCGCCTTCCCGCGGGTGGCCGGTCTCCTGCTGACCGGCGGCCAGCACCCGGCACCCAATGTCCAGCGCCTGCTGGAGGGGTTGCGGCGCACCAAGGTGTCGATCCTGTGCGTGCCGACCGACACCTTCACCACCAGCCTGAACGTCAACCGGATCGAGGCCGACGATCCTGCCCGGCGACGAACGCAAGATCGCCGCCGCCCTGGGCGTCTTCGAGTCCAATGTGGACCTCGACGAACTGCGCGGGCGGATCAGCGTGCGCCATTCGGAACGTATCACGCCCGCTGATGTTCGAGTACGAACTGATCCGCCGCGCCAAGGCCAACCGCCAGCGTATCGTGCTACCGGAGGGCGACCGACGACCGCATCCTGCGCGCCGCGGAGATCCTGACCCTGCGCAAGGTGGCAGACCTGACCCTGCTGGGGGACCCGGAGCAGATCCACCGCCGCATCGCCGAGCTGGGCCTCAAGCTCAACGGGATCCGCATCATCGACCCGGTGACCTCCCCGGACCGGGCGCGCTATGCGCAAGGTCTATTTCGAGCTGCGCAAGCACAAGGGCATCTCCGAGCAGATGGCCTTCGACACCCTGGAGGACCTGAGCTATTTCGGCACCCTGATGGTCTACTGCGGGGACGCCGACGGCATGGTCTCGGGCGCCATCCACACCACCCAGCACACCATCCGGCCGGCCTTCGAGACCATCCGCACCACCCCCGGCACCAAGCTGGTCTCCAGCGTCTTTCTCATGTGCATGCCCGACCAGGTGCTGGTCTACGGGGACTGCGCCGTCAACCCCAACCCGGACGCCGAGCAGCTCGCGGATATCGCCATCTCCTCCGCCACCACCGCCGCCGCCTTCGGCATCGCGCCCATGGTGGCCATGCTGTCCTATTCCACCGGCGCCTCCGGCAAGGGCGAGGACGTGGAGCGGGTGCGCGAGGCCGTGCGGATCGCCCGGGAGCGCCGTCCGGACCTGAAGATCGAGGGCCCGATCCAGTACGACGCCGCGGTCGACGCCGAGCGTCGCCGCCTCCAAGATGCCCGGGAGCGAGGTGGCGGGTCATGCCACGGTCTTCATCTTCCCGGACCTCAATACCGGCAACAACACCTACAAGGCGGTGCAGCGCAGCTCCGGGGCCGTGGCGATCGGCCCGATCCTGCAGGGCTCGAAGAAGCCGGTGAATGATCTGAGCCGCGGCTGCACCGTCACCGACATCGTCAACACCGTCGCCATCACCGCCATCCAGGCCCAGACCGATGCGGCGGCCGAGGCCGACGCCGCGAGACAGGCCCGCTCGGCGGCCGAGGTCAAGCCCGCGCCAGCGACCGCCCGCTGATGCTGGCGTCCGCGAGGAAATCGCGGCATGAAGGTCCTGGTCCTGAACTCCGGTAGTTCCTCCATCAAGTTCCAGCTGTTCGAGACCGCGACCTGGAGCGCGATCGCCTTTGGTGCCGTCAGCCGCATCGGCGAGGAGGAAGGCGAGCTTCGTTACACCTGGACGGACCCGGCGGGTCAATCCCAAACCGGCCAGGCCCGTGCATCCATCCCCAGCCACCAGGACGGCATCGACCGCATCATCGCCGCCCTGCGGGCGGGCGGGGTGCTGGCGGACCTGGCCGAGCTGGCCGCCATCGGCCACCGGGTGGTCCATGGCGGTGAGCACTTCCGCCAGCCCGCGGTCGTGTGACGACGAGGTGGCGGATGCGATCCGGGACATGATCCCGCTGGCCCCCCTGCACAACCCGGCCAACCTGGACGGCATCCAGGTGGCCCGCCAGCTCTTCCCCAACGTGCCCTCGGTGGCGGTGTTCGATACCGCCTTCCACCAGACCATGCCGCGCACCGCCTACCGCTACGCCATTCCGGAGTATCTCTACAAGGAGCACCGGGTGCGTCGCTACGGCTTCCACGGCACCTCCCACCAGTACGTGGGGGAGCGCGCCGCGGCCCTGCTGGGCAAGCCCTTCGACCAGTGCAACCTGATCACCCTGCACCTGGGCAACGGGGCCAGCGCCACCGCCATCCAGGCAGGGCTCAGCATCGACACCTCCATGGGTATGACCCCCCTGGAGGGCCTGGTCATGGGTACCCGCTGCGGCGACCTGGACCCCGCCATCATCTTTTATCTTGTCCAAGAACTTGGGGCTCGACTCCCAGGCCATCGACGACCTCCTCAATCGCCAGAGCGGGCTCTTGGGTATCTGCGGGGTCAACGACATGCGGGAAATCCAGCGCCTGGCGGCGGACGGCAATGAGGCCGCCGAACTGGCCATCGGCATCACCGCCCACCGTCTGCGCAAGTATATCGGCGCCTACTACGCGGAACTGGGCCGGGTGGACGCCATCGTGTTCACCGGGCGGCATCGGCGAGAACGATGCCGACACCCGCCGCCGCGCCTGCACGGGACTGGAGACCCTCGGCATCGTGATGGACGAGGGTGCCAACCAGGCGCCAGGCGCGGGGCGAGCGGGTGGTCAGCACCGCTGGACAGCCGGGTCAAGGTCCTGGTCATCCCGACCAACGAGGAACTGGCCATCGCCCGACAGGCCTTGGCGGCGGTGTCCACGTAGGCGATTGCCGGAAAATCATGTACCAGATCGCGAAGGATTTTCGTCTGCCTTCAAGAAGCGCCGATAGGAGCATAGCGGGGCTATGTGACTGTCGGTGCGACGCCGAAGGCGGGCGAAAAGACGAGCGAGGTGGCACATGATTTGACAGAAATCGCCTTAGTCCCCTTCGTCGTTGCTTGCCGCCCCACCCTCATGGTGAGGCGCTGAGCAACGCGAAGGGCCTGAATTATTTCCGTCCACCCGCGTTGAATGACGGCTATATGTTCTCGTTAGGACGAGCAACCCCCGCCACCCACGGTATCCCCAATCCCTGGACCTGACCGCCATGTACAGCAATGAACGCCTGGTGATCCTGGACGCCGACGGCACGACGATCGACGCCTTCAGCGCCATCGACCAGACCTTCGCCCATCACGGCATGGCCATCGGCCCCCTCGCCCGCTTCCAGAAGCGCCGGAACCTCTTCAAATACCTGGGCGGCATCAAGGAGTTCCCACGCAATCTGCGCAAGCAGATCGCCGGGCGCAAACGCTCACTCCTCATCGACACCCTGACCGAGGTCTACCGCGAGGAGGCATCCCTCTACCCCGGCATGGAGGTACTGATGCAGCGGCTCACGGACCAGCCGGACCTGTGCGTCGGGATAGTCACCCGCAACATCACCCGCGAGCCCCTGTTGACCCTGGAGCGCCTGTTCCGGCGCCAGGGTTTCGACCCGCGGCGCTTCGACTTCCTGGTCCACCTGCCCCTGCGCGAGGACAAACTCACCGCGTTCCGTCAGGTGCGCGACCAATTTGCCATCAACCCCGCCCGCGCCTATGCCTGCGGCGACGAGGCCAAGGACTACCTGGCCGCCGTGGGCAGCGGCATGCATCCCTTCATGGTCTCCTACGGCTTCGAGGACTTCGACCGGCTGACTGTCCGCCACGGCGTCCCAGCGGAGGTCATAGCCCGCTCCCCAGCGGAATTGAGCAACCGGGTGCTGCACGCCCTGGGACTCGCGTCCACCCGCATCCTGGCGTTGCCGGGCACCCACCCCCCCGACCCCAACGGGGTCCTCTGAGCAGGCAACGGAGAACCACCATGGCCGTCATCGACAACCTCCAGGCCCTGCTCGCCCGCGGCCAGGACTCCGCCCTGCTCCGCTACGGCTTGGGCAACGAGTACCTGAAGGCCGGGGATCCCGCTTCCGCCGCAGAACACCTGGCCGCGGCGGTTGCGAAGGACCCCGATTATTCGGCCGCCTGGAAGCTCTACGGCAAGGCCCTCGCTGCCCAGGGGCGGTCCGCGGAGGCGGTCGTCGCCTACGACCAGGGCATCGCCGCCGCTGAGCGCAAGGGTGACATCCAGGCCGCCAAAGAAATGCGCGTTTTCCGCAAACGGGCGGCCCAGCAATTGGACGCCTGAGGAAGACCGGGCGTCCGCGCCCCGGCGGGGATTGCCGTAACAGGCACACTGTCGTGCCGTGGGAGCCGGTTGCGGCCGCCGCGATGCCGCGCGGTAACGGGCAAACCGCATTCGCGGCCACCGGCCGTTCCCACCGGGGCGAACCTGCTCCCCTGAGCGTCAGCGCTATACTGCCGTCCTGCGACGAAGCGGCACCCGCCCCATCCACGCCGGAGGACCCCATGGGCCACCTGTTGGGCACCAAGTCGTCCCTGGTCCCCCTGATCGACCGGCTTAACCGTTACCCCATCGGCCTGGTGGACAGCGCCAAGCTGCGGGAGATCCTGAGCTCTGCTGTTCACCGAGCAGGAGGCCTTTGTCGCCTCCCGTTTCCCCCTGCACGAGGCCACCGCCCGCGAGCTGGAGGAGTTGACCGGGGTCCCGGGGTCGGAATTGGCCGAGGTCCTGGAGTCCATGGCCCACAAGGGCCTGGTGATGGACCTCCCCTATGGGCGCGCGACCTACTATCTCCTGGTGCCGGGGCTCATCGGCTTCATGGAGTTCACCTTCATGCGCCGCCAGCCCAGCCTCACCGCCCCGATCCCATTGGCTGACCTGGCCCGGCTCATGTCCGAGTATCTGCACGAGAACGGCCGTCAGGGTCAGGGTGGCGAGTTCTTCGGCAGCCCCACCCAGCTCACCCGTGCCCTGGTCTATGACGAGCATATTCCGGTCAGCTCCCGGGTCACCCCCTACGAGGACGCCCGCCGGATCATCGCGGATGCCGACTACTGCGCCGTGACCCTCTGTTACTGCCGCCACAAGAAGGAGCACCTGGGCGAGCCCTGCCGCAAGGGTGCCCCGGTGGAGGGGATCTGCATGGTCCTGGGCGAGGGGGCGCGCTTCCTGGTGCGCCGGGGCTTCGCCGAGGAGCGCGACAAGGCCGCCATGCTCGCCACCCTGGACCAGGCCCGGGGCCTGGGGCTCACCCATGTCACGGACAACGTGCGCGAACGCCCCTCCTTCATCTGCAACTGCTGCCGCTGCTGCTGCGAGTTGATGGCGGGCGTTCAGTCCGGCTTCAGCGACGGCATCGCCAAGACCCCCTTCCTGGCGGCGGTGGACCCGGCACGCTGCGACTATTGCGGGGACTGTCTCAAGACCTGCAACGTCAAGTGCATCGGCATCGCCGACGAGGCCCGCACCCTGCCCAAGGCCCGGCGCTACGCCGGGGTGGACAGCGCCGTCTGCCTGGGTTGCGGGGCCTGCATCGACACCTGCGCGCGCGGCGCCATCCGGCTGGTCCCCCGCCCCCATCCCAGGACCCCGCCCAAGGACAAGGGTTGGCTTTTCGCCCGCATCCTCTGGGAGAAGGGTCGCCTGTGGCCCTTCCTGGTCGATCGGGCGCGACAGCAGTGGCGCGGGTTGATGGGAGCGGCTGGCCGCCGGTCCCGAGGCAATTCGTAACAGCTCAACAAGCGGACAGTCCAAAAGACCACCCGAAGCGACAGGGGCGCCACTGGGAGCGCCCCGCCAGATGCGTCAGGAAGCGCTGCACGTCCTCGACCCCCAGTGTCTCGGTCGGTGTCTCTCCGCAGAGCCCCAGGAAGCGGTGGCCCCAGTCAAGATAGGCCTGTTTGGTGCGGATCGAATACTGCGTGGCCGGATGGTCCGCCCCAGGGTCTCCAGGACCGGAAACGCCGTTGCGCGCGCGCGAAGGTCGGGCCCGCAGAAAGCTCGCGCGCGGCGGTTGCGACCGCGCAATCGCCGGATGGTCCGCTTCCATCCCCTTCCCGCCGGCCTTCCACCAGCCCCAGTCAACCACTTTTCCGGTGGGGACTTGCGCCAGATCAACCAACAGCAGTTGCAAGGCGTCAACCAGTTGACGAAACTGCCAATCGGCCAGCTGCGCGACGCTCGACACCTTCTGCACGTAGCCGATGATCTGCTCCGCGGTCAGCCGTGACAAGGACTCCGGGCGTGGCGCCTTCAGAAACGCCTCGACCCGGCGGACGTACCAGGGACGCATCTTCTCGGGCACGCCGCGGTGCGCGAGCAGGTCCAGGTAGCGGTCCCAGTTCGACGGCGCACCGTCCTCGCGGCGGGGAGGGAGTTGGGGGCGGCATGGCCGAGGGCGTTAGGATGCTTGGGTACTAGACTGCATGCAGTCTAGAACACTAACGTCCTAATGCAATCTAGAACACGTTGA